>NZ_BBNN01000041.1:0-29762 GCF_000829695.1 Streptomyces sp. NBRC 110035 | reverse complement strand
CCCCCCCCCCCCCCCCGCCGCGCCCCCGGCACCGTGCTCGCTCCCTGGGCTCTCCGCTTCCCCCGAGCGGGGGGACCCCATGGGCAGGGGGCCCCATGGCCCCGCAAGGCGCGCCCCGCGGGCGGACGATAGGTATGCGACGACAGGACCCAGGGAGGCCCCGGTGGGCTCGACCCCGCTCGACCACGACTCCGGCCGCACCCGCGACCGCACGTCCGGCGACCCCCGCGCACCCGGCCGGGCCGGCCGGCCCGGCCGCCTGACCGTCCAGGCGGCCGGATGTGTCCTGTGGCGCCGTTCCCCGGTCACGCGCACGCTCGAACTGTGTCTCGTCCACCGTCCCAAGTACGACGACTGGTCCTGGCCCAAGGGGAAGCTGAAGCGCGGCGAGGACGCGCTCGCCGGTGCGCTGCGCGAGGTCGCCGAGGAGACGGGCCACTCGGCCGTGGCGGCGGCCGAACTCCCGTCGGCGTACTATCTGGCGAACGGCCGCCCCAAGCGCGTCCGCTACTGGGCCGCCGAGGCGGTCTCCGGCACGTTCACGCCCAACGACGAGGTGGACCGGCTCCTGTGGCTCCCCCCGCACATGGCCCGCCGCCGGCTCACCGAGCCGAGGGACGCGGACCTGGTGGACGCCCTGCTCACCACCTTCCGCGCGACGGCGACAGCGGCGGCCACGGCTGCCACGATGACGGCGGCGGACCCGCGCGCACCCCGTAGGAACGTGCCCACTGCCCCGTTCCCGCCCGGTATCCGCCCGTGTCCTTGACGTAAGCGTTCCGTGACCTCACCGTACCGTCCATAGGGGTTCACATCCCGTTCATTTACGACGATGGGGTGCTTCACCTCTTCTGCCTAATTTCGGCCTTACGGGATGCGAACCGCCTGCCGAACGGGCACTCGCACCCCCCGGACTCCGACTTAAGACTCCGCACGCCGCCGGAATTCAGGACGGCGGCTCCTGGAAGGAACTCAAGTGAAGCTTCAGCGCAAGAACCGGCGGGCCCTCGCTCTCGGTGCTCTCGCCGTCTCCGGCGCCCTGGCCCTCACGGCGTGCGGCTCGGACGACACCAGCGGCGGCAGCAGCGGCGCCGGCGACAGCTCGGCCACGGCGCAGGCCGGCAACATCGACTGCACCGACGCCTCCGGCCAGCTCCAGGCCTCCGGCTCGTCCGCGCAGAAGAACGCGATCGACGCCTGGGTCAAGAACTACGCGGCCGCCTGCAAGGACGCGCAGATCAACTACCGCCCCGACGGTTCCGGCGCCGGTATCACCGCGTTCCTCCAGGGTCAGACCGCGTTCGCCGGTTCCGACTCGGCCCTCAAGCCGGAGGAGATCGAGGACTCCAAGAAGGTCTGCACCGACGGCCAGGCCATCGACCTGCCGATGGTCGGCGGTCCGATCGCCGTCGGCTTCAACGTCCCGGGTGTCGACACGCTCGTCCTGGACGCCGCGACCCTCTCGGAGATCTTCGACAGCAAGATCACCAACTGGAACGACGAGAAGATCGCGAAGCTGAACCCCGACGCGAAGCTTCCCGACCTGAAGATCCAGGCCTTCCACCGCTCGGACGAGTCCGGCACCACGGACAACTTCACCAAGTACCTGAAGGCCGCCGCGCCCGACGCCTGGCCCTACGAGCCCGGCAAGTCGTGGGAGGCCAAGGGCGGCCAGTCCGCCCAGGGCTCCTCCGGTGTGGCGCAGCAGGTGAAGCAGACCTCGGGTGCGATCTCGTACTTCGAGCTCTCCTACGCCAAGGACGGCATCACGACCGTCGACGTGAAGACCGAGGCCGCCGAGCCGGTCAAGGCCACGATCGAGAACGCCACGGCCGCCATCGGCGCCGCCAAGGTCGTCGGCACCGGCAAGGACCTCGCGCTGGAGCTGGACTACACCCCGGACGCCGAGGGTGCCTACCCGCTCGTCCTGGTGACGTACGAGATCGCCTGCGACAAGGGCAACAAGGCGGAGACCCTGCCCGCCACGAAGTCCTTCCTGAACTACATGGCCTCCGAGGACGGTCAGGGCCTGCTGGCGGACGCCGGCTACGCCCCGATGCCCGAGGACATCATCACCAAGGTTCGCGAGACCATCACGAGCCTGAGCTGACCCCGAGTGCGGTCCGGCCCCGGCACCCGGGGCCGGACCGCACCGTCCGGTGCACCGCCGCCAGGAGCCCCCGAACAGCGGGAGGCCCCGCAGACCGGAGACCCTGATGGACATATCGACACAGCAGACCGCTCCACCCCCCGTTCCCCCGCCGGCCACGACGGAACAGAAGCGTGCCGCACGCGGCGCCACCCGTCCCGGCGACCGGGTCTTCCTCGGGCTCTCCCGGGGGTCCGGCATCCTCGTTCTGGTGATCATGGCCGCGATCGCGGCCTTCCTCACCTACCGCACCGTTCTCGCGCTGAGTGAGAACGAGGCCAACTTCTTCACCTCGTTCGACTGGAACCCCAGCGGCAGCCCGCCGGAGTTCGGCATCGCGGTCCTGGCCTACGGCACCGTCGTGTCGTCGATCATCGCCATGGTCATCGCGGTCCCGGTCTCGGTGGGCATCGCGCTGTTCATCACGCACTACGCCCCGCGCAGGTTCGGCGGCACCATCGCGTACGTGATCGACCTGCTCGCCGCCGTGCCCTCCATCGTCTACGGCCTGTGGGGCGCCCTCGTCCTGGTGCCGCACATGGACGGCCTCTACGGCTGGCTGGACGACTACCTCGGCTGGACCGGGATCTTCGAGTGGAACGGCGGCGCCGCGCGCTCGCTGTTCACCGTCGGCGTCCTGCTCGCCCTGATGATCCTTCCGATCATCACCAGCGTCAGCCGTGAGGTCTTCCGGCAGGCGCCGCTGATGCACCAGGAGGCGGCGCTCGCCCTGGGCGCCACCCGCTGGGAGGTCATCCGCATGTCGGTGATCCCCTTCGGCCGCTCCGGCGTGATCTCCGCCTCGATGCTGGGCCTCGGCCGCGCGCTCGGCGAGACGATGGCCGTGGCCATGGTGCTCTCGCCGTCCTTCGACATCACCGCCAGCCTGCTCGACCCGGGCGGCGGCACGTTCGCGCAGAACATCGCCAGCAAGTTCAACGAGGCCACCGTGATGGGCCGGGACGCGCTGATCGCGTCCGGTCTGGTGCTCTTCGTGATCACCCTGCTGGTCAACGGCGGCGCCCGCCTGATCATCGCCCGTCGCAAGGAGTACTCGGGGGCCAACGCATGAGCCACTCAACGATCACCCCCAAGTCCGCGCACTCCCTGCACGGCGCCCGGCTCCCCCGGTGGTTCGCCTGGGCCGTCGCCGCGGGCTCCGTCGCCCTGGGCCTCGGCATCAGCACCGTGGCCGGCCTGGACAGCAGCGTCCAGTGGGCGCTGATCGCCGCGGTCCTCTTCGTCCTCGGCTCCTACGCCGTCTCGGCCACGGTCGAGGGCCGGCGCCAGGCCAAGGACCGCACCGCGACCAGCCTGGTCTGGGTCGCCTTCCTGATCGCCGTCATCCCGCTGGCCTCCCTCATCTGGGAGACCCTCAAGCGCGGTGTGAAGGTCCTCGACGGCTACTTCCTCACCCACTCCATGGGCGTCGTCGCCGACAGCGAACCGGGCGGCGGCATCTACCACGCCATGCTCGGCACCCTGGAGCAGGTCGGCATCGCTGCGCTGATCTCGGTCCCGGTCGGTGTGCTGACCGCGATCTACCTGGTCGAGTACGGCCGGGGCAAGCTCGCCAAGGCCGTCACCTTCTTCGTCGACGTCATGACGGGCATCCCGTCCATCGTCGCCGGTCTGTTCATCCTCAGCCTGTGGATCGTGATCCTGGGCATGGGCTACTCCGGCTTCGCCGGGTCGCTCGCCCTGTGCATCCTGATGATCCCGGTGGTCGTCCGCTCCACGGAGGAGATGCTCAAGCTCGTCCCGAACGAGCTGCGCGAGGCGTCCCTCGCGCTCGGTATCCCGAAGTGGCGCACCATCCTGAAGGTCGTCCTGCCCACGTCCATCGGTGGCATCACCACCGGTGTCATGCTGGCCGTCGCCCGCATCACCGGTGAGACCGCCCCCGTGCTGCTGCTGGTCTGGGGTACGAGCGTGATCAACGCCAACCCCTTCTCCGACCCGCAGGCGTCACTGCCGATGTACATCTACCTGCAGTACGCCAACAGCGGCGGCTCCGGCGCGGCCTACGACCGTGCCTGGGCGGCAGCCCTGACGCTCATCGCGTTCATCATGATCCTCAACCTGGTGGCCCGCGGCATCGCCCGCTGGAAGGCCCCGCAGACCGGTCGCTGACGCGGCCCTCGGCGACTCGGACCCGAAAGAAGCAGTGATCCACATGGCCAAGCGCATCGACATCAGCGGCCTCAACGCCTACTACAGTTCCTTCCTCGCCATCGAGGACATCTCGATGACCGTCGAGCCCCGCTCCGTGACGGCCTTCATCGGCCCGTCCGGCTGCGGCAAGTCGACCTTCCTGCGCACGCTCAACCGCATGCACGAGGTCACGCCCGGCGGCAGGGTCGAGGGCAAGGTCATGCTCGACGACGAGAACCTCTACGGCCCCGGCATCGACCCGGTCGCCGTGCGGCGCGAGGTCGGCATGGTCTTCCAGCGCCCCAACCCGTTCCCCACCATGTCGGTCTACGACAACGTGGCGGCCGGGCTGCGCCTGAACGGCAAGTACAAGAAGTCCGAGCTGGACGGCGTCGTCGAGAAGTCCCTCCGGGGCGCCAACCTCTGGAACGAGGTCAAGGACCGTCTGAACAAGCCCGGATCGGGCCTCTCCGGCGGTCAGCAGCAGCGGCTGTGCATCGCCCGCGCGATCGCGGTCGAGCCGAAGGTGCTCCTGATGGACGAGCCCTGCTCCGCCCTGGACCCGATCTCCACCCTCGCCATCGAGGACCTGATCGGTGAGCTCAAGGAGCAGTTCACGATCGTCATCGTGACGCACAACATGCAGCAGGCCGCGCGCGTCTCGGACCGCACGGCGTTCTTCAACCTGGCGGCCGTCGGCCAGCCGGGCAGGCTGATCGAGATCGACGACACGGAGCGCATCTTCTCCAACCCGTCGGTCCAGGCCACCGAGGACTACATCTCCGGCCGCTTCGGCTGACCCGAACCCCTCGCGGTGCTGCATGGCGGTGCCACCGCGAGGACGCGGAAGGGCCCGCCCCCACTACCCGGGGGCGGGCCTCTTCGTCTGCCCCTGCCGTGCCGGGCGCTGCCTGATGCCACCAGGTGCGGGACGCCGGAGACACCACGCGGCACGCGGCACGCGGCACGCGGCACGCGGCACGCGGCACGCGGCACGCGGCACGCGGCACGCGGCACGCGGCACGCGGCACGCGGCAGAGGTTCTGAACACCGGGCGGCGGACGCCGGACGCACGGGCCACCAGCTGCCGGACGCCGGACACAGGGCGTCGGCCCCCGGGCCGTCGGACGCCGGACCCAGGGCCGTCAAAAGCCGGGCCGTCGGATGCAGGGAGTCGGACGGCCACGTGCCATGCGCCGGATTCCGGGCGCCGGGCGCCGGGCGCCGGGGATCAAGCGCCGGGGATCAAGCGCCGGGCGCCAGGTATCACACGCCAGGTCCCGGGCGGCACGTACCGCGCGGCACGCGCCGTACGCCCAATTTCGGGCGGTACACGCCGGGGGTCACGTGTCAGCCGCCGGCACCGGCACCGGCTACAGGAACGCCAGGTACACGAGCCCGTACGAGACCGCCGCCACCAGGGCCGCCGCGGGCATCGTGATGAACCAGCCCAGGATGATGTTCTTGGCGACGCCCCAGCGCACCGCGTTCACCCGCTTCGTCGCGCCGACGCCCATGATCGCCGAGGTGATCACGTGCGTCGTCGAGATCGGCGCGTGGAACAGGTATGCCGACCCGAACATGATCGTCGCGCCGGTGGCCTCGGCCGCGAAGCCCTGCGGCGGGTCCAGCTCGATGATCTTCCGCCCGAGCGTCCGCATGATCCGCCAGCCGCCGGCGTAGGTGCCCGCCGACAGCATCAGCGCACAGGCGATCTTCACCCAGACCGGGATCGGGTCGCTGTACTCCTCGACGTCGGCGATGACCAGGGCCATCACCACGATGCCCATCGTCTTCTGCGCGTCCTGCAGACCGTGGCCGAGCGCCATGCCGGCCGCCGACACGGTCTGCGCGATACGGAAGCCCCGCTTGGCCTTGTGCGGGTTGGAGTTCCGGAAGATCCACATGATCGCGGTCATGACCAGGTAGCCCGCGAGCAGGCCCACGATCGGCGAGACGAACATCGGGATGACGATCTTCTCGAGCACCCCGCCCCAGTACACCGTCGTGCCGCCGGCCAGCGCCGCTCCGACCATGCCGCCGAACAGGGCGTGCGAGGAGGAGGACGGCAGGCCGAAGTACCAGGTGATGAGGTTCCAGGTGATCGCGCCGACCAGCGCCGCGAACAGGATCCCCATGCCCTTCGAGCCCTCGGGGGTCTGGATCAGCCCCTCGCTGACGGTCTTGGCGACCCCGGAGCCGAGGAAGGCGCCGGCCAGGTTCATGACGGCGGCCATGGCGAGCGCCGCGCGTGGGGTGAGCGCGCGGGTCGACACCGAGGTGGCGATGGCGTTCGCCGAGTCGTGGAAGCCGTTCGTGTACGTGAAGAAGAGCGCGACGCCGATGGTCACGACCAGAGCGAAGGTGTCCATGGACGGTTTCAGGACTCCTTGACGGCGATGGTCTCCACCGTGTTCGCCACATGCTCGAAGGCGTCGGCCGCCTCCTCGAGGACGTCCACGATCTGCTTCAGCTTGAGCACCTCGATGGCGTCGTACTTGCCGCTGAAGAGGTGGGCCAGCAGTTTGCGGTGGATCTGGTCGGCCTGGTTCTCCAGGCGGTTGACCTCGATCCAGTACTCGGTGAGGTGGTCCATGGTGCGCAGGTTCGGCATGGCCTCGGCCGTGAGTTCGGCGGCCCGCGCGAGCACCTCGATCTGCTGGTCGACGCCCTTGGGCAGTTCCTCGACGTTGTAGAGGACGACCAGGTCGACGGCCTCCTCCATGAAGTCCATGATGTCGTCGAGGGACGAGGCGAGGGTGTAGATGTCCTCGCGGTCGAAGGGCGTGATGAACGAGGAGTTCAGCTGGTGGAAGATCGCATGGGTGGCGTCGTCACCCGCGTGTTCCGCGGCCCGCATACGCTCGGCGATCTCACCCCGGGCAGAGGTGTCCGCCCCGAGCAGTTCCATGAGGAGTCTCGAGCCCGTGACGATGTTGTCCGCGGATGCGGCGAACATGTCGTAGAAGCTCGTCTCCCTGGGGGTCAGACGAAAGCGCACGTGGGGTCCTCGGGGTGCATCGGTTCGGTGTGGCTGATGCTAGGTGCACCATCCAGCCACGGCTACGGGCCGCCCACCAGTGTCACCCATCGGGCAGGGGGACGGGCACGGGGGCGGTCCGACGGCTGCGCCACGGCCGGCGCCCGCGGTACCGGCCACAGTGCCCATACCCAGCAAAGTTCGGTACGATATACCCACCAGGGGTATATGTCGCCCGCCATTGCACCAGGAGGACGCGATGACGACCACCGAGGCCGGCGCGGACGCGCCCTCCTCCCCGGACGCAACGGACGGGACGGACGTGACGGAGGTAACGGCCGCAACAGGAACGAAAGACGCCCCCACCGCGCCGCATGTGATCGATTCAACCGCCCCTGCGCCCACCGGAACAGCAGGGGCGGCGGGGACGGCGGGGATCGTGACCGACCACGACCGGGGCATCCACGGCTACCACCACGAGAAGCAGGAACACCTCAAGCGCCTGCGCCGCATCGAGGGCCAGATCCGGGGCCTGCAGCGGATGGTCGACGAGGACGTCTACTGCATCGACATACTCACCCAGGTGTCCGCCTCCACCAAGGCGCTGCAGTCCTTCGCCCTGCAACTGCTGGAGGAGCACCTGCGTCACTGCGTCGCGGACGCGGCCCTCAAGGGCGGCGACGAGATCGACGCCAAGGTCAAGGAAGCCACCCAGGCCATCGCCCGCATGCTCCGCACCTGACCCCTACGGACGCGCCCCGACCGCCGTCTCCGCACGCACCTCGGCCACACGCAACACCTGGTCGATGCTCTCCAGGCTGAGTGGCCCCTGGGCGGCGGAGGCGGCGATGATCAGCTCCCCGCACAGCTCGATCTCGGCGAGGGCCACATGGTCCTGAACCAAACCACCCCCGAGCGGAGCCACGCACGTCACCTCATCCATACGTTCATACGGTCAGAGGCTTCCCAGGGTAGGCAGCACCCGACTCCCGCGCATGGCACATAAGGGCTAGTTCACGCCGGTCAATCCCGGCCCGTGCACCGGCTCGCGCCCCTCACTCCTCGGCCGGCCCATGGCCCGACTGCTGGGCGATCCGCCCCGCGTAGATGTCGTCGGCCTCCGGGAGGCGTACCTCGGCGGGGGCGCCGAAGGCGTAGAGGAGGGTGGTGGAGGCAACCGCGACCGGGGCGGACTCCTCGTCGTTCACGAAGCTGAAGCGGTGGCGGACCTTGCGGATGCGTCCCTGGTCGTCGAGGTAGACGTCGAAGGGGACCTCGGCGGTGGCGAACCCGGTCGCCGCCGCGCCGAGCGGCCCCTTGTTCGCCGCCGAGGCGGCCTGCGCGGCCTCGTGCAGATCCGCGGTGCCCCGGTAGTGCCGCACCGCGGCGCCCTCGAGCTCCGTCCTCCCCACGTACGTCGCCGTCCGCGCCCCGCGCAGCAACTCGGCGGCGGTGAACGGGTCGGTGGCACCGCCGGTGACGAGGTTCCCGTCGGACAGGGTCCCGGTGTCCACCCGCACCCACTTGTCCGCGGGCACTCCGGCGCCCCGGTTCTTCATGAACAGCGCGCCCGGCGCGAGCAGTTCGGTGATGGGCCGACGCACCGGCGCCCCGGACGGGTCCTGCGGCAGCAGCACCTCCAGCCGGCCGATCCGCTTCCGGTAGTCGTAGACGCCCTCACCGCGGATGGTCACGCGGGTACCGCCGGTGGCCATCTCCATCGACGTACGCGCCTTGGAGCTGCCCGCGTCCACCAGCGCGTCCGCGGCCCCCCGCACCACCGCCGCCTCACCGCCGGCCGTGCCGCCGTCCCCGCCGCCGGTCGCCGCCCCGCTGCGGCCGCACCCCGAGACACCACCGAGGGCCAGCCCGCCGGCCACGCCGAGCGCAACGACCGCATCACTGATCCGCGTACGCCGCGGTTGCCGTCCAGCCATGGTCCGCCTACCCCCGCTCCATCCGACACGGGCCATCCCTTTTCCAGGGTTAACGACCGGTAGGGAACGCCGTCACGGAACCGGTCACACGGTCACGCGCGGGCGGTACCGTGGTGGCGTGGAAGAGCAGGACGACACGGAGCACCCCCAGGAGCACCGGATCACCACCGCCGAGCTGGGACCTTTCTGCTTCGCCCGCTGCAGTTGCGGCTGGCGCGGCCCCGCGCGAAGGGCCAGAAGCCTGGCCCGCGCCGAGGGCCGGAAACACGCGATGGGGTGACTTCCCGGGAATCCACCCGGGGGTCACCCCATCGGTCCGCCGCCTGCGGTCCGCGGCCTGCGTGCGGACCGCGCGGCCTACGCCGCCAGGTCCCGCCTGCCCGTCCGCGAGGACCGCGCCTCACCGGGGATCACCCGCGCCCGGGCCTGCCGTCCCGTGATCAGCCACGCTCCCCGCCGCGACTGCTCGACCGCCCTCATGAGCGGCGTCAGCAGCGCCATCGCGGGCGGCGACAGCAGCAGGGCGACGGCCGTGCCGAGCGCGAGCCCGCCCACGACGTCGGTCGGGTAGTGCACACCCATGTAGACCCGGATGAACCCGCCCAACACCCCGATCACCAGGGCGACGAGCCCGAGCCGCCGGTTGGCCAGGAACAGCCCCACCGCCAGCGCCATGGTGAGCGTCGCGTGGTCGCTGACGAACGAGAAGTCGGTCTTGCCGTCGACCAGGACTTCGAGCCCCTCATGGTCGTAGAACGGTCTGCGCCGCTCCACGAAGCCGCGTATCGGCACGTTCACCAGGACCGCGACGCCCGCCGCGAGCGGAGCCCACACCAGGGCCGCCACGGTCGGGGCCGCGTCCTCGCCGCCCCGCCGTCTGACGCCCCACCAGCACCACACCACCATTCCGATCAGAGCGAACAGCAGGCCGAACTCACCCATGAAGCCCATGATTTCGTCGACCCAGGGGGGCGCGGCCTTCGCCAGGCCGTTGATGTCGTACAGCAGGTCGACGTCGGGATTCGACCCGGAGTCGGCGAGTCCAGCCATGGTGCTGCGGCTCCTTCGTCGGTTTGTCTCGGCGCACAGGGCGATACGCCGCTCCGCCACCCCCGTGGTGTGTAGGTCCGCTGACTGTTCGGGCTACGACAACAGGAACGCACGACCCTTGCCCGTACGTTCCAACATCCACTGAATGAGCACGCAGACGTTATCGAAGAGAGATACGTCTTCGCAGCTCAGGGGGTGGGTTCACCGACCGCTCAGACCGTCGTGGGGAGCGCTTTCGCGCCATCCTCGGTGACGCGGGTGGCACCGAAGTAGTCAGGTGTGTCGATCGGGTCGAACCGGATCACAGCACCCGGACGCGGCGCGTTGATCATGTATCCGCCGCCGACATAAATGCCCACATGCCGGATGGCCCGCGAATTGGTGAGGTCGTCCGAGAAGAAGACCAGATCTCCGGGGAGCAATTCCTCCCGCGCGGGATGCGGCCCCGCGTTGTACTGGTCGTTCGCCACTCGCGGGAGCGTGATCCCCACGCTCTCGTACGCGGCCTTCGTCAGCCCCGAGCAGTCGAAGCGTCCCCCCTGGTCAGCGGTGCCGTTACCGCCCCAGAGATAGAGCGTGCCGAGCTTCTCCTGCGCGTAGTGGATGGCTCCGGCCGCCTGCTCGGACGGGTCGACCCGGCCGACCGGCGCGGCGAAGCTCTTCTCCAGGGAGAGGATGCGCTTGACGTAGTTCTGCGTCTCCTCGTAGGGCGGCACACCGCTGTACTTGATGACCGCGTAGGCCCCCGCGTTGTAGGAGGCCAGCATGTTTTCGGTCAAATTCCCCGGGACGTCCTTCACATAGCCCGCGAGGGCGCAGTCGTACGTCGCCGCCGACGGAATCGCGTCGTTCGGGTCCCACACGTCCCGGTCGCCGTCGCCGTCCCCGTCGACACCGTGGGTGGCCCAGGTGCCGGGGATGAACTGGGCGATGCCCTGCGCCGCCGCGTGACTCTGCGCCTTCGGGTTGAACCCGCTCTCCTGGTACAACTGGGCGGCGAGCAGCGCCGGGTTGATGGCCGGGCAGAGATTGCCCCAGGTCGCCACGAGCTTCTGGTACTCGGCCGGCACCGCACCCTTCGCCAGCGTCTTGGCGGCCCCGCCCGCGAGGTTCCCCGCGACGACGTGGACCCCGACGGCGAGCAGCATGACGAAGGCGATCGCCGAACTTCCCGCGACCCCAACCGCGATCCAGGCCTTACGCACCGTCAACCGCCCCTCGCCGTCCAGAAGTACGCCGCCCACTGCCCACGTCCGTGGTCAGTGTAGAGGCGGGCGTCCCTCTCCGGAGTGATCATGTGAGGGGAGCAACGGACGCGCCGCACGAGCCGGAACGCACCACGGGGTACGGCGTCAACCGCCGCACTCCGCCCACAGGACCTTCCCTTCCCCCACGGCCCCCACACCCCACGCGGACGCACACGCCCGCACCAGCGGCAGCCCCCGCCCGTTCCCGGACTCGTCCGGCGGGGCGGCGGGCGGTACGGCGAGCGGTACGGTGCCGCCGAAGCCGGGCGGCACCCGCGGGTCCGTAACTGCGCGAGCGTGCCGGCCTGACCTCGACGGAGGCCGCACAACTCCTCGGAACCAAGCAGGCCCAGATCAGCATCATGGAGTCAGGACACCAGCCGGTCAGCGCCGATCGCGTCCGCACACTGGCCTGCCAGTACGACTGCCCCGACAAGGACCTCGTCGAAGGGCTCGCCGCGATGACCGGCGAACGCCGACGGGGCTGGTGGGAGGAGCACCGGGACATCCTGCCGACCGGACTGCTGGACCTGGCCGGACTGGAACATCACGGCACCTCGCTACGCACCGCCCACACCTCCGGCATCCCCGGCCTCCTGCAGACGAGGGACCACGCCCGCGAGGTGTTCCACCAGGTGGTGCCGGACCTCTCACCTCCCGACCTGGAACACCGAACCTCGTTCCGCATCAAGCGCCAAGCCGTCATCTTCCGCAAGCAGCCCATCCCCTACCGGGCGATCATCCACGAGGCCGCCCTCCACATGAGGTTCGGCGGTCGGGATGTGGCGAAACGACAGCTCAAGCACTTGCTGAAGATGAGCGAGTATCCCAACATCTCGGTCCACGTCATCCCCTTCGACGCGGGCGGCTTCCCCGGAGCCGGACAACCCGTCTACTACGTGCACGGCCCCGTACCGGCGCTCGACACCGTCCAGCTCGACCAGTCCCACGGCATCGCCCCCCTGCTGGACGCCGACGCCCAGCTGGAGAAGTACCGCAAGGTCCTCGACCGGCTGTTGGCCATCAGCCTGATCGAGATCGAGAGCCGGGCCCTCATCCACCGGATCATCCAGTCCACCTGAGAGGCAGTCATGCACACATTTCACTGGCAGATGTCCTCGTACTGCGGCGAAGGCGAGTCCTGCGTCCACGTAGCCGCAACCGCCCGGGCCATCCACATAACCGAGTCCGCCGACCCCAGCGGAGCGATACTCACCACGACGCCCGGCGCCTTCTCGACCCTCGTTCAGGCACTCAAGGGGGAAAGGGAGGTGACGGTCGGTCGGCCGACCGGCATCGAAGTGGTCCTCGGCGAGGACAACACGGTCCGTATCCGTGCCGCCGCAACCCCCGGCACCGCCGTCACGACGGACCGGCCCAGGTGGGACACGTTCGTCCGGGGTGTGCGTGCGGGTGAGTTCGACCATTTCTTGGCCCGAACGTGATACACAGAGTGATGATACGACTCCTCACCCATCGACCCGCGCCCCTCCCGGGGACCGGCGCGCGCCGGTGACAGCGGTTATTCATACAAAACCCGCCAACTAATGACGCCGAGTCGGCATGCGACGGCGCCATCGTCGGCGACAATGGGCCCTGACCTCTGCGCCAGCAGAGGCCTGGAACGACCCGACAGGGGCGGTGACTTACATGTTCTTCGCGGCCGACGAGGGAGACATCAACACCATCATCGGTGGGATCGCTCCCGACTGGGGTCCTTTCGGCAGCCTGGGCAACGAGGCCAAGGTCATGATCGAAGTGGTCATGGCGCTCGCCATCCTGATCTGCCTCGGCATCGCCATCTGGGGCGCGGCGAAGCAGCGCATCGGTGCAACGGCGCTGCGGGACACGTTCAGCGCGGAACAGGGCAAGGGCCTGATCATCGCCGGTCTCACAGGCGTGTTCATCATCGGTTCACTGGGCACGGTGTTCACCATCGTGTACGGAATGGCCGTTTAGGGCCCCGCCCCATGCGTCCGACCGGGCACGCCCGGCCTCCCCTCAACCCCACCCGCCCGTCGCGCCCACCGCCCGAGGTTGCGTTTCCCTGATGTCGACTCATAACACCGCGCCCGCGCGGGGACCAGCACGGCTACCGTCGTACCAGGAGTACGCGGGGTACGAGGTGTTTCCGCACGACGCTGAGGGGGCGCAGGCGGTATGAGTCTCGGGGACGAGTACGAGAACACCGGCGGGTACGGCGGCTCGGGCCAGACCCGTACCCGCATGCCGGACAGCGGCGGCCCGCACGGCGGCGGGCGCAGAGGCGGCGGCCGCACGTCGTCCCGGAGCCTGGTCACGGTGGTCGGCGTGGTGGTGCTCCTGATCGCCGCGATCGCCTTCGCGAACCGCGGAGGAGACGATTCCGCATCGGGTGGGGACGACGACTCCCCGAAGGCGGAGGCGACGGCCCCCTCGGGGGAGAAGCCGGTCCGGTCGGCGAACGCCGGCATCCCGTCGGGCTTCGCCCGGGACCGCCAGGGGGCGGAGAGCGCGGCGGCCAACTATTCCGTCGCGCTGGGGTCAGCCGACCTGTTCAACACGGACCGTCGACGCGAGATCACCACGGCCGTCTACACCCCCGAGGTCGCTGCCGCTCGGCAGGCGGACCTTGACCGGGCGTACTCCAACGAAGAGTTCTTGGCGAACATCGGCCTCGACAAGGACGGCAAGGCTCCCGCCGGACAGACTTTCATCTCGCGTGTGATCCCGGTGGGAACCAAGGTCACAAAGTCGACCGATAACGATGCCACTGTCGAGGTCTGGTACACGTCCCTGTTCGGTCTCTCCGGCGAGAGGTCGAGCAACCCGGTGACGGAAAGCTGGTACACGACCACGTACCAGCTGAAGTGGGTCGAAAACGACTGGAAGATCACAGACTTCCAGCAGAAGGACGGTCCCGTTCCAGTCGGACGCGACCAGCAAGCCTCCACCGCCGAGGACATGACGAAGGCTGTTGAGGAGTTCGGAGGGTTCACGTATGCGCGCTAACCGCCACTTCCTCAAGCTCACAACCGCTGTCGTCGTCGTACAGGCCACTGCGGTCCTACTAGCCACCCGGGCTGTCGCCGCGCCCACGCCGGCCCCTGAAGACAGCAACGATCCCTGCGACCTGATTCGCGGCCCCGCCCTGGCACGCTGCGAGGAAGAGACCGACGGCGGCTCCGGAGGAGCCGGCACCCTCGACAACCCCACCTCCGCCCTGGACCCCCTCGCCTCCCTCGCCCAGGGCTGCGCCGACGCCGCGTCCTGGACGATCAAGAAGCTCAGTGCCGCCGTCGACGAGACCGCGGCCGTGGACTACACGAACCCGACGTTCCTCAAGCAGTACGCGGTCGTCTTCGCCGCGTCGACGATCCTGACGCTGCTGCTGTGGCTGATGGCGGTCGCCAAGCGGGCCGTGCGGGGCGTCCCCCTCACGACGGCCCTGTCCGAGGCGATCGGTTTCCTGTGGCTGACGGTGCTGGCCTCGGCGTTCACCCCGCTGATCCTCTACACGATCGTGTCGGCCACGGACGGTGTCACCGACGTGCTGGCGAAGGCGACCGGCGATCAGACGAGCACGTTCTTCGGCACGTTCGCCGGCGCCCTGGAGAAGGGCGAGGACATCGGCGGAGGCCCGATCATGCTGATCGTCGTCTCGCTGGTGTCGATCGTCGCGGCCGGTGTGCTGTGGCTGGAGCTGGTCATCCGTGCCGCGCTGCTCTACGTGGGCGCGCTGCTGGGCACGGTCGTCTACGCGGGTCTGGTCGACAAGAACCTGTGGGGCCACGTCCGGCGCTGGGCGGGCATCATGATCGCGGTGATCCTGGTGAAGCCGGTCATCGTGATAGTGCTGGGCCTGGCGGGCGCGCTGTCCAACGAGGACGGCCCGAACGCGTTCTCCGCCGTGGTGTCCGGCCTGGCGATCATCCTGCTGGCCATCTTCGCCAGCGCGATGATCTACCGCTTCGTGCCGGGCTTCGGCGACGAGATCGCGAACTCGCGCGGCAACCGCCTCATGCAGGGCGCCGAAGGCAAGGCCGCGGCGGTCATGGCCTCCCCGGCGACGATGGTCGCGCAGGGCATCAAGACCCACAGCACGCGCGCCGACAACAACGGCGGCGGCGGAGGTGGTCGGTCGTCCGGCGGTGCCCGCCCGTCCAACCCCGTCTCCGGCGGAGTCGCCGCGCACAGCGCACGCACCTCGAACGGCGGCGGCGGAGCTGTCCCCTCCGCCGCACCCGCCCCCCGCCAGGGCAGCCCGGTGAGCACGCCCCACGGGAACCGCAACAGCAACAACAGCACGGGAGGTGAAGGGCGTTGACGACCGAAGCCCATGTGTCCCATCCGGTCACGCCCCGCCGTACGTATCTGATCGGCCGCGCCCGGCCGAACGCGATCGTCGGCCGCAATCGCGAGACCGGTGAGATCGCGCTGATCGTCGTCGGCGCGTTCTTCGGCATGATGGCCGGTCTGCTCGTGCCCGTGCTGACCCTGCGGATCGTGCTGCTCGCGGGCCTCCCGATGATCGCGCTGGCGGCCGTGTACGTCCCCTACCGGGGCCGTACCTTCTACAAGTGGTTCGAGATCAACCGCAGTTACAAGCGGACCCTGCGCCAGGGCACGACGTACCGCTCGGGTGTCGTCGAAGCGGGCACCCGGCTGGACGGCCGGGAGGTCGAGGTCGGCCCGCCGCCGGGGATCGGCCGGATCACCTGGCTCGCCGCCCCGTTCGGGCCCGACGAGATCGCCGTGCAGCTGCACGCGGACCGCAAGACGGTGACCGCCGCCATCGAGATCGAGGGCCCCGGCGTGGGCCTGCGCGACTCGGAGGACCAGGAGGCGCTCGTCGACCGCTTCGGCACGCTGCTCAAGCACGTGGCCAACGGCGACGGTTTCGTCACCCGCATCCAGATGCTCGCCCGTACGCTGCCCGCCGATCCCGACGCGCACGCCAAGGACGTCTCGCAGCGCGGGGACGACAAGGCGCCGCCGTGGCTCCAGCAGTCCTACGACCAGTTGCAGTCGATGGTGTCGACCAGCAGCGAGCAGCACCGCGCGTACCTCGTCGCCTGTATGCATTACACGCGCGACCTGGCCGCCGAGGCCAACGCGATGGCGCGCGCGATGCGCACCCAGGGGCGCGGCAGGGTGGACCGGGACGCGGGGCTGGCCGTCGTCATGGCCCGTGAGCTGACCGACATCTGCTCCCGGCTCCAGGAGGCCGACATCCGCGTCCGGCAGCCGCTCGGTCAGAGCCGCCTGTCCTCGCTGATCCACTCCATGTACGACCCGGACCACCCGATCGACCACATCCAGGCGATGACCAAGCGCAACGCCTGGCCGGCCGAGCTCGACGCCATGGAGCCCACCTACCTCCAGGCCAAGACCCGCGAGTCCTCCACCCGCGCCCCCTGGTGCCACGCCACGGCCTGGGTGAAGGAGTGGCCGATGACCCCGGTGGGCGTCAACTTCCTGGCCCCGCTCCTGGTCCACACCCCGGACGTGATCCGCACGGTCGCCGTGACGATGGACCTCGAGCCCACCGAGGTCGCCATCGAGCGCATGCTGACGGAGAAGACCAACGACGAGGCCGAGGCCTCCCGCGCCGCGAAGATGAACCGCACGGTCGACCCGCGCGACATCGCCGCCCACGGCCGCCTCGACCAGCGCGGCGAGGACCTCGCCAGCGGCGCGGCCGGCGTCAACCTGGTCGGCTACATCACCGTGTCCTCCCGCACCCCCGAGGCGCTGGCCCGCGACAAGCGGACCATCAGGGCGTCGGCGGGGAAGTCGTACCTGAAGCTGGAGTGGTGCGACCGCGAGCACCACCGCGCCTTCGTGAACACACTCCCGTTCGCCACCGGCATTCGAAGGTAGGGGCTGAGTCCTGATGCGGGATCCGCTGTCCGTCGTCACCGACGCCTTCACGTCGTTCCTGTTCGGCAAGGTCGAGACGACACGGCTGCCGGTGCGCACCTCCACGGGCCAGGCGCAGGCCGTCTACCTCCCGACCGCCGCCCCCGGCCTCGGCGACTCCGGCGTCATCATCGGCCGCGAGGTCTACTCCGGCAAGGGCTACATCTACGACCCGTTCCAGCTCTACGGCCAGCAGCTCCCCGCACCGCACTGGCTGGTCCTCGGCGAATCCGGCAACGGCAAGTCGGCGCTGGAGAAGACGTACGTCATGCGCCAGCTGCGCTTCCGCGACCGCCAGGTCGTCGTCCTGGACGCGCAGGGCGAGGACGGCGTCGGCGAGTGGAACCTCATCGCGCAGGAACTCGGCATCACTCCCATCCGGCTGGACCCGAGGGCCGCCCTGGACCACGGCATCCGGCTCAACCCGCTCGACCCGTCGATCACCACGACCGGCCAGCTCGCCCTGCTGCGCACCATCATCGAGGTCGCGATGGGGCACGGTCTGGACGAGCGCGCAGGCTTCGCGCTGAAGGTCGCGCACGCCTTCGTCACCGAGACGATCGTCGAACGCCAGCCGGTCCTCACCGACATCGTGGAGCGTCTGCGCCACCCGGAGGCGGAGTCGGCGGAAGCGATGAACGTCGCCATAGACGACGTACGGGCCTGGGGCCTGGACGTCGCCCTGGTGCTCGACCGGCTCGTCGACGGTGACCTGCGCGGCATGTTCGACGGCCCGACGACGGTCGGCATCGACCTGGACGCGCCGCTGATCGTCTTCGACCTGTCCCACATCGACCGCAACTCCATCGCCATGCCGATCCTGATGGCGATCGTCGGTGTCTGGCTGGAGCACACCTGGATCCGCCCCGACCGCAAGAAGCGCATCTTCCTGGTCGAGGAGGCCTGGCACATCATCAACAGCCCGTTCGTGGCACAGCTGTTCCAGCGGCTGCTCAAGTTCGGGCGGCGGCTCGGCCTGTCGTTCGTCGCGGTCGTCCACCACCTGTCCGACGTGGTGGACGGGGCGGCGGCGAAGGAGGCGGCGGCCATCCTCAAGATGGCGTCGACCCGGACCATCTACGCCCAGAAGGCCGACGAGGCACGGGCGACGGGCAGAGTGCTGGGCCTGCCCCGGTGGGCGGTGGAGATCATCCCTTCGCTCACCCCGGGCATCGCGGTCTGGGACGTCAACGGCAACGTGCAGGTGGTCAAGCACCTCATCACCGAGACGGAACGCCCGCTGGTCTTCACCGACCGCGCGATGACCGAGTCCTCCGTCGAGCTCGCCGCCGCCGACGACGCCCTGCGCGCCGCCGAGCTGGAGGCGGAGCAACGGGCGGCGGCCTTCGTGGAACAGCACATCGGCGACTCCGAATCGACGGTGGCGTAGGGGGAAGGGAACCGACGTGGTACCGGACGGTCACGGCGGCGGACAGGGTCAGCCACGGAACGGCCAGGGCGGCGTCCCGGACGGGCTGCTGGTCGGGCTGCTCGCGTTCCTGCTCGGCATCACCCTGATGGTGTGGACGGCCACGGGCCTCGCGGGCCTCTTCGCCCGCGGCTCCTGGCCCCCCGGCGTCACCTTCACCCGCACCCCGGTCGCCATACGCCACCTCGTCTCCCAGCCCCACGACATCCCGGGCGCCTGGCCGGACGCCCCGGCCTCCGCCCTCTCGGGATACGGGCTGTTCTGGGGCCTGTTCATCGGCCAGCTGATGCTGCTGGTCGTCCTCACCGTCTTCGTCCTGGGCACGGTGGCCCGGTGGCGGGCGGTGCGGGCCAGGCAGAAGGCGGAGCGTGCGGCGGGGCGCGCGGCGTCGAGGGCTTCGACGGTCTCCCCGGCGAAGCCGGAACCTTCGCCGGAGCCGGCCCGGCACGAGGTACCGACCCCGAGAACGGCACCCGAGCCCGCACGGGAACCGGACCGGGACCAGAACCTGGACCAGGGCCAGAACCGGGACCGGGGACGGGGACGGGGACGGGGACGGGACCTGGACCGGGGACGGGGACGGGACCTGGACCAGGGCCGGGACTTGGGCCGGGACCTGGACCGGGACCGGGCGGTAGAACCGCTCCCCGTCACGGCCCCGCCGCAGGAAGGGCGAGCCACCTCCGCCGAAGCCCTCCCGCCCCTGTCGCCGGCTCTCTCCGTCCCCTCCTCCGACCCGGTGTTCTACGGTCCCCCGGAGGCCCGTCGTGCCACCGCCGCCACGGCCGTACGGGACGCCGAGGGCCCCGCCCTCGTCCTCACCTCGAACCCCGCCCTCTGGGAGGAGACGAAGGGCGCGCGGGCCAAGCTCGGCCCCACCCACCTCTACGACCCGACCCACCGCTGCGACACCCCGGCCCGTCTCCACTGGTCGCCCACCAGCGGCTGCGAGGACAAGGACACGGCCGTCGCGCGCGCCGCCTCCCTGCTGGCCCCGGTCCGCCCCGCCTCCCGGCTCGACCAGGCCGTCAGCGACACCGCGCAGACCCTCCTGCGCTGCTACCTGCACGCCGCCGCCGTCGACGGCCGTACCGTCCGCCACGTCCACCGCTGGGCGCAGGGCACCCAGGTCCAGGAGGCTGTGCGCATCCTGCGCACCAGCCCGAAGGCCGCCCCGGGCGCCGCCGGCGAACTGGAGTCGACGCTCACCGCCCACCCGGAACGCCGGGACATCGCCCAGCAGCTGACGACGCGTGCGCTGTCGGCCCTGTCGACGGTCAACGTCCGCGAGGCCTGCACACCCGACCGAACTGATGCGCTCGCCCTGGATTCCTTCGTCCACGAAGGGGGCACACTGTATGTGGTGGGTGAGTCCGTCGAGGACCCCCGTACCCGTCCGGGTGCGATGCCGCTGCTGACAGCCCTCACCGCAAGCGTGGTCGAGCACGGCCGGCGCATGGCCGAACGGTCATCCTCCGGTCGGCTCGACCCACCATTCACGCTGGTCCTGGACGACGTGGCGGCCGTGGCCCCGCTCCCCCAGCTCCCGGACCTGCTGGCCACCGGCCCGGACCGGGGCATGCCCACCCTGGCCCTCCTCCGCTCCCGCGAGCAGTCCCGGGCCCGCTGGCCGCACGACGGCCTCGGCCTCGGGGAGAACCGGTACAGCGGTTACCGATGAGAACGATCGGTTTCGCGCGACGCCTGCGGCGAGGCGCGTTCTGACGCCGGGCGTGTTCTGACGCCGGGCGTGTTCTCCTCGCCGGAGAGGTCCGTGATCCCGGTGGTGTCGGACGGGCACCGGTCATCGTGCTGTCCGGCCCGTGCGAGGGTGGGCCGGTCCGGTACTCCGGGCTCTCCCCCCGGCCCTGCGGGTCCGGGCCCGAGTTCGCCGAAGCAGTCCCGGAAACGTCCGTCATCGCCCCGCGGCGGCACCCTGCTGGACGGTCTCGACAGCATCGGCGCCCTCGTCGCCCCGCCCGCCACCACCACAGCCGCCCTCATGTGCCTGCGCTCGGCGACCGGCGCCCGCGTCGACCACGCGGGCGGGAACTCCCCCGGCATCAGCGAGACCGCGTAGCGACCGCGGTCTGCGTGACCGCGGTGTGGTCAGCCCGTCCTGACGGCGAAGGGGCCGCCGTCGCCGAACGCGAGCCGCGCGAAGTTCTCGCCGATGCGGCGGTGCCCTGCGGGGTCGGGGTGGATCTCGTCGGGCAGTGGCAGTTCGGCGTAGTCCTTCTCGCCGTAGAGGTCACGGCCGTCGAGGTAGTGCAGGTTCGTGTCGTCGGCCGCCCGCTGTTCGACGATCCGGGCGAGTTCATCACGGATGACGTTGAGCGTCAGGCGCCCGGCGGCGCGTTCGGCGGGGTCGCCCGTGGCCTTGAACCGCAGGGTCCTGCCGTCGAAGTCGGGCGCGAGGGGGCCGGGAGTGTCCTCCTGGACCGGGCACAGAGTGGGGGACACGACCAGCAGCGGCGTGGTCGGATGCCCCTCGCGGATGGTGTCGAGGAAGCCGTGGACCGCGGGGGTGAAGGCGCGCAGGCGCATCACGTCGGCGTTGACGATGTTTGTGCCGATCTTGAGGCTGATCAGGTCCGCGGGGGCGTCCCGCATCGCACGGGCGGTGAACGGGTCGAGCAGCGCGCTGCCGCTGAATCCCAGGTTGACCAGTTCCACGCCGCCCCGGGCCGCGGCCAGGGCCGGCCAGACAGCGGTCGGGTGGGAGGCGTTCGAGCCGTGGCTGATGGAACTGCCGTGGTGCAGCCACACCCTGCGCCCGCGGTCCGGTGCCGGCTCCACCGGAGCATCGGTGCGCAGGGCGATCAGCTCGGTGATCTCCGTGTGCGGAAGCCAGATCTCGACGTCCTTGTCGCGCGCCGGCAGGTCGGCGAACCGGGCGGTACCGGCAGGGCCCTCGCGCAGTTCGGCGGCCTGGGTGACCATGTCGACAACCGTGCGGACGTTACCGCCGGTCACCGTGGCCTGGGCAGCGAGTCGGCCCTCGACCAGCAGGTCGTACACGCCGTCCGCCGGGGCCGGGAAACCCCGGTAGACCCGCTTGGTGGGCAGCGTGTCCAGTTCGATGGTGGTGGCCCGGGTGCGGAAGGCCAACCGCACGCCGGAGGGCTGGGCCTCGGCCATGGCCAGTTGGTCGTCAGGGATCTGCCGACGTGCCCGAGCGGGCAGCCGATGCGGCAGCAGGCCGTGCGCGGTCGGTTCCACGTCGAGGAAACCGCGCAGGATGTCCGCGGTGACGGGTGTGATGATCCAGTCGTGCTCATTGCTCATTGCTCATTGCCCCAGCCTGTTGGTCAGGTTTTTCGGACGGGTTCGGGTACGCGCCGGTGCGCGGCGCGGTGGGCCGCCTGCGGCGGCACGGCCCCCGCCGGTCAGGGCGTGGTCCGGTTCCGCAGCAGAGCATCGAGGGAATCCAGCATCCAGGTCCAGGATTCCTGCGAGTCGACGGCGGTGTGGCTGAAGCCCCCGGCCGCCTCCAGGCTGACATAACCGTGGAAGACACTGCCCAGCATCCGGACCGCGTGCGTCTGGTCCGGCTCCGTCAGGTCGTAGCCGCGCAGGATCGCCCGCGTCATCTGCGCGTGCCGCACCCCCGCACTGGCGGCCGCCGTCTCGGGGTCGAGCCTGAGCCGGGCGGAGGCGTAGCGACCGGGATGCTCGCCACTGTGAGCTTCTGCTGTGGGCGCAGGGCAGGCGTCAGGGGCCTCACCCAAGCGGGCGGGCACCGCGCAGGAACTGCTCGACGGCGGTCCCCACCAGCCCGTCGAGCAGTTCCGGCCGGACGATGTTGCCGTTGATGATCGAAGCGATGCCCTGGAGGGTCGCGAACAGGACGATCCCGATCCGCTCGGGTTCGCCCGCCTGGAGCGCCCCCTGCTCCTGGCCCTGGGTGATCAGGTCGTTCATGAGCCCGAGCGGCGCTTCCGCCGCCTTGACGATCCGCTCCGCGCCCGGCCGGTGCTTGCTGGTGTACATCAGCTCGAGGAGCGCCGCGTTCTCGGTGGCGAAGCGGGTGTAGGCCGTCATGGCGGCCCGTACGCGCGAGGGGAAGTCCTCGTCCGGGCCCGTCGGCGCGGTGCGCAGCGCTGCGTCCAGCCGGGCGAACCCGTCCTCGGCGAGCGCGTCGAGCAGTGCCTGGCGGTCCGGGAAGTGCCGACGCGGCGCGGCGTGGCTGACGCCGACCTCCCGAGCCAGGTCGCGCAGCGACAGCTGGTCCGCGCCACGCTCCCGCAGGCCGCGCGCGGCCGCGTCGAGCAGGGCGGCCCGGAGGTTGCCGTGATGGTAGGGCCTCTCTTCGGCGGCGTCCGCGGTCACGTCTGACATGGCCCCACCCTAACAGCGTGTATCCGTTGACTACTTTGTTGTCGGCGTCTACTTTGTGGCGCATGGCACCCTCAGCGTTCTCCACCGCGGACATCCCGTCCATGACCGGCCGCACGATCGTCGTCACCGGCGCGAACAGCGGGATCGGCCGCGTCACCGCGCGCGCCCTCGCCGCCAAGGGCGCGCGCGTCGTGTTCGCCGTACGCGACACCGGGAAAGGGCGCGAGGCAGCCGCCGGGGCATCCGGCCCCACCGAGGTCCACCGGCTCGACCTCGCCGACCTCTCCTCGGTGCACGCGTTCGCCGAGGACTTCACCGACCCCGTCGACGTACTGGTCAACAACGCGGGCGTGATGATCCCGCCCTTCTCCCGCACGGCCGACGGCTTCGAGCTGCAGTTCGGCACCAACCACCTGGGCCACTTCGCGCTCACCAACCTCCTCCTGCCGCGGATCCGGGGCCGGGTCGTCACCCTCTCGTCCAACGGTCACAAGATGGGCTCGATCGACTTCGACGACCTGAACTGGGAGCGCAAGCCGTACCGGGCGATGCCCGCGTACGCCCAGTCCAAGCTCGCCAACCTGCTGTTCACCTCGGAACTCCAGCGCCGGCTCACCGAGGCCGGCTCCCCCGTGATCGCCACCGCCGCGCACCCGGGCCTGGCCGCCACCAACCTGCTGAGGTACGACGGCCGGGGCCGGGTCCGCCACCGCGTGAAGACCGCGGTGGCCGGCCTCCTCACACAGAGCGAGGAGACCGGCGCCCTCCCCACCCTCTACGCGGCCGTCGCCGACCTCCCCGGCAACAGCTACGCGGGCCCGAGCGGCTTCATGGAGACCCGCGGCGCCCCGGAACTGGTCGGCCGCTCGGCGAAGGCACAGGACACCGAGGTGGCCCGCCGCCTGTGGGAGGTTTCCGAAGACCTGACGGGAGTCGCCTTCCCCCGCCACGCCCTCCGGACCACCTGACCCGTGCCGACATCGGCCGTCCCGGCACCAGGACCGGTGCCGGTGCCGATGCCGGTGCCGCTCAGCGCTCGACGACCATCCCGGTCCCGCGCTCGCCCGGCCTCCCCTCCAGCGGCACGGTCACCTCGGCCTCGGTGGACCCCGCCTTTCGGCAGAAGCCGGGAGCACGCCCGTTGGCGGAGTGCACGACGAGCCGGACCCTCGTAACCGGACCCTCGCGGCCCGACGCCCTTGACCTCCTCACGGACGAGCTTCGATGCGGTGCGGCGAACAGTCCGGCGGGATCACTGCCCAGCTCCCCGCCGAGGCCGTGGGCAAGCTGGAGCCCTTGCGCCCGCACAGGTCACACGCGGTGACCCGCATTCAGCGACGGACGAGGGAAACCGGTCGCTCAGGGCCCCCTTCACTCCCGCAGGTACGCTCCCGCACGCGCTGCGGCTGCGGCGGCCGCGGCCGCCTGGTCCGCGGCGGCTTCGTCGAGGCGGTCGCCGGTGGTCAGCAGACGGTAGTAGAGGGGGGCGGAGACAGCACGGATCACTTCGTGGACATCGGTGCCCTCAGGCACCTCGCCCCGGTCGACGGCCTGCTGGACGCAGGGTGCCCACTCCTTGACGCGGATGTCGTAGAAACGACGCAGGGCCTCGGCCGTCTTCGCCTCGCAGGTGGCTGCGGCGATCACCGCTTTGAACAGCGCTCCCTGCCTCGGGTCGGCCAAGGTGCGCTGCACGAGCCGGGCGTTGGCCTTGAGATCGCCGAGCAGCGAGCCGGTCTCGGTCCGTGGCAACGAGTGCTCCGCCATGTCCAGCAGCAGGTCGGCCACCAGGCCGGTCACCGTTCCCCAGCGTCGGTAGACGGTGGTCTTGCCCACCTCGGCACGGCGTGCAATGTCGGCGAGGTCCAGGTGGCCGAAGCCACCTTCCGCCAAGGCGTCCCCCACCGCTCGCAGCACCGCCGTCCGCACCCGCGCCGTGCGCCCTCCCGGACGGACGGTCCCCGGATCCGCACCCTCGAACGCCATAACGGAACTCCAGTTTCATTAATCGCTCACGCCTGCTACGTTGGGGGCCATCTTAACGGAACCAAAGAACCATTAGATGGGTCGAGCGGCAGGAGAGAGACCATCATGGAATACAGGCGGCTGGGCGCATCAGGCCTCAAGGTCCCCGCACTGAGCTTCGGCACAGGCACCTTCGGCGGCCAGGGACCGCTGTTCGGCGCCTGGGGCACCACCGACGCGCGAGAAGCACGTCGTCTCGTGGACATCTGCCTGGACGCCGGGATCACGATGTTCGACACCGCCGACGTCTACTCCGGCGGCGCCTCCGAGGAAGTACTGGGCAAAGCGATCAAAGGCCGCAGGGACCAGGTGATCGTGTCCACCAAGACCAGCCTGCCGATGGGGGACGGCCCGGGCGACGCCGGCTCCTCCCGTTCGCGCCTGATCACCGCATGCGAGGACGCCCTGCGCCGGCTGGGCACCGACCACCTCGACCTGTTCCAGCTGCACGCCTTCGACGCCGGCACGCCGGTCGAGGAAGTCCTGTCCGCACTCGACGATCTCGTACGCGAAGGAAAGGTCCGCTACCTCGGCATCTCCAACTTCTCCGGGTGGCAGGCGATGAAGTCCCTCTCGATCGCGGAGAAGTACGGTCACCCACGCTATGTCGCACACCAGGTCTACTACTCCCTCATCGGCCGCGACTACGAATGGGAGCTGATGCCCCTCGGGCTGGACCAGGGCCTCGGAGCCCTCGTCTGGAGCCCTCTCGGCTGGGGACGGCTCACCGGCAAAGTCCGCCGCGACCACCCCCTGCCGGCTCACAGCCGACTGCACCGCACCGCGGACCACGGTCCGCCGGTCGAGGACGAACACCTCTACCGCGTGGTCGACGCCCTCGACGAGATCGCGCAGGAGACCGGAAAAAAGATTCCGCAGATCGCCATCAACTGGCTGCTGCAGCGGCCGACCGTCTCCTCCGTCATCATCGGCGCCCGCAACGAGGAACAGCTCTGCCAGAACCTCGGCGCCATCGGCTGGGCCCTCACGCCCGACCAGTTGGCCAAACTCCATGCGGCGAGCGGCAGGACAGCGCCCTACCCGTACTTCCCCTACCAACGCCAGGAAGGCTTCGCCCGCCTCAACCCACCCGTGGGTGATGCCGCGCCGCTGCCCGCCGCATGACATCGGCGGCAGGCGACCGGAGCCGACGAACACGCCCCCCAGGACCGGTCGGCAAGGCACCACTCCACCCGACACCCTTCTGGATCAAGGCAGTTGAAGTAACGAGGCCGACGGGCAGGAACGTTGGGTCACGGTCCGGCCGTGCGACGATCCTGGCAGGGGCCGAGAGACCTGGTGGTGGCACGGGCAGGACGCACACGGACGGGGCCGAGACCGATGCCGGCCTGGTCCGGCGGCTGCTGCGCGCCCAGTTCCCCGGTGGGCGGACCTGCCGATCGCCCGGCTCGCCTCCGGAGGCACGGTCGACGCGATCTACCGGCTCGGCGAGGACCTGACGGTCCGGCTGCCACTGCGCCCCGGCAGCGCCGGGGCCGTCGCGGGGGAGGCAGGGCTTCTCCCCCGGCTGGCGCCGCTGCTACCGCTGCCGATTCCGGAGGTGGTGGCGACCGGCGCCCCGGGCGGGGTACCCCCTGGTCGGCACCTCCGCACAGGAGAGAACGGGGTGCGCGACGCGCCCCCACCGACGGCCCGGATGAACCGCCGGCCGACCGGGCACCGTAGTACCCGGGTACGACCACCCTCAGCCGGAATACCACCCGCGGTCCGACGCCCGCCGTCCTCGCGCGGACGAACATCGAAGCATGACCACGGCACAGGGACGCACCGTCCCCCACGGCCGCCGGCCGTGGGGGACGCGGGCGGCAACCCCCTCGCGGCAACGGCGGTGCCCACGTCCCGCCGGGGCACCCGACACCGCGGCACCCGACGTGTCCCGCCCGGTCCTCCAGTCGGTGGCCGGCTCACCTGTCCCCCTCGCTCTCCCGCCCGGCGGACGGACCGACCACCATGGACCACGTGGCGACGGATACGACGAGGACGACAGCACCGGGGACGAGGCAGGCGAGGGAGGACAAGCCCACCGGCGAGCAACGCGCCGCAGAACCCCTCACCCGGTACGTCCAACGCGTCACCCGGCGGGTGCGCGCCTTCGACCGGCGCCACCCGCTGCTGTGGGACCTGCACTTCACCGGCTTCTGGGTGACAGCCGCCCTCATCGACTACGCGGGCGGCGGCTGGCGCAACGTCACCCACAACCCGGACACCCCCGGCCGGCTCCTGCTCGTCCTGAGCCTCGGCCTGTCCGTCCCTCTCCTGCGGCGCCGTACCCACCCCGCGGCGGTCCTGCTCACCATGGCCCCGTTCGCCCTGGTCAACGCCTGGACCGGAGCTGCCCTCCAGGCAGCCCTGCTGCAACTCGTCGTCGTCCACCACATCGCCCTGCGCCTCCCGCTGCGCACCCTGTGGTGGGCGACCGTGCTCGTCCTCACCCCGGTCGCGGTCTCCACGGCCCGTTACGGAGAGGGCGAATGGAGTCAGCAGATCGGCTCACAGCTGACGTCCGTCGTCGTGGCGGCCCTCATCGGCGTCACGGTCCGCACCCGCCGGAACTACACCGAGGCCCTGGAAGACCGCGCCCAACGCCTTGAAACCGAACGCGACCAGCAGGCCCAGCTGGCAGCCGCCGCCGAACGTGCCCGCATCGCCCGCGAGATGCACGACATCATCGGCCACAACCTCTCCGTCATCACCGGCCTGGCCGACGGCGGCAAGTACGCGGCCACCAAGTCACCACAACGCGCCGCCCAGGCCCTGGACGCCATCGGCACCACCAGCCGCCAGGCCATGAGCGAACTCCGCCGCCTCCTGGACGTCCTCCGGGACGAGGACCAGCCGGCCCATCCCGCCGAGCTGGCTCCCCAGCCCACGCTCACCGACCTCGACCAGCTCGTCAGCGGCGTCCGCGCCGCGGGCCTCCCCGTCCACACCACCGTCGAAGGCCGCCCCGGCCTCCCCGCAGGTCGCCAGCTCACCGTCTACCGCGTCATCCAGGAAGCCCTCACCAACACCCTCAAGCATGCCGGCCCGAACGCCATCGCCGAGATCGCCCTCGCCTACGGCAACCGGGGCGCCGTCACAGCCACGATCACCGACACCGGTACCGCAGCACACCACGCTCCCGCCGACGGCCGCGGCCTCCCCGGAATGCGCGAGCGAACCGCCCTGCACGGCGGCACACTTGAGGCCGGCCCACGCCCCCACCCCGAACAGGGCTGGCGCGTCCACCTGCACCTTCCGGAGGAACCCCCGCAGTGACCACCGTCCTCATCGCCGACGACCAGCCCCTCCAGCGCTTCGGCTTCCGCATGCTGCTGGAGAGCCAGGACGACATGACGGTCCTCGGCGAGGCACCGGGCGGCAGCGAAGCGATCCGTATGACCGCCGAACTGCACCCCGACGTCGTCCTGATGGACATCCGCATGCCCTGCATGGACGGCATCGAGGCCACCCGCCGCATCGTCGCCGCCGGCGACCGCACCCGCGTCCTCATCCTCACGACGTTCGACCTCGACGAGTACGCCTACGCAGGCCTCCGCGCCGGCGCCTCCGGCTTCCTCGTCAAGGACGCCCAGCCGGAGGACCTCCTCTCCGGCATCCGCTCCGTGGCCACCGGAGACGCGGTCGTCGCACCCGGCCTGACCCGCCGTCTCCTCGACGCCTACGCCCACCACTTGCCGGCACCGACCAGCCAGGGCCCTTCCTCGCCCACAGCCCCGCTCACCGACCCCCGCCTGGACTCCCTCACCGAACGCGAACGCGAGATCCTCACCGTCATCGGCCAGGGCTGGACCAACACGGAGATCGCCACCCGTCTCCACCTCGCCGAATCGACGGTGAAAACCCACGTGGGCCGCATCCTCGCGAAGACGGGCTCGAGGGACCGCATCCAGGCAGTGATCCTGGCCTACGACACCAAGCTGGTGAAGCCGACATAAACCCGACCTTAAACGCAGAAAGCCCCGTGCCGAATGGCACGGGGCTTTCCCTCAAAAATTGTTCGGCGGCGTCCTACTCTCCCACAGGGTCCCCCCTGCAGTACCATCGGCGCTGTAAGGCTTAGCTTCCGGGTTCGGAATGTAACCGGGCGTTTCCCCTACGCCATGACCACCGAAACACTATGAAACAGACAACCGCACCGCACCCCGCCGAAAAAACGGCGGAACACGGGGTCGTTCGTGGTTTCAGAACCAACACAGTGGACGCGAGCAACTGAGGACAAGCCCTCGGCCTATTAGTACCGGTCAACTCCACACGTTACCGTGCTTCCATATCCGGCCTATCAACCCAGTCGTCTACTGGGAGCCTTACCCTCTCATGGAGGTGGGAGTCCTCATCTCGAAGCAGGCTTCCCGCTTAGATGCTTTCAGCGGTTATCCCTCCCGAACGTAGCCAACCAGCCATGCCCTTGGCAGGACAACTGGCACACCAGAGGTTCGTCCGTCCCGGTCCTCTCGTACTAGGGACAGCCCTTCTCAAGACTCCTACGCGCACAGCGGATAGGGACCGAACTGTCTCACGACGTTCT
>NZ_BBNN01000042.1:45663-67972 GCF_000829695.1 Streptomyces sp. NBRC 110035 | reverse complement strand
CCACACGGATACAGCCGCCCACTCACACCCACCACGGGCTTCGCAAAGATTCACCCCGACGAGCTGAAGTCGGTAAGCGTTCACAGGATGATAAAGTTGAACGCGTTCAACTATCAGTGGTGAATCGTTGAACGCGTTCAGCCTCTGCCTCCGCCGCACACCTGCACAGGCCGCTCCCAGGCTGCTGATCTGCGCGGATGAATTATCGGCACCCGCAATGTTCCGCTGTTGTCGCCCCAGACGTCGTTGCATGTCTTGGTGGCCTGGTTCCTGTTGGTGACGGGGCCCTCGCGCTGCCGACGCCTTCGGTGATCTCCTCGCCAAGGCGGATGTCCTCGACGTTGACGGCCGTGATGCTGGACTGCGGCGTCACTGGACCGGGCGGTCCGCAGCATGCGTTTCGGCGGGATCGGCCGGCAGGGGGGTGAGGCGGCTCCGGGGGTTCCGGCAGCGCCGGCTAGTCGTTCGGATCTCCTGGGCTTCAACGGCGCAGGAGACTCGCCGATGACCAAACTGGCCCGCGAAGCCATGTGGAGCGAGGGTGGCGTGGGAGGTGGGCGCGCGAACGGCCTGTTCAAGGCCACCTTCCAGGCCCTGCCTCGATGGCGGAACGGCCGGTGACCGAACTTGATAGGGTCAACTTTGGTATGTTCATTTTTGGACGCACCAAAATTGGCCCTATCGGGTGGGTGGTTGGACGTGGACGATTTCATCGGGCGGGACCGGGAGCTCGCGGCTCTGGGCCGGATGCTCAAGCGGGTCGAGGCGGGTGGCCGCGGTGGGCGGCCGGGCAAGGCGATGCTGATCCGCGGGCGGCGGCGGGTGGGGAAGTCCCGGCTCGTCGAGGAGTTCATCGAGCGCTCGGGGCTGCCCAGTCTGTTCTTCACGGCCTCGGCGCAGGCCGGTGCGGAGGCGGATCTGCGGCTGTTCGTCGAGGCGGCGGCCGAGTCTGACCTGCCCGGCGCCGAGGCGGTGGGCGGGCAGTCGCCCGGTACCTGGGACGCGGCCTTTCATCTTCTTGTCGCCGCGCTGCCGGACGACCGGCCGAGTGTCGTCGTATTCGACGAGATGCCCTATCTGATCAAGAACGATCCGGGTTTCGAGGGCACCTTGCAGAAGTTCTTCGACCGGGAACTGGCCAGGCGGCCGGTGCTGCTGCTCTGTGTCGGTTCCGACCTGGCGATGATGGAGCGGCTCAACGACTACGACCGGCCCTTCCACCAGCGCGGTACGGAAATGGTGGTGCCGCCGCTCAGCCCGGCCGATGTGGCGGACATGCTTGGACTCCCGCCGGCCGACGCGTTCGATGCCTTCCTCGTCTGTGGCGGGCTGCCTCTGGTCCTGGAGGAGTGGCCACGCGGCGCGGGGGTCTTCGACTACCTGGCCGACGTGGTGACCGATCCGACCTCGGCCCTCATCGTCAGCGCGGAGCGGTCCCTGGCCGCGGAGTTCCCGGCCGACGCCCAGGCACGCCTGGTGCTCGGGGCGATCGGCTCCGGGGAGCGGACGCACACGCTGATCGGCCGGGCGGCGGGCGGCCTGCCCGCCACCACCCTGCGGCGCTCCCTGCAGCTCCTGGGTGCGAAACGGGTGGTGGAGGCCGTCACGCCGCTGTCCACACGCCCTTCGAAGGAGACCCGCTACTACGTAGCCGATCCGCATCTGCGCTTCTGGCTGGCCTTCCTGGGGCCGCACCTGTCCGAGATCGAGCGCGGCAGAGGCGACCTGACTCTTGAGCGGCTGCGCCGGTCGTGGACGGCCTGGCGCGGGCGGGCCGTCGAGCCGGTGGTGCGGGACGCCCTGTTCAGGATGCGCGCGGACGGTCTGCCCGAGGAGACGGGCGCGGTGGGCGGCTTCTGGACCCGCAGCAACGACCCCGAGATCGACATCGTCGCGGCCGACCGGGGCCCGATCGCCAAGCGCATCACGGCGGTCGGCTCCGTGAAATGGCTGGAGAACCGCCCCTTCGACGCCCACGACCTGGCCCGCCTGCTGGTTCACCGCTCGCAACTGCCCGGGGCGAACGAGCAGACCCCGCTCCTCGCGGTGGCGCGGAGCGGGGTCTCGGTGGACGGGGTGCGGGCGGTGGGGCCCGAGGAGCTCATCACCGCTTGGCGGTGACGGTGGTCATGTCAGCGCAGTCAGGGGCACGGACATGTAGCCGCCGTCGACGAGATGCTCTGCAGGGGGTCTGCCTTCGGCTCACCGCGAGCCTGCGGGCGTCATCGCACTGCCGGGTGTCCGTGTACTCCTGCCTGGGCCGCCGACCATGGCGGCCCAGGCAGGAGTACTGTCCGACATCGTCGGCTTCTTCGCTCCATTACTTGCGGCCGCTGTCACAGGACTCCGAGGCCGTATCGGGGGAGCAGGTGTGCACGCCAGCGGATGAACGGTTCGTCGTTTCCGCGATCGTGTTCCCGGCACGCACATATTCGGAGCAGGAATCGGACATCATGGCGGACGTGGAAGTCTGGGAAGACCCTGCCGAGCTGCGCATCCGGCTGGACGTGTCGATGGAGGAGAACGCGGCGCTGCGCGAGGAGAACCGGCGCCTGCGCGCCCTGCTGGGACCGGTCGCCCACGTGGTCCCCTCCTGGGACGATCCTGTCCCCGCGCAGAAGCTGCAGCCAGCCACGCATCCGGACCCTGATGTGGTGCCAATATCACCGTCCGGCCTGCCCCATGCTGATGCACGCTCAACCGTGGAGGCGAAACTCGCGCTGTTCAAGGCGCTGTTCGCGGGCCGCGCCGACGTGCACGCCCTCCGTTGGGTCGCCAAGTCCGGGAAGACGGGATGGAGTCCGGCGGAGACCAAACGGCCCTGGGAGCGCCGCGCCGAGGAGGAGCGCGAGCTGTTGCCGCTCACCGACAACGTACTCATCGAGCATCTCAGCCGCCCCGAACCCGGCTCGCAAGAGGTGCACGTCGGGCTGTATCCGCTGCTCGCCGACGACACCTGCCGGCTGCTGGCCTGTGATTTCGACGACCAGGACTGGCGCGGTGATGCTGCCGCCTACCATCAGGCGTGCCGGGCGGCCGGGGTCCCGGCGTACGCGGAGGTCTCACGGTCCGGCAAGGGCGCCCACGTGTGGACGTTTTTCACCGAACCCGTCCCTGCGGCGGTGGCGCGGCAGTTGGGGGTCGCACTGCTGCGCGACGCCATGACCGCACGTGAGCGGATGTCCCTGGCCAGCTTCGACCGGTTCTTCCCCGCCCAGGACCTGCTGCCGACCAAGACATCCGGCAACGGCAGTTTCGGTAACCTGATCGCTCTGCCGCTCAACGGCGCCTGCCGCGAGCGCGGCACCACCCTCTTCTGCGACCCGGCATCCTGGGCTCCCTACCCCGACCAGTTCGCCCACCTCTCGCAGGTCCAGAGGCTGAACCGCAGCGAGGTCGAGGCGCTGGCGGACACTCTGCAGCCGGTCGAGGTCGGCCCGGCAGCCGCGCTCGAGGCGATGCCGCCGAAACCGCGGCGTACCGATCTCGGCAGGGCGCCCGAAGTAGTCAAGGCCCGGCTGGGGGCCATGCTTGCCATCGCCACCCAGGGCCTGCCCGCCCCGCTCCTGGCGGCGCTCAAGCACCTGGCGAGCCTGCACAACCCGGACTTCTACAAGAAGCAGAAGATGCGCTACTCCACGTTCGGGACACCCCGGTTCGTGATGTGCTTCGATGCGAGCGAACCAGACTGGCTACGTATCCCGAGGGGGCTATCCGATCAAGCGGCCGCCCTGATTGCCTCGGCTGGCGGCGCCCTGCGCGTCGACGACGGCCCCCACGCATGAGGCGATCACCGCGCGGTTCACCGGCGAGCTCACTCCGGTTCAGGCCAAAGCCGTCGGTGTGATGGCCGAGCACAGCACCGGTGTTCTCGTAGCTCCGCCCGGTACCGGCAAAACAGTAAGGGTGCAGATCCAATGAGGGTGCCTCGTTGGGGTGATTCGCAGAGGTTCGGGATGTAGCTGGTCGTGCCGGCTTCTACCGTCGCCGGGGTCGAGCCCGCGGTGAGGCGTGCGGGTGCTGAGCGAGGGTGGGTGTGGTGTGCCGTCGTTGATGGAGGCGTTGGAGGCCAGGCAGGCTGAGTTGTTGGGCCAGGCCGGGCGGATGAGTGAGCAGATCGCTGGTCTGTCCGAAGAGGTGTCGCGGGCCGAGGAGCAGCTGGTGCGGTTGCAGATCGCGCGGGAGACGGTGGAGGAGGTGCTGGCCGCGCCGTCTTCGCCGGTGCCGGGCGTGGTTGTCGCGGGCGGGGCTGCCGACGGGGTCGCTGTGGCGCTGGTGAAGGCCGAGGCGGAGCTGGACGTGACGGTGATGTCGCCGGAGTACCGGGAGATCATCGCCTTGTTCGCAACCTCGGGAGCGGCGATGCGCTGCAAAGAGGTCTGCCGGCACCTGGGTCTGGGGACTGAGCCGCGGCATGTCGAGGGGATGCGCTCGAAGCTGAAGAGGCTCGTGGAGCGCGGGATCCTGGCTGAACCTTCGTCCGGGCTGTTGAAGGTCGAGGGCAGGAAGCAGGGGTGGTGAGCGGGGTTGTGCCGACCCAGGGCGCGCTCGCCGCGTGTGAAGACGCCTTTGCGGCCTCGGCGGGTTTGTTCGCCGCAGCGTGTGCGGAGTTGGCGGCCCCGGAGGCGGCGGTAATGACGCACGCGCAGTTGGAGGATCTGCTGGGGGCGCGGATGCGTGAGGTCACACGGCAGTTGTTCCAGGACCACCTGACGCTGCGGGCCAGGGACGAGGTGCGCCGTGAGGAGGTCGTGGACAGCGCCGGTGTCGGGCGCTCCCGGATCGAGCGGGGCCGGCGTCGGAGGCTGGCCACGGTGTTCGGCAAGGTCACGGTGGCCCGGATTGCCTACCGCGGCGGCCGGGTGGCGCATTTGCACCCGGCCGACGCGGTGCTGAACCTGCCGGAGAGGATGCACTCGCACGGGCTGGCCAGGCTCGCCGCGATCGAGTCCTCCCGTGGCAGCTTCGCCGACGCCTGCGAGCGGATCAACGCTGTCACCGGCGCCGGCATCGGGCACCGGCAGGTCCAGGAACTCGCTGTCAGTGCCGCGGCGGACATCGACGCGTTCTACGACGCCCTGGTGCCGGCTCCCTGCACCGACGCCACGCCGCTGGTCTTGTCGGTGGACGGCAAGGGCGTGGTGATAAGGCCCGAAGCGCTGCGTGAGGACACCGCGAAGGCCGCGGCGGCCAAGGGCGGCAACGCGATGAAGAACCCGGCTGGCGTCCGGGGAGAAACACGGCAGGAAACGGATGGCCGCCCTGGGAGCCGTCTACGATGCCGAGCCCGCGCCGCGCACAGTCGACGACATCATCGCCGACCCCGACCGGCAGGACGCCGACCACGGCGCGGCGCCCGAGCGCCGCCAGGGGCCGAAGGCCCGGTCGAAGTGGTTGTGCGGTTCGGTGCACGACACCGCCGCGCAGGTGGTGTCCGCCGTGTTCGACCAGGCAGAGCACCGCGACCCCGGGCACCGCCGTCCCTGGGTCGTCCTGGTCGACGGGGCCCGCCACCAGATTGATCTCATCAAGGCCGAAGCACGGCAGCGCGGCGTGGACGTCCACATCATCGTCGACCTCATCCACGTGCTCGAATACCTGTGGCGAGCAGCTTGGTGCCTGCACGACGGCGGCGACGCCTCCGCCGAGGCATGGGTCGCCCGCCACGTCCGCACCCTCCTGGCCGGCGGCGTGCAGCAGACCACCGCCGCCATCGAGGAAGCCGCCCGCACCGCCGGACTGCGTGGCGCCCAGCGCAAAGGCATCGACGAGGCCGTGGACTACCTGACCGGCAAGGCCGAACACCTGCACTACGACACCGCCCTTGAACGCGGCTGGCCGATCGCCACCGGAATCATCGAGGGAGCATGCCGCCACCTGGTCAAAGACCGCCTGGACATCACCGGGGCCTGTCCGGAGCTGAAGCCGTACTCAAGCTGCGTGCCGTCCGCGCCAACGGCCACTTCGACACCTACTGGGCGTGGCACCAGCAGCAGGAATTCACCCGCAACCACCAGACGCGCTACCGCGACCAGGTCATACCCACCGCCTGATCGACAGCACCCGCATTGGATCTGCACCCATCGAAGATCGCTGGCTGAAGAAGCGCAAGGACCCGGTCACCGGGAAGCGCGAGCGCACAGACCTGTGGGGCACCAGAACCAAGCGGTACCGGGTGTCCGGAATCCCTGGGGTGAGGAAGCGTTCCTTCACGACCCTCGACGAGGCGAAGGAGTGGAAGAACACCACCATCGCCGCGATGAAGAAGAAGGAGTTCGTCGACGACCGCGACGGGGAGATCCTCCTCGGCGACTACATTGTCGACGAGTGGTGGCCGAAGCGCACGGACGCTGTGAACACCAAGCACCCCATGCGGTCCAAGGTGTTCAACCACATCGTCGACACCGCGCTCGGGCGCACGCAGATGTACGTCATCGGTGACGACCACCTCCTTGAGCGGAAGCGCGAGCTGAAAGCCCGCGGCCTGGCCGACACGACGATCGAGGTGATCTGGAACCACCTCTCCAGCGTCTTCAAGTCGGCGGTCGGCAAACGCATCGCGAAGAACCCGTGCCGCGCGGCGGAGAAGAGCGTGCGCCCTGCGAGCGGAGGCGAGACGAAGGCCCGCGCCTGGGCGAAGGAGGAAGCGGCCGCGATCCGGGCTGAGATGCCCGCTCGGTACCGGATCATCGCGGACCTCGGCATGCGGGCCGGGCAGCGGCAGGCGGAGGCGTTCGGCTTCAGCCCCGACGACATCAACCGCGACCGGATGATCCTGCACCTGCGGCGCCAACTGCTGTGGGAGAACTCGACGCGCCCATACTTCAAGCTGCCCAAGGGCAACAAGGAGCGGGACATCCCACTGTCGCCCGGCCTGCTCAAGCTGCTCGACGAGTACGCGGAAGAGTTCCCGGCCGTGACAGTCACGCTCCCGTGGCAGGGCCCGGGCAACAACAACAAGCCCACGGCCACCGTCCAGCTCCTGACAACGTCGGCGCTCGGCAACCGTCTCAACCGGAGCACGTTCAACAACGGCACCATGAAGCCGGCGCTCGCCGCGGCCGGGCTCATCGCCTCCCGGGAGGAAGGCAAGACATGGGGCTGGGAAGCGTCACGCGAGATGATGCACCACCGCTGGCGCCATACCTACGCCAGCGTGCAGTTGGGCGCCGGCGAGGACGTCATCTCCGTGTCGCACTGGATGGGCCACGCCTCCCCGGACATCACGCTGAAGATCTACGCCCACTTCATGCCCGACCGCGGACTGCGCGGCCGGACTGCCGTCGACGCCTGGCTGGAGACCGACGTGCGCCCACGGCCGGCCACCGCCGACCTGTGGGCTGTCGACCCGCTCGGCTTCTTGGAGAGCGCGGCTCTCGGCATCCCGGAGGACCGGGTGCAGGAGCCGGTGGAGGTGTACGTGCAGGGCTCCTGCTACGCAGGCGGACCGTGGACGGTGGGCCTGGTCCTCGACGCGGGAGGACCGGTCCTCGGAGAGATCCGGACAGCGCCCAGCGAGGACGCCGACCGCGCGCTGGCCTCGGCGCTGGCACGGGTCAAGGAGTACGGTGTCCTTGAAGGACTCGCGGTGAAGCGGGCGGAGAACCTGAACGATCAGGTGGCCGACGCTCTCCGGTCGGTCCAGGCGTTCGGGCGGTTCCTGCTCGTGCCCCGCGAGGGAGTGACGTGACCTCCCACCCAAACCCCCTCACAAACCCCTCGGCTCCATAACGATCACTGAAGGCCGCTCCCTGGAACGCAGGGGAGCGGCCTTCAGCGTTGCGCAGAGAGCTGCACTGTTCTCCAGCGGAATGGACGTCAGTACAGGTCAGCCGTAGGTGTAGAAGCCGGAGCCGCTCTTGCGGCCCAGGCGGCCGGCGTCGACCATGCGCTGGAGCAGCGGGGGAGCGGCGTAGAGCGGCTCCTTGTACTCCTCGTACATCGAGTACGCGACCGAGGCCACCGTGTCCAGGCCGATCAGGTCGGACAGCTTCAGCGGGCCCATCGGGTGGGCGCAGCCCATCTCCATGCCGTTGTCGATGTCCTCGCGGCTGGCGATGCCCGACTCGAACATCCGGATCGCGGAGAGCAGGTACGGGATCAGCAGCGCGTTCACGACGAACCCGGAACGGTCCTGGGCGTGGATCGCGTGCTTGCCCAGCACCTTCTCGGCGAAGAGCTGCGCCCGGCTGATCGTGCCCTCGGAGGTGGTGAGCGCCGGGATCAGCTCGACCAGCTTCTGCACGGGGGCCGGGTTGAAGAAGTGGATGCCGATGACGTGGTCCGGCCGCGAGGTGGCGACCGCCAGCTTCACCAGCGGGATGGAGGAGGTGTTCGAGGCCAGGATCGCGTCCGGCCGGGTCACCACCTGGTCGAGCACCTGGAAGATCTCCGTCTTGACCTGCTCGTTCTCCACGACGGCCTCGATCACCAGATCGCGGTCCGCGAACTCGCCCAGGTCCGTGGTGAAGCTCAGCCGGGCCTGGGTGGCGTCCAGCTCCTCCGCCGTGACCTTGCCGCGCTCGGCCGCCTTCGTCAGCGAGTTGAACAGCCGGGTACGGCCGATCTCCAGGGCCTCGCCGGTGGTCTCGGCGACCCTCACGTCCAGTCCGGCGCGGGCGCACACCTCGGCGATCCCCGCACCCATCTGACCGCAGCCCACCACTCCGACGCGTTCGATGTCGGTCACATCGTCCCTTTCGCTTCCTGGCGCGGCACGGGTCCTTCTGGCCTGCGCCGTCTACGACTCCTGGCAGGAGCACCGGGTTCCGGCCGCCTGCTCCGTCCGTGCACGTTACCCGGAAGTACCGATGATCGATCGCCGGGGGCGGGCATTCTGGGCGGGGAGCGGTCCGCGACCGGGCGGATCGCGGCTTTTGCGGCGGGTGTGAAATGGGACGAGTGTCACGCAGGGCGTTCGCGGTGGCGGCGCTGTCGTCGGTGACGATGATGACGGCCGCGTCGGCCGCCCCGGGCCGGCCGATGTCCGGACCGGCGGGTGCGACGGGCGGCCGGGGCGCGGCCGCCGGTGAGATACGGGGCGTGTGGCTGGCGACCGTGGCCAACCGGGACTGGCCGTCCCGCCCGGGGCTGAGCGCCGCCGGACAGCGGGCCGAGCTGATCGCCCACCTCGACGCGGCCGTCCGCAACCGTCTCAACACCGTGATCCTCCAGGTACGGCCCACGGCGGACGCCCTGTGGCCGTCCCCGTACGAACCGTGGTCCGCCTGCCTCACCGGCACCCAGGGCGTACACCCCGGCTGGGACCCGCTCGGCACCGCCGTCACCGAGGCCCATGCCCGCGGCCTGGAGCTGCACGCCTGGTTCAACCCGTACCGGGTCGCCGCGCACACCGACCCCACCCGGCTCGCCGCCACGCACCCGGCCCGCCGGAACCCCGGCTGGGTGGTCCCGTACGGCGGGAAGCTCTACTACAACCCCGGTCTGCCCGAGGTCCGCGCCTTCGTCGAGGACGCCATGCTCGACGCGGTGCGCCGCTATCCCGTCGACGCGGTCCACTTCGACGACTACTTCTACCCGTACCCGGTGGCGGGCCTGACCTTCGACGACGACGCCGCCTACGACACCCATGGCGGCGCCTTCCCCGACCGGGCGGCCTGGCGGCGGGACAACATCGACCGGCTGGTGCGCGAGACGGCGGCGCGGATCAAGGAGACCAGGCCCGGCACCCGGTTCGGCATCAGCCCCTTCGGGGTCTGGCGCAACGCGGCGACCGATCCCCTCGGCTCGGAGACCCGGGCGGGCGTGCAGACCTACGACGACCTGTACGCGGACACCCGCCGATGGGTGCGGGAGAACCGGGTCGACTACATCTGCCCGCAGCTCTACTGGAACATCGGCTTCGCCGCCGCCGACTACGCGGAACTGCTGTCCTGGTGGTCCGCCGTCGTGGAGGGCTCGGGGACGCAGCTGTACGTGGGGGAGGCGCTCTACAAGGCGGGAGACCCGGCGCAGCCGGCCGCCTGGCAGGATCCGGCCGAGCTGTCCCGGCACCTCACGCTCGCGACGTCCTACCCCCAGGCGCGCGGGCACGTCTTCTTCGCCGCCCGGGAAGTGGCCGCCGACCCGACCGGTGCGATGGCCCGGGTGGTCGCCGACCACTACGGGCGGCCGGCACCACCTCCGGGCTGACGGGGCGGAGGAGCGGCGGCCGTTTCCCGGGTGCCGGGGAAGCGGCGGGCCGGCCCCTGACCTAGTGCCGGTGGTTCCTGTGCCGGATCTCGGAATCCGGGCCGGGCGAGCACACGGCCTCGTGCCCGTCCTCGAAGCGGACGCGGTAGGGCGGATCGCCCTGCCGGCCCATCACCTCGACGATCTCGGCGACCTTGTCGTGCTGACCGACCACCCTGCCGTGCTGGACGAGCTGGTCGCCCACGGTTGCGTGCATCGGGGTCTCCTCATCACATGCGGGAGCAGCGGTCCGTGGTGTCGAGTCTACGGCGGAGCGGGCCACCCGGCAGGGCGTCCGACGGGCGGTCCGGTGCGTCGGACGCCAGGACCTGTTGCGAAAGCGGCGCCGTCCGCCCGGAGGGCAGGGCCCGCGGTGTCCGGTGCGGTGCGTCGCGGGGCTGAGGCCCGTCCGCGGGTGCACGGGGGACGGTCCCGGCACCGCGGCGAGGCCCCGTGCCGGGCGTCGCGGGCCGGACGGGACTGCCGAAACACATCCTGGGTGCGTACGGCGGAGGTTCTTCAGCCGCGGGCCCGCTGGGTGACGGCGATGCACACCAGTACCGCCGCCGCCGTCAACGGGGCGGCCGCGGTCAGGTGCTCGCCCAGCAGGAACACCGACCACACCAGGGTGAGCAGCGGCTGGGCGAGCTGGAGCTGACTGGCCCGGGGAATGCCGATCGCCGCCATGCCCCGGTACCAGACGACCAGCCCCAGGAACTGGGACCCCGCCGCCACCCACAGCACTCCGGCCACGCTGTGCGCGGTCAGCCGCACCGGCTCGAGGGCCAGCGCCAGGGCCGCGGCCGGTACGGCGAGCGGCAGGCACAGCACCAGCGCCCAGCCGATCACCTGCCAGCCCGGCATCACCCGGGCCAGCCTGCCGCCCTCCGTGTACCCGGCCGCGCACACCACCAGCGCCGCGAAGAGGTACAGATCGGCCGTGGTCAGCGCGCCGCCGCTCTGCCGCACCGTGAAGACCGCCACCGCGGCGGCACCGGCCAGCGCCGCAGCCCAGAAGGTGCGTGACGGGCGGGAGCCGACGCGCAGGGCGGAGAACAGCGCGGTGGTGAGCGGGAGCAGTCCGACCACGACCGCCGCGTGCGCGGTGGTCGACGTCTGCAGGGCCAGTGTGGTCAGCAGCGGGAATCCGAGGACGACCCCGGCGGCGACCACCGCGAGCCCCGGCCAGTGCCTGCGGGCGGGCAGCGGCACGCCGCGCCACCGCCTCAGACCCTTCCGGCGGCGCGCCACGGCCCCCGCCGCGTCCGCCTCCGGGGCCCCCGCCCGCGTCCCCACCGCGAGCAGGCAGCCGCCGGCGATCAGTCCCGCCAGCACGCAGCGCACGGCCACCAGCGACCAGGGGCCGAAGCCCTCCAGTCCCCAGGCGGTGGCCGGGAAGGTGAGCGAGAAGGCGATGACGCCGAGGGCGGCCTGCAGGGTGCCGAAGCCGGCCCGGTCCCGTCGGGCGGGGACCGCTATCGGGGGCGCGGCAGTAGCGCTACTCTGTGTTCTCATGCATGAGCGTAGCAGCGTTGCCGGACTGGCGGATCGGCTGCGGCAGGAGCTGGACCGCTACTCGCCAGGTGGAAAGCTCCCGTCGAGCCGGGCCCTCGTGGAGCGGTTCCGGGTGAGCCCCGTGACCGTCTCGCGGGCGCTGGCTCAGCTCGCCGCCGAGGGACTGGTGGTGACCCGGCCCGGCGCCGGCGCGTTCCGTGCCGCCGCCCGTCCCGCCTCCCCGGCCGTCGCGGCCGGTGACACCTCCTGGCAGGAGGTCGTCCTCAGCGCCGACGGTGCCGCCGATCTCGTCCCGCGCTCGGTCGACGCCTCCGGCGTCCTGGTCTCGCTCGCCGCCCCGGCGCCCGGCGTGATCGAGTTCAACGGCGGCTATCTCCACCCCTCGCTGCAGCCGGAGCGCGCGATGGCGGCGGCGCTGTCCCGGGCCGGGCGCCGGCCGGGAGCCTGGGGGAGACCACCCGTGGAAGGGCTGCCGGAGCTGCGCGAGTGGTTCGCCCGCAGCATCGGGGGCGCGGTCACCGCGGCGGGGGTGCTGATCACCGCGGGCGGCCAGTCCGCGCTGACCACCGCCCTGCGCGCGCTCGCCCCGCCCGGTGCCCCCGTTCTCGTGGAATCGCCCACCTACCCCGGCATGCTGGCCGTCGCCCGCGCCGCCGGACTGCGCCCGGTGCCCGTCCCGGTGGACGCGGACGGCGTACGGCCACAGCTGCTCGCCGGCGCCTTCCGCGCCACCGGTGCCCGGGTCTTCGTCTGCCAGCCCCTGTTCCAGAACCCCACCGGCGCCGTACTCGCCCCCGAACGGCGCGGCGAGGTACTGCGCATCGCACGCGAGGCGGGGGCGTTCGTCGTCGAGGACGACTTCGTCCGGCGCCTGGTCCACGAGGACGCGGGCCCGCTCCCGCGCCCGCTGGCCGCCGACGACCCGGACGGCGTCGTCGTCCACGTCTGCTCGCTCACCAAGGCGACCTCGCCGAGCTTCCGGGTGAGCGCCCTGGCCGCGCACGGCCCGGTCCTGGAACGTCTGCGCGCCATCCAGATCGTCGACACCTTCTTCGTCCCCCGCCCCCTCCAGGAGGCCGCGCTCGAACTCGTCGGCTCGCCCGCCTGGCCGCGCCATCTGCGTTCGGTCTCCGCCGGGCTGAGAGCCCGCCGGGACGCCATGACCGCCGCGCTCCGGCTCCGGCTGCCCGAACTCGCCCTGCCGCACATCCCGGCCGGCGGCTACCACCTGTGGCTGCGCCTGCCCGACGGCACCGGGGGCACCTCCCCGGCTTTCGGCCCCGGGGGAGAGTCCGCCCTGACCGCGGCGGCCCTGCGGGCCGGCGTGGCGGTCACCCCGGGCCGCCCGTACTTCAGCGCCGAGCCCTCGGCCTCGCACCTGCGGCTGAGCTTCGCGGCGGTCGCGGGCACCGGGGAGATCACCGAGGGCGTACGGCGACTTCGTGCCGCCTGCGACGAGGTACTGGGGCAGGCGGGGCGCGGACGAGGGAGCTTCGCGTGACGTGTCCGGCAGGTACCGATCGGTGCCGCACCACCTGAGGGGCTCCGGGCAACACCCTGGCCGTACCCCTTGATTTGCGTACTTCGGAGACCGATCATCGCGGCATGGCACTTCGGGTCACGTTCGTTGCCGCAGCGGGAAGCGCCTCGCGACTGGCCGAGCGTTTCGAGGACGACCGGCCACTGGACCGTGCCGGGTGGGACGATGTGCAGCGAGTGGCCCGTGAGCTGCTGCCGCTCGCCGCGGCCGACCTGCGCTACTGCTCGCCGAACCCGCGCAGCCGTGCCACCGGGGAAGGCCTCGGCTACGCCCCACTGGTCCAGCTCGCCCTGCGCGACTGCGCCATGGGCCGCTGGCGCGGGCTGACCCTGAGGGAGGCCATGGCCCGCGAACCGGAGGCCGTGGACGTCTGGCTCGCCGACCCGCGCGCCACCCTGCACGGCGGGGAGTCGCTGCTGGACTTCATCACCCGCGTCGGCAACTGGCTCGACACCCGGCCCGCCGAGGAGGACTGCCGGGTCGTCGCGGTGGCCGAACCGTCCGTCATCCGCGCCGCGCTGGTGTACGCGTTGAAGGCGCCGCCCGCGACCTACTGGAACATCGACGTCCGCTCGCTGTCACGGGTCGGCGTCGCCGGACGGGCGGGCCGCTGGAGCCTGCGCATCGAAGGGGTCGCCGCCCGGCCGACGCGCATCTAGGCCCCGTTCGCCGCCCGGGCGACGCGGATCCAGGCCCCGTTCGCCGCCCGGTGGCGGTGACCGTTCACCGGCCGGGGGTGGTGGCCGGTCGGCCCACGCGGACGTAGCCGGTGTCGAGCACGAGATCCTTGGCCGGACCGCGCACCCGCCAGACCGTCCGCCAGTGCTCCTCGTCGCGGACGGTGAACTCGCCCCGGTAGAGGTCCGCGGAACAGGGGTGGTCGGCGACGTACCGGCCTGCCGAGAGGTCCAGGCGATGGAACGGCCGGCCGTCCGCGAACCGCACGTCCACGGCGCCCCCGGGGCGTGACCCGCGGCTCGACGCCGGCAGGAAGCGCAGGGTGCGTTCCGCGGGGCGGGGGACGCCCTGCCAGGTGAAGGTGCCGGACTCCTGGTACAGCAGGCCGCCGTCCTCCGGTGGGCCGTCGCCCTTCAGAGGGCCGAAAGACGTGGTGCCCTCGAACCGTCCGAGGTCGCCGCTCGCCAGGTCCCGCACGGTCCGGGACACCCGCCAGCTCCCCCTCAGATAGGCCAGTGCGTCCGGTACCGGCCAGAACTCGCCCATCCCGCACAGCTCCCCGTCGTCCCCGTCGCGCACACACCATTGACGTGCTCCTGCCTCCTCCCTATCTTGCCGTTCGAAGTTCTGACAGTCGCTCGAAATAGCGAACATATCTCGAGGGTGCCAGGCGAAGCTCCAACCCCTCCTGCCGAGAGTCGCGGAGTATCCGTGTCACGCACCGCCCGCACCCGGCACCGGCCGAGGCCCCCTGCCGTGCCTCAGTGACGCAGCAGCAGGGTGACGCCGGCCACCACGGCACCGAGCACGACCGCGGCGACGCCGTACGCGAGACGGTGCGAGCGCAGCCGGGGCAGCAGCCGGTCCACGGCGATCCGGCCGGGGCCGGTCAGGGCGAGCGCCGCTGCGGCCAGGGTGAGGAGGAGCTCGTACTCCACGCCCTCTGGGGCGAAGAAGCCGCCGCCCCACTTCACGACGATCGCGTTGAGCAGCGTGCCGGCGACGGCCGCGGCGGCCAGCGGGGTGAGCAGACCGAGCGCGAGGCCGAGCCCGCCGAGTGTCTCGGTGAGCCCGGCCACGACGGCGAACGCCTCGGGCGAGGGGTGGCCGAGGGACGTGAAGTACACCCCGGTGCCCTCGATCCCGCCCCCGCCGAACCAGCCGAACAGCTTCTGCGCGCCGTGCGCGGCCATCGTCAGACCGAGCACGAGACGCAGCACCAGCAGCCCGGCGTCGTAGGCGCGGGCGGGGGCGGCGGGGGTGTCCTGACCGGAGGCGGAGGCGGAGGCGGGGCGGGACGTGGTGCTGGTGGGGCTGGTCATGGGGGACTCCTCGAAAGGGGACGTCGAAAGCGGTGCGGTGGGGGTGCCGCACATCACTGAGCGGCACCCCGTTCCAACAAGCTTGAAGGTTCAAGCTAAACCATGGCCGACTTTGCTTCAACTTTCAAGCAGTCGGGGTGTGCCCGGCCGCGCCCGGCCCCGAGCCGAAGCCCTCGCCTGCGCTTCGCCCCGCCCCGCACCGTTCGAGGGGTGCGGTGGTCGTGCCGTACACCGCCGCCGGCGCCTTGAAGACGTCCTCCGCCGTGCCGGCCGCGAGGGGCGGGCCACGGCTCGCCCCTCGAGTCGGGTGCGGACGAGTGCTCCCGCGGCGAGGTGAACGGCGCGCACGGGCCTGGGCGCTGTACGTCGCCCGTCGGTGCGTGTGTGCGGGGCGGAGCGTGTCGCTTCGACGCGGAGCCGCGTTGGCGAGGGGGGGCGGTGATGCCGATGAGCCGCGGTGGACACGCAGGGCCGGCAGGCCCCTTCACCTTCATGGGAACGAAGGAGGAGCGGAGGGCTGCCTGCACGGAGGTCCGGAGTGGCAGCCGGTTGCACACGGAGCGGGTGAGGGGCAGGGGGCCGGAAGCCGCCTACGGAATGCTGTGTGCGCAGGAGGTCACTCCGCAGGAGTCACTGGCCCTGGTCGAGAAGCTGCTCCTGCCCGTTCCGCTCTCCCGCGTGGGGTCGGACCCGACAGTCGATCGGAAGTGCACGCGCCTGTGACTTGGACACGGAGCCGGTCGGTCGGGCCGACTCGGCCGCTCGGTCTCGCCGACGCACGCCGGCCCCCCGACTCCCGTTGCATAAACGTGCGCATATACGTATAGTCATGCCATCGATGAGGAGGTTTCCGTGAGCGTACGAGTGGCTGTGGCCGGGGCCAGTGGATATGCGGGCGGGGAGCTCTTGAGACTGCTGCTCACGCACCCGGGGGTGCAGATCGGTGCGCTGACCGGGAACTCCAACGCCGGGCAGCGGCTCGGGAGCCTGCAGCCGCATCTGCTGCCGCTCGCCGAGCGGGTGCTGGAGCCGACCGCGGTCGAGGTGCTCGCCGGGCAGGGCCGACGGCACGACGTGGTCTTCCTCGCGCTGCCGCACGGCCAGTCCGCCGCCGTCGCCGAGCAGCTCGGGCCGGACGTGCTCGTCGTCGACATGGGCGCCGACCACCGGCTCGCCGACGCCGGCGACTGGGAAAGGTTCTACGGCTCCCCGCACGCCGGTACCTGGCCCTACGGCCTGCCCGAACTGCCGGGTGGCCGCGCCGCGCTGGAGGGGTCCAAGCGCATCGCGGTGCCCGGTTGCTACCCGACCGCCGTCTCGCTCGCCCTGTTCCCGGCGTACACGGCGGGCCTCGCCGAGGCCGAGGCGGTGATCGTCGCCGCCTCCGGCACCTCCGGCGCCGGCAAGGCGGCCAAGCCGCATCTGCTGGGCAGCGAGGTCATGGGGTCGATGTCGCCGTACGGCGTCGGCGGCGTCCACCGGCACACCCCCGAGATGATCCAGAACCTCAGCGCCGCGGCGGGGGAGCGGGTCCTGGTCTCCTTCACCCCGACGCTCGCGCCGATGCCCCGCGGCATCCTCGCCACCTGCACCGCCAAGGCCCGGCCCGGCGTCACCGCCGCGGCCGTCCGGGCCGCCTACGAGAAGGCGTTCGCCGACGAACCCTTCGTCCACCTCCTCCCCGAGGGCCAGTGGCCCGCGACGGCGTCCGTCCACGGTTCCAACGCCGTTCAGGTCCAGGTCGCGTACGACGAGGCCGCGGGGCGGATCATCGCGATCAGCGCCATCGACAACCTCACCAAGGGCACCGCGGGCGGCGCCCTGCAGAGCATGAACATCGCCCTCGGGCTCGACGAGTCCACCGGACTGACCACGATCGGAGTCGCGCCGTGAGTGTGACGGCAGCAAAGGGATTCACGGCGGCGGGCATCGCCGCCGGGATCAAGGAGAACGGCAACCCCGACCTGGCCCTCGTGGTCAACAACGGGCCGCGCCGCGCCGCCGCGGGCGTCTTCACCTCCAACCGCGTCAAGGCCGCACCCGTGCTCTGGTCCGAGCAGGTGCTCAAGAGCGGCCAGGTCGGCGCCGTCGTCCTCAACTCCGGTGGTGCCAACGCCTGTACGGGCCCCAAGGGGTTCCAGGACACCCACACCACCGCCGAGCGGGCCGCGGAGCTCCTCGGTACGGGCGCGGGCGAGATCGCCGTCTGCTCCACCGGGCTCATCGGCGTCACCCTCCCCATGGACAAGCTGCTGCCGGGCCTGGAGACGGCCGCCGGTCAGCTGTCCGAGCACGGCGGCGAGAAGGCCGCCATCGCCATCAAGACCACGGACAGCGTGCACAAGACCGCTGTCGTGACGGGGAACGGCTGGACCGTCGGCGGCATGGCCAAGGGCGCCGGCATGCTCGCCCCCGGCCTCGCCACCATGCTGGTCGTCCTCACCACCGACGCCGACGTCGAAGCCGAGGCACTGGACCGGGCCCTGCGCGCCGCCACCCGCGTCACCTTCGACCGCGTCGACTCGGACGGCTGCATGTCCACCAACGACACCGTGCTGCTGCTCGCCTCCGGCGCCACCGGCGTCGCCCCCGCCCACGAGGAGTTCGCCGAGGCCGTACGCGCCGTCTGCGACGACCTCGGACAGCAGCTCGTGCGCGACGCCGAGGGCGCCAGCAAGGACATCAAGGTCGAGGTGGTGGGCGCCGCGACCGAGGACGACGCCGTCGAGGTGGGCCGCTCCATCGCCCGCAACAACCTCCTCAAGTGCGCCATCCACGGCGAGGACCCCAACTGGGGCCGGGTGCTGTCCGCGATCGGCACGACGAAGGCCGCCTTCGAGCCCGACGGACTCGACGTCGCCATCAACGGCGTCTGGGTGTGCAAGAACGGCGGCGTCGGCGAGGACCGCGACAAGGTCGACATGCGCTACCGCGAGGTCCACATCGTCGCCGATCTGGGCGCCGGTGACGCGACCGCCACCATCTGGACCAACGACCTCACCGCCGACTACGTCCACGAGAACAGCGCGTACTCCTCATGAGCACCACCCGCAAGCACACCGCCCTGCCCAAGGCGCAGATCCTCATCGAGGCACTGCCCTGGCTGACCCGGCACCACGGGAAGACCGTCGTCATCAAGTTCGGCGGCAACGCCATGGTGGACGAGGAACTGAAGAACGCCTTCGCCCAGGACGTCGTCTTCCTGCGGCACGCCGGCCTCAAGCCGGTCGTCGTGCACGGCGGCGGCCCCCAGATCAGCGCCGCGCTCGACCGGCACGGCATCGTCAGCGAGTTCAAGGCCGGCCTCAGGGTGACCACCGAGGACGCCATGGACGTCGTACGGATGGTGCTCGCCGGACAGGTGCAGCGCGAGCTGGTCGGACTGCTCAACCGGCACGGACCCTTCGCCGTCGGCCTCACCGGCGAGGACGCGCACACCCTCACCGCGACCCGCCACCGGCCCGAGATCGACGGCGAGTCCGTCGACATCGGACGGGTCGGCGAGATCACCGAGATCGACCCCGGCGCCATCGAGGCCCTGCTCGCCGACGGCCGTATACCGGTCGTCTCGTCCATCGCCCGGAGCCAGGACGACCACCATGTCTACAACGTCAATGCTGATACGGCGGCTGCGGCACTCGCTGCTGCTCTGGACGCCGAGACCCTCATGGTCCTCACCGACGTCGAGGGGCTCTACGAGGACTGGCCGAACTCCGACGAGGTGATCAGCCGCCTCACCGCGTCCCAGCTCGAGAAGCTGCTGCCGGAGCTGTCCTCCGGCATGGTGCCGAAGATGGAGGGCTGCCTGCACGCCGTCCGCAACGGCGTGACCACCGCCCGCGTCATCGACGGCCGGGTCCAGCACTCGATCCTGCTGGAGATCTTCACCGACGAGGGCATCGGCACCATGGTCGTGCCCGACGGGACACCGCACGCACAGGGGGAGTCATGAGCAACGAGGAGCTGAGCGCGCGCTGGCAGGGCGCGCTCATGAACAACTACGGCACTCCGAAGCTGTCCCTGGTCGGCGGCGTGGGCGCCACCGTCCGCGACGCCGACGGCAAGGAGTACGCCGACTTCGTCGGCGGCATCGCCGTCAACGCGCTCGGCCACGCCCACCCGGCCGTCGTCGAGGCCGTCAGCCGGCAGATCGCCTCCCTCGGCCATGTCTCCAACCTGTTCGTCGCCGAGCCGCCCGTCGCGCTCGCCGAACGGCTCCTGAGGCTCTTCGGCCGCGACGGCCGGGTCTACTTCTGCAACTCGGGGGCCGAGGCCAACGAGGCCGCGTTCAAGATCGGACGGCTCACCGGCCGGGCCCACATGGTCGCCACCGACGGCGGCTTCCACGGCCGCACCATGGGCGCCCTCGCGCTCACCGGCCAGCCGGGCAAGCGGGAGCCGTTCGCACCGCTGCCCGGGGACGTCACCCACGTCCCCTACGGCGACGCGCAGGCGCTGGCCGCCGCGGTCACCGACGACACGGCGCTGGTGATCATCGAGCCGGTCCAGGGCGAGAACGGGGTCGTGGTGCCCCCGCCCGGTTATCTGAAGGCCGCCCGCGCCATCACGGCAGCCACGGGCGCGCTGCTCGTCCTGGACGAGGTGCAGACCGGCATCGGCCGCACCGGCAACTGGTTCGAGTACCAGGCCCACGAGGGTGTCCTGCCCGACGTCGTCACCCTCGCCAAGGGGCTCGGCGGCGGGCTGCCGATCGGCGCGACGGTCGCCTTCGGACGCGCCGCGGACCTGCTGCACCCCGGCCAGCACGGCACGACCTTCGGGGGCAACCCGGTCGCCTGCGCCGCCGGACTCGCCGTCCTCGACACCATCGAGAACGAAGGACTGCTCGAGAACGTCAAGCGGCAGGGCGAGCGGTTGCGCGACGGGATCGAGTCCCTCGGCAACCCGTTGATCAGCCATGTCCGGGGCGTCGGCCTGCTCCTGGGTATCGTGCTCACCGAACCGCTCGCGCCCCGGGTGCAACAGGCGGCTCAGGATGCCGGTTTCCTGGTGAACGCGCCCGCTCCCGATGTCGTACGGCTCATGCCGCCGCTGATCCTCGGGGAGGACACGGTGGACGCCTTCCTCGGGGCGCTGCCCGGCATCCTGGACGCCGTCGGCCGGGCGGCGGACGCAGAAGGACGAGCCGGACAGTGAGCCGGACGACGAGCCGGGCGAGACCCGGACGACGAGCAGGGCGATGAACCGGATCACGAGGCGTCCGGAGCACGCCCCGAGGACGACCGGAGAATGAGACGACGATGAGCCACGATCAGGACCACGGACAGCCTGCCGGGCCTGCCGTACCGCAGACCCGCACCGCGCGCCACCGCCGGATCGTGGACATCCTCAACCGGCAACCCGTGCGCTCGCAGAGCCAGTTGGCGAAGCTGCTCGCCGACCACGGACTGACCGTCACCCAGGCGACGCTCTCCCGGGACCTGGACGAGCTGAACGCGGTGAAGATCCGCGACACCGACGGCGACCTCATCTACGCGGTGCCCAGCGAGGGAGGCTTCCGCACTCCGCGCGCACCGCTCGGGGAGTCCGCGAAGGAGGAACGGATGCGGCGGCTCTCCCAGGAGCTGCTGATCTCCGCGGAGGCGTCCGCCAACCTCGTCGTCCTGCGTACCCCGCCGGGCGCCGCCCAGTTCCTGGCCTCGGCGATCGACCAGGCCGAACTGCACGACATCCTGGGGACCATCGCCGGTGACGACACCCTCATGCTGATCAGCCGTGACCCGGTGGGCGGACAGGCGCTGGCCGAGCACCTGCTGAGGCTGGCGCAGAACGGGAACTGAACGGGTCCGTAGGGCCGTTTGCCGCTCACGGGGCCCGGCGTCCCTCACCCCAGACGGGACGCCAGGCCCCCCGTGCAGCGGACCTCGTCGCCCGCGGTGATCAGCAGCGCCTCCACGCCGGGCAGCGTCTCCAGCCAGGCGAGGCCCTCCCGCGACCCCATCGCGAAGGCGGCCGTGGCCCAGCAGTCGGCCCAGGTCAGCCTGGGCGCCACCACGGTCACCGCGACCAGGTCGGTGACCGCCGAGCGGCCGGTGCGCGGGTCGACGATGTGATCGCCGCGCTCGACGGTGCCCGAGGTGGCGACGGCCAGCTCGTCGGCCCCGGCGGCGGAGACGACGGCCGCGAGGCCGCCCGGACGGAGCGGGTCCGCCACCCCCACCCGCCACGGCCGCCCGGCGCCCGGCGTACCCAGCAGCTGCACGTCGCCGCCGCCGTTGAGGCTCACCCCGACCGCCCCGGCCCGAGCGAGCCGCCGCGCGGCCCGCTCGGTCGCCCAGCCCTTGACGATGCCGGTCGGGTCGAGCCGGCCGCGGTAGCGCGTGCTGAACCAGCCGTCGCTCACCCGTTCCGCCTCCGCGGCCAGCTCCAGGACCTCGGCGACCTCGGGATCGCATTCCCCGACCGTCAGCTCGCCGCGTGCCAGCCGCGAGATCTGCGAGTCGTCGCGGTAGGTGCTGAACACCTCGTCGACGCGGCGCAGCCCGGCGGCCGCGTCCTCCAACGCCGCCTGCACGGCGGCGGATTCCCCGCCGCGGACGTCGAAGGAGAAGACGGTCCCCATCGTCTCCTCGGTGCGACGCACCGCGGCGGGAGCCTGTGCGGACCCGGCCACCGTCTCAGCCACCGGCCTGGTCCAGGGCGGACTGCAGCGACTTCTTGTATCCGGCGCTGGTGTACGTGGCCCCCGACACGGCGTCGATGTCGGCGCCGCCGGTCTTCACGACGGCCTGGTTGAGCCTCGGGACCGACAGGTTGGTGACCCGGTCGCTCTGGCCGCCCTGGGGAGCCTGCACCGCCTCGGCCTTGGCGATCCTCCCGCCCTCGACGGTGATCCGGACCTGCACGGCTCCGTACTCCGTCTGCGCCGCGTCACCGGTCACCGTGCCGTCCTCGAGGGCGGCCGGGGCGTTCCCGCCGCCTTCGCCCTGCCCGCTCCCGGCGGAACCGTCTCCGGCGGAGGCGTCACCGGCGGAACCGTCTTGGGCGGAGTCGCCCCCGCTCCCGGCGGCTCCGGCGGCCTTCGCCTGGTCCAGGGCGGACT
>NZ_BBNN01000042.1:0-45034 GCF_000829695.1 Streptomyces sp. NBRC 110035 | reverse complement strand
TTCGCGATGGCCTGGGCGCCGCCCTGCGGGGACTGCGCGGCCGCGGGCGGGACGGCGCCGGCCGCGTCCGCCGAGCCCTGGTCGGAATCGGGCTTCAGCGTCAGCAGCAGCACGATCCCGGAGACGGTGGCGGCGGTGGCCAGCACGGCACGCCGGACGGGATGACTCTTCCTCATCGTTCCTCAAGCTCCTGATGGGTGTGGATGACCCGTCGCTCACATCTCGAACGACTCGTGGTGGATACGGCGGGCGGGGACCCCGGCGCCGCGCAGTGCGTCGTGGACCGACTGGGCGAACCCGGGCGGGCCGCACATGAAGACGTCGTGGTCGTCGATGTCGGGAATCTTGCGGCGCAGGCTCTCCGCGGAGATGTCGGGGCGTTCCCCCTCGGGGCTGTTCACCGCGTACATCAGACGGGCGCCGCGCTCGTCGGCGATCTTGGCGAGCTCGCTCCACAGGGCCAGGTCATGGGTGCTGTTGGCCCGGTAGAGCAGGGTGATGTCGCCGGAGGCGCCGGGCAGCGTCTCGAACAGGGCCCGCATCGGCGTGATGCCCACGCCGCCGGCGACCAGCAGCACCTTGCCGCGGCTGCGGCGCTGGGCGGTCAGCGCCCCGTAGGGGCCCTCCGCCCACACCCGGGTGCCGGGCTCCAGCTCGCGCAGCCGGGTGGTGTGGTCGCCGATCGCCTTCACCGTGATCCGCAGCATGTCGGGGCGGGGCGCCGCCGACAGCGAGTACGGGTGGGAGCTGAACCGCATCCCCGGCGCCAGGAACCGCCAGCGGAAGAACTGCCCCGCCTCGGCGCCGATGCGATGCAGCCTGCGCCCGCTGATCAGCACCGACACGATGCCTGGCGTCTCTTCGACGACCGCCTCGACCCGCATCCGGTGCCGCAGGTTCAGCCGGACCGGGGTGATCACCCGGTACCAGAGGACCAGCGCGGTGACGACGCCGTAGAGCCCGTACCAGAAGGTCTTCGCGGACGGCTCCACGGCGAACTCGTTGCCTGTGGTGATCTGGTGCCAGAACGTCAGGTACATCGCCGCGTACGTCAGCAGGTGCACGTGGTACCAGCTGTCGTACGGCAGCCGGCGGCGGACCGGGCCGATCGAGAGGAAGGCGATCAGGAACAGCAGACCCGTGCCGATGGCGGCCTTGCCCATGTCCGGCAGCTGACCGACCGAGGTGATCGTCTGCTGGACGATGTCGCCGAGACCCTTGCCCGCCTGGAGGGCGTAGCCCCACATGATGAGGAAGACGTGGGCGACGACCAGGCTGACGGTGTAGCGCCCGCTCATCGCGTGCCAGCGGGCGACCCGGTCCGAGCCCACCCGGCGCTCCAGCGCGGGCACCCGGGCCATCTGCAGTACCACGAGGGCCATCAGATAGCCGCCCAGCAGACCGGTGATGCGGCCCGCGGCGATGATCCGGCCGGTGGTGTCCGAGATGGACGGTGTGTTGTTCCACCACAACCACAGCACGGCCACCGCGCCCGCCCCCACGGCGAGCAGCAGGGGCACGGCGGGGGAGCGGCGCGGACGGATGCGGCGCATCGTCTGGCGGCGGGCGGCACGTCCGCCTGCGAGCGTGGTGGTCACGGTTCCTCCGTGGGACTTGACCCTTGGCTCACACATACGTGCCGTGGGGCGGGAGCGTTCAGCGGTGTCCGGAGGCAGGGGCGGAAGTGGGACGGCGACGTGGGCGGTGTCCGCAGACAGGACGGGAGCGTGAGGCCGTCACCCGTCCCGGGGCGTGGGCGTGGGCGTGGAGGGGCGCGGGGCCGGGGGCAGCGGCAGGGGCAGCCCGGGAAGGCCGTCGAGGCTCGTCGCGACGTGGTCCTTCTTGGCGAAGTACGCGTCCAGTGAGGTGTCGTCCTCGCGCGCGAACCGCTTCCCGTGCAGGTCGCGGTCCGCCTCGTACGTCATGTGGGGGACGGCGTAGCCGCAGGTGTCGCGGACGAGGTCGGCGGTCACGACGACGATCGCGCGCAGGCCGTGGACCGTCGGGTCGATGGCGGGGAAGCGGGCGAGCAGGTGCGAAAAGCGCGGGTCGTCCCGGAAGACGGGCTCGCCGCGGCCGTGCACGCGCACGATGGTGGGCGGCCCCTGGAAGGCGCACCACATCAGGGTGATGCGGCCGTTCTCCCGCAGATGGGCGATGGTCTCGGCGTTGGACCCGGCGAAGTCGAGGTAGGCCACGGTGAGTTCGTCGAGAACCACGAAGGACCCCGTGAGGCCCTTGGGCGAGAGGTTGACCGTGCCGTCGGCGGACAGGGGTGCGGTCGCGGTGAAGAAGACCGGCTGCGCCTCGATGAACGTGCGCAGGCGGCCGTCTATGCGCTCATAGGTCTTTCCCATGTCCACCGAGTATGGACCCGGTTCGTTCGCCTGTCTAAGGAAAAGGAAAGGGGCGGAGGGGGAGTCCGGGTGGTGCCGGAGACCCTCCCGTGGCCGCCCCGGCCGGCGTGTGCGGGGCGGCCACGGCGCCTGTCACGTCACTTGGTGAGCGTGCAGGCGGCCAGGGAGTCGAGTCCGGCGGGGCGGTCGGCGGTGCGGCCGATGGCGGTGGCGATGCGGTTGATGGCGGCGACGCGCTTGTCCTCGAGGGGGCCGAGGATGGCGTTCTGGACGAAGTTCGGTCCGCCCTGGCCGACGGTGTCGACGAGGCGCTGGTTGGCTTCGTTGATCTGGGTGTCGAGCTGGCCGAGGTTGCGGTCGACCTCGGCCTGGGCGGAGGCGGGGATCGCGGGAAGCTCCGGGGCGACGTCGGGGCAGCTGATCGTGCCCGCAGCGGCGTTGCCGGCATCGCCCGCGCCGCCGCCCTCCTGGCCCCCGCCGCCCTGGTCCGCTCCCTGGCCGGCGTCGTCGGCGGGCGGGGCGGTGACCTCCTCCCCGACGCCGTCGCCGCCTGCCTCCCCGCCCGCGTCCGCCGCGCCCTGGGCGTCGAGCGTGCAGGCGGCCAGGGAGTCGAGTCCGGCGGGGCGGTCGGCGGTGCGGCCGATGGCGGTGGCGATGCGGTTGATGGCGGCGACGCGCTTGTCCTCGAGGGGGCCGAGGATGGCGTTCTGGACGAAGTTCGGTCCGCCCTGGCCGACGGTGTCGACGAGGCGCTGGTTGGCTTCGTTGATCTGGGTGTCGAGCTGGCCGAGGTTGCGGTCGACCTCGGCCTGGGCGGAGGCGGGGATCGCGGGAAGCTCCGGGGCGACGTCGGGGCAGCTGATCGTGCCCGCTCCCGCGAGCGTCCGGGCGCTCGCCTCGTTGTCGTCGGACGACTCGCCGGCGAGGGCGGATCCGGCGATCACCGCACCGGACAGCGCCACCGCGGCGGCGCCGCCGATGAGACCGACGCGACGCTTGTTGTACTTCGGAAGGGCCCTGGACATGCGGATGCCTCACTCGGGTCGGGGTCGGGTTCGGGGTTGCGTGGGGGGAGAGCCCGTGGGGAGGGCTCGGCTGTGCCGACGCGGCGCCTGCGTCCGGCGTGAGATACGGGAAAGCGATTACCCGCGTTCAACCGTCCGCCGGATCAACCCCGGACTCCGTCCGGTATCGACCCCTCGGATCGGATTCGGTCCCTCCGGACGGAGCCGGATTGACGAATCATGCATCCTTCTGCATACTCATGCATGTCAGCGAATGCACTGTAAGGAGAATCCCGTGACCGAGCGCGTCGTACTCGCCTATTCGGGCGGTCTGGACACCTCCGTCGCCATCGGCTGGATCGCCGAGGAGACGGGCGCCGAGGTCATCGCCGTCGCGGTCGACGTCGGCCAGGGCGGCGAGGACCTGGACGTCATCCGCAAGCGCGCGCTCGCCTGCGGTGCCGTCGAGGCCGAGGTCGCGGACGCCAAGGACGAATTCGCCGACGAGTACTGCCTCCCGGCGATCAGGGCCAACGCCCTCTACATGGACCGCTACCCGCTGGTCTCCGCGCTGTCCCGGCCGACGATCGTCAAGCACCTCGTCGCCGCCGCGCACAAGCACGGCGCCGGCACGGTCGCCCACGGCTGCACCGGCAAGGGCAACGACCAGGTCCGCTTCGAGGCCGGCATCGTCGCCCTCGCCCCCGACCTGAAGTGCATCGCCCCGGTCCGTGACTACGCCATGACCCGCGACAAGGCCATCGCCTTCTGCGAGGCCAAGGGCCTGCCGATCGCGACCACGAAGAAGTCGCCGTACTCCATCGACCAGAACGTGTTCGGCCGCGCCGTCGAGACCGGCTTCCTCGAGGACATCTGGAACGCGCCGATCGAGGACGTCTACGAGTACACGCAGAACCCCGCCGTGGCGCGCGAGGCCGACGAGGTCGTCGTCACCTTCAAGGAGGGTGTGCCGGTCGCCGTCGACGGCAGGCCCGTCACCGTCCTCCAGGCCATCCAGCAGCTCAACGAGCGCGCGGGTGCCCAGGGCGTCGGCCGGATCGACATGGTCGAGGACCGCCTCGTCGGCATCAAGTCCCGCGAGGTGTACGAGGCTCCCGGCGCCATCGCGCTGATCACGGCCCACCAGGAGCTGGAGAACGTCACCGTCGAGCGCGAACTCGCCCGCTACAAGCGGCAGGTCGAGCAGCGCTGGGGCGAACTGGTCTACGACGGCCAGTGGTTCTCCCCGCTCAAGCGCGCCCTGGACGGCTTCATCACCGAAGCCAACCAGCACGTCAGCGGCGACGTCCGGATGACGCTGCACGGCGGCCGGGCCGTCGTCACCGGCCGGCGCTCCGAGTCGTCCCTGTACGACTTCAACCTCGCCACCTACGACACCGGCGACACGTTCGACCAGGCGGCGGCCAAGGGCTTCATCGACATCTACAGCCTGTCGTCGAAGATCGCCGCCAAGCGCGACCTGGCCTGACCGGCTGACGTCCCGTCACGCACTACCCTGACACCGCCTCCTCACTCTCCCGCGCCCGAGTGAGGAGGCGGTGGCGCATCCATGATGCGGCCCATCCGCGATCCGCCTGTCTTCGAGGAGCAACACAAGTGAGCAGCAACAGCGGTGACGTACGGCTCTGGGGCGGCCGTTTCGCCGACGGTCCCGCCGAGGCCCTGGCCAAGCTGTCCGCGTCCGTCCACTTCGACTGGCGGCTCGCACCCTACGACATCGCCGGTTCGCGGGCGCACGCGCGCGTACTGCACAAGGCGGGCCTGCTCACCGAGGACGAGCTCGCCCGCATGATCGAGGGCCTCGACCGGCTGGAGGCGGACGTCGCCGACGGCTCGTTCACCGGCACCATCGCCGACGAGGACGTGCACACCGCCCTGGAACGCGGCCTGCTGGAGCGCCTCGGCCCCGACCTGGGCGGCAAACTGCGCGCCGGACGGTCGAGGAACGACCAGGTCGCGACCCTGTTCCGGATGTACCTGCGGGACCACGCCCGTACGCTCGGCGGTCTGATCGCCGATCTCCAGGACGCCCTCGTCGGCCTCGCCGAAGCCCACCCGGACGTGGCCATGCCCGGCCGCACCCACCTCCAGCATGCCCAGCCGGTGCTCTTCGCCCACCACGTCCTCGCCCACGTCCAGGGGCTGTCCCGGGACGCCGAGCGGCTGCGCCAGTGGGACGAGCGGACCGCGGTCTCGCCGTACGGCTCGGGCGCGCTGGCCGGCAGCAGCCTCGGACTGGACCCCGAGGCGGTCGCCCGCGACCTCGGCTTCGAACACGGCAGCGCGGCCAACTCCATCGACGGCACCGCCTCCCGGGACTTCGTCGCCGAGTTCGCCTTCATCACCGCGATGATCGGGGTCAACCTCTCCCGGATCGCCGAGGAGGTCATCATCTGGAACACGAAGGAGTTCTCCTTCGTGACCCTGCACGACGCCTTCTCCACCGGCTCGTCGATCATGCCGCAGAAGAAGAACCCGGACATCGCGGAGCTGGCGCGCGGCAAGTCGGGCCGGCTGATCGGCAACCTGACCGGCCTGATGGCCACCCTCAAGGCCCTCCCGCTCGCATACAACCGCGACCTCCAGGAGGACAAGGAGCCGGTCTTCGACTCCATCGACCAGCTGGAGATCCTGCTGCCGGCCTTCACCGGGATGATGGCCACCCTCACCGTGCACCGCGAGCGCATGGAGGAGCTGGCCCCGGCCGGGTTCTCGCTGGCCACCGACATCGCCGAGTGGCTGGTCAGGCAGGGCGTGCCGTTCCGCGTCGCGCACGAGGTGGCCGGCGAGTGCGTCAAGGCCGCCGAGGCCGAGGGCAAGGAACTCGACGAGCTGACCGACGAGCAGTTCGTGAAGATCTCCGCCCACCTCACCCCCGAGGTGCGCACCGTCCTCAACGTCCCCGGCGCCCTCGCCTCCCGGGACGGCCGGGGCGGCACGGCACCGAGCGCGGTCGCCGCCCAGCTCGCCGAGGCGAAGGCCGACGTGGCCGCCCAGCACGCCTGGGCCGACGCCAGGAACAAGCGGGACGCCGAGGAGTAGACCGGTCGCCGGTCCGGTTCCGGAAGGGCATCGCGGGTTACGTTGGTCGGGCAGCCGCAAGGAGCCGACCGATCGGAGCCCCGATGCCCTTCGCCAAACTGGCTTCGGCCACCACCCCTACCTGCCACATCGGCCTGGGACTCGCCGCTGTCGGCCGGCCCGGCTACATCAACCTGGGCCGGGACGAGGACCTCGGCGGCGACCGCAGCGTCGAGGCCCTGCGCACCCGCACCCACGACCTCCTCGACGCCGCCTACGCCCAGGGAGTCCGCTACTTCGACGCGGCCCGCTCCTACGGCAGGTCGGAGGAGTTCCTCGCGGACTGGCTGACGAAACGGCCCGACGCCGACGACGTCGTCATCGGCAGCAAATGGGGTTACACGTACACCGCGGACTGGTCCACCGACGCCGAGCACCACGAGATCAAGGAGCACTCCCTCGCCGCCTACGAGCGGCAGCGCGCCGAGTCCGACGCGCTGCTCGGGGACCGGCTCGACCTGTACCAGATCCACTCGGTGACCCCGGACAGCCCCGCCCTCACCGACAAGGACCTCCACGTCCGGCTCGCCGAGGCGGCGGCCCAGGGTCTCACCGTCGGTTTCTCCACCAGCGGTCCGGCGCAGGCCGACGCCGTCCGCGCCGCGCTCGCCGTCACCGTCGGCGGCGAACCCCTCTTCCGCACCGTCCAGTCGACCTACAACGCGCTGGAGACCTCCGCCGGGTCCGCACTGGCCGAGGCCCATGACGCGGGGCTCACGGTGATCGTCAAGGAGGGCATGGCCAACGGGCGGCTGGCCGGGGCCCACGCTCCCGACGCGCTCAGGTCCGTCGCCGAGGAGACCGGCCTGGCCTGCGACGCCGTCGCCCTCGCTCTCGTGCTGCGCCGGCCCTGGGCGGGCGTGGTCCTCTCCGGCGCCGCGACCACCGCGCAGCTCGCCTCCAACCTGCACGCGGCGGTCGTCGACCTCGACGACGAGCAGCTCGCCCGCCTCGCCGCGCTGCCCGAGGACCCGCACGCGTACTGGGAGCGGCGCGGACGGCTGGCCTGGCACTGAGGAGCCCACCGGCCAGGCGCTCCTCGGGCGAGGGCCGACGCCGAAGCGGCCCGGTCCTCGCCGCGGGGCCGGGCACCCGTAAGGCCGCGGGGTGCCCGTACCCCGAGGAGGTTCCGGGGTGCCGGGCGTCAGGCAGCCTTCGCCTTGCTGGCGTACATGTCCACGTACTCCTGGCCGGACAGGCGCATGACCTCGGTCATCACCGAGTCGGTCACGGCCCGCAGGACGTAGCGGTCGCGGTCCATGCCCTCGTAGCGGGAGAACTCCATCGCCTCGCCGAAGCGGACCGTGACCCTGCCCGGCCGGGGCAGGCCCGCGCCGCCCGGCTGGAGCTTGTCGGTGCCGATCATGGCGAACGGAACGACGGGCGCGCCGGTCATCAGGGTGAGCCGCGCGATACCGGTGCGGCCGCGGTAGAGACGGCCGTCGGGGGAGCGGGTGCCCTCCGGGTAGATGCCGAAGATCTTCCCCTCCTCCAGCACCTGACGACCGGTCATCAGCGCCGCGACCCCGCCCCGGCCGCCGTCGCGGTCGACCGGGATCATGCCGACGCCGGTGAAGAACCAGGCCATCAGCCGGCCCTTGAGCCCCTCGCCGGTGACGTACTCGTCCTTGCCGATGAAGAAGACCTGACGCTCGCAGACCAGCGGCAGGAACATCGAGTCGATGAAGGTGAGATGGTTGCCCGCCAGGATCACCGGACCGTCACCCGGGATGTGCTCCAGGCCCTCCACCCGTGGGCGGAACATCAGGCGCATGACCGGGCCGAGCACTGCCTTGATGAGCGCGAAGCGGGACAACGGGTCCTCCGGTGTCGGGAATGCGGTATGAGTCTGTGCAGGTAAGGACATTACTCGCGGCGGAGGGGGTCCCGCACGCCGGGTTCACCTGGTATCGCACGATGTCTACGCATGTTCACCTGCGGTGGCACGGTGTTGCACGGCCGTAACACGCGTACCGGGATGTGAGGCATGTCGCGTCCGCGGAAGCCGGTGCCGTCGGTCCGGGGTACGGACCGCCGTCGGCCGGGGTACGGGCACGGCCCGGATGGAACCACACGCGCCCGGCGGAGCGCGGGAGGCGCGCCGCCGGCCCTCCGGACCGGCCGGGTGCCCCGACGGGATGTCAGACGTTCCGTCCCCTGAGCCCGTTCGGGTCACGGCCGGCCCGCGCGACATCCCGTACAGCCGTATCCCCCGTGTGTTCCGGTCGAGGTCTCCCGTTCGACATGTACGCGCCCCTACGATCGCCCCGCACTGACGGTCGACGGCAGGAGGGCCCCATGGGAACGCAGGAGTCGGGCGAGCGGACGGAGACCACGCCGTCCGGCGGAACCGGACGGCGGGCGCTCCTCGGCGCGGCGGTGCTCGGCGCGGGCGGCACGGCCCTCGGGCTGAGCGGCACGGCGAGAGCCGCCGAGTCCCGGTACGGCGAGTCCCGGCACGGCGGGCGAGGGCTGAAGGGCCTGCCCGTCCCGACGATCATCGGCCACCGGGGCGCCAGCGGCTACCGGCCCGAGCACACCTTCGGTGCCTACGACCTGGCCCTCGACCTGGGCGCCGACATCGTCGAGGCCGGCGACCTGGTGCCCACCAGGGACGGCCACCTCGTCTGCCGGCACGAGCCGGAGATCGGCGGCACCACGGACGTCGCGGACCACCCCGAGTTCGCCGGCCGCAAGCGTACGAAGCTGCTCGACGGCGTCTTTGTCAGCGGCTGGTTCACCGAGGACTTCACCCTCGCCGAACTGAAGCGGCTCCGCGCCGTCGAGCGCATTGCGGCCAACCGCCCGCACAACACCCTCTACGACGGCCGCTGGGAGATCCCCACCTTCGAAGAGGTGCTCCGCTGGCAGAACGAGCAGACCCGGGTGCGCGGCAAGCAGGTCTGGATCTATCCCGAGCTCAAGCACCCCACCTACTTCCGCAAGCTGGGCCTGGGCACCGAGGAACTCCTCGCCCGCCTGCTGCGCAGGCACGGCAAGGACAGGAGGAACTCGCCCGTCGTCATCCAGTCCTTCGAGCCCACCAGCATCCAGCGGATGAGCCGGCTCGTCGGCAACCCGCTCGCCGTGCTGCTCTCCGGTGCGAACAGCCGCCCCTGGGACTTCGTCGAGAACGGCGACCCGCGCACGGTGGCCGACCTCGTCACGCCGAAGGGCCTCGAGGAGATCGCCTCCTACGCGCAGGGCATCGGACCGACCCTGGACCTGGTCATCCCCAAGGACACGGCGGGAAACCTCACCGAGCCCACCACCCTGGTCCGCGACGCGCACCGGGCCGGCCTGATCCTGCACCCCTACACGATGCGCAACGAGAACCCCTTCCTGCCCGCGGACTTCCGCAAGGGCAGCGACCCCGACGCCTACGGTGACGTCTTCGGGGCCTTCCGGGCCTACTTCGCCACCGGCATCGACGGCGTCTTCACCGACCACCCGGACACCGGTCTGCTGGCCCGCGAGGACTTCCGCGCCGGCTGAGTTCGAACAGCGTCAGGCCCTGTCGTCAACCGCCGGGCCGTTCCGCACCGGTTGGGGTGAGTTCCGGCCGCCCCGGGCAACCCGGCCCGGGGCGGCCGGCGTCGTTGAGCGCATGACGCCCGACCTGGTCACCGCCCTCGGCCCGCTGCTCACCGCGGAGGCCTCCGCCGAGGCGTACGCGTCCGGCGCCGAACCCGCCGACCTGGAACAGACGGTCTGGCTGCGCCTGCTGGAACGCCTCGACGCGCACGACCCGCCGCGCGACCCCCCGGGCTGGCTCCGCCGGACCGTCCGCACCGAGGCCCGCCGCACCCGCCGGGTGGCCCGGTACGAGACGCCGTGGGCCGGCGACCCCGCCGACACCGGCGAGGACGGCCCCGAACTCCTCGCCCTCGCCGCCGCCCGCCGTCACGCCCTGCGGGACGCGGTGCGCCGGCTGCCCGGCCGCTGTCCCCGGCTGCTGGAGGCGCTGCTGTCCCCGCACGACCCGACATACCGGGAAATCGCAGGGGAGTTGGGTATCTCACAAGGCAGCATGGGGCCAGAACGCTCGAGATGTCTGGGATGTCTGCGTCGTTTGCTCGCGGCGGAGGTTGCGTCGGGGTGAGGACGGGGATAGGAGTGAGGGACCACAGGTGATCAGGTGAGCGGGAGGCGTGCGCACATGGGCATGAGCGTGACCATCTCTGCGGCGACGGAGCAGGACGCCGAGCAGATCTTCAGGTTGCAGTACCTGTGTTTCCAGAGCGAGGCAGCGCTGTACGGCAACTACCGCATCGCGCCGCTCGTCCAGAGTCTGGACTCGGTCCGCGAGGAGGTCACCAACGACCTGGTCTTCGTCGCCCGGCTCGGCGACGAGATCGTCGGCTCGGTGCACGGCAGGAGCACCGAGGACGCCGCCGCGGCCATCGGCAAGCTCTGCGTCCACCCCCGTCTCCAGGGGCACGGCATCGGTGCCCGGCTTCTGCGCGCCGCCGAGTCCGCCCTCGCCGACGAGCGGGGCGCCAGGATGTTCCGCCTCCAGGCCGGCCACCGCAGCGAGAGCAACCTCCAGCTGTACAGCAGGGTCGGCTACCAGCGGGTCGGGACGTCCCGGGGCACGGACGGCGTACCGATGATCGTCCTGGAGAAGACGGCGGACTCGTACGCGGCCACCGCCTGACCGGGCGCGTGCCGGGGCCGCCGTCCGATCGGGGCGCGGCCCCACCGTCCGCCCGGGAACGGCCGTCACACCGTGCGGGTGCGGGCCTTGCGCAGCCAGTACAGGGCGGTGAGGGGCAGCAGGACCGGGATGAACAGGTAGCCCATCCCGTAGTCCGACCACACGGTCGCGTCGGGGAAGGCGGAGGGATCCGCCAGGGTCCAGGTGCCGACCGTCAGAACGCCCACCAGTTCGGCCGCGCAGCACACCAGCGCCGCCCGGCGGGCCGTCTCCCCGCCGCGGACCAGGGTGTACGTGATGAATCCGTAGACCACTCCCGCGATCGCCGAGAGCGAGTACGCGAGCGGCGCCCGGTCGAACTCGGTGGCGATCTGGTACGCGGAACGCGACACGGCGCCGACGACCATCACGCCGTACAGCCACACCAGCAGCAGTCCGGGCCCGCCGATCAGCCGCGTGCCGCCCGGTTCGCGCTCCGGCTCGTGTTCCGTCGCGGTCATCTCAGCCCTTCCAGATGTCATGGAGCCGCACCTCGAGCACGGCCAGCACGACACCGCTCGCGGCCACCGTGACCGAGCCCCATCGGGTGCGCTCGGCCAGCGACATGAAGCCCGCCGCCGGGACGCACGCGAACGAGCCCAGCAGATACGCCACGAAGACGACCGTCCCCTGCTCCGGTTCCTCGCCCCGGGCCAGCAGCACGACCCCGACCACCAGCTGAACCAGCGTCAGCAGGGTGACCACGGCCATACCGATGAAGTGCCAGTCCTTCGTCGGCTGGTCGCGGTAGGCGGCCCAGCCGCACCACGCGGCGAGCAGCAGCGCGGCGGCACCGGTCGCCGGCGTCAGGGCATCAAGCATGCCAGCGACCCTATTACGCCGTAATGGCCCCACCGTGCCCGGCCCCCACCCTCCCGTGCCCGGGTGCGCGCCCGTGTGCGGTGGGGCCGGACACGGGCGCGGACACGGGCGCGGGGGTGGGGGCCGGGCACCGTAGGGTCGATGGCATGACCATTCATGCGCAAGCCCTCCTGTTCGACAACGACGGCACCCTCGTCTCCTCCCTCGAATCCGTGCAGCGCTGCTGGACCCGGTGGGCCGTCGAGTACGGGATCACGGCCGAGGAGTTCGGGCGGATCGAGCTGCACGGCCGCCCGGCCGCCGAGATAGCCGCCGACCTCCTGCCCGCCCACGCCGTGCCCGAAGCCGTCGCACGGATCGAGGACCTGGAGGTGGAGGACGTGCCGAACGGTGGGGCGATCCTGCTGCCGGGCACCCGGGACCTCCTCGGCGTGCTGCCGGCCGAACGCTGGGCCGTCGTCACCTCCGCGACCCGGCGGCTGGCCGAGGCCCGCCTCGCCGCCGCCGGCATCCTGCCCAAGACCCTCGTCGCCGCCGACGACATCACCCGGGGCAAGCCCGACCCCGAGCCCTACCTGCTGGCCGCCCGCACCCTCGGTGTGGACCCCGCCCACTGCGTCGTCTTCGAGGACGCCCCCGCCGGGCTCCAGGCGGGCCGGGCGGCCGGGATGACGACCGTGGCCTTGGCCACAACCCACCAGGCCCACGAACTGACCGCCGATCTCGTGGTCGGGGACCTGTCGGCCCTGTCCGTACTGGTCACGGACGCCGGGGTGGAGATCACCGCACGCTCCTGACGTGCGGTCACGGGTGTCCACGGCTGTCCGGAATGTGGACAGCCCTGTCCGGTCAGGACCGAGCATCTGGTTTACTGCTCGCATGACCACGACGAGCGACCGCATCCCCGCAACCGAGGCGCGTGTGCCGCTCGGTGCCGGATGTATGTGTCCGCTCCGAATGCGCGCCTTCTAGAGGGCCCCCGCACCATCTGAGCCCCGCGCCCCGAAGCGAGAGCCGGTCCGTCCCCGCACGCGAGTCCCCCCGCGTCCCGCATGCGCGAGCGGACCCCGCCCCGCGCGCACGCCTCTGAGCCGTTCCCCTCGCAGAGCCCGCGAGAGGCAGTGCCGCGTCCGGGCCGTTCCCGGCCCCGCACGCCTCACCCCTGGATGACTCGTGCCCGGCACCCACGACGTGCCGCGCACTCGACAGTGACGGATACCCACGTGATCACCACCTCGGGCCTCACCAAGGTCTACCGCTCGCGCGGACGCGAGGTCACCGCCCTGGACGGCGTCGACCTGCACGTCCGCGAAGGCGAAGTCTACGGCGTCATCGGTCAGTCCGGCGCCGGAAAGTCCTCGCTCATCCGCTGCGTCAACCTGCTGGAGCGCCCCACCTCGGGCACCGTGACCGTCGCCGGGCAGGACCTCACCGCCCTGGCCGGACGCGGGCCACGGGCCGGCCGGGAACTGCGGCGGGCGCGCAGTCGTATCGGCATGGTCTTCCAGCACTTCAACCTGCTCTCCTCGCGCACCGTGCAGGACAACGTCGAACTGCCGCTGGAGATCCTCGGCCGGTCGGGCGGGGAACGTTCCCGCAAGGCGCTGGAACTGCTCGACCTGGTCGGCCTCGCCGACAAGGCCAAGGCCTACCCCGCCCAGCTCTCCGGCGGCCAGAAGCAGCGTGTCGGCATCGCCCGCGCCCTGGCCGGCGACCCCAAGGTGCTGCTGTCCGACGAGGCCACCAGCGCCCTCGACCCGGAAACCACCCGCTCCGTCCTGGCGTTGCTGCGCGACCTCAACCGCCATCTCGGCCTGACCGTCCTGCTCATCACGCACGAGATGGACGTCGTGAAGTCGATCTGCGACTCCGCCGCGCTGATGGAACACGGCCGCGTCGTCGAGTCCGGCACCGTCACCGAACTCCTGGCGACCCCCGGCTCCGAACTGGCCTCCGCGCTGTTCCCGGTGGCCGGCGAGGCCTCGGGCGACCACCGCACCGTCCTGGACGTCACCTTCCAGGGCGAGAGCGCGACCCAGCCGGTCATCTCCCGGCTGTCCCGCACCTACAACATCGACATCTCGATCCTCGGCGCCGCCATCGACACCGTCGGCGGCCTCCAGGTGGGCAGGATGCGCATCGAACTCCCGGGCCGCTACGAGGACAACGTCGTACCGGTCGGCTTCCTGCGCGAACAGGGGCTGCACGTCGAGACCGCGGGCCGGGCGCGGCAGGCGCCACCGGGACCGCAGGCGGCCGGGACGGCGCGGGTCTCCCCGGCGCCCGTGAAGGAGGAGTCCAAGTGACCTGGTCCCAGATGCGGCCACTGCTGGTGCAGGCATGTCAGGAGACGTTGGTCATGGTGGGCTGGTCCACCCTGATCGCGGTACTCGCCGGCCTGCCGATCGGCATCCTGCTCGTCCTGACCGACCGGGGCGGGCTGCTGCAGAACGCGCCCGTGAGCAAGGTCATCGGGCAGGTCGTGAACGTCGGCCGCTCGATGCCGTTCATCATCCTCATGGTCGCCCTGACGAGCCTCACCCGCTGGATCACCGGGACGTCCATCGGCAGCGAGGCCGCGATCGTGCCGCTCGCCATCAGCGGCATCCCCTTCTTCGCCCGCCTCGTCGAGACGGCCGTACGCGAGGTGGACCACGGGCTCGTCGAGGCCGTGCAGGCCATGGGCGGCAACACCTGGACGATCGTCCGCAAGGTCCTCGTCCCCGAGTCCCTGCCCTCGCTGATCGCCGCCACCACCGCCACGATCATCGCCCTCATCGGCTACTCGGCCATGGCAGGCGCCGTGGGCGGCGGAGGTCTCGGCGACTTCGCCGTCCGCTACGGCTACCAGCGCTTCGACAGCGAACTGATGTGGATCACCGTCGCGATCCTTGCCGTGGTCATCTCGGTCATCCAGTTCACCGGCGACCTCGCGGCCCGCTCCCTGCACCGCCGCGGCCGCTCGGGCGCCGCGCCCAGGCTGCGGCTGCTCAGGGCCAAGGAGCCCGTGACGGCCGACGCAGGCAGGACCGCATAACCCCTCCGGCCCCCGTACCCCACTCCCCGCCCGAACCCCGTACCACCGAGGCGGGGTCGCACCACCCACCAGGAAAGGCACTTTTCGTGCGTAACACCGTCAAGACCACCACCGCCGTCCTCGCCGCCGGAGCCCTGACCCTCGGTCTCTCCGCCTGCGGCTCGGACAACGAGTCCGGCTCCGGCGCCTCCGGCCCGCTGATCGTGGCGGCGAGCCCCCTGCCGCACGCCGAGATCCTCACCTTCGTCAAGGACAACCTCGCCGAGGAGGCCGGCCTCGACCTCGAGGTCAAGGAGTTCACCGACTACGTCACGCCGAACACGGCGACGGAGGACGGCTCGGTCGGTGCGAACTTCTTCCAGACCCAGCCGTACCTCGACGACTTCAACAAGAAGAACGGCACGCACATCGTGCCCCTCGTCGACGTGCACCTGGAGCCGCTCGGCCTCTACTCGAACAAGGTCGAGAAGGCCGACGAGCTGAGGAACGGCGCGACCGTCGCCGTCCCGAACGACACCGTCAACGAGGGCCGCGCGCTCCAGTTGCTCGCCGCCAACGGCCTGATCACCCTCAAGGAGGGCGTCGGTACCGCGGCGACCCCCGCCGACGTCACCAAGAACCCGAAGGACCTCGAGTTCAAGGAGCTGGAGGCGGCCCAGACACCGCGCTCCCTCGAGGACGTCGACGCCGCGGTGGTCAACGGCAACTACGCCATCGAGGCCGACCTCAAGCCCTCCGAGGACGCCCTCGTCCTGGAGTCCGCGAAGGGCAACCCGAACATCAACCTCCTCGCCGTCAAGGAGGGCAACGAGGACGACCCGCGCGTGAAGCAGCTCGCCGAGCTCCTCACCTCCGACGAGGTCAGGAAGTTCATCGAGGACACGTACTCGGGCTCCGTCGTCCCCTCCTTCTGAACCGTTCCCCCCGCCCTGCGCACGGCGGTCACGGCGGTCCGTGCCGCGCCCGGCACCCGTTCGGCACTCTCGGGGTCCACTCCGGTACACGGAGTGGACCCCCTGGTGCGGCCCGGTGCTTTCATGCTGCATGCTGGGCAGTTCAGCGGCATCTGACGGTCACGAAGGTTATGGAGCGGCGCATGACGAGCAGCACCTTCCCCAACATCTCCATCAACACGGAGCGGTTGGTGCTGCGTCCCCTCGACGCGGACGACGTGCCCACCCTGACCGAGATGATGAACGACGAGCAGATCGCCGCCTGGACCGACGTGCCCCAGCCCTTCACCGAGCAGGCCGCCCTCACCTGGATCACCGAGTACGCCCCCGCCGAACGCGCGGCCGGACGCGGACTGGACCTCGCCGTCACGGAGTTCCTCACCCATCGGCTGGTGGGCGTCATCCAGCTCACCAAGACCAACTGGCACGTCCGGTCCACCGAGCTCTCGTACATCGTCGCCCCCTGGGCGCGTGGCGAGGGCTACGCCTCCGAGGCCGCCATCGCCACGGCCCAGTGGCTCTTCGGCGACCAGAAGCTGGAACGTGTCGAGCTGCGCACCGCCGCCGACAACACCGCCTCGCAGCAGGTCGCCCAGAAGATCGGCTGCATCAGCGAGGGCGTCCTGCGCAACGCCTGTATAGCCCACGTCCGCGGCGACGACGGCGCCTGGACGGACGTACGCACCGACTTCATCGTGTGGAGCCTGCTGCCGGAGGACCTCGAGGGCTCGGCCGAACACCTGGCCGACACCGGACAGTTCACCGCCTTCACCGACTGGAACTGACCCCCTCCCGGGGAGACGGCCGGCGGTAGGTCGCCCCGGTCGACAGCCGTACCAGGTACTCTCACCAAGCCTGCCCCCTCGCGGGCGGAGCGGCCGACCGCGCCCCGCACACCCAAGACGCCCCGCGCACACCAGGAGACTGACAACGATGGCCGACCGGGTCACGGTGATCGGCTGGGACGGTTCGCCGCTGACCGCAGCGGCCCGCGCCGCACTGGGCGCCGCCACTCTGGTGGCAGGCGCCGCGCACCACCTGGAACTCCCCGAGGTACCCGCCGGCGCCGAACGCATCCGGCTCGGCAGCGCCGCCCTGGCCGCCCGCCGGGTGGCAGGCCACCGCGGCACGGCGGTGGTCGTCGCGGACGGCGACCCCGGCTTCTTCGGCGTCGTGCGGACCCTGCGCGCACCCGAGTTCGGCCTGGAGGTCGAGGTCGTCCCCGCGGTCTCCTCCGTCGCCGCCGCCTTCGCCCGAGCCGGGATGCCCTGGGACGACGCACACGTGGTCGTCGCGCATCCCCGAACCCTGCGACGCGCGGTGAACGTGTGCCGGGCCCACACCAAGGTGGCGGTCCTCACCTCTCCCGGCGCCGGCCCCGCAGAGCTGGGCCTGCTCCTGGAGGGCGTCCACCGCACCTTCGTCATCTGCGAGGAACTCGGCACCACGCGCGAGCAGGTCAGCGTCGTCACCTCGGACAAGGCCGCCGACCACACCTGGCGGGACCCGAACGTCGTCATCGTCATCGGCGGCCAGGCCGCCACCGCGTCCGGGGGCTGGATCGCCGGCCGGGCCCCCGCCGCCGGCCCGCGCGGCTGGACGCTGCCGGCCGACGCCTACGGCGGCGACCTGGGCGAGGGGGAACGGGAGCCGCTGCGCGTCTCCCAGCTCGCCCGGCTCGGACCGGTCCCCGGCGATCTCGTATGGGACATCGGCTGCGGAAGCGGAGCCTTCGCCACCGAGGCGGCGCGGGCCGGTGCCGCGGTCATCGCCGTCGACAGCGACCCGCGCGCCTGTGCGCGCACCGATTCCACCGCCCGCCGGTACGGCGTCCAGCTCCAGATCGTGCACGGCGCCGCCCCGCAGGCACTGGAGGACCTCCCCGAACCGGACGTCGTCCGGGTCGGCGGCGGGGGAGCGGCCGTGGTCCTGGCGGTCGCCGACCGCCGCCCGCAGCGCATCGTCACGCACGCCGCCACCCGCGACGCCGCCGAACGGATCGGCCGGGAACTGTCCGAGCACGGCTACCGGGTCGAGTGCGCCCTTCTGCAGTCCGTCGAGCTCGACACCAGAGCCTGGACGGAGACCGAGCGGAGCGTCGCGTTCCTGCTCAGCGGCGTGTTGCCGACGCGTGCCCCCTGACCGCGAGGCCCTGTTCCGATGCCGTCCCCGCGATCGGATCGTCGTACCGCTCGCGGTAGGCTGGCCGATCGTTGTACCGCATCTCGGACGCCCGCCGACCCGTCGGTCGATGTCCTGAAAACACGCCCGTTCCGACGCGTGTGTGGTACGGCACAACCCGAGGACGCGCAACGTGGCGCAGTCCACAGCGGAACCGTCGCGGATCAAGCTGACGCGGCGGTCGTACGGCAGCCACAATGCCTGTGAGTGGCTTTGTCGTCATTCCGGGGCAGGCTGTTCGTGCCGCTGGGGACGCACGCTCGTTCTTCAGTGTGGGGCGGTCGGGTGCGCCGTTCCGGGTGAGCTGGTCGTAGGAGCACTAACCGATGGGCGAGGGGTACGCATGACCGACACCGGCCGGGTCCCGGGCGAGGGGCAGCCGGAGAACGCAGGCATGGTGGAGCAGCCGGGCGTCCCCGCGCCCGACTCGTACACCTACCTCTCCGAGAGTTCCGCCGAGGACGAAGACCTGCTGCTGCCCGGTGCCCAGGGCGCCTGGGGCAACGAGATCGCACCACCCGCGCCGGAGCCGGTCGTCGAGACCGTGCACGAGCCGGGGCCGCACGAGACGGACGGCCGGGACACAGGCTCGGTCGACCTCGGCGGTGTCCGGCTGCCCGAACCCGGGCAGCCGCAGGCGCCCGGTCCCGCGGTCACGCACGAGTCGCAGACACCGGTCGCACCACGCCGTCCACTGCACCTCGGCCCGCCCATCCCCAGCACCACCGCCGGCCCGGTCCGCTCCCTCGCCGACCGCGGCCCGGCCGACGTGCCGGTGCGCCAGGTCGGCCCGCCGGCCGTCGGCCCCGAGTACCTCGACGTGCCGCACACCCGGGAGACGGCCCCGCAGCCGGCACAACCCTGGGGCACCCGTGCCACGGCGGGCGCGACCGCCCGAACGGAAACGGTCGCTCCGCCTCAGCAGTCCATGGGCGCCGCCCAGGCCCTGGTCGCACGTGTCGCGACGGAGGCGGGAGCCGGTCAGCCGCAGAACGCGCCGCAGCCCGCCGTGGCCGCGGCGGACCTGCAGAGCCCCGCGGTGGACCCGGAGGGCCCCTCCGTACCGACGTCCGGGGCGGCCGGGTCCGATTCCGGTTCGGGCACAGGCCCGGGTTCGGGTGCGGATCCGGCGGCCGGTGGGATCGCCGGGCTGCCCGAGAACCCCGGACACGAAGCCGGACCTGCCGCGGACGCCGTACCGCCCCTCGTCCCGGACGCGGGTCAGGGCGCCGAGACCGTTCCCGCACCGGCTGCCGAGGCGCAGGTGCCCGACGAGGTACGGGCTCCCGAGGCCGACGCCGCCCCTGTGGTCGGCGCGGCACCGGAGGCCCCGGCCCAAGAGGCCGCGGCCGCCCCGGTGCCGGAGGGCGTCGCCGCCACCGGGGGGTCCGACCCCGCCTCCGCCGCGGCCCACGAGCCCCAGGGCCCGGTCACCGGCCCGGCAGCCCCGCAGGCAGCCCCCGCTGTCGCCCTGAGCGACGGCGACGCCGAGGCCCCCGTTCCCGCCGCCGAGGCACAGGCTCCCGCGGCACCGGGGGCCCCCGCCGAACCGGGGGCCCCCACCGCCGAGGCACAGGCTCCCGAAGCCGCGGTCCTCCGGACGCCCGAGCACGCCGAGGCACCGGAGCCCGTCGTCCCGGCCCCGGAAGCAGTGACGACCCCCGACGCGCAGCCGGCCCCCGGCGCGGAGTCCGTTCCCGTCGCTGCGGCCGAACCCGTGGCCGAGGAAGCGAGCGGCCAGTACGTCCCGGCCGCGCATCCGGTCCAGGGGCCCCAGCAGACCCCGGCCGCCCCCCCCGCCCCGCCCGCCCAGGAGGCGTGGACGCCGCTTCCCGTGCCGCCCGCCTTGTCGGGTCCCGAAGCCCCGGCCACCGACCCGGCCGTCCCCGCCGCGGCCGTGCCCCCTCCCGACGGCACCGCCACGCCGCCTCCCGGCAGCGTTCCCCCGGCGGCGATGCCGGACCGGGTCCCGGGGGAGTCCGTTCCCGTCGAGGCAGTCGTGCCGACCCCGCCGCAGCCCCTGAACCTCCCCACCGAGGAACAGCCGGAAGAGCCCGGACCCGGGGCCACCGGCCCGGTCTCCGTGCCGCCCCAGGCCGACACCGGCGACGTTCCCGAGGCTCCCGCCCCCGAACCGCCGGCCCAGCAGGGACTCGCCGAGAACGTGCCGGCCGAGCACCCGCCCACGGAGACCGAACCGGTTCAGGCCGAACCGACCCAGCCCGTACTCGCTCAGGACCCCGACGGCCTTGCCACCCGGGACGCCGGAGCGGCGGAGGCCGCGCCGCCCGCCGGCCCCGCCGCCCCCGGCTACGACGACGCCGAGCGCGCGGCCGTGCAGAAGGTCATGCGGGAGCGCCGGGACATCCGTAACGGCTTCCGTGACGACCCCATCCCGCACGAGGTCCTGCTCCGCGTCCTGGAGGCCGCCCACACCGCGCCCTCCGTGGGTCACTCGCAGCCCTGGGACTTCGTCGTCATCCGCTCCGCCGAAACCCGGCGCAGCATGCACGAACTGGCCGAGCGCCAGCGCGACGCCTACGCGCAGTCGCTGCCCAAGGGCCGGGCGAAGCAGTTCAAGGAACTGAAGATCGAGGCCATCCTCGACACCCCGGTGAACATCGTCGTCACCGCCGACCCGACCCGTGGCGGCCGGCACACCCTGGGCCGGCACACCCAGCCGCAGATGGCGCCGTACTCCTCCGCCCTGGCGGTCCAGAACCTCTGGCTCGCCGCGCGTGCCGAGGGCCTCGGGGTCGGCTGGGTCAGCTTCTTCGACGAGCGCGAGATGGTCCGCTCGCTGGGCCTGCCCGAGCACCTCGAAGTGGTCGCCTACCTGTGCGTGGGCTACGTCGACGAGTTCCCGGCCGAGCCCGAGCTGATGCAGGCCGGCTGGTCCAAGCGCCGCCCGCTGTCGTGGGTCGTGCACGAGGAGACGTACGGCAGGCGCGTGCTGCCCGGCGAGGAGCCGCACGACCTGCTCGCCGAGACCGTCGCGCAGATCCGCCCGCTGGACGCCAAGGCGCTGGGCGAGGCCTGGGAGCGACAGAAGCGGATGACCAAGCCGGCCGGCGCGCTCGGCATGCTGGAGATCATCTCCGCGCAGCTGTCCGGACTGTCCCGCCAGTGCCCGCCGCCCATCCCGGAGCCCGCGGCCGTCGCGGTCTTCGCGGGCGACCACGGTGTCCACGCCCAGGGCGTCACTCCGTGGCCGCAGGAGGTCACCGCCCAGATGGTGGCCAACTTCCTCGGCGGCGGAGCGGTCTGCAATGCCTTCGCCACCCAGGTGGGCGCCGAGGTCTGCGTGGTCGACGTCGGAGTGGCCTCCGACCTTCCGGCCACCCCGGGGCTGCTGCCGCGCAAGGTCCGCGCCGGCACCTCCGACATGACCGCCGGCCCCGCGATGACCCGCGAGGAGGTCAAGCAGGCCATCGAGGTGGGCATCGAGACCGCCCGCGACCTGGTCGCCGCCGGCAACAAGGCGCTGCTCACCGGTGAGATGGGCATCGCGAACACCACCGCGTCCGCCGCCCTGATCTCCGTCTTCACCGGCGTGGACCCCGGCGAGGTCACCGGCCGGGGCACCGGCATCAACGACGAGACCCTGGCCCGCAAGACCGACGTCGTGCGCCGCGCCCTCGAACTCCACCAGCCGGACCCGGCCGACCCCGTCGGCGTCCTCGCCGCCGTCGGCGGGTTCGAGCACGCGGCCATGGTGGGCCTGCTCCTCGGCGGCGCGTCCCTGCGTACCCCGGTGATCCTGGACGGTGTCAGCGCCGGGGCCGCGGCCCTGGTGGCCCGTGCCATCGCCCCCGAGGTACTGGCCGCCTGCATCGCGGGACACCGCAGTGCCGAGCCCGGCCACGTGGCGGCCCTCAACAAGCTGGGTCTGCGCCCGCTGGTCGACCTCGACCTGCGCCTGGGCGAGGGCACGGGCGCGCTGCTCGCCCTGCCGATGGTGCAGAGCACCGCGCGCGCCATGCACGAGGTGGCGACGTTCGACTCGGCCGGCGTCACCGAGAAGTAGCAGCAGGAGCAGCAGGAGCAGGCACCCCGGAGCGGGGTGGGACGCGGCGGCAGGTGTTCCGTCGCGGTCGTCCCACCCCCCCCGCCGTACGCTGATCCCGCAACCGCACATCCACACACCGCACGTCAGGGCCGCTCCAGTGTCGTAGCGCCCCTCGCACGCCCGCCTGTACGAGGAGCCGCAGCCTCATGGCCGAACACCCCGCCTATCCCGTGGGCCTCCGCCTCACCGGCCGTCGAGTCGTGGTGCTCGGCGGCGGCCAGGTCGCCCAGCGCCGGCTGCCCGCCCTCATAGCGGCCGGCGGGGACATCGTCCTGATCTCACCCGAGGCGACACCTTCCGTGGAGGGGATGGCGGACGCCGGTGAGATCACCTGGGAACGGCGCCGCTACGCCGAGGGCGACCTCGCGGACGCCTGGTACGCGCTGATCGCCACCAGCGACGGCGAGGCCAATGCCATCGCCTCCGCCGAGGCCGAAAACCACCGCGTCTGGTGCGTCCGCTCCGACGACGCGGACCGGGCCACGGCCTGGACCCCGGCCACCGGGCACAGCGAGGGAGTCACGGTCGCCGTCCTCACCACGAACGCCAGGGGCCGCGACCCCCGCCACACCGCCGCGATCCGCGACGCCGTGGTCGAGGGCCTGCGCGACGGCACACTCGTCGCCCCGCACCACCGCACCCGCACCCCGGGAGTCTCCCTCGTCGGCGGAGGCCCCGGCGACCCGGACCTGATCACCGTGCGCGGACGCCGACTGCTCGCCGAGGCGGACGTCGTCATCGCCGACCGGCTCGGCCCGCGCGACCTGCTGGCCGAACTCCCGCCGCACGTCGAGGTGATCGACGCGGCGAAGATCCCGTACGGCCGGTTCATGGCACAGGAGGCCATCAACAACGCGCTGATCGAGCACGCCCGGCAGGGCAAGTCGGTCGTCCGGCTCAAGGGCGGCGACCCGTACGTCTTCGGCCGCGGCATGGAGGAGCTCCAGGCGCTCGCCGAGGCGGGCATCCCGTGCACCGTGGTCCCCGGTATCTCCAGCTCCGTCTCGGTCCCGGGCGCCGCCGGGATTCCGGTCACCCACCGCGGCGTGGCCCACGAGTTCACCGTGGTCAGCGGCCACGTCGCGCCCGACGACGAGCGTTCCCTGGTCGACTGGCCGTCCCTGGCGAAGCTGACCGGCACCCTGGTGGTACTCATGGGTGTCGACAAGATCGGCCGGATCGCCGAGACCCTCGTGGCGCACGGCAGGTCCCCGGACACCCCGGTCGCCCTCGTCCAGGAGGGCACCACGGCCGCCCAGCGCCGCGTCGACGCCACCCTCGCCACGGTCGCCGGGACCGTCCGCGCCGAGGAGGTCAAGCCGCCGGCGGTCATCGTCATCGGCGAGGTCGTGCACGTCGGCCCCCCGGCCGCGCAGGCCGCGCAGCCTTCACAGTCCGCGCAGCCCTCTCGGCCCGCGCAGTCCTCGTAAGCCCGCGCAGTCCTCGCGGACCCGGGCGACGTACCCGAAAACAACCCCCGGTGCCGACGGCCGGACCCGGCCGTCGGCACCACACCACCCAGGACGAGGCAGTATCACCCCGTGGTCGATCTCATCACCGTCGAGGACCCCGACGACCCGCGCCTGCACGACTACACGAACCTGACCGACGTGGAGCTGCGCCGCACACGCGAACCCGCCGAGGGCCTGTTCATCGCCGAGGGCGAGAAGGTCATCCGACGGGCCAGGGACGCGGGCTACGAGATGCGCTCCATGCTGCTCTCGGCCAAGTGGGTCGACGTCATGCGCGACGTCATCGACGAACTCCCCGCGCCGGTCTACGCCGTGAGCCCGGAACTCGCCGAACAGGTCACCGGCTACCACGTGCACCGCGGCGCGCTCGCCTCCATGCAGCGCACCCCCCTGCCCACGGCGGCCGAACTGCTGCACACCGCCCGCCGGGTGGTGATCATGGAGTCGGTCAACGACCACACCAACATCGGAGCCGTCTTCCGCTCGGCGGCGGCCCTCGGCATGGACGCGGTCCTGCTCTCCCCGGACTGCGCCGACCCGCTCTACCGCCGCAGCGTCAAGGTCTCCATGGGCGCGGTCTTCTCCGTGCCGTACGCCAGGCTGGACAGCTGGCCCAGAGGGCTGGAACCGGTCCGCGAGGCGGGCTTCGCACTCCTGGCCCTGACCCCCGACGAGAAGGCCCGCAGCCTCGACGAGGTCGCCCCGCACCGGATGGACAGGGTCGCCCTCATGCTGGGCGCGGAGGGCGCCGGGCTGACCACCCGGGCCCTGGCCGCCGCCGACGAACGGGTCCGCATCCCGATGTCCCACGGCGTCGACTCGCTCAACGTGGGCGCGGCGGCCGCGGTCGCCTTCTACGCGACGGCGACGGGCCGGCCGACGGCACAGGACGCGGTGAGCCCACCGGCGCCGTGAGCACACCGGGGCCGCTGCCGGGGCGCGGCGCGGGCACGGACCACGGGCGGGCACCCGGGCAGGGGGCCGGGCGGTGACTCGTACGGCGTCGGCGGTCCCGAGCCGGCCGGCGCCCTGCTCCAGCGGCCGGTGGCCGTCTGGTCCCCGCGGTCGTCGCCGAGGCCGCGGACCGGCCTTCCGGTCAGCCCTGGATCAGGGCGATACCGGCCGCGACCACCAGTGTCACCACGACGAACACGAACAGTCGCTGTGCGAGCAGCCGCGGATTGGCCGGCCGCAGGCCGGTACCCCTCGTCCGGGGCCCGGGACGACGGGAGCCGGTATCCGACCGCGTCGGGTTCCGTGACCCCGATGCGGACCGGGAACCGGACGTCGACCGTGACCCGGACGAGGACCGGGAACCCGATGTCGACCGTGACCCGGACGGCCTGCCGCCGCGCGACGACGGCACGCTCCGGTCACCGCGCCGCGGCGGCGCTCCGCCTCCGGCCGGACCCGTACCGCGACCCGGGGTCGCGCCGTGCGGCGGGGGAGTGGCCCGGCCCTCGGACGCGCCCTGCTGCCCCGTCGCGCGGCGCTGCGCACGGTCCGGATAGGTGCCGGCCAGACGCCCGGCCCCCCGCTCGGACTCCGCGCCGCGCGGAATCGGCGGACGTACGTCGGTGAATCCCTGCCCCTCCCGCGTGGCGATCTCCTTGAGCCGCAGCGACAGCTGGAGTGTGCTGGGCCGCTCCTCGGGGTCCTTCGCGAGGCACGCGCGCACGAGCGGCGCCAACGCGTCCGGGACATCCTGGAGATGAGCCTCCTCGTGCACCACGCGGTACAGCATCACCTCCGAACTGCCGTGCCCGAAGGGCGAGTCGCCCATCGACGCGTACGCCAGCGTGGCACCCAGCGAGAACACGTCCGTGGCCGGTGTGACGGCCGCGCCCCGCACCTGCTCCGGCGCGAGGAAACCGGGTGAGCCGACCGCCGTACCGACGTGGGTGAGCGTCGAGGCGCCGGTGGCCCAGGCGATGCCGAAGTCGATGATCCGCGGCCCCTTCGGGGACAGCAGGATGTTGGACGGTTTCAGATCCCGGTGCACGACCCCGGCCTCGTGCACGGCCACCAGCCCTTCCGACAGGGCCGCGCCGACCGCGGCGACCTCGGCCGCCCCGAGCGGCCCCCCGTCGGCGACCCGGTCGTGCAGCGACGGGCCGGGAACGTACTGGGTGGCGAACCAGGGCCGGTCCGCCTCGAGGTCGGCGGCCACCAGCCGGGCCGTGCACCCGCCACGGATGCGGCGCGCCGCGGACACCTCCCGCGCGAACCGCGAACGGAACTCCTGGTCCTCCGCCAGATCGGGCCGGATGACCTTCAGCGCGACGCGCTGCCCCTTCTTGTCGGAGCCGAGATAGACGACGCCCATCCCACCCGCGCCGAGCCGTCGGTGAAGCCTGAAAGAGCCGACGACGCGCGGGTCCTCGCGCCTCAGGCGCATCATCGCCATGTTCATCCCCGCTGCCCGGTCCTGTGACGTGCCACAGCTTACGTTTCCCCGGGCGCCCCTGCGCAGAGGCCGCGCCCTCTCGCAGCGACGGATTGTCAGTGCCGGGTGGGACACTTGAAGAGTGGTCGGGGGACGTGCGGACAGGCCGGGTTCGCAGGTCGCGCTGGCCCCAACCACTCGACGCCGAAGGGTGATTGATCAAATGAAGGGTGACCGGGTGGAGATAGTCGTGGACGCGGGGGACACGACGCGCACGTACGAGGTGGTGGCGAGCAGGGCGGGCCGCAGAGTGGAGACAGCGGTGCGCCGGGGCGTGGTCGAAGTGAGTGAAGTCACGCGTACGGGAACGGCGGTGCGCACGGCCAGGTTCATGGCGAACCGGGTCCTCGCGCTGGTCGAGCACCCGGTGCCGCGGGTGGACGACTCGGAGACATGAGCGACGAGAAGGGGCGGACCGGACGCCCCCTCGGGGATGTCCCTGACACGGAGGGGCCCGTCTCCACCCAGGGGAGTACGCCGCAGGTCATGGCTCATCCTCCGGGAGGCCCGGCAATCGGTACGAGGGCATGACGTCCGGGAAGTGCCGGGCACCTAGATTTGAGGTCGAGCGGCGGGTGCGGTACTCGTCCTCCGAGGTCAGACGCCCGCCGCTGCCGAAGGTTCGCACACGGCACCCGAGGCACCGCGACAACAAGAAACGGTCAGGAGAGGGCTCATGGCCCACACGGCATCGCGGACAGTCGTCCGCACACGGGCACACAAGGCGGGCGCCGCCATGTTCCGCCCGAGCCGCGAGGGCCGTCGCCACCCCGTGGTGGCGACACTGATGGCTCTTCCCCTGGCGGTCCTGCTCCTCCTCGTCTTCGACGGGTGGGAGACAGTGGCCACACAGGCGTCGTCCGTGGGAGAGATGCTGGGGCGCTGAGCGGCGACCCCAGGCCCGGAAGAGCGGTCCGGGCGGGGACATCCACCCATGAAACCCCGTGGGGACGGGGGTGCGGCGGACGGCAGGAATGCCGGCGCAGCTGGGGAGCTGCGCCGGCATCTCTCCGCGCCCGAACCGGTGTGCCCCTTCGCGGAGGCGGCCGCCGGCCGCGGGGGGTCCCCGACGCGTGGCCGCGGTGCCTACGGGGGTGTTGCGGCGGACGGTGTTCGGGAGCGTCGCCGAGTCGCGCGGCCGCCACCGCCCACCGGTGCCTCGTCACTGCGGGCATCCGTGTCTCCCCCGGCGTCACCGGCCAACGCCGGTCACGCCCCCGCGTACCCTCTCCCCAGACCGCACCCAGGGAGCCCCGTGACAGCCACCACCCTCCTTACCGAACTCACCGCCCGGGCCGAAGGCATCGCCCATGCCCGCACCCCCGCCTGCTCCTGCGGAGCCGGCGGCACCCTCGCCGACCGCCCCGACGGCACCGTCGTCCGGCACGCGGACACCGTCGCGAAGGCCCACGCACCGGACGCCGACGCCGCCGGGCTGACCCGGCGCCTCGCCCTCGCCTCCCACCTCCCGGACGTGTTCCTGCCCCCGCTCGGTCCGGCACCGGCCGACCTGCGCGGCAGGCTCGTGACCTTCTGGCCGTACGGCATCCCGGTCGACCCGGACGATCCCGACGCCGCCCCCTGGGAAGCCGTCGGTACGCTGCTCGCCCTGCTGCACCGCGCACCCGTCCCCGAGTCGGCGCCGGTCATGCGCGGCCCCCACAAGGCGGCCCGTGCCGTCGCCGGGCTCCACCCGATCGGCCCCCACCCGGCCGTGGCCCCCGTACTGGCCGCCTGGGCGACCCTGCCGGCCTGGGCGCGCGCCGAGGCACCCATGCCGCGGCCGGCCGCCCTGTGTCACGGCGACCTCCACCTCGGCCAGCTGGTACGGGTCCCCGGAGGGGCCTGGCGGCTGATCGACGTCGACGACCTGGGAGCGGGCACCCCGGCCTGGGATCTCGGGCGACCCGCCGCCTGGTTCGCCTGCGGGCTGCTGGAGCCGCAGGAATGGGGGCGGTTCCTCGACGCCTACCGGGCCGCGGGCGGGACCGCACTCGACGCCGCAGGCGATCCCTGGGCCGTCCTGGACGTCCCGGCCCGTGCCCTCACCGTGCAGACCGCCGCGCGGACGGTCACCAAGGCGGTGGCGGACGGGCGGTCCCTGGACGAGGTGGACCACGCCCTGGTCGACGCCTGCCGGCGAATAGCCGCGGTCCCGGCCGAATCGGCGCACGAATCGTCGAAGTAGGGTGCAACCGACCGCAGTGGGACAGAGTCTGTCCTGGAGACACCTGAACCAGGTCCGACCGGCGAGGAGTTGAACCGATCATGCAGTGTCCGAAGTGTCGTGCGCCGATGCACACCTACAACCGCAACGGTGTCCAGATCGAGCAGTGCAGCGGCTGCCGAGGGATCTTCCTCGACTACGGCGAGCTGGAGTCGCTGACCCGGCTGGAGTCGCAGTGGTCCCAGCAGGCCGCACCGCCGCCTCCCGCGGCCCCGCAGGCGTACCCGGCGGCACCCCGGCCCGCGTGGGGCGCCCCGCACGGCGGTCACCACGGGGGCCACCACTACGGCCACCACCGGCACAAGGGCTTCGGCCGCATGCTCTTCTCGTCCTGAGCGGGCCCTGGCACGACGACGGAACCCCCGGCCGCTCAGGCGGCCGGGGGTTCCGGGCGGTGTGGACGATACTGGGATTGAACCAGTGACCTCTTCCGTGTCAGGGAAGCGCTCTCCCGCTGAGCTAATCGTCCTCGGGGCCACGATCACTCCGAGGAGCGGATCATGGGCGGTGCGTGCGCGATACTGGGATTGAACCAGTGACCTCTTCCGTGTCAGGGAAGCGCTCTCCCGCTGAGCTAATCGCGCGGAGGATCCGAAGATCCAGTGGACGATACTGGGATTGAACCAGTGACCTCTTCCGTGTCAGGGAAGCGCTCTCCCGCTGAGCTAATCGTCCATGGAGGTGGAGACGGGATTTGAACCCGTGTAGACGGCTTTGCAGGCCGTTGCCTCGCCTCTCGGCCACTCCACCAGGAGTGCGGGGGCCCGGGAGGCCCCCGATCCTTCGAGCGGACGACGAGATTCGAACTCGCGACCTCAACCTTGGCAAGGTTGCGCTCTACCAACTGAGCTACGTCCGCCTGTCGGTCCGGCCCGCTTGCGCGTTCCGGCGACGTGCTGAACTCTAGCGGATTCCGGGGCCAGCACAAAAACCCGTTTGTGCAGCGTGCTGCGCTGCGCCTGCTCACGGACACGGCCGGGCCACCTCGACGACCCCCGCCATAGACTCGACGGCGTGCTCGATCCGACACCTCTCGCCCGCTTCGGCAACCGCGTCGCCACCGGCCTCCTCGACGTCACCGACGACCCGGCCGCCCTGGAGTCGCACGGATTCTGGGCCGTCTGCGCGGACTTCGAGGGCCGTCTGACCTGCGCGCGCTTCCGCGACGTACGCGAGCAACAGGTGCCCGTGCCGGTTCCGGGCGACTGGCGCGGGCCGGTCGCCGGTGACTGGACGTCCTCCCTGGACCACGCCGCGTACGTGGCCGGCGTGCGGCGCGTCCGCGAGCACATAGCCGCCGGCGAGGTGTACCAGGCCAACCTCTGCCGTGTACTCTCCGCCCCCGTCCCGGCCGACGCCGACGTGGACGCCCTCACCGCCCTGCTGGCCCGCGGCAACCCGGCACCGTACGCAGGAACGATCCGCCTGCCGGGGCACGGTGTCGAGATCGCCACCGCCTCACCCGAGCTCTTCCTGAGCCGCCGGGGGCGCGTCGTCGAGTCCGGGCCGATCAAGGGGACCGGACGCACCGAGGCCGACCTCCTCGAGAAGGACTACGCGGAGAACGTGATGATCGTCGACCTGGTCCGCAACGACCTCGGCCAGGTCTGCGCCACCGGCAGCGTCACCGTGCCCGACCTGTGTGCCGTCGAGAAGCATCCGGGGCTGGTGCACCTGGTGTCGGCGGTACGGGGTGAACTGCGCTCCGGGGCCGGCTGGCCCGAGCTGTTCGCCGCCGCGTTCCCGCCCGGGTCCGTCACCGGCGCGCCCAAGTCGAGCGCCCTGCGCATCATCGACGCACTGGAGCCGGTGCCCCGGGGCCCGTACTGCGGGGGCATCGGCTGGGTCGACGCCGACCGGGGCACCGGTGGCCTCGCGGTGGGCATCCGTACCTTCTGGATCGACCGGGAGCCGGACGGCGGAGCCCGGCTCCGGTTCGGTACCGGCGCCGGCATCACCTGGGGTTCCGACCCGGAGGGGGAGTGGCGGGAGACCGAGCTGAAGGCGTCCCGGCTGCTCACGGTAGCGTCGGGCGGGTACGAGACGAATGAAGGGACCCCGAGGTGAAGATCTGGCTCGACGGCGGGCTGCAGGACACCGAGTCCGCCCGCGTCTCCGTCTTCGACCACGGCCTGACCGTGGGCGACGGCATCTTCGAGACGGTGAAGGCCGTGAACGGCAGGCCGTTCGCGCTGACCCGGCATCTCGACCGGCTGGCCCGCTCGGCCCGGGGCCTCGGCCTGCCCGAACCCGACCTCGACGAGGTCCGCCGTGCCTGCGCGGCCGTTCTCGAGGCCAACCCGATGCCGCTCGGCCGGCTGCGCATCACCGTCACCGGCGGCCACGGACCCCTCGGGTCCGACCGCGGCGAGCGCGGCCCGACCCTCGTCGTCGCCCTGGGCGACACCACCCGCCGCCCCGACTCCACCGCCGTGATCACCGTCCCGTGGACCCGCAACGAACGCGGCGCCCTCACCGGCCTGAAGACCACCTCCTACGCCGAGAACGTCGTCGCCCTCGCCCGCGCCCGCGAACAGGACGCCTCCGAGGCGCTGTTCGGCAACACCGTCGGCCGGCTCTGCGAGGGCACGGGGTCCAACGTCTTCGTCGTCCTGGACGGCGAGATCCACACCCCGCCGGTCACCTCCGGCTGCCTCGCGGGCATCACCCGGGCGCTGGCCGTCGAGTGGACCGGCGCCGCCGAGACCGATCTGCCGCTGGACGTCCTCCAGCGGGCCGACGAGGTCTTCCTCACCTCCACCCTGCGCGACGTGCAGGCCGTGCACCGCGTCGACGCCCGTGAACTGCCCGGTGCCCCGGGCCCGGTGACGGCCAAGGCCATGCGGATCTTCGACGAGCACGCGGCGGCCGACCTCGACCCGTGAGGAGGCAGGGGCCCGGGCACGGGACCGGTACGTGCCATGCGGCTGATCCGGGCGGCCGCATGGGTAGAACACCCGTGATGACCACGACCCTGCGGCCGACCGAGCCGCTCCAGCAGAACTCCGACGGTACGCGCTCCCGCCACTACCAGGTGTGCGTCAACAGCCGTCCCGTCGGACGCGTACACATCGGTACGCATCCCGTCTTCGGCGACGCCGTGGCACGGATCACGAGCCTGCAGATCGAGGAGCCGGACCGCAGACGCGGCCGGGGCACGGTGGCCGCGCTCGCCGCCGAGGAGATCGCGCGCGGCTGGGGCTGCCGCCGCATCGAGGCAACGGTCCCCGCCGAAGGGGAGGGGGCAGGGGCGGCCGGGCCCGCGTTCCGCCTGGCCACGGCGCTCGGCTACGTCGTGCGCAACCACACCATGGAGAAGGCGCTGGGGGACGCTCCGCCCGCTCTGCCGGAGGGCAGCCGCGGACGGCCGATGACCGACGCCGAGTACGGTCCGTGGTCGGCCGCGAGCGAGACGGCGTACGCGCGAAGCTGGACCGAACGCGGTGTGCCGGAGGCCGAGGCGCGAGCCAAGGCGGCCAAGGACCGCGCCACCCTGCTGCCCGGCGGACGGGACTCGGAGGGCATGATCCTCAGCGTCCTCGAACAGGAGGGCACCCCGGTGGGCACCCTGTGGCTCTCGGTACGTGCGGAACGGGCCTTCGTGTTCGACGTCGAGGTCGGCGCCGCGCACCGCGGCCGGGGGCACGGGCGCTCCCTCATGCAGCTCGCCGAGACGCAGTCGGTCGCGGCGGGGAAACGCGTCCTCGGGCTCAACGTCTTCGCGGGCAACACCCCGGCGGAGCGGCTCTACGCCTCACTCGGCTACGGGACGACGCAGTGCACGATGCACAAGCACCTGCTGTAGGGACCGGGCGGAACTCCCCGGTCAGCCGTCCTGTCCGGCGAGGAGCCGGTCCGCGATCCCCTCGACGCGCTCGCGCAGGCCCTCCTGGCTCTTGCCGCCGTCGAGACGCTCGCCGCCGATGACATAGGTCGGGGTGCCGGTCACCCCGATCGCCCTGCCCTCGGCCTGGTCGGCGTCCACGATCAGGATGTGCCGGCCGTCGATCAGCGCGGTGTCGAACTCCTCGGCGTCCAGACCGAGCTCCCGGGCCACCTCGACCAGGAAGGGTTCGCCCCCACGGTCCAGCTCCGCGACCCGCCCCAGCACGGCCTCGGCATAGGCCCAGCCCTGCCCCTGCCCGGCCGCCTCCTCGAAGGCCTGGGCGGCGGCGAAGGCGTGCTTGTGCTTCTCCAGCGGGAAGTGCCGCAGCCGCAGCTCCAGACGGTCGCCGTACCGGGCACGCAGGGCGCGGAGGTCGTCGAGGGCGTCACGGCAGTCCGAGCACTGCAGCTCGCACCACACGTCGAGCACGGGGGCGGCACGGCCGGAAGAGGAGTCACTCATGACCGACAGTCTTCCAGCCCCGCCCCGCGGCACCCAACCGGACCTGGTGATGGTCGGGCCTGCGGTTCTGCGGGTCTGGGGTTCTGCCGGTCTGCGGGCCTGCGGGGCTGCCCCGGCGGTTCACGCAGGAGGGGCCGACGACGCGGCCACGGAGCGGAGGAGGGAGGCGACGCGATCCGGGACCCTCTGCTCGAGCGGAGTCGAACACGGGGGAGTGCGCGGTACCGGCACCTGCGGAGGAGCCGACCCGGAGATGTCCCTGATCTAGGGCCGGAGCATGGCCCGGCGGGGTCGGGAAGGTGCAGGATGGAAGGGACGAACTGCCCGATGCCGCCGAACCCCTGCCTGGAGGACCGGATGATTGCCGAGACCGTCTGCTCCGCCGTGTCCGCGGCAGGCCTGGGCATCGCGCTGATCACCGCCTACCGCAAGCGTTTCCTCACCGCGACCCGTGTCGCCGCCTATGCGCTCGTTCCCGTCGGCCTGGTGATGACCGGTGTCGTCGAGTGGCTGGCCGACACCGCCATCAGCCCCACCGCCTGGGTCGGCTTCGGCGTGCTGGGCCTGTCCTGGGTGCTGTTCATGACCACGCGCGCGGTGGAGCGCCGGCGCGGCGGCACCCGCCAGGAGCGGAAGGAAGGCAAGCAGCAGCGCCGTACGGGCGGAGCGTCCGCGCAGCCCGGAGCGGTGGCACCCACGGCCTCGGCCCCCTCCCTGGGCCCCGGCTCCCGTCAGGCCGCGCCCCGACCCGCGGCCGCGCCCAAGAACGACGACGACTTCAGCGACATCGAGGCGATCCTCAAGAAGCACGGCATATGAAGGTGGCGCAGACGGACGCGCCGACACCGCACCGCAGGTGACGGGTGTGACGCGGCAGCGGACGGAAACGGACCGAAGCGTCACAGGCGGTCCCGGGGCATGCGTAAACGATCACAATCCGGACCATGAGTGGCGTAAACGACGCGCGTGCGTTCAGTCCGTGAGTGGCGATCGCGTCGGGTGCTCCCGGTGCGTCATGATCGCCGCGAGATGCTGGACACGACACAGAGCGAGGCCGCGCCGCCGCAGGACGAGCCGCGCGGATGCCTCTTCGCCCTTTCCCAGCCACCGCTGATGATCTTCCTTGCGGTGATCGGGTGTCTGCTGCTCACGGCTGCCCTGCACGACCTGCTCTGGCTGTGAGCCGTACCCGCGGTACCCGGCGCCACCCGTCGGGACCGCGTCGGCACGGCGTCGAGAGGCCCTCCGCCGCTACGCCCGGCATACGCGGCTCAGCCCGCCGCCTCCTTGCGTCGCGCCCGGTAGGCGGCGACGTGCAGGCGGTTGCCGCAGGTGCGGCTGTCGCAGTAGCGGCGTGAGCGGTTGCGGGAGAGGTCGACGAAGGCGTGCCGGCAGTCCGGGGCCTCGCAGCGCCGCAGCCGTTCCTGCTCGCCGGCGACCACGAAGAACGCCAGCGCCATCCCGCAGTCGGCCGCCAGGTGATCGCTGACCGAGGCGCCGGGGGCGAAGTAGTGCACGTGCCAGTCGTAGCCGTCGTGGTTGGTGAGCCGGGGCGTGGTGCCCGCGGCCGCGACCAGTTCGTTGATCAGGTTGGCGGCGCTGTGGGCGTCGGGAGCGGCGAAGACCGACGCGAACCGTCCGCGGATCCTGCGCACCGCCGAGAGATCGAACTCCGTGAGGACCCCGACCTCGCTGACCTCGTGGCTGCGTACGAAGGCCTCGAGAGCCGGGACGTCCGGCAGTCCGTCCGGTGCCGAGTCGTCCTCCGGCGCGGAGTTCACCAGATCCACCACGGTGTCCAGCGCGCACCGGGTGTCGTGGGTGATCAGCACGATTCGCTCCCTGGCCTGATGGTCGGGCGGGCGCCCGCCGATGCTGGCCGATGGTAGTGGCTCCCGCGAGCCGGTGAGCGTCCCTCGCTCGCACACGGCTTCGAACGCGGCTGGGGAACGCCCATCGGTTCGCCGGAGTGTCCCGCCGGGACCGCGCACAGCACAACGGCGCCGACCGCGGTGCTCCGCGGCGTCGGCGCCGTTGCGTGCCGTCGCACGGCTGTCAGGGCCCGAGCCGTCACCCCGAGTCGACGGCGCCGGGCAGCTTGGTGAACCCTCGCCTAGCTTTCCGCCAGAATGTGCGAGAGCTCCTGATCGAGATCGAAGTGCCGGTGTTCCGTGCCGGGGGGCACGGCGGCGTCCGTACGCTTCAGGAAGGACTCCAGAGCCCGTGCCGGGGCCTCGAGCAGAGCCTCGCCCTCCGGAGAGCTCAGGGCGATGCAGACGACGCCCTGACCATGACTGCGCGACGGCCAGACGCGGACGTCGCCGGTGCCCGTGGGGCGGTGCAGCCCCTCGGCGAGGAGGTCGCGGGCGAACACCCACTCGACGGTTTCCTCGGCTCCGGTGTGGAAGGTGGCGTGCACGGCGTAGGGGTCGGCCGTGTCGTACCGCAGGCCTGCGGGGACAGGCAGGGAGGACTCGCTCGACACAACGAGGCGCAGGTGCAGCTCGCAGCTGACCGTGGTGTTCATAAGCGCCAGGGCCTTTCGCTCAGTGTGCGCTCGGGGATTCGCACGTCGGCGAAATCGACATGCCACCTACGGTGCCGTTGTAAACCCCTCTGAGTGTTTTGCGTGGATTTACGTAACTCAACCGGCCGAGAGATCGTTCGCGAGCCGCGTCCGTTCCAGTGACGTGATGGGCTCCGGTAGTGTTTGGCTGTATGAACACGGGGAGTCACACACCCGGCGAGGCGGCCGTGACGGCGGATCGAGCGGGGACGAACAGGGCCGGCCAGGCATCGGACGAGCGGGCGCTGGGTTCCAGGGCGCCGGCCTTCGTCAAGGCGCGCCGCACCTTGCATCTGAGCTGGCAGGTGGGCGTCTTCATCGTGGGGCTCGCGGTCGTGCTGGCCGGCGCCGCCATGCTGGTGCTTCCCGGGCCGGGCTGGGTGGTGATCTTCGGCGGCATGGCGATCTGGGCGACCGAGTTCGTCTGGGCCCAGCTGGTGCTCCGGTGGACCAAGCGCAAGGTCACCGAGGCGGCGCAGCGCGCGCTCGATCCCCGGGTGCGGCGCCGGAACATCATTCTGACCACCGTCGGGCTCGTGGTCGCGGCCGTGCTGGCCGGGGTCTACCTGTGGAAGTTCGGCCTCGCGATGCCCTGGAAGATCGAGAACCAGTGAGCCCCGGCGGAGGCGCGGCCGCCGGTCTCCGCCCGTCACGGGCACTCCCTGACATGGGGTAATGTTCTTCCTGCGTCCGGGCGATTAGCTCAGTGGGAGAGCGCTTCGTTCACACCGAAGAGGTCACTGGTTCGAACCCAGTATCGCCCACCGGATCGCGCCGCGGCCCGGCTCACCGAGAGTGAGCCGGGCCGCGGCGCGTCTGGATCCGTTCCCCGGCCGTCGCTCCAGTGCGTGACGGGCGAGTCCGTGCGCCCCCCCACCGGTTCGCCCGCGCCGGTCCGGTCGGGTGAGACCCTCCCGGCTGCGCCGCCCTTCACTCAACCGTGACCTTCCGGACTCCGTGTTCCGGTGGGCCTCGTGGCGTTCGGTCCGTCGACCGGACCGCGTGGACCTGGGTGTTCGTACTCGTTCCCGCCAAAAGGGCGGGGTCCGTCGAGGGCGGCGTCCGGCCGGTGCGCCCATCAATTCCTGTCCGAATCATTGACGCGCCCGTGGGTCCTCCGTACTTTGTGCCAGCAAGCGCTTACTTGAAACGATTCATGAGGCGGACGCGACGGCGCGGGAGGCTCCTATGCAGCAGAGCGGGAATTCGGAAGGGCGGGTTGCGAGGCGGGCCGGGAGGCGTACGGTCCTCAAGGCGGCGGGGGCCTCGCTGGCCGTCGCGGGGCTGGGTGCCACGGCCACCGCGTGCGGCGGCGGAAGCGGATCGGGCGACGGGACGGTGACGCTCCGTTACTCCTGGTGGGGTGCCGAGGACCGGGCCGAGCGCATCAACAAGACCATCGCGCTCTTCGAGAAGAAGTACCCGAAGATCAAGATCAAGACCGACTTCCAGCCCTACCCCGACTTCTGGAAGAAGTTCAACACGCAGGCCTCCGGGGGGAACCCGCCGGACGTTTTCCAGAATGCCATCGGATTCCTGCGCAAGTACGACGCGAAGAATGTGCTGCTCGACCTCAGTGGCCAGGTGAAGGCCGGCAACCTCTCCATGGACGGGTTCCGGGCCGGCCTGGAGAAGTTCGGCGAGGTGGACGGCAAGCTCCTCGGTGTGCCCGTGGGGTCGAACTCGCTGGCCCTGGTCATCGACAAGCCGGTCTACACCCGGGCCGGCGTCAAGCCCGAACAGGGGTGGACCTGGGACGACTTCGACGACGCGATGGTGAGGATCCGCGACAAGGCCGGCCGCGCCGGGGACAGCGGAATGTACGGCGTCATGTACCTCTACGACCTGTACCTGCGGCAGAACGGCAAGGCGTTCTTCACCGAGGACGGCCTGGGCTTCACCGAGGCGGATCTGACCCGGTGGTGGACCAAGGCCGAGAAGGGCGTCAGGACCGGCCTGTTCGCCGACCCGAAGAAGGTCGCCCAGATCAAGCCCAAGTCGGCGCTCTCCGCCGAACTCGCCGGAAGCGAGTTCACCTGGGACAACTTCACCGTCCGCTACACCTCCGAGGGCAAGAGCGAGTACGGCCTCGCCCCCATTCCGACCACGGACGGCAAGAAGACCGGCCAGTACCTCGGCTCCCTGATGCTCAGCGCCTCCAGGCGCACCCAGCATCCCAAGGAGGTCGCCCAGTTCATCGACTTCATGGTGCACGACCCCGAGGTCGCCAAGATCATGGGCTACGACCGCGGTGTGCCCACGACGCAGGCGCAGTACGACGCGTACCAGCCGACCGACCCGGTCAACAAGGCGATCGCCGCGTACGAGGAGTCCCTCGTCGAGGCCGGCGTCCTGGAACCGATCACCCCGCACCCGAACGGCGCCGACATCTGCGAGGCCGCCTTCCTGCGCATCGCGGAGGAACTCGGCCTGGGCAAGCGCTCCGTGGCGGACGCGGTCAAGCAGTTCTTCACCGAGTCGAAGACGGCTCTCGCCGGCTGATGGGAAGCGCCGTGACACACGCCCCTGCGACGGAGGGCCCCACCCGGGACTCCGAGCCGCGGCACGGTCCGGTGACGTCCCCGCACCCCGCCGCCCTCAAGCGGCGGGGCCGCCGGGAGAACCTGGCCGGCTACCTCTTCATGTCCCCCTGGATCGCCGGGTTCCTGCTGCTGACGGCAGGCCCGATGGCCGCCTCGCTCTACTTCGCGTTCACCGACTACAACCTGTTCGACGCCCCCCGGTGGACAGGCCTCGACAACTTCTCCGAGATGTTCGCCGACCCACGCTGGCGCCACTCGGTGCAGGTCACGCTCTGGTACGTGGCCGTCGGCACGCCGATCAAGCTGATCGCGGCGCTCGGGGTGGCGCTGCTGCTCGCCCAGAAACGGCGCGGACAGGCCTTCTACCGGGCCGCCTTCTACGCGCCCTCGCTGATCGGGGCGAGCGTCTCCGTCGCCATCGTCTGGAAGGCGATCTTCTCCGACGACGCGATCGTCGACCGTGCGCAGAAGCTCTTCGGCGTCGACGTCGGCGGCTGGACCGGTGACCCGGACCTGATCATCTACAGCCTGGTGGCGCTCACCGTCTGGCAGTTCGGCGCCCCCATGGTGATCTTCCTGGCCGGCCTGAAGCAGGTGCCGCGCGAGCTGTACGAGGCGGCGGACGTCGACGGAGCGGGCAGGCTGCGGCAGTTCTGGAACATCACCCTGCCGATGATCTCCCCGGTCCTCTTCTTCAACGTGCTGCTGGAGACCATCCACTCCTTCCAGATCTTCAGCTCGGCCTACATCGTCGGCGGCGGCGCCGGAGGCAACGCCTGCGGTCCCGCGGACGGAACCATGGTCTACACCTGTTACCTGTACGTCCAGGGCTTCGAGAACAGCCGGATGGGCCTGGCCTCCGCCATGGCGTGGATGCTGCTGGCCGGGGTCGCCCTGGTCACCGCGGTGCTCTTCTGGTCCCAGAAGCGCTGGGTGCACTACGAGGAGGGCGGCCGATGAGCTCCCCCGACATCTCTGCTCCGCTCGGTCGGGGGACACCCCCGCCGGCCCCCGACGGCGGACCGGCCCGGTCCACGAGGGCGGGTGCCTTCCGGCGCCGCCTGCCCGGCTCGCTCGCCTGGCACATCGGGTCACTGGCGATCCTCGCGGTGATCCTCTATCCGGTGATCTGGGTCGTCGGCGGGTCCTTCAAGAACAGCGAGGACATCGTCGGCAGCCTGGACCTCTTCCCGGCCGACCCGATCACCTCGAACTACACGAGCCTCGCCGACGGCATCGCGGACATCCCGATCTCCACGTTCTTCTTCAACTCGCTCTTCCTCGCGGTGGGTTCCGTTATCGGGATCGTGGTGTCCTGCTCGCTGACCGCCTACGCCTTCGCGAAGATCAGGTTCGTCGGCCGCAATCTGCTCTTCACGCTGATGATCGGCACCCTGCTGCTGCCGTACCACGTCCTGCTGATCCCGCAGTACGTGCTCTTCCGCAACATGGACATGATCAACACGTACACCCCGCTCCTGCTGGGGAAGTACCTGGCCACGGAGGCGTTCTTCGTCTTCCTGATGGTGCAGTTCATGCGCAACCTGCCGAGGGAACTCGACGAGGCGGCCCGGCTCGACGGCTGCGGGCACCTGCGCATCTACTGGTCGATCGTGCTCCCGCTGTGCCGGCCGGCCCTGATCACCAGTGCCATCTTCACCTTCATCAACGCCTGGAACGACTTCATGGGCCCGTTGATCTACCTCAACGAGCCCGGCAAGTACACCGTCTCGCTCGGGCTGAAGATGTTCGTCGACCAGGAAGCGCTGGCGAACTACGGTGGCATGATCGCCATGTCCCTGGTGGCGCTGCTGCCGGTGCTGGCCTTTTTCCTGGCCTTCCAGCGCTATCTCATCGACGGCATGGCCACGTCCGGCCTGAAGGGCTGAGGAGGACCGATCATGCCGGAGGCGCACGCCGGGACCCGTACCGCACGCCGTGGCGGTGGGAGCCGGGCCGCACGTGGCGAGTCACCGCTCGCCGGGAGGTTCGCCCTGTTCGCCGAGTGCCTGCTCACCGGGGTGTGGATCGCGGTGGCCTCACTCCCGCTGGTCACCTACCCCGCCGCGTTCGCGGCCGGGTCGCGGCACCTCGGGCGGCAGCTCGCCCATGAGCGTGGCGGACTGCGGGAGTTCGCGGCCGACTTCCGGTCGGCGCTGCGCGGCGGGTGGCTCGTCGGCCTCGCCGGGTGGGCCGCCCTCGCCGTGGTCCTGGTGGACGTGCGGGCCGTACGGGCCGGGCTGCCGGGCGGTGCACTCGTGGGCGCCGTCGGCGTGCTCGCCCTCATCGCCGCGGTCGTCGCCGGACTGCGCGCGGCGGCCTCCTGGCAGCCCGGTGACTCCTGGCGGTCGCTGCTCGCCGGGGCCGGCCGCCGCACCGTGCTCGACCCCGCCGGATCCTTCCTGGTCGTCGGCGGGCTGGCCGTGGTGGTCTGCTCCGCCTGGTTCAGCGCGCCGCTCGCCCTGCCCGTCCTCGGAGCGGTCGCGGCGGCGGCCGTCGCCGTGGAGGAGCGCTACCGGCACCGCTGACGGGCGGTGCCTTCCGTACCAGGTCCGGCGCCCCGGCGCCGCTCCTTTGTCTGTCATGCCCTTGACATCCTCTTGCGTCCCGCACGGAAAGGAAAGGCCATGTCTCCCATCCCCCGCAGGTCCCTCCTGAAGGCAGCCGCCGTCGCAGGCGCCGCCGCCCAGTTCAGCTGGGCCCTCGGCAGCCGAGACGCCGCCGCCGCGCCGAGAGCCGAGACCGCCGCCGACGGCCCCGTGACCCTGGACTGGCTCGAGGACGGCGGCCTGGGCGCGGCGCCCGGATCCACCGTCGGCGTGCCCTGGCCCAAGGGCGCCCACCAGGACGACCAGACCTTCGCGCTGACCGACGCGGACGGCAGGGCCGTACCCGTACAGTCCTGGCCCCTCGCCTACTGGCCCGACGGCTCCCTGAAGTGGACCGCGCACGCGGTGAGTTCCGGCACCGGCAAGCTCACCCTGACCGCCGGCACCCCCGCACCACCCGAGCGGAAGGTCACCGTCGACCGGCGCGGCGGCACCATCGGCATCTCCACCGGGGTCATCACCGCGAGGATCGCCAAGTCCGGCGCCACCATCGTCAAGTCCGTCACCCGCGGCTCCACCGAGATCGCCCGAAACGGGCGCCTCGTCCTGCTGAGCCAGCCCGAGTTCGAGGACGGCGACCAGACAGCCGTCAGGACCGAGCGCTTCGACGGCGCCGTCGACGGCGTCACCGTCGAACAGGAGGGGCCGGTCCGCGCCGTCGTCCGCGTCGACGGCAAACACCGCAAGGGCCGCCGCGGCTGGCTGCCCTTCTCCGTCCGCCTCTACTTCTACGCGGGCTCCGACTCCTTCCGCATGGTGCACACCATCACCTACGACGGCACGCAGGAACCCGGCAAGGCGAGCGGCGACTTCATCCGCGGCATCGGCGTCCGCTTCACCGTGCCCCTGCGCGACGAGGCCTACGACCGCCACATCCGCATCGGCGGTGAGGGCACAGGACTGCTGCGCGAGGCCGTCAAGGGCATCACCGGACTGCGCCGGGACCCGGGCGCCGCCGTGCAGGCCGCCCAGTTCGCCGGTGAGAAGCTCCCCGACCCCGCCACCTGGGACCAGCGGGTCACCACCCGCCTGCAGTACATCCCCGAATGGGGCGACTACACCCTCTCCCAGCTCTCCGCCGACGGCTTCGCCCTGCGCAAGCGCACCAAGAAGGGCCACGGCTGGATCCCGGCCGGCGGCGGCCGGCGCGCCTCCGGTTTCGGTTACGTCGGCGGAGTCGGCGGCGGACTCTCCTTCGGCCTGCGCGACTTCTGGGAGAAGCACCCCGCCCAGCTCGACATCCGCGACGCCCACACCGACGCGGCCGAGGTCACCCTCTGGCTCTGGTCGCCCGAGGCGCAGCCCATGGACCTGCGCTTCTACCACGACGGCATGGGCCAGGACACCTTCCCCGAACAGCTCGAAGGCCTCAACATCACCTACGAGGACCACGAGCCCGGGTTCGGCACCCCCTACGGCATCGCCCGTACCTCCGAACTCCTCTTCTGGGCGAACGAGTCGACCCCGAGCGCCGAGAGACTCGCACAACAGGTCGAGGCCGTCCGCGTCCTCCCACAACTCGCCGCCCCGCCGGAACAGCTCATCGGTGCCAAGGTGTTCGGCCCCGGCCTGTTCTCCGCACCCGACCGCTCCACCCCGGCCAAGGCGAAGATCGAGGACCACCTCGACTTCCTCTTCACCTACTACAAGGACCAGGTGGAGATGCGCCGCTGGTACGGCTTCTGGGACTACGGCGACATCATGCACACCTACGACACCGCCCGGCACCAGTGGCGCTACGACGTCGGCGGCTACGCCTGGGACAACTCCGAACTCTCGCCGGACCTCTGGCTCTGGTACGCCTACCTGCGCTCCGGCCGCGCCGACATCTTCCGCTTCGCCGAGGCGATGACCCGGCACACCGGCGAGGTCGACGTCTACCACCTGGGCCAGTGGGCCGGCCTCGGCACCCGGCACGGCGTCCAGCACTGGGCCGACAGCGCCAAGCAGCAGCGCATCGCCAACACCACCTACCGGCGCTACTACTACTTCCTCACCGCCGACGAACGCGTCGGCGACCTCATGCACGCCAACGTCGACTCCGACGAGACCTTCCTCGTCCTCGACCCCATCCGCAAGATCCGCACCGAGCCGTACACCCCCGACCGGCACGCCCTGTCCATCGGCTTCGGCACCGACTGGAGCGGCCTGGTCTCGGCCTGGCTCACCGAATGGGAACGCCGGGGCCCGAAGTGGCAGAAGGCCAGGGCGCGTGTCCTGTCGACCATGGAGACCATCGCCGCCCAGCCCAACGGGTTCGTCCAGGGCACCGGACTGTACGACCTGGACACCGGGAAGTTCGCCATCGCCGAGGAACCCGTGGTCGGCGTCTCCCACCTCTCGGCCGTCTTCGGCCTGAACGAACTGTGCGCCGAACTCATCGACCTGGTCGACATGCCGGCCTTCAACGAGGCGTACTACGACTACTGCCGCTACTTCAACGCGAGCAAGACGGAACAGGCGGCCCGCTACGGCTCCCACTTCGGCAGCCTGATCCTCTTCCAGGGCCACTCCCGCCTCGACGCCTACGCCGCCGTGCAGACCGGCGACGACCGGCTCGCCGACCGGGCCTGGGACAAGTTCTACAACTCCGACGGTTACAGGGAATCCGCCCCCTGGAAGACCGAGAAGGTGACCGGCCCCACCGCCCTGGTCGCCGGCAGCGAGGCCGCCTGGGTGTCCACCAACGACACCGCGCTCTACGGCCTCGCCGCCATCGAGAACCTCGCTCTGCTGGGCGACCGAATGCCGTAGAAGGAGACAAGGGGCCGTAGGAGACCGTACGCACCGGGCGCGGGCGGGCAGACTCCCTCCATGGACCGCAGCCGTTACCGCTTCCTCAGTCTGTGGAGCCTGCCCGCGCCCGCCGGGCCGGTGTACCGCGCCCTGGAGCACATCGAGGACTATCCCCGCTGGTGGCCGCAGGTGCGTGAGGTCACCCGGCACGACGCCGTCGGCGGGGCCGTGCGGATCCGCTCCGTACTGCCCTTCGACCTGAGGACGGCCCTGCGCGAGACACGGCGCGACCCCGTAGCCGGAATCCTCGAAGTGCACCTGTCCGGGGACCTCGACGGCTGGGCCCGCTGGACCGTCGCCCCCGCCGGCCCCGCCGGCACACTCGCCCGCTACGAGCAGGAGGTCGACGTCCGCAAGCCCCTCCTGCGCCGCCTCGCCGTGCCCGGGCGTCCCCTCTTCCGCGCGAACCACGCCCTGATGATGCGCTCCGGGCGGCGCGGCCTGGCCGCCCACCTCCGAGCGGTTTGAACCGAGCCCGCCCGGCCCTGTATGGTTCACTGCGTTCCCGGGCGATTAGCTCAGTGGGAGAGCGCTTCGTTCACACCGAAGAGGTCACTGGTTCGAACCCAGTATCGCCCACCATAGAAGGCTTACTAGAACATGGGGCCGAATCAACGCCCCCTAGCAGGACTTCGATGGTGTCCAACGCAGGTCCCTTCCCCGTATGGGGGAGGGACCTGCTGTTGTTCTGGGCCCCAGGCTGCTGCCTGGCAACCTGAACGGCGTGGAGACGTGCGAACGGCTCCTGAAGGTCGTGGTCGGCGACCTGGTCCTCGTCGACGTAGAGCCCGTGGAAGATCGCTTGGTTCAGTAGGCGTCGCTGGTCGTCATCGCAGCGGCGATACAGCTCCTGGGGGTTCTCCAACAGCCGTAGGCAGACATCGATCAGACGGGCGCCCTCGGAGAGGTCTTGACCAGCCTCTGTGAGCCGCTCCTTGAGGTGCTGTCGCTGGCGTTCGATGTCGCGCAGTTTCGCCTTGATCTTGGCTTGCGGCAGAGTGCCGTCGGCTGCCAGTTCGTGACTGTTTAGGACGGCTGCTGAGTTGCGGCGATGCCGTTCGGGGTGGCCGTTCCGGTCGGGTAGGTTGATCTTGTATCCGTCAGCCCGCCGTCGCCGCCTTCCTACGAGGAGCTGGCCACGCTGGTCACGGAGTTGAAGCTCCTGGTGTCCGCGCAGGCGGAGCGGATCGCGGAGCTGGAGCGGCAGGTCGCCGTCAACTCGCGCAACTCCTCCAAGCCGCCGTCGAGTGACGGGCTGCGCAAGAAGCCCGCGCCGAAATCGCTACGCAAGGCGTCTGGCCGTAAGCCGGGTCGGGCCAAGGGGGATCCGGGTGGCCGGCTGGAGCAGGTCTGCGACCCGGACGCGATAGTCGATCACCATCCGTCCGCGTGCGACGGCTGCGGGAACACGCTGTCGGGTGTGGCGAGTTCGGGGTATCGGGCCCGGCAGGTCTTCGATCTGCCCGAGATCACGCCGGAGGTCACCGAGCACCGGCTGCACCAGGTCCGCTGCGGCTGCGGGCACGTGACCGCAGCGGTGGCTCCCGGGCAGGTCAGCGCGGCCGCCGTGTACGGACCCGGTGTCCGGGCGGCGATCTGCTACCTGTCGGCGTATCAGCACCTGCCGGCGAAGCGGCTGGCCGAAGCGATGGGATCGATGTTCGCCCTGCCGATCTCGACGGGCACCGTCCTGTCGGTCCTGGCCCGCGCCCATGACGGTCTCGCCGGCTTCGAAGCCCAGGTCAAAGAGCATCTGGCCACCGCTCCCGTCGCGCACGCGGACGAGTCCGGGGTGCGGGTCGCGGG
>NZ_BBNN01000043.1 GCF_000829695.1 Streptomyces sp. NBRC 110035 | reverse complement strand
CCGCCCGCCGGGAGGTCCTGCATCAGCCGGGCACGGGCCGCGACCAGCGTGCACGCGTCCTCCAGCGACAACACCCCCGCCACATGCGCGGCCGTGATCTCCCCCACCGAATGCCCGGCCACGAACTCCGGCCGCACACCCCACGACTCGACGAGCCGGTACAGGGCGACCTCGAGGGCGAACAACGCAGGCTGCGCGAACCCGGTCGTGTGCAGCAGATCCGCCTCCGGCGTGCCCTCCCGCGCGAACAACACCTCCCGCAACGGACGGTCCAACTCCACGTCCAGCCGCGCCAGCACAGCATCCAACGCCTCCGCGAACACCGGGAACCGGGCAGACAACCCACACCCCGCCCCGGCCCGCTGCGACCCCTGACCCGAGAACAACACCGCCAACGACCGCTCGACAGCACGACCACGCGCCACCTCGACCGACCGCTCACCCGCCACACCCGTGCCCGCGAGAAGCACCGCCCGGTGCTCGAACGCGGTGCGACCGACGGCCAGGGTGTAGGCGGTGTCGAGGGCCTGGACGTCCGGGTGGGCGGCGGTGAACGACACCAGCCGCTCGGTCTGGTCCGTGAGGGCCTCGGGGGTGCGGGCGGAGACGAGCCACGGCACCTCGGCGGGCACCACCGGTGCCGCGTCGCCGCGGGACTCGGCCTCCGCCGGGGCCTGTTCCAGCAGGACATGGGCGTTGGTGCCGCTGACGCCGAAGGCGGAGACTCCGGCGAGGCGGGGCCGGCCGGTCTCCGGCCAGGGGGTGCGCTCACGGAGCAGGGCGACCGTGCCGTCGGACCAGTCGACGTGGGTCGAGGGGGTGTCGGCGTGCAGTGTCCGGGGCAGTTCGCCGTGGCGCAGGGCGAGCACGGTCTTGATGACGCCCGCGACACCGGCGGCGGCCTGGGTGTGGCCCAGGTTCGACTTGACCGTGCCGAGCAGCAGCGGGTGCTCCGGGTCGCGTTCGGTGCCGTAGGCGGAGATGAGTGCGTGTGCCTCGATGGGGTCGCCGAGAGTGGTGCCGGTGCCGTGCGCCTCGACCATGTCGACGTCGGCCGGGGTGAGGCGGGCGTCGGCGAGGGCGGCGCGGATGACGCGCTGCTGGGCGCGGCCGTTGGGGGCGGTCAGGCCGTTGGAGGCGCCGTCCTGGTTGACGGCCGCGCCGCGGACCACGGCGAGCACGGGGTGGCCGTTGCGGCGGGCGTCGGAGAGCCGTTCCAGGACGAGGACGCCGGCGCCCTCGGACCAGGCGGTGCCGTCGGCGTCGTCGGAGAAGGCCTTGCAGCGGCCGTCGCCGGCGAGGCCGCCCTGGGCGGTGAACTCGACGAAGGCGTCGGGGCTGGACATCACCGAGACGCCGCCGGCCAGGACCAGGGAGCACTCGCCGGAGCGCAGTGCCGTGGCGGCCATGTGCAGGGCGACGAGCGCCGAGGAGCAGGCGGTGTCGACGGTGACGGCGGGGCCCTCCAGGCCGAGGGTGTAGGACAGCCGGCCGGACATGACGCTGGCGGTGGTGCCGGTGGCGGCGTGGCCCTGCACGTCGGTGGTGCCGCGGCGCAGCATGGTCGCGTAGTCCTGGCCGTTGGTGCCGACGAAGACGCCGGTGGCGCTGCCGCGCAGGCCCGCCGGGTCGATGCCGGCGCGCTCCAGGGCCTCCCAGGACGTCTCGAGCAGCAGGCGCTGCTGCGGGTCCATGGCGAGGGCCTCGCGCGGGGAGATCCCGAAGAAGGCGGCGTCGAAGAGGCCGGCGCCGTCGAGGAATCCGCCCTCCAGGGTGGCGGAGCCGCCGCGGGCGAGGGCGTCGAGGTCCCAGCCGCGGTCGGCGGGGAAGCCGGTGATGGCGTCACGGCCGTCGTACAGCAGGTCCCACAGGTCGTCGGGTGAGTCGACGCCGCCGGGGAAGCGGCAGCCCATGCCGACGATGACCACGGGGTCGTCGTCCGTCGCGCGTTCGGTGGTGTCCACGGCGACGCGGCCGTCGGCCGGCTCGGGCAGGGTGCCGAGCAGTTCGGTGAGGAGGTGGGCGGCCAGGTCGCGGGTGGTGGGGTGGTCGTAGACGAGGGTGGCGGGCAGCTTCAGGCCGGTGGTGGCGTTGAGGGTGTTGCGCAGTTCGACGGTGGTCAGCGAGTCGAAGCCGAGGTCGGTGAAGGCCTGGTCGGGTTCGACGGCGGCCGGGTCGGGGTGACCGAGGACGCCGGCGACCTGGGCACGCACGAGGTCCAGGACGTACCGCTGCCGGGCGGGGCCGGTGAGCGCGGCGAGTTCCCGGCCGAGCGCCGGGCCGGCGGTCGTGGCCGCGGTCGCGGAGCCGGCGGTGGTGGCGCGCAGCTCGGGCAGGTCGCGCACGAGCGGGCGGTTGGCGGCGAAGACCGTCGCGTACCGCTGCCAGTCGATGTCGGCGACGGTGAGCGCGGTGTCGCCGTACTCGACTGCGGTGTCGAGGGCGGCGAGCGCGTCCTCGGCGCTCATCGGGGTGAAGCCGCCGCGGCGGACCCGGTCCTCCACTCCGGTGCCGTGGCCGGCCATGCCGGTGCCGGCCCAGGGGCCCCAGGCGACGGAGGTGGCCGGCAGGCCGGCGGCGCGGCGGTGTTCGGCGAGGGCGTCCAGGTAGGCGTTGGCGGCCGCGTAGTTGCCCTGGCCGGCGGCGCCGAGGCTGCCGGCGGTGGAGGAGAACAGCACGAAGTCGGTGAGGCCGCTCTCGCGGGTCAGTTCGTGCAGGTGGGCGGCGGAGTGTGCCTTGGCCCGCAGGACGGTGTCGAACCGTTCGGGGGTGAGCGCGTCGAGGACGCCGTCGTCGAGGACGCCGGCGGTGTGGATCACCGCGGTGAGGGGGTGTTCGGCGGGCACGGCCGCGAGGAGGGTGGCGAGGGCGGCGCGGTCGGCGGTGTCGCAGGCGGCCACGGTCACCTCGGCACCCAGTTCCCGCAGCTCGGCCGCGAGGTCGTCGGCACCGGGCGCGTCGGTGCCGCGGCGGCTGACCAGCAGCAGGTGCGGGGTGCCGCGTTCGGCGAGGCGGCGGGCGACGTGGCTGCCGAGCGCGCCGGTGCCGCCGGTGATCAGGGCGGTGCCCTCGGGGGCGAACCGTCGGGGGGCCGTGCCGTCGGACGCAGGGTGGTGGGCCAGCCGGCGGGCGTAGGTGGCCGAGGTGCGGACGGCGAGGTCGGTCTCGTCGCCGGGTTCGGCCAGGAGGTGGGCCAGGCGGCGTACGGCCTGGGGGTCGAGGTGTTCGGGGAGGTCGACGACGCCGAAGCGTCGTTCGGGGTGTTCCAGGGCGGCGACCCGGACGAGGCCCCGTGCGGCGGCCTGCCCGGGGCGGGCGAGGCGGTCGGCTCGGCCGGTGGTGACGGCCCGGCGGGTGAGGAGCCACAGCGGGGCGTGGATCCCCGCGTCCCCGAGCGCCTGCACGGCGGTGGCCGTGGGCAGGACACCGCCGAGGCCGGCGGGGTCGCCCGCGCCGGAGTCGTCCGCGCCGAGGGCGAGCAGGGACAGGACGCCGGTGAATCCGCCGTCGGGCGCGGGGAGTTCCCGCAGCAGGCCGGCGAGGCCCGTGCGGTCCCGGCCGTCGGTGGTCACGCGTAGGGCGTGCAGGCCGAGGGCGTCCGGCAGTTCGGTCACGTCGGTGTCGGTGTCGGTGGCCGGGAGCAGGACGAGCCAGGTACCACCCGGCCGCGTGGTGGGGGCGCCGTCCAGCGGTTTCCACACGGCGCGGTGGCGGCGGGCGTCGGCGGCGACCCGTTCGGTGCGACGGCGCCGCCACGCGGACAGGGCGGGCACGAGGGCGGCGAGGGTGTCGTCGTCGAGGCCGAGGTCGGCGCCGAGGGCGGGCAGGTCGGCTCGCTCGACGGCGTACCAGAACGCGGCGTCCGCGCCGTCGGCCGGGCCGGTCGCGGTCGCCGGGGCCGGCCCGTGGGTGGTGTCGGGCCAGTAGCGGCTGTGCTGGAAGGCGTAGGTGGGCAGGTCGACGCGGCGGGCGCCGGTGCCGTGCAGGACGCCGGACCAGTCCACACGGGTGCCGTGGACGTGGACGCGGGCCAGGGCGGTGGTGAGGGCGGTGACCTCGTCGCGGTCGCGGCGCAGCGCGGGCACCGTGGTCACGTCGGCGTGCGCCGGCGTGTCGGTGTCTTCGGCGGCGTCGAGGGTGTCGCGTGCGGCGGCGGACAGGATGCCGTCGGGGCCGAGTTCCAGGAAGGAGGTGTGGCCCTGCCGGGCGAGGGCGCGCACGGCGTCGGCGAAGCGGACGGTGGCGCGGACCTGCTGGACCCAGTAGTCGGGGCTGCGCAGCGCGTCGGTGGCAGCGGGCTCGCCGGTGACGGTGGACACCAGCGGGACGGACGGCAGGTGGTAGGTGAGGCCGCGGGCGACCCGGGCGAAGTCGTCGAGCATGGCGTCCATGCGCGGCGAGTGGAAGGCGTGGCTGACGCGCAGGGCGCGGGTCCTGCGGCCGTCCCGGGCGATCCGGGCGGCGATCCGGGTGACGGCGTCCTCCTCGCCGGACAGGACGACGGCGCGCGGGCCGTTGACGGCGGCCAGACAGACCTGGTCCTCCAGGCCCTCCAGCAGCGGCAGCACCTCGTCCTCGGCGGCCTGCACGGCGACCATGGCTCCGCCGGCCGGCAGGGCGGCCATGAGGCGGCCCCGGGCGGCGACGAGGGTGCAGGCGTCGTCCAGGGAGAGGACGCCCGCGACGTGGGCGGCGGCGAGTTCACCGATGGAGTGGCCGGCGACGCTGTCGGGCACGGTGCCCCAGGACTCGACGAGCCGGTAGAGGGCCACTTCGAGGGCGAACAGGGCGGGCTGGGTGTAGGCGGTGTCGTGCAGGAGGGCCGCGTTCCGGGTGCCCTCCTCGGCGAACAGCACGTCCCGCAGGGGGTGTTCGAGTTCCTGGTCGAAGCGGGTGAGGACGTCGTCCAGGGCGTCCGCGAAGGCCGGGTGGCGGCCGTACAGTTCGCGGCCCATGGCGGCGCGCTGGCTGCCCTGTCCGGTGAACAGGAAGGCGAGGCGGCCCCGGGAGGGGGCGCCGGTGACGAGGGCGCCGTCGGGTGTGCCGTCGCGCAGGGCGGTCAGGGCGCGCAGGACCCCGTCGCGGTCGCCGGCGAGGACGGTGGCGCGGTGTTCCAGGGTGCCGCGGGTGGTGGCCAGGGAGTGGGCCACGTCGAGCAGCGGAAGCTCCGGGTGGGCCTCGGTGTACTCGAGGAGGCGGGCGGCCTGGGCGCGCAGGGCGGGGGCGGTGCGGGCGGACAGGACCAGCGGCACGCCGGCCGGCAGGGTGCCGGGGTCCGCGGCGGGCGCGGACTGCGGCTCCTCCACGTCCGGGGTGTCGGGGGCCTGTTCGACGACGGTGTGGACGTTGGTGCCGCTGAGGCCGAAGGAGGAGACGGCGGCGCGGCGGGGCCGGCCGGTCTCGGGCCACGGCACGGTGCCGGTGGCCAGGTCGATGGCACCGGAGTTCCAGTCGACGTGGCTGGAGGGGGTGTCCACGTGCAGGGTGGGCGGGACGGTGCCGTGGCGCATCGCCATGACCATCTTCATGACGCCGGCGATGCCGGACGCCATCTGGGTGTGGCCGATGTTGGACTTCACCGAGCCGAGCAGCAGTGGCCGGCCGGCGGGCCTGTCCTGGCCGTAGGTGGCGAGGAGGGCCTGCGCCTCGATGGGGTCGCCGAGCGCGGTGCCGGTGCCGTGCCCCTCGACCACGTCGACGTCGGCCGGGGTGAGGTGCGCGTTGGTGAGGGCCTGGCGGATCACCCGGGCCTGGGAGGGGCCGTTGGGGGCGGTGAGGCCGTTGGAGGCGCCGTCCTGGTTGACGGCGGAGCCGCGGATCACGGCGAGCACGGGGTGGCCGTTGCGGCGGGCGTCGGAGAGCCGTTCGACCAGGACGAGGCCGACGCCCTCGGCGAGGCTCATGCCGTCGGCGCCCTCGGCGTACGCCTTGCAGCGGCCGTCGGGGGCCATGGCGCGCTGGCGGCTGAAGCCGGTGAAGGCGCTGGGGGTGGCCATGACGCTGACGCCGCCGGCGAGGGCGAGGGTGCTCTCGCCGTTGCGCAGCGACTGGCAGGCCAGGTGCAGTGCGACGAGCGAGGAGGAGCAGGCGGTGTCCAGGGTGACGGCCGGGCCCTCCAGGCCGAAGGTGTAGGCGAGGCGGCCGGACATCACGCTGGAGATGGTGCCGGTGATGAGGTGGCCCTCGGCGCCCTCGGAGGAGGCGCCGCCCGCCGTGTAGTCCTGGTAGCTGGCGCCGATGAAGGTGCCGGTGAGGCTGGAGCGGAGGGTGGCGGGGTCGATGCCGGCGCGTTCCAGGACCTCCCAGCCGGTCTCCAGCAGGAGCCGCTGCTGCGGGTCCATGGCGAGGGCCTCGCGCGGCGAGATCCCGAAGAAGGCGGCGTCGAAGTCGGCGACGTCGTGGAGGAAGCCGCCCTGGGTGGAGTAGGTGGTGCCGGGCTTGGCGGGGTCGGGGTCGTAGAGGGCGTCGGCGTCCCAGCCGCGGTCGGCGGGGAAACCGGTGATGGCGTCGCCGCCGGCCGCGACGAGGTCCCACAGGGCCTCGGGGGAGGTGACGCCGCCGGGGTAGCGGCAGCTCATGCCGATGATGGCGATGGGCTCGTCGACGGCGGCGGTGGTGCGCACCGGTCCGTCGTCCTCGGTGCCGGGGCCGCCGATGAGGCCGCGCAGGTGCGCGACGAGGGTGAGCGGGTCCGGGTAGTCGAAGACCAGGGTGCTCGGGAGGGTGAGGCCGGTGACGGCGGCGAGCCGGTTGCGCAGGTCGACGGCGGTGAGGGAGTCGAAGCCGACGTCGCGGAAGGCACGGCGCTCGGACAGTACGTCCGGGGAGGCGTGGCCGAGGACGGTGGCGGCCTCGGAGCGGACCAGGTCCAGCAGGAGGCGGTCCTGTTCGCCGGCGGGCAGCGCGCGCAGCCGGCCGGCGAACTCACCGCCGTCGGCGGCGCGGGCTTGCGACTCCTCGGTCAGGCGCCGTACGTCGGGGACGTCCTCGAACAGGTCGGTGGGCCGCGAGGAGGTGAACACCGGGTGGTAGCGGTCCCAGTCGACGTCGGCGACGGCGAGGACGCCCTCGTCGGCGTCGAGGGCCCCCCGGAGTCCGGCGAGGGCCAGCTCGGGGTTCATGAAGACCAGTCCGCTGCGGCGGATCTGGCTGGGGTCGACGCGGCCGAGCTTCATGTCGTCGGCCCAGATGCCCCACGAGATCGCGGTGGCGCGGGCGCCACGGGCGCGGCGGTGCTCGGCGAGCGCGTTGAGGTGGGCGTTGGCGGCGACGTAGGCGGCGTGCCGGCCGCTGCCCCACAGGCCGGCGGTGGAGGAGTAGAGGACGAAGGCGTCGAGCTGGTCGTCGTCGAGGAGGTCGTCGAGGTGGGTGGCGCCGGCGGTCTTGGCGTGCACGACCCCGGCGAAGGCGTCGAGGCTGGTCTCGTCGATCGACTGGAGTTCGATGACGGCGGCGGTGTGGAAGACGCTGCGGACGGTGCGGCCCTCGGCGGCGAGCCGGTCCAGGAGCGCGGCGACGGCGTCCCGGTCGGTGACGTCGCAGGCGGCGACGGTGGCGGTGCAGCCGCGGTCGGCGAGCTCGGCGACGAGTTCGGCCGCTCCGGGCGCGCTGTCGCCGCGGCGGCTGGTGAGCACCAGGTCGCGGGCGCCCTGGTCGGCGAGCCAGCGGGCCAGGTGGGGGCCGAGGGTGCCGGTGCCGCCGGTGACCAGGACGGTGCCGCGCGGGCTCCAGCCGGGGCCGCCGGCCGGGGCGGGCGCGGGGGCGACGCGGCGGGCGAGGACGCCGGAGGCGCGGACGGCGAGCTGGTCCTCGCCGGTGCTGCCGGTGAGGACGGCGGCGAGCCTTTGCGCCGCGCGGTGGTCGAGGGTCTCGGGCAGGTCGACGGTGCCGCCCCAGCGCTGCGGGTGTTCCAGCGCGGCGGTCCAGCCGAGGCCGTGCACCATGGCCTGCGCGGGGTGGGTGAGCCGGTCGGCGCGGCCGGTGGAGACGGCCCCGCGGGTCAGCGCCCACAGGGGCGCGTCGATTCCGGCGTCGCCGAGGGCCTGCACCAGGGTGACGGAGAGCGCGAGCCCGGCGGGCAGCACGGGGTGGAGGGTGCCGGTGTCCTCGGCGGCGGCCAGCAGCGACACCACGCCGGTGGGTTCGGGCAGGTCGCGCAGGCGGGCGGCGAGGTGGCCGCGGTCGGTGTCGGCGGCACCGAGGTGCAGCGGCACCGCGTCGGCGCCGTGCGCGGTGAGCGCCTCCCGCACGGCGGTGGTGTGGGCGGGGTCGGTGCCGTCGGCGGTGACCAGCAGCCAGGTGCCGGTGAGGGCGGCGTCGGGCAGGGCGCCGAGCGGCTTCCAGGTGGCGCGGTAGCGCCAGGAGCCGACGGTGGAGCGGTCGCGGCGCCGGCGGCGCCAGGTGGACAGGGCGGGCAGGACGGGGGCGAGGGTGTCGCGGTCCAGGTGCAGGCGGGTGGCGAGGGAGTCGACGTCCTCCTGCTCGACCTCGGTCCAGAACTCGGCGTCCGCGGGGTCGCCTCCGTCCGTGGTGCGCGGCGGCGCCGCCTCGGTCCACAGGTGCTCGCGCTGGAAGGCGTAGGTGGGCAGGGGTGTCCTGCGGGTGCCGCATCCGGCGTAGACGGCGGTCCAGTCGGCGCGGCCGCCGCGGACCCACTGCTCGGCGAGGGAGGACAGGAAGCGGCCGGTGCCGCCCTGTTCGCGGCGCAGGGTGCCGGTGACGGCGACGTGGTCGCCGGTCTCCTCGGCGGTGGCCTGCACCGCCATGGTGAGCACGGGGTGCGGGCTGATCTCGACGAACACGGTGTGCCCGGCGCCGAGGAGGGCGCGTACGGCGTCCTCGAAGCGGACGGTCCGGCGCAGGTTGCGGTACCAGTAGGCGGCGTCCGTGGCGGCGGTGCCGAGGATCTCGCCGGTGACCGTGGAGTGGAACGGCACCCGTGACTGGCGGGGCGTCACGGGTGCCAGCAGGTCGAGGAGTTCGTCGTGGATGCGCTCGACCTGCGGGGAGTGGGAGGCGTAGTCCACGGCGACGCGGCGGGCGCGTACGTCCCGGGCGGTGAACTCGGCGTGCAGGGCGTCGAGCGCGTCGGGGGTGCCGGCGAGGACCACGGAGCGGGGCCCGTTGACCGCGGCGACGGAGACGGCGCCGCCGTGGCCGGCCAGGTACTCCTCGGCCTCGGCGGCGGGCAGCTGGACGGACATCATGCCGCCGGCGCCGGCCAGGACGCGGCCGATGGCCTGGCTGCGCAGGGCGACGACACGGGCACCGTCCTCCAGGGACAGGGCGCCGGAGACGACGGCGGCGGCGATCTCGCCCTGGGAGTGGCCGACGACGGCGTCCGGGGTGACGCCGTGGGCACGCCACAGCTCGGCCAGGGACACCATCACCGCCCAGGTGGCGGGCTGGACGACGTCGACGCGGTCGAAGTCGGGCGTGCCGTCGGCGCCGCGGATGACGTCGACGAGGGACCAGTCGGTGAACGGGGCGAGCGCGGCGGCGCACTCGTGCAGCCGCTCGGCGAACACGGGTGAGGCCTCGAGGAGTTCGGCGCCCATGCCGGCCCACTGGGAGCCCTGGCCCGGGAAGACGAACACGGTGCGGCCGTCGGTGTCGGCGGTGCCGCTCACGACCTGGGCGGTGGACTCGCCGTCGGCGAACGCGGTGAGCGCGTCGGTGAGTTCGCCGGTGGTGGTACCGAGGGCGACGGCGCGGTGCTCCAGCACGGAGCGGGCGGTGATCAGGGTGTGGCCGACGTCGGCGGGGTGCGGCTCGGCGGTGGTGACGTGGTCGGCGAGGTTGCGGGCCTGGCCGCGCAGCGCCGCGGGGGCGGCGGCGGACAGGATCCAGGGCAGGGTGCCACCGGCCGGGAGGGCGGGCTCGGGGGCCCCGGCGGGTTCCGGGCCGGCGGGCGCCTGTTCCAGGACGGCGTGCGCGTTGGTGCCGCTGATGCCGAAGGAGGAGACGGCACAGCGCAGCGGGGCGTCGTCCTTGTGCCAGTCGGTGGTCCCGGTGACGAGGCGGACGGCGCCGCCGGCCCAGTCGACGTGGCGGGAGGGGCGGTCGGCGTGCAGGGTGCGCGGCAGGGTGCCGTGGCGCATCGCCATGACCATCTTGATGACGCCGGCGACACCGGCGGCCGACTGGGTGTGGCCCAGGTTGGACTTCACCGAGCCGAGCAGCAGGGGGCGGTCGGGGTCGCGGTCCCGGCCGTAGGTGGCGAGCAGGGCCTGCGCCTCGATGGGGTCGCCGAGGCTGGTACCGGTGCCGTGCGCCTCGACGGCGTCCACGTCGGCGGGGGTCAGTCCGGCGGCGCCCAGGGCCTGGCGGATGACGCGGACCTGGGAGGGGCCGTTGGGGGCGGTGAGGCCGTTGGAGGCGCCGTCCTGGTTGATGGCCGAGCCGCGGACCACGGCGAGGATCTCGTGGCCGTTGCGGCGGGCGTCGGAGAGGCGTTCCAGGACGAGGACGCCGACGCCCTCGGCGAGGGTCATGCCGTCGGCGTCGTCGGAGAACGCCTTGCAGCGTCCGTCGCGGGCCAGGGCCCGCTGCCGGCTGAACGCGATGAACGACATCGGGTTGGTCATGACGGTGGCGCCGCCCGCGAGGGCGAGGCTGCTCTCGCCGTTGCGCAGCGACTGGCAGGCCAGGTGCAGCGCGACCAGGGAGGAGGAGCAGGCGGTGTCGACGGTGACCGCCGGGCCCTCCAGGCCGAAGGTGTAGGCGAGGCGGCCGGACAGGACGCTGGGGCTGGAGCCGGTGACGGCGTGCCCGGCGGAGCCGTCGTCCATGGCGACGCCGTAGTCCTGGTAGGTGGAGCCGATGAAGGTGCCGGTGGGCGTGGAGTGCACCGAAGCGGGGTCGATCCCGGCGTGCTCGAACGCCTCCCAGGTGGTCTCGAGCAGCAGCCGCTGCTGCGGGTCCATGGTGACGGCCTCACGGGGCGAGATGCCGAAGAAGCCGGGGTCGAACTCGCCCGCGTCGTGCAGGAAGCCGCCGAGGGTGGAGTAGGTGGTGCCGGGGTTGTCGGGGTCGGGGTCGTAGAGGGCGTCGGCGTCCCAGCCCCGGTTGACGGGGAACTCGGAGATGGTGTCGGTGCCGTCGGCGACGAGCCGCCAGAACGCGTCGGCGGAGCGGGCGCCGCCGGGGAAGCGGCAGCTCATGCCGATGATGGCGATGGGCTCGTCGGTGGCGCCCGGGCCGGCGGTGGCGACGGACGCGCTGTCGCCGGTACCGAGGAGCTCGTTCCGCAGGTGGCGGGCGAGGGCGGCCGGGTTGGGGTGGTCGAAGACCAGGGTGGTGGGCAGGGCGAGGCCGGTGAGCGCGGCGAGGCGCTTGCGCAGTTCCACGGCGGTCAGCGAGTCGAAGCCCGCGTCACGGAAGGCGCGCTTGGCGGGGACGCCGTCGGCGGAGGTGTGGCCGAGGACGACGGCGGCCTCGGAGCGCACCAGGTCCAAAAGCAGCCGCTCCTGCTCGTCGCCGGTCAGTCCGCGCAGCCGTCCGGCCAGTTCGGAGACGGTCGCGGTGGTGTCCGCCGGGGCGGCCAGGGCGCGTACGGTGTCGATCTCGTCGAACAGGCGGCTGGCGCGTACGGCGGTGAAGACCGGGTGGTACTGGTCCCAGTCGACGTCGGCGACGGTGACCGCGGTGTCCTTCTGGACGAGGACACGGCGCAGTTCCGTGACGGCGGTGGCGGGGGCCAGCAGGCGCAGTCCGCTGCGTTCGAGGGTGTCGGAGACCGAGTGGTGCGCGTGGGCCATGCCGATCTCGGCCCACGGGCCCCAGGCGACGGCGGTGGCGGCCAGGCCGCGGGCGCGCCGGTGCTCGGCGAGGGCGTCGAGGTAGGCGTTGGCGGCGGCGTAGGCGCTCTGTCCGGCGCTGCCCCACACTCCGGCGACGGACGAGTACAGCAGGAAGAAGTCCAGGTCGTGACCGTCGAGCAGGGCGTCGAGGTGGGCGGCGCCGAGGGTCTTGGCGGCCATCGCGGCGGCGGTGTCGGCCAGCGGGGTGGCGGACAGGGGCGCGGCCTGGCCGACGCCGGCTGCGTGCACCACACCGGTGAGCGGGGTGTCCTCGGGGACGGCGGCGAGGACGGCCGCGAGGGCGTCGCGATCGGCGCTGTCGCAGGCGGCGAGGGTGACGCGGGTGCCCGACTCCTCGAGTTCGGCGGCGAGTTCGGCGGCGCCCGGCGCGTCGGGGCCGCGTCGGCTGGTGAGGACCAGGTGGGCGGCGCCGGCGCGGGCCAGCAGGCGGGCGGTCTCGGCGCCGAGTCCGCCGGTGCCGCCGGTGATGAGGACGGTGCCGGAGGCGGTGAGGACGTCCTCGCGCGGCAGGTCGGCGCCGGGGTGGCGGGCGACGCGGCGGGCGAGCACGCCGGAGCCGCGGACGGCGACCTGGTCGTCGCCGTCGCGGGCGGAGAGCACGCCGGCCAGGCGCTGCGCGGCGGGCGCGTCGAGGACGGCCGGCAGGTCGACGAGGCCGCCGGGCTGCTCGGGGCGTTCCAGGGCGGTGACCCGGCCCAGGCCCCAGTGGGCGGCGCGGGCGGGGTGGGTCAGCGGGTCGTCGGTGCCGGTGGAGACCGCGCCGCGGGTGACGGTCCACAGCGGGGCGGTGGCGCCGGTGTCGCCGCAGGCCTGGGCGAGGACGACGCCGAGGGCGAAACCGGGCGGGAGGCCGCCGGCCGCGGTGTCCCCGGATGTCCCGTCGGTCGGCTGGGGGCCGTCGGCGAGCGGCAGCAGGTTCAGGATGCCGGTGGCGTCGGGGGCCCCGGCGGCGCGCAGGGCGTCGGCGAGCCGGTCGCGGTCGAGGTGGGAGGCGTCCAGTTCGAGGCGCTGGAGCAGGGCGCCGTGGCCGCGCAGCGCGTCGAGGACCTCGCCGGCCCCGTCGCCGGCGGTGGTGACGGCCAGCCAGGTGCCGTCCAGGACGGGGGCGCCGGTGGTGGCGGCGGGCCGCCAGGCGACCTGGTAGCGGGCGGCGTCCAGGACGGCCTTCTCCTGCCGGGCGCGCCGCCAGGAGGACAGCGAGGGCAGCAGCGCGTACAGGGAGGCGTGCTCCTCGTCGCGCAGGCCGAGCAGTCCGGCGAGTCCGTCGGCGTCGCCGCGTTCGACGGCGGTCCACAGGGCGGCGTCGGCGGGGTCGGAGACGGCGCGGCGGGCGCCGGGGGCGGTGGTGTCGGGCCAGTACGTCTCGTGCTGGAAGGCGTAGGTGGGCAGTTCGACGGTGGCGGCGCCGGTGTGCAGGGCGGACCAGTCCAGGCGGACCCCGCGCACGTGCAGGCGGGCGAGGGCGGCGAGGGCGCTGACGTCCTCCGGGCGGTCGGTGCGCAGCAGCGGGACGGCGTCGGTGCCGGCCTCGTCGCCGAGGGTCTCCTCGGCGAGCGCGGCGAGGGAGCCGCCGGGGCCGAGTTCGAGGTAGGTGGCGGCGCCCGCCTCGTGGGCGGCGCGCACCGCGTCGGCGAAGCGGACGGTGCCGCGGGCGTGGCGCACCCAGTAGTCGGCGGTGCGCAGGTCGTCGCCGGTGGCGGGGCGGCCGGTGAGGTCGGAGACGACCGGGACGGCCGGCTCGTGGTAGGTCAGGCCCTCGGCGACCCGGCGGTAGGCGTCGAGCATGGCGTCCATGCGCGGCGAGTGGAAGGCGTGGCTGACCCGCAGCCGGCGGGTGGTGCGGCCCTGGCCGGCGAAGTGGGCGGCGACGCGCTCGGCGGCGTCCTCGTCCCCGGCGACCACGACGGAGCCGGGGCTGTTGACGGCGGCCAGACAGACCTGGTCCTCCCGTCCGGCCAGCAGCGGCAGCACCTCGTCCTCGGTGGCCTGCACGGAGTACATGGCGCCGCCCTCGGGCAGCGCCTGCATGAGCCGGGCGCGCGCGGCGACCAGGGTGCAGGCGTCGTCCAGGGACAGGACGCCGGCGGCGTGTGCGGCGGTGATCCCTCCGATGGAGTGTCCGAGGAGCACGCCGGGGCGCACGCCCCAGGAGCGGACCAGGTGGTACAGGGCGGTTTCGAGGGCGAACAGGGCGGGCTGGGTCCAGCCGGTCTCGTAGAGCGCGGCGGCCTCGGGGGTGCCGTCCCCGGCGAACAGGACCTCCTTGAGGGAGCGCGGCGCACAGTCCGCCTCCGGACCGGCGAGCAGCGGGTCGAGCTTCGCCACGACCTCGTCGAGGGCCTCGGCGAACCTCGGGTACCGGGCGTACAGTTCGCGGCCGGTGCCGGGGCGCTGACTGCCCTGCCCGGTGAAGAGCAGGGCGGTGCGGCCGGCTCCGCCGCTCTCGCCGAGGACCAGCGCCGGGTCGGGCCGGTCGGCGGCGAGCGCGGCCAGGGCGCGCCGTACGTCGCCGGGGGTGCCGACGGCGACGGCGCGCTGCTCGAGCGCGGGCCGGGTGGTGGCCAGGGAGAGGGTGACATCGGCGGGGGCGAGGGCCGGACGCTCGTCCAGGTACGCGAGCAGGCGGGCGGCCTGGGCGCGCAGCGCGGGCCGGGTACGGCCGGACAGGACCCACGGCAGGACGACAGGGGCGTCGGCGTCGGTGCCCGCGGGGCGGGGCGCGGGCTGCGGCGCGGGCTGTTCCAGGACGACGTGCGCGTTGGTGCCGCTGATGCCGAAGGAGGAGACGGCGGCGCGTCGGGGGCGGCCCGTCTCGGGCCAGGCGGTGTGCTCCTGGAGCAGGGCGACCGCGCCGGACTCCCAGTCGACGTGGCGGGAGGGGCGGTCGGCGTGCAGGGTGCGCGGCAGGGTGCCGTGGCGCATCGCCATGACCATCTTGATGACGCCGGCGACACCGGCGGCGGCCTGGGTGTGGCCCAGGTTGGACTTCACCGAGCCGAGCAGCAGGGGGCGGTCGGGGTCGCGGTCCCGGCCGTAGGTGGCGAGCAGGGCCTGCGCCTCGATGGGGTCGCCGAGGCTGGTACCGGTGCCGTGCGCCTCGACGGCGTCCACGTCGGCGGGGGTCAGTCCGGCGGCGCCCAGGGCCTGGCGGATGACCCGCTGCTGGGAGGGGCCGTTGGGGGCGGTGAGACCGTTGGAGGCGCCGTCCTGGTTGACCGCGGAGCCGCGGACCACGGCCAGGACGCGGTGGCCGTTGCGGCGGGCGTCGGAGAGGCGTTCCAGGACGAGGACGCCGACGCCCTCGGACCAGCCGACACCGTCGGCGTCCTCGGAGAAGGCCTTGCAGCGGCCGTCGGGCGACAGGCCGCGCTGGCGGGAGAACTCGATCAGGGAGGTCGGCGTGGACATCACGGTGACGCCGCCGGCCAGGGCGAGGGAGCACTCTCCGGAGCGCAGGGCCTGCATCGCCCAGTGCAGGGCGACCAGGGAGGAGGAGCAGGCGGTGTCGACGGTGACCGCCGGGCCCTCCAGACCGAGGGTGTAGGAGACCCGGCCGGAGGCGATGCTGGGCGCGGTGCCGCTGCCCTGGTGGCCCTCGAAGCGCTCGTCGGCGAGGGTGGCGGAGTAGTCGCTGTACATGACGCCGGCGAACACGCCGGTGCGGCTGCCGCGCAGGGAGACCGGGTCGATGCCGGCGTGTTCCACGGCGGTCCAGGACGCCTCCAGGAGCAGCCGCTGCTGGGAGTCGGTGGCCAGCGCCTCGCGGGGGCTCATGCCGAAGAAGCCGGGGTCGAAGTCGCCCGCGTCGTGCAGGAAGCCGCCGTAGCGGGTGTACGAGGTGCCGGGGTGGTCGGGGTCCGGGTGGTACAGCGAGTCCAGGTCCCAGCCGCGGTTGGCGGGCAGGCCGCCGACCGCGTCGGTGCCCTCGGTGACCAGGCGCCACAGGTCGTCGGGGGAGCTGACGCCGCCGGGGTAGCGGCAGCTCATGCCGACGATGACGATCGGGTCGTCGGCGGTGGCGGTGGCCGCCGGGGTGGCGGCGGGGGCGTCCGGCTCGGCGTCGCCGGTCAGCTCCTCGAGCAGGTGCGCGGCGAGCGCGGTGACCGTGGGGTAGTCGAAGACGACGGTGGCGGAGGTGCGCAGGCCGGTGACGGAGGCGAGCCGGTTGCGCAGTTCGACGGCGGTCAGGGAGTCGAAGCCGAGGTCCTGGAAGGCGCGTTCGGGGTCGACGTCGGTGGCGGAGGCGTGGCCGAGGACGGCGGCCACCTGGGCGCGCACCAGGTCGGTGACGGTCTCGGTGCGGGCCTGCGCGTCGAGCCGGGACAGCCGCTGGGTGAGGCCGAGGGCGGCCCCGGAGCCGGTGCGCACGGTGCGGCGGCGGGCCCGGATCAGGCCGCGCAGCAGCGGCGGCACCTCTCCCCCGCCGCGCAGCGCGGTCAGGTCGAGCCGGACGGGCAGGACGGCGGCGCGGGGCAGGGTGAGGGCGGTGTCGAAGAGGGCGAGGCCGTCCTCGGGGGCGAGCGGGGGCGTGCCGGAGCGGGACAGGCGGCGCAGGTCGTGCTCGGTGAGTTCGCCGGTCATGCCGGTGCCGGGCGCCCAGGGGCCCCAGCCGAGGGAGAGGCCGGGCAGTCCGGCGGCGCGCCGGGTCGCGGCGAGGGCGTCGAGGAAGGCGTTGGCGGCGGCGTAGCCGGCCTGGCCGGGGGCGCCGGCGGTGCCGGCGAAGGAGGAGAAGACGACGAACGCGGCGAGGTCGAGGTCGCGCGTGGCCCGGTGCAGGTGCCAGACGGCGTCGGCCTTGGGCCGCAGGACGGCGGTGAGGCGGTCGCCGGTGAAGGATTCCACCAGCCCGTCGTCGAGGACGCCCGCGGTGTGCACCACGGCGGTGACGGGGTGGTCCTCGGGTATCGCGGCGAAGAGCGCGGCGACGGCGTCGGGGTCGGCGGCGTCGCACGCCCGGAGCGTGACCTCGGCGCCGGACTCGCGCAGGGTGTCGGCCAGTTCGGTGGCGCCGGGCGCGTCGGGGCCGCGCCGGCCGGCCAGCAGCAGGTGCCGTACGCCGTGTTCGGCGACGAGGTGGCGGGCGAGGACGGCGCCCAGGCCGCCGGTGCCGCCGGTGATCACGACGGTGCCGTCGGGGTTCCAGGCAGGGGTGTCCCGCTCGGCGGGCGGGCGGACCCGGGCGAGGCGGGCGCCGAGGACCGCGCCGTCGCGGACCGCGGTCTGCGGCTCGTCGGCGGTGAGGGCGGCCGGGAGGGCGGAGGCGGGGTCGGCCGTGGGCGCGGGGTCGAGGTCCAGCAGGCCGAAGCGGCCGGGGTGTTCGGTCTGCGCGGAGCGGACCAGGCCCCAGACGGCCGCCGCGGCGGGGTCGGTGGCACCGCCGCCGTCGGTGGCGACGGCGCCCCGGGTGACGAACACCAGCCGGGAGCCGGAACGGGCCGGGCCGTCGAGCCAGTCCTTCAGGTGTCCGAGCGCGCGGGAGGTGACCTCGTGCACCGAGGTGAGCAGGTGGTCGTCGCCCGCGCCGGCGACGGGGGCGAGCACCAGGTCCGGCGTCTCGTGGCCGCCGTCGGTGACGGTCGCGCCGACGGCGGACAGGGCGGCGGACAGGCCGAAGGGGTCGGTGCCGAGCAGGCCTACGGTGGTGGGCAGGGCGGTGCCGTCGGACGAGGCGGTGAGCCGGGTCCAGTCCAGGGCGAACAGCGCGTCCCGCTCCAGGGCGGAGGCCGCGGTGGCGCGTGCGTCCGGGGCGGTGCGCAGCACCAGGGAGGCCACGGAGGCGACGGGCGTCCCGGTGGCGTCGGTGACGGCGATCGACACGGCGTCGTCGGCGGCCGGGACGAGCCGGACCCGGACCTCGGCGGCGCCGCCGGCGTGCAGGGTGACGTCCTGCCAGGAGAAGGGCAGGCCGCCGCGCGCGTCCTCGCCGAGCGGGGCGAAGGCGGTGGCGTGCAGGGCCGCGTCGAGGAGCGCGGGGTGGAGGCCGAAGGAGGGCGCGTCACCGGCTGCTCCGGAGTCGAGGGCGACCTCGGCGAAGGTCTCCTCGCCGCGCCGCCACACCGCCCGCAGGCCGCGGAAGGCCGGTCCGTAGCCGAATCCGGCGTCGGCGAGTGAGTCGTGGAAGCCGTCCAGGTCGACCGGTTCGGCGCCGGCCGGGGGCCACACGGCCGCGTCGAAGCCGTCCTCGTGGCGGGCGCCGGGGGCGAGGGTGCCGGTGGCGTGCCGGGTCCACGGCTGGTCGTCGTCGCCGTCGGGGCGGGCGTAGAGGCTGAGGGTGCGGCGGCCGGTGCCGTCGGGGCTGCCGATCCACACCTGCACCTGGACGCCGCCGTCCTCGGGCAGGGCGAGCGGGGCGGCGAGGGTGAGGTCCTCGACGCGGTCGCAGCCGACCTCGTCGCCGGCCCGTACGGCCAGTTCCAGGAAGGCGGTGCCGGGCAGCAGGACGGCGCCGCGCACCGCGTGGTCGGCGAGCCAGGGGTGGGTGCGCACCGAGAGGCGGCCGGTGAGCAGCAGTCCGTCGGAGTTGGCGAGGGTGACGGCGGCGGCCAGCAGCGGGTGGTGGGCGGCGCCCAGGCCGGCGGCCCGTACGTCGCCGGTGAGGCCGGTGACGCCCTTCGGCCAGTACGGGCGGTGCTGGAAGGCGTACGTCGGCAGGTCGGCGCGGCGGGCGCCGGTGCCCTCGAACCAGCGCTCCCAGCGCAGCGGCACACCGTGCAGGTACAGGCCGGCGGCGGTCTCGGTGAGCGCGGTGGACTCGGTACGGTCCTTGCGCAGGGCGGGCAGGACGGCGGCGTCCTCGTGTCCGGCGGCGTCCAGGCAGGCGCGGCTGAGCGCGGACAGGGTGCTGTCGGGGCCGAGTTCGAGGAAGACGCCGGTGCCGTGTCCGGCCAGCCAGCCGACGCCGTCGGCGAAGCGGACGGTGCCGCGGACGTGGTCGGCCCAGTAGTCGGCGGAGGTCAGCTGCTCGACCGTGGCGGGCCGGCCGGTCAGGTTGGAGACCACGGGCAGCGCGGGGGCCTGCGGGGCCAGCCCGGCGACGACGTCCCGGAACTCCGCGAGCATCGGCTCCATCAGCGGCGAGTGGAAGGCGTGCGAGACGCGCAGCCGCCGGGTGCGGCGGCCGAGAGCGGTGAAGTGGGCGGCGACGGCGTCGACGGCGTCGACGGCGCCCGCGACGACCACGGCCGAGGGGCCGTTGAGGGCGGCGATCGACACCCGGTCGGCGTGCTCGGCGACGAGCGGGGCCACCTCGTCCTCGGTGGCTTCGACGGAGACCATGGCGCCGCCCTCGGGCAGCGCCTCCATCAGCCGTCCGCGGGCGAGGACCAGGGTGCAGGCGTCCTCCAGGGAGAAGACGCCCGCGACGTGCGCGGCGGCGATCTCGCCGACCGAGTGGCCGGTGACGTGGTCGGGGGTGAGGCCCCAGGACTCGACCAGCCGGTACAGGGCGACTTCGAGGGCGAAGAGGGCGGGCTGCGCGTATCCGGTGCGGTCCAGGAGAGCCGCCTCGGTGGTGCCCTCCTCGGCCAGCAGGAGGGGACGCAGCGGGCGGTCGAGTCCGGCGTCGAGGTGGCCGAGGATCCCGTCGAGGGCGCGTGCGAAGACGGGGAAGCGGACGTACAGGTCGCGGCCCATGCCGGGGCGCTGGGAGCCCTGGCCGGAGAAGAGCACGGCGAGCTTGGGGCGTTCGCGCGTCCGGTGGACGGTGAGGCCCGGCGCGTCCTCGCCGGCGGTGAGGGCGGCGAGGGCGGCGAGGGCGGTGTCCCGGTCTGCGGTGGTGAACGCGGCGCGGTGCTCGAAGGCGGACCGGGTGGTGGCCAGCGCGTGGGCGGTGTCGAGGGCGGTGAGCGCGGGCCGGTCGCGCAGGTGGGCCAGCAGCCGGCCGGCCTGCTCGCGCAGGGCGTCGGCGGTGCGGCCGGACAGCAGCCACGGCAGGACGCCGGGCTCGACGGCGGGGGCCGTGGGGGTCTCCTCGGCTCCGTCGGCGGCGGGCTCCTCGGCGGGAGCCTCCTCGATGATGGTGTGCGCGTTGGTGCCGGACAGGCCGAACGAGGAGACGCCGGCCCGGCGCGGGGCGTTCTCCCGGCGCGGCCACGCGACGGGCTCGGTGAGGAGGCGGACGGCTCCCTCGGTCCAGTCGACGTGGGTGGACGGCCGGTCCACGTGCAGGGTGCGCGGGAGCAGGTCGTGGCGCATCGCCATGACCATCTTGATGATGCCGGCGACGCCGGCGGCGGCCTGGGTGTGGCTGATGTTGGACTTCACCGAGCCGAGCAGCAGCGGCTGTTCGGGGGCACGGCCCTGGCCGTAGGTGGCGAGCAGCGCCTGCGCCTCGACGGGGTCGCCGAGGACGGTGCCGGTGCCGTGCGCCTCCACGGCGTCGACCTCCGCGGCGGAGAGCCGGGCGTTGACCAGTGCGGCCTCGATGACCCGCTGCTGGGAGGGGCCGTTGGGAGCAGTCAGGCCGTTGGAGGCGCCGTCCTGGTTGACGGCCGAGCCGCGCACCACGGCGAGCACCTGGTGGCCGTTGCGGCGGGCCTCGGAGAGCCGCTCCAGGACGAGGACGCCGACACCCTCGGACCAGCCGGTGCCGTCGGCGGCGTCGGCGAAGGACTTGCAGTGGCCGTCGCCCGCGAGGCCGCCCTGGCGGGCGAACTCGACGAAGGTGGTGGGGCTCGCCATCACGGTGACGCCGGCCGCCAGTGCCAGCGAGCACTCCCCGGCGCGCAGTGCCTGGGCGGCCATGTGCAGGGCGACCAGTGAGGAGGAGCAGGCCGTGTCGACGGTGACGGCGGGGCCCACGGCTCCGTAGAAGTAGGACAGCCGGCCGGACAGGATGCTGGTGGCGTTGCCGGTCAGCTGGAAGCCCTGGACGTCGTCGTCGGGGCCGACGCGGTAGTCCTGCGGCATGGCCCCGACGAACATGCCGGTACGGCTGCCGCGGACGCCGGACGGGTCGATCCCGGCGCGCTCGAAGGCCTCCCAGGACGTTTCCAGGAGCAGGCGTTGCTGCGGGTCCATGGAAAGGGCCTCGCGGGGCGAGATACCGAAGAAGTCCGCGTCGAAGGCGGGGGCGTCGTGCAGGAAACCGCCGGCGAAGTCGGCGGGCCCGTCGCCGATGGCGGCCTCCCAGCCCCGGTCGCCGGGCATCGGGGTGATGCCGTCCTCACCGGCGACCAGCATCCGCCACAGGTCCTCCGGACTGTTCGCACCGCCCGGGTACCGGCAGCCCATGCCGACGATCGCGATGGGTTCGGTGGCCGCCGCCTCCAGCTCGCTCACCCGCTGCCGCGAACGCTTCAGATCGGCGCTCGCTCGCTTGAGGTAGTCCCGGAGCTTCTGTTCCTTGTCCATTTCAACGCAACCCATCTGGAGGAAGACCGGCGGACGGCTGGCGGTCCGGTGGGGACACCGGGTGTTCGGGGCGGCCGTTCGGCGCCGGGACGACCGGGGTGTCCGAAGGAGTGGGGACGACTGGGGCGGGGGCCGGGAAGGCGTGCCCGGCACGGGACCTCAGCCGTCGGGCGGACCGGGCCGTGCGGAGTGCCGGGGCCCGCCCGTCCGGGGCGGACCCCCGGCACGACGCCGGGCGGGTACCGCTGCGGCAGCTCCTTCGGAGCACGCGCGCAGCGCGCGTGCCGTGCACACGATTCCGCAGACCATGAGCCCAGTCTCGGGCGGTACGTCTGCGGAAATCCCTAGTATGTGGGCGGTCGGAAGGCGGGTCTGCCGGAGCGTGTCACCGCCGGTGGGCCGGGCGGGGCCTACCAGCCGCCGCCGGCGGCCACCAGCCGGCTGTAGTCACGCTCGCGCGAGGCCTGGCGCAGGTCGGACTCGACCATCATGCGCATCAGCTGCTCGAAATCGACTTCGGGCTCCCAGCCCAGTTCCTTGCGGGCGTCGGTCACGTCGGCGCACAGCGTCTCGACCTCGGCGGGCCGCACCAGGCCGGGGTCGACCACGACGTGATCACGCCAGTCCAGGCCCACATGCTCGAAGGCGATGCGTGCCGCGTCCCGTACGGTGTGCATCCTCCCCGTGCCCACGACGTAGTCGCCGGGCTCCTCCTGCTGGAGCATCAGGTGCATGGCCCGCACGTAGTCACCGGCGTAGCCCCAGTCGCGCTCGGCGTCCAGATTGCCGAGGCTGACCTTGTCCGTCATGCCCAGCTTGATCTGGGCGACGGCCAGGGTGATCTTCCGGGTCACGAACTCGGCTCCACGGCGCGGGGACTCGTGGTTGAAGAGGATTCCGGAGACGCCGTACATCCCGAACGACTCACGGTAGTTGCGGGTGATGTAGTGACCGAAGGTCTTGGCCACACCGTACGGGCTGCGCGGGTGGAACCGGGTCGTCTCGCTCTGCGGGCTCTCGGCGACCTGACCGAACATCTCCGAGGAGGACGCCTGGTAGAAGCGGATCTGGCCCCGCGCGCCGCCACCGGAGGACCTGCTGAGTCCGCTGACCATACGGATGGCTTCGAGCATGCGCAGGACACCGGTGCCGTTGACCTCGGTGACCAGTTCCGGCTGCTGCCAGGACATGGGGACGAAGGAGATCGCTCCCAGGTTGTAGACCTCGTCGGGCTGGACCAGGTCGACCGCGGAGACCAGGCTCCCCTGGTCCATCAGGTCACCGTCCACGAAGGACAGACCGGGGATCAGCTCGGCGATCCGGTCCCTTCGCGGATTGGCCTGGCCACGGCAGAGCCCCCACACCCGGTACCCCTGGCTCAGCAGGTGCTCCGCCAGGTACGAGCCGTCCTGTCCGGTGATTCCGGTGATCAGTGCGCGCTTGGACATCTTCTCTCTTTCCACCGCCACGGGGAGGACCGGTCGGCGGGAGTCCGCACCGCGCCCGCGGACCGGAAGCGGCGGCATTCGATGCGAGGCGCGCACTCTCCGGTGCACCGACCGGAAGGTCGGTTCTGCCGGATCCCGAGACGCGCAGCCTGCGTTGACTCACGAGCCGTCCTCGTGACGGCCATGCAAGCACCGAAACGGCTAAGGAATTTCCGAGTCTTCCGGCGACGGGCCGGCCCGGGGACGGCCCTGTCGGGGCAGGCGGCCCGGAACGGCACGTACGACCAGCAGACTCGGTCCAGCCGCTCGCGTGCCTGGTGTGCGGCCGGCCGCCCCGGGCCTCCTGGTTCCGGGGGATTCGGATCGTTCGGCGGCCGCGCCGGTGGACCCCGAGGTCCGTGACGACGGGGCGGTGGTCCGATGCCCTCGTCGGCACCGCTTCGGTGCCGGTCACGGTGATGTCGCGGGAGACGGCCACCAGGTCGATGCGCCTGACCGGGGCGGCCGCCGGGTGCGTCCCGCCGCCGGCCGGACCGGCGTCCCGCGGCTTCCGCCACAGCGGCGCCGGTTCCGGAGCCGCCACCTCCGCGTTGAAGTCTCCGACCAGGATCCCCGGGCGGCGGCCGACGGCCGGCACCTCCGGCATGTCCGCCACCTGGGCCTCGCGGACCGACGGGTCGGCCCGCGAGGCCCGGGTACGTGCGTCACCCCGTCCGTGCCGCGGTCCCGCCCGGCACGCCGAGCGCCCGGCAGAAGCCGGAAAAACCGGGCGCTGTCCTCACCCCTCGTCATGGGGAAACCGCGCGGTACCCATGGGTACGGATACTCATGTGCCGGAAGGGGTCGGCACGTGAAGCTGGGGAGCAGGGATTCCCGTGTCGAAAGGCCGTCCATGCTCAGCCGTGCCGCCGCTGTCCTGCTGCCCCTCCTCGGGCACCTCACCGTCACCCGCGAGGCGGACGGACCGTACCCCGGGGGCAGTGTCTTCGTCGCCAACCACGACTCGCCGGCCGACCCGGCGGTCGTACTGGCCGCCCTGCGCTCCGTGGGCGTGAGGCCGGCGGTCCTGGCGACGGCGGGCCTCTGGCGCGTGCCGGTGCTGGGCCGGGCGTTGTCCAAGGAGGGGCACATTCCCGTCCACCGGGGGTCGGCGCGGGCGGCGGAGGCCCTCGCGGCAGCGGCCGAGGTGCTCGGGACGGGGCGTCATGTACTCATCTACGCCGAAGGGGGTCTCCCCCGGCGCAAGGACGCGGGGGGTACCGCGCCCCTGCCCTTCCGCACCGGTCTCGCACGGCTCGTGGCCGCGACCGGTGCGCCGGTGGTTCCGGTCGGTCAGGTGGGGGCCCGGCGTCTCTGTTCGGGAACGGTCGCGAAGCAACTGTCCGGTGTGCTCACCGCCCCGGTGCGCCGCCCCCGGTTCCACGTGCACATCGGCAGTCCGGTGCATCTGCCGGCGGGGACGGCGCGAGGTACGGCGATCGCGCACGGTGCGGTCGGTGCCGCCTGGCGGCGAGCGGCACACGCCGTCGGTGAACCGGCCCTCGAGCCCGGAACCCGTTGAGAGGGGCGGAATCCCTCCGCCCGGAGCCCCGGTCGCGAAGTCCTCACGTGCACCAAACGCCCGTTGGCGGAAATCGGTCGCCGCGGCGGCGCCGGCCATGAGGTGCAACACCACGGCCCAGTGGTGGCGACCGGGGATCCCGATGTGGTGCCGCAGCGCACCGCTCGCCGGCACCCGGGGCGTCAGATGAACGTGGTCGCGGTGCCGCGGGCGAGCGCGATGGAGCCCGACAGCCGCTCTCCCGCCTCGTAGATCATGTACGGAACCCCGCCGTCGGTGCCGAACGACGGCGACGCCGCGCGCCCGTTCTCCGGCGCCGCGGTACCGGAGGCGTAGAACACACCGAGATGGTCGCGGCGTGAGAAGTCCTTGCCCACCTCGGTGATCAGGATGTCTCCGCCGCTGCCCCTGTCGGTGTTGTACACGACGTACGCGCTGCCGCCCCGGGTGAGCAGATGCGGCCCGCCGACGTTCACCGCGCCGACGGCGGCGTGGTCGATCAGCGGCTTCGTGGCGAACTCCCAGTCCCGGCCGTCCGCCGACCAGCCCCAGCCGATGTCGCGGTGGTTGGCGGTGGTGTTCCACATGAAGAGCATCACGTAGCGGGCGCCGCGGGCCGGCAGGTCGTGCCGGAAGACCCGGGCGTACGAGGTTCCGGTGGTGCCCGCCGGCATCATCGCGGTGGTGAGGACCGTCCTGTCGTAGGTGAAGTGCACACCGTCCTTGGAGCGGGCGAGACGGGTGGTGGTGTTCTCGCCGTGGAAGTACAGCCACAGCTCACGTGCGTCGGCGTTCCAGAGCACGTGCGGTGAGGAGACATGGCTGACCTTGTAGTGCGGCGGCCAGGCGTGGGTGACGATCGGGTTGCCGGCGTACTCGGTGAACGGGCCCTCCGGCGAGTCGCCGTGGGCGAGACAGATGCCACCGGGTGCGTCGTGCGGCGCGTAGTAGAGGTAGTAGCGGCCGAGCGGGTTGCCCAGCTTGTCGTAGACCCCGCGGACGCAGGGGAAGATGATCTCCCCGGTGGGGTTGCAGGAGAGCTGCTCGGGGGTGAGCAGTGGGCGGACGTAGCGGTAGTCGGGGAAGCCTGCGGGGGCGGCGGCCATGGCGGTGCCCTGCGCTCCGAGGGCGAGCAGTGCGCCGCCGGCGGTGGCGGTGCGCAGGAAGAGGCGGCGGTCGAGCGTCATGGCGTTGCGGCTCCTCGTGCCGGGCCGGGCGGGGACGGCTGCGGGGCTGCTCACAGCTGGGTGGTGGCGGTGACGATCAGACCGCCGAGCGCGACGCACCACACGTAGGGCAGGGTGCGCAGCATGACCTGCTGCGGGCCGACGCCGGCGTACTGCGCCGCCCACACGGTCTGGGTACTGGTCGGGTCGCTGACGCCGAACACCTGGTTGTACGAGGCGGTCAGGCCCAGCACGGCGACGGCCGGGTAGATGCCGGCGGCGATGAGGACGCCGGCGATCCCGGCGCCGAGGCCGTAGACGTTGAGCGGGCCGCGGTAGAGGCACAGCGGCACGAGGAGGGTGAACACCAGCACGAAGACGACGGGGTTGTCCGGTGCGACGGCTTTCACCAGCGGGTTCAGTGCCTCGACGGCTCCGGGGAGCTTCACCGCGGCGAGCAGGATGCCGATCGCGATGAAGAGCGCGATGGGCGGGGCGGCGGTCTCGAACCCACCGTAGAGGGTGCGCAGGAGCCTCTTGTTGAGCTGCCCCGGCCGGGTGGTGGTCGCCAGTGCCCACAGCACGCCCGCGAGCATCGAGGGGATGATGGCCAGTTCGAAGCCGAGCGCGAGGACCAGCGGCACGGCGGGGGCGAGCAGCGCGTACCAGGGCGCGTCGCCCATGTGGCGGGCGCGGCTGCGTCGCCGTCCGCCCGGGCTCTTCGGGCTGTCGCCGTCCCCGGTCCGCTCTCCGGCCGACGCCAGCGACCAGGCGTGCTCGACTCCCTTGCGGCGGGTCTCGACGAGCACGAACAGCACGGCGAAGAAGGCCGCGAACGGGAACAGCCTCATCATGAAGCTCTTCACCGTGTCGACCGGCAGTGGCGTCGGTGAAGGTTCCGCCGACGTCGATGCCGACGCGGATGCGGTGCGGGGTCATGAGGGGGACACCTCCTTGTGCCGTGCGCACGGAGAGCGGGCGGTGCGGGGCCGGGCGGGACGGTGCCTCTGTGCCGCCCGGCCCGCGGCGCGTGCGGTGGTACGGCGTCGTCAGTAGCCGCGCACGTCGGGCCAGTGGCGCTGGACGCCGGCCCGGTCGAGTACGCGGGTGAACTCCTCCAGCCGCTTGTCCTCGCCCTGCACCTGGTGCGGGCGGACCCCTTCCTCCAGGCAGTGCGCGGCGAGCGCGCCGGCGACCTCGCCGATGTTCCACTCGACGGGGTGCAGGCGGTAGCAGCCGTTGGTGATGTGGGTGGTGCCGATGTTCTTGCCGGCGGGCAGCAGGTTGCGCACCCGGCGCGGCACCAGGGCGCCGAGGGGGATCTCGAAGGGCACGGAGCCGATGTCGATGTAGTTGTCGCCGCCGGTGGAGGGGTGCAGGTCGATGCGGTAGGCGCCGACGGAGTCGCGGTGGCGGGTGCCGCCGTACGGGCCGACGAGGTCGATGGCGACGTCGTGCTCGGTGACGGTGGTGAGGGCCTTGATGCGGCGGGACTCGCTTACGTACGCGGGGCCTTGGCGAGGCCGTCGGCGGTGCCGGTGACGTCGGGGCGCGGTCGCAGGCCGGGGAAGCCGGTGCCGCCGTCGGTCCTGGGGGCCTCGGTCTGCAGCCAGTACAGGACGGACAGCGACAGCCGGCGGGCCTCGGTGACGGCGGCGCGGCCGGTCTCCTCGCCGGCGCCGACGAGCGGTTTGAGCCAGTAGTCGTTGAGCGGCCAGTTGACCAGGGTGATGTCGGAGTCGAACGCGCCGGGGCGGTGCAGTCTGCCGGCGAGGATGCGGCGGAAGCCCCACAGTTCCTTGCCGCCGGCGTCGGCGCTCTGGTCTGCGCTGACGTCGAGCGGGTCGATGTCGGGGTTGGGCTCGAAGGTGCGCGGCACGGCCTCCAGGGAACGGGGGTCGGGCGCGAGGAGGCCGAGGAGCGGACCGGGCCAGAAGTCCGGCCGGTAGGAGCGCCAGAAGCCGTAGTCGGCGGGGCGGTCGATGGTGTGGTTCTCGCCCTGGTGGTGGGAGAGGGCGAAGCAGACGGTGATGCCCTGCTGGTTGAGCGGGTCGGCGGTCTCGGGTGCGTGCGGCTCGTCGTACTCGGAGCGGGCCTCGGCGCCCAGCGCGTGCTCGACGCCCGCGAGTTCCAGCAGCTCGCCGGTCTCGGTGGCGTCGAGGACGTAGGAGGCGGCGACGGTGTGCCGGGCGCCGTCGCGGACGTCCTCCAGGGTGACGGCACGGACCAGGTCGCCGTCGGTGTCGGCGGCGACGGGCCGGGTGTGGGTCAGCACGGTGAGCCGGCCGGCGGCGACGTGCGGGGCGAGCATCGACTCCAGGACGGCGACGGCGACGCGCGGCTCGTGGCAGAGCTTGCTGACGCGGCCGGCCCCGGGGTTGAGCAGCGGCAGGGCCCGCGCTTCGGCGCGCAGCGGATACCACTGCCGGTAGTGGGAGCGGATCGATTCGCGCAGCGCCCGGTAGGTGGCCGTGACACCGAACTGCTCGACCCACGGGTGTTCGTCCGGCGGGACGGCCTGCGAGGTGAGCTGGCCGCCGATCCAGTCGGTCTCCTCGGTGAGGACGACGGTGCGCCCCGCACGGCAGGCGGCGAGCGCGGCGGCCACACCGCCCGTGCCGCCGCCCGGTCCGCCGCGGCCGCGGCGGACCGGGTGGGGGACCTGGACCGGGGGTGCTGTCAGCGGGTCCCGCCGGGCGGTGGGCCCGTGGTGTGCCCGGCGCGGAAGCCGCAGGCCACGAGAGACTCGGCGCGCTCCTGGCCGGAGAGCTGTGCGGTGAGCATGCGGACCGCGGCGGCGCCCAGTTCGGCCCGGGGGACGTCGAAGCCGGTCGGTGACCGGGCGGCGGCCAGGTCGGCGGGCGGGGACCCGAGCAGCGCCAGCGACACGCCGCCGGGCACGTCGAGCCCGGCGGCGGCGACGGCCGTGTGCAGGGCCCGCCAGGCCGCTCCGGTGTCGGTCTCCTCGGCGACGAAGGCGGTGACGCCCTCGGCGAGCCGGGCACGCACCCACGCGGGTGTGATGTCGCCCGCGGGGCGCGCGGTGCGGACCACGGCCGCGGGGTCGTCCATGGCACGCCGGCCGGCGCATTCGGCAAGCCCGGTGCGGAAGCCGCGCTCGCGGTCGGTGGAGGCCGGGGCGTCGTCGTCCTCGCGGACGAGGACGACACGCCGGTGGCCGAGCCCGGCGAGGTGCCGGACGACCTCGGCTCCGGCGGCGACGTAGTCGGCGCCGACCCAGGCGAGTCCCTCCGGCTCCTCGCGGCGGCCGATGTGCACGGCCGGGTAGCCGTCGGCGACGAGCTGCCGCAACTGGTCGTCGGGGACATGACGGCCGAGGAACAGGCAACCGTCCGCGAGGCGCACCCGGTTCAGCGCTCCGGGCTCCCCCGCCTGTGCCCCGCCGGAGCTGGAGCCGGTGAAGAGCACCAGGTCGTAGCCCTGGGCGGCGGCCTCCTGCTCCACACCGACGAGGAACGGGTAGTACGAGTGCTCCACGGCGGTCGGGAAGGTGGCGGTGAAACTGAAGACGCCGAGGAGATTGTTCCGGGCGGCGGCGAGACGGCGGGCGGCCGGGTCGGGCACGTAACCGAGCTCGCGCGCGGCGGACAGTACCCGTGCACGGGTGTCCTCGTGCAGGGCGATGCCCTGCTTGTTGCCGCCGAGCACCAGCGACACCGTGGTCTGGGACACCCCGGCGAGCCGGGCCACCTCGGCCTGGCGCGGCCGGCCGCGCCGCTGCGCGGAAGGGATCTTTTCCGCCATGCTCCACCCCTTCGACTAATGCGCATTAGGTACGCACTGCGGGGCACCTGTGCAGTGCTAATGCGGATTAGCGATGACTTTGCCGCCACGCGGCAGGAGGGGGCAAGGAGGGCGGGACGACTAATAACCGGCGTTCCTTTGCGGGCCCCGCGACACAGCACCGCGTGCTCCGGGCCTCCGGGCCGGGACCGGGCGCGTGCCATGGGCGATACGGGTGAAGGGGGCCGGCGCGTGGGCTGCGTGGTGTCGGCACCCCGGTTCCGCGGGGCCGTGGACCGGACCGGTCGAGGAGCGGCTGTCAGGGCCTGGTGGCACGCCGGGACCACGCGGAACGACACGGGAACAGCGGAGGGAATCGTCGTGATCACCGCTGGGTCCGCCCCCGGCTCTCCCTGCCGGTTCGACCTGGGCACCCCCGGCGTCCGGGCCGCCGCGGCCTTCCGGGGCGCGGTACTCGGCTGGGACTCCGAGTCCATGGGAACCGGGGGGAACGTGGGGGCGGGATGTTCCGCAAGGACGGCAGGACCGTCGCCGGGCTCGGCACCCTCACCGAGGAGGGGGCCCGAGGTCACGTCGCCGACGCTGCCGCGGGTGGATCGAGCGGCGGTGTGGCAGGCGGTCCTGAAGGCCACGACGTCGGCCTGCGGCAGTGGAGCGTCGCCCCGCCCCCGAAACCCGGTGGCACCTCGTGCGCCCCGGACCGACGCACCACTCCGTTCTCGTTCGTTCCCGTCCGCGCGGCCGCGGTCCGCAACGGGTGGCGTGCGTCCCGGCAGGTCCTGGTCCCCGCCCCGGTGCGGGACCCGCGAGGGTGCCGCACCGGGCCGGCCTGCGGTCAGGCTCCGGGGAGGACTCCGCTGCGGACCACCTCGGCGTACCAGCGGGCGCTGGCCTTCGGGATGCGGGTGCCGGTCGGATAGTCCACGTAGACGGCGCCGAAGCGCTTGCTGTAGCCGTGCGCCCACTCGAAGTTGTCCAGCAGGGACCAGAGGAAGTAGCCGCGTACGTCGACGCCGTCCACGATGGCCTGGTGGACGGCGGCCAGGTGACCGCGCACATACGCGATGCGCGCGGGATCGTTGACCTGGCCCGAGGGGTCCGCGTAGTCGTCGAACGCCGCGCCGTTCTCGGTGATGTACAGCGGCAGCCGCGGGAAGTCGGCGGCCAGGCGGTGCAGCAGGTCGTACAGGCCGGTGGGGTCGACGGCCCAGCCCATGGCGGTGGTCTCGCCGGGCGGCTGGTGGAAGGCGACCTTGTCCGCGCCCGGCCAGGGGCTGTGGGCGCTCCTTCCGTGTCCGTCGGAGGTGTGGGTGCCGTTGCCGTCGGCCGCGGAGACGAGGGTGGGGCTGTAGTAGTTGACGCCGAGGAAGTCCAGCGGCTGGTGGATCTGCCGCAGGTCGCCGTCGCGCACGAAGGACCAGTCGGTCAGTGCCGCGGTGTCCTTGAGCAGGTCCTCCGGGTAGGCGCCCTGGAGCATCGGGCCGGTGAAGACCCGGTTGGCGAGCGCGTCGATGCGGCGGACCGCGTCGTTGTCGGCGTCGTCGGCGGTGAGCGGGCGGACCTGGTGGATGTTGAGGGTGACCGAGCACCGGGCGTCGGCGGGGAGGCGGTCGCGCAGTGCCTGGACGGCCAGGCCGTGGCCCAGGTTGAGGTGGTGGGCGGCGCGCAGGGCGGCGACCGGGTCGGTGCGGCCGGGGGCGTGCACGCCGGAGCCGTAGCCGAGGAAGGCGCTGCACCAGGGCTCGTTGAGGGTGGTCCAGGTCTTCACCCGGTCGCCCAGGGCGTCCGCGGCGAGGGCCGCGTACTCGGCGAACCGCTCGGCCGTGGCGCGCTCGGGCCAGCCTCCGGCGTCCTCCAGCTCCTGCGGCAGATCCCAGTGGTAGAGGGTGGCGACGGGCTGGATGCCCTTGTCCAGCAGGTCGTCGACGAGACGCCGGTAGAAGTCCAGGCCCTTCTGGACGGCGGGGCCCCGGCCGGTGGGCTGGATCCGGGGCCAGGCGAGGGAGAACCGGTAGGCACCCAGGCCGAGTTCCGCCATGAGGGCGACGTCCTCACGCCAGCGGTGGTAGTGGTCGGTGGCGGTGTCACCGTTGTCGCCGTTGCGGACCCGGCCGGGGGTACGGGCGTAGGTGTCCCAGATGGACGGTGTGCGGCCGTCCTCGGCGGCGGCCCCCTCGATCTGGTAGGAGGCGGTCGCGGAGCCCCAGAGGAAGCCCTTGGGGAAGGTGCGGGCGGCGTCCGGGGCGGACGCGGTCTGCTGTGCTGCGGTGACCACGTAAGTCCTTTCGAGGTGGTGGGGGTGGAAACGGGGGCGAGGGCGTGGGTGGTTCGCGGGCGCCTGCGCGCAGGACCGGCGGGCGCGTTCGGCCGGTCCTTGACGCGGCGGTCAGCCCTTGACGGCGCCCGCCATGATGCCGCTGACGATCTGGCGGCCGAAGACGATGAACATGACCAGCAGCGGGAGCGTGCCGAGCAGCGCGCCGGCCATGATCAACGACTGGTCGCGGACATAGCCCGCGCTGAGCTGGGTGAGGGCGACGGGGACCGTGGGGTTGGTCATGTCGAGCACCACGAAGGGCCAGAAGAAGTCGTTCCACGCGTGCACGAAGGTGATCATGAACAGGACCGCCATCGCGGGCCGCGCGACAGGCAGCACGATGCTCCAGAAGATCCGCAACGAGTGCGCCCCGTCCACGCGTCCGGCCTCGACGAGTTCGTCCGGCAGTGCCTCCGAGAGGTACTGCCGCATGAAGAAGACACCGACCGCGCTCACCAGGGTGGGGAAGATGACGGCGGGCAGCTGCTGCGACCAGCCCAGCTCGGACATCATCATGAACAGCGGTACGACGCCGAGCTGCGGCGGCACCAGCATGGTGCCGATCACCAGCATGAGCAGGGCGTTGCGCCCCTTGAACCGCAGTTTGGCGAAGGCGAAACCCGCCAGGGTCGCGAACATCACCGTGGACATGGCGATCACTCCGGCCACGATCAGGCTGTTGACCATGGCCTTGCCCATCGCCGCCTCGTCCCAGGCTCGGGCGAGGTTGCTGAACAGGTTCGGGCCGGGCAGGAACGGCGGCGGCGTCTGGCTGACCCGGGTGTTGTCGGTGGAGGCCGCCACCATCGTCCAGTACAGCGGGAAGATCGACAGCACCGCCATGACGGCGAGCAGGATGTAGGCGAGCGGGCCGGCGTGGTGCTGACGGCCGGCACGCGGGCGCATCAGCCGGCGGCCGCCGCGGCCCGGCTTCTCGGCGGAGGGCCCGGCCGGGGTGTCCGTCCGGGCCGGGAGGCTGTGGATGGTCATGGCGACTCCAGGTCAGGACGTACGGGAACGCAGGCGTTTGATCAGGCGCTGCGCCACGAAGACGAGGACGAGCAGCAGGAACATCGCCCACGCGACGGTGGCCGAGCGGCCCATCTGGTAGTTCTTCCAGCCCTCCTCGTACAGCAGCAGGCCCAGGGTCTGGTACTGGTTGTCCGCGCCACCGGTGACGCCGTTGGGTCCCTGGCCGAAGATCAGCGGCTCGCCGAACAGCTGGGTGGCGCCGATCGTGGAGAGCACGATGGTGAAGACGATGGTGGAGCGGATTCCGGGGACGGTGACGTGGGTGAACTGCTTCCACCGGGAGGCGCCGTCGATGGCGGCGGCCTCGTACCGTTCGGCGGGGATCGCCTGCATGGCGGCCAGGTAGAGCAGCGCGTTGTAACCGGTCCAGCGCCAGATGACGATGGTGGAGATGGCGACCTGGGCGGGCCACTTGTCGGCCTCCCAGTTCACCGGGTCGATGCCGACCGTGCCGAGCGCCCAGTTGATCATGCCGAAGTCGCGTTCGAAGATCATGGTGAACACGAGGGCCGCGGCGGCGACCGAGGTGGCGTAGGGGACCAGCGAGGCGACGCGGAAGAACAGCGAAGCGCGCATCCGGTAGTTGAGCAGGTGCGCCAGGCCGAGCGCCATCAGCAGCTGCGGCACCGTGGAGATGACACCGATGGTGAGGGTGTTCGCCAGCGCGTTCCAGAACCGTGCGTCGTTCCAGAGTTCGACGTAGTTGTCGAACGCCACCCATTCCATGACGTCGAGGGTGGCCAGTTCCACCCGGTGCAGGGAGATCCACGACGTGTAGACGAGGGGGTAGAAGCTGAAGGCGGCGAAGACGACGAAGAACGGCGCGACGAACGCGTACGGGGCGCCTCTGACGTCCAGCCGGTGCAGCAGCGCGCCGCGCCGCCGGGCGGTGCCCTCGCCGTCCGTCTTCGGCGGCGGGCCCGAGGGCTCCCCGCCGGCCAGGGCCTTCGTGGTGGAGGTGGCCACCCGACTTTTCCTTCCTGGGAGCGGATGTGTGAGCCGCCCCGGGCCCGTCGGCAGGTTGCGGACGGGCCCGGACGGCCGATGGGGCGACGGGTCAGCCGACGGCCTTCTCGATGCGCTCCGCGGTGGTCTTCCACGCCTCGTCACGCGGGGTGTCCTGCTGCTCGATCAGAGTCAGGCCCTGGGAGAAGGTGTCCTTGATCGTGCCGTCCTTACGGCCGAGGACCTGCTCGTCGGGGATCTCCTGGGCGGCGGCGCCGAAGATCTCGCCGATCGGCGCGTCGCTGAAGTACTCCGACTCGGCGTTCTTCACGTCATCGCTCTCCAGCGCCTCGCGCGAGGACGGGATGTTGCCGATCTCCTTGAAGATGTGGGCCTGCTGCTCCGGCGCGGTCAGCCAGGCGACGAGCTTCTTGGCCTCCTCCTTCACCGGGCTCTGGTCGATCACTCCGAGGAAGGAACCGCCCCAGTTGGCGCCCTTGGGGGCCCTGGCGACGTCCCACTTGCCCTTGTTCGGCTCGCCGGCCTTCTCGCTGATGTGACTGAGCATCCACGCCGGGCACACGGCCGTGGCGAACGTGCCGTTGGCCAGGCCCGGGTCCCAACCCGGCTGGAACTGGCGGAGCTTGGCGCTCAGGCCGTCCTCGGCGGCGTCGGCGGCGAGGTTCCACGCCTCCTTGACGGCCGGGTTCTTGTCGTAGATCAGCTCGCCCTCGGCGTCGTAGAACTGCTCGGGGTAGCCGTAGACCATGGCGTTGAACAGGCCGCTGGACGCGTCCATGTAGGACACGTCGTCACCCTTGAAGTCCTTCTTGAAGGTGCGGCCGACCTCGACGTACTTCTGCCAGTCCCCCTCCCACAGCTTGGCGACCTCCTCGCGGTCGGTGGGCAGGCCGGCCTGCTCGAAGTAGTCCTTGCGATAGCAGACGGCCATCGGGCCGATGTCGGTGCCCAAGCCCAGCACCTTGCCGTCCTGGGTACTGATCTGGGACTCCTTCCACGGCAGGAAGTGGTCGGTGCCCGATACATCGGAGAAGTCCGCGAACTTGCCCGCCTGGGTCTCGGTGATCTCCTTGGCCCGGCCGATCTCGATGCCCTGGATGTCCTTCAGGCCCTTGCCGGCGGCGAGCCTGGTCTGCAGCGCGGTGTAGTACGTCTGCTCGTCACCGGCGATCTCGGCCTTGATGTCGACGTTCGGGTTCTCCTTCTCGTACTGCTCGAGAAGGCCCGTCTCCTTGATGCCCATCACCCCGTACAGGCCCATGGTGATGGTGACCTTGCCGTCCTTCTTGCCACCACCCGTGGCCGAATCGTTACTGCTGCTGCAGCCGACGACGAGCGTCAGCGCGCCGACGACCGCGGTCGCCGCCACCGCCCTCGTACGCAACGAACCGGGACTGCCCATGGATCTCCTCCTAGCGACGGCGCTGACGCACCGGAGTGACGATTTCCGCGTTGACCACAGCGGCTCCGACAATGGGGTGGGAACGTGCCCACTTCGGGGTGGGCACGTTCCCACCGCTGGACCGAAGACTCCTGGCAGCACAGCCGGTCTGTCAATGACTTGAACACAACTTGTGGTCCGGGGCCGGTGTCCGCCGTTCGGTCCCCGGGCCCTGACGCGCTTGCGCTCTTGTGCTGTCTGCAAGAATTGCCGCTGGTCAATTCCGCGGCCGGTGTCGCCGCGACCGCCGAAGAGGGGGAGCACATGGCCGGGGACCACCGTCCCACGATCAAAACCGTCGCCACCCGTGCCGGCGTGGGCAGGACCACGGTGTCCCGCGTCGTCAACGGATCGGATCTGGTCAGTGCCGACGCGCGGTCCAGGGTCCTGGCGGCGATCAAGGAGCTCAACTACGTTCCGAACTCGGTTGCCCGCGGCCTGGTGACCAACCGGACCAACGCCGTGGCCCTGGTGATCCCGGAGTCGGAGAGCCGGCTCGGTTCGGAACCGTTCTTCGCCGCGCTGATCCGGGGCGTCAGCGGCGCCCTCGCCGAAAGCCGGACCCAGCTCCAGCTGATGCTCGTCCGTGACCAGGCCGAACGGGACCAGCTGACCGAGTCGGTGGCAACGCGCCGTGTGGACGGCGTTCTCCTGGTCTCCGTCCATTCCGAGGACCGGCTGCCCGGCATGCTGGAGGAGATGGGGCTGCCCACCGTGCTGGCCGGCCGCCGCAACGCGGGCGAACGGCTGAGCTACGTCGACTCCGACAACGCCGGAGGCGCCATCGAGGCGGTCCGGCACCTGCTGCGCGGCGGCAGGACCAGGATCGCCACGATCACCGGGCCGCTGGACATGGACGTCGGCCGCAGCCGGCTCGCCGGCTGGCGTGACGCCCACCGGGAGGCAGGGGTGCCGGCGAGTGAACTCCTGGCTGAAACAGGTGACTTCACGGAGGAGGGCGGCAGCCGCGCGATGCGTTCGCTTCTTGAACGTGTCCCGGACCTGGACGCCGTCTTCGCCGCCTCCGACCTGATGGCGGTCGGCGCCCTGGCCGAACTGCGCCGCCACAAGCGGCAGGTGCCCGGCGATGTCGCCGTCGTCGGATTCGAGGACTCCGTCCTCGCCCGCCACACCAACCCGCCTCTGACGACGGTGCGTCAGCCGGTGGAGGAACTGGGCCGCACGATGGCGCGGATCCTCACCGACATCACCCAACACGGCGCATCCCGGCAGCAGTTGACGCTACCGACGGAGCTGGTGGTGCGGGAGTCGTCCTGAACCTCCGCTCTCAGCCCGTCGGACCGCTGTCCGTCGGATACCGGGCGCGGAGGCGGGTGAAGGCGGTGGGCGTCGGCCGGCGCGGGAGGAATTCCTTGATCAGTTCGGCGCACTCGCGTGGACTCGCCGCGCCGGTGTCGCATTCGAGGTCGTAGTCGCCGTGCTGATGGACCAGGCCGTACTGGAGTGCCGCGAGGCCGGAGGGGCGGTCGCCACGGGCCTTTTCGCGGCGGGCCAGTTCGTCCGGTGGGCAGTGGACGCCGACGAACAGTACGTCCGCGGGACGCAGTACGGTCAGGCAGTCGACCAGTCGCCACGGCTCGCTGAGAACGTGGTCGACCACGACATCGTTGCCCGCCTCGGCCATGGCCGCGATCGAACGGTGGAAGCCCGTTCTCGTCCGGCGCAGAGCGGCGTCGAGGTCCTCCTGCGCGAGGGGCCGCTTCGTGCGCATCGCGTTGAAGGCGTCCACCGCCAGATGGAAGAAGACACCGTCGTCCAGGATGCCGAGCAGTTCCCGGGCGATGCTCGACTTCCCCGAACTGGACGTGCCGTTGAGGAAGATGATCCGACCGGCTGCCATGCGGACATGATCACACGGTGGAGCCCGGCACCGGCCGCCCGCCTGGGGGCCGGTACCGGGTGGGCCCGACGGCCGGATGGGTCGGGCGGTGTTCGGAGTCCGTTTCTGGTGGGCGGCGCCGGTGTTGTCCACGTCGTGGGTCGTGGGGTCGTCCGACGCGGGCTGCCGCGCCGTGCTGCCGTTGCAGCCGCGGAGCTGCACCCGGGTGGCGCGGTGGCCGCCCGCGTCGGACGACGTGGTGAGCCATGCCTCGACGCGCCCGCCCGCCGTCGCCTGCCACGTGGCGCCGGGGCCGGGTGCCGGGGCGAGGACGGGGACCGCGGCCGGTATCGCGGGGACCGCCCCTCCCTTCGGGCGCCGGAGTTCAGGGGGATCTCCCCACAACTCGCGGGAAGGGGAGGCCTCTTCCCGGTCCCACCGGGTCCCGGACTTTGAACTCTCCGATGACAAAGTATGGACATGTCAAACGGAAGTCATCTAACTTGACGGCGCAAGTACAGCACCACCGCAGCAGACCGGAGCGAAATCCGGCACGGTCCGGCCCCCGACTCGTGGAGGACCATTGCGCAACCTTCTGTTCCCACGCGCTCGAAGACACCTCATCCCCCTGTTGTTCGCGGGAACCCTGGCCGCGGGGCTGTGCTCCGCGCCGCCGGCCGCCGCCGCTCCCGCGGGCATCCCGCCCCAGGAACCCGGGGTCACCCTGCGCGTGTTCGACGTGCAGACGCCGCTGAGCAAGCTGTGCACCCTGAAACCGGGTCAGACTCCCAACCGCGACAAGCTGATGCCGACGGTCGACTGGTCCACGGAGGCCGACTTCGGCGGGCTGTCCGACCACTTCGTCACCGAGGCGTCGGGCCACCTGAACGTTCCGAGCGACGGCTCGTACGTGTTCCGCCTGACCAGTGACGACGGCTCACGGCTGGCGATCGACGGCGACACGGTGATCGATCACGACGGGCTCCACGGTGCCGAGCCGAAGGACGGCACGGTCCATCTCACCGCCGGGGCGCACCCGTTGCGCATCGACCACTTCGAGCGCGACGGCGGGCAGCAGCTGCAGCTGGGCTGGAAGCCGCCGGGCGCGAGCGACTTCACCGTCGTGCCCCGGGAGGTGCTGAGCACCGACGCCGGGGTCGTCCGGGTCACGGCACCGGGCCGCAAGGAGTGCGAGGCGGGCGGCGACTCCCCCGGCGACGGCCTCCCGCTCACCGGTGTACGCCCCGACCTGAACCTCACCGATCTGCGCCCGGACGGCTTCGAGCCGCAGGTCAGCGGCATGGACTGGCTGCCCGACGGGCGTCTGGCGATCAGCACGTGGGGCGGCACGGACAACGTTGCCGGAGAGGTGTACCTGCTCGACAACGTCACCGGTGCCACCAGCCGCGACAAGGTCACCGTCACGAAGGTGGCGAGCGGGCTGCGTGAGCCCATGGGGATCAAGTACGTCGACGGAGCCCTGTACGTCTCGCAGAAGCACGAGCTGACACGGCTCGTCGACCGCGACGGCGACGAGGTCACCGACGAGTACCGGACGGTCGCGACCTGGCCGTACGGCGGCAACTTCCACGAGTTCGCCTTCGGGCTGCTCTACCGGAACGGCCATTTCTACGTGAACCTCTCCGTCGCCATCGACCTCGGCGGCGCGACCACCGTGCCGCAGCCGGCGCCGGGCCGCGGGGCCACGTACAAGGTCAGCAAGAAGACGGGGAGGATCAGCCCGGTCGCGGGAGGGCTGCGGACGCCCAACGGCATCGGCTGGGGGCCCGGCGGCAGCATCTTCGCCACCGACAACCAGGGCGGATGGCTTCCCTCCTCGAAGCTCGTCCAGATCAAGCAGGACCGCTTCTTCAACCACTACACCGAGCCCGCCGGCCCCTTCGACGACTCCCCCGTCACCGAGCCGGTGCTGTGGCTGCCGCAGAACGAGATCGCCAACTCCCCCTCCACCCCCCTGTACCTGAAGAAGGGACCGTTCGCCGGTCAGATGCTGCTGGGCGACGTCACCTACGGCGGCCTGCAGCGCGCCTACCTGGAGAAGGTGAAGGGCCAGTACCAGGGCGCCGTCTTCCGCCACACCCAGGGGCTCGAGGCCGGCATCAACCGGGTGACCCAGGGGCCCGACGGCGCGATCTACGTCGGCGGACTGGGGGCCGACGGCAACTGGGGCCAGGAGGGCAAGCTCAGGTTCGGTCTGCAGAAGCTGACACCGAACGGCCGGAACACGTTCGACGTCAAGACCATGCGTGCCGTGCCCGGCGGCTTCGACCTGACCTACACCCAGCCGGTGTCCGACGCCACCGCCGAGCAGTTGGCGGCCCACTACCGCGCGGAGCAGTGGCGCTACACGCCGACCGCGGACTACGGCGGCCCGAAGATCGCCGAGGAGCAGTTGTCGGTGCGCTCGGCGACGCTCTCGAAGGACCGGCGCACCGTCAGGCTGCGGCTGGACGACCTCAAGCCGGGCCGTGTCGTGCACATCCGCTCCCCGCGTCCCTTCACGTCGGACTCCGGTGAGCAGCTGTGGAACACCGAGGCCTGGTACACCCTCAACCGGATCCCCGGCAGGCAGCCGGCTCCCGCGACCCGGTACGAGGCCGAGGAGGCGCGCCTGACGGGCACGGCCGGTGTCGACACCGACCACACCGGCTACTCCGGCAGCGGCTTCGTGGACCGGTACGCCACCGAGGGCAGGGCCGGCACGACGTTCGACGTGACGGTCCCGAAGTCGGGCGCCTACGACGTGGGGCTGCGCTATTCCAACGGGCCGGACCCGTTCCGGGGCACCAAGTCCCTGTCCCTGTACGTCAACGGGAAGAAGCTGCGGCAGACGCAGCTCCCGCCCACCGACGACTGGGACTCCTGGTCGACGCGGACCGAGCGGCTGGCGCTGCGCGCCGGGAGCAACACGGTCTCCTACCGGTTCGACACGGGCGACACCGGTCATGTCAATCTCGACATGCTCAGTGTCCATCCGCACGGAGCTCAGGTCCCGCTCTTCGACGGTACGGCCGCCTCGCAGGCGCAGTGGCAGCACACGGACGGCAGGAGCCTGCGATGGCCGCTGAGCGACGAGAAGTCGATGGAGGTGTGCTGCGGCGACGTCCGCAGCAAGGACGCGTACCAGGACTTCAGACTGCACGTGGAGTTCCGGGTCCCGCTGCTTCCCCCCGATGTCACCGGACAGGACCGCGGGAACAGCGGCATCTTCCTCCAGGACCGCTACGAGCTCCAGATCCTCGACTCCTACGGTGACACCACGCCCGACACCAACGAGGCAGGGGCGTTCTATCTGAAGCGGGCGCCCGACACCAACGCGGCGACGGCGCCGGAGACCTGGCAGACCTACGACATCGACTTCCGCGCGGCCCGCTTCGACGACAGCGGCCGCAAGACCGCCGATGCCCGGGTCACGGTGGTGTGGAACGGGCAGAAGGTCCACGACGGCATCGCCCTGGACGGGCCGACCGCCTCGGGCCGGTCCGAGACTCCTGCCGCGGGAGCGATCCGGCTGCAGGACCACGGGAACAAGGTGAGGTTCCGCGACATCCGGATCACTCCCCTGCCGTGATTCTCCCCGTCGTGCCGGGCGGCCCCGCGGCCGCCCGGCACGGCCGTCACACGTCCGGCTTTCCGGCCGTTTCGGCCGGGCCGGGTCCGCCGGGCACGGGGATGTGGGCGGCGCGGCGGCGGAGGGCGTCCTCGTCCGTCAGCGCGTCGTAGGTGAGCAGCCTCGGCAGCGCGACGGCGAGCAGACCCACCGAGGCCACGCAGGCGAGGCCTCCGGTCCAGAAGGCGGGACGGGTGCCGGTCCAGCCGGCCATCGCGCCCGCCCTGACCTGTCCGAGCTGCGGGCCGACGCTGTACGACAGCACCTCGATGCCCGCGAGCCGGCCGCGCAGCTCATCGGGGATGGTCTGGTTCCAGATGGTCGAGCGACCCAGCCCGCTCAGCATGTCGCCGGCCCCGGCCAGTGCCAGACAGACCAGCACCAGCCAGACGTTCGACAACCAACCTGCCGCCGCGATGGCCAGGCCCCAGCCGGTCGCGCCGCACACCACCAGGAGTCCGTGCCGGCGTACCCGGGAGACCCAGCCGCTGGTCAGGCTCACCACCACCGAGCCGACGGAACCCGCCGCGTACATCAGCCCCAGTGACCAGTCGGCGTCCAGTTCGTCGGCGAGGAACGGGAAGATCGTGTTCGGAAAGGCGAAGAACATCGCCGCCATGTCCACCGCGTACGTGCCGAGGAGCACCGGCCGTGACCAGGCGTACCGTGCCCCTTCGGCGATGCCCCTCAGCGACGGCTTGCCGGCGTTCTCGGCCGCCGGCATGGGCGCGAGCCGCAGGCACAGCAGGATCGAGACGGCGAAGCCGGCCGCCGTCGTCGCGTAGGCCGGGGCGTTGCCCGCGTACGCCACGACCAGACCGGCCAGGGCCGGTCCGGCGATGGCGCCGATCTGCCAGCGCAGCGCGTTCAGGGCGGCCGCCGCCGGGAGCTGGTCGTGCGGCACGATCCGGGCCATCAGCGAGTCCAGCGCGGGCCGTTGGAGCCCCGCCAGGGCCGCCACCCCGGCCGCGACCACGTACAGCGGCCACAGCATCGGCTCCGGCAGCGTCGCGTTGACCAGGAGGACGACCGCGAGCACACCCAGTCCGGCCTCGGTGAGCAGGATGACCCTGCGCCGGTCCACGGCGTCGGCGAGTGCGCCGCCGTACAGCCCGAAGATCACCAGGGGCACCAGTTCGACCGCACCCATGGCGCCCACGGCGAGGGGTGATCCGGTCAGCTCCTTGATCTGGAGCGGCAGGGCGACCAGTGCCATGAAGCTGCCGAAGGTCGTGACCAGCCCCTGTACCCACAGGAGGCGGAAGTCTCGGGAGGACCGCCAGGGCGAGAGGTCGGGCAGGACGGCGGAGAGTCCGGAGGTCACATCCCGCTCCGCGCCGCCGGTTCGGAGAAGGACACGGTGGCCGCGACGAGCAGTCGCGGGCGGCGGGTTGAGCGCATGGTCGAACTCCACGGTTCCGGATGAGGGAGGCGCCGGCCCACCCACGCCCGGAGCCCGGGATGCCGTCGGGGAGTGTGTGCACCGCACCAGCAGCAAGGGTTTAGGTAAGCCTTGCCTTTGCGTTGAGCACAGTAAGCGAACGGTCCCGGCTGCCGCAATCGACCGTTCGGGACACCCGATGCAGCGACCGGGACGCGGGTGCCGCAGCAGTGCGGGCCCAAAGGGCGTTCGGGGTGCGGTTCAGGAAGCGCGGAAGATACCCGCGTCGAGTCCCGCCGTCCGCCGGGAAGCCGCACCGGACGCGCTCGCCGACCCGTACCCCACCTCGAGGGGCGACCGTTTCCCCTTCCCAGCCCCGCGCCAGGAGGGCGATCGCGCGCCGGGCACGGACCGGGGCGACCCAGCGCACGAGCTCGTACCGGTCTCCGCGACGAACGCCCGGCTGACCGTGCGCGTACTCACGCCGGGTTCCGCCGCCCGGTCGGCGAGGGCCCTCCGGTCGCCCGGCGCGACGGTCACCGCGTCGGCTGTCGGGCGCAGCAGGACCGGGACGGGCCGGTTCCCGGGACGAGGCCGGACGCGGGCTGCTGCTGGTCAGGGCCGTGTCGGAGCATGAGGGGTGCGCCGCGTACGGGACGGCCCGACCGTACGGACCGCGCTGCGCACGCCCCGGTCCTGAGCCCGTCGCCGGTCCGTCCGGCCGGCTGTCGCCGCCGAACCCGTGTTCTGACATCATGAGCCAAACGGAACTCCGCTCCGGAACAAGGGTACGGAACCACGTTCCGTACGACAGGTCCGGCAGTGGAGGGAGCGGCTCGGTGAGCGACACCGGCAGCAGTGGCGGTGACGGCGGTGGCAGGAACACGGGACGCGCGGGCCGGCCCAAGCGGACGGACGCCCGGCGCAACGAGAAGACCCTGCTCGACGCGGCGGCCACCGTCTTCGTCACGTCGGGCGTGGACGCACCGGTGCGCGACATCGCGGCCGAGGCCGGTGTCGGGGTGGGCACGTTCTACCGCCACTTCCCGACCCGGGCGGATCTGATCATCGCCGTCTACCGGCACCAGGTCGAGGCCTGCGCCGAGGCCGGTCCGGCCCTGCTGGAGAGCAGTGCGACGCCGCACGCGGCGCTGCGGGAGTGGATCGGTCTCTTCGTCGACTTCCTGGTCACCAAGCATGGGCTCGCCGGTGTCCTGCAGCCCGACAGCACCGGCTTCGAGACGCTGCATTCCTACTTCCTCGACCGGCTCGTGCCCGTGTGCGCCGAACTCCTCGCCGCCGCGGCCGCGTCCGGGGAGATCCGCAGCGACGTGGAGGCCTACGCGCTCATGCGCGGCGTCGGGAACCTCTGTATCGGCGCGGACAGCGATCCCCGCTACGACGCACGCCGGCTGGTCGGCCTCCTCGTCACCGGACTGCGTCAGCCGCACTGAGGCCTGCGGGCGCCCTCTTCCGCCGCTCCGTCCGCGCGCCGGACCGGCCGGCGAGCCGGACGGCGTCGCGGCGTGCCCCGGATCGTCGGGACGTCGCGGCCGAAGGCGTCCGGGACTCAGGAAGGCCGGTCGTGGTGGGCGCGCTGCGGGACGGTGCCGTGGTCATCTCCCTTCCGGCCAGCCGGTGTAGGCCTCGGCGAGGTAGGTCGAGCCCGCGGTCGAGTCGGTCACCGCGGCCAGTTCGCCCTCCTGGCGCCGTACGTCGAACGGGGTGGCCTCCGGCAGGGTGTGCAGCATGGTGGTCATCCAGTACGAGAAGTGCTGGGCCTTCCAGACCCGGCCGAGCGCGCGCTCGCTGTACGTCTCCAGCGGGGCGGTGTCGCCGCTCGCGACGGCTCGCTCGAGCTCCTCGGCCAGGACCCGTACATCGGCGAGAGCCAGGTTGAGACCCTTGGCGCCGGTCGGCGGCACCGTGTGCGCGGCGTCACCGGCGAGCACGAGCCGTCCGTGGTGCATCGGCTCCTGGACGAAACTGCGGAACGGGAGCACGGTCCTGGAGATGATCGGCCCCTCCTTGAGCGTGTGCCCGTTGGCCCCTACACGGGACTGGAGTTCCTCCCATATCCGGTCGTCGGACCAGGCGGCGGCGTCCTCCGCGGGGTCGCACTGGAAGTACATCCGCTGGAGGGTCTCGGTGCGCCGGCTGATCAGTGCGAAGCCGCGAGGCGAATGGTTGTAGATCAGTTCCGGAGCGCTGGGCGGCGCCTCGGCGAGGATGCCGAACCAGGCGAACGGATACTCGCGGAAGTACTGCGTGCGCCGGGCCTCGGGCACCTCGCGGCGGCACAGGCCGCGCGACCCGTCGGCGCCCACCAGGAAGTCGGCGCGTATCTCGTGGGCGGTGCCGTCGGCATCGGTGAAGCGCATGGCCGGGGCGCTGGAGGTGAGGCCGTCGACCGACACGTCGGTGACGCCGAACCGGACGTCGCCCCCGTCGCGCTCGCGGGCGTCGGCGAGGTCGATGAAGACGTCCGTCTGGGGGTAGAGCTGGGTCGAGGCGCCGACCAGGCTCTGGAAGTCGATCCGGTGGGCGCCCCCGCCGAAGGCCAGTTCCATCCCGTCGTGGCGGTAGCCGTCGCGGTGCACCCGGTCACCGACGCCGGTTCCGGTCAGCAGGTCGACGGAGCCCTGCTCGAGGATCCCGGCGCGGTGGGTCTCCTCGATCTCGCGACGGCTGCGCAGGTCGACCGCGACGGAGTCGATCCCGGCACGGGCGAGCAGGTGGGAGAGCATGAGCCCGGCGGGACCGGCACCGACGATGCCGATCTGCGTACGGCTGTGGACGCGCGAGGATGACATGGCCGCCATTCTGCGTCCGTCCGGGCCACCCGGCCAGGAACCGCTTCCGTCCAGTGGAAACGGATCGGCCGCGGTTCCGGCCCATAATGGCCGGCCGAAGACGATCCGTGTTTTCCACGGCTGATCGAGTGAGGCGATGAGGCACATGTGGCCACGAGTCGGCGGTATGCGCGCACTGGAACTCGGCACTCCCGACGGGCTGCGCGACGAGCTGAACGCTCTCGTCCTGGCCGGCCGGAAGACCGCCACGACCGGCCTGCTGGCCGAATACGTCGAGGAGACCGAAGGGCTGGAGTTTCCCGGTGAGCGGCTGGCCCTCCTGGACAACGACGGCCGTGCCGTCGCCACGGTCGAGATCACCGGCGTGGAAACGACGTCCTTCACGGAGGTCACCTGGGAACACGCTGCCGCCGAGGGCGAGGGCGACGCCTCCCTGGAGGACTGGCGGGCCGGCCACCGCCGCTTCTGGCAGCGCGAGGGCACCCCGGTCGAGAACGACACCCCCCTCGTGTGCCTCACCTTCCGCGTGGTGCGGGCCGGCTGACGCACCTGGCGATCCCTCACCTCTTCTCCCCCCTCTCCCCGGCAACACCGCCGTCCCTCCTTCTTGGACGGTGTGGCGCGCGAGAACTCGGCGGTCCGGCTGCGCGCCGGTGACGTGTGTGCACGTCGTGCAGGATCTGCGCCGATACCGCGAGCGGCTCATGAACTGTGCGGTACGCCCCACACGGTTTGCCGGAGCGTCACAGCAAAGCATTACCCCCTCAAACCGGATCATCACCGCACATGTCCGGGCCCCTCGGGTGACGTGCGCGACACGGTCCGACGGTCGCACCAGCATCCGGAGCAGCGGATTCACCCCGTCGTCGGCTTTGGGATCATCACCGGCCTCCCCTCCTACCGGCGTCCCGTTTCCCGGGCCTCTTGGCAGCCGCGAACGCATCTGCCGTGCAGGGTCGCGTGACAGCGACGCTTGTGAAGAAAGGTGAACTCCATGGTCCTCGGAATGCTGCGACGCCGGCGCTCCCACGGCGCCGTGCCGTCCCTCCCCCTGCCCCTGCCGCCGGGCGCGGGGGTGTTCGGCTGCGAGGTCGTCGACACGCTGGCGCAGCCGCTGGGAGGAGCCGAGGTCACGGTGACCGGGCTGAGCAGCCACCGGGGAGCGGCCCGCGGCACCACCGACCCGTACGGCTACTTCATGGCGGCCCTGCCCCCGGGCACCTACAGCGTGAGGACGGCTTCGGAGAGCCTGTCACCGGTCCGTGAGACCATCGAGACAGCCGCAGGCGTGGTGCTTCCTCCGCAGCGCGTCGTGCTCGAGCCCGCGCGTCAGCTGGAGCTCCCGCCGTCCGGCACCTGGCTGTTCGGACCCGCCGCACACCGCGATCCGGTTCATCGCCAAGCATGTGGGCATGGCCCATGTGCACGGCCGCTTCACGCGGTTCGAGGGCGGCATCCGGGTCGCGCAGAACATGGCCGACTCCCAGGTGCAGGTGCGCATCGACGCGTCCAGCATCACCACGGGCAACCAGACGCGCGACAACCATCTGCGGTCCGCGGACTTCCTCGACGTGGAGAACTACCCGTACATCGATTTCACCAGTACCCGGTTCGCCTATCGCGGCGGCTCCCGGTGGGCCGTGCACGGCACCCTCACCATGCACGGCACCAGCCGCTCCGTGGGTCTCGGCACCGAGTACCTCGGCACCGTGAACGGCGGCTACGAGCAGGAACTGCGCTGCGCCGCTCTCGCGAAGGCCGAACTGCGCCGCGAGGACTTCACCCTCAACTGGCGTTCGATGCTCGCCCGCGGCATCGCCGTGGTGGGTCCCACCGTCCAGCTGGAGCTCGACGTGCAGGCCATGGACCGGACCCACGACACACCGACACCGCCTGAGTGAGGACGCCGCCGTCACGCCGGGCGGCAGGGGCGGGTCGGCGGGCGTCGGGCGGTGGTCGGCTCAGGAGAGTTCCACGAGGAGGTCGCCGCCCTCCACCTGCTGGATGCGGTTGATGGCCAGCCGGGTCACCGTGCCGGTCTTCGGGGCGGTGATCGAGGCCTCCATCTTCATCGCCTCGATGGTGGCCACCGTGGCCCCTGCCGCCACCTCGTCGCCCTCGGCGACCGCGAGGGTCACCACTCCGGCGAACGGCGCCGCGACATGGCCGGGGTCGTTCCGGTCGGCTTTCTCGGTGACCGGGACGTCGGAGGCGGCGGCCCGGTCGCGGACCTGGATCGGCCTCATCTGGCCGTTCAGGGTGGACATCACGGTGCGCATGCCGCGCTCGTCGGCGTCGCCCACGGCCTGGAGTTCGATGAGCAGCCGCACCCCGGGGTCGAGGTCGACGGTGTACTCCTTGTCGGGGCGCAGCCCGTAGAAGAAGGCCTTGCTGTCCAGGACGCTGGTGTCGCCGAAGGTCTGCCGGTGCGCCTCGAACTCGCGGGCCGGACCGGCGAACAGCAGCCGGTTGAGCGTGGCGCGGCGGTCCTTCGCCAGCCCGGCGCGGTCGTCGGCGGTCAGTTGCTGCACGGGCTTGGCGTCGGCCCGGCCGCGCAGTGCCTTGGTCCGGAACGGTTCGGGCCAGCCGCCGGGCGGGGTGCCGAGTTCCCCGCGCAGGAAACCGATGACGGAGTCGGGGATGTCGAACCGGTCGGGGTCCTGCTCGAAGTCCTCGGGGGACACCCCGGCGCCCACCAGGTGCAGGGCCAGGTCGCCGACCACCTTCGAGGACGGGGTGACCTTGACGAGTCGGCCGAGGATCCGGTCCGCGGCGGCGTACATCGCCTCGATGTCCTCGAAACGGTCGCCGAGGCCGAGGGCGACGGCCTGGGTACGCAGGTTGGAGAGCTGCCCGCCGGGGATCTCGTGGTGGTAGACGCGGCCGGTGGGAGAGGCGAGGCCCGCTTCGAAGGGTGCGTAGACCTTGCGGACGCTCTCCCAGTACGGCTCCAGGTCTCCGACGGCCTGGAGGTCGAGGCCGGTGGGGCGCTCGGAGTGGTCGGTCGCCGCGACGATCGCCGACAGGCTGGGCTGCGAGGTGGTGCCCGCCATGGACGCCACCGCTCCGTCGACCGCGTCCGCACCGGCCTGGATCGCGGCGAGGTAGGTGGCGAGCTGCCCGCCGGAGGTGTCATGGGTGTGCAGGTGGACCGGCAGGTCGAACTCCCGGCGCAGGGCGGACACCAGAGTGGCCGCCGCGGGCGCCCTCAGCAGGCCGGCCATGTCCTTGACGGCCAGGACGTGCGCACCGGCGTCCACGATCTGCTCGGCCAGACGCAGGTAGTAGTCCAGGGTGTAGAGCCGCTCGGACGGGTCGGACAGGTCGGAGGTGTAGCACAGGGCGACCTCCGCGACGGCCGTCCCGGTCTCCCGTACGGCGTCGATGGCGGGCCGCATCTGGGCGACGTCGTTCAGCGCGTCGAAGATGCGGAAGACGTCGATGCCGGTGGCCGCCGCCTCCTCGACGAAGGCGTCGGTCACCTCGGTCGGGTACGGCGTGTAGCCCACGGTGTTGCGGCCCCGCAGCAGCATCTGCAGGCAGATGTTGGGAACGGCTTCCCGCAGGGCGGCCAGGCGTTCCCACGGGTCCTCGGCGAGGAAGCGCAGGGCGACGTCGTAGGTGGCGCCGCCCCAGCACTCCAGGGAGAGGAGCTCGGGCAGGGTGCGCGCCACCACGGGGGCGACGGCGAGCAGGTCCTTGGTGCGGACCCGGGTGGCGAGCAGCGACTGGTGGGCGTCGCGGAAGGTGGTGTCGGTGACGCCGATGGTGGGTGAGGCGCGCAGTCGGCTCGCGAACCCCTCGGGGCCGAGTTCCGCGAGCAGTTGCCGGGACCCGGGCGCCGGCTCGGCCGCGGTGGGCCGGGGCAGCTTGGTCGTCGGGTCGGTCAGTGCGGGGCGCTCGCCGTGCGGCTTGTTCACCGTGACGTCGGCGAGGTAGGTCAGCAGCTTCGTGCCGCGGTCGGCGGAGTGGCGCGCGGTGAGCAGGTGCGGGCGCTGCTCGATGAACGACGTGGTGACCTGTCCGGCCCGGAACTGCGGGTCGTCGAGCACGGCCTGGAGGAAGGGGATGTTGGTGGAGACGCCGCGGATGCGGAACTCGGCCACGGCGCGCCGGGCCCGGCCCACGGCGGTGGCGAAGTCCCTTCCTCGGCAGGTCAGTTTGACCAGCATGGAGTCGAAGTGTGCGCTGATCTCCGTACCGGCGTGGGTGGTGCCGCCGTCCAGCCGGATGCCGGAGCCGCCGGGCGAGCGGTAGGCGCTGATCCGGCCGGTGTCGGGGCGGAAGCCGTTGGCCGGGTCCTCGGTGGTGATGCGGCACTGCAGCGCGGCGCCGCGCAGGGTGATGTTCTCCTGGGCGAGTCCGAGGTCGGCGAGTGTCTCACCGGCGGCGATGCGCAGCTGGGCCTGGACGAGGTCGACGTCGGTGACCTCCTCGGTCACCGTGTGCTCGACCTGGATGCGGGGGTTCATCTCGATGAAGACGTGGTTCCCGTCGCGGTCGACGAGGAATTCCACGGTTCCGGCATTGCGGTATCCGATCTGGCGGGCGAAGCGCACGGCGTCGGCGCAGATGCGGTCCCGCAGCCCGGGGTCGAGGTTCGGCGCGGGCGCGAGTTCGATCACCTTCTGGTGGCGGCGCTGCACCGAACAGTCGCGCTCGAACAGGTGAATGACGTTGCCCTGGCCGTCGGCGAGGATCTGCACCTCGATGTGGCGGGGATCGACGACGGCCCGCTCCAGGAAGACCGTGGGGTCGCCGAACGCGGACGCGGCCTCCCGCGAGGCCGCCTCGATGGATTCCCGCAGCTGGGCGGGGTCCCCGACCCGCCGCATCCCGCGCCCGCCGCCGCCGGCGACCGCCTTGACGAACACGGGGAAGCCGATGTCGTCGGCGGCGCGGACCAGCGCTTCCACGTCGGTGGAGGGTTCCGAGGAGCCCAGCACCGGCACGTCCGCCGCGCGGGCCGCGGCGACGGCGCGCGCCTTGTTCCCGGTCAGCTCCAGGATGCGGGCACCCGGTCCGACGAAGGTGATGCCCGCCTCTTCGCACGCCAGGGCCAGCTCGGGATTCTCCGACAGGAATCCGTAGCCCGGGTAGACGGCGTCGGCGCCCGCCCGGCGTGCCGCGCCGACGATCTCCTCGACCGAGAGATAGGCGCGCACGGGGTGCCCGGCCTGGCCGATCTGGTACGCCTCGTCCGCCTTGAGCCGGTGGAGCGAGTTGCGGTCCTCGTGCGGGAAGACCGCGACCGTTCGGGCGCCCAGCTCGTAGCCTGCGCGGAACGCCCGAATCGCGATCTCGCCGCGGTTGGCTACCAGCACCTTGCGGAACATGTTGATCCCTTCAGCCTGCCGGTGACGAAGACCATCGTGTCGGTGACAGGCCGGGTACGCCATGTGAGCCGGGCCACTCGTCCGGTGCGGGGCGGGGGCGTTCGGTTCCGTGGGTGCCTCTCCCGCCTCGCGCCCTCGGGACCGGTGTCGGGGGTGGGGGCATCCTCCTCGGGCCCGTACGGCCGGCCTCCTCCTCCGGGACACCGAAGCGGCCCGGGTCGTCGAACTCGACCGGGCCGGCTCGCGACTCGCCGGCCCCTCGCCGGTACGGGGACGGAGGTGCCGCGGCAGACCGTGGCCGCTGCCGGACAGGGGCGCCCGGATGCTCGCCCACCCGCCGTACCGCTTCCTCGGCCCCCGGGTCACCGCCGAGGGCGTCGGCCGTGATCGTCGCGCCCGCACCGCCCCGGCCGTCACCGCGGACGTCTGTCTTCAGGACGGCACCGCGCACTCCCGCGGTCCCGCCTCGCCCCCGCCGCCCACCCCGGCCGTCCGCACCGGGGAGAACCGCGTCTGCCCGCCGGCCGGGCACCGTACCGACCTGCCGGTGACGGCGGGGACACCGGTGGGCGGACGCGTCGTCGTCGGCGCGTCCGCGGGCGGTCCCGGGCACGGTGCCGACCGCCGGTACCCCGCACGGGTACGGGGTACCGGGTGTGGTGGCGGATCACGTCCCGCGTGGTCGGAGCCGGCCGGTGGTGCGAGGCTGGGGTGGAGAGGTGTCCGCGGACGGGAGGCCGGGAGGGAATCCGATGGGACGCGATGTCCCGGCGCTGGTGTTCACCCGTGAGGACCGCCGCCGGTACCGGATCAAGATGCAGGAGTGCCTCGACACGTTCGCGCAGATGCTGCGGGAGGCACGCTTCGAGGCCGAGCGGCCCCAGGTCGGGCTGGAGATCGAGCTGAACCTGGTCGACGACCGGGCGGAGCCCGCGATGCGCAACAGCGACGCGCTCGAAGCGATCGCGGACCCCGCCTGGTCCACGGAACTGGGCCGGTTCAACCTCGAGGTCAATGTTCCGCCGCGCCGGCTGACGGCGGGCGGCCCCGACTCGTGGGAGTCCGAGATCCGTGCCGCGCTGAACCACGCCGAGGACCGCGCCAAGTCGGTCGGCACGCATCTGATCATGACCGGGATCCTGCCGACGCTGCGGCAGGAGGACGTGGGTGAGTCGGCGCTGTCGGAGAACCCGCGCTACCGGCTGCTGAACGACCAGATCTTCGCGGCCCGGGGCGAGGACCTGCACATCGAGGTCGACGGCGTCGACCGGCTGCGCACCTACGCGGACACGATCACTCCCGAGGCCGCCTGCACCAGCACCCAGTTCCACCTCCAGGTGTTCCCGGAGCAGTTCGCCGACTACTGGAACGCGGCACAGTCGATCGCCGGGGTCCAGATCGCCCTGGCCGCCAACTCTCCGTTCCTGTTCGGCAAGGAACTGTGGCACGAGACCCGCGTCCCGCTGTTCGAACAGGCCACCGACACCCGCCCGCAGGAGATCAAGGTGCAGGGGGTGCGGCCCCGGGTGTGGTTCGGAGAGCGGTGGATCAACAGTGTCTTCGATCTTTTCGAGGAGAACCTGCGGTACTTCCCGGCGCTGCTCCCGCTGTGCGACGAAGAGAACCCCGCCGAGACGCTGGACCGGGGCGACGTCCCCGAGCTGGGCGAACTGACCCTGCACAACGGCACCATCTACCGCTGGAACCGCCCGGTCTACGCCATCGCGCACGACAAGCCGCACGTGCGGGTGGAGAACCGGGTGCTGCCGGCCGGCCCCACCGTCGCCGACACCCTGGCCAACGGCGCCTTCTACTACGGGCTCACCCGTGCCCTGGTGGAGGAGGAACGGCCGGTGTGGTCCCGGATGTCCTTCTCGGCCGCCGAGGAGAACCTGCACACGGCGGCACGGCACGGCATCGAGGCCCGGCTGTACTGGCCCGGAATGGGAGAGGTGCCGGTGCCCGAGCTGGTGCTGCGACGCCTGCTGCCCCTGGCGCACCGCGGGCTGGAACTCTCCGGGATGGACGAGGCCTGGCGGGAGCCACTGCTCGGCATCATCGAGCAGCGCTGCGTCACCGGACGCAACGGGGCGGTGTGGCAGAAGGAGATGTTCCACCACATCGACGCCACCGCCCACTGCGGCCGCCATGAGGCCCTGCGCCGGATGACGCAGCAGTACATCGACTACATGCACCTCAACGCCCCGGTGCACACCTGGCCCGTCGACTGACGCGGACGACTGCCGGGGCGTTGCCGCTCCTGTCCCCCACATCCCGCTCGCCGCCCCCGCCCGGCGCCGCCGCGGTCGAGGCGTGGACGGACGACGTGGCGCGGCCCCTCCTCCTTCCGGAGGCCGACGAGGTCACCCTGCACTGCCGCAGTCGCTGCGCCGGTCCGGGGCCCGGGACTCCACGGGCGGTCGGGCGGTCGGGCGGTCGGGCGGTCGGGCGGTCGGGCGGTCGGGCGGTCGGGCGGTCGGGCGGTCGGGCGGTCGGGCGGTCGGGCGGTCGGCTGAACCGTACCGGAGGCGGTGGCGCCTCCGCCGGCCGGCCGTCACGACGGCCGGTCCGCACGAACGGCAGTCGTACCGGTCAGCCGTCGGTGGTCCGGCCGAGGACCCCGGACACCTCTCTGCGCATCACGTCGCCGATCTCCGGGGGGAGCGAACCGAGGGCCGTGGTGTCCAGGACCCGCAGTGTCTCGTCCGTACCGGCCGCGCAGTCCGCGCTCCCGCCGGTCACCTCGTAGCCGTCACGGACCGCGACGCGGACCCTGCGTCCTCCGTCCTCCTGCGCGTGCACGGCTGTGGCGACGACGAGGGGCGGCGGTCCGCCCACTTCGGCGGGCGCCTTGTGGTATCCGCTGGTTGTCGGGGCGCGCCAGCGCAGGCTGAGGAGCAGGTGGCGCTTGGCCACCACCTCGGCCAGGTCGGTCTCGAAGGTGCCGTCCCGGTCCAGCACGGTGGCGCGTGTGTCCAGGACGAGCGCTGCCGGCAGCAGACATCGCAGGGTGCTGCCCACGATGTTGCCGCCGACCGTCGCCGTCCGGCGCACCGCCCCGGTGCCCACGGTGGAGGCCGCGCCGCGCATGACCTCCGGCACCCGGTCGTCGATGCGGTGCAGCAGAACGGCGGCACCCAGTGCCTCGCGCCCGATCACGTTGGCCTCCGGCAGGCTGCGCAGGGACATCGCCTGCTCGGGGAAGCCGTCCCGCTGCCAGAGCGCCCACACGAGGGTGGCTCCGCCGATGGGCACCGCTCCCTCGGCCATGCAGTTCTGTGCTTCGGTCAGGGATGTGGGCAGACGCAAGAGCACGGCGGTCGACCTGCTTTCCTGGGCTTCGGCCGACGGAACCGGCCATTCCGCTGCATGATCATGGACACTGCATTCTCCGCACGGGCGAGGGGGCGTGTACAGGGCTCACACGAACCCCGTGGGAGCCTGTCGTACGCCCCGGAGGGCCGGCGTCCGGCCCTCCGGGAACTTCGCCAAGGCCCTCGCCCGTGAGGGACCTCGGCGCGTCAGAGCAGTCGGCGGATGTCCCCGCGGACCCGGTAGAAGCCACCGGCCGCCGGGTGCAGGGCGTCCACGACATAGCGGGCCCCGGGCTCCCGTATCGCACGCGGGAACTGCACGTTCCACGACGAGTCGTACCCCTCGGACACCACGTGCACGCGCAGGCGGCCGGAGTCCTGAACGCACTGGACGACGATCGCCCCGGTCGGGGCCTGGGCCACCGCGCTCACCGCGCTCGCCGTCGTGGCCGGCGCGTAGGTCGGCAGTGCCTCGGCGAGCTTGACGTCCCGCGCGACCGGCACCGTGCCCTGCTGGGCGGCGGAGACGGCCGCCTCGCTCGCGTCGACACAGACCAGCGAACCGTCGGTGGTGACCAGGTACAGCCGCTCGTTGCGGTACTGCATCGACAGGGCGGAGCCGCCGCCCGTGCCGAGCTTCCACAGCCTGGTGCCGTCCTGGTCGAAGCAGTAGACGGACGACGCCGCGTCACCGGCGAACACGAACCGGCCGCCGGGCGAGGTGGCGCACGAGTACACGGCACTGTCGCAGGCGTAGGTGGCCTCGATGGTCCCGCTCTCCTTCGACAGCCGCTGCACCACGCGGTGCGCCGTGCCCGCGTACACGGTGTCGTCCTCCTGCCAGCCGAACAGCACGCCGCCGCGGGTGGGCGTGTGCCACAACTCTCCGCCCCCGTCGGGCGCGTAGGCGGTGACGCCCTGGTGATGACCGTGGTAGACGGCCCGGTCGTCGGCACGCACCATCCAGGCGTGGTCGCCCTGGCTGCGGCGGGACCACTGGTGCTCGTCCTCGTGGTCGATGACGGTGAGCTTGCCGTCGCGGTCCGAGACGTCCAGTACGCCCTCGTGGATGTCCAGCCAGAAGATGTCGACGTCCGCGGCGATGTCGTACGCCGCGAACGGCAGCTTGGAGGACAGGTCGTAGACCTTGCCGTCGTCACAGCCCGCGTAGATCCAGAAGTCGTCGGCCACCAGGCACTTCACGCCGTCCGGCAGGTTGAAGCGGGCCAGTACCCGGCCGTCGTGGTCCAGGGTGTAGACGTCGCCCGCCTGGTTGCCGACCCAGCAGTGCTCGTCGTCGACATGGATGCCGAACGCCGCGGAGCCGGTGCCGAACCGCCACAGCACGGGGGCCACCGCGCGCGCGGTGGAGGGGGCGGACGCCACCTGACGCCGGGTCACCGCACGCGGCGCGCGCTGCCCGGGAACGGCGGGGGCGTACCCCTTGCGGACCTTCTCCCCGACCTTCTTCGCGGCGGCGGCCCGCGCCTTGTCCGCCGAGGGGAAGGTGGTGATCTGGGTCTGCCCCGAGGCACCGATCCGTCCGTAGCGAACGGTCACCACCGGGCCGTCGACGGCCACCTCGTAGAACTTGTGTGCGGCGCCGTCATCCTGTGACAGCTCCAGATACGTCGTCGACACCGACCCGCCAGACATGACAGAACCCTCCCCGAAGCGGGCCCCCGGCCGTTCCGGCAGGTCCCACTGATCGAACCGTAGGCGACGCCACTGACAACGGGGCCGCCGGTGATCAGCACGCGGAAGCAACCTGTCCCGGTTCCGGCGAGTCCCCTGTATCGCCTGCCCCTGCACCGCCGCGCGTCCCCGGCTTCGGGCACACCACGAGCGATCGACGAACGGACCCATGAACACCGCGACCCTGCTGGACGTCCTGCTGGACACCGCCCGCAACTCCCCCGACCAGCTGATCGTCCACGTCAGGGGCGACGGCGGCGAAACGGCCGTCACCTTCCGGGAGCTCGTGGCCGAGTCGCTGCGCGTCGCGGCCGGTCTCCGTGCCGCGGGCGTCGCGCCGGGCACCTGCGTTCCGCTGCTCGCGGAGCACAGCGCCGACTTCCAGCCCATCTTCTGGGGCGCGCTCGCGGCCGGTCTGGTGCCCGTGCCGCTGGCGCCGGACGTACGGCGGGTCCTGCCGGTGTGGGAGCACCTGGGCCGTCCCCCGGTCGTGGTGGACGCGGCCTGTGTGCCGGTGGCCGCCGAACTCCCGGGCGGTGCCCGGGCCCTGCGCACGGAGGTGCTGCGGGAGGGTCCGCCCCTGGACTCCCCCGCCGCACCGGAGCCGGACGGACTGGCCTTCCTGCAGTTCTCGTCCGGCAGCACCGGGGCGCCCAAGGGCGTGGAGCTGACCCACGCGGCCGTGCCGGCGAACCTGCGGCAGCTGACGGAGGCCTCCGCCCTCACGGAGCACGACGTGGTGGTCAGCTGGATGCCCTACTTCCACGACATGGGGCTCATCGGCACACATCTGGCGCCGCTGGCCGCGCGGGCCAGGCAGGTGAAGATCGGTCCCCTGGCGTTCGCGAAGAACCCCCGGCTCTGGTTCGACGTGGCCGCCGCGCACCGGGCCACCGTCCTCTCGGCCGCCAACTTCGCGCTGGCGCTGACCCTTCGCCGGGTTCCCGAGGAGGTGTTCGCCGGGCTGGACCTGAGCTCGGCCCGGCTGATCACGGTGGGGGCCGAACCGATATCGGCGGCGGTGTGGCGGGACTTCGCCGCCAGGACCCGGGCGTCGGGGCTGGACCCGCGGGCGGCGACGCCCGTGTACGGCCTGGCCGAGGCGACGCTTGCCGTGGCGTTCCCGCCGCTGGGAGAGGTGGCCGTGCCGGTGGCCGTGGAGCGGTCCGCGCTCGGCCGGGGCCGCGTGGTGGAGCGGGAACCCGGTGGTGACGACACCGGGTTGGTGGAGCTGATGGACGTCGGGGTGCCGGTCGCGGGCTGCTCGGTGCGGATCACCGACGACGCGGGCCGACCCCTGGGCGACCGGAGGGTGGGGTACGTCGAGGTGAGCGGTCCGCAGGTCGCCCGCGGTTACCACGGCCTGCCGGACGCGACGGCGCGGTCCTTCACCGACGGCTGGCTGCGCACCGGCGACCTGGGTTTCCTGCGGGACGGCCGACTGTGTGTCAGCGGCCGCTTCAAGGATGTCCTGTTCGTCAACGGCCGTACGTTCCATGCCCCGGACCTGGAGGAGGTGGCGTCCGGCACGCCGGGGGTGCCGGCCGGTACGACGGTGGTGGTCGGGTCGACCGATCCGGTGACCGGTGGGGAGCGGGTGGTGGTGTTCGTCGCCTGGGCGCGACCGCCGCGCACCGCGTCCGGGGTGCTGGACCGGGTTGCCCGGCGGGTCCGTGCGGCGCTGGGCCACGACGACGTACGGGTGTTCGCGCTGCCGCCGTCCGCGTTCCCCCGGACGACGAGCGGCAAGGTCCAGCGGCAGCGGATGCGGTCCCGGTTCGAGGCGGACGGATACCGGCCGTCGGCCCGTTCCGGGGCGGTGGCCGGCCCGGGGACAGTGGCGGCGGCGGGTGGCCCGGTGAAACGGTCTCGGCGGCCGTCGGCATCCGGGGGCCGGGGCGCGGTGCCACGTTCGCGTGGGGACGTGCGGCGCGTGGTGCGGGATGTGTGGGCCGCGGTCCTGGGGGTGCCCGGGGCGTCGTTCGGGGACCGGGAACGGTTCGCCGAGCTCGGCGGCACCTCGCTCCGGGCCATGGAGGCGCTCGCCGCGCTGGAACGTTCCCTCGGTGTCCCGCTGGGGCCGGCGGTTATGCGCAACGACACGGTCGCCACGCTCACCGACCATCTCATGGACGTCGTCGAGGCGGACGACGCGGGGGCGGACAGCACCTCGAGGGACGGCGCGGGCACGGACCGGCAGGAGGGCGCGTCCGCCGCGGGCCGGGCGTTCGCGACCGCCGTGGTGGGCATGGCCTGCCGGTTCCCCGGGGCCGACACGCCGGAGGAGTTCTGGGACCTGCTGACCACCGGCCGCGACACCGTGTCCGCGGTGCCCCCGGGCCGCTGGAACACGAAGGGCCGGGCCGCGGACGGTTCCGAAGGGCCCGGGGCGGCAGGACGCTGGGGAGCCTTCCTGGACGACCCCGCCGCCTTCGACGCCGGTCACTTCGGTATCGGCGACGAGGAGGCGCGCGCTGGACCCGCAGGCGCGCGTCTTCCTCGAGCTCGCCCACGAGGCACTCGAACGCGCCGGGTAGGCCGGGCCCCGTCGCCGGGTCCTGCGGGCCGGAGTCTTCGCAGCCGTCGGCGACAGCGGCTACCGGCAGCTCCTGGCCGACGCGAACACCGCCGGCACGCCGCCGGCCGCGTCGGCCCTGACCGGCAACCTTCCCCATCTGGTCGCCGCGCGACTGGCCCACTGCCTCGATCTGGACGGCCCGGCGCTCGCCGGGGACACCGCGTGTTCCTCGGGCCTGGTGGCGCTGCATCTGGCCCGGCGCAGTCTCGCGGACGGCGAGTGCGACATCGCGGTCGTCGGCGGGGTCGACCTGCATCTCACCGCGACGGCCCACCAGGGCCTGGAGCCGGCGCAGGCCCTTTCGCCGACCGGGCGCAGCCGTGCCTTCGGCGCGTCGGCCGACGGGTTCGTGCCCGGTGAGGGCGGCGCGGTTCTCGTCCTGCGGCGGCTCGACGAGGCCCGGCGGGACGGTGACGAGGTGCTGGCCGTGGTACGCGGTCTCCCTGTTCCACTTGCTGCTCGCCGCGTATGTGCGCTGTCTGGCACGGTGGTCGGGGCGCCCGGACGTGGCGGTCAACGTGGCCAGGGCGCGTCGCGAGGACCGCTTCGAGGACGTGGAGCGGCTGGTCGGCCCACTCGCCGACGCCCTCCCCCTGCTCTGTGGGACGGCGGACGGCGAGTCGGTTCCCGCCCTGGCGGAGCGGTGGCGCGGGATCTGGCTGCGGAGCGAGCGGCACGCCGGGCTGAGCAGTCTGGACCTGGCCGCGCTGCTCCCCGGCGCGCGTCCCGGTGCCGGCACTGGTGCTGGTGCCGGTTTCGGCAGCCGCACAGTGACTCCCGCGGGCTTCAGCTTCGCCCGCTTCCCCGCGGAACCGGCCGCCGGCTGTCCGGTGGAGGTACGGGCCACCGCCGCCGGCACCGGGTCGGCGGCGACCCGGCTGAGTCTGCTGTGCTGGGCGGACGGGCCGCAGCTACGGCTGTCGTGGAACTATCCGGAGCCGTTGTTCCGGAGGGCCACCGTGGCGCGTCTGGACCGGGAGCTTCGCGCCGAACTGACCGCGCTGTGCACACCGCGGTCGTCGCCGCCGTCGCCGGACACCGGACGCGCACTCGTCGTGCCGTCCCCGTCCGTGCGGGACGACGGAAGCGTCCCGCTGGTCGCGCGGCTGCTCGACCGGTTCCGGACGGCACCCGGCGCGATCGCCGTGGACGCCGTCGATGACGCGGACGCCGTGGACGCGGCGGATGCGTCGCTCACGTACGGGGCACTCGACCGCGCCTCCGCTCGGCTCGCCGCGCGCCTGTACGCCCGCGGCGTACGCCCCGGTGATCTGGTGGGACTCCTCACCGAGCCGGGCGCCGACACCGTCGTCGGTGTCGTGGGCATCCTGCGCGCCGGGGCCGGCTGGGTCCCGCTCGATCCGGAGCACCCCACCGCGCGGCTGGCCGACCAGCTGGCACGCACCGGCGCGACCACCGTGGTGTGCCACACCCCCACCCGGCACACCGTCGACGCTCTGGCGGCCGTACGGGCGGTGCCCGTCATCGACGACAGCCTGCCGGACACGGGCACGGGCACGGGCACGGGCACGGAAGCCGACTTCGACGTGACCGCACCTGCGACGGCGGCCCCCTCGCCTCGCCGTCCGACGCCGAGCAAATCGCGTACGTCATCTTCACCTCCGGGTCCACGGGACGCCCGAAGGCGGTGCCGATCACCCACCGGGCGATGGAGAACTACCTCGACTGGGCCGTCACCGCCTTCGGCTACGGTCCCGACGACCGCGTCGCCCTGCTTCGACGCCTCGGTACGTCAGTTGCTCGCACCGCTCCTGGTCGGCGGCACCGTCGTGACCGTGCCACGTGGCCTGTTGCGGGATCCCGAACTGCTGCTCACGCGGGTGGAGCGGGCACGGGTCAGTGTGTGGAGCTCGGTGCCGACGCTCTGGGAGCAGTTGCTGTCGGCCGCCGAGGAAAGGGCCCGAAGCGGGGCAGGCGTACCGGATCTGACGGCACTGCGGTGGGTGCATGTCGGCGGTGAGGCACTGCCCGTGGACCATGTGCGCCGCTGGTTCGACCTGTTCGGGAACGGTGCGCGGATCGCCAACCTGTACGGACCCACCGAGACGACCGTCAACGCCACCTGCCAGGTCCCCGACGCCCGTCCCGGCGACGAGGTGCGGCAGGTACCGGTCGGACGCCCCGTGGCCGGTACGGACCTGGAAGTGGTCCGCGCCGACGGAACATGGACGCCGCCCTGATCGGCTACTTGCCCGCGCCGGGACATCTTGCGCGCCTGGCGGGTCTGCCCGCGTCGGCGCTGCCCCGGGCCGAGGTACGCGCTCTGCTGTTCCCCGAGGGTGTCCCGCGCCTGGTGGAGACCGTGGACACACCGCTGGGCCGGTCGGGCTTCTTCTCCCTCCCGTTCTTCGCCGACGAACTCGCGGCGGACACCGGACTGGTGGAGTACACCGCCCGCGCGGTGTCACTCGCCGCTTCCAGGGGTGCGCGATGCGTGTCCCTGGCGGGGATGATTCCGTCGCTCACCGGATACGGCTTCGACGTGCTGCGGTCCGGGCGCCATCCGGCGGCCGTGACGACGGGCCACGCGGCGACGGTCGTGTCCGTGGTGAAAACGGTGCACGCGGCGCTGGAGGCCACCGGCCGGGACCTCTCGGATCTCGATGTGGCGTTCGCCGGTCTGGGTTCGATCGGCGCCTCCTCACTGGAACTGCTGCTGTCCTAGGCCGCCCGGCCTCCCCGGCGACTGCTCCTGTGCGATGTGCGGGGCAGCGGACCGCGGCTGAACGCCCTGGGACGGCGGCTGCGGAAGCGGGGGCTGGTCGGTGCGGCCGGATTCGAGGTCGTGGAGTCGGAGCGGGTGCTGCCGGACGCGGTCCACGGCGCGGACCTTCTGGTGACGGCGGTGAGCGCCGCCGCCGCGGTGCTCGACGTCGACCGGCTCCGGCCCGGGGCCGTCGTGGTCGACGACTCCTTCCCGCACTGCTTCGACACCGGGCGGGCTCTGACCCGCATGCGGGAGCGGAAGGACGTACTGGTGCTGGGGGGCGGGCTGCTGCACGTCGGCCCCACCGACCGGGAGGTCGCCGGGGACCTGCCGGACGCGGCGGCGGCCGGCTGTCTCGCGCAGCCCTGGATCGAGGAGACCCTGGCCTCCTGCCGGTCGGAGTCCCTGCTGCACGCCGCCGGTCACGGACTGCCGCTGGTGCACGGCCTGGTGGACGCCGGGGTGGCTCTGGCCTACTGGGACGCGGTGGAACGGGCCGGGGTGTCGGCCGCCCCGCTGCACCTGCTCGGCCACACCTTCGATGCCGGTTCCACGGGTGGGGTGACCGCCGGGAACCGAAGGAGGCCGCTCCTGCCGCGTGCCCGTTCCGGGGCTCGCGGCAGGAGCCGGGTGAGGGGGCCGGGAGGCCTGAGGGGTTCTCAGATTCCGAACTCCGCGGGCGAGACGCCCAGGGCCGCGCAGGCCTCGCGGATGGCGTACTGCTCGGTCGCCTCGAAGGTGCCGTCGGCACCGGCGATGACCATGCCGGTCTGGATGACCGCACGTGCCTCGACCGGCTTCTTCGACGCCTTCGCGATGTCCTGCAGGGCCCTCGCCTTACCCAGTTCGAAGTTGGCCACGAGCTGGTCCACGTGCTCGTTGAACCGCTTGCGGAGCTGGTCCGGCGGGAAGTTCTGCAGGACCTCGTTGGAGACGATCAGCTCTTCCACGCGCTGCCGCTCCGCCGGCTCGACGTACCCGTCGGCGGCCGCGACCAGCGCGCACATCGCCATGCTCGCGTCCCGGTAGGCGCCGCTCTTGAGTTCCGTCTTCGCCGACGCGAGCTGGGACTTCAGCAGCCCCATCAGCTGGGCCTTGGAGCCGCCGGAGGACGAGCCGCGGGAATGGCCGCCGGCCTGTCCCGGTCCGGGGGACCCGTGCTGTCCTCCTCCCGACCTCGCGCCCTGGGACTGCTGGAGTGCCCTGGCCTGGTCCTTGACCCGGTCCCACATCGCCACTGGTGCCACCTCGGCTTCTGTTGCTGTCTTTTCCGGTACCGGTCGTCGGGCCCGGATGGTGCGGTCCGCCTGCTCAACGGACGCCGTTGCGGCCGTGTTCCCGAGGGCAAAAGAAGGGCAAAAAACTATCGCCGTATTGCCATCCTGCCGAATCACGTCCCGCGCACGGGTCGCGCGCTGCAGAGGTCGCGGATCAGGACGGTCCCGCCCCTGTGGTGCAGGGGCCGTCGGTGTCCTCACCGCGGACCGCACAGTCGTCCCGGGTGGGACGGTGGATGCCCACGGTGCGGTCGGCGCGCAACGGCACCGTTTCACTCAGGTGGCTCAGCCGCCCGGCGATCGTGGTGAAGGGCTTCGGCCTGGGACGCGGGCAGGGCGCGGCGTCACGACCGCGCTCCCGGTCCTTTCCTCGCGTCGGCGCGCCGCTCGTACCGGAGCTCCGCACCGGTCGCGACCGCGCCGAGGCCCTCCCGCACGGCGACACCGACGAACGCCTCGGGCGCCCGCCCACTGATCACGGAGACCGTGGACACCGTGCACGTCAGCAGCCTGCACGGCACGGTCCACCGGAAGAAGGCCCGCCGGTCGGCGAGCGCCGCCAGGACGGGGTACACGCCCATGGTGAGTGCCGCCGTCGAGGACGCCGTCACGAAGGCCGGCGTGAGGTCGCCGCTCCCCCGCACGTCCGGAGCCTCGAGGCCGAGCAGGGGCAGTTGGGCGGCCGGCGCGATCAGATCCACGGCTCCCACGGCGGCGAGTGCCCCGAAGACCGCCATGGTCCAGCCCGGGGCCGAGCGGAAAGTACGCACCCGGCGGGCACAGCGGCCGGCGGGGCCGCCACCGGGGGCACGGTCCCGCCGGAGCCGTCCGGGACTCAGCCCACTGTCCATTTCTGGTTCGCGGCGCCCGTACAGGTCCAGAGCTGGAGCCGGGTGGCGTTGGCCGCGTTGTTGCCGGTCACGTCCAGGCACTTGTCGGCCGGGGGGTTGACGATGTCGCGCGCGCCGGTGACCGTCCACCGCTGACCGGGGCCGCCGGTGCAGTCCCAGAGCTGGAGGGGAGTACCGTCGGCGGTGCCGTTGCCTGCGGCGTCCAGGCACTTGCCGAGCGCGCGGATCGTGCCGTCGGAGCCCACGGTCCACCGCTGGGCGGAGCTGCCGTTGCAGTCGTAGAGCTGCACCGGGGTGCCGTTGGCAGGGTTCGCCCCGGCGACGTCGACGCACTTTCCGGCCAGGCCCCTGATGGCGGCGCCCGGGGCGGCGTCCGTGGTGGTCACCGACACGTGGTCGACGACGAGTTGCTGGGGGAAGACGGTGGAACCGTCGGGGTCGCCGGGCCAGTAGCCTCCCACCGCCAGGTTCAGGATGAGGAAGAACGGCTTGTTGAACACCCAGGACCGCCCGCCCAGATCGGCGGGGGTACGGGTCTGGTAGGCGTTGCCGTCCACGGACCAGGTGATCGAGTCGGGCGCCCAGTCGACGGCGAAGGTGTGGAAACCGTCCGCGAAGGCCTGGCCGCCGGGCAGGGTGTAGCCGGCGCCGATGCCGCCCGAACCGGAGTAGCCGGGGCCGTGGATGGTGCCGTGGACGGTGGAGGGCTCGAAGCCGACGTTCTCCATGATGTCGATCTCGCCCGAGTCCGGCCAGTTGACCGGTGTGCCCAGCATCCAGAAGGCGGGCCACATGCCCTGACCGCGCGGGACCTTCATCCGCGCCTCGATGTGCCCGTACTGCGCGGTGAACTTCCCGGCGGTGTTCAGACGGGCCGAGGTGTACTGACAGGTGCCGTACCAGCACTGGTAGTTGGCCGGGTTCTCCTTGCGGGCCGTGATCACCAGGTGGCCCTGGCCGTCCAGGGCGGCGTTCCGGTTGCCGGACGTGTAGTACTGCCGTTCATGGTTGTTGACGTTGTCGCCGGTCTCGGTCTGCCACTTCGAGGAGTCGACCGCCGCGCCGGCGGGCCCGTCGAAGGTGTCCGAGAACGTCACGGCGGCGGCCGCGGCACCGTCCGCCGACGCGGCGACGGTGGAGGTGGCGGGGGTGTCCGCCGGTTCCGCCCGGGCGGTTCCGACGGCTGCGGAGGCGACCAGAGCCGCGGACAGAGCGGTGGTCAGCCATCTGCGCAGCCTGCGTGGAGAGGACATGGCTCTCCCTTCCGTACGGCGGCCCGCATCCACGGGCGCGCCGACCGAGGTTGTGGGGGGGTAGGTGCGTCGCCCCTTGATTCAAGACGTGAGGTAAGAGGACGTCAATACCCTGGTACGGACCAGCGGTCCACAGTCGTCCGCCCCTCGCTCACGGATACCGACTGCCGATCTCTGTGAGCATCGAGAGCCCGTGTTTCGGGCCGGGTTGCCGTCCGAAGCACTCACCGTGCCCCACACCGTCCACAGCAACGGAACCGACCGTCCGGAGCAGGGGCGGGGCACGGCCGCGCACGGGCCGGCCCTGGCCGCGGTGGCGGGGACGCTGCCGTCGGCCGCATGCGCCGAGGGGCCGGGCGGGAGTTCTGCGTCCCCGACGTCGCCCGAGGAGAGGGAGGGCAGGGACGGCGGGGGCGTCCTCCACCGCGTCACCGACGGATCCGCGCGCTTCGTGGCTCGCTCGGACGGCATCGGCGAGGAGGCCGACGGAGAGACCTGACGGTCGGCCGTGCCTGCGTACCCGCCCCGTCGGCCGCACCCGCCGAAGCATCGAACGGGTGCGCTACATTTTGCTCGCCTTCGACCGCGATCACTCACGATCCTTCACCCTACGGAGCCGGCATTCCCATGAGCGACATCGTCAACGGACTCGGCCGGGCCACCGCCTACGGCGCACTCGGCCTGGTCCTGCTGGTGCTCGGCATCGTCCTGGTCGACCTGCTGACCCCCGGAAAACTCGGCCGGCAGATCTGGGAGGAGCGCAACCGCAACGCCGCCCTGGTACTCAGCTCGGCACTGCTCGGCATCGGCGGAATCGTGTTCACGTCCATCTGGACGACGTACGAGGACTTCGGCAAGGGGCTGGTGTCGACCGCCACGTTCGGGCTGCTGGGACTGGTCATGATGGCCCTCGCGTTCCTGGTGGTGGACCTCATCACGCCGGGACGCCTGGGCAGCACCCTGGTCGACCGGGAACCGCACCCCGCGGTCTGGGTGACCGCGTCCTGCAACCTCGCGGTGTCCGCGGTCGTTTCGGCGTCCATCGCCTGACGCCGGCCGTCCGGCGGCCTTTCGCCCGGACCTGAAGGGGTGTCAGGGGGTCGGGGGCGGGAAGCCCGGCCGACCCGGCCTCCGAGGACCGCCCTTCCCCCGCCGCGTCTCCCGCTCCCCCGCACTCCGCACAGTGCGCCCCTCGGCCGTTTCAGGCGACGCGGGCGGCGGTCCGGACCAGGCGGGGGCGCTCCTGCACCGGGCGGATCGGCGCGGCCAGGGCCCGGGAGGGCGGACCGACCCGGGTGGAGGAGGCGCTGACCCGGTACGTCGTCCGGTTCGGGTCCACGACCGGGTCCCCGAGCTCGACCTTCCCGGCCGCGTGCAGCGCGTCGCAGTCGGTGGTGGGCAGGGCGACATAGCAGCCGCCCTGGCCCGTGGTCGAGTCGAGCGGCCGCCAGTAGCTGTACCTGCGGCGGCCGTTCGCGTACACCGTGACGAAGCTGGGGGTGCGCGGGTCGGAGATGATGCGCAGCACGTCGACGTCGACCGGGGCGAATGACGGTGCGGGGGCCGCCCGGAGCCCGGCGGTCATCCGCCCGGCGCGCGGACGGTCCTGGGTCTGGTTGACGGTGAAGAGCATCGCTGGGGCCTTTCCGGAGCCGGGTCTCGAGACCGTCTACCCAGCACGGCGCCGGTGTTGATCTCTTTCAATGATCATTGTGCTCCTTGACACCGACATTAACCCGCCACGGGCGGTCGGATGGTGGAATTTCCTCGCCATACTTGGCCGTTCTTCGCCCCTCGTGGCCGTTCTTCATCTCTCCTCGATCCCTGTCGCACCCCTTGTGGCGCTTCGCGCCGGGTCCGGACGAAGCCCGGGTTCATGATCTTCCGGGTGCCGTACGGGAGCCGGGAGTCCACCGGGCGGGCACGGTACGGCGGACGGCCTCGCTCCGGTCGGGCCGGTGGCCCTCTGCCACCGGCCCGACCGGTGCGGCTCAACCGGACATCACGGACGCGAACGTCATCGTCAGCCTGTCCGGCTTGACGGTGACCACCGCCCGGGCGCTCGGGGCGGGTGAGGTGACGGTGAAGCGGGGCCAGGTCCGCACAACGGTGGCCAGGACGATCTGGAGTTCCGTCCAGGCGAAGTTCTCGCCGATGCACTTGCGGCGGCCGTCGCCGAACGCGAGGAAGGAGCCGCGTGCGGCGGCGGGGGTGCGGCCGGGTGCCCACCGGTCCGGGTCGAAGACGCCGGGTTCGGGAAAGACCCGCGGGTCGTGCTGGTGCAGATAGGGACTCCAGACGACGTCGGCGCCCTCGGGGACGAGGTGGCCGCCGAGTTCGACGTCACGGGTGGCGGTGCGCGTCACCATCCAGGCCGGCCCGTACTTCCGGATCGCCTCCTGCAGAACCCGTCGGACGTGAACGAGCCGGTCCAGGTCCTCGTGGCGCAAGGGCCGGTCACCGCACACGGTGGTCAGTTCGTCGCGCAGCAGGCGCTCGATCGCGGGGTTGCGTGAGATCTCGTAGAGGGCCCAGGCCAGGGTGGTGCCGGTGGTCTCGATCGCTCCTGTCAGCAGGGTGATGACCTCGTCCTGCAGTTGCTGACGGGTGAACGGAGGCTCGGCCGTCAGCAGGGCGGCGAACAGGCCGGCCCGCTCCGTCCCCTCCTCCCGCCGGGCCGCCGCGCGCGGGCATTCCGCCGAGGGCTCACCGGTGCCGTCCGCAGTTGAGGGCCGGCCCCGGTCGGAGCGGTGGTCGACGGCCTGGTCTATCAGGGTCCGCAAGCGGGCGGCGCGGGCGGCGTGGGTCCGGTTCGCGGGCAGCGGCAGTCCGGTGATCCAGGCGGGGAGGAGGGTCTGCCGGATCGTTCCCTTCATGATCTCGGGCATCAGCGCGGTGAACTCGTTCTCCAGGTGACCGGGCAGGTCCGTGCCGAAGAGTGCGACCAGGAACGCGGCGAGAGCGGTCCTGTTCATATCGGCGCAGACGTCTCGCGGCACGTCCTCGGGCCACGCCTCGACCAGGGTGCGCACCTGGCCGATCATGGCGTGGCCCCGGTCGGCGATGTGCGACGTGTTGAACATGGGCTGCATCAGACGCCGGTTGCGCAGGTGTGCGTCGCCGTCGGCGACGGTGGCGAGTCCGTCACCGAAGAAGACCCGCAGCGCGTCGATGATTCTGCCGCCCTTGACGAAGTGTGCGGCATCGGTGACCAGGACGCGGCGGGTCAGCGCGGGGTCGGTGACGACGTAGGCCGGGCTCGGACCTATGCGTATCCGCACGACGCTGCCGTGCCGGCGCAGTGAGGTGATGAACGGGAGGGGGTCGCGGGCGAGCCGGTGGGCGTGGCCGATCAGCGGCAGGCTGCCGGGAGCGGTCGGGGTGGGGACGGACGGTGTCGTCGTGGCACTCATCGAACGGATCACTCCTCGTGGGGGCCGTCGAGCGCCCGATGCATGCCCAGGAACGCTCATGAGGATGCCGTGCCGGGCCGCCCCGGACGATCTTCCGCGCGTCCTGGACCGGATGCGGGCTCGCACAGGTCGCGCGAACCTGGAAGGGCCGCCCGGTTGTGCTGCCCCGGCGGGGCCGTGGGGCCGGGTCGTCCGACACCGAGCCGAGGAGAGACGAAAGCCCATGCCTCACATCGCCGTGGGACGCGAGAACTCCACCGACATCGACCTCTACTACGAGGACCACGGGTCCGGACAGCCCGTGGTCCTCATCCATGGGTTCCCGCTCGACGGCCACTCCTGGGAGAAGCAGTCCGCCGCGCTGCTCGACGCCGGCTACCGCGTGATCACCTATGACCGCCGCGGGTTCGGACGGTCGAGCCTGCCGACGTCGGGCTACGACTACGACACCTTCGCCGCCGATCTGAACACGGTCCTGGAGACCCTCGACGTCTCGGACGCCGTACTCGTCGGGTTCTCCATGGGCACCGGTGAGGTCGCCCGCCACGCCGGCCGGTTCGGCTCGGGCCGGATCGCCAAGGTGGCCTTCCTCGGCTCGCTGCAGCCCTTCCTGCTGAAGACCGACGACAATCCGGCCGGTGCGGCGCCCCGCGAGTTCTTCGAGGGCATCTCGGCGTCGGTGAAGGCGGACCGGTACGCGTTCTACACGTCGTTCTTCAAGGATTTCTACAACCTCGACGAGAACCTCGGGAGCCGGATCAGCCCGGAGGCCGTCCGCAACAGCTGGTGCACGGCGGCCTCGGGCGGATTCTTCGCCGCGGCGGCCGCGCCGATGACGTGGTTCACGGACTTCCGGGGTGACATCCCCGCCATCGACGTACCCGCTCTCATCCTGCACGGCACGGCGGACAACATCCTGCCCATCGACTCGACCGGGCGCCCGTTCCACCGGGCGCTGCCGGGCGCGGAGTACGTGGAGATCGAGGGCGCCCCGCACGGTCTGTTGTGGACGCACGCCGAGGAGGTCAACGAGGCTCTGTTGTCGTTCCTCGGAAAGTCCGCCTGACGTGACGTCACAAGCGGCCCCTTTGGGGGCTTCCGGCCCACCACACCGCACTCCGCGCGCCGGACGCGCCCGAGGGGTCGGGGACGTCCGGCGCGCGGGGTGGATCGGGCGGGGCCGAACCGGTCGAGGTTCATGACCTCGTCCCAGGCCTTGACGCGTTCCTGCACGAACTCCTCCCCCGCGTCGTCGCTCGTGTGGGCCTCCGTGGTCATGGGGTCGACACCACGGCCGGGGCCGGAGCAGTCACAGGGAGGGGACCGTTCCGGTCCCGTACGGCGCACGTTGTCCGGTTCGGGATGGCCCAGGGGCCGCCGGGCCGGTCAGCGGAGCACGTGAAGTGCGCCGGGGAGGACTCTGAGGGTCACCGGGAGAACCGCCTCGACCTCGCCGTCCGCCCCGTAGGGGACGTCCCGGTCGGCGAGGATACGGATCTCCCTGCCGCGCAGGATCCGCACCTGGGGGCGGTGGACGTGGGTGCCGGTCCTGAGATCGTTCATCAGGCTGAAGAACAGCAGCCGCGAGGCGTCCGCGATCATCACGATCTCCAGTACGCCGTCGTCGACGCGGGCGCGGGGAGCGATGACGCGGCCCGAACCGTAGTAGCCGGAGTTGGCGGCGACCACCGTGTAGCCGGTGTGGGTATGCTCCTCGCCGTCGACCGTGACCCGGTAGCGCGCCGCCCTCCAGCCGGTGACCGCGCGCAGACCGCCCGCGTAGTAGGAGGCGGAACCCCGCAGCAGCCGGGACCGGTTGGCGTGGCGGTTGGCCAGCGCGTCCACACCGGCGTAGACGCTGCCGAGGACGACGGTGCGGTGGTGGACGGCCGACCGGACCTCGATGGTGTCGACCGGCCGCGGTGCGTTGTGCAGCAGTATCCGGGCGAGGGCCGCGGGATCGGCGGGCAGGCCCAGGGCACGGGCGAAGTCGTTGCCGCGGCCCGCCGGCACGAGGCCGAGGATCGCGCCGGTGCCGCTCAGCGCGCCGCCGATGCCTCCGGCGATGCCGTCCCCGCCGACCGCCAGCACCACCCGGCCCCGCCGGCCGGCGTCGCGGGCCAGTTCCCGCGCGTGGGCCAGGTTGCGGCTGTACTGCGTGTGCAGGTCTGCGCCGGCCTCCCGGAGCAGGCGCGCGAGGGCGAGCAGCGCTGCCGCTCCGGTGGATCCGCCCGCGGTGGGATTGACGACGGCGGTGAACTGTCGCATCAGGTGCCTCCGGGCGTGCCGACGGGACGGGAAAGGCGGTGGGGGAAAGCCGGCGGTGAGGGGACGGGCGTGGCCGGGCGGGGCGGTCGCCCCGCAGGGCGGCACCCGGTGGGCCGCGGTTCAGTCCGTGGGCAGGAGGACGCCGGGGCTGAGGATTCCGGCCGGGTCCAGGCGCTGCTTCACGGCGCGCAGGGCGTCGGTGCCCAGCGGGCCGATCTCGCGGACGTACCAGTCCCGGTGGTCGGTGCCGACGGCGTGGTGGTGGGTGATCGTGCCGCCGGCGGCGAGGATCGCCTCGTTGGCGGCGTGCTTGGCGCGCCTCCAGTGCGCCACGGGGTCGCCGTCGCCCTGGGCCGACACCACGGTGAAGTACAGCGAGGCGCCGTTCTCGTAGATGTGGGAGATGTGGCACATCACCAGGGGCGGGGTGCCGGCCTCCGTGAGCGTGCCGGTGAGGGCGTCGCGGACGGCGGTGTACAGCGCGGGCACGCCCGACCAGAACGCCGCGGTCTCCAGCGTCTCGGCCAGCGCCCCGGCGTCGAGGAGGGAATCGCGCAGGTACGGGGCCGAGAAGCGGCCGCGGGCCCAGTTCCGGCCGGGCTCCTCGCCCAGCGGGGTTCCGCCGCACGCGCGCAGGACGGCCGCGGCGCCCCGCCTGCGGTACGTGGTGTCCTCCTCCGTGCCCTCGTAGCCGGCGACGGCCGTGCATCCGGCGGGCCGGGCGGCGCCGGAGCCGATCGCCTCGGGCTGGGCGAGACCGATCAGCGTCTCGGTCTCGTCGGACAGGCGCAGCACGGTGGGGCGCGGCCCGTCCTGGGCAAGACGGCGCAGCGCGGCGCTCCCCTGCTCGAAGGAGTCGAAGCGCCAGCCCTCGTAGACGCGGGCCCGGGGCACGGGCCGGATCCGGAGGGTCACCGACGTGATGACGCCGAAGGCGCCCTCGGATCCCAGGACGAGCTGGCGCAGGTCGGGGCCGGCCGCGGAGCGTGGGGCCCGGCCGGCCTCGAGGGTGCCCTCGGGGGTGGCGAGGGTGAGGGCGAGCACCATCTCGTCGAAGCGGCCGTGGCCGGCGGACGCCTGGCCGCTGGAGCGGGTGGCGGCGAAGCCGCCGATGGTGGCCCACTCGTAGGACTGGGGAAAGTGTCCGAGGGTGAAGCCGTGTCCGGCGAGCAGCGCCTCGGCCTGCGGGGCGCGCAGGCCGGACTGCAGGGTGGCGGTACGGGAGACCGGATCCAGGGCGAGCAGGCCGTCCATGCGCCGCAGGTCCAGGGCGACGAAGGGGTGCGGCCGGCCGGGAGCGAGTCCGCCGACGACGGAGGTGCCGCCACCGAACGGCACCACGGCCAGGCCGTGTTCGGTGCAGGCGCGCAGGACGGCGAGCACTTCGTCGTGGCTCGCGGGGTACAGGACGGCCTCGGGGATGTCGGTGACGTCGCCGTCCCGGATGCGCAGCAGGTCGGGGGTGGACTTGCCGCGGGTGTGCCGGATCCGGGCCTCCGGGTCGGTGCGCACGGGGTCCTCTCCGACGTCCGCACCGCCGTCCGCACCGACCAGGGCGGCGGCCAGCGCGCGCCGTGCCGCAGGCCCCAACCGGGGCGCGGGGACGGTCACTTCACCGAGGGCGACCGGTGCGGCCTCGCGCGGCCTGACGCCGAGCATGTCGCGCAGCAGCCCGATCACGGTGTCGGGCAGCGGCTTCGCCCCGGCCGGGTCACCCCAGCCGCTCCACAGCATGTCCATGACTGCCGTCCTCACCGGTCGATGGGAGCGATGCCGTCGCCGACGGCCTCACGGGCGTTACACTGTGACACATGACGCCTATTCGTCACAACCAAGCGGGCAACGACGTCGTGCTCGACGCGGTGCGCGACTGTGTCCTGGCCGTCGGGGTCCGCCGCACCACGCTCACCGACGTGGCGCGGCGTGCCGGGGTCTCCCGTATGACGCTGTACCGGCGGTGGCCCGATGTGCGCACGCTGGTCGGGGACCTCATGACGCGGGAGTGGATCGCCGTCGCCACCTCGGCCGTCCCCGAGGCCCGGCCGGGGGTGACCACGCGGGAGCGGATGGTCGACGGGTTGGTGGCGGTGGTGCGCGCGTTCGGCGGACACCCGCTCTTCCAGAAGATCGTCGGCGTGGATCCCGAACTGCTGCTGCCCTACGTGCTGGACCGGCGCGGGGCGAGTCAGGAAGCCATGCTGGGACTGCTGGCCGAGGCCCTGAGCGAGGGGCACGCCGACGGTTCGGTGCGTGCCGGCCCTCCCGAACGGCAGGCACGGTCCGTCCTGTTGATCGTCCAGTCCTTCACCCTGTCCCTGCGGACCATGACCGACGAGGACGACCCGGATCTCACCTACGAGGCCCTCCTCGCGGACCTGCGCGACATCCTGGAGAGGACCCTCACCCCATGACCTCCCCGGACTCCCCCGCCGGGCGGCCCTCGTCCGCCGGACCGGCTGCGTCCGGTTCGTCCCTGTCCGCGGGCCGCCGCACCCGCGACCTGACCGCGGCCGTGGGCGGCGACGCCGTCGACGTCCTCGTCGTCGGGCTCGGTGCCACAGGCGCAGGGGCCGCCCTGGACGCGGCGTCCCGCGGGCTGAGCGTGGTCGCCGTCGACGCCCACGACCTGGCCTTCGGCACGTCCCGCTTCAGCAGCAAGCTGGTCCACGGCGGGCTGCGTTATCTCGCCTCCGGCCAGCTCGACGTCGCCCACGAGAGCGCGGTCGAGCGCGGGGTGCTGATGGAGCGCACCGCCCCCCATCTGGTGCGCGCGCAGCCGTTCGTACTGCCCCTCACTCCTCTGGTCTCCCACCGTCAGTCCGCCCTGGCGCGGGTGGGTTTCCGGGCCGGCGACGCCCTGCGGCTGGCCGCCCGGACCTCGCGGGCGACCCTGCCCGCGCCGCGCCGGATCCCGTCGGCAAGGACCCGTCGTCTGGCACCCGCCGTACGGGCCGACGGACTGCGCGGCGGTCTGCTGTCCTGGGACGGCCGGCTGACCGACGACGCCCGCCTGGTGACCGCCGTCGCCCGCACCGCCGCCGCACACGGGGCACGGATCCTCACCCGGGTCCGGGCCCTGGAGCTGACCGCCTCCGGTGCCCGGGTCCGCGACGAACTCACCGGCGAGGAGGGCCGCATCCGCGCCCGCGCGGTGATCAACGCGTCCGGTGTCTGGGCGGGCGGACTCGTCGACGGCATCCGGATCCGTCCTTCGCGCGGAACCCATCTCGTGCTGCGCCCGGACAGTCTCGGCCCGCTCCCGGCCGGCCTGCACATCCCGGTCCCCGGGGAGACCAACCGCTTCGTCCTCGTCCTGCCCCAGGACGACGGCCGGGTCTATGTCGGCCTCACCGACGAACCCGTGGACGGTGACGTCCCCGAGGTCCCCGAGGCCCCCGAGACGGACATCGGTTTCCTCCTCGACGTCCTGTGCTCCGTCCTCGACGCCCCGCTGCACCGCGACGACGTCGTGGGGGCCTTCGCGGGCCTGCGTCCCCTGCTGGACACCCCGGCGGACGGTTCCGGTACGGCGCCGAGGACCGCCGACATCTCGCGGCGGCACGCGGTGCTGACGTCGTCCGAGGGGGTCGTCACCGTCGTCGGCGGCAAGCTCACCACGTACCGGCGCATGGCCGAGGACGCCGTGGACACCGCCGTGCGTGTCCGACGGCTGCCGGCCGGCCCTTCGCGCACCACGTCCCTGCCGCTCGTGGGTGCCGCGCCGCCGCAGGCCCTTGCCACCCTGCCGGCACCCCGCCGCCTCGTGCGGCGCTACGGAACGGAGGCACCGGCCGTGCACTCCCTCGGTGTGCACGACGCCCGGCTGGGCGAACCCGTACTGCCCGGCCATCCGGTCACCGGCGCCGAACTGCTCTGGGCGGTGCGTCACGAGGGAGCGCTCGACGAGAGCGACCTGCTCGACCGCCGCACCCGGATCGGCCTCGTCCCCGCAGACCGTGCCGCGGCACTGGACGCGGTCCGTGAACTCCTGACCAGCGTCCTGCCCCGGCGCAGTTGACGCGGCACGGCTGTCACAGCCCGTCGCAGCTCAGTTGTCGCAGCGCGGTCGGCACGGCTGAGCCGAAGCGGCTCGGCCGGCCCGCGCCGGCCGGTCACCCGCCGTGCACGCCGACTTCGCGCAGGGAGTAGCCCCACTTCGTCCCCCGGTCCAGGAGGACGACGCGCACGTGGCGGGTCTGCCGAGGGGTGAACCGGGCCGTGTCGAGCCCGCCGTCACCGGCCGTGGTGGACCAGACGGTCCGCCAGTCGGTGCCGTCGGCGGACAGCTCGACACGGTACGACGTCCCGTACGCACGCTCCCAGTCGAGGGTGACGCGCCCCACCTCGCGTGTGGCGCCGAGGTCGATGCGCAGCCACTGGTCGTCGCTCCGGTCGCTGGCCCAGCGGGTGCCCCGGTCACCGTCCACCGCCCGGCCCGGAGCGTAGCTCGTGAACGGGTTCCACTCGGCCGAACTCGCCGTCGCCGGGGCGTCCTTCGCGAGGTTGTCCGCAGGCCGGTGCCGTTCGGAGGCACCCCAGGTGCCGAGGTAGGTCTCGGCACCCCGGAAGAGATCGTCCACCACGTCCTGGCCGCCGACGCGCCTGATGTCCTCGATCCAGTCGGGGACGAGTCCGTGGTGCGCGGCTCCGTCGGTGTTCAGGTCCCAGGTGCGCTCGCCGGTGGTCTGCCGGTCGATGACGGACCCGCCGTCCACGCTGCGGAAGGGGTACGTGACGGGATCGGGCGCGTCCGCGCCGCGCGGGGCGGGCCAGCCGCCGACGCCGTTCATGTCGGTGCCGTAGCCGTAGCCCGCGCCGTACTTGTCCCGGACCGCTTCGGTGCGCTCCGCCTCCTCGACGAAGTGTTCCGAGCCGTGCATGTACTGGGCGACGAAACCGCCGAGACCGTAGACCCGCTCGGTCCAGTCCATGTCCATCCAGCTGTGCGAGGAGATGACGCCGGGGTAGGACTCGGCCTCGAAGAGGTCGAGCACCCTGCCGGTGGCCTTGACGCTCATGTGGTCGATCTCGAGCATCATGTTGCGTTCCATCATGCCGCGCACGGCGTACTCACCGAGGTCGGTGAGCCCGCGGACGTTGCACCGGGCGTCCTCGTCATAGGCGGGAACCTCGACGCCGGCCGGGAGTTCCTCCTCGGCGGCGGGCGCGGCGGCCAGGCCGATGGGGTTGTCGTGCTGAGGGCCGGTGCACTGCTCCGTCTGCCAGAAGGTGCCGGTCGACAGGAACTGCCCGACGTTGATGGCGGTGCCCAGCGTTCCCTCGTCGAAGCGGACTCCACACAGCGCGTTGTCGAACTTGTGGCACAGGAACATGCTGCGCACGCCGAGGTCGTACAGCTCGTCCAGCCCGGCGTCGATGTCGCCCCTGTCGCACTGGGCGACGTCCAGGACCTGCTTGCAGCCGAAGGGTTCGGAGGTCTCGACCCCCAGGACGACCGCCAGTTTGCCCTGCTCGACGACCTGCCGGGCCTGTGTGCTGTCGGTGACGACACGGAACCAGCCCCTGCCCGTGCCGCCGTACATCCTGTCGACGTAGGCCTGCATGTCGTATGTCAGCTTCGCCTGCAGCCGGATGGACGTCATCTCGTCGCAGCCGCGGTCCTTGAAGAAGTACACGGAGCAGATCACGCCGTTGGTGACGAGGTCGTTCACCAGGACCCGCTGCCCACCGCGCCAGGCGCGCTCGATCCAGGCGTAGTAGTTCTGCTGGTGGGTCAGGGAGTCGTGGGCGGGCCAGTCCACGAAGGTGGGCCAGCCGTCCGGGTCGTGCCTGCCGTCACCGCCGTTGGTGATGAAGTCGAAGATCGCGAGGGAGCCGTCGGGATAGTGTTCGGGGCAGTCCTCGAGTGCGTCGGCGATCCCCTTCTCGGAGAAGGGCTTGCCGCAGATCAGCCGGCCGCCGAAGGCCTCGTTGGACATGAGGTGGTTGTGCGCGTCGACGAACCCGCGGACCTCGCCGCGCGCGTCGGTGCCGGTGAAGGGCTCGCCGGTGACGCCGATGCCGGAGTCCGGGGCGGGCCGCGCTGTCGGCTCCCACCAGTCGCCGCCGGCCGCCGAACTGGGCGTCGGGCCGAGGGTCATGGCGAGCACGAGCACGAGCAGGGACACGAGGGCGGCATGACGGCGTCCGCCGTGCCGGTGTCGAGCAATGGTCACGGCCCATGTCCCTCCGTCGGCGGAACGGCACGGTCGGACCTGTCGGGCGGCCCGGACCCCCCGGCAGATTGTCATGACCGGCACAAGATATGAGCCGAGGATGACTACGGGCGCGTGAGGAGTCAAGGGTCCGGGACGACCTGTGGCCGCCCGGGCCCAGGACGGCCCCTGCCCTGACGCGGAAGCCCCTGGCGTGACCGCGTGGCCCTCGGACTCCCCGCCCGCGTGCCGGTCGACGGCTGCGCGACGGCGCCGACCTGGCACGAACGGCCGCCGGCCGCCCGTCCGGCCTGTGTGGCCTGTGGCTCCGAGGCCGCCCGGGAGCCGGCGGAGCGCCGGCCGGCGGCCGTCGAGCACCTGCCCGGGCACGACTCCCTCACCGACGGCTTGGGCGACCGCGTCGCCCGGATCGCCGCGAGAGGGCTTCGGCCGGTGCGCCGGGAGTCCACCCGAACGGCGACCGCGAGGCCGTGCAGCGCGATCCCGACGGGAACGAGATCGGCTTCGTCGACGCCCCGGCCCGAGGTCGCCCGCCCGGTCGGCGCGGCCGGAGCCGGCGCCCCCTCCGCGCCGGTGACCCGCGGGGTCGGCCGCTCCACCGCGGTGACGCCTACCGCTCCGTCCCGGGTTCGTAGCGCAGCGAGATGGAGCGCAGGACGTCCGAGGAGGACACGTCGGTGCGGCCGGCGTCGTGCACTTCGGCGAGTTGCACGAAGGCGAAGGTGAGGGCGGAGGTGATGTGCACGATGGCGGGCCCCAGCTTCTCGGTGACGATCTCCGCCACCTCGCGGGGGCTGGCGTCGTGCGGCAACTGGATGTGCGGCAGCATCTCTTCGAGGAGCGCGGAGACCGCTCCGCTTCTGGTGACCTCGGCGTCCGGGTTCTCCCGGAGTTGCCGCCGCATCTCGAGGGCCTCGGTGAGGATGCCGACGCCCCGCTGCATGATCTCGCGCTGCTCCATGGGCACAGCCTAAACGGGTGAGACGGCGCCCTGGATACCTGCGGGCAGGTCGTGACGCGGCAGCCGAGCGGCGGTAGAACCTGTTCCCCCGTCTCCGTCGAGGAGTGCAGTACGAGCGTCAGCACACGGAAAAGACAGAGATCCGACGATTCCTCCCTCGCCGTCTCGCCACTGGAACAGGTTCCCCTCCGGACACTGCCGCGCCGGCGTCCCACAGCACCTCGACGCAGGTCGCACCGTCGCCTCGGTCACCGTTCGGGTGCCCCCCCAGGAACTGGCTGATTCATTTGATTTCTGATTATCATCCGATAAAGAAATCAATGAGATCTCCATCCCACGGGAGACCACCGAGCGTCGCCGCCCTCGCCCGAGTGGGTGATCCATGTCCCCTACCGCCTCGACGGACGACGGCGACGAGCTGCTGGCCGGGCTCGGGGCGCTGACGGCCCAGGCACGCGCGCTGGCCGAGGTGCAGCGCTCCCGGATGGAACTCGCCGTCGCCCTGCAGCGCGGCATGCTGCCCCGGGATCTCCCCGTCGTCGGCGGTGTGCGGCTGGCCGTGCGTTACGCACCCGCCTACCAGGGGCTCAGTGTGGGAGGCGACCGGTACGACGCCTTCACGATGTCCGACGGCCGCATCGGCCTGTCCATCGGGGACGTCCAGGGGCACAACGTCGAGGCGGCCGCTTTCATGGGACAGGTCAGGGTGGGGCTGCGGGCACTGGCCTCCGTCACCGGTGAGCCGGGCGAGCTGCTCGCCATGACCAACGACCTGCTGCTGTCCCTGGGCTCGGACCTCTTCGCCACCTGCACCTTCATACGGCTCGACCCGGCCAGCGGCGTGATCGAGAGCGCTCGGGCCGGGCACCTGCCGTGCGTGTGGGCCACGGCGGACGGCTGGTCCGGCGTGACGCGGGACGAGGGCGGCCCTCCCCTGGGCATCCAGCCGGAGTCGGCCTACCCGGTGACCCGGTACCGGCTCGACACGGGCAGCCTGTTCGTGATGCTCACGAACGGTGTGGTGGAGGGTCCGTCGATGCGGCTCGACGAGGGGATGGACCATGTGGTGCGGCTCGCGGGCATCGCTGCGGTCGCCCGGCTGGACGCGAACGCGCTGGCCGCCGCCGTGGTCAAAGGGGCGGAACAGGTGGGCCACGACGACGACGCGGCCGTCCTGGTGATCTCGTGCGACGGCCCGGACGCCCAGCCGTGGGCCCGCGGCGCGCCCCCGTCCCGGCGCGCGCCGCCGCTCCGCTCCTCCTCCCGTCGTGCGCCGCGCCCGTCCCTCGCCCGTTTCGCCACAGGCCCTCGCCTCGCCGACGGTGCGCGCCCGGTGTCTGATGGCTTGTGTGGTGGCTAGCCAGGATCTGCGCACATCGGTCGTCTACAGGCTCCGGACGCTGGCGATCGCCGCCTGCTGTTACGCGGCGGGACGACTGGGGCTGACGCGGGAGCTGGTCATCGAGGGCGCGGTCGTCTCGCCCATCTGGCCGCCCACCGGCGTGGCCGTCGCCGCCCTGCTGGTCTTCGGGCTGCGGTACTGGCCGGGAGTCGCCCTCGGCGCCCTGGGCGTCCTCCTGTCGCTCACCTCACTGACGTGGCGCTCGTTCGTCATCCTGGCGGGCAACACCGCCGCGCCCGTGTGCGGGTGTCTGCTGCTGCGCGCCGTGGGATTCCGCACCGACCTCGCGCGCCTGCGGGACGGGGTCGCGCTGGTGTTCCTGGGCGCCTTCGCCGCGATGCTGGTCAGCTCGTCCGTCGCCGCCGGGCTGCTCATCTCCACCGGTGAGCTGCCGGGGCCAGTTTCTGGGAGGTGTGGCTGGCCTGGTGGGTGGGGGACGCGATGGGAGTACTCATCGTCACCCCGGTCCTGCTCGTGCTCCACCGCCTGCGCGGTCCGTGGCGCTGGTCACGGTGGAAGGAGGCCCTGGGGCTGACGGTCGTCGCGGCCGCCCTGGTGCCGCTGGCCACCCGCATCGGCATGAGCGTGCTGTTCCTCGTCTACCCCCTGCTGATCTGGGCGGCCCTGCGGTTCCAGCTCGCCGGCGGCATGGCGTGCGCGATGTTCGCCTCCGTCATGGCCACCACCGCGGCGACCGACCGGGGAGGCCCCTTCGAGAGGCTGTCCCGCGAGGAGGTCCTGATCAACCTCCAGGTGTTCAACGGCGCCGTGGCCCTGACCGCACTGCTGCTGTCGGCGTTGATCACCGAGCAGCGCAGACGCGGCGTTCCGTGGAACGCGCCTGCCAGGAACTGGGCGAGGTGCTGGAACACCTCACCGCGGGCGAGACCGCCTCGGGACGCCCTCCACGGGAGGAGGCCGGAGCACGGTGGGCCAAGGACGACCCGGACTGGGACGCCCGGAGCACGGGAGAGTGGAGTACGCGGCGCGCTCCGGACGAACCCCCGTAACGGCCCCTGGGCCGGCCGCGTTCCATGGCGTCGGCCCGGAACGCGGCTCACGCGCCCGGCGGATGCCTCGGGGCCGGACGCAGCAGGTGGCCCCCGATGCCGCCGAGCACACCCGCGGCGGCGGTCAGCAGTGCCGCCGTCACGCTCAACCGCAACAGCAGAGTGCCGATCGCGGCACCGGCCGGTACCGCCAGCAGCGCGGCCGCGCGATAGCGCTGGCCACCGCCACCCGTGCCGCCGCCCGGGGCCGACGTCCTGATCCAGGTGATGAGGGTGCCGGTGACCAGGGTGGTGTTCAGGCCCGCCCTGAGCCGCCACATGGTCGCGCTGCGTACTCCCATGGCCAACGCGGTCAGAGCGATCACCGCGTAGTGCCGGGTCCCCGGTTCCCGGCCGGTGCCGGTGTCCAGGCCGATCGCGGTCAGCGCCGCGGCGACGAGGAGGGCCGCGGCGACGGAGGCCGAGGTGAAAAGCCACCGCCGGTACCGTTCGACGGCCAGGGCCACGCCCAGACGGCTGCCGGCGACCACGCCTGCGATGAAGGCCGCCAGAGCCGTGGCCGATCCCAGGGGCTCCAGTCCTTCGCCCCCGGCCAGGGCGAAACCGAGGAAGAGCAGGTTGCCGGTCATGAAGGCGGTGAAGATCTGCCCGAGGCCGAGAAAGGCCACGGCGTCGACGATCCCGGTGACGGCGGTCACCACGACGAGCGCTTTCTGCAGTGAATCCGGGGGAACGGGTGAGGACATGCGCCCAACATCGGTGACGGCGCGGCCGCGCCGGCGCCCCGACCGGCACCCGCCCGTCACCGCCACCCGAACGGACTACGGATCACCGGACCGCCTCTCCCCCGGCCCCACCGCGTTCGTCGAGCACGAGGCCGCCTGCCGGACCGCCCTCACCGGCGCCCGCCGGCACCGAACACGCGTACCCCGTTCACCTGCTCAGCGACCCGGCGTCTCCCATGACGACGACCGGGTGCTGATCGGGGTCGAGGGCCAGCAGGAGTTGCCTCATGTGCGCCTCCTCGAGGCTCACGCAGCCCTGGGTGGGCCCGTCGTGGTCCACGTGCAGCCAGATGCCGCCGCCCCGGTCGGCGCCGAGCGGGCGGGTCCGGTCGAGCGGGGAGGTGCCCGGGACGCGGTTGTAGTCGATCGCCACGACGTAGTCGAAGGACCCTGCGAGCGGCTCCCCCACGAAGCCCGTGCCCTCGATGGAGAACCCGGGCGACTCGTCGTAGGGCAGCCGGGTGCCCGGGTCGGGCAGCAGGCCCCCCGCGTCGCTGAGGGTGAATACGCCGATGGGCGAGCGGAGGTCGCCCGCCACGTGATCGTCGGTCCAGCCGTTGAGCGCGTTGCGGGCGGGCCATGCCGTACCCGCCTTCCAGCCCGAGGCCGTACGCCGGTACAGCACGGCCTCGGAGCGGTTCGCGTCCGGGCCCCTGCCGGTGACGACGACGGCCTGACGGGCGTTCTCGGGGATCAGCGCCAGCGTCCGGGGACCGAGGCCGCCGAACGGGACGGGTGTGTCGGGGTGCGTCCCGGTGTCGGTCCGGCCCTGGGAGGTGCTTCCCACGCCGGGGGCTCCGGTACCCGGCGTCGCGTTCCCCGCCGCCCGGTCGCCTGCCGCTGTCTTCCCCGGCGCTCCGGCTGCCGGCGGGGCAGTGGCCGTAGGGGGGACCGCTGTGCGGGGGGCCGCGGGGGTGGACGCGTCCCGCGCCGTGCTGCCGGTGATCGCTCCGCAGGCGGTGAGGAGCGCCGCCGTCAGGAGGGCGAGGGCCGGCATCCGCAGCCGGCCGCGGCCCCGGACCGGGGCGGTGGACCGCCGGTCGCCCGGGGACGGAGCGCGGTGACGCCCGCGGAGCGGGCCTTCGATCGATGAAGCCATGGGGTCAGCCTGACTTCGACTTCGCCAAAACGTCGCGCTCCCCGCGCGAGTCCGTCCAACGTCCCCCATCTGCCCGCCGGGGCACCGGCGTCCGGTGGCCCCGGCGGGGCGGCCGACCGTCATTCCCCGACGAGGAACGCGAGGACGACGGCACCCGCCCCGCTCGCGACGCCCACGACCGCGGCCGCCACGCACCGCGCCCGGAGCTGCCGGTAGCGGTGTTCGTAAGCGCCGCGGAGCTCGGCCGCCCGCTCACAGATCCGCACCAGTGTCGCGCGGGAGACCTCGAGGCGGTCGGCGGTGTAGACGCGTTCCACGTCCTCGCACTGCGCGGTCGTCAGCCACGGCAACCGCTCGGCGAACCGGCCGGCCTGCCGCCGCGCGTCCTCGACTTCGGCCGCCCACAGCAGGTACCCCTCAAGCTGGTCGAGGCCGCGGGTGCTGTCCTGGCTCGGATTCACGGGTTCCTCCACGCTGGGCTGCGAGGTCGCACCGGTCAGGCCTGGTCTCCGGGGGCCTGGACCACGGAACGCTCGGGACGGTTGGCTTCCCGGTCGTACGCCGCGACCGCCGGATGGTGCAGGTCGAACGCCGGGGACTCGGAGCGGACGCGCGGCAGAGTGAGGAAGTTGTGCCGCGGG
>NZ_BBNN01000044.1:35935-63291 GCF_000829695.1 Streptomyces sp. NBRC 110035 | reverse complement strand
TGGGCCGTGTCTCAGTCCCAGTGTGGCCGGTCGCCCTCTCAGGCCGGCTACCCGTCGTCGCCTTGGTGAGCCGTTACCTCACCAACAAGCTGATAGGCCGCGGGCTCATCCCTCACCGCCGGAGCTTTTAACCCCCACCCATGCGAGTGGAAGTGTTATCCGGTATTAGACCCCGTTTCCAGGGCTTGTCCCGGAGTGAAGGGCAGATTGCCCACGTGTTACTCACCCGTTCGCCACTAATCCCCACCGAAGTGGTTCATCGTTCGACTTGCATGTGTTAAGCACGCCGCCAGCGTTCGTCCTGAGCCAGGATCAAACTCTCCGTGAATGTTTTCCCGTGATCGGGAGAGCACACACGAGAGCGGAACGGTCGGGCGGAATGGGCCCGGCCGTTCACAGCGTCCTCGCTGTGTTTGTTTCAAAGGAACCTCGTCCCGGCCGAACGGCCGGAGACGGGGTATCAACATATCTGGCGTTGATTTTTGGCACGCTGTTGAGTTCTCAAGGAACGGACGCTTCCTTCGTACTCACCCTCTCGGGCTTTCCTCCGGGCGCTTCCCTTCGGTCTTGCGTTTCCGACTCTATCAGATCTTCCCGATCCGATGTCCCCGGGGTTTCGCCTTCCGGGTTTCCGCTTTCACGTTTCCCTTTCCGGCGACTCCGACTCTATCAGATCTTTTTCCTTCGATCTGACCCCCGGTCAGCGGGGTTTGTCTTTCCGGCTGTTGGGCCGTTCCGACGTCTCGTACCTTAGCGGACTCTCTTGCCGCTTCTCAAATCGGAGCCGTTCGGATCCGAATCGAGCAGCGGCATCCCGTGCGAATTGAATTCGGACATGCCGAAAGCCGTCCACTGGGGAGGTCGTGCTGGGGTTTTGAGTGCCGCTCTCGCGGCGGAAGTGCTGCCGAAGAACCGTTACGTCCCGATGGCAACTCGAAGAACCCTACGGATCGGGGAGGGGGAAGTCAAGTGACCCCTGTCAAGATCTTTTCGACCGTTCGCGGTCTGCGGATCGAGGCCGTCAGTCCAGGTCGGTGAGGCGTCCGCCGGCGTCGGGCTGGGCGTCCTCCACCCTGCGCAGGAGACGGGTGAGCACCTCGCCCAGGGCGATCCGCTCCTCCGAGGAGAGGTCCTGGAGCAGGTCCTCCTCGAAAACCGTCGCCATGCGCATCACCTCGAGCCACTTCCCGCGGCCGGCGGGTGTCGCCTCGACGATGACCCGCACGCGGTTCGTCTCGTCCCGTTCCCGGTTGACGAACCCCTCCGCGACCATACGGTCGATCCGGTGGGTCATGGCGGCCGGCGTGAGCCCGAGGCGCTTGGCGAGGTCGCTGGGACCCATGCGGTACGGGGCGCCGGCCAGGACCAGGGCCTTGAGGACCTCCCAGTCGGCATTGGTGATGCCGAGCTCGGCGGTCTGACGGCCGTAGGCGACGTTCATGCGGCGGTTCAGCCGGGACAGCGCGCTGACGATCTTCTCGACCTGGGGGTCGAGGTCCTGGAACTCGCGCTGGTACGCGGCGATCTGCTCTTCGAGTGTCGGCTCGTTGAGGCCGGAGGTCTCGCCCATGGCCGCAGTATGGCACGCCCCCTTCATCTCGAAGCCCTTCGCATTAAAGCCGTTCGATGTGTACTCTTCACCTTTGAACTTTAGCTTCTAAGTCTTCACTCCTAATTTCTGAGAGAGGTGAACGTGACCAGGGCGATGGGCGCTGCGATGCGCCGGATCCACGTGGGCAACGCACTCAGTGCGTTCGGGCTCGGCTTCACCGTCCCCTACCTGTACGTCTATGTGGCGCAGGTGCGGGGACTCGGCGCCGTGACGGCGGGACTGGTGCTCGCCGTGTTCGCTGTGGCGGCGCTGATCGTGCTGCCGTTCGCCGGGCGGGCCATCGTCCGGCGGGGTCCGCTGCCGGTGCTGCTCGTCGCCCTGGTCACGGCCGCCGTCGGGGCGCTGAGCCTGGGCCTGTCGAGCGGCGCGGCGAGCGTGCTGGTGTCGGCGGCGGCGCTCGGGGCCGGGCAGGCCGTGATGCAGCCGGCACTGGCGACGATGATCGTGGACTGCTCCACGGCCCGGACCCGGTCGCGTGCGTTCGCCATGCAGTTCTTCCTGCAGAACCTCGGGCTCGGGGTCGGCGGTCTCATCGGCGGACACCTCGTCGACCCGAGCAAGGCCTCCTCCTTCACCGTGCTGTTCTCGATCGAGGCGGCGATGTTCCTGCTGCTGGTCGTGGTGATGGCGACGGTGCGGATGCCGCGTTCGCCGCGTGTCGCGGGCACGCCCGCTCCGTCGGCCAAGGGCAGTTGGAAGCAGCTGACGGGCAACCGGGCCATGGTGCAGCTGTGCGTGCTGGGCTTTGTGCTGTTCTTCGCCTGCTACGGACAGTTCGAGTCGGGGCTGAGCGCGTACGGGGTCGAGGCGGCCGGTATCTCGACGTCGACGCTGGGTACGGCGCTGGCGGCGAACACGCTGGTCATCGTGGTCGCGCAGTTCGTGGTGCTGCGGTTCGTGGAGCGCCGCAGCCGCACGCGCGTGATCGCGTCGGTGGGACTGCTCTGGGCCGTGGCATGGGCCGTGGCCGGGTACGCGGGCCTCGGGAACGGCAGCCAGGCGATGGCGACCGCCGCCTTCGTCTCGACGTACGCCCTGTTCGGGCTCGGTGAGTCGATGCTGTCGCCGACGCTCGCGCCGCTGGTCGCGGATCTCGCGCCGGAAGGGCTGGCGGGTCAGTACAACTCGGCGTTCGCCCTGGTGAAACAGCTCGCGCTGGCCCTCGGTCCGGCGGTGGGCGGGCCGATGGGGGCCTCGCTGCACGGGCCGTACATCGTGGTCTTCGTGCTGTGCTCGCTGGGGATCACGGTGCTCGCGCTGCGGCTGGGCCGGCAGCTCACGGAGGTGCAGGACCGGCCGTCGACGGCACAGAGCCTGGTCGTCACCCAGGGCGGCACCGCACCGGCGGGCCAGTCCCCGGCGCACGCCTGAGGACAACGACCCCGCACAGCGCCCCGCTCACTACCGGGCGACCGGTTCCGGCAGGGCGAACTCGCACCAGACGGACTTGCCTCCCCCCGGGGTGCGCCGGCTTCCCCAGTTGGAGGCGATCGTCGCGACGATCGCGATACCCCGGCCGTACTCGTCGGCGGGTTCCGCGCGGCGGCGCCTCGGCAGGTGGTCGTCGCCGTCGGTGACCTCGACGATCAGCCGGCGGTCGGTGCGGCGCAGCCGCAGCCGCATGGGCGGGATGCCGTGCTGGAGGGAGTTGGCGACCAGTTCGCTGGTGGCCAGGACACCCAGGTCGTGCAGGTCGGTGGGGAAGCGCCAGCTGGTGAGCACGCCGGAGGCGAAGGCACGCGCGCGGGGAGCCGCTTCGACGCCGCCCAGCAGGTCCAGGGCGGCGTTGTGGAACAGCTCGCTCTCCGGGCCCTCCCGGGCGGGGTGCTGGAGCACCAGTACGGCGACGTCGTCGTCGTGCTCCGGGGTCACGCCCGCCGAGCGGACCAGGCGGTCGCAGATCACCTGGGGGGTGCCGGTCGCGCCGGCCAGGGCGCGCTCCAGGGCGGCGATGCCCTCGTCGAGGTCCTCGTTGCGGCGCTCCACCAGGCCGTCCGTGTAGAGGACGGCGGTGGAGCCGGGGGCCAGGGGGACCGAGCCGGAGGAGTGCATCCAGCCGCCGGTGCCGAGCGGGGGGCCGGTGGGTTCGTCGGCGCGCTGGACGGTGCCGTGCTCGTCGCGGACCAGGATGGGCAGGTGGCCGGCGGAGGCGTAGACGAGGGTGCCCTCGTTGGGGTCGTGGATGGCGTACGCGCAGGTGGCGATCTGGTTGGCGTCGATCTCCGTGGCGAGGCCGTCGAGCAGTTGGAGGATCTCGTGCGGGGGGAGGTCGAGGCGGGCGTAGGCGCGCACCGCCGTACGGAGCTGGCCCATGACGGCCGCCGCGCGCACACCCCGGCCCATGACGTCGCCGATGACCAGGGCGGTGCGCCCGCCGCCGAGGGTGATCACGTCGTACCAGTCGCCGCCGACGGCGGCCTCGGTGCCGCCGGGGTGGTAGGTGGCGGCGACCCGCAGGTCGTCGGGTTCCTCGAGCTCCTGCGGGAGCAGGGAGCGCTGGAGGGTGACGGCGGTCTCGCGCTGGCGGCGCTCGCTCGCGCGCAGGCGTTCGGCGGCCTCGGCGTGGTCGGTGACGTCGGTGGCGAAGACCAGCACACCGCTGCCGTCGCCCTGGGTGACCGGGGTGCAGGTGAAGGTGTAGGAGCGGCCGTCGGGCGCCTTGCGGGACTTGACCGTGCGGGACTTCCCGCTGCGCAGGACCTGGTCGAGGAGGGGCAGCAGGCCGAGTTCGTCGAGCTCCGGGAGGGCTTCCCGCGCGGGGGTGCCGACCGGGCGGGCGCCGAAACGGGCCGTGTAGGCGTCGTTGACGTAGGCGATGCGGTGGTCCGGGCCGTGCACCAGGGCGACGAGGGAGGGGACGTGGTCGAGGACCTCGCGCACCCTGAGGTCGTCGACGGCGGGCGCGGGCCGTGGGTCCTCGATGAGTTGTTCGGCGCGGGCCGTGGGCACGGAGCCCTCTCCCCGCCGGTCCGGAGAGACCGCGTGCTCGCTGCGCGCTGCGGCGCGGCGCTGCGTTCCGGGGAGCCGGGCGCTCCAGCGGGTGAAGTTCACGAATCCTTGCCTCGTGTAGTTGTCGGCGGCCGGGAAACGGGACCGGCCGGGGCCCCTGGGCCGCACCGGGGGCGGGCAGCGGCCCGCCCCCGGTGGTGGACCAGTCTGGCAGGCTGCCGACCGGGCCGACATCCGTCAGACGTCGGGCCGGTCCGAGGAGTTCCTGGGTGCGCTCAGGACGACCCCTTCGGGTTGTCCGGGGGGTCCTGAGAAGGCTTTCCACCGGCCGCGAGTTCGAACTCGGCCCGCGGGTGTTCGAGTGAACCCAGCGAGACGATCTCCCGTTTGAAGAGCCCGGCGAGGGTCCATTCGGCGGCCACGCGCGCCTTGCGGTTGAAGGTGGGGACGCGGCTCAGGTGGTAGGTCCGGTGCATGAACCAGGCGGGGTAGCCCTTGATCTTGCGCCCGTAGACGTGGGCGACGCCCTTGTGCAGCCCCAGGGAGGCGACCGACCCGGCGTACGAGTGGGCGTACGTCTGAAGGGGTTCGCCGCGCAGGGAGTGCGCGATGTTGTCGGCGAGGACCTTCGCCTGGCGCAGCGCGTGCTGGGCGTTGGGTGCGCATTCCCGGCCGGGTTCCCCGGCGGTGGCGTCGGGGACGGCGGCGGCGTCGCCCGCGGCCCACGCGTGCGGGGCGCCCTCGACGGCGAGTTCGGCGGTGCACCGCAGCCGCCCGCGCTCGTCGCGCGCCAGGTCGGTGGCGGCGAGGACGGGATGCGGTTTGACGCCGGCGGTCCACACGACGGTGCGGGTGGGGAAGCGGGCGCCGTCACTGAGCACGGCGACGCGGTCGGCGCAGGACTCCAGGCGGGTTTCCAGGCGTACGTCGATGTTGCGGCGGCGCAGTTCGCTGACCGTGTAGCGGCCCATCTCCTCGCCGACCTCGGGCAGGATGCGGTCCGAGGCCTCGACGAGGATCCACTTCATGTCCTCGGGGCGGAGGTTGTGGTAGTACCGCGTGGCGTAGCGGGCCATGTCCTCCAGCTCGCCGAGCGCCTCGACGCCCGCGTAGCCGCCGCCGACGAAGACGAAGGTGAGGGCGGCGTCACGGATCGCGGGGTCCCGGGTGGAGGAGGCGATGTCCATCTGTTCGAGGACGTGGTTGCGCAGCCCGATGGCCTCCTCGACGGTCTTGAAGCCGATGGCGTGGTCGGCGAGACCGGGGACCGGCAGGGTGCGCGAGACGGAGCCGGGCGCGAGGACGAGTTCGTCGTAGACCACCGCGCGGCCGCCGCCCTTCCCGCCGCTGCTGCCCGCCTCGCCGTCGGCGAGGGTGGTGACGGTGGCGACGCGTGCGGCGTGGTCGATGGCGGAGGACTCGCCGATGAGGATGTGGCACCGGTCCAGGACACGACGCAGCGGTACGACGACGTGGCGAGGAGAAATGGCACCGGCGGCCGCCTCGGGGAGGAACGGCTGGTACGTCATGTACGGATCGGGGGTGACGACGGTGATCTCGGCCGCGCCCCGGGCGATCTCCCGTTTCAGCTTCCGCTGCAGGCGCAGGGCCGTGTACATCCCGACGTAACCGCCGCCGACAACGAGAATGCGCGCACGTTCCTTCACCATCCCATGACGCACCCGTCGCTTGCGTTTGTCCACAGCCCCGACGAATTGTGTGACTGGAGGCCGTGAGCGCGCCGAACGGACCGGATCACCCTCACGGACGTCGTGTGCGCAGGTCAGCCGCACTTTTCCGGCGCTTCCACCGGGGCACATACGGGACCAATGCGCCTCGTACTCCGATCGGGGGGCGCTCCGTGCGGAACCTGCCCCTTCTGAATTGACCCCCTCTCAACTATGTTCGTACGTCGACGGGGTGTGGGGGGATGCGCTCATTCGGGTCCGCGACGGGCGGAACCGGCCACCGGGCATGTTCCTCGAGCCCCGGCCATCTGTGGCGGGGAGTCTCCGGGGGGAGACGTCATCACCGGGGGAATACGTATGCATGTTCAGGATTCTCATTGGTCGTCCGCGTCCACCGTGGCGCCCGGCACCGCGTTGAGCGCGTCGCCGGGGCACGGACGGGTGGGAGGGCCTCGCACAACACCGCTGCGCGTGGACGCGCAGCGCAATCTGGAGCACGTGCTGCGCGCGGCACGCGAGGTCTTCGGCGAGCTGGGCTACGGCGCGCCGATGGAGGACGTGGCGCGCCGGGCCCGGGTCGGTGTGGGCACGGTGTACCGGCGCTTCCCGAGCAAGGACGTCCTGGTGCGGCGGATAGCCGAGGAGGAGACCTCCCGGCTGACCGACCAGGCGCGGACGGCGCTCGGTCAGGAGGACGAGCCGTGGTCGGCGCTCTCCCGCTTCCTGCGCACGTCGGTCGCCTCGGGCGCCGGGCGGCTGCTGCCGCCGCAGGTGCTGCGGGTGGGCGTGGCGGACGAGCACGACCACGCGCGCGTGCCGCAGCAGCGGTCGCAGCCGTCCGGTGCCGAGCTGCGACTGGTGCCCGAGGAGGCACCGGCCGCCGCCGGGGGGGACGACACCGGTGCGGCGCAGCTCCTCGAGGTCGTCGGCCGGCTCGTGGAGCGGGCCCGTGAGGCGGGTGCGCTGCGGCCGGACGTGTCGGTGTCGGACGTGCTCCTGGTGATCGCCACGGCCGCGCCCTCGCTGCCGGACCCGGCCCAGCAGGCGGCGGCCTCGGCCCGGCTGCTGGACATCCTGCTGGAGGGCCTGCGCTCGCGCCCGGCGTGAGGGTGAGCGCAGGCCCACGGGGCCCGTCCGCACCGGGCGGGTCCCACCCTTTCCCGAACGGATGACTGTCCACACTCCTGTGCGACGGAAACCCTCGGACGGGTGGATGGGGCGCCCAGAGCTGTCCCGACCAAAAGCCGCTATGGCACCCTGACCCGTGGTCAGGACTGATGGTGCAGGTGGCGGGGGCTTCCGCGATGAGCGTTGACGGGCGGGACGAGTCCTACGGTGACGACGCCCCCGGGGCACAGAACCCACCGCAGGTACCGGGCCAGGGGTGGCGCGCGAGCGTGCCACCCGACGACAGGGACGACCCGGGCGGCGTCGTCCCCACCCAGCGCGACCGGCGCGAGGAGAGCGTCCCGCTGCCCCCGCGCGAACTGCCGCCGTCCGACGCCGGCCTCGTCGCCCGGCTCCGCGCGGGGGACGACTCGGCGTACGGGGAGCTGTACCGGCGTCACGCGGACGCGGTGCGCCGGTACGCCCGTACCTGCTGCCGGGACGCCCACACCGCGGACGACCTGACCGCCGAGGTCTTCGCCCGCGTGCTCCAGGCGGTGCGCGGCGGCTCCGGCCCCGAGCACGCCGTACGCGCGTACCTGCTCACCTCCGTACGACGGGTGGCTGCGTCCTGGACACGGTCGGCGAAGCGCGAGCAACTGGTCGACGACTTCGCGGCCTTCGCCGCCCAGGCCGCGAGCCTGTCGGCCGTCTCCGACACCGACGCCCTGGAGCTGGGCGCCGACGTACGGGCGATGCACGAGGCCGAACAGTCCATGGCGATGCAGGCGTTCAGGTCGCTGCCGGAGCGCTGGCAGGCGGTGCTGTGGCACACCGAGGTCGAGGACGAGTCGCCGAGCGCGGTCGCCACGCTCTTCGGCCTGGACGCCAACGGCACCCGTGTCCTGGCCGGCCGCGCGCGTGAGGGCCTGAAGCAGGCGTACCTCCAGGCGCACGTCAGCGCCGCCCTCACCGAGGACGAGGAGTGCGCCCGCTACGCCGACCAGCTCGGCACGTACGCGCGCGGCCGGCTGCGCACCCGCGCCGAACGGGGACTGCGGCAGCACCTGGACGAATGCGCGCGGTGCCGGCTGGCGGCCGTCCAGCTCCAGGAGGTCGCCGGCGGCATCCCCGCCCTGGTGCCCGTCGCCGTCCTCGGCTGGTTCGGCGCCGCCGGGTACGCCAAGGCGGCCGGTCTCCTCGCCGGAGGAACGGCCGCAGCCGGAGCGGCAGCCGGTACCGGTGGCCCGGGCGGGGCGGCGGCGGCCCCGGAAGGCCTGGCCGCGCCGGTGAAGGCGGGCCTGGCGGCCGGCGTGACCGCGGTGGCGACGGCGGCGGCCGTCGTCTTCGCCCTCTCGGGCAACGAGAAGCCCCCCGAGGAGCCGAAGGCCGCCCCGCCCGCCTCGTCCCCCGTGGTCCGCGAGGAACCCCCGTCCCCCCGGAAGACGCCCCCAAAACCGGCACCCCCACCCCCCGCTCCGGCCCCCGCACCGCCCACACCAACCCCCAAACCCGAGCCGACCCCGCCCCCCGCTCCTCCTCCCAAGCCACCCCCGCTCCCCGACCCCACGCCGCCTCCGACACCCACGTCACCCCCCACACCGCCTCCGACACCCAAGCCGACCTCACCCCCACCACCACCCCCGCCCGCCCCGACGGTCCACCAGTGGAGCGAGCCGGCCCACGACATCAGCGGCGACGGCGACGCCCCCGACATGCGCATCGGCGGGAGCAGCTGGGTCTGGCGGAGGCCGGCCCTGTCCATCGCCCGCCGGAGCCACTCACCCGGCGTGACGGTCCACGGCCGCTCCTCCGTCACCATCGACCTGAACCGCCCGTGCGCCGCCTACGACGCGACGGTCGGCGTGGACGACCTGACGAGGAAGCTGGGCAAGGTCACCTTCTCCGTCCACGCGGACGGCGTCCCCCTGTGGAACTCCGGCCGGATCAGGGACGGCGACCCGGCCGTCCCGGTCCACGTGGACCTGACGGGCCGCAAGACCGTACGCCTGGTGGTGGAACCCCACAGCCACTTCGACAACCTGGCCCTGGCCGACTGGGCCCGGTCCCGCTTCACCTGCACGTAGGTGTCCCACGGACGACTCAGCCGCGTACCGCGGCCGACCCCGGCGGCCCACCACCGCGCACGGCGCGCGTGCCCACCGGCCGGCGGGCGTGAACCAGCCGCCCACGGCGCGAAGGTGACGGGGCGGGGTGCCCGCCCGCAGTGGCCGGCGCGTCGACGCCGGTCCCTCCGCAGTCACCCGATGCCGCGCCGGACCGAGGACGGGCACCCCGCCCCGGCGTCGACCCACGACGCACCGCCGACCCACGACGCACCACGGGCGCTACGCACACCCTCACCGAAGCCGCAGAGGCGCCGCAGGCACGGACGTGCACCCCCGCCCTCCGACGCAGGCCCACCACCCGCACCCCGAACCAAACCCGCCCAAGCGCCACAGACACCCGCACCGCAGGCACCCGACCACCGACCCGCAGAAACCCCACAACCACACCCCGAACCAAACCCGCCCAAGCGCCGCAGACCCCCGCCCCCGCTCACACCCCGCGCGCCAACGCCCCCCGCTCCGGAGCGATCCCCCCGGGCACCGCCCGCTGCCGTCCGGGCGTCCCCGTCCAGCAGGTCCCCCGGCGGGCCAGCAGCCGCCGCAGCCACAGCTCCAGCGCGACCAGATCCGCGAGCCCGTCCAGCGGCAGCGGCTCCCCCTCGGCGGCGGCCCGCAGCGCCTTGCGCACCACGCGGGCCTCGACCAGCCCCGCCTCCGCGAGCAGCGGCGTGTCGAACAACGTCATCAGGGTGTCCGCGGCGACCCGCAGCCCGATCCGCGTCGCGGCGGCGGTGTTCGCCTGGGTCGGCGCGCCCCATCCGGCGGGCAGGTCCCGTACCCCCGCGCCTTCGAGGACGGTCCGCAGGACGGAGGCCCGTGCCCCCGGCTTCACCCGCAGCGCCTCGGGCAGCGCCCGGCACGCGCGGACGACCTGGTTGTCGAGGAACGGTGTGTGCAGCCGCTGGAACCGGATCTCGGCGGCCTGTTCCAGTACCCGTACATCGGCCGCGTGCCGGGCCAGTGCCGCACGCGCGCGGAAGTCACCGGGCCGCTGCCCCGGCCCCACGTCGGACCGGCGGGTGGACGCCTGGAGGCGAACCGATACTTCAGCGAGCGCCTCGCCGGTCAGCCAGCGCGCCGCCGGCCCGGGTCTTCCCCAGGTCAGCAAGGCCAGCGAGGCGTCCGCCGCGCCCCGGGGGGCCCCGTCGTCCAGCTGGTGGCGCAGCAGTTGGTCCGCGAGGGTCTCGAGCCCCGTGCGGTACGGCGTGCGGGCCAGGCGCCGGGCCGCGGCGTACACGCGCGCGGGCACCATCACGGACCCGTCGGCCTTCGCCAGCGCGGCGACGGGCCGCACGAGATGACGCCGCTTGCGGTCCATGAGGAGGTCGGCGAGACGCGCGGGATGTGCGTCGAGCACTTGCCGGGCTCCGTACCCCGTGAAGTGGTCGGCGCTGCCCGCGGCCAGCCGTGCCCGGTGCCGGGCGGCGGTGACCAGGGAGGGGGCCGGCTCGTCCGTGAGCGGCCCGTCGAGGTCGGCGTACGGCAGGGTGTCCTCGCCGCCGGGGACGACCACGTGGTGCAGCCGGGGGTTGGCGGCCAGCGCCCCGGCGCGAGCCATCTCGTCCTCCCGCCCGCCGTGGGGCCCGCCGGCCGAACCGCTTCGCGTGCCGCCGCTCGCACCGCCCGCACCTCCCGCGAGATCGTTGAAGGTGACGGCGAGCAGCCGCTCCCCCGCGCCCGTGCCGTGCCCCAGCACGGTCCCCGGCATGCCCGGCAGCCCGGCGGCGAGCAGCGCCAGTGTCCCGGAGGCGGGCCCACCGGAGAGGTCGGCCCCGATCCCGGGCACCGGCATCCCGCGCGCCGCGCGCCGTTCGGCGGGGCCCATGCCCGGGACGGGGCCGGGATCGATGTCGGCGCCGGGGACGTGCCGGGGCGCGGCGAGCCGGGTGCGGACGGCCTCGATCAGCGCGTCCCGGACGGCGTCCACCGCGCGGTCCGGGTCGGCGGGCGGCGCGGCGACGGCGAGTGAGGCGACGGGCTCGTACCCGGCGATCTCGCGCGCCCCGGCGCGCAGGATCAGCGCATGCCCCGGCGGAACACGCTTGACGCCGTCGTACGGGGTGGAGTCGTGGAGCGCGGCCGGCACGTCGGGGGCGGCCAGGAGCGCGGCGAGGTGGCCGAAGTCGAGGTTGGCCTCGACGAGGTCGGCGAGCGGCAGCGCGGCGGTCGCGTACGCGGTGCCGCCCTCCCAGGGGGTGTGGAACACCGGCCGGGCGCCCGCGAGGTCGCCGCAGACGGTGACCCGGCGGCCCACCTGCACGACGGCGGTGTAACTGCCCGGCCAGGCGGTCAGATGGCGCAGCGCGCCGCCGCGCGCGGCGAACAGGGCGACGCGCAGCTGTTCGTCGGTGGCACCACAGGTGCCGAGGACGGCGATCCGGGTGTCGGCGTCGCCGGTCACCACCCGCACCTCGTCGGGGCGCCAGTCGCCGACCGCCCACAGCGGATCGGGGTCGCCCCACAGCGGGTGGGAGCCCACCGGTTGCAGTGTCTCGCCGTCGGAGCCGACGGAGCCGGTGGCGCCGACGGAGCCGAACGCCGGGGCACCCGCGGCGGCGCTGCTCCATCCCACCAACCACCGCATCGACGCCTCCACAGGCTGTGGACAACCGGCGCACCGTACGCACCGGTTCACCCATGCTGCCATGACGGAGGCGCTCAGGAGGGGTGCCGGTACCGCAGGTGCTCCGTCGAATGCGCCCCGGCGGATACTCTCACTCCGTTCCGAACACCCGCCCGAGGCGAGGAGATCGTCCACCCTCGGTCATGCACCCACCTGCACCGCTGCGACGCGAATGCGCCCCCCAGCGCGCCCCAAGAACCTCTAACGCGCCCTCAACTGCCATGGTAGATGCGCTGATACCTTCGGAACAGCGGGGTCGATTTTCAGCCAATTCGGAGAAGTGAGAACACCCTCGAACACGCTCCGTACAGGCTCTGCGCACCGCCCGGCGGTCGCGCGGCCCGGGAGGCGGAGTGCGCCTCCCGGACCGTTCCGCCGCCCGCGGGGATGAAGGCGACGGCGTCCCCCAGCCCGCTGGATCCAGTACAGCGGGCCGACCCACGCACGGACCATGGAATCGCTCCCGCGACGACCGAAGGAGAGCGCACGCACGGGCGCACGGCCACACGCCGGGAGCATGCCGCAACTGCGCGTATCGGACCCGCACTCCAGTACGGACCACAATCCCGCCATCCGGAAGAATGCCCCTTAACGCTTGGGATGCGGCGAACTACGCTGGGTTTACGAATGCCGCACGGTTATGCCAGAGCGGCAGCCGTCTGTGTCGAGGGGTGGCGCATGTCCAGGGAGCTACGCGGGCCGAACGAAAAGCTCGGCACCGTTCTCGCCCTCGCGGGTATCTCCAACGCGGGCCTCGCGCGGCGCGTCAACGACCTTGGCGCACAACGCGGGCTGACCTTGCGCTACGACAAGACGTCGGTGGCGCGCTGGGTGTCGAAGGGCATGGTGCCGCAGGGTGCGGCACCGCACCTGATCGCCGCCGCCATCGGCCAGAAGCTCGGCCGCCCGGTGCCGCTCCACGAGATCGGCCTGGCGGACGCGGATCCCGCGCCCGAAGTCGGCCTGGCCTTCCCCCGGGACGTCGCACAGGCGGTGAAGTCCGCCACCGAGCTGTACCGGCTGGACCTGGCCGGCCGCCGCGCGGGGTCCGGCGGCATCTGGCAGTCGCTCGCCGGATCGTTCGCAGTGAGCGCATATGCAACGCCCGCCTCGCGCTGGCTGATAACCCCGGCCGACAGTTCGGTCGCGCGCGAGGTGAGCCCCGCGGAGGGCTCCGGCGCACCGGCCAGAGTCGGCCACAGCGATGTGCGCAAGCTGCGTGAGGCCGCCGAGGACGCGCGCCGCTGGGACTCCAAGTACGGCGGCGGCGACTGGCGTTCGTCGATGGTCCCCGAGTGCCTGCGGGTGGAGGCCGCACCTCTGCTGCTCGGCTCGTACGCCGACGACGTGGGCCGTTCCCTGTTCGGCGCGTCGGCCGAACTCACCCGGCTGGCCGGCTGGATGGCCTTCGACACCGGCCAGCAGGAGGCCGCCCAGCGCTACTACATCCAGGCCCTGCGCCTGGCCCGCGCGGCGGCCGACGTCCCCCTGGGGGGATACGTCCTGGCCTCCATGTCCCTCCAGGCCACCTACCGCGGCTTCGGCGACGAGGGCGTCGACCTCGCCCAGGCCGCGCTGGAGCGCAACCGCGGCCTGGCCACGGCCCGCACCATGAGCTTCTTCCGGCTGGTGGAGGCACGCGCGCACGCCCGCGCGGGTGACGCCCCGGCGGCCGGAGCGGCCCTGAAGGCGGCCGAGGGCTGGCTGGAACGTTCCCGCCCGGGCGACAGCGACCCGGTCTGGCTGGGCTTCTACTCCTACGACCGCTTCGCCGCGGACGCCGCCGAGTGCTACCGCGACCTGAAGGCGCCCCGCCAGGTCCGCCGCTTCACCGAGCAGGCGCTGTCGCGGCCGACGGAGGAGTTCGTCCGCTCGCACGGGCTGCGGCTCGTCGTCTCGGCGGTCGCCGAACTGGAGTCGGGCAACCTGGACGCCGCCTGCGAGCAGGGCGTGCGCGCGGTGGAGGTGGCCGGCCGTATCTCGTCCGCGCGCACCACGGAGTACGTCAGGGACCTCCTGCACCGTCTGGAGCCCTACGGCGACGAACCCCGCGTGGTCGAACTGCGCGAGCGCGCCCGGCCGCTGCTGATGACTCCCGCCTGACCCCGGCCGCCACCCCGGCCTCACGCCGACGTCGCCCCGACGTCGCCCCGACGTCATCCCGACCGCCCCGTATCGGCAGCCTGCCGCAGACCCCTGCCGCTTCCGGGGTTTACGAGCGTTGTCAGTGGCGCAGTGCACTATCGGGACCGGGAGGTGGTGCGGGTGGCGCGGCGGGCATACGACTGCGACGTGCTGGTGATCGGCGGCGGCATCGTCGGCCTGTCGACGGCGTACGCGATCACTCGCGCGGCGCCGGGCACGCGGGTCACGGTGCTGGAGAAGGAACCCGGCCCCGCCCGGCATCAGACGGGCCGCAACAGCGGCGTCATCCACAGCGGCATCTACTACCGCCCCGGCTCCCTGAAGGCGCGGTACGCGGTGCGGGGCGCGGCCGAGATGGTCAAGTTCTGCGCGGAGTACGGCATCCCGCACGCGGTGACGGGCAAGCTGATCGTCGCCACCGGCCGGGACGAGCTGCCCCGCCTGCACGCCCTGGCCCAGCGCGGCCGGGAGAACGGTCTGACGGTCCGTGAACTGGGCGCCGCGCAGATCGCCGCGTACGAGCCGGAGGTCGAGGGCCTGGCCGCCCTGCGCGTCGGCGCCACCGGCGTCTGCGACTACGCGGCGGTGGCCCGCCGGCTGGCGTCCGCGTCCGGCGCGGAGATCCGCTACGGCGCGCGGGTCACCCGCGTCGACCGCCGTGCGGACCTGGGCGTGGCCGCCCTGACCGCCGCCGGGGACGTCGTGCGCGGCCGGGTACTGGTGAACTGCGCGGGTCTGCACTGCGACGAGATCGCCCGCCTCACCGGCGACGACCCCGGCATGCGCATCGTGCCGTTCCGCGGCGAGTACTACGAGCTGGTCCGCCCGGAGCTGGTCCGCGGCCTCGTCTATCCGGTGCCCGACCCGGCGTTCCCGTTCCTCGGCGTCCACCTCACGCGCGGCGTCGACGGTGGCGTCCACGTCGGGCCCAACGCCGTACCGGCCCTGGCGCGCGAGGGCTACGACTGGCGTACGGTCCGCCCGCGCGAGCTGGCCGCCACGCTGGCCTGGCCCGGCTCCCGGCAGCTGGCCCGCCGCCACTGGCGGCACGGCACCGGCGAGCTGCACCGTTCCCTGTCCCGGAGTGCCTTCACCGAGGCGGTCCGCCGGCTCGTGCCCGCGGTCCGGGAGGCCGACCTGGTCCCGGCCCCGGCGGGCGTACGGGCCCAGGCGGTCCTGCGCGACGGCACCCTGGCCGACGACTTCCTGATCCAGGAGACACCCCGCGCGGTCCACGTTCTCAACGCCCCCTCGCCCGCGGCGACGGCGTCCCTGCCCATCGGCCGGGAGGTCGCCCGCCGGGCCCTGACGACCCTCGCCACCCCGGACGGCACACCCCACTGAGCCGGCCACCCCCACCAGCCCCCTCACCCACAGATCACCCACGGAACCGGTCACGAATCCACCCACGCGACCGACCCCGGCCACCCACCCGGCTCCCGGAGCGACGACGGCACCCCCACCCAGCACCCGCAAAACCACCCGCCGGGCCCCGACCACCCTCACCACCCCGGACGGCACACCCCACTGAGCCGGCCACCCCCACCAGCCCCCTCACCCACAGATCACCCACGGAACCGGTCACGAATCCACCCACGCGACCGACCCCGGCCCCGGGGCCGCTCGGAACCGGCCGCATGACCGGCCCGGAGCCGACCGCGGAGCCCTCCGCGCACCCCCGTAAAATCGACAGCACTGTGTCTGACTCCGTGAACACCCCCGCAGCCCCCGCCCCGCACCCCGGGCACACGCCCGGTGTGTCGGTCCGCCGTAACCGGGAGAAGGGCGAGCCCCGTTTCCCGGACGGGCCGAAGGCCGATCCCGCCGGGTCGCACTTCGAGCGCCGGATCCGGAGTTTCCAGCCGCGCCGGAGCCGGGTCACCGCCGGTCAGGCGGACGCGTTGCAGCGGCTGTGGCCCCGGTGGGGCTTCGACGTCGACGGCAGGCAGCGCCTCGACCTCGCCGCCTTCTTCGGCAACGACCACCCGGTCGTCCTCGAGATCGGCTTCGGCATGGGCGAGGCGACCGTGCGCATGGCCGCCGCCGACCCGGGCACCAACGTCCTCGCCGTGGACGTCCACACCCCCGGCCAGGGCCATCTGCTCGGCCTCGCCGACCAGCACGGTGTGGACAACGTCCGCGTCGGCAACGGCGACGCGATCATCCTGCTGTGCGAGATGCTCGCCCCCGACGCGCTGGGCGGGCTGCGCGTCTACTTCCCCGACCCCTGGCCGAAGAAGCGGCACCACAAGCGCCGGCTGATCCAGCCCGCCTTCCTCGACCTCGCCGCGACCCGCCTCGCACCGGGCGCGCTCCTGCACTGCGCCACCGACTGGGAACCGTACGCCGAGCAGATGCTCGAGGTGCTGACCGCGCACCCCGGTTTCGAGAACACCGTGGCGGACGGCGGTTTCGCGCCGCGCCCGGAGTTCCGGCCGCTGACCCGTTTCGAGGGGCAGGGACTGGACAAGGGCCATGTGGTGAACGACCTGCTCTTCCGCCGCGTACAGCACCTCGACCAGCCCGCCGACCGGGTCGACCGGGACGCCGTCGGGACCTGATCCCACCCGGTGGTCCTGCGGGCAGCACCGTTCCCTCGTTAGGGTCAATGTTGTGGCCATCAGCCGTCCCCACCCGACCCGGCCAGCCCCGCGGCACGCGCACTGGTGGCAGCGGTCCTGGGTGCGTTACGGGGCGTTGACCGCCCTCCTCTCGCTCTCGGGTCTGGTCATCCTGGGTCTGGTCCGCGAGCAGACCGGCACGGAGGGCTTCCTGGTCGGGCTCGGCCTCGCCGTGCTGCCGGTGCCGCTGCTCGTCGCCGCCTTCCGCTGGCTGGAGCGCGTCGCGCCGGGCCCCTGGCGCAACCTCGTCTTCGCCTTCGCCTGGGGCGCCTGCGCCGCCGCGCTCATGGCGATCGTCGCCAACAGCTTCGCCACGCGGTGGATAGCGGCGGAGACGGCCGACCCGTCCCGCGCGGACTCGCTCGGCGCGACCGTCATAGCCCCGGTCGTGGAGGAGTCCGCGAAGGCCGCCGCCGTCCTGCTGGTCTTCCTGTTCCGCAGACGCGACTTCACCGGGATCCTCGACGGCGTGGTGATAGCCGGGGTCACCGCCACCGGCTTCGCCTTCACCGAGAACGTCCTCTACCTCGGCACCGCCTTCGGTACCGACCAGCTCACCGGCGGCAGCGGCGTCTCCTCGGTCACCGCTGCGACGTTCTTCGTCCGCGTCGTCATGTCGCCGTTCGCGCATCCGCTCTTCACGGTCCTCACCGGCATCGGCTTCGGAATGGCCGCGCTCGCCACCCGGCGGCGCCGCCCGGTGCGCGTCCTGCTCCCGCTCGGCGGCCTGCTGCTCGCGATGGGTATGCACGCCCTGTGGAACGCCTCCTCGACCCTCGGGGAGTACGGCTTCTTCGCCGTGTACGCGACGTTCATGGTGCCGTCGTTCGGCCTGCTGACCTGGCTGGTGGTGTGGACCCGGCAGCGCGAGCTGCGGACCGTACGGGAGGAGCTGCCCGCGTACGTCAGGGCCGGCTGGCTGACCCCGGCCCAGCCCTACGCGCTCGGCTCGATGCGGGCCCGGCGCATCGCCCGGCGGTACGCACACCGGCACGGCGGCCGGGCCGCTGCCCGCGCGGTGGCCCAGTACGGGGCGTACGCGACGTCGCTGGCGTTCCTGCGTCACCGGGGGCGCCGCGGCCGCGCGGGCGCGGACTTCGTCGTACGGGAGCACGAACTGCTGCGTGGGATGTGGCACCGCCGTGACACGGCCCGCCCGGCCCTGGAGCACGCGGCCCGAGCCATCGCACCGCCCGTCCCGCCCCGGCCGGTGCACGGCCCGTACGGCGTGCCCGAAGCGTACGGGGGACACCGCGTGTACGGCGTGTACGGCCCGTACGGCGCCGTGGACCCCGGTCGCCCGGCGTCCGGGCCGAACCCGTACGCGCACCCGTACCGCCCCTGACACCGCCCCGGAAACGCCGGACCGGCAGTCCTGACGTCGGGGGGGCGTCGTCAGGACTGCCGGGGCTGTGGCTGTGCAGGGCGCAGGATGCGGAGGCCGGCCGGAGCCGGGGTCTCAGACGGTGAGGCCCTTCGACTGCATCCAGGCCATCGGGTCGATGCCCGAGGCGGAACCGGCCGGGTGCACCTCCAGGTGGAGGTGGGCGCCGGTGGAGTTGCCGGTGGAGCCGACGCGGCCGATCACATCGCCGGTGTTGACCTGCTGGCCGACGCTGACGCTGATGGAGGACTGGTGGGCGTACCAGATCTCGGTGCCGTCGTCGAGGGTCAGCACGGTCTTGTAGCCGTACGAGCCGTCCCAGCCGGCGGAGGTGATCGTGCCGGTGTGGACCGCCTTGATCAGCGTGCCCGTGGGGGCGGCGAAGTCCAGGCCCGTGTGCTGGCCGGAGGACCAGTAGGCGCCGGCCTGACCGAAGGTCGAGGAGATGGTGTACGAGGAGGTGGGCAGCGCGTACTGCCTGGCCAGTTCGGCGAGACGCTCGGCCTCGGCCTTCTTCTCGGCCTCCTCCTCCGCCTTCCTCTTCGCGGCGGCGGCCTTCTCCTCGGCCTCCTTCTTCGCGGCGGCGGCCTGCTCCTCGGCCTCCTTCTCCGCCTTCGCGGCGGCTTCGGCGGCGGCCTGCTCCTCGGCCTGGCTCTGCTGCTGCTCGACCTGCGCCATGATCCGGGCGCGCAGCACCTCGCCGGCGTCGGAGGTGCTGCCCTGGTCGGCCTCGTCGGCGACCGTGCCGATGCTGCTGAGCGGGGTGGCGGAGCCCTGGGGGGTTTCCTCGTCCGCGATGAGGGAACCAACAGAGGGAAGGTCCGGCACGGAGATGGAGACCGGCGGCTTGCCGCTCTGTGCGCTGGCCATGCCGCCACCGGCGACAGCGGCTATGACACCGACGCCCAGGACGGTGGAGCTACGGGCGAGGCCTCCGCCGCGCTGCCTGCCGACACGATGACGGCCGCGCACGGGGCGAACGGACTCCGCGGTGGGGTTCCACTCCTCGAAGGGGCCCTCGTCGGTGCGGATGCCGCCGTAGCCGAAGGTGTCGCTGTCGTGCCGGCTCGGCATGAAGGGGGCCTCGGGGGCAGGCCGGTTGGACGCCACGTGGGGCGCACTCCTTTCCTTCCTTCTCGCCTACCGGGTTAGCTGACGGGTTCGGAGCAGGAAGGTCTCCTACGCGCGTATACCGCCCGTGTCTCCACGGGGGCATTCGCGCGATTCACCCCAAGATGTTGGTTCCCCGGTTCCCTTGCGGGATTCGGCGCGTGCGCACGGAGCCGACTCGTGTGACGGCTGGGACGACCGCGCTGCGTTATCGAACGTTAATAGACGCGAGGGCCGTATTCCAAGCCGTTCCTCTTGATCGTTAACGATTTCCGCACGGACTTAAGCGCCACGGCCGGTCAAAACCGGGCGAGTTGACTTCACCGCTCTCGTCACAACCGAGCTGACGGTGCGTCAATTGTTATGCGCAGCGGGGCGGCTCGATCACCCGGCGTGACATCTGCGCGGAAGTACCCCGGGGCGCACTCCTGAAACGGGGCGGACGGAAACGGCCGAGGGCCGGAACCCTTTCGGGTTCCAGCCCTCGGCCTTCAGTAGCGGGGACAGGATTTGAACCTGCGACCTCTGGGTTATGAGCCCAGCGAGCTACCGAGCTGCTCCACCCCGCGTCGTTGTGTTCACCAGCATACGGCATCCGCGGGGCACTCCGCACACGCGTTGCCGCCGCCCTCGCGTCACCGGCCGATCAGATGGCCGTTCGGCGCCTCGGCGGACTCCTCGTGCTCCGGCAGGACGACGACCAGGGCACCCTCCGCCGCCAGTGCTCCGCTGCCGTCGGCGCCCGCCACGAAGGTGTCCGGCTCCCGCCACGCGGTGACCACCCGCCGTACTCCCGCGTCCAGGATCAGCCGGGCGCAGGGCGCCGGACGGGAGGCGCGGCGGGCACAGGGTTCCAGGCTGGAGTACACGGTGGCGGTCGCGAGCCGCGGGTCCGCGGGGTCGGTCCTGGCGAGGGCGGCCTCCTCGGCATGCACCACCGGATCACCGCCCTCGCGGGAGTGGCCCCGCGCCAGCTCGGTGCCGTCTGCGGCGACGACCACCGCGCCCACGCTGAACGCCGTCTCCGAGGGCGGGCACCGCTTCGCCAGTTCGCAGGCGAGGGCCAGCCAGTGGTGGTCGGCGGCGACGGGGAGCGGGCCGGTGCCGGGGGCGGTGGGTTCGTAGCGCATGAGGACGACGTCGCCGACCTGACGGGTCTCCAGCAGCCGCAGCCGGCCGCCCTGGTAGGTGCCGGGGCCGAAGAGACGGGCGGCGTCCGGGTCGCCGACGAAGAGCGGGGCGAGGACCAGCTGGAGCTCGTCGGCGAGGCCCTGGGTGAGGAGCTGGGTGTGGATCAGGCCGCCGCCCTCGACCATGAGCCGCCGGACGCCGTACGCGTCGTACAGGTGTGTCAGGAGGCGGCGCCAGTCGAGCTCGGCGCCGAGGGGCACGATGTCGGCGGCGAGACCGTGGGCGCGGGCGCGTTCGGCGCCCTTGCCGGTCGTGTAGAGGACCTTCGCGCCACCGGTGTGCCAGAACCGCGCCGCCGGGTCCAGGTCGCCCGAGCCGCTGACGGTGACCTTCAGCGGGTAGGCGGGCCGGCCCTCGGCGACCCGGGCGGCACGCCGCTCGGGCGCGTTGACCAGCAGCCGGGGGTTGTCGGCCCGGATCGTGCCGGCGCCGACCAGGATCGCGTCCACCGACGCCCGTACCTCGTCGACCCGGTCGAAGTCCTCCGGGCCGGACAGCAGCAGCCGCTCGGGGCCGGTGTCGTCGAGATACCCGTCGAGCGAGACGGCGGCGGACAGCAGGACGTACGGGTGGGGCATCGACGGCGCTCCTGACGGGGACGGCGGACGGGACGGGACGGAACAGGACGGGGGCCGGGCCGGGCCGGGCCGGGTGAAGAGAGTCTTGCACCCGGTGTGTTCCCGCGCGGTGGGGAAGCCGTACGGTGTGCCACCGCCACGTGCCACCGCCACGTGGCGCGGAACCGTGCGGCGTGGAGACGGCGGTGTACCCGCCACACCCGGCGGCCCCGCCGCACCCGGCGGCCGGCCCGTGCCGAGGGCCCTTCCCCCTCACCCCGTGGGTGTCCTCCGCCCCCTCGTTCGGGTGGTGTCACGGATGGCGGGCGCCCGGGGCCGGATGTGAGCGTGGAGAAGCACCGGGGCCACGGCCCCGGCACGCACCGGCCGCGGCCCCTCAGTCTCCGAAGACGCACCGGCCGCAGCCCTGCAGGGCGGAGAACCCCCACCGAGACGCGAAGGAGCGGTGCCCACCCGGACCGGTCGATCGGATCCCGCTCCGTCCCCGTGCTGTGGAAGGTGGAGACCCGTGGGACATGCCGACACTCTGCTCGCCATGGGCGGCGCGTTCCTCGCCGCAGCGTTCCTCGCCGGCCTCGGCAGCCGGATCGGGCTGCCGACGATCCCCCTCCCTGTTCATGCTCGCCGGCATTCTGCTCGGCCCGCACACACCGGGGCTGGTCCTGGTCGAGGACGCCCGCGACTTCTCGATGCTGTCGGCGCTCGGTCTCGTCCTGCTGCTCTTCCACCTCGGCCTGGAGTTCCACCTCGACGACCTGAGACGGGGCGGCAAACGGCTCGTCAGCGCCGGTGGCATCTACCTGGCGCTCAACGTCGGCGCGGGGCTGGGATTCGGGTTCGCCCTCGGCTGGGGAGCGCGGGAGGCCCTGGTGCTCGCCGGGGTGCTCGGCATCTCGTCCTCCGCGATCGTCACGAAGATCCTCATCGAACTGGGGCACATCAGCCGGCCCGAGACCCGGCTCATCCTCGGTGTCACCGTCGTCGAGGACATCTTCCTCGCCCTCTACCTCGCAGCCCTCCAGCCCGTCCTCAGCGGCGCCCAGGGGATCGGGGACATGGCTCTCCAGGCGTCCAGGGCGTTCGGCTTCCTGACGGTCCCGGGGTTCCGGGGTTCCGGGCGGGGGATCCCTGAAGCGGGATCAGGCCCGTCCCCGCCGGACGACCGTGTACCGGACGGGTGATGACCTCGGTGCACGGGCAGACTCCCGGAGTCGGCCCGATGGTGAAGTGTCGAGTTCTCGAGGGCCGTCGGTTCACTTTTCCGCCCCCGGCGTCGGTGCCCACGACCACCGACGCCCGGAGGCGCTGCTTCGGAGGTGGCGGCCGACCGTCTCACCGTGCTGCCGCCGTTCGGGAAGGAGGAGACGTGCCCCAGTCCGACGACAAGCGCCTCGTCGATCTCGCGGCCCGAATCGAGCAGGACGACCCGGATTTCGCGCGCTCGATGTCCAGCGGGCGGCCCACCCGGCCCCGCGAGTACCGACGCGCACGCGCCTGGTGGGTGCTGGGGACCGGTCTCGTCCTGCTGACCGTCGGCCTGGTCATGCCCGACGGGCTGCTCATCGCGGCAGGTCTGGTGCTCAGCGGAATCGGCGTACAGCTGTTCGACCCGTATCCGCCGCAGAGGGGCGGCCAGGAGCGGCGGCCGGCCCGCTGAGAGCGTGGGCCGCCGGGACCGTTCCACCTTCCCGCGCATCGCTTTGCCTTGTCCTGCGACGTTCTTCCCGGCGCACCCCGATGCGGGGTGCGCTAAAATCTTTATCAAGCGCTTACGCTCTGTTGAGCAGCATTCCGCTCTTTCGTCGAGCGTTGAACTCTGCACGTCGAGTGCCGGGCACCCAGGACGCGGCGTACCGGGTACGCCGCGTCCTGGGTGCCGCGTACCCATGGCCGAGCGTCGCCGACCGGTTGAACCGATGAGAAGAAGAACGGGGGGCGTGAGATGGGTCGGGTGATCTCCGTACGTGTCGACAACGCCGCCCGCGACGGCGTCCCGGATACCGGTGGCGCCCTCTGCCGCCCGAGCAGCCGCCCGAGGCGCTGAAGCGCCCTTCCCCAACTGCGAGCGCCGTCGGCTCCCGGCCCGGCAGCAGCCCGTGCCGCACCCCCGCACCCCCGCACCCTCGGCCCACCCGGCCCGAGGCACCGCGGGAACTTCCCACCCCGTGGGGGACACCCCCGGCCCACCCCTGTCGCCTCTGGCCAGGGCCCCGCCGTCCGACCCCGAAAGCCCTTCCCCAGGCACCCCACCTGCCGTCCCGGCACCCGCTCATCAGGCACAGACGCCGACACCGCACCGATCCACGGAGGTCAGACGCCCGTGCACAACACCACCACCATGCTCATCGAACTCGGAGCGATCATCCTCGCCCTCGGGCTGCTGGGCCGTCTCGCCGGACGGGTGGGCTTCTCCCCCATACCCCTCTATCTCCTCGTGGGGCTCGCCTTCGGCCACGGCGGCATCCTGCCCCTGCAGGCGAGCGAGGAGTTCGTCGCCACGGGCGCCGAGATCGGTGTCATCCTGCTGCTGCTGATGCTCGGACTGGAGTACAGCGCGTCGAGCCTCGTCACCACCCTCAAGACCCAGTACCCCTCGGGCGCCGTCGACTTCGTCCTCAACGCCGCCCCCGGCGCCGTCGCCGCGCTGCTCCTGGGCTGGGGGCCGGTCGCCGCCGTCGCCCTCGCCGGAGTCACCTGGATCTCCTCCTCCGGGGTCATCGCCAAGGTCCTCGGCGACCTCGGGCGCACGGGCAACCGCGAGACGCCGGTCGTCCTGTGCGTCCTGGTCATGGAAGACCTCGCCATGGCCGTCTACCTGCCGGTCCTCGCCGCCCTGCTGACCGGTGCGAGTCTCGCGGGCGGCAGCGTCACCCTGCTGGTCTCCCTGGCCACCGTCGGCGTCGTCTTCTACGTCGCCCTGCGCCACGGACGCGTCATCAGCCGCGCGGTGTCCTCCGACAACCCCGAGATGCTGCTGCTGGCGGTGCTGGGGCTGACCCTGCTGGTCGCGGGCGTCGCCCAGCACCTCCAGGTGTCGGCCGCGGTGGGCGCGTTCCTGGTCGGCATCGCCCTGTCCGAAGAGGTCGCCGAGGGCGCCCACGGCCTGCTGTCCCCGCTGCGGGACCTGTTCGCGGCGGTGTTCTTCGTCTTCTTCGGGCTGCACACCGACCCGTCCGCCATCCCGCCGGTGCTGCTCCCTGCGCTCGCCCTGGCGGTCGTCACCATGCTGACGAAGATCGCCACCGGCTGGTGGGCCGCCCGCCGCGCGGGCATCCTGTCCAAGGGCCGCTGGCGGACCGGCGGCGCTCTGGTGGCGCGCGGCGAGTTCTCGATCGTCATCGCCGGTCTCGCCGTCGGCACGGAGCCCCGGATCGGCCCGCTGGCCACGGCGTACGTCCTGCTCCTGGTCGTCCTCGGCCCTCTCACCGCCCGCTGGACCGAACCGCTGGCCACCCGCCTCATCCGCCGCCGCTCATCGGACACGCCACAGACCACCACCCCGGCCGACCGGTCGGAACCGGCCCACGCGAACGGCTGACCACCGACACGGCGGAGGACCGGACAACCCGCCCGTGGACGTCCGGACCGCCGGAACGAGGCACCACGCCCCCGCCTCCCCCGCCGCCCCCGCTCCCCGGCCCTCACCGCCCGGCCACCGGAATCCGGCCATCGGCGCCCGATCCCCCGGCCCATCGGCCTCGGCGGTGCGAAAATCGACCCGGTACACACTCCTCGCCCGCTGGGGCCCAGGCGCGCCCGCCACCGGTCGCCCCCCACCTGCCGGGCCGGCGCCGGGGAGCACCGGAAGGGAAGCGTCGGCATGGTCGAGTGGGTCGCCCTCGGCACCGGCCCGCGGCCGGTGCCCCAGCCCGTCGCCACCCCGCTGGTGTGGACCGGTGCCTTCGGCGGCGCGTTGGCGGTGGTGGTCCTGCTCCACACGGTCGTCGGCCCGGGCCGCCCCGGACTCACCCTGGCGGCCCTGTCCCTGCTCGCCGCCGTCCTCGGCGGGCGCGCGCGGTTCGCCGCGGCCCCCGGCACGGCGGTCCTGTGCTGGCTGTTCCTCAACGGCCTGGCGATACCGCCCGCAGGCACCCTCACCTGGACCGGCTCCAGGGACACGCTCTGGCTCGGCTGCCTCCTCACGGCCACCGTCGCCGGCACGACCACCGCCCGCCTCACCCACGCCCGCGCGGCCTACCGCCGCCTGACGGCGCAAGCCTGACGGCGCAACCGGGACGAGAAGCCACGGGCACCCGGACCTCGTTGAGGCACATTCCTGCCCCGCAGCCCTCGCAGCCCCGTCGGTCCGCTGTCACAGCGAACGGCCGGGCGGTGTCCTGAGGTCGGCCCCTGAGAACGGCCGAACCTCTGAGACGACGGAGACACCATGCCTGAGAACACCCACGTGGTAGTGATCGGCGGCGGATACGCCGGCGTCATGGCGGCCAACCGCCTGACGCGGCGCGACGACGTGGCAGTGACCCTGATCAACCCGCGCCCGGACTTCGTCGAGCGGATCCGCCTGCACCAACTGGTGGGCGGGTCCCACGACGCGGTCGTCGACTACCGGGACGTCCTGGCCGACGGCGTCCGGCTGGTGGTCGGCACCGTGACCCGGATCGACGCGGCCGGGCGCGACGTGGCGTTGGCGACCGGCGGCACGGTCGGCTACGACTATCTGATCTACGCGGTGGGCAGCGGCAGCGCCGACCCGGGTGTGCCCGGAGCGGCCGAATTCGCGTACCCGATCGCCACCCTGGAGACGGCGGAGCGGCTGCGGCCGGTCATCGCCGCCGCTCCCGCGACGGCCGCGGTGACGGTGGTCGGAGCCGGTCCGACCGGCATCGAGACCGCCGCCGAACTGGCGGAGGCCGGCCGCGCCGTGACCCTGGTGTGCGGTGAGGTACTCGGCCCCTACCTGCACCCTCGGGGCCGGCGCTCGGTGGCCGGGCGGCTGGCGGCACTCGGGGCGAGAGTACTCGAAGGCCCCGACGCGAGGGTGACGGCGGTGACGCGCGGCACCGTACGGCTCGGCGACGGCCGGGAGCTGCCGAGCGAGGTGACCGTCTGGACCGCCGGATTCGCCGTACCGGACCTGGCCGCCCGCAGCGGGCTGAGCACCGACGCCGTGGGCCGCCTGCTCACCGACGAGACACTGACGTGCGTGGACGACGCGCGCATCGTCGCGGCCGGGGACTCGGCGGCCCCGTCGGACCTGCCGCTGCGGATGAGCTGCCAGGCCGCGATGCCGCTGGGCGCACGGGCCGCCGACACGGTGCTGAGCCGTATCGCGGGTGAGCGGCCGTCACCCCTCAACCAGGTGTTCGCCGGCCAGTGCATCAGCCTGGGCCGCCGCGGCGGCATCTTCCAGTTCGCCCACAGGTACGACGTCGCGGTCTGGTTCCACATCGACGGCCGCCCCGGCGCGAAGCTCAAGGAGTTCGTGTGCAGGGGAATCGTGAAGCACCTGTCCGACGAGGCGCGCAAGCCCGGCTCGTACCACCTGCACCGCGTCCCGGGAGGCCCCAGGCGCCGGCAACTGCTGCGGACCGGGCCCGACAGGGCACCGGCCGCCCGCCGGAACGAACCCGCCTGAACGACTCCGTCACCCCCCGAACACCGCAGCGCCCCGACCGTGTTGAACCGGTCGGGGCGCTGCACAGCAGGTCGGAGGGGGTTCCCCCCTCCCCCGCTTCGGTAGGCCCTGTGGGACTCGAACCCACAACCAATGGATTAAAAGTCCACTGCTCTGCCAATTGAGCTAAGGGCCCCAGGCGATGTCGCCCCCACGAGCATAGCGGGACGTGGGCGCGGTGTTGATCGGGTATCGGCGCGTCGGGCCCGGACGGGTTCCGTCCGTATGCGGCAGGGCCCGCACGACGGGTGTCGTGCGGGCCCTGCCGCATCAGTCCGGTGTACCGGGATCAGCCGTTGCGCTTCCAGCGCGGCTTGTCCTCGCGGCGGCCGAAGGAGCCGCCGCGGTGCTCGTCACGACGGCCGTACGGGCGGTCGTGGGAGGCACCGGAGCGGAAACCGGGACGGTCGCTGCCGGGGCGGTCGCCCTGGCGGTCACGGTTGAACGGGCGGTCGCTGCCACGGTGGCCGCCGCGCTCGCCACGGTCGTCGCGGCGGAAGCCGGGACGGTCGCCCTGGCGGTCACGGTCGCGGTTGAAGCCACCGCGGTCGTCACGACGCTCGAAGGAACGGCCACCACGGTCA
>NZ_BBNN01000044.1:4489-35341 GCF_000829695.1 Streptomyces sp. NBRC 110035 | reverse complement strand
CCACCGCGGTCGTCACGACGCTCGAACGAACGACCGCCACGGTCGCCGCCCCGGTCGTCACGACGCTCGTCACGGCGGAAGCCGTCCCGGCGCTCGGGGCGCTCGGTGTCGCGTGCGGTCGGCTGCTCCGGCAGCGAGACCTCGGCCTGGGCCGACGCCTCGGTGGCCGCCTCGGCCACCGCCGCCTCCGGGTCCTCGCCGCGCTCGCGGGCGGCCCTGGCGACCAGCCGGTCCGCCTCGCCGCGCAGCTCGGAGGCGCGGCGCTGCGCCCGCTCCAGCTCCTTGGTGAGCTGGGTGACCTCACGCTCGGCCTGCTGCGCCGCGTTGCCCGCCGACTCGGCCTGGACCTCGGTCATCGACCGGGCGCCGGTGATCTCGGCGACCTCCGGGTCGAAGGCCGCGCCGCCCTGGATGATGTGACGCGTGGCGTCCACGCCCGCGTCCTCCATCAGCCGGAAGATCTGGCGCCGCTGGTGCGGCAGGGACAGCGACACGACGGTGCCGGTGCGGCCGGCCCGCGCCGTACGGCCGGCCCGGTGCAGGTAGTCCTTGTGGTCGCCGGCCGGGTCCACGTTCAGCACCAGGTCGATGCCGTCGACGTGGATACCGCGCGCGGCGACGTCCGTGGCGACGAGGACGTTGACGTAGCCGTCCTTGAAGTCGGCCAGCGTCCGGGTGCGCGCACCCTGCGTCATGCCGCCGTGCAGCGCCTCGGCCTTGGCGCCCGCGTCGCGCAGCTGCTCGGCGACCCGGTCCGCGCCCAGCTGGGTGCGGACGAAGATGATGGTGCGGCCCTTGCGGGAGGCGATGGCCGCGGTGACCGGCGCCTTGTCCTTGGGCTTCACGACCAGGATGTGGTGCGACATCGTCGTGACGGCACCCTGGGCGGCGTCGACCTCGTGGTGGACCGGGTCCTTCAGGTACCGGTCGACGAGCGTCTTGATCTCGTTCTCCATGGTCGCGGAGAACAGCATCCGCTGACCGCCCGCCGGGATCTGGTCGAGCAGCTCGGTGACCTCGGGCAGGAAGCCCAGGTCGGACATCTGGTCGGCCTCGTCGAGGACGGCGATCTGCACGTTCTCCAGGGAGCACGCGCCGCGGTTGATGATGTCGCGCAGGCGGCCGGGGGTGGCGACCAGGACATCGACACCGCGCTCGAGGGCGTAGATCTGGTTGCCCATGGAGGTGCCGCCGCAGACGACCTTCATCTTCAGCCCGAGGACGTCCCCGTACGGCTGGAGTGCGTCGGCCACCTGCATGGCGAGCTCACGCGTCGGCGTCATGATGACGGCGCGCGGCTTGTGCTTCTCGGTCCGGCCGCCGGCCAGCGTGGCCAGCGTCGGCAGACCGAAGGAGAGGGTCTTGCCGGAGCCGGTGCGGCCTCGGCCGAGGATGTCCTTGCCTTCCAGGGCGTCCGGGATGGTCGCCGCCTGGATCGGGAAGGGGCTGGTCACGCCGTTCTGCGCGAGCTTGCGCACGACACCCTCGGGAAGACCGAGGGCGGCGAAGGTGAGCTCGGGGGTGCCGTCGGCGTCGGCGTCGTCCGTGACATCGACCTCGGCGTCGGCGATGACGTCGGTGACGACATCGGTGATGTCGGTGATGACGGCAGTGGTGTCGGTGTCCTCGGTGTTCTCGGGCACGACGACGTGATCAGTACTGGCGATGGGCATACGAATGCGAAACCTTCCGGAGTCTCTTCGGCACGCGCCCGTCAACTCCGTGATTCGCAATCGCAATATGACCGCCTCGATGCGGTCCACCACGGTAAGGGGAGAGTACGCGCCACACGGCGCGCTCTGCAGTGGCGCCGGGCAAATAGGATCAAACGATCTGCCACCATACGCACTCTGTCCCCCCAAAAGCAAACCGGCAGGTCAGCAGGGGTCGAGAGGGGGAACAAGGCAGTGGAGCAGGCTCCGGTCCCTAGCCGGGTGCCTCCGCTTCCCGCGCGGGCGCCCGGTGCGCCAGCTGGGCCTCCGGCGGCTCGTGCGCGGACGAGGACGGCTCCGCGGCCGTCGGCTCGGGCGGGACCGTGGGCTCGGGCGGCACCTGCGTGGGTTCCGGATCGGCCGGCCCGGTCGGCTCCGGCGGCTCCGGCGGTTCCGGCGGGCTGTCGGGGGCCGGGACCGCCGGCTCGCCCGGCCCGCCGTCGTCCTGGGCCGGCCCGCTCGCCCCCGGGGAGGGCGACGCCTCGGCGACGGACGAGGCCTCCGCCCCGCCCTTCTTCCGTTCGACCCGCTCGCCCCTCTCGCCGTCGCCCGCGCGGCGCTCGCTCCCGTCCTCGGCCGCCGCGGCACCGTGACCGCCCTCGCCGCCCGGCACCGCGGGGCCCCCGTCGGGCGCCTCACCTCCCGAACGGCCCGCGGAGTGCGACGGCTCGGCCCCGCCGTCCCCGTCCCCACCGACACTCATACATCCGGCGGCGGCGGCGACGGCCACGACGACGGCAGCCAGGCGGGCGGGTACGTACAAAGGGCGCACGAGGCCACCTCCGGTTGTGATGCTGGGTCGACGTGCCCAACTCCCGCCGCCCGCGGGAGGACACGCCGGCAGCCCGTCAGCAGCAGACCAGTGACAGACCGGTGACCTGCCATTGACCTGTTCCCCGTGCCGAAGCCCCGTGGAGTCCGGCCCCGGCCCCGGCCCCGCTCCTGCGCCCCCAGCAGACGCACGGCCCTCAGGACCGGGCCCGTCGCCCGCTCCCCCGTCGTCCACGGGGTCCGCGTACACCGCCGCTCCGCACGATCGTCCCTGACAATGGTCCTGTGCTGGAGATGACGCGTGACAGGTTCGAAGAACTGGTGAGCGAAGCCCTGGACCAGATCCCGCGTGAGCTGGCGCGGGTCATGGACAACGTGGCCGTGTTCGTGGAGGACGAACCTCCCGCCGACGATCCGGAGCTGCTGGGCCTCTACGAGGGGACTCCGCTCACGGAACGCGGGGAGTGGTACGCCGGGGTCCTCCCCGACCGCATCACGATCTACATGGGACCGACCCTGCGCTACTGCGAGACGGCGGAAGACGTGGTGGACGAGGTGGCCGTGACGGTCGTCCACGAGGTGGCACACCACTTCGGCATCGAGGACGCGCGGCTCCACGAACTGGGCTGGGGCTGATCCGCGCGGCCGCACGAGACGGGCGGCCCGTACGGGCACCGGTCATGTCCAGCCGCCGCCGCGCCCTTCGGCCGGCGACGGCTCCGGCGCAGAGCCGTCGCCGGCCGTGCTGCATCCGCACGAGCCCTGCCGGGCGCCCCGCATATCCGGCGCACCGCATGGGCATACGGGACCAATGGCACGCGTCCCCTCCACGGTCAGGAACCTCCGCCACCGCATCCGGAGGGTCCCGCGAGCCCTCACCCGCCGTCATCGTTCCCCTCGCCCCGCCGCCACGGCGACAGCCGTCACCACCACCCTCGACGCCCGGCCGCCCCACCCCTTCAAGCGCGTCGTGGGGCTGCTCGCCGTCGTTCTGCTGGGCGCCTGGCTCGGCCTGCTGATCGTGGGCAACGTGCGCGTCCCCGTCGGCCCCATGGACACGACCATGACCCTGCGCCCGTCCCTCACGGGCGGCACGAAGATCAACGTCTCCCCCCTGGGCGCCCTCGAACTCGACAGCCACCACGCCCCCGTCCGCCTCGACGTCAACGTCGACCAGCTCGACCCCGCCCGCGCCCAGGCCCTCGTCGACCGCCCCGAGCGCCTCTCCGGACTCCAGGACGAGGTCACCCAGGACATCGCCCGCGGCACCGCCGACCTCGCCGTGCGCTCGGTCGTCGCCGTCGTCACCGGCGCCACCGCCCTCGGCCTCGCCGTCTACCGCCGCCCGCGCCGGGCCCTGGCCGCCGGCGGCCTCGCCCTCACCCTGCTGGCCGCGTCCGGCGGCACCGCGTACGCCTCCTGGAACCCGGACTCCGTCCTCGAGCCCAGATTCTCCGGCCTGCTCTCCTCGGCGCCCTCCCTGGTCGGCAACGCCCGCAGCATCGTCACGGAGTTCGACGTCTACCAGAAGGAGCTGGCCCGCCTGGTCACCAACGTGACGAAGCTCTACGACGCCACCTCCACGCTCCCCGCCTACCAGTCCGACCCGACCACCCTCCGGGTCCTGCACGTCTCCGACATCCACCTCAACCCCGCGAGCTGGGCGATCATCGCCTCGCTCGTCGAGCAGTACCAGGTGAACGTCATCGTCGACTCCGGCGACACCATGGACCACGGCACCGCCGCCGAGAACGGCTTCCTCGACCCCGTCGAGGGCCTCGGCGCCCCCTACGTCTGGGTCCGCGGCAACCACGACTCGGCCGTCACCCAGCGCTATCTGGAGGGCCTCGAGAACGTCCACGTCCTGGACGACGGCCGGGCCGAGACGGTCGCCGGCCTGCGCTTCGCCGGCATCGGTGACCCGCAGTTCACCCCGGACCGCTCCAAGAAGCCCGGCGCCGAGCAGTCCCAGGAACTCGCGGGCGCCCGCCTGGCCTCCGCCCTGCGCGACCAGCGGGCCGCCGGCACCCCGGTCGACGTCGCCGTCGCCCACGAACCGTCGGCGGCGCGCGAGGTCGACGGCACGGTGCCCCTCGTCCTGGCCGGGCACATCCACCGTCAGGAGACGGAGGTCATGAAGTACGGCACCCGGCTCCGCGTCGAAGGCTCCACCGGGGGCAGCGGCCTGCGCGCCGTCGAGGGCAAGCACCCCGACCCCATCGAGGCCTCGATCCTCTACTTCGACCGCGACACCCGCCGCCTCCAGGCCTGGGACTCGATCAGGCTGGGCGGCCTGGGCCTGACCACGGCAGAGGTCAGCAGGCACCTCCCGGAGGAGAACCAACCGGGCGCGTCCCCCTCCGGTTCGCCCTCCGGGTCTTCGTCCGATTCACCCTCCGGATCTCCGTCCGGCACCGCATCCAGCTCCCCGTCCACGGCCTCCCCGTAAACCGTTTTGGCGATCCCTCCCGGCATCACATATGCTTCGGACGTCCCCGACGCGCTGAGAAGCGCCCAGGCGGGCCGATAGCCCTCATCGTCTAGCGGCCTAGGACGCCGCCCTTTCAAGGCGGTAGCACGGGTTCGAATCCCGTTGGGGGCACGCACCACCCTGTGCGACACTGTCGTACGAAGCTTGGTCCTGTGGAGCAGTTTGGAGTGCTCGCCACCCTGTCAAGGTGGAGGCCGCGGGTTCAAATCCCGTCAGGACCGCTGAGGTTTCACGTGAAACCTCGTGGCTGGGTAGCTCAGTTGGTACGAGCGATCGCCTGAAAAGCGATAGGTCGCCGGTTCGACCCCGGCCCCAGCCACCACAGACACCCCCTCCGGGATTCCGGAGGGGGTGTTCTCGTGCACCCGCAGGGGCAAAACCGTTCGCCACTGATTTCCCGAGGATGAGATCCTGGTTCCCGTATGTCCACGCACCCTGCCTCCGCCCCCTCCTCCGGCGCCCCCACCAACGCCTCCCCCGGCGCCCCGACCTTCGGCGCTCTCGCCCCTCGCCTGACCGGGCTCTCGCTGCGCGACGCGCAACGGCTCGGGCGCAGGCTCGAGGGCGCGCGCAAGATCCGTAAGCCGGAGGCCAGGGCCGCCGTGCTCGGCGAGATCGAGGCGGAGGTCGCCAAGGCCGAGGAGCGGATGGCCGGGCGTCGGGCGCGGGTGCCGGCGGTCACGTATCCGCCGCAGTTGCCGGTCAGCCAGAAGAAGGACGAGATCGCCGAGGCGATCCGCGATCACCAGGTGGTGATCGTCGCGGGTGAGACGGGTTCCGGCAAGACGACGCAGATCCCGAAGATCTGTATGGAACTGGGCCGGGGCGTCCGCGGGATGATCGGGCACACGCAGCCCCGCCGGATCGCCGCCCGCACGGTCGCGGAGCGGGTCGCGGAGGAGCTGGACACCCCACTCGGGGAGGCCGTCGGCTGGAAGGTCAGGTTCACCGACCAGGTGAGCCCGGACGCCACCTTCGTGAAGCTGATGACCGACGGCATCCTGCTCGCCGAGATCCAGACGGACCGTGAGCTGCGCGCCTACGACACGATCATCATCGACGAGGCCCACGAGCGGTCGCTGAACATCGACTTCCTGCTCGGTTATCTCGCCCAGCTGCTGCCCAGACGCCCGGACCTGAAGGTCGTCATCACCTCGGCGACCATCGACCCGGAGCGGTTCTCGCGGCACTTCGGCGACGCTCCCATCGTGGAGGTGAGCGGTCGTACGTATCCCGTCGAGGTGCGCTACCGGCCGTTGCTCGAGGAGGACTCGCAGGACGCCGACCGCGATCAGATCACCGCGATCACAGACGCGGTCGAGGAGCTGATGGCCGAGGGGCCCGGCGACATCCTGGTCTTCCTCTCCGGCGAGCGGGAGATCCGGGACACGGCGGACGCGCTGACGAAGAAGGCGTACCCCCGCGCCGGAGGCGCTGACTGGCGCAGCACCGAGGTGCTGCCGCTCTACGCGCGGCTCTCGCACGCCGAGCAGCACCGTGTCTTCCAGCAACACAGTGGCCGCAGGATCGTTCTGGCGACGAACGTCGCGGAGACGTCGCTGACGGTGCCGGGCATCAAGTACGTCATCGACCCCGGGTTCGCGCGGATCTCCCGCTACAGCCACCGGACCAAGGTGCAGCGGCTGCCGATCGAGCCGGTGTCGCAGGCCAGTGCCAACCAGCGCAAGGGCCGCTGCGGGCGTACGTCGGACGGCATCTGCATCCGGCTGTACAGCGAGGACGACTTCGAGACCCGCCCGGAGTTCACGGACGCGGAGATCCTCCGTACCAACCTGGCCTCGGTCATCCTGCAGATGACCGCGGCGGGCCTCGGCGAGATCGAGAAGTTCCCCTTCATCGACCCCCCTGACCACCGGAACATCCGCGACGGCGTGCAGCTGCTCCAGGAACTGAACGCGCTGGACGCCACGCAGAAGGACCCCCGCAAGCGGCTGACGGAGACCGGGCGGAAGCTGGCCCAGCTGCCGGTCGACCCGCGGCTGGCGCGCATGGTGCTGGAGGCGGACCGCAACGGCTGTGTCCGCGAGGTCATGGTGATCGCGGCGGCGCTGTCCATCCAGGACCCGCGCGAGCGGCCGGCCGACAAGCAGGCCCAGGCGGACCAGCAGCATGCCCGGTTCCGGGACGAGACCAGCGACTTCCTCGCCTACCTCAACCTGTGGCGCCATGTGCGGGAGCAGCAGAAGGAGCGGGGCTCCTCGTCCTTCCGGCGCATGTGCAAGCAGGAGTACCTGAACTTCCTGCGGATCCGCGAGTGGCAGGACATCTACACGCAGCTGCGCACGGTCGCCAAGCAGATGGGCATCCACCTCAACGAGGAGGACGCCCCCGGGGACCGCATCCACGTCTCGCTGCTCGCGGGCCTGCTCTCCCATGTCGGGATGAAGGACGTGAAGGAGTCGAAGGACTCCGGCCAGACCGCCCGCAAGGACGGGAGCGGCCGCAAGGACGGCGGCGGGCGCAGCGAGTACGTGGGCGCGCGCAACGCCAAGTTCGCGATCTTCCCGGGTTCGGCGCTGTTCAAGAAGCAGCCGCGGTTCGTGATGTCGGCGGAGCTGGTCGAGACGTCCCGGCTGTGGGCGCGGGTCAACGCGAAGATCGAACCGGAGTGGGTCGAGCCGCTCGCCGAGCACCTGCTGAAGCGCACGTACAGCGAGCCGCACTGGGAGAAGGACCAGGCCGCGGTGATGGCCTACGAGAAGGTCACGCTGTACGGCGTACCGATCGTCGCCCAGCGGAAGGTGAACTACGGCCGGATCGACGCCGAGGTCTCCCGCGAGCTGTTCATCCGCAACGCGCTGGTCGAGGGCGACTGGCGCACGCACCACAAGTTCTTCGCGGACAACCGCCGGCTGCTCACCGAGGTCGAGGAGCTGGAGCACCGGGCGCGGCGCCGCAACATCCTGGTCGACGACGAGACCCTGTTCGACTTCTACGACCAGCGGGTGCCCGGCCATGTCGTGTCGGGGGCGCACTTCGACTCGTGGTGGAAGCACAAGCGCCACGAGCAGCCGGACTTCCTCGACTTCGAGCGCGAGATGCTCATCCGCGAGTCTGCGGAGGCTGTCACCAAGGCCGACTATCCGGACTCCTGGCGGCAGGGTGCCCTCACGTTCCGGGTGACGTACCAGTTCGAGCCGGGTGCGGACGCGGACGGGGTGACGGTCCACGTGCCGCTCCAGGTGCTGAACCAGGTCACGGACGAGGGCTTCGACTGGCAGATCCCGGGGCTGCGGGAGGAGGTCGTCACGGAGCTGATCCGTTCCCTCCCCAAGCCGGTCCGCCGCAACTACGTGCCGGCGCCGAACTACGCGAAGGCGTTCCTGGAGCGGGCGGTGCCCCTCCAGGAGCCGCTGACCACGACGATGGCCCGCGAGCTGAGGCGGATGGTCGGGGTGCCGTTCGACCCGGACGACTTCGACTGGTCCAAGGTCCCCGACCACTTGAAGGTCACCTTCCGGATCGTCGACGAGCGGCGCCGGAAGATCGCCGAGGACAAGGACCTGGAGGCGCTCCGGCTCCGGCTGAAGCCGAAGGCCCGCCAGGCCCTCTCCCAGGCGGCGGCCGCCACGGCTCAACGCGAGGGCGGTGAGTCGCTGGAGCGGACGGGCCTGACCGACTGGACCGTCGGCACGCTGACCCGTGTCTTCGAGACGCGTCGGGCCGGTCAGCCGGTGAAGGCGTTCCCCGCACTGGTCGACGACGGCGACACGGTCTCCGTGCGGCTCTTCGACACGGAGGCGGAGCAGCAGCCGGCGATGTGGAAGGGCACGCGTCGTCTGATCCTGCGCAATATCCCGGTGAACCCCGCGAAGTTCGCATCCGAGAAGTTGACGAACGCCCAGAAGCTCGCCCTGTCAGCGAATCCGCACGGCTCCGTCCAGGCGCTGTTCGACGACTGCGCGACGGCGGCGGCGGACCGGCTGATCGCGGACTTCGGCGGGCCCGTGTGGGACGAGGAGGCGTACCGCAAGCTGTACGACAGGGTGCGCGCCGAGATCGTCGACACGACGGTCCGCGCGGTGGGCCAGGTGCAGCAGGTCCTGGCCGCCTGGCAGGCCTGCGAGCGCCGGCTGAAGGGCGTACGCAGCCCTGCGCTGCTGGCCAACCTCCAGGACGTGCGCACGCAGCTGGACGCCCTGGTGAAGCCGGGGTTCGTGACGGAGACGGGACTGCGGCGGCTGCCGGACCTGATGCGGTACCTGGTGGCCGTGGACCGCCGCCTCCAGCAGATGCCGGCGAACGTCCAGCGGGACACGACCCGCATGGAGAAGGTCCACGAGATGCGGGACGAGTACGCCTGGCTGCTGGAACAGATGCCGCAGGGGCGTCCGGTGCCGCAGCAGGTGCTGGACATCCGCTGGATGATCGAGGAGCTCCGGGTCAGCTACTTCGCCCACGCTCTGGGCACCGCGTACCCGGTCTCGGACAAGCGGATCGTGAAGGCGATCGATGCCGCCGTTCCGTGACGCGAACGGCACGCAGAGTGAGTTCGACCAGCGGGCCACCGCTCCTGTACAGTCTCTTTTCGCAGCGCAAGGCAGCAATCGCACTGCGAAACCTGGTCCTGTGGAGCAGTTTGGAGTGCTCGCCACCCTGTCAAGGTGGAGGCCGCGGGTTCAAATCCCGTCAGGACCGCCTCAATGAGGGGCCTCGTCACCACGACGGGGCCCCTTCGCCTGTCCCATCCCCACCGAGGCGGAGACCGCGCCCGCGGCGCAGCCGCGATCCGATACAGCAAATCCCGTCAGGACCGCATCAATGAGGGGCCTCGTCACCACGACGGGGCCCCTTCGCTTGCCCCACCCCTCACCCCACCCCACCCCACCGAGGCGGAGACCGCGCCCGCCCCGCCCCGTACGCCCGCTTTCCCCCGCCACCCACACCCGCCGCTCCACGCGCCTCGCCGGGCGACCGAGGGCCTTTCAGGTGGTTCTTGGGGTTCGGGGAGGCCGCGCTCCGTTTCGTGCGCCCCTGGGGCTTCCCGGCGAGGGCCCGGGGTCTTGACGGGGCGGGCTCGCCTCGGTACCCCAGACAGCAGGGCCGCTCCCGGTGCGGCCGCTGGAGGTGGCGTATGCCGGCATCGGCCAGGCACGAGACGCGGGCGTTGCTCCGCGCGCATCTGTCGGCTGCCTCGTCGTTCGGGCACCACACCCGCCACTGTCCGGTCTGCCACCGCCTGTTGCGCCTGGCGATGGACTCCGCACCCCGCACCCCCGAAGCCTCCGAGCCCACCCAACAGCCCGCGCGCCCCGCCGAGCCCACCGGGCCGACCGACCCCACCGGGCCGACCGAGCCGACCGAGCGCCCCCCGGAACGCGTCGGGGGCGAGGACGCGTCCACCGCCTAGCCCGGTCGACCCGACCGCCCCAGTTCCCGGGCCCTGCCGCCGAGTTGCCGCGCATCGGCCCCACCCGCCGCCGCTTTAGCGCATATGCCGGTGACCCAACAAGGCGACCGGCATGTGACGGGTGTCACCGCATGAATTTCGGAAAGTCCGGTACTTACCCGCCTCCTACACCAAGTCAATTTAATATGTGCAATTGCACTATCCCCGGAGGGCTGCCCGAACCTCCGCGCAGGCGACCGCACAGTCACTCCCCAGAGTCCGACAGGCCCGCGCACGGATCCCGCACAGACCCGCCCGGAGAGCACCGCGCCGGCACACCGCGACAGTCCCCGCACACAAAAGATCGCGCCGGACTCGGCGGAGTCCAGCGCGATCGACGACGCACCCGGTTCAGCTGCCTGGAAAGCTCTGATCGGCTTGGGCGAAGGGCCTGTTGGGGCAGTCCCCGCGTCGTGTGGAGCTGTGGGTCCGAACACCTCGACCAGTTGGGGGACCAGCCGGTTTGTCCGGGTTATTCAGTTGTTCAGGCCTCGCTGCGCTGCTGCGGAATGCCCGCGAGCAGGGCGCGGACCTCGGCTTCGCGGTAACGGCGATGCCCGCCGAGCGTGCGGATCGACGTGAGCTTGCCGGCCTTCGCCCACCGCGTGACCGTCTTCGGGTCGACGCGGAACATGGTGGCGACCTCAGCCGGGGTCAGCAGCGGCTCGGCATCAGGGGTGCGAGCGGTCATGAGCGGCCTCCTCGGGAGAACCGAACCTTCTCGGTTCTTTCCTCTAAATTCTGCACCTTGACCCGCGTTGCCCGAAATGGCGGACGCGAGTCGAGTCGGTTATAGGACGAACGGCTTGTCCTCGGCACTACAACTACACCATCCGTCCAGCCGCGTCGGCCAAACCGATGGAATTGCCCTCCCAGGTGTTCATCAGCCGCGGAAGCCGATGGACCATGCCATAGCGGACAGTCACGCGGTTGTGACGATCAGTCACAACCGCGATCAGGAGTCACCGGACCCCCCAAAAGCGCGCAATGCCGAGATTCCGCCCATAGTCGATCACAGCAGGACGGAGGAGTCTTCCCCGGACTCCTTGTCCTATTTTGGCACGAGGGGGGGCAAGTGGCGCAAGGCCCGCGTACGTGCGGTCCGTCACCCTTGACCGGCTTGGCACATACGCCCGGATCGACACCTACGTCCGTTGCCGGGACCCGGTTGACCGCACCTCAGGGCGACGACAAAACCCCAAGAAGGGCTTTTGGTCAAACGCCAGTTCGTTATCCCGCCACGGCTCGTCGCCCCTCCGCGACCAGGTGTCAGTTGGCCGACCGCAGGTCCCGGACCGAGCGCCAGCGCTCCACCAGCCGCCCGTACGCCTCCCCCGCGGTCGCTCCGTCACCGCGGCGCAGCGCCGCGATCCCCTCGGCCACGTCCGCCGCGGAGTGGTCGTCCTCCAGCGCGCCGGCCGGCAGGGCGTGCACCAGGCCGCCGTAGTCCAGTTCGACCAGTGAACGCGGGTGGAACTCCTCCAGCCAGCGCCCCACGTCCACCAGGCCGTCGATCAGCGGCCCCTCGTCCATGGCGGTCTTCAGCGCCCGCAGCCCGCGCGCCACCCGCCGCCGCGCCTCGACCATGGGGGTGCGGTACCGCAGCACGGGGGCCTCGCCGCCGGAGCCCGTGGAGCCGTCGGACCCCGTGGAGCCCCGGGAGCCCTTGTCGTACTCGCGCTCCTCGTCCGAGACCAGCACGAACCAGTTGATCGGTACCTGCCAGGTCGCGGTGCGGATCCACGGCCGGGCGCCGGGGTGGGCGGTCAGCCAGCGCTCGTAGTCCTCGGCGGCCTGGCGCCGCACGAACGGGGGCAGCAGCGCGTCCAGGACCGGCAGGGGAAAGTCCTCGGCGAGTTCCCCCAGGGCCTGCCAGCCGCGCAGCCGGGTGCGCCAGGGGCAGACGCAGACCGTGCCGTCGACCTCCAGCACGAACGCGTCGTCGCTCTCCCGCACCGGAACCGGGACCGGCGGGGTCGGCACGACGTCGGCCAGGGACCGGCGCAGTTCGTCCTGGTAGGAGGGGAGGTCGGGGCGGCGGGCGTAACGGGCCCAGTGACCGCGCTCCGGCTCGGGGAAGGCGGCCAGCGGTTCGTACACGCGCAGGTAGGCCGCATAGGGAACGACCACCGAGGAGACCTTGGGCACGCCTGCTCCCTCCCCCGCGCACCGGCGCGAAAACCTGCCCGCCCGCCCGCCCACGCGCGGGCGGCGGACGGACGGATCGCGCGTACGGGTAATCCACGCAAATCGTCGCACGCCGTTCCTCCGGAAGGAGGTGCGCGGAGGTGATCCTGGACACGGTTCCGTCCCCGCGGGCGACAGGCTCTAATCTCGTGCCCACAGCCTCCGCCACCGCCCCCACAGCCACAAGCGCGGGGGAGTTTCGGGAACTGTTTCCACCCGCCGCTACTTACTCAGGAGTCACCACCGTGACCGACGTATCTGACGGCGTCCTGCACACCCTGTTCCATTCGGACCAGGGCGGTCACGAGCAAGTCGTGCTCTGCCAGGACCGTGCCAGCGGCCTCAAGGCCGTCATCGCCCTCCACTCCACCGCTCTGGGCCCCGCCCTCGGCGGTACGCGCTTCTACCCGTACGCGACCGAGGGGGAGGCCGTCGCCGACGCGCTGAACCTCGCGCGCGGGATGTCGTACAAGAACGCCCTGGCCGGTCTCGACCACGGCGGCGGCAAGGCCGTGATCATCGGCGACCCCGAGACGGTCAAGACCGAGGAGCTGCTGCTCGCCTACGGCCGGTTCGTCGCCTCGCTGGGCGGCCGGTACGTCACCGCCTGCGACGTCGGCACCTACGTCGCCGACATGGACGTCGTGGCCCGCGAGTGCCGTTGGACCACCGGCCGCTCCCCCGAGAACGGCGGCGCCGGCGACTCGTCCGTGCTCACCGCGTTCGGCGTCTACCAGGGGATGCGGGCCTCGGCCCAGCACCTGTGGGGCGACCCCTCGCTGCGCGACCGCAAGATCGGTGTGGCGGGCGTCGGCAAGGTCGGCCACCACCTGGTGGACCACCTGCGCGAGGAAGGTGCCGAGGTCGTGATCACCGACGTGCGCGAGGACGCCGTGCGACGGGTCCTGGACCGGCACCCGCAGGGCGTGACGGCCGCCGCCGACACCGGGGCGCTGATCCGCACCGAGGGTCTGGACGTGTACGCCCCGTGCGCGCTGGGCGGCGCACTGGACGACGACAGCGTGCCGGTACTTACCGCCACGGTGGTCTGCGGCGCCGCCAACAACCAGCTCGCCCACCCGGGCGTCGAGAAGGACCTCGCCGACCGCGGGATCCTCTACGCGCCGGACTACGTGGTGAACGCCGGCGGGGTCATCCAGGTCGCCGACGAGCTGCACGGTTTCGACTTCGACCGGTGCAGGGCGAAGGCGGCGAAGATCTTCGACACCACGCTCGCCATCTTCGCACGTGCGAAGTCGGACGGGATTCCGCCGGCTGCGGCGGCCGACCGGATCGCCGAGCAGCGGATGGCGGAGGCGCGCGCGTCGCACTGAGCGGCGGCCGGCGCGCAGGGGGCGTGTACGGGCCGTGTACGGGGCGTGTACGCGCCACATGCAGGACGCGTACGGCATCCCGCGTGACGCGTGCACGGCGCGTACGGACATCCGTGCGGCGCGTGCGGGGGCGGGCAGGTGAGCCCGCCCCCGCACCGTTCGCACGTATGGCCGGTACCCGCGGAGGCGCACTTCGAGAGAACTCTCACTTCTCCCGGCGGGTCGGCCCTCGACAAGTGCTTGAAAACGCACTTGACCAGGGAGAACAGGGTGCATGGAGGACCCCGGGCGGGGGCACGTCATGCGGGCGACGTACCGTATGGGCGTGGGCTCAGGTACCGTGGGAGCCCTACGGACCGGCCTCTCCATGGAGAGTCCGTGCCGGACCATGAACGCGTGTCAAGACTCTGGGGCCGTCGAGCCCCGTCGTTGAGGGGGTCGAGCCATGGGGCGCGGCCGGGCCAAGGCCAAGCAGACGAAGGTCGCCCGCCAGCTGAAGTACAACAGCGGCGGCACGGACCTCGCACGTCTGGCCGAGGAGCTGGGTGCATCGCCTTCGAACACGTCACCGAATGTCATCGGTGACCCTGTTGAGGACGATGAGCAGGACGACGACCTGTACGCACGGTACGCCGACCTCTATGAGGAGGACGACGATGACGAGGACGGCCAGTCCTCGCCACAGCGTCGTGGCGCTTGACCTTGCACTGAATCACCAGCCCGGTCGGTGACTCCGGTCACCGACCGGGTTCTGTGCTGCCCGCCCGCGCGGTCCGGCACCGTACCGGGTGTGCTCGGCATGCTCGGTGCCCTTCGCATGCCCCGCGCACCCGGCTCGCTCAGCCCGCGTGGTCCCCCACCAGTTCCGCGCCCGTCGTCCGGTCGCCGCGGCCGGTGACCTCGCCGGCCACCCAGGCGTCCAGCCCGCGGTCGGCCAGGGTCGTCAGCGCCACGTCCGTGGACTCCTGCGGCACGATCGCGATCATGCCGACGCCCATGTTGAGGGTCCGCTCCAGCTCCAGGCGCTCGACCGAACCGGTCCGGCCGACGAGGTCGAAGACCGGGCCCGGGGTCCAGGTGGAGCGGTCCACGACCGCGTGCAGCCCGTCGGGGACGACACGGGCCAGGTTGGCCGCGAGGCCGCCGCCGGTGACGTGGCTGAAGGCGTGCACCTCGGTGACGGAGGTCAGGGCCAGGCAGTCCAGCGAGTAGATCCGGGTGGGCTCCAGGAGCTCCTCGCCGAGGGTGCGGCCCAGGTCGTCGACGTGGCTCTCCAGAGCGAGTCCGGCCTGGTTCAGCAGGACGTGCCGGACCAGCGAGTAGCCGTTCGAGTGAAGGCCGGAGGCGGCCATGGCGACGACCGTGTCGCCCTCGCGGATACGGTCCGCGCCGAGCAGCCGGTCGGCCTCCACGACGCCCGTACCGGCGCCGGCGACGTCGAAGTCGTCCGCGCCCAGCAGACCCGGGTGTTCGGCCGTCTCACCGCCGACCAGGGCGCAGCCGGCCAGCACACAGCCCTCCGCGATGCCCTTGACGATCGCGGCGACCCGCTCGGGGTGGACCTTGCCGACGCAGATGTAGTCGGTCATGAACAGCGGCTCGGCACCGCACACCACGATGTCGTCCATCACCATGGCGACCAGGTCGTGGCCGATCGTGTCGTAGACGCCCATCCGGCGGGCGATGTCGACCTTGGTGCCGACGCCGTCCGTGGCGGAGGCGAGCAGGGGGCGCCCGTAGTTCTTCAGCGCGGAGGCGTCGAAGAGACCGGCGAAGCCGCCGAGGCCGCCGAGGACCTCGGGGCGCCGGGTCTTCTTCACCCATTCCTTCATGAGCTCGACCGCACGGTCGCCCGCGTCGATGTCGACGCCCGCGTTCCTGTACGACGCCGCGGCGGGGCCGACGCCAGTGTTCTCAGACATGACGGGGAGAGCCTTCGTCTCGTTACGGCAGGGCAGGGGCTTACGGGCGGCGGATCGCGTCGACCGCGGCCGGTGCGGCCGTGCCGGCGGCCAGCTCGGTCTCCAGCAGCCGCTTGCCGAGGAGCTCGGGGTCGGGCAGATCCATCGGGTACTCGCCGTCGAAGCAGGCGCGGCACAGGTTCGGCTTGGCGATGGTCGTCGCCTCGATCATGCCGTCGATGGAGATGTACGCCAAAGAGTCGGCGCCCAGCGTCACACCGATCTCCTCGATGGACATGCCGTTGGCGATGAGCTCCGCGCGGGTCGCGAAGTCGATGCCGAAGAAGCAGGGCCACTTCACGGGCGGCGAGGAGATCCGGATGTGGACCTCGGCGGCGCCCGCCTCGCGGAGCATCCGGACCAGGGCGCGCTGGGTGTTGCCGCGCACGATCGAGTCGTCGACGACGACCAGGCGCTTGCCCTTGATGACTTCCTTGAGCGGGTTCAGCTTCAGGCGGATGCCGAGCTGCCTGATGGTCTGCGAGGGCTGGATGAACGTCCGTCCGACGTACGCGTTCTTGACCAGGCCGGCGCCGAAGGGGATGCCGGACGCCTCCGCGTAGCCGATGGCGGCCGGGGTGCCGGACTCCGGCGTCGCTATCACCAGGTCGGCCTCGGCGGGCGCCTCCTTGGCGAGGCGGCGGCCCATCTCGACGCGCGACAGGTAGACGTTGCGTCCGGCGATGTCGGTGTCCGGGCGGGCCAGGTACACGTACTCGAAGACACAGCCCTTGGGCTTCGCGTCCGCGAATCGGGAGGAGCGCAGGCCGTTCTCGTCGATGGCGACGAACTCGCCCGGCTCGATCTCGCGCACATAGCTGGCGCCGCAGATGTCGAGGGCGGCGGACTCGGAGGCGATGACCCAGCCGCGCTCCAGACGGCCGAGGACCAGCGGACGGATGCCCTGCGGGTCACGGGCCGCGTACAGCGTGTTCTCGTCCATGAAGACGAGGCTGAAGGCGCCCTTGACCTGCGGGAGGACCACGTGTGCGGCCTGCTCCACGGTCACCGGTTCGCCGTCGGCGGCGCGCTGGCCGGCCAGCAGGGCGGTGATCAGGTCGGTGTCGTTGGTGGCCGCCGCCCTGGAGGCGCGGCCGTTCTCCTTGGGGAGGTCGGCGACCAGTTCGGCGAGCTCCGCCGTGTTGACCAGGTTGCCGTTGTGACCGAGCGCGATGGATCCCTGCGCGGTCGCGCGGAAGGTGGGCTGGGCGTTCTCCCACACGGAGGCACCGGTGGTCGAGTAGCGGGCGTGACCGACCGCGATATGACCCTGGAGCGAACCGAGCGAGGTCTCGTCGAAGACCTGGGACACCAGGCCCATGTCCTTGAAGACGAGGATCTGGGAGCCGTTGCTGACCGCGATACCCGCGGACTCCTGGCCCCGATGCTGGAGGGCGTAGAGCCCGAAGTACGTGAGCTTGGCGACCTCTTCGCCCGGAGCCCAGACACCGAAGACGCCGCAGGCGTCCTGGGGGCCCTTCTCTCCGGGGAGCAGGTCGTGGTTGAGTCGTCCGTCACCACGTGGCACGCCACCGAGTGTAGGCGAGGTCGCGTACTGGTCCGAATTGGCTACGCGGCCCCCTCCGGGGGTCATCCGGTGGCGAAGGCCTCGACGGTCGTTCCGTTTTCGCTGGTCAGCGTCATGTTCCGGTGATCCACCCGATGGCTGAGCGTGGTCTCGAAAAGCCGCAGCAGCCGCTTCTCGGCCTCCATGAGTGAGTCTTCGCACACCATTCGGGTCGTGGCGGGCGTGCCCAGGGTGATATGGCCGTCGCGGACGGTGGCGTCGGCGTTCACCTTGTTGCAGCCGATGCTGCCGGAGACAGCGCCCTCCTCCTCGTCGAAGGTGAGGTGGGCACGGCCCGCGGCGTCGGGGGAGGTGATCCTCCACTCCGTGCCGTGCAGCGGGGTGTCCCCGCCGCCCCTGCCGAGGCGGACGGTGGTGCCGTCGTCGGCGGTGAGGATCGGGCGGCCGTCGTTCACGCGGAGCTTCGGAGCGCCGTCCCCGAGGGCGTGGGAGAGGGCGTGTTCGAAGGTCCTGCGCGGCTCGTCGTCGCAGGCCACCAGGGTGGTGTCGAGGGTGAACCGGACCCGGTCCCCGTCGAAGCCGGCCTCGCCCCGGACGTGGTTGCAGGCGTACCGGCCGCTGGTCCGGCCGTCGTCCTCGATGGTGACGTGTGCGTCGACGGGGGCACGGTGGGTGGTGCCGTCCACGGTGACGCTGTCGACGTTCCAGCGGATGCCGGTGAGGGACTGCCGCGCCGTGCCCGTCGTCGCGCCGACCGCGCTCGCCCGTCCGACGTCCGCCGCCGCGCCGGCCCGTCCACCGCCGCAGGCCGCCACGAAGGGGACCAGGAGGGCGGCGGCGGCCACGAGAACGGTGCGCCGGCGGTGCCCGTGTGCGTACATGCCGCTTCGACGGAGGCGGGGGACTTCCGGTTCCCCGCCCGTCGCCCTCCGCCACCTCACGTCGTCAGCGGCAGGTACGGCCCGAGGTCCGCCCGTTCCCCGCTCGCGCCGACCGTGCCCTCCGCCACCGCGTCCCGCCATGCCGTGCGCCCGGTGGCCAGGCGGATCCAGGTCAGCGGGTCGGTCTCGACGACGTTGGGCGGGGTGCCCCGGGTGTGCCGCGGCCCCTCCACGCACTGGACGACCGCGTACGGCGGGATCCGCACCTCCGTCGACCCGCCGGGCGCCTTCGCGGCGAGCGTGTCGGCCAGCATCCGGGTGCACGCGGCCAGGGCCTGCCGGTCGTAGCGGACGTCGAGGCCGGGCACGGCGGCGCCCAGGTCGTCGGTGTGGACGACGAGCTCGACGACGCGGGTGACCAGGTAGTCGGTGAGGGTCATGGCGCCGGTCGACAGCGCGAGGGCGCGGTGGGGCGGGGCGGCGTCGAGGTGCCGGGCCAGGTCCTCCTCGGTACGGGCGAGCAGGGCGTCGAGGTCGGGGGTCGCCGCGGCGAGCTCCCGGGATTCCCCGGCGGCGGCACCGGCGTGGGCGGCGGTCGCGGCGGGGTGGTCCGGCAGCGCGAGCCGGGGCTTCGCCGGCTCGTCCCGCTCCAGGGCCCGGCCGACGCTCGCGACGGTCAGGGACAGGTGCGCGATCAGCTCCCGCACGGTCCGGTCGTCGAGGCGGGTGGGCAGGGCGAGCTGCTGCTCGTCCAGGGAGTGGACCGCCTGTCGTACGTTCCCGAGCTGGGCCAGTACGGCGGCCCGGGTCCTGGCGGGGTCGTAGGAGCGGGTGCGCTTCTTGGCCGGGGGCATGGCGGCAGCCTATGCGGGGGCGACCGGCGCCGGCCCGGGGACGTCGAACACCTCGCCGCCCCGGGGGACACCGATGCCGCGCCAGGTGAACGGGACGCCCCGCGCGGTGTCCGGGTCGGGCCCGTCCATCAGCTGGAAGTGCAGGTGGGGCTCGGAGGAGTTGCCCGAGTTGCCGCAGCGGGCGAGCACCTGTCCGGCCCGCACCCTGTCGCCCTCGCGGACGGTGAACGAGTCGCGCCGCACGTGCGCGTAGGCGGCGTACGTCCCGTCGCCGAGGTCCAGCACCAGGTGGTTGCCGATGATCCGGTGGACGCCGCCCATCTCGCGCACCGAGCCCTCGACGAGCATCAGGTACAGCAGTCCGGGCAGCGAGGTGCGGCCGAGGTGGTCGCGCTGCCCGTCCGAGACCCGGACGACCGTGGCGTCGGCGACCGCCCGAAACGGGACGTCGAACGCGGGGAAGTCGGTGGGGCGGCGGGCGAGCGGCCACAGCGGGGAGAACGCGGGACGGGCTCCCGGCTCGGGTTCGGCGACGACGTCGATGGCGTACGTCTGCCCGTAGGCGTGGACGCCGTGGCTCGGGGTGCGGTCGGCGGGGCTGTTCAGCGCGGACCAGCGGCCGGTCACGGGCGGCTCGACCTCGACGGGCGCACGCGCGACGCGCGGGTGGTCCGGGGCGCCGCCGCCCCACCGGTTGACCACGGTGATCAGGACGTAGGCCAGGAGCAGCGGCAGCAGGCTCCACAGGATCGGGTAGCCCCAGCCGAGGCAGATGTGGGCGGTCACCAGGGCGATGAAGCCCAGTTGCAGACCGCGGAAGGCGGTCATGGCGAGTTTGCGTGCGGACATGGTTCCCCCTGGTCGTCGTGGGTGCGGCGCGGCCGGCCCGTCAGGGCCGCGCCGCGGACAGCACCACCAGCAGCGGCACGACCCGGCCGGGCGGCACCTCGTGACGGCCCCGGCCGGAGGTGTGCAGCCAGCCGGCGCCGGTGAGCCGGCTCAGGTGGTGGTAGATCTGGCCGGTCGTGCCGACCCCGTCCAGTTCGGCGAGTTCGGCGGCGGTGCGCCGGCCGCCGAGGATCTCGCGCAGCAGCCGCAGCCGGACCGGGTGGCCGAGGGCGGCGAGCGGCTCGGCGGCAGCCGGCCAGTCGTCGTCGAGCAGTCCCCCGGTGAGGGCTGCGTGCTGCCACTCGTACTGCTCACCGGTCGGCAGCCGGACCGTGCCGGTGAACAGCACGCCCCCGTCGGCCGCCGTCAGCTCGGCGAGCTGGTTCTTCAGCTCTTCCAGCGCCCAGAAGTCGCCCTCGCCGAGGCGGGGTGCGCTGCGGCGCTCCGCCTCCAGGTCCGTCAGCCGGCGTTCGAGGTCGGCGACGCGCTCTTCGAGTTCCACGAGTTCGAGATTACGTAATGACGTAACCCCGTGCAAGATTCGTCCGCCCCGTACGCCCCCGCGCACGCCGAAGCCCTCCGCCCGGCGGACCGGGTGGAGGGCTTCGTACGGGGAGCGGAACGGCAGAGGGCGGGGGAATCAGGCCAGCAGGGCCGGGATCGTCCCCTCGTGGGTCTCGCGCAGCTCCGCGAGGGTGAGCGTGAACTCGCCCTGGAGCTCCACCGTGTCCCCGTCGACGACGCCGACGCGCGTCGCCGGGAGGCCGCGCACACCGCACATGTCGGTGAAGCGCGTCTCCTCGGAACGCGGCACGGCCACGACCGCGCGGCCGGCCGACTCGGAGAACAGGAGGGTGAACGCGTCCAGCCCGTCCGGTACGACGAGCCGCGCGCCCCTGCCGCCCAGCAGCGCCGACTCGACCACGGCCTGGACCAGACCGCCGTCGGACAGGTCGTGCGCGGAGTCGATCATGCCGTCGCGGGACGCGGAGATCAGGATCTCGGCGAGCAGCCGCTCGCGCTCCAGGTCGACCTCGGGCGGCAGGCCGCCGAGGTGGTCGTGGATCACCTGGGACCAGGCCGAGCCGCCGAACTCCTCACGCGTGTCGCCGAGGAGGTAGAGCAGCTGGCCCTCCTCCTGGAAGGCGACCGGTGTGCGCCGGGCCACGTCGTCGATGACGCCGAGGACCGCGACCACCGGGGTCGGGTGGATGGCGGCCTCGCCGGTCTGGTTGTAGAGCGAGACGTTGCCGCCGGTCACCGGGGTGCCGAGCTGCAAACAGCCGTCGGCGAGACCGCGGACGGCCTCGGCGAACTGCCACATGACGGCCGGGTCCTCGGGCGAGCCGAAGTTCAGGCAGTCGGAGACGGCGAGCGGCTTCGCGCCGGTCGTCGCCACGTTCCGGTAGGCCTCGGCGAGCGCCAGCTGCGCGCCCGTGTACGGGTCCAGCTTGGCGTACCGGCCGTTGCCGTCGGTGGCGATGGCGACACCGAGGCCGGTCTTCCCGTCGACGCGGATCATGCCGGAGTCCTCGGGCTGGGCGAGGACGGTGTTGCCCTGGACGAAGTGGTCGTACTGCTGGGTGATCCACTGCTTCGAGGCCTGGTTGGGCGAGCCCACCAGCTTCAGGACCTGATCCCTCAGCTCCTCGGAGGTCGCCGGGCGGGGCAGCTTGCCGGCGTCGTCGGCCTGGAGCGCGTCCTGCCAGTCGGGGCGGGCGTAGGGGCGCTCGTAGACCGGGCCGTCGTGGGCGACGGTGCGCGGGTCGACGTCGACGATCTTGCCGCCGTGCCAGTAGATCTCCAGGCGGTCGCCGTCGGTCACCTCACCGATGACGGTGGCGATGACGTCCCACTTCTCGCAGATCTCGAGGAAGCGGTCGACCTTCTCCGGCTCGACCACCGCGCACATGCGCTCCTGCGACTCGCTCATGAGGATTTCCTCGGGAGACAGGGTCGAGTCGCGCAGGGGCACGTCGTCGAGGGTGACGCGCATGCCGCCGGAGCCGTTGGAGGCCAGCTCGGAGGTGGCGCAGGAGAGGCCCGCGGCGCCCAGGTCCTGGATGCCGACGACCAGCTTCTCGCGGAACGCCTCCAGGGTGCACTCGATGAGGAGCTTCTCCTGGAAGGGGTCGCCGACCTGCACGGCGGGGCGTTTGGCGGGCTTCCCCGTGCCGGAGGCACCGTCGGATGCGGCGTCGAAGGTCTCGCTCGCCAGGATGGACGCGCCGCCGATGCCGTCGCCGCCGGTGCGGGCGCCGTACAGGATGACCTTGTTGCCCGCGCCGGACGCCTTGGCGAGATGGATGTCCTCGTGCCGCATGACGCCGATGGCTCCGGCGTTGACCAGCGGGTTGCCCTGGTAGCAGGCGTCGAAGACGACCTCGCCGCCGATGTTCGGCAGACCCAGGCAGTTGCCGTAGCCGCCGATGCCGGCGACGACGCCGGGCAGGACGCGCTTGGTGTCCGGGTGGTCGGCGGCGCCGAAGCGCAGCGGGTCCACGACGGCGACCGGACGGGCGCCCATCGCGATGATGTCGCGGACGATGCCGCCGACGCCGGTCGCGGCGCCCTGGTAGGGCTCGACGTAGGACGGGTGGTTGTGCGACTCGACCTTGAAGGTCACCGCGTAGCCCTGGCCGACGTCGACGACACCGGCGTTCTCGCCGATGCCGACGAGCATCGCGTCGGACTGCGGGGCCTTCTCGCCGAACTGGCGGAGGTGGACCTTGGAGGACTTGTACGAGCAGTGCTCGGACCACATCACCGAGTACATGGCGAGCTCGGCGCCGGTCGGGCGGCGGCCGAGGATCTCCACCACCCGCTCGTACTCGTCCTTCTTGAGGCCGAGCTCGGCCCAGGGCAGCTCGACGTCGGGGGTCTTCGCCGCGTGCTCGACCGTGTCCAGAGGCGTCCGGCTCATGCGTTGACCAGCTTCTTGAGGATCGAGGTGAAGAACGGGAGGCCGTCGGTGCGGCCGGTGCCGATCAGCGGCTCGACGGCGTGCTCGGGGTGCGGCATCAGACCGACGACGTTGCCCGCCGCGTTGGTGATGCCGGCGATGTCGTTGAGCGAGCCGTTGGGGTTGCCGTAGCCGTCGGCGGCCTCGCCGCCGGTGACGTAGCGGAAGGCGACGCGGCCCTCGGCCTCGAGCTCGTCCAGCGTGCGCGCGTCGGCGACGTAGCGGCCGTCCATGTTCTTCAGCGGGATGCTGATCTCCTGCCCGGCGGTGTAGTCGCCGGTCCAGGCGGTGTCCGCGTTCTCCACCCGCAGCTTCTGGTCACGGCAGATGAAGTGCAGGTGGTCGTTGCCCAGCATGCCGCCGGGGAGCAGGTGCGCCTCGGTGAGGATCTGGAAGCCGTTGCAGATGCCGAGGACGGGCAGTCCCGCCTTCGCCTGCTCGATGACGGTGTCCATCACCGGCGAGAAACGGGCGATGGCCCCGGCGCGCAGGTAGTCGCCGTAGGAGAATCCGCCGCAGAGCACCACGGCGTCGACCTGGTGGAGGTCCTTGTCCTTGTGCCACAGGGCGACCGGCTCGGCACCCGCGAGCCGGATCGCGCGCCGGCTGTCACGGTCGTCGAGGCTGCCCGGGAAAGTGACGACGCCGATACGAGCGGTCACTTCACGGCCTCCGCGACTTCCTCGACCCTGACGGTGAAGTCCTCGATCACGGTGTTGGCGAGGAAGGATTCCGCAAGATCATGGATGCGGGCGAGCGCGGTCTCGTCGACCGGCCCGTCAACTTCCAGTTCGAATCGCTTTCCCTGGCGGACGTCCGAGATCCCTTCGAATCCCAGCCGCGGCAGTGCGCGCTGCACCGCCTGGCCCTGGGGGTCGAGGATCTCCGGCTTGAGCATGACGTCGACTACGACGCGTGCCACTGGCACTCCCGGTGTGTGGTGCTGAGCAGGTTCCTTCAGACTACCCGTACAAAATTTCTACGCGAGTAGAGTTGGAGGAATCTACGTGACCCCGATCACGATTCGGCATCTCGGGGAGACCTGCGGGAAAAGATCCGGGAAAGATCGGCGTTCTGTCGCGCATCTCTATTGCGCACAGGACACGCGGGCAGATTTAGTCGAGCTTCACCATGCAATGCCGGGCACTGTACAAATGAATTGTCATTAGCAGATACTTTGCCCGATAACAGGCGAACAGCCGACATCTCAGCGACGCCCCGACACGTCATCACGGACGTCAACAGAGGTGTCGCACGAAGGGACCGATATTCGTGGCGCAGAAGGTCGTGGTCACTCTCTTTGACGACATCGACGGCTCGGAAGCGGCGGAAACGATCGCCTTCGGACTCGACGGCAAGTCGTACGAGATCGATCTGAACGAAGACAACGCCGACGGGCTGCGGAAGGCGCTCGCGCCCTACGTGGAGGCCGGCCGCAAGCGTTCCCGCTCGGGACGGACGTACAAGCAGACGGAGGTCGCCCCCGATCCGGCGGCCGTGCGCGCCTGGGCCCAGTCGAACCAGATGAACGTCCCTGCGCGCGGACGGATCCCCAAGCGGATCTACGAGGCGTTCGCCGCGGCGCGGTGAACGCCCTGCGGGCCGGGCCGTGATCACCTCCGGCGGTCGGGCCCGGCCGGGCGGGCGGGCCGTAGGCATCGCCCCCCGGGCGGGGAGGCGGCCGGCCGACGTGCCGGGGACCCGGCCGGCCACCGGCCCCTCGGAACAGCCGACTTGCGCAACACCCCCGCTGATCAGCTAGAGTCTGGAGCACGCCGAGGGGCAAGGCCGAAAGGCCCGGCTCACGGAGTACATGCGGGTGTAGTTCAGTAGTAGAACATCTCCCTTCCAGGGGGAAGGCGCAGTGTGCAATTCCTGTCACCCGCTCTGCGCAGCCGTACCGGTCGATCAGGTAGGCTGGTGCTCGCACCGATCGGTGAAAGCCGGTCGGAGGCAATGCGGACGTAGCTCAGCTGGTAGAGCGCAACCTTGCCAAGGTTGAGGTCGCGAGTTCGAACCTCGTCGTCCGCTCGGGAATCAGACCCCGGTCCATGGGACCGGGGTCTTTTTGTGTGCCCGCGTCCCCGGCCCGCGTCCTCCGCGCTCCCGGCGGTGCCGGCCGTCTGACATTTGTCATCCCGGGTGATGACAGCGTGCACTGCTGTCCGGCCCGCACGGGCGGAATGATCGAAGCATGCGAGCAAACGGACACGAACACGTGATTGAGGTCACCGACCTGCGCCGTGTGTACGGGGGCGGGTTCGAGGCCGTGCGCGGGGTCAGCTTCTCCGCACGGCGGGGGGAGGTCTTCGCGCTGCTGGGCACCAACGGCGCGGGCAAGACCTCCACCCTCGAACTGCTGGAGGGTCTCGCGGCACCGACGGCCGGGCAGGTCAGGATCTTCGGGCACGACCCGTACACCGACCGCGCCGCCGTACGGCGCCGCACCGGCGTGATGCTCCAGGAGGGCGGCTTCCCGTCCGACCTGACCGTCACGGAGACCGCGCGGATGTGGGCCGGCGCCGTCAGCGGGGCCCGTCCGCCGCAGGAGGTGCTGCCGCTGGTCGGGCTGGGCGGCAAGGGCGACGTACGGGTCAAGCAGCTGTCCGGGGGTGAGCGGCGCCGCCTGGACCTGGCTCTCGCGCTGCTCGGCGACCCCGAGGTGCTGTTCCTCGACGAGCCGACCACCGGCCTGGACGCCGAAGGGCGCCGCGACACCTGGCGGTTGGTGCGGGAGCTGCGTGACAACGGCACCACCGTGCTGCTGACCACCCACTACCTGGAGGAGGCCGAGGCGCTGGCCGACCACCTCGCGATCATGCACAAGGGACGCATCGCCACCACCGGCACACCCGCCGAGGTGACCGCCGCGCAGCCGTCCCGGATCACCTTCGAACTGCCCCGGGGCTACTTCCCCGGCGACCTGCCGCCGCTCGACGAGCTGGGCGTGACCGGCCACGAACTGGACGGACGGACCGTCAAGCTGCACACCCGTGAGCTGCAGCGGGCGGCGACCCGCCTGCTGGTGTGGGCGGAGCGGTCCGGAATGGAACTGAAGGGACTGGACGTGCGCTCGGCGTCGCTGGAGGAGGCCTTCCTGGGCATCGCCCACGACGTCTCCGCGCGGGAGGACGCGCACGGCGCCTCGGCGGGCGAGTCGTCCACCACCACCGGAAGGGAGTACGCGGCATGAGCGGCACGGTCATCACGCCCGAGGGGACGACCAAGGGAACACGCGGCAGGGGCACAGGGGTCAGCACCCCCGCGGGCCGCGTACGGGCCCTCGCCCGCGCCGAGCTGACACTGCTCGGACGCAGCAAGGGCACGCTCTTCGCCGCGCTGTTCGTCCCGGCGGTGGTGCCGTTCAGCCTCCGCACGGCGGCCGACGAGATGGACCTCGCCGGAGCGGGGCTGAGCGTCGGCACACTGGTCCTGCCCGCCACCATCGGCTTCTCCCTGCTGTTCGCCGTCTACGCGGCGCTCGTCGGCGTCTTCGTCACCCGGCGCGAGGAGCTCGTGCTGAAGCGGCTGCGCACCGGGGAGCTGCGGGACGCCGAGATCCTGACCGCGTCCTCGCTGCCGTCCGCCGCGATCGGGCTGGCGCAGTCGCTGCTGCTGGCGGTGGGCTGCACGCTCCTCCTGGACATGGCGGCGCCGAACGCCGTCCATCTGGCCGTTCTCGGGCTGCTGCTGGGTCTGGTGCTGAGCGCGGCACTCGCCGCCGTCACCGCGAGTTTCACCCGGACCGCCGAGAGCGCGCAGGTCACCTCGATGCCGGTGATCCTGGTCTCGATGCTCGCCTCCGGCATGACCGTCCCGCTGGAAATCCTGCCCGACCGGCTGGCCTCCCTCTGCGAACTGCTGCCCTTCACCCCCGTCATGACCCTGGTGCGCGGCGGCTTCACCGGAAACCTGTCCGGCTCCGAGACACTGTTCGCCCTGGCGACCGGTGTGGCCTGGACCCTGGTGTCGGTGTTTGCTGTACGCCGGTGGTTCCGCTGGGAACCGCGACGCTGAGGCACGCGGACACGAGGGACGTGGACGCGAGGGCGGACCGGAGAGCGGGGCGGGCGAGGACATGGGCAGGCCGGGCGAGGACATCCGCGGGCCGGGGCGCTGGTGGCGGCGCAAGAGCACCCCGGCGAAGGTCGAGGCGTACACGCGGTGGTCGTTCCACTTCATGGTGCTGGTCGAGTTCGTGACGGCGGGCGGGCAGCTTCTCGGACTGCTCGTGCGGGGCGAGCATCCCGGAGCGGGCGGGCCGGGAGCGGCGACTGCGCTGATGGTGCTCGTCGCCGGGCACTGCGTGCTCTGCGGCGTGATCGCCTCGCGGTCGCTGGACTGGCAGCGCGGGCGGCGGGCGAAGCCGGTGCGGCTGCTGTGGGCCCTCGGGGCCGTCACCGCGGCCGTCGCGACGACGGCCGTCTCGTTCGTCGAACACGACCGGGCGGGCCGGGGCGCCGACGGAACGGCCCTCGGGGTCTACGTGGCCGTCCTGGCCTTCGGCGCGGGAACGATCACGCTCGGCCTGCGCGACCGACGGCGGATGCTCGCCTCCCCGACGGGCTTCGCCGCGGGCTCGGGACTGGTGGCCTCCGCCTTCGGCGTGGCCGCCCCCAGCGCGCTGATCGTCGCGGCGGTGGTCCTGTTCAGCGCCGGGTTCGTCACCGCCACCTACGTCCTCTCGCTCTGGCTGCTCAACGTCGTCCACGAGCTCGACGAGGCCCGCGAGACCCGTACCCGGCTCGCCGTCGCGGAGGAGCGGCTGCGGTTCGGGCGGGACCTGCACGACGTCATGGGCCGCAACCTCGCCGTGATCGCGCTCAAGAGCGAGCTGGCCGTCCAGCTGGCCCAGCGCGGACGGCCGGAGGCGGTGACACAGATGGTCGAGGTGCAGCGGCTGGCCCAGGAGACCCAGCGGGAGGTGCGTGAGGTCGTACGCGGCTACCGCGAGGCCGACCTGAACAGTGAACTCGCGGGCGCGAAGGGGGTGCTGACCGCGGCCGGCATCGACTGCACGGTCACCGGCCCCCCGGTCGGGCTCCCGGCACAGGTGCAGTCCGCGCTGGGCTGGGTGGTACGGGAGGCGGCGACCAACGTGCTGCGGCACGGCGACGCGCGGCAGTGCGCGGTGGACCTACGGATACGGGAGGGGCGTGCGGTGCTGACGGTGGACAACGACGGGGTGCCGGACGGCGCCGGCGGGCCGGGCAGGGGCTCCGGCCTCGTCGGACTGCGCGAGCGGCTGGCGGAGATCGGCGGCACGCTGCGGGCCGGACCGACCGGGGACGGGCGGTTCCTGCTGACCGCGGAGGTGCCGTCGGCGGCGCCCGCGGGGTCAGGACCGGCGGCGGGCCCGAGGGCCGGGGTGGTGACGCCGAGGACCGCCGGATCCCTCGCGCCCACGGGTCCTGGGACACGGACGGCGGCACCCGGCTCCACGGCCTTCGGAAACGAGGTCACCTCATGACGACGACACCGTCCGGGCCCGTCCGGCTGCTGCTCGCCGACGACGAGCATCTGATCCGGGGGGCGCTCGCCACCCTGTTGTCCCTGGAGGACGACCTCCTGATCGTCGCCGAGGCGGCCTCCGGACCGGAGGCGCTGGCGATGGCGCGGGCGCACACCCCCGACGTCGCCGTACTGGATCTGCAGATGCCCGGCGCGGACGGTGTGAAGGTCGCCACAACGCTGCGGGCGGAACTCCCCGGCTGCCGCGTGCTGATCGTGACCAGTCACGGGCGTCCCGGACATCTGAAGCGGGCCCTCGCGGCAGGGGTGCGCGGCTTCGTCCCCAAGACCGTCAGCGCACAGCACCTCGCGGAGATCATCCGCACCGTGCACGCGGGAAACCGTTACGTGGATCCCGAGTTGGCGGCCGACGCGATCGCCGCCGGTGACTCACCGCTGACCGTGCGTGAGGCCGAGGTGCTGGAACTCGCGGCCGACGGGGCACCCGTGACGGAGATCGCGGAGCGGGCCGCGCTGTCCCAGGGGACCGTACGGAACTACCTGTCGTCCGCCGCCACGAAACTCGGTGCGGAGAACCGTCACGCCGCAGTGCGGCTCGCACGCGAGCGAGGTTGGGTATAGTTGCTCTCGCGCCACGGCGCAGGCGGACGTAGCTCAGCTGGTAGAGCGCAACCTTGCCAAGGTTGAGGTCGCGAGTTCGAACCTCGTCGTCCGCTCGGGCAACAGGAAGACCCCGGTCCATCGGACCGGGGTCTTCCTCGTGCGCACCGGGCGTGGGGGCCAGGCGGTGCGGCCCGGCGCGCGCGGGGACACGGCCCGGCTCCGGGCGTCAGCTCCAGGGGACGCCCGTCAGACGCTCGTACGCCTCCACGTACTTCGCCCGGGTCGCGTCCACGACGTGCTGCGGCAGCGCCGGCGGGGGCTGCTCGCCCGCCCGGTCCCAGCCCGACTCGGCGGAGGTCAGCCAGTCCCGCACGTACTGCTTGTCGTACGACGGCTGCGCGTGGCCCGGCTCCCACTGCTCGGCCGGCCAGAAGCGGGAGGAGTCCGGGGTGAGCACCTCGTCCGCGACGACCAGTGTGTCGCCGTCGAAGCCGAACTCGAACTTGGTGTCCGCGAGGACGATCCCCCGTTCCCGGGCGATGTCGCGGGCCCGGGTGTACGCGGCGAGGGTGGTCTGCCGCAGCCGCGCCGCGGTGTCCGCGCCGACCTGCCGGGCGACCTCCTCGTAGGAGACGTTCTCGTCGTGCTCGCCGACGGCGGCCTTGGTGGCCGGGGTGAAGATCGGGGCGGGCAGTTCCGATCCGTCCACCAGCCCCTCGGGGAGCGCGAGGCCGCAGACCGTACGGGACTCCCGGTACTCGGCGAGGCCCGAGCCGGTGAGGTAGCCGCGGGCCACGCACTCCACGGGGGCCATCCGCAGCGACTTGCAGACGAGGGTGCGGCCCTCCCAGTCGGCGGGGGCGCCCGCGGGGAGTCCGGTGCTCAGGACGTGGTGCGGAACCAGGTCGGCGAGCTGGTCGAACCACCAGAGGGAGAGCCGGGTGAGGATCCTTCCCTTGTCCGGGATCTCGGTCGGCAGCACCCAGTCGTAGGCGGAGACGCGGTCACTGGCGACCATCACGAGGTCACCCGCCTCGTTCCGGTACAGCTCGCGCACCTTTCCGGTGTGCAGATGCACCAGACCCGGAACCTGGATCGGCTCGGGCTTCTCGACGAATCCGGACACGGTTCCTCCGCGTGTTTCACAGCGACAGACAGGGCTCCCGCGGGGCTCGCACGGGGTGGGTGGGAGACGGCGGGACGAGTGCCTCCGATTGTCCCGCACGCACCGCGGCGCCCGCCGGTCGGGGCGGGACGGGGCGGTTCGTGCGGTCGGGTCAGCCGTTCTTGCAGATGCGGTCGAGGAGGTTGGCGGTGGCACGCTGGATGCGCGGGTCGGTCCGGCCGGGGCGGCCCAGGGCCGGGGACCAGGCGAGCGTGCCCGACGCGAAGACCCAGGCACCGGAGGGCGCCCGGTAGAGCGAGGTCTCCTGGTGCCGTCCGGCGCCCGCCCGGTCGGTGTACGGGGAGTGCGCGAGCAGCACCCGCTCCTCGTGCTCGGGCAGCGGGGTGCGCGGGAAGTAACGGTCGGCCCCGTCGGCGACCAGCCCTTCGATCCCGTCGCCCTCGAAGGCCCCGGTCGCCTCCCACAGCCAGTGGCCGGCGTTGCGCACGACGAGCGGGTGCGGCTCGGGGACCTGACCGGCGTACTGGACGCCGATCAGCTGCTGCTCCGCACGGTCCGTCTCCCGCCACAGCGCAGGTCTGTCCGGTGCCCCGCGGTCCGGTGCCCCGCGGTCCGGTGCCCCGCGGTCCGGTGCCCCGCGGTCCGGTGCCCCGCGGTCCGGTGCCCCGCGGT
>NZ_BBNN01000044.1:0-4002 GCF_000829695.1 Streptomyces sp. NBRC 110035 | reverse complement strand
CCGGTGCCCCGCGGTCCGGTGCCCCGCGGTCCGGTGCCCCGCGGTCCGGTGCCCCGCGGTCCGGTGCCCCGCGGTCCGGTGCCCCGCGGTCCGGGGTCCTGCGGTCCGGTGCCCCGCGGTCCGGGGTCCTGCGGTCCGGTGCCCCGCGGTCCGGGGTCCCGCGGTCCGGGGTCCCGCGGTCCGGGCCCCGCCGTCTGCCACTGCGGCAGGTCAGCAGGCGGTCGGGGGCTCCGGACGGAGAGGATGCGAGCTCCACCCGCCCGTACAGGGTCCGGGCGGAGAGGAAAACGAGGGAGGTGCCGTGGGCACGGGCGTGTTCCGCGGTGCCGCGCATGGCCTGGGACCAGTACGCGTCGGGGCCGGGGAAGACCAGGCCCTTGTAGCGGGTGGGGTCGACCCGGCCGGCGTGCAGGTCGCGGGCGTCCGCGTAGGCGAGATCGTAGCCGTAGCGCTCGGCCCAGCGGATGACGTCGTAGGCGTGACCGGCGTACGGGGGCAGGCCGGCACCCGCGTACGGACGGTCGAAGGAGACGGTGGTCGCGATGCGGGCGTCGGCGTCGGTCGTGCCCGTCCCGTCGGCCCCCGGGTACCGGTTGTGGAGCTGCCAGGTGATGTCGGGCAGGACGACGAGCAGGTCGGCCGGGCGGTGGTCGCGGACCGTGAAGGGGATCCGGGAGCGGTGGCGGCCGTCGGCGGTGGTCAGGACGGCCACGTGGGCGCCGGTGCTCCAGTCCGACGGGACCGGCAGCCGCCAGGACAGCCACCAGTGATGGCAGGAGACCGTCCGGCCGGCGGTCAGCGGCGGGGGCTGCGCGATGCCGGCGAGCCGGGGACCGGACATGATCCGGGTGGCGCCCTGGCCGTCGTAATGGCCGACGCGGTGGACGTCGACGCGGAACTCCTGGGGCGGGTCGACGGTGACGTGGAAGTCGATCGTCCCTCCGGGGGCCACCCCGCCGGTGGAACTGAACCCCTCGATCCGGCGGTGCCCCTGCTGCGCGCCCATGGTCGCTCCCCTCCCGCAGGCCCCGTTGCCGGCGGTCAGCAATGTGCTTGTCGTATGTCGCAAGCCCTGGCCAAGGAGCGCGATCAGCCCAAGCACATCACATGGCGCACACGCCGCGTCACCCTTCGTCGCGAACCGGCCGAGAGCGGAAGGCCCGGCTCCGGTGAGGGTCGGGAGGGCGGGTCGGCGTCCCCGCCCGTCCGGCTCAGACCAACCGGACCGGCTTCTCCGGGCGTATGCCCTGCCGGGCCAGCCACAGGCGGAGGGCTGTGGGGTCACCCTCCTCGATCAGCGCCATGACCTGGGCGGGCAGGTCCGTGACGCGTACGCCGCCCACCAGGAGGGCCGGCCCGTCGAGCCAGTCGAGCCCGGGGGTCGCGCCCGCGGTGTCCATGGCGGCACAGCAGACCATCGCCGTGATGTGGTCGGCGAGCAGTTCACGACCGGTGCGCGGGGGCTGGAGGGGGAGCAGGGGCAACGCCCGGTCGTCCCGGAGGAAAGCGGGGTCCGTCGGCGCGGGCGGCAGGGCCGGGGTGATCGGGGTGCCCGGAGCCGTCGGGGTCGTCGGAGCGCTCACGGCCGGGGCCGCCGCGGCCCGCGCGGTGGCCGCCGCTGCCTCGCGGGCCACTTCGGCGCCGATACGGGCGGCCAGGGCGGCGCTGCGTGGGGTGGTACCGGCGAGGTCCTCGTCGTCGCCCGGGTCCGCTCCGGCGACGGGGGCGGCTTCCCGGTCCCCGCGTATCCCGTCTTCTCCGCGTTCCCCGTGGGCGGGCGGGATCGCGTGCGGCGGGGGCTGCGCACGGGAGCCCGGTTCCCGGCCCGGCTCCGGACGCGGTCGCGGGCCGGGGTCCGTCAGGTGGTCGAGGACGCGGGAGAGCGTCGGGCCGTCGGGGCCCGGGCTGTCCGCGCCGACGGCGGGGCTCACGCCGAGTGTGTCCAGGACGCGGTGCAGACGGGCCGCGTCCGTACGCCACTTGCGGTCGACGACCTCCTCCGGGTAGTCGCCCCAGTGGACCGGCGACCAGTCCGGTCCACGCCCGGCGGGGCCGCCGTGGAAGAGCCGGGCGGCGAGCAGGGAGGTGGCCTGGTCCACCGTGCCGGGCTCCTCGAGCAGATCACAGGCGGGCCGCTCGCCGAGGCGGGAGGCGAACCCCTCGGCCAGCCGGTCCCGGCGGGACAGCTCGGTGAGCGCGGCCACCACCCCCGCGTTGAGCCGCGAGGGCCAGCGGCCCATCCGCCAGGCGGGCAGCGCGACCCGGGTGAGCAGCCGGTCCCAGCCCGCGTACGCCAGTCCCACCTGCTCCTGGGCGACGATCCGCAGCCCGTAGTCCACCGCCTGGGCACGCTCGGCCGCCGCCGCGGCGACCCTGCGCTCCATCTCGGCCGCATGGCCCCGGCAGCTGCGCAGCAGCACCCGCGCGACCCAGCCGAGGCCCGCGAACACCGCGCGGAACACCGGCCCGCGGCGGTGCTCCGAGGTCACCGCCACCGCCGCGTCGAGACCGCGGACGAAGCGCCGGGCGGCGGCTATGTCCGGATGCGCCGAAGGCCCCGTACCGGCGACGACCGGCGCGAGGACCGCGCGCAGCTCGCCGACGCGCATCCACCACAGGAACGGGGAGCCGATCACCAGCACGGGCGCGGCGACGGCCCGGTGGCGCGGATGCCGGCCCGCGCCCGCCGTGTCGCCGTGCCCCCCGGCGGGCGGAGGGCTGCCGTGCGCCGGATGGGTGCGGTCCTCCAGCCAGCTGTCGCAGTCGGGGGTGAGCGCTATCGCGGACGGGGCGGGGACACCCAGCCGGTCGGCGAGGTCACGCACCATCCGGTACAGGTCCGGGGCGGTCTCCTCGGCGACCGCTACCGTCGGAGTCATCGCGGGCCGGGCGCGGGCGACGACCAGGGCGACCCCGGCGGCGGCGCACAGGACCAGTACGGCGAGCGGCGTGAGCGTCCAGCGGGCGAGGTCCCAGCCGATGCCGGTGAAATGGCCGGTGGGGACGCCGACGAGCAGGATCACGGCGGCGGCCGCGGGCAGCAGGGCGACGGCCAGTGCTCTGCCGCGCAGGCGCAGCACCGCGAGCGCCCGTGAACGCGCGGTCCGCGTGCTCGTCTCACTGCCCATGCCGCCTCCGCTCATCACCCGCCTCGCCCCCTCCCGACGGTCCTGACGCTGTCCCGGCGTTGTCCACTTCCCCACTGTGGCACCCGTCACCGACATCGCAATGTCGGTGGGCCAAGTGCCGGAACGCTTGCGCGGCACCCTAGTTGGGGCTCCGGCCCTCGTCAGCCGGATACCGCATCGGTCACCCGATGGAATGGCTCAGGGGAAAGGTGGAGGACGGAGGGCAAGGATCGGGCCCCGGATCCTGAGACGGGATGCTGTCGGTTGATCCGGGGCCTGGCGTGACGTCGGCCTTCGAGACCCGGTTGTGGTCTTGAAGGCCGACGTTGTCGTTTGGGGTGGGTGCGGATGTCGATGCAGCCGAAGGGGTCTGGGGAGATCCCGGCGGAGACGGTGCGGGTGGCGCGGGCCGCGTTCCCGAACGGGAGTCCGGCGATCCGGGTGCGGGACGAACCGGGGTCACTGTTCACGGACGAGGAGTCCGTGGACCTGTTCCAGACGCGGGGCAGGCCTGCCTGGTCACCGGGTCGGCTCGCGCTGGTACCGGTGTTGCAGTCCGTCGAAGGGCTCACCGACCGGCAGGCCGCGGAAGCGGTCCGGGCCAGGATCGACTTCAAGTACGCGCTCGGCCTCCAGCTCGGCGATCCGGGGTCCGACTTCTCGGTACTGTCGGAGTTCCGGGATCGGCTGGTGGAGGCTGACGCCGGGCTGCGGGTGCTGGACGGCGTCCTGGTCGCGGCTCGGGAGAAAGGCCTGCTGAAAACGACAGGCCGGGCCCGCACCGACGCTACGCATGTGCTGTCGTCGGTACGGGAGCCGTCCTGGCTGGAGATGGTGTCCGAGACCTTGCGTTCCGCGCTCGACGCACTTGCCC
>NZ_BBNN01000045.1 GCF_000829695.1 Streptomyces sp. NBRC 110035 | reverse complement strand
ACCGTCTCCAGCCGGGTCAGGTCGCGCACCGCGGCCAGGACGTGGGTGGAGTCGGTGCGCTGTGTGGTGCGCTCGCGCACCAGACCGGCGTCCTTGAGGCGGGCCAGCGCGAGGTCGAGGAGGCGGTCGGCGCGGTCGCCTTCGGTGAGACGTTCGCGGAAGTCGGCCAGCACGCTGTGGTGGAAGCCGGGATCGTCCAGCTCCATGGCCATGGCGTACTTGAAGTCGATGCGGCAGCGCACCGCCTCGGCGGCCTGCCGGTCCGACAGACCGAGCAGGAACTGCAGCACGCACACGGTGGCCAGCTGGGCGGGCGAGAGGCCCGGACGCCCGTCACGCGGATACCAGTCGGCGAAGTCCTCGTCGCACCACAGCCCGTCCAGGCGGTCTCTCACCCACATCGCCGTCGTACCGGCCGGGTTGCTCGCCCGCGCGGTCTGCACGGTCAGAGGCGGGACTTGCTCACCGGAACGAGGACGGAGCGACAACGGACACCTCGGCAACATGCATGGGCTCTTGGAACATCCCGAGCATGCCCGCCGCTCACGTCGGCGCACCGGAAAACTTCAAGATCCCCGACAGAGTCAAGCTTAGGCAACGGAGTTTGCACAGCAGGCGCCAGCTCTTGCTTGTGGCCATGGGCTGTTCGGCGAGCGCGCGGATCTTGCGTGCGAGCGGTCGATGGCTTACTGGCCGACGAAGCGGCCGCATGGTGCTGCCGGCGCGCACGCCAGAGCGAGCGAGACCCAGACAAGCTCACCCGGGACACAACGACGCCCCTGCTCGCCCAGATACGCCCCTTCACCCCACAGCCGCCGCGATGCCCTGCTGCCTCTGGTCGGCCGGGGCGACTGGCTCTGTTCACATCGCGGAGTTCTGGCACCACTTCTGTGGAGCTATGCCGACCAGGCTTCTGCCCGCCTCGAGTCAGTCTTCTGACCCGCCGGTTCCCGTCGTGCTCCGGACTCGGACACCGCGCTTCCTCTCGGCACCACAGAAGCCATACCAGAGCCTAATCTCGGGAACAAAGCCACCGCCCCCTCGCCCCCAACCGACCGCCTACCCGGTCAGGTTGAAAAGGCTCCCTGTCGGCGAAGCGTCCGACGCCGGCTGTGGTCAGGGCGTCGAGGATACTGTTGGTGCGGGCGGCCTTCGTGGACTGTGTCGGGCAGCGCGGGCGAGGCCCACAGCAGTCGCCCCGCTGGACCGGTGATGAACTGCACGTTCGTGCCGTGCTACTTGCGTTCCGCGGAGTAAGGGACGGTCGACGGCGACCCGGTCGATCGGCACAGTGTCCCGTCCAGCGCGACGAGTGCCTAGGTTGGCACGAGGGCGGCCAGGGCGTCGATGGCTCCGGCGACGTGCCGGTATGCGGTTGGGACGCCGACACCGAACCCGGCGGCGCACGGGGCGTAGGTGTGGCCGCAACGCGGGTGGGACAGGACAAGCAGAGCCTGACGGCACGCGCCACTCCCGGGACGCAACCTGAGCCGCCTATCGCCGCGGAGGAACAAAGGCCGACTTCCAGCTCACAGCCCCGGCCCGCCACGCTGCCCTACATCGAGTGAAGCCGAGAGAGCCTCCGTCAGCCGTGGGAGTGCTCTGGGACTCTTCTGGGACTTTCGGCTTCATCAAGTGGCACGAGCGCGAAACGACTGAAAGACCATTTCCCCAGGTCAGCACCCCAATCCCGCTCATCGTCGCAGGTCAACGAGCTGGCTGGTCTCTTCCGGGACATCTGAGAATCTTCAGAAGCAACACCGCTACATCCCTCCTGACCTGTGCGTATGCGGGCCAGGAGGGGGTTCGGCCTCGCCTGTGGGACTTCTCAGGGACTCTTGGGCCGGGCCGGGAGACCGTCGGCCTCAGGGGCTGGGGGGCACACTGCCCGGCACGCCACGTGGCGCGTCACCGGAAGGACCGGGGCAGCGCGGCCGACGGAAGGTCACGGGCCCGACGTGTCCGCCCCACAGGCCACGCCGACGGCTGCGACCCCCGGCAGCGGTGACGGGGCCGGCCTCCGCGCCCCAGCGCGTCTGCGTCCTCGGGCCGGCCGGCGAACCCTCCGGCCTCACCGATCCGGTGGGGCAGGACGGCGTCGGCACGGCCGCGTCCCGGTGACCGGAGCCGGTGACCGGGATCGGCCGCGCGGGACCGGTGGTGCGGGAACGGCGGTGCGGGTAGGTGCGTCCCAGAGGGCAGGGGTGAGGATCTTCCTCACCGACGACCGGCCCCACCCGGACACCGAAGGAACGGACACAGCGATGGAACCCCCCACGGCAACCTCCACGGAGACCTCCGGGACGGTCCCGGCCACCCTGGGCGAGCAGCTCCTGCTCCTCTCGCTGGACGACGAGTCCGGCACCGCCAAGGAGTCGGCGAAGGTCGCCCCGGCGATCGCCGCGGCCGCGCTGGTGGAACTCGCGCTGGCCGGCCGGATCGACGTGACCGGCGACGAGGTCACCGTCGTCGACGCGACGCCGCCGGGCGAGCCCGCCCTGGACGCCGCGCTCGAGGCCGTCGCCGGCAAGGAGAAGCCGGGCAGCACCAAGGACTGGATCAACCGGCTGAAGACGGACGCCGTGGCCCGGGCGAACGCGGGTCTGATCGGGAAGGGGCTGGTCCGCGAGGAGAAGAAGAAGGTGCTCGGCCTCTTCCCCGTGCGCCGCTACCCGGAGGCCGACGGCTCGGTGGAGGCGGCGGTACGGCAGCGCCTGCACGCGGTCGTCCTGCAGGGCGCGGCGCCGGACGAGCGTACGGCGAGCCTGGTGGCCCTGCTGCACGGGGCGAAACTGCACCGCCTGGCCTTCCCGGGCGCCGACGGGCGCCGGGTGGAGGCGGCCATGGAGTCGGTCTCACGGGGCCGGTGGTCCGCGACGGCGGTGCGTCACGTCGTGAAGGCCGCGGAGGACGCGCTGACGGCGATCATCGCGGTGACGGTGACGACGACGGTCGTCACGAACTGACGTTCCCGGGGGCCGTGCCCCACTGGAGAGCGGGGGTGCCGTCCTCGGCGAGCGCCTCCGCCAGCAGGTCGCAGTAGTGGCGCAGGTCCTCGTGCCAGCCGACGAACGACGCGAAGTCCCGCATGTGGACGGCGAGTCGGAGTGTGGCCGCGCGTTCGGTGCCGGACGGGAGGGCGGTGACGCCGGCGGTGCCCGTGCCGCCCGCGTAACCGGAGAGCAGGGCGTGCGCCGCCGCCGGGTAGTCGACCGGTGGTCCCTGCCCGGCGGCGCCGAGACCGCGTGCGGCGGCGGCGCGCAGTTCGTGCAGCTCCCCGAGAATCCAGCCGAGGTCGAGGGCCGGGTCGCCACCGGTGACCTCCTCGCCGGTGAGCAGGGCGGCCCGGCCGCCGGCGGCGGAGGGGACCAGCCAGCCGGTGCTCGGCGCGCCGTGCAGCAGGACCGCGCCCGACCCGCCGGGTGGTTCGTTCGCGGCCTCGGACCAGTCGGTCAGGCGGGCCCACAGCGAGGGGCCGAGCCGGGTGCGGGCCAGTGCGCGCAGCCGGGTCGCTCCCGGGGTGCTCTCCTCCTCCACGGCCCAGGCGCGAAGCCGCCGCAGGCCGGGGTGGGGCGGCCGCTGCGGGAAGTCCCACGGCTCCCGGTGCAGCCGCCGCAGTGTCCTGCCCGCGTCCGCCAGCGCGCTCACCGTGAGCCGGTGGGCGGCGCTGTCGCCGGAGGGCAGCAGCCGGGCCACCGAGACGGCGCCCTGCACTCGGTACAGCACGCCCTGGCGCGCCTCACCGTCCGGCGGCGGGCCGCCGGCCCACTCCCCCAGGGCGAGCCGGGCGCCGGGCCGGCCGTCCGCCGCGTCACCGTCCGCCGCGTCACCGACGGCCGTGTCTGCCCGGCGCAGGGCCGCCTCGACCGCCGCCGCGGGAAGGCGCTGCGGACGGGTGTGGGCCGGCCCGGGTGCGCGCAGCCAGCTGAAGGCCGTGCCCCCGTGGTGTCGCACGGTGATCCGCAGATAGCGGGTGCCGTACTCGCGCACGGTGACCGGTTCCGCTTCCCGGGCGGTGACCGGCTCAGCCACCGTGCCGCCGCCGGACCGCCTCGATGATCTCCCGGGCGTCCCGCAACGCCGCGTCCCGGCCCTCGGTGAAGAGCACCCCGCCGCAGTTGAGGATCACCTCGTCCACCCCGGCGCCCCGGTACTCGCCGAGGCGGGCGGCTATGTGGTCCGCCGAGCCGAACACGTAGGTGCCGCTGTCCACCAGGGCGGCGGCGCCGGCCCTCGGGTCGGACGGATCGGCCCGCACACCGGCGCGGCGCAGCATGTCGGTGTAGTGGTCGGCCGCCAGATGCCCGGAGGCGGCCGTGTGCGCGAGGACGTACGGGTCCCGGCCGCCTCGCTCCACCGCGACGTGGACGACGGTCGCGACGCGGCAGCGGGCGTCCCGGTCCTTGGCGCCTTCCTCCAGGGCGGGCAGCAGGGTCCCGGCGACGTATCCGGGCGGGGTCATCCAGGTGATGGCGACGTCCGCGACGCCGCCGGCGGTGCGGGCCATGTTGGGGCGCAGCACTCCCACGCCGACCTCCACGCCCGGGTGGTCCATGGGGATCAGCCGCCCCCGCAGCGCGTGGTAGTCGCCCGCGTGGTCGACGATCTCCCCGTCGAGCAGCGAACGGACCGTGCGCAGGTAGTCGGCGGCCATCGTGCGCGGGCTGGGACAGGTCCGTCCGTTGAGGCTGCGCACGAACGCCGGTGCGCCGACGCCGTATCCGGCCACCACCGTCCTCCCGGTCAGCAGGGCGAGGGAGCGGGCCTGCAGGGCGGCCTCGTAGGGATGGCGCAGCGGCATCAGGGTCACGCCGGTGCCGACGGGGACGCGCACCCCGGCGCCGGCGAGGTGGGCGAACGCCTGGTGGGTCTCCACCTTGAGCGACTGGCCCGTCCACAACCGGCGCGCGCCGGTGTCGCGCACCAGTTCGGCGAAGGGCCACAGGGCGTCCGGGGTGTCGGGCATGTTCGGCACGAGCACGCTCGGGAGCACGTCGGTCACAGGTAAGCCTACCTTCCCGTAGCTGTTTCTTGACGAGCTGTTGTGTTAGCACTACATTTCCTCGCATGAGCCCAGTGAGCCATCGCGAGGGAATGCCGATCTACAACCAGCTGAGAGTGCTGCGCGCGGAGCGCGGTCTCAGCAGGGTCGCGCTGGCCGAACTGGTGGAGGTGCACCCGCAGACCATCGGCGCCATCGAGCGGGGCGACTACTTCCCGAGCCTCGATCTGGCCTTCCGCTTCAGCGACGTGTTCGACCTTCCGGTCGAAGCGATCTTCAGTCGTCGACCCTTCACCCCGCTGTCTGCCCAGCTGTACAAAAAGGAGGAACGCACGTGAGCCGGGAAGGTTCCGACGTGACGACGGGCCCGGTCCGCAGCCCCATGCGCCCCGTGGCGCTCTCGCTCTGCGCGCTGAGCGCCGCCATGGTGGTGCTCTCACTGGTCTCGGACGGCAACGCGTTCTCCGACTCGTGGTGGCTCGTGGGATTCGCCCTGTGGCTGCTGCTGTGGGGCGTGCTGCGCTCGATGACCCGGGGCGTGGCCGAACGGCCGGTGGCGGGACTGGACGAACGCGAGCGCGGGCTGCGCGACCGGGTCTCCTTCATCGGGTACCAGTGCGCGATCGCCTCCGGCATGGCCGTCGTTCTGCTCATGGTCGTCTTCCAGAACGCCCCCGGGGTGATCGAGCGGATGCCCGGGCTGCTGACCACGCTGATGCTGACGTCGTCGGCGCTGCCCTCCATCATCCTGGGGCTGTCCGACACGGGCGTCGAGGACTCCGAGTCCTACCAGGACGAGTGAACCGACCGCCGGGAACCGGCGACCCGCTATCGTGCGACAGGGCGGGTGCCCACCGATTGCGGCGGTGGGCACCCGCCCTGCTTCTCAGCGGATCACGCGATTCAGCAGGAGTGGTCGAAGGTGTTGTCGATCGACACCGCCGAGACGGCGGACGCGGCGGAGATGCACGCCTGCGACGAGGTGGTGATGGTGATGGTGGCGCCCGGGGCCTCGACCGCGGGAACGATCTCGTCGGCGGCGGCGTAGGCGGAGTAACCGGCGATGAGGGACTCGGTGTTCATGTTCACTCCCATGGGTGTGAGCGGAATCGGATGGTGACCGGATCGACGATTTCGGTGATCACGTTCTCCGGCCGTGCCAGAACCATTTCCCGGCCGGTGTCGCGATGGCAATGGAGTTGGCCGCATGCGGACACTGGCCGTTATCGGTCAACTCCCGCCGTTGAGTGGGAGGTTGCCTCGGCCTATGCTCGCCCGGGTGATCCGGACTCAGTTGCGCCGCCTGGAATTGGACAATGGTCTGCGGGTACTGCTGGCACCGCATCCCGTCGGCGCCTCGGTCGGCCTCGCGGTGCACTACGGCGTCGGTTTCCGGACCGAGCCCGAGGAGCACACGGGCCTCGCGCACCTCTTCGAGCATCTTGTCTTCCAGGGTGGCCGGGGTGCGGCGCCCGAGGGCTATCTGCCCCGGCTCCAGCGCGCCGGCGGTGTCGGTGACGCCAGAACCCGCCAGGACGTGACGGTCTACTACGCCGCCGCGCCGGCCTCCGCCGTGGAAATGCTGCTCGCGCTCGAAGCGGACCGAATGCGCGCCCCTTGCCTTTCCGCGCGGACCCTGCGCACGCAGACCGCGGTGATCGACGAGGAGATCCGCCTCATGGTGCGTAATCGTCCGTACGGCGCATTCCCCTGGGTGCTGCCGGGCGCCCTGCATTCGCGCCCGGAGAACACCAGGGACGGTTACGGCGAAACCGCCGATCTCGCGGCCGTCGGCATTCCGCGGTGCGAAAGGTTCTTCGCCGACCACTACGGGCCCGGAAACGCCGTGGTGACACTGACCGGCGCGTTCGACCCGGGGTCGGCGGAGCGTCTCGTGCGCGGCCACTTCGCATCCGTGCCGGCGCGTCCGTCGGTGGCCGCGCCGGACACGCACGAGCCGTCACCGGATCGGGAGCGGCGGCTGACGGTCGCCGACCCGCACGCCGGGACGCCCGCCGTGGCGGTGGGTTACCGGATGCCGGACCCGGTGACCGAGCGCGCCGACTACCTCGCGCACCTGGTCCTGGCCGCGCTGCTCGGCCAGGGCAGACAGGCCCTGCTGCGTCGCGGGCCGGCCGCCGCGCAGGTGACGAGCCTCTCGGTGGGCTGCGGCCTCTTCGGGCTGCCGCTGGACACGAAGGGGCCCGATCTGCTGACACTGTTCGCCGTGCACGAGCGCGGCGCCGAGGACGTCCTGGCCGCGCTGGACGGCACGCTGGAGACACTGGCGAAGGACGGGGTCGACCCGGGCCTGCTGCGTGCCACGACCGCGCGCTGGGCCGCGGGGGCGCTGCGCGAACTCGGCGATCCGGGCACCCGGGCACAGCTGCTCGGCCTGCGCGAAGCACTGTTCGGCGAGGCCGAGTTGACGCAGACACTGCCGGAGCTGGTACGGAGCGGGGTGACCGGGGAGCAGGTGAGCCGGGCCGCCGCCCGGCTCGCTTCCTCGCACCGGGCGGTCGTGCGCTTCGTACCGGCCGGGGTACGCGGGAGGGCGGCGTGACCGGGGGCTCGGGGCCGGGCCCCGCGGGCGGGCGGCTGCCGCTGCCCGACGTCGACACCACCCTCCTCAACGGACTGCGTGTGGTGGTCTGTTCGGCCCCCGTCGTCCCCGTCGTGGAGATCCGCCTCACCGTCCCGTACACCGCACGGGAAGCCGGTGAAGTGACCCGGTGCCAGCTGCTGGCCACGACCCTGCTGCGGGGGACCGCGCACCGGGACGCGGACGCCCACGACGCCGCTCTCGCCGCACACGGCGCCACCCTGGACGCCGCCGCGGACGCGCACCGGTTCACCTTCGCCGGGCACACCATGGCCGACGCCCTGCCCGACGTGCTCGCCCTGCTCGCCGAGACCGTCCGCGAGCCGCGGCTGACGGAGGACGCCGTCCGCCCCGGACGCGAGGCGCTGGTACGCCGTATCCGGCTGGCCACCCACCAGCCGGCGGCCCTCGCGCAGCACGCGCTGCTGCGGCGGCGGTACGGCGACGGGACCGCCGCCCTGCGACAGCCGTCACCCGGACCGGCAGCCGCCTGCACACCGGACGACCTGGCCGCACTGCACGCGCGGCATCTGGGCGCCCGGGGCGCGGTGCTCGTGCTGGTCGGTGACCTGCGGCCGAAGGACGCCGTCGCCGCGGTCACGGACGTCTTCGGGTCGTGGGAGCCGGGGCCGGCGGGCGACGGGTCCGACGCGTCGTCGTGGTTCGCGGGCGGACCGCTGCTGTGGGTGGACCGGCCCGGCGCCGTCCAGAGCGTGATCCGGCTCGCCGCCCCCGCGCTGCCCCGCACGGACCCGGGTTACCCGGCCCTGCATCTCGCGCAGTTGGTCTTCGGCGGATCCTTCGCCTCCCGGCTGGTCGCGTGCCTGCGGGAGGAGAAGGGGTACGCCTACCAGCTCGGTTCGGGCGTGGAGTCGGTGCCGGGGGCCTCGACGCTGATGGTCGAGGCCGACACCGCCGCCGAGCACACCGCGCCGGCCCTCGCGGTGATCAGGGCGGAGCTGGAGCGCATGGCGGCCGAGCCGCCGTCGGCGGGGGAGGTGGACGCCGCCCGGAGCTACGCGGTCGGCTCCACCGCTACGGCGATGTCCTCGCCGGGCGCGCTGGCGTCCGGTCTGGCGAACCTGCTGCACGTCGGTGTCGGTTCGGACTGGCTGCACAACTGGGGACCGCTGCTGGGGGGCGTACCGCACGACGCGGTCGTCGAGGCGGCCCACCGGTTCTTTTGCCCCGCCGGTTTCACGGGCGTGGTCGTCGCCGACGAGGCAGCGGTGGCACCGCTGCGCCGGGGTGCCACCGGCGAACTCGGCTTCTGACGGATCGAGGGGGCTGTGCCCGCGCGTGGTCCACGCGCGGGCACAGCCCCCTCGGGGACGTGCGCCGATCGGGCGGGTCAGCCCCGGCTCTTCTTGATCCCCGCGATCACGGCGACGGCGAGGGCGATGGCGATGACGATCCAGAGGGTGGTGCTCATGAGGTACTCCTCAGTTGTCGGATGGCCCGGCGGGCCGGGTGGGTGTGGTGCGAACAGGGGTGGGGGACGAAGAACCGGAGTGGGGGACGAAGGACAGGAGGGGGAGGTGACGGACCGGAGCGGGGAGCGACGGACAGGAGCGGGCGACGGGCAGGAGCGGGCGACGGGCAGGGAGCGACGGACAGGAGGCGACGGGCAGGGGGCGGCCTCCTCAGCGCAGCCTCAGTGCCTCGGCGAGCGGAACCCTGGAGCCGCTGCGCAGCACGCTGTTGGCGTACATCCGCCCGGCGACCCGGGTCATCGCGGCCAGCGCGGCGGCCGCCAGGGCCAGGGAGAGGGCGATCTGCCAGACGGGGGCGGTACCGAGCAGCATGCGGGCCGGCATCAGGATCGGGCTGAGCGGCGGTACGAGCGACAGCCACTCGATCAACGGGTCGTGCGTGTTCTTGCTCAGCAGGGCTATGCCCAGCACGAACGGCGTGGTGATGAGCAGCATCACCGGTTGCACCACCCCCTGGAGGTCCTCCTGCCGTGAGACGCGCGCGGCCGCCGCGGCCAGCATGGCGGCGAAGAGGAAGAAGCCGAGCAGGAACCAGACACCCAGCGTCACCAGGGCCCCGCCCGGGGCGGTCGGCAGGGTGACGGTGCCGGTGCCCTGCGCGAGGGCCACCGCCGCGCCGCCGAGCAGCACGAGCTGGGTGAGACCGGCCACGGCCACCCCGATCAGTTTCCCGGCGAGGAGCTGCCAGGGGCGAATGGTGGAGAGCAGCAGCTCCACGACGCGGCTGGTCTTCTCCTCCACCACGCCCTGCGCCAGCATGATCCCGTAAAAAACGAAGAAGAAGTACAGCAGACCGGTGGAGGCGAGGATCAGCGCGAACTGCTCGGCCGCGCTGTTCTCCGAGGAATCCAGGGCGTCGACCTGCACCGTGGCCGAGGCCACGCGTTGCCTGAACTCCACGGGGTCCACGCCCGCGCGTTCCAGTTCCCTGGTGGCGCGTTCCTCGGCGGCCGCGGCCCGTATCACGGCGAGCAGGTCCTCGTCGGCCTCGTGTTCCACGGACAGGGTGAGCTGCCCGTCGGCTCCGCCGCCGATCACGGCGGAGAGTTCCCCGTCGCGCAGGAGCCGATCGGTGCGGTCGCCCTCGACGGGGACGAACTCGAAGTCACCCGTCTCCTCGGCCACCGCGGCGAGCGCCGGGCGCAGCGCCGAGGCCTCTCGTTCGACACCGACCCTGGCCGGCCCCTCCTGGGCGACGACGACGACCAGGGCGTAGGCGGCGAGCCCGAGCAACAGCCCCAGGGTGCTCAGGACGAAGGACTTCGTCCGCATCCTGCTGCTGATCTCCCGCCGGGCGACCAGGCCGACCGCCCTGCGGGCCGACAGCGCGCCGGGGCCGGCCTGCGGGCCCGCGGTGTTCCGGTCCGAGGCGGGGTTCCGCTCCCCGTCCGGTGTGTCGCGGCCGGTGGCTCCGTCCGGCGTCCGTGTCGTCGCGCTCATCGCTCACCGCCCCCGGGCCGCTCGTCCGTCCCGGTGACCAGGTCGCGGTACAGCTCGGTCAGCGGCGGGTGTTCGGACACGAAGGCGGAGACCGGCCCGGTGGCCAGCGCCGCGTGCAGCACCCGCTGGTCGTCCGCGCCCTTCGCCAGGCGAAGCCGCGTACGGGTGCCCTCGCGGCTCACGACCTCCACGCCCGGCAGTCCCGCGGCCCAGTTCCCGTCCGCCTCCGGGGCGTCGACCAGCAGCCGGCGGCCGGCGTTCTCGCTCAGCTCCCGGACCGTCCCGCAGGCGATCAGCCGCCCGCCGCCGACGATGCCCACCCGGTCACAGACCCGCTCGACCAGCGACAGCTGGTGGCTGGAGAACATGACGGGCACTCCGTCGGCGGCCCGCTCGGCAAGCACCTCGCGCATGACGTCCACCGCCACCGGATCGAGCCCGGAGAACGGTTCGTCGAGCACCAGCACCCTCGGTCCGTGGACCAGCGCGGCGGCCAGCTGCACCCGCTGCTGGTTGCCGAGGCTCAGGTTCTGGACCTCCTCGGACGCGTGGGGGGCGAGCTCCAGCCGCTCGGTCCACCGGTCCGCCGCGACCCGCGCGGCGGCCGGTGACAGGCCGTGCAGCTCCCCGAGGTACCGCAGGTGTTCGCCGACCTTCATCCGGGGGTAGAGGCCCCGCTCCTCCGGCATGTAGCCGAACTGCCTGCGGGCGTCGAAGCCGACCGGGCGGCCGAGCCAGCGCACCTCTCCCGCGTCGGGCGTGAGGACTCCGAGGACGATCCGCATCGTGGTGGTCTTGCCGGCCCCGTTGCTTCCCACGAAGCCGAACAGCTCGCCGGCGCGGATGTCGAAGGACATGCCGTCCACGGCCCGGCGTCTGCCGTAGCTCTTCCGTACGCCATCGACCTCCAGCGTCGGCCCAGCCATGTCACACACCTCCCGATGCAACGCGTTGACTCACTGGAGTATTGCGTTAACACAACATCCCGTCAAGTTAGTCACACGCTTTGGCGCTCCACCACATAGACGTGTTTCTCCGCCCGGTCCGTGACCGGGCTGCGGTCCCAGTCGGCCCAGCGGCCGGTCACCCGCAGTCCCGCGAGCCGGGCCATCACGTCGAACTCGGCGGGCCAGGCGTAGCGGCTGACCTCAGGCACCTTCCGCAGCCGGCCGGACTCCATGATCGTGTGGACGACCAGGACGGACTGGAGCGACTGGTTCACCTGGATCGTGTCGAGCAGCAGCGCGTCCGGCGCCGGATGGCCGACCCGGGTCGTCGCCTCGGTGAGCCGGTGGTAGACCTGCGGGTTGTACGTCTCGAAGACCGCGGCACCGCCGTCCGCGAGCGCGTCGTGGATGCCGCGCAGGCAGTTGATCTGCTGCTCCTGGGTGGGGAGCATGAAGAAGGTGTTGAGCGCGGTGAGGACGAGGTCGTACCGCTCCTGGACAGCCAGCGCGCCGAAGTCGCCCACCGAGGTGGTGACCTCGCCCGTGGGGTCGTTCTCGTGGAGTTTCGCCAGCATCGCCGGGGACGCGTCCACGCCGTGCACCCGGTAGCCGTGCCGGGCCAGCGGGATCGCCAGCCGCCCGGTGCCGACCCCCAGTTCGAGCAGCGACGCGGGGGCGGGGCGCAGCTCCCGCAGGAAGGCGACCAGGGAGTCGACAGCCGGCCCCGAGGCGGGGTAGAGCGAGTCGTAGACGTCCGCCAGCGACTCCCCGTACGCGCTGCTGTCCTCGGAGGCCGCCCGCTGCCGGGTCTGCCGGGGTGTTTCGGTGGTCATGCGTACCTCCGTGAGGTGTCAGGCGGGTGCGTGTTCCTGCTCGGGCCCCGTGCGGCCGCCGGGGTCCGGTGCGTCGAGCGCCGCCCGCAGCCCGTCGGCCGCGGCCAGGACCTCGGGGAAGGACGCGTGCGTCCACGCCTCGCGCTTCCCGCTGGTCGTACTGCGGCCGGGGTGGGGCGGGACGACGACCACGTTGCGGCGCGCCCGGAGCCGGGCGGTGTGGTCCGCGTACGCCGCGCTCTCCGCGCCGCCGGGCGGCAGCGCGGGCGCGAGCGCGATCGCCGCGCGCGTGCACTGAAGCGCGAGGACGGAGGGCGAGTCGCCCAGCCCGGCGGCCAGCCTGGCCAGGTAGTTGAGCGTCGCCGGCAGCACCACGACCGCGTCGGGCCACTGGGCGAGGTCGACGTGCCGGGCCCTCGGCTCGGGCTCGTCGGGCCACCGGTCCGCCAGTACGTCGCAGCCGCCGATGGCGGTCAGCGCGTCCCGGGTGACGAACCTGGTGGCCGCCTTGGTCAGGACGTAGCGCACCTGTGTCCCCGGGTGCCCGGCCTTCAGCCAACTGGCCCAGAAGGGCAGATGCGCGGCGGTCACGGATCCGGTCCCGACCACCAGCAGGCGGCGCGCTCCCACAGGTTCCCCCGCGTCCGCCGTACCGGTCACCGGGACACCGCCCCGGCCACCGGAGCGGACGGCACCGGGCCGCCGGACGGCGCGGCGCCGGGATCCGCCGGGACGGCGCCGGCCGTCCGCCTCGCCGGGTCGCGCAGCGACTGCCCGTGCACCAGTTCCTGGTAGAGCGCGGAGCGCGTCAGCAACTCCTCGTGTGTGCCCCGGTCGACGAGGTGCCCCTCGTCCACGACCACGATCAGATCGGCGTCCTGCACCGTGGAGATGCGGTGCGCGACCACGATCACCGCGCGCTCGGCGGCGAGGGAGCGCATCAGCACCCGCAGCCGTTCCTCGTTCTCGCTGTCGAGCTGTGAGGTCGGTTCGTCGAAGATGACGACGCGGGTGTCCCGCAGCAGGACGCGGGCGGCCGCCAGCCGCTGCCGCTGGCCCCCCGACAGGTCCTCGGCCCGTCCCAGTTCGGTGTCGAGACCCTCCGGCAGCGCTTCGACGGCACCGCGCAGCCCCAGCGTCTGCAGCGCCCGCCACAGGTCCGCGTCCGGCAGGTCCTGGTCCTGTCCGAGCTGGAGGTTCTGCCGCACCGTGCCCTCCACCAGGGTGAAGCTCTGGTCGACGTAGCTGATCTCGCCGCGCAGCTGGTGCAGGGGCCACTGCTCGACGGGCCGCCCGCAGACGGAGATGCGGCCCGACTCCGGCAGGAGGAAGCGCTCGGTGAGCGCGAGCAGTGTCGTCTTTCCCGCTCCCGACGGCCCGACGATGGCGGTGAGCCCCCGTGCGGGGGCCGCGAAGGCGGCCCCGTGGATGAGGGTGCGCCCGCCGTCCGTGTAGGTGACGTCGTCGAACTCCACCGCGGGCGCGGTCGGCGACGGCTCGACCGGGGAGGCCGCCCCGGAGCTCTCCGGGGCGACGGTGAGCACGCTGTTGAGCCGTCCGCGTGCGGCCAGGCCGCTCTGCATCCGGGCCACACCGGAGACCAGCAGGGTCAGCGGCGCGACGAGTTGCAGCAGGTAGACGATGAAGGCGGCGAACTCGCCGATGCCCAGGTCCCCGGAGGCCAGCCGGGCGCCGCTGGTGACCATCACCGCGATGATCGAGAGCTGCTGGCCGAACTGCATCGTGGGTCCGACCAGGGAGGTCACCCGCGCGACCGACACGGCGGCCCGGCGCGCGTCCTCGATGCTGTGGCCCAGCGTGGACGCCACCTGGCGTTCGGCGAGGAACGCCTTGACCGTGGGCAGGGAGAGGACGGCCGCCGTCATCTGCTGCGACATGGTCCCGATGGCGTTCTGCTGGCGCTCCACACCGCTGCGGATCGAGCGGACGCACAGGAAGATGCCGGCACCGGCGACCGAGAAGGTGGCGAGCACGACGAGCAGCAGGACCCAGTCCAGCACCCCCATGGCGATCAGGGTGCCGACGGCCAGGAAGAGCGAGGACGGTATCTGCGCCACCCCGACGTCCACCACGGAACGCAGCTGCGTGCTGTCGGAGTTGGCGCGCGCGACCAGGTTGCCGGCCCCTTCACGCCGGACCCACCGCAGCGGCAGGGTCAGGATGTGCGAGACGATGCGGAAGCGCGCCTCGGAGACCAGGCCCTCGCCGGCACGGGCGAGCAGGTAGGAGGAGAGCGCCGTCGCCAGCCCGGCGCCCACCGCGAGGCCCGCCATCATGAGCAGCGGGCCGACGGGACGTTCGTCCTCGGCCAGAGCCATCACCAGATCGCGGACCTGGAGGGGAAGGACGAGGGTGGCGGCGGCGGACAGGAGGCTCAGCACCACCGCGGCGGCCACGGTGGTCCTCCGGCCCTCCAGGAGCTGGGTGAAGACCCGCAGTTCGTCGGTGCCGTCCGGGCGTGTTTCTCTGGCCATGCTGCTGGACCTCCTGCGGGATGCGGTCGGGTCGGGCCACCGTCGTTCGCGCGTCCGGCGGTTCAGGCCGGCCGGGGGGCCGTGTGCCACGGCCAGTCGCCCGAGTCGAGGTTGCGGGCGGGGTCGGCGGGGTCCACGTTCGCCGCGACGCACGCCGCCGCGAGCCCGGCGGCCGTCGGACGCTCGCGCTGCTGTTCCGCGGCGGCCACGAAGGCCCGCGCGACCACGTGCGCCCGGTGTTCGCCGAAGCTCAGTCCGCGCATGCCCGTACGGTCGTCCTTCGGTTCCCACGCGGCCGTCACCCCGGGCGCGACCTCATGGGCGAACGCGGGGGCGGGTCCCTCCGGCAGACCGGTGGCCAGGGCCTCCTCGGTCACCGCGCCGACGGCGTCCCAGGAGCCCTGGCTCAGGTAGACGACCATGCCGTCGTTGCGCGGCAGGCTCGCCGGATTGGAGATGATCTTCGCTCGGTAGGTGACGGAGCGGCTCTCCAGGGCGCTCAGTACGGCACGCCACAGCTCGGGGGCCGCGTCGGCGTCCGCGACCCGCAGGTAGAGCCGCAGCAGATCACCGCCGCCGGTGCGGCCCGTACCGCTGTCCACGAGGAAGAAGCCGGGCGAGACGAGCGGGCGGGCCGACGGGAGGTTCATCAGCACCACCGGGCGACCGGTGCCGCCCGCCGTGCGCCCGGTCTCCCGCAGCGTCACCGAGTCCGGGACGCCCACCCGCAGACCGTCGATCTCCACGACCCGCCGGCCGGTGGCCGAGCGCCGGTCGGTGAGGATCCCCGCGGCGACCGTCTCCGGATGCGGCGTCGCCTTCGCCAGCCGTGCCTCGTAGCCGGGTGCGCGCAGGGTCCTGGGCGCCTCGCGGTCCTTGACCCCGCGCCCGGTGTGCAGCACCTCGTACAGGGTGCGGGCGAGGGCGAAGCGCATCGCCGACGGGGACTCGGCGGTCACCTCGTCGTCCCGCACCCGGGCCGTCCGGCCGTCCGGCGCGATGTGCACGTCCTCCAGCGCGAGGCGGAGACCGGCCGACAGCACCGGTGCGGGCGCCCCGTTCGCGGCGGGCCGCTCCACCGCCCGCTCCCCGTACGGGACGGGCTCTTCGGTGGTCGTGCTCACGAGGCCTCCCCCAGGCCGACCGTGCGCACGAAGCTCCGCGGGTCGAGCAACGCGGTCCTGCCGATGCCCGCCGCCGCCCGGACGATGGCCGACAGCCGGCCGCTCTCCCTGGTCGAGGCGATCAGCCGGTCGATCAGATGCCACCCCGCGTAGGACGTGGCGCGCACCACGAGTCCGTCGTCCTCGGGGCCGCCGCCCTCGCGGTAACCGCGGTGGAACGCGGAGATCAGCGGCAGCACGCGGGCCAGTTCCTCGCTGCCGCGCGCCACGACCTCCTCGTGGGTGAGCACGGCCGAGAACGCGTCGTCCGTCTCCTGCGCGGGAATCCGCAGCACCGCGCGGTGCAGCCATTCTCCGACGTACGCCCCGACATCGCGTGCCGGGTCCCCGAGCCGGAACTCCTCCCAGTCGTTCACGTGGAACGCGGTGTCGGCGAGCAGGAACTGATCCAGCCTCAGGTCGCCGTGGACGGGGACGCGGGCGGCCCGGTCCTCGGCCGCCCGCAGCCGCTCCAGTTCCTCGAGCAGCGCGGCGTCGCGCTGCAACAGCCCCCACGCCTGGACGAAGGCGCCGGTGGCGTGGACGTACGTCTCCAGCGGCAGCGACCGCAGGTCGTCGACCGGCGGGAACGGATGGGGGTCCGGCTCGGGGAAGTCCTCTTCCCGGAAAGGGAGTCGGTGCAGCGCGGCCAGGGTCCGGCCCGCCCGGGCCGACATGGACTCGGTGAACTCCTTTTCCGCGGCGAGTTCACTGCCGGACCTGATGTCGTCGAGCATCCGGAACACCAGCAGTCGGTGCCCCTCGTCCCCGCCGAGGAACTCCGGGCGGGGAAAGGGGCGGGCACCCCCGTTGGCGAGGCGCTCGAACGCCACGATCCTTCGGTATCGCTTCCGGGATTCCCCGGGGCTCCCTTTGAGCCGTTTCACGAATACCGAATGACCGGTGTCCGTGACACCGGCCCAGTTCTCGTTCCGGCCGGGATAGGAAGAGACCTCCGAAGAACTCAGGGAACCCAACCGGAGCCGCATCAGGAGCTGTTCGACCGATGCGTCCACGGGACTGTCGACAGCCGACGCGGAAGGCCGGCCCTGCGGGTATGTGCTCGTTTCGCCTGCCACAGACGTTTTCTATCGCGGGGCGGGGCCGACGGACAACGAAGTGACCGGAATCGGCCACCGACGACGAGGGTGTGCACGCCGTGCGGGACAGCCGCCGACGGCGCGACCGTCACCGGGCCCGGGTACGAGGCGGCGGCCGTCGACGGTTTCCTCCCGTCGCCGGCCGTCGCCGCGCACGCTCTCGCGTCCCTGCGCCTCCTCCGCCCGCGCCGCTCAGATGATTCTTCGACGCACGGCCCAGACCACTGCCTCTATCGGGGTTTCCACGTCGACGCGGTCGCATATGGACCGTACTTTGCGCCGCAGGGTGCGGTCGCTCATCTCCATGCGGCGGGCCACCTGCGTCATGGTGCAGCCCTGGGAGACGAGTTGGAGAATTCTCAAGTGATCGTTTCCTAGCCTGAGGTGGGAGTCTCTTAAGGAAGTATGACGATTCACCTATCAACCTCGTGGTCGTCCGACGGTGGGGCGCCGGGTTCCGATGCAGTGGAACACTCGAGGAAGGAGATGGCTCACGCCTGCCAAACAGCCATCAGCACCAATTGCGTTGACGGTCAGGCGAGGGCCGGAGGAGCCGTGTCATTCTGGTCCGTCTTACTCAGCGGCATGAGCTTCCCCCTCGACTGAGACCTCGTGAAGCGGCGGTCAATCCGCGGCACCGAGCGCGCCGCCAGTATACGAACCACCGGATCCACTTGATCAAGGCTTTACCCATGTGTCCGGCGTCACATCGCGATTACGTGCACGGAATTCGAGGTTCCGAATGTGGCGGCCGACTTCCCGGGGCCCGCAATTTGGCGCCGCGTTTCTCGCTATTCACCGGATTGAGGAGCGCATATCAGAGAGCACCGCGGCGCGAACGTGCCGGGCGACGGCCGATGAGTACCTTCCCACCCCCCGGTCAAACATCACGCCGGTGCGCCACGGGCGCAGAACGTTCATGCGGCGGCGAGGAACCGCAGACGTGTGCCCCGACCAGCACCGCCCTGGACCTCCGCCCCTTTGAAGTAGCAGGTCAAGGCACTGGTGCGATCGGCTCTCGGGGCGCTCGTGCCGGTCGTGGGCGAGAGGCCGCGGAAAAGGCCGTGCGTCAGCGGTCGACTCCGAGGCCCCTCGGGACGAACAGGGCGCGCAGGGGGGCGGGGGCCCGGGCGGGGTCGGTGCGGAGTGTGGTGGGGGTCCGCCCGTTCTCGAGGCGGGCGGCCCCGTGCCCGGGCGGTGCACGTCCGACGGCGAGGACCTGGTGGGCTTCCTGCCGGCCCGGGGTGGGCCCGCGGTGACGGCCGGCGGCGCAGCCGACACCGGCTCCGGCTCGTCAGGGTGAGGTCGGGTCACCGAGGCGAGGCCGGTACCGGTCATGGGACCGTCGAGGGTTTCGGGCCGGTACCGGAGTGTCTGAGCAGGTGTCGGGCAAAGGCCCCCCAGCGGTCCAGGGTGACTACGGCGGGGTCCGCCGGGCTGCGCTTGACGTGGGTCCGCACGCCCCCGGTGCCTCGGCGCCAGAGGCTGTGCGGGCGGCGAAGCGGACCCGCGGCGCGGTGCCGGTGCCGCTCGCGCGGCCGTGGCGTGCCCGGCCGGTCCGCGGGCCGCGGGTGCGGGTTGGTCCTTGCGGTGCCTGTTCAGCGGCCGTCCAGCGTGGCGGACGTGCCTGCACCACCGTGGCCGTGATGATCGGACGGACACCGGACGAGGCGCCGTGCGGGGAACCGCTCCGGCTGCCGCACAACCCTCCTGGATCGGCCATGCCCCGGGGGTACGCGGCGGGACGACGCGGGTGGAAGGGAGTACACGAGATGGCTCGGGCGGAAGCCCCGCCGGTCGGGAGTTCCACAGGACGTGTGCCTCCTCGTGCGCCGGCCGCTGTGGTGAGCGGTGGCACAAGGTGAGCGGCTTCACGGCAGCACTGTCCCTCCTGGGTGTCGCCGCGCTGGCCGTCGCCGGTGTGTACGGGGCCGCGTGGATGCTGCGGGTGACGCAGACTCCGCTTGTCGCACAGCCGTTCGGGTCGGGTCTGGAGCCCGACGAGCATGCGGTGAGCCGGTTCCATGTGCGCTGGTACACGGTGACGATGCTCTTCCTCGCCTTCGACATGGAGATGGTCTTCATGTACCCGTGGACGCTCGTCGTCTCCGTGATGGGGCCCAGCGCGGTGATCGAGATGTTCGTCTTCCTCGCCGTCCTGCTCACCGGGGTCGTCTACGCGTGGCGGGAGGGGGCGCTGCGGTGGACCTGACAGCCGCCCTGCTGCGTCTGGCCTCGGCCCGGCCGCGCGTGCTGCTGGTGACCACTCCGGGAGGGACGGCGGTGCGGCTGGCCGCCGAGAGCGAGTTGCGGCTGCGGGGCTGGCCGCCGGCCTCCACTCCTGCCGGGGCCGACTTGATGGTCGTCGCGGGTCGCGACTGCTCGCGGCTGCAGTCGGCGCTGGAGCGGCTGTGGCAGGACATGCCGCAACCGCGTGCACGCGTGTGGGCGACGACGCCTGGTGAAGTGCCCTCGTTGCTCGATGCCGGCCGCGCCCGGCTGGGCACACCGGACCGTCGGCGCGCCGACGCCCGCCGGGCCACCCGCGAGAACGGACACCGCGAAGACGACCCGGACGGCGGCGGCCCGGGCGAGGAGCACGAGAACGGTGACACGCGCCACGAAGGTCACGACCAGGACCACGCCGGTCACCGGGACTCACCCGACGCGTCGGAGCAGGGGGGCCGCGGCCGGGCGGACCACGACGAACACGACGGCCACGACGGCCACGACGGCCACGGCGGTGGGCACGGCGGCCAGGGGGGCGAGGGCATGGAGATGCCGGGCGGGTTGCCGATGGCCGAGCGGGGCGAGGACCGTGACGGCCTGACGCTGGACCGTCTGCACCTGCCGCTGGGGCCGTTCCTGGCCGACTGGCCCGCAGGACTGACCCTCCGCGTGGTGCTGCAGGGCGACGTCGTCCAGCGGGCCGACCTCGACGAGCCGCCCACCGGGAGGCCGGCCGATCCTTTCTGGAGCCGGCCCTGGAGCCGGGCCGCGGCAGGCGAGCCGGTGAGTACGGGGCAGGCCGCCCGGCGGCGGGCGGCGGCGCACCTGGACAGTCTGGGCCGGCTGCTGTCCGTCGTCGGCTGGCCCGCCGAGGCAGTGACGGCCGGGCGACTGCGTGACGACCTGCTGGAGGAGGCACCCGCTCCGGTGGTCCTGCCCCGGGTGGAGCGCTTCGCCCGGCGGGTCGGACGGTCACGGACCCTGTACTGGCTGACGCGCGGTGTCGGCCTGCTGAGCGCGGTCGACGCCCGGGCCGCCGGTGTCACCGGCCCGGCCGCACGGGCCGACGGGGACGTACCGGCCCGTTACCGGCAGTGGCTCACCGACGTCGTGGACGACGTACGGCAGTTGGACGGGACAGCACCCCTCGATCCTGCGGTACGGGAGAGCCCGCGCGGCCGGTGGGACGCCGGTCGCCCGCCGTCGGCCGCCCTGGCCGAGCTGCTTCCCCGCCTGCTGGTGGGTGCCGAGCTGGGCGCGGCCCGTCTCGTCGTCGCCAGCCTCGACCCGGATCCTGACGAGCTGGCCGGCCGCCCGGCGGAGGTGGTCCGTGGCTGAGGCGGGACCGTGGTGGGCGCTGCTGGCCGCTCCGGCGATGCTGCTCGGCTTCGCAGTGCTGGCCGTGGCCGGCAACGCGGCGCTGGAGGCCCGCGGCGCGGGCCGGCCGGTCACCCCGGGAACTGCGGTGCGGCCGCTTCTGGATGTGCCGCGGGCGCTGCTGGCCCAGCCGCGGCGGCTGCCCGCACCGGACCGGTTGCTGTGGCGGCTGGGGGTGGTCACCGTGCCGGTGGCCGCGGTGCTGTCCACGCTGGTGGTCCCGTTCGGGAACCACGCCGTCGCCGATCTGTCGGTCGGGGTGGTGTGGTTCAACGCCATGGAGGTGCTGACCTGGGCCGGTCTGTGGCTGGCCGGCTGGGGTCCCAACTCGGCGTTCTCCCTGGTCGGCGGTTACCGCTTCCTCGCCCAGGGCCTGGCGTACGAGCTGCCGTTGATGTTCGCGCTGATCTCGGCCGCCACCGGCGCCCAGTCGCTGCGGGTGGGCGACATCGCCGGCGCCCAGCACGGCCTGTGGTACGCGGTGTGGATGCCGTTCGCCTTCGTCGTCTACCTGGCCGGCGTACTGGCCTTCAGTTTCCTGGGGCCGTTCTCCTACCCGGCCGGGCGGGACGTCGCCGGCGGCGTGCTGGGCGAGGCCTCCGGGGTGGACCGGCTGTTGCTGCAGGCCGGGCGGTGGCTGTGGCTGGCGGCCGGGGCGGCGATGGCGGTGCCGCTGTTCCTGGGCGGCGGGGCCGGACCCGGCCTGCCGGCCTGGTCCTGGTCCCTGGTCAAAACGCTGCTGGTGCTGGCGGTGCTGGTGTGGGTGCTGCGGCGGCTGCCGGTGCTCCGCGCCGACCGGTACGTGGAGTTGGCCTGGGTGGTGCTCCTGCCGCTGGCCGTCGTCCAGGCCCTGGTGCCGGCCCTGGTCCATCTCACCCTCTAGGAAAGGAGCGGGTCATGGGCACGACGGGCACGGTGCTGCTGTGGGTGCTGGGCCTGCTTGCCCTCGTCTCCGGCGTTCTGGTGTTCACGCTGGACTCGATGGCCCGGGTCACCTTCGCGCTGCTGGCGTCGCTGGTCTGCGTGGGGGGCGTGGTGACGGTGTTGGGACTGCCGTACCTGGGAGTGGTGATCGTGCTGATGATGGTCATGGAGATGGTGATCATGGCCGTGTTCATGATCGCTTACATGATGAACCCGGCCGGCCTGATGCCGATGTCGATGCTGCACAACAAGCGCGGCGCGTCGGCCGTCAGCGGCGTCGTGTTCGCCGCCCTGGTCGCGGGGATCTTCCTGGTGCCGTGGCCCGACCGCGCGGGCACCCGGCCGGCGGACACGACCTTCCAGGTCGGCATGTCCCTGATGAAAGAGCAGATGCTCACCATGGTCACCCTCGGGTTCGTCCTGCTGGCCACCATGGTCGGTGCCACCGTGCTCGCCACCCAACGGGGCCGTTACGACCGCTTCGGCGACGACCTCGGCCGAAGGCCCGCGAACGACCCGGCCGGCGGGGGCGTGGGCCGATGACGTTCGAACTCCTGCTGGTCCTCGCCGCCGGGCTGTTCTGCACCGGCCTGTTCGGCGCGCTCTCCCAGCAGTCCATCGTCATGATCATGATGGGGATCGAACTGATGATCGGCGGGATCATCGTGGCCGCCGCCGGCTTCTGGCACTTCCTCGCCCCGGCCGTCGCGAGTGGTCAGGTGGTGATCGTGGCGGCCGTGGTGGCGATGGCGGTGGAGATGGCCATGGGCTTCGCCGTCACCACCGCCATCTACCGCGCCCGCCGGGTCGACATGACCGACATGGCAAGGGAACTGAAGGGATGAACGGCTTGGTATGGCTGCTGATCGCCCTTCCCCTGGGTGGGGGTGCGGTGCTCTCTCTGGCAGGGCCCCGCCACCGACGCGGTGTTCCCGCCCTCGGTGTGGTGGTGGCCGTGGCGACGCTGGGCGTGGCCGTCGCCGCCGCGGCGACCCGGCCGAAGGACGACGCGCCGCTGTTCGCCGGGATGCGGGCGGGGCTGGCGGTGGACGGTCTGTCCGCGGTGATGGTGGTCACCGTCGCCGCCGTCACCACGGCCGTCCTCGCCTTCGCCGTGGGCGAGTTCACCGCCGCCGAGAACCAGGGCCGCTTCTTCGGGCTGATGCTGGTCTTCGCCGGCGCCATGCTCGTCACCGTCACGGCGACCACACTGCCGCTGCTGCTGATGGCCTGGGAGGTGATGGGCGCCACCAGCTGGGCGCTGATCGGCTACTGGTGGCATCAGCCCGAACGGGTGCGGGCCGCCGAGGTCGCGTTCCTCACCACCCGCGCCGCCGACCTCGGCCTGTACCTGGCCGCCGGTGCGGCCATGGCCGCCGGCATCGGCTCACTGCGCCTGGACGCCCTGCCGCACGCCGGTTCGCCGTGGCTGCACCTGACCACCGCGGGCGTCGTCGCGGCCGCCCTGGGAAAATCCGCGCAACTGCCTTTCTCCTTCTGGCTGTCGCGGGCCATGCAGGGACCTGGCCCCGTCTCCGCGCTGCTCCACTCGGCCACCATGGTCGCCGCCGGCGCCTACCTGCTCCTGCGTCTGCACCCGCTGCTGGCCGCCACCGGCTGGGCCGGTCCGCTGGTCGCCTGGACCGGAGCGGTCACCGCCCTGGCCCTGGGCGTGGTCGCCGTGGCCCAGAGGGACCTCAAACAACTGCTCGCGGCCTCCACCTCCGCACAGATCGGCTTCATGGTGCTGGCCGCCGGCAGTGGCGGAGTCGCCGCCGGCACCACCCAGCTCGTCGCCCACGCCGCCACCAAGTCGGGGCTCTTCCTCGCCGCGGGCGCCTGGCTGACCGCGCTGGGCACCAAGCAGCTGCCCGCCCTGAGCGGCGCGGCGCGTTCCCACCGCCTGGTCGGCACGGCTTTCACCGTCTGCGCGCTCACCCTGGCCGGGCTGCCGCCCCTGTCGCTGTGGGCGGCCAAGGACGAAGTCCTCGCCGCCGCCCGCGCCGAGGCGACCGGTCTGTACGCCGTGGGGCTGGCGGCGGCGGCCGTAGCCGCCGTCTACAGCGTCAAAGCCCTCTGGTACGTCACCCGGCCTCTGCCCGGGCACCCGGAGGCCGGATACGACACCGAGCGGCCGGGGGACCGCACCGCCCGTACGCCACCCGCTCCGCTCCTCGCCCTCACCCTCGCCGCGGCCGCACTGGGGGTGCTGGCCCTGCCGGGGCCGGCGTCGTGGCTGAGGCAACTGGTCGGCGACCCGGGTGAACCGTCCCCCGAGCCGTGGGAGCTGGGCCTGTCCGCCGGCGTCGCCCTCACCGCCGCCGGTCTGGCGTGGTGGGGGGCGTCCCGCCCGGCGCCCGTGCCCGGCGCTGCCGTGCGGGGGGCCGAAGGATGGCTGTACCTGGAGCGGGCCGCGCAGGCCGTCGTGGTCCGTCCCGTGCTCGGGCTGGCACGGGCTCTGGCCCTCTTCGACGACCGCGTCGTCGACGGCGCCGTGCGGCAGACGGCGCGCGGCGGTCTCGCGGCGGCCCGGCTCGCCCGCCGTCTGGACGACGGCGTCGTCGACGGTGCCGTGCGCCGGACCTCCCGCGGAGGACTCGCCGCCGCCCGGTTCGCCCGCCGCGTGGACGACGACGGCATCGACTCCGCGGTCCGCTCGGTCGCCTCGGGCGCCCGGAACCTGGGCCGATGGGCGCGCCGCCCGCAGACCGGACTGCTGCACCAGTACTACGCGCAGGCCGCCGTCGGCTTCGCCGTACTGGTCCTGATCATCCTGTTGGTGAGGTAACCCCTGTGCTGAGCGTTGTCACCTTCCTGCCGCTGGTGGTGTGCGCGGCGCTGCCGCTCCTGCCGCGTGCCGTCCCCGACCGGGCATGCGTCTGGATCTGGATCGGCGCCGCCGCCGCCGACCTGGCCCTGGTCGTCGCGCTGTGGGCGGGCTTCGACGCCGGCGGAGGGATGCAGTACGAACAGCGGGCGCGCTGGATCCCCAGCGCCGGGGTCGGCTACCACGTGGGCGTCGACGGACTGTCCCTGCCTCTGGTGGCGCTGACCTGCCTGCTGTTCCTGGCCGTCGCCGTGTACTCGCTGAAGGAGAGGCGGCGGGTGCGCTCGTACGTGTGCCTGTTCCTCTTTCTGCAGACCGTCAGCCTCGGCCTGTTCGTCGCCCTCGACCTCATCCTGTTCTTCGTCTTCTTCGACCTGTCCATCGTCGGCATGTTCTTCGTCATCGCCGGCTGGGGCCACGGCGAACGCGCTCGCGCGACGGCACTGAAGTTCTTCCTCTACACCTTCACCGGTTCCCTCGCCCTGCTGCTCGGCTTCATCGGCCTCTACCTGGCCGCCGCCCCGCACACCTTCGACATCGTGGACCTCACCAGCGCCAACCCGCTGGCCGGACACGGCCTGTACGCCGGTCTCGTCCTGCTGGCGATCGGCGTCGGCCTGGCGGTCAAGACACCGACCGTGCCCTTCCACACCTGGCTGCCGCCCGCGCACACCGACGCCCCCGCCGCCGGCTCGGCGATCCTGGCCGGGATCCTGCTGAAAATGGGCACCTACGGTTTCGTCCGCATCGCGATGCCCCTGCTCCCCGGCAGCTGGCGCCACTACGCCCTGGTCATCGCGATCGTCGGTGCCGTGTCGGTGGTCTACGGCGCCCTGGTGGCGCTGGCGCAGACCGACTTCAAGCGCATGATCGCCTATACGTCGGTCAACCACATGGGGTACATCGTCCTCGCCGTCGGCGCCGCCGGGACCCTGGCGGGCACCGATGCCCAGGCCCGCTCCCTGGCGGTGACCGGAGCGGTCACCCAGATGGTCAGCCACGGCCTGATCACCGGCGCACTGTTCCTGCTCAGCGGCGTGCTGTACGACCGCGGGCGGACCTACGCGATGGACGCCTACTCCGGCCTGGCCGCACACACCCCGCGTTTCGCGGCGGTGACCGGCGTCGCCGCGTTCGCCGGCCTCGGCATCCCCGGCTTCTCCGGCTTCATCGCCGAGTTCCAGATCTTCACCGGCTCCCTCGCCTCCCAGACGGTCGCCACCGCCATCGCCCTGACCGGCGTCCTGCTCACCGCGGCCCTGTTCCTGACCGCGCTGCGGCGCCTGTTCCTCGGCGTGCCGCGCCTGCCGCAGACCATCCCCACCGGCGGCATCGCGGACCTGCACCGCCACGAGGCCCTGCCCACCATCACCCTGCTCGCCCTGGCGCTGGTGATCGGCGTCGTACCCCGCTGGCTCCTGGACGTCATCGAACCGGCCGGCCGCACCCTCACCGGGCTGGTGGCACGGTGAACGAGGACCTGACCGCGCTCGTCCCGGAACTCTCCCTGGTCGGCGCCGCCGTCACCGGTCTGCTCGCCGGCTCCTGGCTGCCCCGCCGCCGCCAGTGGATCATCGGCGTCCTGGCAGCCGCCGCCTGCGCGACCGGGCTGGCGGCCACCGCGGTCACCATGGCCACCGACCGCGAACAGACCGTTTTCTCCGACGCGTTCGCCGTCGACACCGCGACGGGCGTCGGCCGTCTCATCGTCCTCGCCGCCCTGCTGCTGATCATCGGCATGTCCGTGGAGACCGTACGGGGCCAGAAGCGCGAGGCCGAGTACTGGGTGCTGCTGTGCCTGACCGGGGCGGGCACCCTGGCCCTGATCGGTGCGAACGACCTGCTGATGCTCTTCGCCGCCTACCTGCTCGCCGGCATCCCCGCATACGCGCTCGCCGGCTTCGCCAAGGACGCCTCCGGCACCGAAGCCGCCCTGAAGTACTACCTGATGGGCGCCCTGCTCGGCACCACCATGCTCGCCGGCACCGCCCTCCTGTACGCGGCCGGCCACGCAACCCTCTACCGCGAGCTGAACACCACCCTGCCCACCGCCCCCTACGGCCTCGTCGCCGTCGGACTCGTCGGCGTACTCGCCGGACTGCTGTTCAAGACCGGCGCGGTCCCGGCCCACTTCTGGGTGCCCGACGTCACCGACGGCGCACCCGCACCGGTCGCCGCCTACGTCACCACCCTCCCCAAGGTCGGCGGCCTGATCGCCGGCTACCGCCTGCTCCACCAGGCGCTTTCCGGCAGCGACGTCAACTGGCCGCTGCTGCTCGCGGTCCTCGCCGCCGTCACCATGACCCTGGGGAACCTCGCGGCGTTCTTCCAGACCTCCGTCAAACGCCTGCTCGCCTACTCCACCATCGGCCAGGTCGGCTACCTCCTCATGGCCCTGGCCGTCGCCACCCGCACCGACCTGGCCCAGAGGAGCCTGCTGTTCTACCTGGCCGCCTACGCCGCCACCCACCTCGGCGCCTTCGCCGTCGTCGCCGAACTCCCCCACGCCCGCACCCTGGCCGACTACCGCGGAATCGCCCGCCACCGCCCCGGTCTCGCGGCCGTCCTCGTCGTCTGCCTCCTCGGCCTGGTCGGCACCCCGCCCACCGGCGTCTTCCTCGGCAAGCTGGAGATCTTCAGCGCGGCCGTCGACGGCGGCTACGCCTGGCTCGCGGCCCTCGCCGTCGTCAACACCGTCGCCTCCCTCTTCTACTACCTGCGCTGGCTCGCCCCCCTCTTCGTCACCGCGGAGCCCGCGCCCCTCGGCACCCATGCGGTCCTGGGCCGCTGGGCCGCCGTCACCTCCTACACGGCCGGCGCCGTCTCCCTCGCCCTCGGCGTCGCCGGCGAAGCCCTCCTTCCGCTCTCCTCGGGGCCCCTCCTGCGCTGACGCGCCGGGTGCGGTGCGGATCCCACCCCTGCCCGGGGCGGGATCCGCACCCTCCTTCCGGAAGGCGACGGAAACCCTCCGACCGCGTTCGAGAGGGGGGCCTACGCCTCGCCGCGGCACCGCGCGAGGCCGCGTGCCTCAGGCCTCACCGTCCGCTCCTCCACCGTCGGAGGACGGCGTTGCGGACTCGGGCAGCCCCGCCATCCGCGGCAGCAGTTGTGCGGCGATCAGCGTCGAGAGGGCGGAGTGGTCGCCGCTGCCCCCGTCGGTGCGTACGACCACCGGCTGCGGTGCCTTCAGCACCAGTTCCGCTCCCACCTCGAGGCGGCGACGGGCCAGTTCGTACTGCAGCACCGCGCGGTTGTCGCGGTAGGCCTGGGCGAGGGCGCGCTGGGCGCGGGCCTCGTTCTCGGCGGAGATCAGGCCGCTGCGGCCGCGGGTCTCGATCTCGAAACGGACCCGCTGGGCGTTGGTCTCCTGCTCCTCGAGCAGCTGGGCGACCTGCTCACGGGCCCTGTTCAACGCGGCCTTCACCTCGACGATGCGCGCGTCGCGCACCTTCTTCGCCCGCTCGATGTCCATGCCCAGGCTGTCGATACGGCGCTTGCGGATCAGGCCCCACTCCTGCTCGTACGCCGTGCGCTCCTTGGCGATGCGCTCCCTGGTGGCCAGGTGCTGCTGGTACTGGGTCGGCAGCTGGACGTCCGGGATGTTGGAGCCGGTGATGCGCACGCCGTAGCGCGAGAGCTGGCTGTTGAGCAGCTCCTGCATGTCGGCCACGTCCGAGCCGCGCAGGTCGTACGCCCGCTCCGTGCGCATTCTGCGCGCCCGCTGCCGGATGGCGTCCTGGACCGCGCTGGACAGGACCAGGTCGAAGTTGCCCGCGCCGATGGTGCGGACGAACAGCACCGCGTCCGTGATGCGGAACTTCAGGAAGAACTCGATCGACCGCAGCGGGACGTTCTCCTGCGTCGGGCAGGCCATCACCGGGGCCGAATACGGGATCTCGGTGGCCACGTCGACCACGAAGTCCACCCTCGACCACGGGTGCCAGAGGTAGTGGCGGCCGGCGTCCAGAGTGCCGGTGACCGCGCCGTAGCGGGTCAGGACGCCGTGGGTGCCCTGCTCGATCTCGACGATCGAGGAACGCCACCACCAGAGCCCGCCGGCCAGGAGCAGGACGACCCCGGCGGCGTAGGAGAGGGTGGCGAGCGCGCCGTACGCGATGTCCGCGGCGCCGTCGGCATCCGCCTCGCGCAGGGTCAGCATCACGCCCGTGAGGAGCGCGAACAGGCCGAGCCACAGGGGCAGCATCCACCACAGCCTGCGCCGGTGGCGGGGGATGATGACCGGGGTGAGGGCGCCGGACTCACCGCCGCGCAGCAGTTGGGCGATGTCGCTCCAGGGCGCCACCGCCTCGGAGATGACCGACCTGCGGTTCATACGTGCGGTACTCACTGACCGGCCTCCTCGGAGAAGTCGGTGGCGTCGGGGTCCTCGTGCTTCTCGGCATGGTGCCGGGCGGTCCGGCCTGCGGTGTCCGCCGTACCCGCGGTGGTCGCCGCACCCACGGTGTCCGCCGCACCCGCGGTGTCCGCCACACCCGCGGTGTCCGCCGTCTCTCCGATCGGCGCCGACGGGACGGTCGGCCGCTCGGCCTCCAGCAGCGTGCCGATCTCCGCCTGGCGTCCGGCGATGCGGTCGGCGACCTCGGTCAGCCGCGACCGTACGGCGGCCATGTCCGCCTCGGTGAACAGCTCCTCCCCGCGCTCGCCGACCAGCTCCCGGGCCAGCTGCAGGAAGTCGACTCCGACGGCACCGCTGCCGTCCACCGAGCCTCCGATGCGGACCAGGCGCGGCAGGCGGTCGGCGACCTGCTCGAGGGTGTCGAGGATCTGCTGCTGGTAGCGGTACTCGAGGATCTCCGGAGCCTCGGCCGCGGTCATCGCGCGGATGTCGAGGGCCTGTGCCTCCAGCAGTGCCGCGTTGGCCTTCGCCTCGGACTCGGCCTGGACGTAGCGCTGACGGGCCAGCGCCTGGGCGCGGTTGGTCTCACGCTCCACGGCGGTGTCCATCTGCGCCTGGTACTGCGCGATGTCGGCCTCGATGGCGGAGAGCGTCTCGTGGCTGGTCGCCAGTTCCTTGCTCAGGTCGCCCTCGTCCTGCTCCTTGCGGAGCATCAGTGCGTACTCGTGGGTGTACGCCTCCTTCGCCATCCGCACCATCTCCGGCGCGGCCAGGTCCATGCGGTACGCGCGGTCGGACGGCTCGGCGTGCGTGATGTTGGCGTTGGTCAGTTCGACCGCGGGCCGGAACTGCTGGTTCAGCTGCTCGAGGAGCCGGCCGGTGTCCTCGCCGACCATGTCGTAGATCCCGGCCGCCTCCTGCTCGTAGATGAGGCTGCGGATCGTCTCGCTGACGGCGTTGCTGAGCTTCTCCTCGAAGCCGCGTACCGCACCCAGTGTGTAGACGAACTCGGTCGGGTCACTGATCCGGAACTGGATGAACAGGTCGATCGAGGCCTTCACGCCGCCCTTGGTCGGGGCCTCGCGCACCGGAGCGTTGAACGGGTACTCGCGGGTGGTGTTGAGGATGTACGAGACCCGCTTCCACGGGCTGATCAGGACGACCCGGCCGGGGCCGACGACCTTCTCCAGCTTCCCGAACCGTGTGATCAGCGCCTGGCAGCCGTCCGGGACCATCACCATGCCCTGCCGCCACCACACGAACAGGACCGCGAGCACGGAGATGATCCAGTAGTGCAGCCCGAAGAGCGGGTTGGTCAGCGGGCTGTCGTCCGCGGTGGACACGACGGCGGTTCCCACCACGCCCAGGACGAGCAGCGACAGCACCGGCAGCATGCTCAGGAAGGAGCGGCCCTTCGGCAGCACCATGGGGCAGATCGCATGGACCTGCTCCCGGCCCTCGCGCTGCTGCTCGCTCTGGTTGAGCGCTTCGCCGGCCTCGTCGAGAGCGACGGTCTTCTGGTGCATGACCGTGGCGATGGAGCCGCCCTGTTCGCGGGCGGCCGGGAAGTCCGCGGGGTCCATGCCCTCTTCCTGCGGCGGGGACGCGTCCCTGCCGGAGCCGTCCTGCCCGTGGTTCTGCTGCCGCCCGGTGCGCTGCTGGATCTCCTCTTCGGCGACCTGCCGCGGGTCGGCACCGGACGCCACCGTCGAGGCCATCCTGCGTAGGTTCTGGGTCCTCGTCTGTGCCACGGTTCCCCCCTTTTTTCTCGTTCGTCTTTTCGTTCGTCTCGCTTCAGGACTTACCGCTTGTGTGTGATCTCGATCGTGCTACATGGTCCTGGTCATGTCACACCACGGGCGCGGGTGCGAACGTCCGGGAGACCGATCGTGACCACACTGTTGAAGAGAGGGATGCTCACCGGCGGCGTCGACGGACATCGGAAGGCATGGCGTCGCGGGTACTCCCCGGACCCTCGACGTCATCGGACCGCGCCACCGGCCCGGGCCTCGCCACCGGACCGGCAACGGCTCCGCGGCCTCCTCGGATCCCTCGGAGAGCGGTGGGGCGGTGGGAGGACGCCGGTAGGGTGGGCCCTTGTGGACGTGGGGGCAGAAAACGGGATGGTCGCCGTCCCGCCGGGACGGGTGACGCTGTCGGACCGGCGGACGCAGAGCAGTTGGCCGGTCGAGGTCGCGCCGTTCCGGATGTCGGCGTTCCCGGTCACCCAGTCCTGGTACGCACGGGTCACAGGCCGGCGGCCGAGCAGTACCCGAGGCGAGCGGCTGCCGGTCGAGGGTGTTTCGTGGTGGGACGCGGTCCGGTTCTGCAACGCCTTGTCCCGGCGCGAGGGGCTGATGCCCGCGTACGACCTGTGCGTCGACGCCGGGACGGCCGAGTGGGACGTCTCCGCGGACGGGTACCGGCTGCCGACCGAGGCCGAATGGGAGCACGCCTGTCGTGCGGGGACCACGGGCGCGAGGTACGGCCGGCTCGACGAGGTCGCCTGGTACCAGGGCAACTCCGACGGGCGGATCCATGCTGTCGGCGGCAGGCAGCCCAACGCATGGGGTCTGTACGACATGCTGGGCAACGTGTGGGACTGGTGCTGGGACGTCTACGACGCCGAGGTGTACGGCACCTACCGGGTACTCCGTGGCGGTGGATGGGCCGACGAGCACTGGAGCTGCCGGGCGTCGGTGCGGCGGCGCAGCCACCCGACCTTCCGGATCGACGACGTGGGTTTCCGCGTCGCGCGCTCCACACCCCCGCCCCGGCCATGACAGCCCCGTTCCGAAACGGTCGGTCGAGCGGGTGTGACGGGCTCCGATGCCGGGCGGCGTGCCCTCCCTGGAGTGGACCCACTGCTCCGCCCGGTGACGGCAGGGTGTGTGCGTCGCATGGTGAGAGGCCGCATGGGGGCGCATGGGGGGGGATCGCAGGGGGGTACGCATTCGCGGCTGAAGCCCGCAGCTCGATGACGCTCAGTGGGCGGTCAGGGGGCGACCCGATCGTCCCCGTCGACAGGCGCAGGGGCCGGGCGCCCGGCGTCGCCGGCATCTCGCGCGCACTCGGCCGCACTGCTGGCCGTGGGGCCGCCGGTCCTCCCCGCCGGGCCGAACGTCACTGGCCGCCGGAGCGGCGCGGTGGTGTGATGAGCAGGGAAGACGGCGTGGACGAGCCGGCAGGGGCGCGGCCGCTCCGTCGCACAGCGGAGGAGTCCGATGCCATGGTGCTGTACCGCCGCACGGTCGGTGACGTGATGACCGAGGAGGTCCTCACCTTCCGCCCCACCACACCACTCCAGGAGGTCGCCGCCCTGCTGGACGCCAACGACATCGTCGCGGCCCCGGTCATCGACGACGACGGCGTTCCCGTCGGCGTCGTGTCCGCGTCCGACGTGCTGCGCCACGAGACCGGCATGCCCGATCCGCAGGGTCGGGACGGGAACGACGTGCACGCCTGGAGCAAGGCCCAGGCCCGAACCGCGGGCGCGCTCATGAGCAGCCCCGTCTTCACCGCCCGCGCCGACTGGACGATCCCCCGGGCCGCGCGGGAACTCCGCAGGCGGCACGTCAAGCAGCTGCCGGTGGTCGGCGACGACGGGCTCCTCACCGGCATCGTCACCCGCAGCGACCTGCTGGACACCTTCGTCCGCTCCGACGCCGAGATCCGCGGCGAGGTCGAGCAGGACGTCCTGGGGCGCATCCTCGGTCTGGGCGAGGGCACCGTCGCGGTCGAGGTCCGGGACGGGGTCGTCGTCCTTCGGGGACACCTCCCGGAACCGCGTCTCGTTGCGGTGGTCGTAGGCCTCTGCCAGGGCGTCGACGGTGTCGTCGACGTGGACGCACACCTCTCCGCCGCCAGGGCTGATTGAGTGTTCTGCCCCGGGAGGGCCGGCCGGTCACCAGGGGCGGCCGAGCAGATCCCGGCACGAGGCCGTCGCCGCCCACGACCGCTCTCCGTCCGTCGCATCCGGTGCGAGAGACGGAGAGCGGTCGCCGCGGTGACGACGGCGGAACAGCGCCGGGCCGCGTCCGCGCTGGAGTCGGCGCAGGGCGAGCTTGTCGTGCAGGGTGGGCCCGGCGGTCGTGATCCGGTGCGCCACGAAGGTGTCCCCCGGTGTGGTGGCGTGAGGGCCCGGCGCCGCGAGCGTGGCCGGCGGAACCGGGATCGCCTGGCTCGACCCACCGTCGCGCGCCCGGGACGAGGCGGATACCGGCGCGGCCGGACCGCCCCGCGACGGGAGTGGCCGGGCGCCAGGGGCCGCCTCGTGTCCAGTGACCGGCCGCTTGAACCGCGGGACCCGAACCGAACGGGTGACGGCCCCGGCCCTCGTAACCTCTTCCCGTGGGCGACAGGGGCACCTCATGTCCAGTGACCGGCCGCTTGAACCGCGGGACCCGAACCGAGCGGGTGACGGTCCCGGCCGACGTACCCTCTTCCCGTGCCAGCCTCCCGCCTGCATCGCGTCGCCGTCCTCGTGCTCGAGGGGGCGAAGCCGCTCGATGTCGGCATTCCCGCGCAGGTGTTCACGACCCGCGCGAGCATGCCGTACGAGGTGCGGGTGTGCGGGGCGGCACCCGGTCTCGTGACCGGCGGCGACGGCCTCGCGTACCACGTCGCCCACGGCCTCGACGCGCTTGCGTGGGCCGACGTCGTCTTCGTCCCCGGCTACCGGTTCCCGGACCGCGACGACCCGCCGCGGGCCGTCGTCGAGGCACTGGTCGCCGCCCACGACCGGGGCGCGCGGCTCGCCGCCATCTCGACGGGTGCCTTCGCGCTCGCCGCCACGGGCCTGCTCGACGGCAGGCGCGCCACGACGCACTGGCACTACACGCGGGCACTCGCGGCCGGGCATCCGCTCGTCCAGGTCGACGAGAACGTGCTGTTCGTCGACGAGGGCAGCGTGCTCACCTCGGCCGGCGCCGCCTCCGGCATCGACCTGTGCCTGCACATCCTGCGCGGCGACCTCGGAGTGGCCGCGTCCCACCACGCGGCCCGGCGTCTGGTCGCTGCCCCCTACCGCAGCGGCGGCCAGGCCCAGTACGTGCCGCGCAGCGTCCCCGAGCCGCTCGGCGAGCGGTTCGCCGCCACCCGCGAGTGGGCGCTGCACCGGCTCGGCGAGCCCCTCACCCTCGACACACTGGCGCGGCGGGCGGGGGTCTCGCCGCGCACGTTCTCCCGGCGCTTCGTCGAGGAGACCGGCTGCACGCCGATGCAGTGGGTGATGCGCGCCCGCATCGACCTGGCCCGCGAACTGCTCGAGCGCTCGCAGCGCGGCGTCGAGCAGATCGCCGCCGACGTCGGGCTCGGCACCGGCGCGAACCTGCGCCTGCACTTCCAGCGCATCCTCGGCACCACCCCGAGCGAGTACCGGCACACCTTCACCCGGGGCGAGTGACCCGTCCGGCACCGCGTGGCGGGATCCTTTTGAACCGTGGCGATCCCGCCACTGTCAGCGGCGCGGGCCGTGGGCGAGCCTGGTGGGGAAGGGAAGGGACACCACTCATGACTCGCATCGCCATCAACGGATTCGGCCGCATCGGACGCAATGTGCTGCGCGCCCTGCTGGAACGCGACAGCACCCTCGAGATCGTCGCCGTCAACGACCTGACGGAGCCCGCCACGCTCGCCCGGCTGCTCGCCTACGACAGCACGGCCGGCCGGCTCGGGCGCCCGGTGACCGTCGACGGGGACGCCCTCGTCGTCGACGGCCGTCGGATCACGGTGCTGGCCGAGCGGGAACCGGCGCAGCTGCCGTGGGCCGAACTCGGCGTCGACATCGTCCTGGAGGCCACCGGCCGCTTCACCTCGGCCAAGGCCGCCCGCGCCCACCTCGACGCGGGCGCGAGGAAGGTACTCGTCAGCGCGCCGTCGGAGGGCGCCGACGTCACGCTCGCGTTCGGGGTCAACACCGAGGCCTACGACCCGGCCGTGCACACGATCGTCTCGAACGCCTCCTGCACCACCAACGCGCTCGCGCCGCTGGCCGCGGTCCTCGACGAACTCGCCGGTATCGAGCACGGGTTCATGACGACGGTGCACGCCTACACGCAGGAACAGAACCTCCAGGACGGTCCGCACCGCGACGCCCGTCGCGCCCGCGCCGCCGGCGTCAACATCGTGCCGACCACGACCGGCGCCGCCAAGGCGATCGGCGTGGTGCTGCCGAACCTCGACGGCAGGCTGTCGGGCGACTCGATCCGCGTACCGGTGCCGGTGGGCTCGATCGTCGAACTCAACACGACCGTCGCCCGCGACGTGACGCGCGACGACGTGCTGGCGGCGTACCGCGCCGCAGCGCAGGGGCCGCTCGCCGGCATCCTCGAGTACTCGGACGACCCACTCGTGTCGTCCGACATCACGGGCAACCCCGCCTCGTCGATCTTCGACTCGGCCCTCACCCGCGTCGACGGCCGCCACGTCAAGGTGGTCGCGTGGTACGACAACGAGTGGGGCTTCTCGAACCGCGTGATCGACACGCTCGAGTTGCTCGCCACCCGCTGACCGGACGCCGGGGCGGTGCCCCGCCTCGGGCGACCGCGCCGGCCGGCACTTCCCAAGAAGCCCGCCCCGAAGAAGCCCACAGCGAAAAGCGCCGCCCAGCAGCCGAACCCCGCGCCCGTGCGCGATCTCGGTGACCGCTTCATCAACCGCGCGCCCCTCGGCCACGGCCCCACGGGCGGGACCAAGGGCTCCCGAACGCGGTGAGGGCGTGCCGTCCGCTGCTCCAGCGGACGGCACGCCCCCACGTCGCTCAGTGCTCCGACGCGAACCGCACGAACCGCACGAACCGCCCCCAGCCTTCACGGCCGACGGCGAAGGCGGGGCGGGTCACGTCCTTGGAGTCCCGCACGTGGACGGCCTGTGCGGCGATCGCGACCTCCACGCAGTCGTCACCCTGGGTGCCGCTGTAGCTGGACTTGAACCAGGCGAGTTCCGATGTACCGCTGCTCATAGCTCTCCTCGCAGTCGCTCCAGCAGGTCCCGGGATTCCCTGGGGTTGAGGGCCTGCGAGCGCAGTGTGTCATAGCGTCGGCAGAGCAGAATCATCTCTTTCGGGTCGGAGATCAGCCGCCCGTTCTGCTGGCCCTCGGAGTACCCGAGCCGCCGCCCCTCCGGAGATTCCAAGATCCGCATGGGCCCGTCCAGACACCCGTGGAACTCCAACTCCAACGGCACCACTTGCAGCGTCACGTTACGCGGCGCGGTCAGCGCAAGCACATGGTCCAGCATGCTCGTCTGCACCTGCGCCCCGCCCAGCCCGCGTCGGAAAACCGACTCCTCCACGATGAAGCCGAACGGCACGGTCGGCCGGTCCCGCATTATCGTCTGCCGCTCCATTCGGGCGGCGACCTGCGCCTCCGTCTGCTCGTCGGTCAGTAGCGGAATGCTGTTGTCGAACACCGCCCGCGCGTACGCCTCCGACTGCAACAGCCCCGGAACCAACCGGCACTCGTACGTGCACAGGCTCACCGCCTCCCGCTCCAGCCGAGCCCACCGCCGGAACCACGCCGCAAGCCCCGCCTCCCCCCGCGTCAGATGCCGCGCGGCCTTCCGCAGCGCACCGGTGTTGCCGAGCGCCTCCTCCGCCCGCTCCACGAACGCCTCGTCCGGCATCCGCCGCCCCAACTCCACCGACTCAACCGTGTGTTTGGAGTACTGGACCCGGGCGCCCAGGTCGACCCGGCTGAGTCCCGCGTGCTCACGTAGCGCCTGGACGACGGCGCCGAACGTCCGCAGGCTGTCCGACGGATGCGGCTCCCGCTCCCACTCCCCCACCGGGACCGCCCGCGCACCGGCGCTCACGGCCCCGGCCGCCTCCCCCTCGACTCCGACGACGTCCATCCGCCACCCCTTCCCTCTCCTCCGTACCGCACCACGACGGCTCCTCACGCCGCCCGCGTTCGCCTCCAGCCTGACGGAAAATCAGACGTACCGTCCACTCTTCGTGTCCGTACGCCGACTCAGCGTGCGGGCTGCCACACTCGTCCCCGCCCCGTCCGACCGCCACTCTGAGGTCACGGAGAGCGAGGAGGAACCGTCCGCGTCCGCCGGTCACCTGCGGAAACACCCCGGCGACCGTCTCCCCTCCCGTGAACTCCCGCCCGGAGCGGGCGGCGGCGGCCGGACCCGGCCGCGTTCGGACGAGCTGGAAGGTGCAGTCATGCAGAACGGAACCACCCTGTACGCGCTCGACATCAGCGGTGCCTCGTTCACGAAGGCGTGCGGCGGCCCCTGCACCGAGGGGTGCGTGACCCTCGCCCGGATAGGTGAGGACGCCTGGGCCCTGGGCGACAGCAAGCGGCCGGACGCGCAGCCGCTGCGGTTCACCACGGAGGAACTGGACGCCACCGGTATCGGCCCGGCGCGCTTCGGCCTCGGCACCTGACCCCTCCCTCCCCCTCTCCCCACCGCCGGCCGGGCCGGGCCCCTCCCCGCGCCCGGCCGGCCCCTCTCGAAACGGGAACGGCTCGTGCACCACCACGCCTACCTGTGGACCGGCCCGAAGGAACGCTTCGACGACGAGGCCATGCGGCGCCCCCCGCACCCCGATCCGCCCCCGGCCGGGAGCAGGCCGGAACTGATCGAGCGCTACCGCCAGGTGGCCGCGGAGTTCCGGACGTCGGACCTCCCGCCCCTGGAGACGGCGTACTGGCTCCTCAAGCCCCGCTCACTGGTCCGGGGCACCTGGCACGAGGCGAAGGAGGCGGCGGCCTGGCTCGGTGAACGGCTGGCCGAGTACACCCCCCGGTTCGCGCTGGAGGGCGACCGGGACACCGCGCGCCTGGCCCGACTGGTGGACTCCGCCGCCGAACGCCTGCGCTCGGGCGCCGACGTGTCGTACGGCTGCTACCTCGAACGCCCCTCGTACCTCTCCCTGGCCGTGGTGACGTGCTCCCCGAACCGCGCGGCCCCCGAGTCGGCCTGCCCGTGCGCCTAGGGAATCCGGCGGACCGACTCCTCCGCGCGTCCGTACGCTCGCTCCGCGTACGGGGCGCGGCACTCGCCCCGGCCCGCCTCCGGCCGCCACTCTGACGCCATGAACCACGCAACACCTCACGTCGGCACCCCCGTCGGCACCTTCACCCAGCTGCTGTCGTCCACGCGGCGCGGCGCCCGGCTCGCCCGGCTCCTCGCCGTGACCGAGCTGCGCTCCCGGGGCGCTTCGCAGGACCTCACGGAGCGTGCCGAACTCGTCGTCGCGGAGCTGGCCGCCAACGCAGTCCTGCACGGACGCGTGCCCGGCCGCTGCTTCCGGCTCACGCTCGTCCTCGACCCGGGCGCCCGCCGCCTCCGGGTCGAGGTCAGCGACGCCCGCGGAAACCTCCACCCGAGGCCCCTCCCCACGGACACCGCACCCGACGCACTCCCCACCGGCGGACGCGGCCTGACCCTCGTCACCGCCCTCGCCGACCACTGGGACTGCGTCCCCCACCCACCCAGCGGCAAGACCGTCCGGGCCGTGCTGACGACGCCGCTCGATGCGTGACGGCACCGGCCGAGGAGAGCCGGAGCCCACGCGCCTGTGCCTCCGCGGGGAGCGCGGGGAACACGACCACCGAGCCGTCCTTGTTGCGGGCGATCTCGATCGCCACGTCTGTCGTACGGCCGTTGACCGTGACGCCGTCGCACAGCCTGCGGATCCGGTGTGCCACGCGCATCAGGCGATCGACCTCACCGGTCGTGAAGACGGGGCGCAAACTGTTCGGGCGTGCCGGCTCCAGCGCCGACAGGCGTACCAGGACACCGGCGATGCCCGCCTCCAGTTGATCGAGGCGCTGCTGGTCGCGCTTGAGTGTGCGGGTGAAGTTGGGGCCTCCGTGCCCCGGTGGGACTCGAGTTCCGGGTCAGGGACGGGCTCCCGGCGGAGGCTCGAGCGCACTTGGTGGTAGAGGTCCGTGGACGGTGATGCCGAGGTCGAGGCGCATGTCACGGCGCAGGTCGTGCAAGAGGCCACGGGCGGCGTCGAGATGAGCCCGGACCTGCCGGGGGTCGTCCCGCTCGCGAGGGGTTCCCGCGTGCAGCCGCTTGAGGTTCCCGTAGGCCTGGTTCAGTTCACGGTTCACGGCCGAGGCGACGGTCAGTACGCTGTCGGGCACCACCATCTGGGCCTCCGCATAACAGGCCCGGTAGGCGATGCGTACCTCCTCCAGGTCTGCAAGCTCCTCCATCGGCTCCGGGCCGGCTCCGCCTCCGTCCGAGGGCAGCCGGTGAAGCTCGTTGGCGAGTGCCCCGAAGTAGCGACGGGCGGCCTGGTTCAGGGCGATGTAGTTCGCCCGGCGCAGCTCGTACATCCGTTCTTCCTCGCGGGCCTTGCCCTCAGCCCGCCGCAGGTGTTCGGCGTCGCGGCGCTCCGCCTCCCGCGACCGCTCCGCGCTGCGCTGGGTCAGCCATGTCGCGCAGAGCGTCCCGCACACACCGACGACAGCCGCGATCAGCACCTCCATCGAAGTGCCCTCCTCCCGGTCGCCGGTCTCGCACACGGTCGGCGTGCCTCTGTCGGCCACCATGCCCGCTGAAGGGAAAGGAAAGCCCAAATCGGCCCGGCACGCTGGCCGTTGCGGAAAGAAGCCTCGGGTTCCGGTGTGCTTTCGTGGTCCACGTCGGTAATCTGTGGACATGAACCGCGACTCGGCGAAGAGCGACGGGGGCCCCGGCCGCGACGTGCTGGAATCCGGCTTGGCGCTGTTGCGGAGTCACTTACCCCGCGCCAGTTCCGTGGAGATCGTGAAACCGCTCGCGGGCGGTTACACCGATGCCCGGGTAATGCTGTGCGACATCGCCCAGGCCCCGCTCGGTGACGGCGACGGGGTGTTGAACGGCCAGTACATCCTCAAGGCCGGGTTCTCCACCAGGCGTCCGCAGGCCGACGCCCACAACGCGTTCGTGCAGGGCCTGGAGGGGTACGGCCGTACTCGCGTTCCGCAACTGGTCCAGTCGCTCCAGGAATCCGGCACCAGCGTCGACGTGTACGACATCGCCGGTTTCAGCCTCGACCATCTGCGCTCGGCCGAGCACGTGGACGCCGAAGACCGGGAGGAGACCTGTGCCCGGGCGTCCAGGGAACTGCTGAACGCCCAGCTCGCCGTCACGGGCCCCCCGGACTACCAGGGCACCGTCGGCTCGGTCCTGCGGGAGTGGCTCGGCAGCACCTTCCCCGACAACCAGCGCGGCTCCCGCGTCCGCGAGGTGCTCGGCCCCGTGCAGGGGGCCAGACACGTCTTCCGCCACGAGGGCGAGTTGCTGCCGAACCCGCTTGTCCTGCTCGATCCCCACGTCGGCCTCTCCGGACGGGATCTGGCGTGCTTCCGCGGGCCGGCCCACGGCGACCTGCATCTGCGCAACGTCCTGGTCCGGGGCTCCCGTCTGACGAAGGACCTCGCGTACTGGCTCATCGACGTCAACTGGGACGCCCCCACCCCGCTCCTGTACGACCACGCCTACCTGGAGCTGTCCGCGCTGCTGTTCGGGCTGGGCCACTCCACCAGCGGCCGGGTGCTCCCCCTGCTCGCCCGACTCGACGAGCAGCCCCTGACGGTGCCCGTGGAGCTGGATCTCAACGACTCCGGTCTCATCACTCTGCTGCGCCGTATCCGCACCGAGACACGGAGCGTTCTGACCACCCGCGAGCAGAAACGGGAGGACGTCTGGCAGCAGCAGATGCTCATGGCCCGTGTCGCCGCCGGCCTCAACTGGGCCGCCAAGCCCCTCGATGACATGTCCCTGCGCCACGCCGCCCTGGCCAGCGCGGGCTGGGCGGCGCGGCTGCTGTTGCGGGACCGCCACGCCAAGGTGTGGTTCGAGATGGCCAAAGAGGACCCCATCGGCACCGTGGGCCTCGCGACCAGCTCCAGCGCCACCCCGGTCACCGCGGAGAAGGCCCTCCGCCTGTGGAAGCCCTTCCGGCAGCCCCACTCGGGCATGGATCTGTTCCTGGTCTCCGACAGTGTGGCCGCCAAGCCCGAACTGGCCGCACTTGCGCACTGCGGCTGGGCAACGGTGATCGACCTCGATCCGGACAGCGACGACAACGGCCTGTCCTCGCTCGTCGTGTCCGATCTCACCGAACGGCGCCACGTCAGCGTCTTCGGCGAGAACCTCGATCCGGTCCCCTCCGACCACGCGACCAACTGGCTGATGGCGAACGGCTGGACGAGTCATGACGAGCCGAGCGCCGACTCCGACGATCTGTGGCGCCGCCGCGGCCACCTCAAGCGCGTCAGAGAGCTGGTGGACGCGACCCACGAAGGCACTCCGAACCAGTCCGCCGCCGTCCTGGTCCTGCGCTCCGGACACCGGGACCAGCAGATCGACCGTGTGCTCGACTACATCGACGAACGGTACGACGGCATCGCCAGGAAACTCGACCTGGCACAGTCTCCCGCCATCAACGGGATCGACCTCGACGCCTTCATCACCGTCGTCGCCGAGTCCCTGCCCCTGGACAGGAGTGGCACCTCCCCGTCACTGCCCGGTCTCGACGGGAAGCGCTGGGCTCTGAGATGGTCCGATCTCCAGCGCCTTTCGGTCGATCTGGAGGTACTGCACTCCGAAATCCTCTCCGACGGCGTGCCCGCCCAGCAGACGGCGGACGAGTTCTGGCGCGGCCGGCCGCCCACCTGGCAGGAGCTGGAAGTCCCGGTCGATGTCAAGCGTGATGCCTACGACGCCCTGGAGAACGAAATCACCCAGCGGCTGAACGACCACCAGCTCGCCACCGTGCGTCTCGATCACTCCCCCGGCGCCGGTGGCACGACACTGGCCCGCCGGGTGGCCTGGAACCTGCACCGCACCTATCCGACCGTGCTCCTTCGCACCTACTCGGACACCACGGCCGACCGCATCGACGAGATCTATCAGGAGACCGGTTACCCCGCACTCGTGATCGCGGAGTCGGCGATCCTCCCGGACTACGACCGCGACGAACTGGTCCACACCCTGGCCCAGCGCAACACCCGGGCCGTTCTCCTCTGGGTGAACCGCACGAACATGCGGCGTAAAGGCGGGCACCAACTGCTCGATCCGCTGCAGGGTGCAGAGCGCAGCCGTTTCCTCAAGAAGTTCCGGGAGCGCGCGGACACCGACCGGGCGCGCCGGCTCCTGGACAGCCTGTCCGAGGGAGCCACCGACGAGGTGGCCGTGCAGAAGCTGTCTCCGTTCTACTTCGGACTGTGCGTCTACGAGGAGCAGTTCGAGGGCATCGCCCCGTACGTACGCAATCACTTCTCCAAGCTGACCCGGGAACAGAAGGAACTCGCCCGCCACCTCGCCCTGCTCACCCGTTACGGCCAGGAGCTCGGCCTGTCGATCGTCATGGTCGATTCGTGGATGCGACGCGAACGGCCGGTCTACTCGCCATTGACCAACACCGAACTCGGCGAACTCCTCGGCCCGGACCTACGTCATCTGGTCGTGACGGAGCGTGGCGCGCTGCGCCTCCTGCATCCCCTGATCGCGGAGTACGTCCTCAAGGAGGAACTCGACGGCGAGCAGTACAGCCTCGGCAAGATCTCCGTGGACTTCATCAGGCGGACGACCAGCCTGCTCGGTCCCGACAACAGGACCACCGCGCACCTGCTGAACGAGCTGTTCATCAGGCGCACCTACACGGCCAGGGACGGGCAGAGGCCGGACAACTTCTCGGAACTCATCGAGAGCATGTCGCCGGAGGCCGGCGCCGAGGTGTTCGAGGTGCTGACCACCGAGTGTCCGGACAACGCGCACTTCTGGAACCATCGGGGCCGTTTCGCCATTTACAAGGTGCGGGCGGACTTCGGCGCGGCCGAGAACTTCGTCCGCACCGCCGTGGAGAAGTCCAGCGGGCGGGACGCGACCCATCTGCACACCCTGGGCATGGTCCGCCGGTTCTGGATCGAGAACACGCTCGAGCAAATACTCAGGGACGGTGAGCGTCACACACCGGAAGAGCTGCTCGCATCCGTGGAACCGCTGTTCGACCGTGCGATGGAGGCCTTCACGGACGCCGCCAAGTACAAGAACACCGACTACACGTGGTCCACCCCCATCCAGCTCATCGCGACCGTGGTGGAACGCCTCTGGAAGGCCTCGGGTGAGGCGAGCCTCGCGGAGTTCATGGAGAGCGACGCTCCCTCGGCCGTATGGGTGACCGAACAGATAGGTCGGGCCGAGGAGCTCCTCGACAACCTCCGCAACATCAACGCCGAGGGTAACTACTACAAGCGGCTCGACAACCAACTGACCCTGCTGTACGGGGACGTCGAGCGGCTGGTCGAGCAGTGGCAGGAGCTGCGTCGGCGTGGCACGGCTAATCCTGAAATGGACCTGGCCATTGCCCGCACCTTGTACGCGAAGGCGGGACGGGACTGGTCGCAGCTGACCGAGAATCAGGTACGGACCATCGCCCAGATGGCGGAGGAGCCCGTCAACAGCGGCCGTGCCACCAACGCCGACCTGCGGTTGTGGTTCCAGTCCTATCGCAAACTCCCTGAGTACTCCGAGACGCACGCCCTCGAACGGCTCGCCTGGTTCGCCTCGGAGCGCAACAGCCTGGATGCGAACTACTACCTCTACATCCTGCACTTCCTCATCTGGTACCGCGGTGACGCGCAGGACGAGGAGCGCATCCGCTACTACCTCGAGGAATCCACGCGGCTGAGCCGTGCGCACCGCAGGCAGTGGAGCTTCGAGTGGCTCGGCGGCGATTCACGGCCGCATCCGCTGGTGCACTTCAGCGAAATGGGCCAGCAACGCCACGGGTCGACCGGCTTCTGGAGCCACCCCCAGGAGCTGGTGCGGGTGCAGGGCATCATCCAGGAGATCAAGAGCCCTCAGTCCGGAAGGCTGAGGATCAGGCGCGGACGCCTTCCGGCCTTCTTCACCCCCCGCAACCGTTTCCGGAAGACCCGTGACATCGAGGCGCCCGTCGAGTTCTATTTGGGCTTCAGCTACGAGGGCCTGCGCGCCTGGGAGCCCACTTATCCCGGGGAGACGCCCGAGGCGCTGGTCAACGCGGAACCTCCCAGGAAGTCGCCGCTCCCGGGTGCGTCGAGTCCAGCCCTGTCCGTCCCCGCGTCCACCTCCACGCCCACGGACATGAAGGCAACGCCCGAGCCGCACCCGGAGGAACCGCCGGCACCCGCGAGCACTCCGCCCGGCCCGAAGCCGTCTCGGGTCGATCCGGCGATACTGCGCTCGCTCGCCGCCCGCCGGCGTGGCCGAGGGGAACCCGCGGACTTCCGAGAGGTCGTCCTCGGCCTGGTGCAAGAGGCCCGAGGGGAGGAACGCACCTTGACCTCACTGGAGCTGGGCAAGTCGCTACAGACCCTGTTCGGGATGGACACCTACAAGCAGTTCCTCAGGGACACGGGCAGAGGAAAGCTGAAACTCGCCGTGCAGACCCTCGGCTTCAGAATCACGCCGACCCCGCAGGGCTTCGACATCGACCTGCCCTAGTGTCCTGAAGCTGGGGAAAGCTGTCTTTCCAGGGTTTGGGGCTCGGTAGGCGGTGCAGGGAGCCGATGACCTCGCCCGTGGCGGCGTTGAGCGCCGCGAACAAGGTGGTGACGGGCGACTTCGGCGAGCCGCCGGCTCAGCTCGTCGGCCTTGCACGGGCCCCCTCGAACGCGGACAGGGCGCCGCCGGGCTCGGTGTGCGCACAGGCGTGCTGGAGCCGGGCCGGCTCCCCTTCGGCCTTGGCCGGGATACCGGGTTCCCGGCGGGGACCGGGTACCGGGCTCGTCCGAGTCCAGTGCGGTGCCTCCGACCCTGCGGATTCCGCGGCTCCGCCGTTCTCCCCACCCCTGCCCCTGGGGGCCGCACCTGCACACCATCACCCTCGGAGCCGGCCCCCGGCTTCCTGCTCATCCCCGCGGGAAGGCTCCGCGGGATGGTTCTGGACGCACGGCACGGGGAGTGTCATGATCGCCACCACCCGCCGCAACTGATCCTTCACCCACAGGAGCCCCGTCGCCGTGACCCGGCGCTGGATCGGCCTGATCCTCTTCTCCCTCACCCTGCTCCCGGCCGGGCCGGCCGTGGTCACCGGCCACGTGCCGGAGCGTCTGCGCCTCCGGCTCGCCCCGACGCCACCGCGCGGCTGGGCCGTCCTCGCGCTGTACGCCGCCGCGCCTCTCAACGCGATCCCCCGTCTGGCCGGCGCCTCACCGGCGATCACCCCGGCCGCTACCGCCGCCGCGGGCGTAGTGGCCGCAGGCGGGTGCGCGGTGGCGGCCATCGCGCTGCACCGCGCGGCAGGCCCCGCGTCCTGACGAGGGCACGGTGCCGGCGGCGCGGGATCGGATCGGTCGGCCTCTGGTGAGCCACGCCCACCTTCGTACTCCGGTTGCCGAGTTGTCCCGTGGGCCGGCCCACGGACCGGCCCACGGACCTCCTGAGCTGCGCCGCCCCCACAGCGCTGCTGGTCACGGTGAGGAAGATCGGGGACCGGCTACGCCGACACCGGAACGAACACCTCGCGGTCGAGGCTCCCTGGCCTCCGGTCACCCCGCCTTCGGGAAGGGCGCGTGGGAGTCCCGCTGCGACGCGTGACGCGGGTCCGGCCCCGGTGGTGAGGGCCGCCCACCCCTCGGGCCCGTCCCGGGCGCCCCGGACGGGCCGGCGCCGCACGCCACCGTTCTTCTCCTCCTCGCATCCTCATCGCGGCCCGCAGCCCGGCCCGGGACCCGGCTTCCGGCGTCGCACCGCCCCTCTCCGGTCAGGCGTCGACAGAACCAGGATGCGGAAGAGACGTTTGTTCGGGCGAGATTGGTGCACACGATGAGCTAACACAGCCTTTACACGACGAAGCGGAGACACACCATGGGCATCATCGCGTGGATCATCATCGGCCTGCTCGCCGGCGCCATCGCCAAGGCCCTGATGCCGGGCAAGGACCCGGGCGGCATCATCATCACCATGCTCATCGGTATCGCCGGCGGTCTGCTCGGCGGCTGGCTCGGCAAGGTCATCTTCGGTGTCGACTCCATCGACGGGTTCTTCGAACTCTCCACCTGGATCGCCGCGATCGTCGGCTCCCTCATCCTGCTCGCCCTCTACCGCGTCATCGTCGGCAACCGGAGCTCGCGCCGTCACGCATGACCCTTCGGAGGCGTACGCCTCCGGACCCACTTGGACGGCTCCCTCCCCTGTTCGCAGGAGCGGGAGCCGTCAGGGTGTTCAGGGTGCGGGGAGCGGCGGCCCGCTCTCCCCGGTCGGCCGCCACCGCGAAGGGCTGCGGCACGGCTGTGGTCGTGGCCCTCACCGGTTGCACGCTCCGGTGAATCCCTCCGGTTCCCTGCCCACCGGTTCGTACGGCAGCGCCCCCTTCACCGCACCACACGGATTCGGGTGTGCGGCGGTGCGCCCGGTGCCGACCGGGGTGGGCGGTCGTCCGGGGCGCGGGTGGCCCGCCGGGCGGTGACCACGGACGCGCGGACCGACCCCGTACGCCTCGGCCGCGTCGCTCCGGGCGCCCGCCGTCATCCGGGTACCCCGGCCTCGTCCATGACCACGGCCATCTCACCCGGGGGAAGGGCCGGGTTGGCGCCCGCGCTGGAGGCCAGCTCGGGCAGGGCGAGGGCTTCGAGGAGGCGGGGAAGCGGCAGGCGCGGGTCGCGGGCCGCCGCCTGGCGCGTCCAGACATCCGGGTCGTGGCTGAGCCGCTCGATCAGGTCGGGGCCGGCGGCGGGGTCACGGACGGCCAGCTGCCGGTAGATCCCGTCCGGATGGTCCGCGTAGCGGGCGGCCAGCCCCTCGCGGGGGAAGCGGGGGTGGCCGGTCGCCATCCAGGCGGAGAACGTCCCGCCGAGCCGTGCGTACACGCTCATCAAGACCTCCTCCGGGGTGTCGGGGTGGTATATGGCCAGGTGGGTGTGCACGATGACGTCCGTGTCCTCGGCCAGGAACCGCAGGAGATCCGGGGGCAGATGGGGGCTGCGGGCCGCGGCGCGGCGCAGCAGGGGATGGGCGGAGGCAGCGGCCCGCTGCAACACCTCCCGGTCGGCGGTGCCGGCCGCCACCCAGTCCACGTCACCCCGTGCGTGCGGGGCCACGGTGAAGTCGATCGCGGCGCGTCGGGCTTCGGTCAGCTCGGGCCGGAGGGAGACGGCGAGCCGCACCCCGTCGTCGGGGTCGACGGCGAGCCGGTCCACGAGGTCGGCCGGCAGGGACGGATTAACGGCGAGTTCGACCAGGTGGACGCCCTCGGCGAGGAACCGCTCGGCGTCCGCGCGGTCGAGAAGCCCCCGGCGCAGCGCCTCGGGCAGGGTGGCGGGGTCGCGGAGCAGCGCCGTCGTGAGCCGTGCGTCGTGCGGACACGCGCACAGCGCGGCCGACCGCCGTACCTCGGGGTCGGGGTCGTCGAGCAGCGTGGCGCGCCCGTCCGCCGTCAGTTCGTCCCAGACGCGCAGGGCGGCCTGTCGTGCGGCCGGATCGGGGTGCCGGGCCAGGGAGGCGAGGAAGGACGGCGCCAGGTGGGGCGAGTGCAACAGCGCGCTGCGTACGGACGGTTCGGGGTCCTCGAGGAGGCGCCCGCACACGGCGTCCGGCAGCGGACGGACCTTCGTCCGGGGATCGTGCGTCCATTCGGGCCCGTTCGCGACGGCGGCCCGCACCTTGGGCGAGGAGTCGTCCGCGAGCCGGGCCCGCTGCTCGGGCTCCGCCTGGCCGCTCGTCGCGAACTGGACCCGCGTGTCCAGGACCGGGTGGGTGAGGATCACCGCCACGGCCGGCTCGGGCAGCCCCGGTCGGTGGAGGGCCTGGAAGGGCGGGCCGTGCCCCCCGCCGTCGAAGGCGATCAGCCGCAGCAGCAGCGCTGTGGGGAGGGCCGGGTTGGCGGCGACTCCGTCCAGCGCGGAGGAGTGGAAGGCGACCATGTCTCAGCTCCCCGACCCGTCGCTCTGCGTGCAGCCTCTCCTGTGGACACCTACACGGCCTCGGCCTTTCGGGTCGACATGCCGTCATCCTGGCACGGTCCGGGATGCCTCCGCGCGTGATCACCGAGAGCCCTCGCCACGTCACGGGGCGACGTCGGCCTTGGAAGGGATCCTGCGGGCAGGGTGGCCGTTCGCATGCTCGCGGTCAGTCTGCCGTCCGCTGTCCGCTGTCCGCTGTCCGCTGTCCGCTGTCCGCCGGGATCTTCACCGGAGTCCCGGCCGACGGATCCCGGAGGACCGCGTTGTCTCCCGATGCACCGAAGGAGCGACATGGAGTGCGCGGGTTCAGGGGAGGGCCTTCGCCGGACAGCGCGGCGAGGGCGGCCGCGGGACGCACGCCCGTCCACGCCGGCAGGGTTTCTACGCGACCCTGACCACGTACTTGCCCCGAACGCCACCTGCCTCCAGCGCCCGGTGTGCCGCTGCTGTCTCCTCCAGAGGGAAGACCGTGTCCACCGCCGGACTCAGCTTCCCCTCGACCACGTGGCGGGCGAGGTCGTCGAAGTGCTCCTGCGTGGGGTTGCCGCTGAAGAAGCGCACCCGGCCGTGTCCGTGGACCGTGCTGGCCGCGAGGTGGCCGAGCGACACAGCGGGCCGTTTCAGGTCGAAGGCGATGGTGACCATCCGCCCGTCGGGATTCAGCAGGCGCCGGAAGGCCCGCAGGTCGGTCCCGCGGCGTCCAGAACCACGTCGAAGCGGCCCAGGTCCGCCGGCCGGACGGTCCGGTGGTCGAGGGCCCGGTGCGCGCCGAGCCCGCGGACGAAGTCGACGTTGGCGGCGCGGGCGAGGGCCGTGACCTCGGCGCCGTACGCCCGCCCGAGCTGGACGGCGGCGTTGCCGACGCCGCCCGCCGCGCCCCGTACGAGCAGTCGTTCGCCGGGGCGCAGCCCGGCTTTGTCCCGCAGCGCGGTGACGGCCGTGGTGGCCACCGGCAGTGCGGCGGCGTCCACCAGGTCCAGTCCGTCGGGGACCCGGCCGACCCGCTCGGCGGGCACGGTCACGTACTCGGCGGCACTGCCGAACCCGGAGGTGCGGCCCAGGACCCCCCATATGCGGTCGCCGACCGCGAACCGCGTTGCTCCGGCGCCCAGTGCGGTGACCTCGCCGGTGAAGTCCAAGCCGACGCGCTGGGGGAATTTCCGACCGGTGAAGAGACGGAGACGGCCGGCCCGGGCTGCCAGTTCGCCGCTGTTGACGCTGAACGCGCGCACCTTCACAAGGACCTCGCCGGGGGCCGGCTCGGGGCGTGGCACCCGGCCCACGCAGAGCACATCGGGGCCGCCGTAGCGGTCGTAGAGCACTGCCTTCATCATGCGGTCGTTCATCGTTCCGCCTTTGCCGCCGGTGGCCGTACAGGGATCTGACATCGACCGTAAGCTCTCAAGTGGACGCAATCGTCCGCTTGGACCGGAAGCGAGAGACAGTGATGGCGGAATCCTCTCGGATCACAGCCCGGGACGGGGTACGGGCGGACGCCCGGCGCAACCGGGAGCGCGTCCTCGTCGCCGCCCGCACGGTCTTCGCCGAGCACGGGATCGACGCCCCGATGGCGACCGTGGCCCGCCGGGCCGGGGTCGGCGTAGCGACGCTGTACCGGCATTTCCCGACCCGGGACGCCCTGGTGCGGGGCGCGTTCGCGCAGCAGATGGAGACCTGTGCGCGGGCTCTCACCGAGGCTCTGGCCGCCCCTGACCCATGGCAGGGCTTCCAGCAGCTGGTCGAGACGGTCTGCGAACTCCAACGGGAGGAACGAGGGTTCCCGGCCGCGTTCGTCGCGGCCTTCCCGGAAAGCACGTCAGAACACGCGCAGGCCCGGGAACAAGCCGAGCGGGACTTCATGACCCTAATACGCAGGGCTCAGACGTCGGGCGCGCTGCGGGCCGATTTCCACCCTTCCGACCTCGCCGTGGTCCTGTTGGCACACTGCGGTCTGGTGACCGCCCTACCGGGTGACGGTGCGGCGTCCCGGCGCCTGGTGGCCTACCTGCTCCGGTCGTTCCGCGCCGACGCGGCCGGCCGACCGCTGCCTCCGCCGGCTGCGCTGACCCTGCGCAGTCTCCCGATCGCAGCCGACAGTCCCCGGGGGCGGCGGTCCTCCGGAGCCTGACACGAAGCGGTACCTGCGCGGGGCACGTCCAGTCCGACACCTCCGCTTCCGCGACAGGCCCGGTGCGGGCAGAGGGCCTCGGGCCGCTTTCGCTCGCCTTCCGGGGTGAAGACGAAGGCCTCACGGAAAGGACCCTCACCGCATCGCACCGCGAGGAGCAGCGGCTGCCCGTGCCGCGTTCCGGACGGCCTCGCCTGCCCCGGGAGGCGCTCACACCCGCCGGCGCGATCTTCACTCGGCCGGACCATCCCGTGGTGCCCCGCCGGTCGGCGGAACGCAGTGTCGTCATGCAGTCACTCCCCGGACGTTCCCCCGGACATTCCCCTCGGAGAAAGAGTGGTCATGAAGCACATACGGCACGCCGCCCGGCGGGCACTCCCCCTGGCCGTCCTCCTTCCCGCCGCCGCCCTGATGGCCGCCGGCCCGTCCGCGGCCTCCGAGAGCGTCGGCGGTGGTGGTGAACCCCGTGAGGGCGCCAAGCCGACCATCGTGCTGGTGCACGGTGCCTGGGCGGACGCCTCGTGCTGGAACGAGGTCATGCGGAGCCTCCAGGCCCAGGACTATCCGGTGGTCGCCGCCTCGAACCCGCTGCGCAGCCTCTCCGGCGACGCCGACTACCTCGCCGACCGACTGAAGTCGATCAAGGGTCCCGTCGTCCTCGTCGGCCACTCCTACGGCGGTGCCGTGATCACCAACGCGGCGGCCGGGAACCCGAACGTCAGGTCCCTCGTCTACGTCGCGGGATTCGCCCCGGACCAGGGCGAGACGGTGCTGGAGCTGATCGCCCGGCACCCCGGCAGCCACCTGACGGACGACCCCGGGGCCCCCGTCCCCACCGCGCTGGACGCGGTGCCGCTCGGCGGCGGCCCCGAGGAGACCGACCTGTACATCAAGCCGGACGCCTTCAGCGACGTCTTCCTGAGCGACCGGCTCGACGCCGCCCGGGCGAACGCCATGGCCGCCTCGCAGCGGCCCGCGAACGCGGCCACGAGCGGCCAGCCGAGCAAGGGGGCCGCGTGGAAGACGATCCCCTCCTGGTCCCTCGTGGCCACCGACGACCGCACGATCGGTACCGAGAACCTGCGCTTCATGGCCGAGCGGGCGGGCTCCACCACCGTCGAGGTCGACGCCCCGCACGCCGTACCGGAGACCAACCCGGATGACGTCACCGACCTGGTCCTGCAGGCCGCGCACGGCTCGCGCCCCGGCCTCGCCGAGACGGGTGCGGGCGAGCAGGCCGCGGTGCTCGGCGGTGCGGCGGTCCTCGCGGTGGCCGGGGGCACGGCCCTGGTCGTCCGGTCCCGGCGCGTCTGAGGCGGGAGCCGAGAACGTGCTGATGGCCTGCCCGCGGTCCGCGGGCAGGCCATCGGGGAGGCCGTCATCCCGTGTCCCACGCTTCCGGGGCGGGCAGCGGCACGTCGAGGCGGCCGACGGAACTCGTCCACCGTGGTGCCGAAGGTCTGGGTGCCCCTGACTCCCCGAGGGGGTGGTGTCGAAGACCGCGGGGTCCGTGCGGACGCGGTCGGCGCAGCGCGGCCCGGCAACCCGGCGGGCGGACAGGTGCGGTCGGGTACCAGCTCGAGGACACCGCTCTTCGTGAAGAGCGGTGTCCTGACGAACACCCTCCCGGCGCCGGTCGCCAGGCCCATGGCCCCGCCGACGACGGGGGCGGCGGGGGTGAGGGCGGGGGCGGCGGGGATCGCGTCCGGAGCCCTTGTGCGCCGGTCGGCCCGGTCACCGGTGGCCGGCTTCCGGAACGCGCCCATGACACAGCTGTCCGGACGCCGGACCCGGACGCCAGGCCCAGATGCCAGCCGGCCGCCGCCGCAGGCCCGGGCGAAGGCCTCGCGTCGCCGTCGCTCACCTGCCCGGCCCGGCCGCCCCGTCGGACGACTGGAGCAGCGCGGCCAGCTCCGTCTTGAGCACCCCACGGCCTCCTGGACGGTCATCAGATAGCGCGTCACCTCGGGATGGGTGACCGTCACCGGTGTACCGGCCGCGATCTGCCGGGCGAAGACGTCGAGAAAGGACCCCTGGCAACCGAGCACGTTGCCGAATCGCACGCTCACGTACGGCCTGCCCGCCTGGATCGCGGCCGCCGCGGTGAGTCCCTCTGCTATGCGTTTCGAGTATCCGAGCACCCCGACCGGGTCGACCGCCTTGTCGGTGGAAATGTTCACCAGGAACGCGGCGTCCGCGGCCAGCGCCGCCTCGAGTACCGCCCGGGTACCGAAGACGTTCGTCTTCACGGCCTCTCCGGGGAACTCCTCCAGGATGGGCACCCATTTGAGGGCCGCCGCGTGAAAGACGATGTCCGGCCGGCACCGGCGGAACAGCCGGGTGAGCCCTCTGGAGTCCCTGATGTCCGCGAGGAGGATGACGGGCCGCACCGACGAGGAGCTCTCGATGCCGCTGGCCGCCAGGTGAAGGGCCGTCTCGTTCCGGTCGAGCATCATGAGGCTCTCGGGCCCCCACCGGCTGAGCTGCCGGCACAGCTCCGACCCGATGTAGCCACCGGCTCCGGTGACCGGGATCCGCCTGCCGCGCAGGAAGCCGGCGCTGCTCTCGAGACCGGTGCTTGTCCGCGGCCGGCCGAGAATCCTCTCGAGATCCCAGGCGCGATGCCCGCTGTCCGGCAGGTGCGCACCGTACCCTGCGGAATTATCGTCAAACATGCAGTCACACTTCCTTTTTGACAAGAGCCATGACTGATGTGCCGACCAATACGGCGGGTTGGACCGACGTATCGCCTTGGTGCTTTCTTCGCCGACACCTCACGCTGCCTCCCCGGACGCACCTGCGTCCGGGGACCACATTCCGGCGGCCGGTCCGCCACCTGCCGAGCCGGCTCCGTCGACGTCGGGCATGGCCTCGTTGACGTCCGGGGTGGCCGGGAGAATCACTTTATCGAGAGGCGGCACGGTGCGGGTGAATTTCCTCGACTGCCGCTTCACGCACCGGAAACGCCACGACCGGGGCACTCGGTCCCGTGGTCGCGGGCCCCGTCGGGAAGGCGGCCCGTTCCCCGGCGCGGTCCGCCCGGCGCACCCGGCCGCGCCGGGTGGTGGGCCGGGCCGGCTCACGGGCCGCCGGGGCCGAGGAACTCACGCGCGCCCCGCAGACGGGTCCGGAGCCGGTCCTGGGTGGCGTCGGTGACGAGACGAATGTCGAGGTCTCCCGGCGGGGCCACGTCGCTGCGCAGGCCGACCGGCAGCCGGGCCGGATCCAGTCCGTCCCGCCGGGCGATGAGGACGCCCAGGTCGTGACGGTTCATCGCGTCGGGTCCCGCCACGTGGAACACACCGGATCCGTCCGACGTCGTGATCTCCAGAAGGGCGGAGGCCAGATCGTCGACATGCACCGGACAGCGGGTGTCGTCCGTGAACAGGACACCGGTGCGCGTGCCGGCCACCAGGGCGTGCACGGCCTTCTCGTGGGCGGACCGTCCGTGTCCCACGATGAGCGACGTGCGCACCACGGCGGCCTCGGGTACCGCCACCCGGACGGCCGTCTCCGCCGCGGCCTTGGCGGCTCCGTACGGAGTGACGGGGTCGGGGAGTGCCTCCTCCGGGTAGTGGACGTCGGCTCCGGAGAACACCGCGTCGGAGGAGACGTGGACCAGCCGGCAACGGGCGCTCGCCGCCTCCAGGGCGAGCCGGGCCGCTCCGTCGGCCGTGACCGCCCAGTCGGCGTGTCCGCTCGACGCGTTGATCACCGCGGCCGGTCGGGCCCGGGCCAGCACCTCCTCCATCCGGCCCGGGTCACGGAGGTCGGCCCGGTACCAGGCGACCGACGACAGGTTCCGGGGGCTGGTCCGGTAGGTCGCGGCCACGTCCCGTCCGGCGGCGAGAGCCCGGCGGAGCACCTCGTACCCGAGGAACCCGCTTCCGCCGACGACAAGAACTCTCACGCATCCCCCCGACGTCCGGTCCGCCCCGCTCCGCTTCCAGGAGTACGGAACGACGGCCCGCGCGGCCGTGCCGAGCCCTGATCCCCGGGGCCCGATGCTACTGAAGGCCGTGTCCTGCGGGGAGGGTGCCGACGGTCCGTACCTCGTTCTTCGCGTGCCGGGTCCCGGGGACGCGTGCCCGGCGACGGAGTCCGGGCTCGGGGAGCCGTTGCCGGGGCCGGTGGGCCGGAGTCCTCAAAGCGTCCTCGTCATGAACGTGCTGCTCGGGTCGGGCCGGTAGTCCGCGAACGGCTCGCAGGGGGCGAACCCGAACTTCTCGTACAGGTTCCTGGCGGGCAGGAAGAAGTCGGCCGAACCGGTCTCCAGGCTCAGCCGCGTGAACCCGGCGCGCTCGGCCTCGGTGAGGATGTGCTTCAGCAGCAGGGACGCGATTCCGCTCCGCTTGCGCGTCGGAGTGGTGCGCATCGACTTCAGCTCCGCGTGGCCCGCGTCCAGCCTCTTGATCGCGCCACAGCCCACCAGGGTGTCGCCGTCGATGACCGACCAGAACGTGATCCCGGGCTTGCGGAGCGCGCCGAGATCGAGGGCGTGCTTGCTTTCCGGTGGTGTGATGGACCGCATCTGCCGGACGTGCTCTTCGAGGAATGCGGCGATCTCCGGGCCGGAGAGGTCATCCACCACGATCTTCACTTCGTTCGCCCTTCTTCGGGACTTCCGGGACCGGTCACGTTCCCGGGCTGCTCGAGGTCGTGACCGGTCCCCGTGCTCGACGAGTTGCCCCCGAACGCGGGCAAGAACCGGTACGGGTGGGCCGTTCGGGATCGATCGTGCCAGGTGAGGAGCGGGCCGCGAGGACCGGGCGCGGGCGGTGGGTCCTCGTGCCCGGTCCTCGCCCGTGTCTACGCCTTCGGGGCGAGCAGCGGCACGTCCAGGCGGCCGGCGAGCTCGTCCACCGTGGTGCCGAAGGTCTGGCCGACCCTGAGCCCTTCAGGGGTGATGTCGAAGACCGCGAGGTCCGTGTAGACGCGGTCGACGCAGCGCAGCCCGGTGAGCGGGTAGGTGCAGTCGGGCACCAGCTTGGGTGCGCCGGTCTTCGTGAAGAGCGTCATCATCACGAACACCTTCTTGGCACCGATCGCCAGGTCCATGGCCCCGCCGACGGCGGGGACCGCGTCGGGTGCCCCCGTGTGCCAGTTGGCGAGGTCGCCGGTGGCCGAGACCTGGAACGCGCCCATGACGCAGATGTCCAGGTGACCGCCGCGCATCATCGCGAACGAGTCGGCGTGGTGGAAGTAGGCGGCTCCGGGCAGTTCGGTCACCGGGACCTTGCCCGCGTTCGTCAGGTCGGGGTCGGCCTCGCCCTCCTTCGCCGCGGGCCCCATGTTGAGCATGCCGTTCTCGGTGTGCAGGACCACGCCGGAGCCGGCGGGCAGGTGGTCGGCGACGAGGGTCGGCTGCCCGATGCCCAGGTTGACGAAGGCACCCCGGGGGATGTCGCGCGCCACGAGGGCGGCCATGTCCTGCTTGCCCAGCGGGCCCTGACGGCTCGTCGCACCCTGGTTGTTCGACCCTCCCCGGTCACTCGTCCCGCCCTGACGGCTCGTCCCTCTCCGGTCGCTCGCCGCGCCCTGGTCGCTCGCCGCGCTCCGGTCGCTCGTCCCGCCCTGGTCGCTCGTCCTCGTCACTCGGGTCGTGGTCATGCGGGGTCGGCCTCCTTCACCACACGGTCGACGTAGATGCCGGGGGTCACGACGGTTTCGGGATCGATGGCGCCGGTCTCGACGATCTCGCGGACCTGCGCGATCACCGTGGTCGCGGCGGTGGCCATGACCGGGCCGAAGTTGCGGGCGGTCCTGCGGTAGACGAGGTTGCCCATGCGGTCGGCGCGGTGGGCGCCGATCAGCGCGACGTCTCCCTTGATCGGGTACTCCAGCACGTGGGTGCGGCCGTCGATCTCGCGGGTCTCCTTGCCCTCCGTGAGGAGGGTGCCGACGCCGGTGGGGCAGAAGAAGGCTCCGATGCCGGCCCCGGCCGCCCTCATCCGCTCCGCGAGGTTTCCCTGGGGGACCACCTCGAGTTCGATCCGGCCCGCGCGGTAGAGGTCGTCGAACACCCACGAGTCCGCCTGGCGCGGGAAGGAGCAGATCACCTTGCGGACCCGCCCCTCGGCGAGCAGCGCGGCGAGTCCGGCCTCGCCGTTGCCGGCGTTGTTGGAGACGACGGTGAGGTCCTTGGCGCCCTGACGTATGAGGGCGTCGATCAGGTCGACCGGCATGCCGGCCATGCCGAATCCTCCGACGAGCACGGTCGAGCCGTCCTCGGTCCCGGCCACCGCCTCGTCGGCGTGGTCGCACAGCAGGGTGGTCATCGGTCGTCTCCCGAGACGTTCTCCAGGACCACGGCGAGCGCCTGGCCGACTCCGATGCAGAGGGCGGCGACGCCCCACCGCTGTCCCGACTCCCGGAGCCGGTGGGCGAGGGTGCCCAGGATCCTGCCCCCGGAGGCGCCCAGGGGGTGGCCGAGCGCGATCGCGCCGCCCTTGGCGTTGACGGTCCCCGGGTCGACGCCCCAGGCGTCGACGCAGGCCAGCGACTGGACGGCGAAGGCCTCGTTGAGCTCGACGGCGGCGACGTCGGACCAGGTGATCCCGGCCCTCTTCAGCGCCCGGTTCGCCGCCTCCACGGGGGCGTATCCGAACATCTGCGGGTCCAGCGCGGACACGCCCCGGCCGGCGATGCGGGCGACGGGGTCGGTGCCGATGCGGGCGGCGGCCTCGCCCGAGCCGAGCAGGACCGCCGAGGCGCCGTCGCTCAGCGGGGAGGCGTTGCCGGCCGTGATGACACCGTCGGGGCGGAAGACGGGCTTGAGTCCGGCCAGCTTCCCGGCGGTCGAACCGGGGCGGATTCCCTCGTCCCGCGTGACGGTCGTGCCCTTGGCGTCCGTGACGACGGGCACCACCAGGTCGTCGTAGAAGCCCTCGTTCCAGGCGTCGTCGGCGAGGTTGTGGGAGCGGGCGGCGAACTCGTCCTGCCGGTCCCGGGCGATGGAGAAGCGGTCGGCGAGCTGCTCGTTCGCCTCGCCCAGGGAGACGGTCCACTCCTTCGGCATGCGCTGGTTGACCAGCCGCCACCCGAGCGTGGTGGACACGGCGGTCGCGTCCCCGGCGGGGAACGCGCGCGAGGGCTTGGGCAGGACCCAGGGCGCCCTGGTCATCGACTCGACCCCGCCGGTGAGCACGATGTCCGCGTCGCCGGTCTCGATGGCGCGGGAGGCGATGAGGGCGGCGTCCAGGGAGGAGCCGCACAGCCGGTTGACGGTCGTGGCGGGGACCGAGGTGGGCAGTCCCGCGAGGAGTACGGCCATCCTGCCGACGTTGCGGTTGTCCTCGCCCGCGCCGTTGGCGTTCCCCCAGACGACGTCGCCGATCTCCGCCGGGTCGAGCGCGGGGGTCTTGGCCAGGGCCCCGGTGACAGCCACCGCGGCGAGGTCGTCGGGCCGGACGTCGGCGAGGGCCCCCGAGAACTTGCCGAAGGGCGTTCTGGCTGCTGCGTAGAGGTAACTGTCGCTCACGCTCTCACGGTACGAGCGCCCGCTTCATCATGTCCAAGACCTGATCCGCATCGATTCATAAGGATGCCTTATAAAATGGAGTGCATGGAACTCCGTCAGCTCCGCTCCTTCCTCGCGCTGGCCGAGGAGTGCCACTTCGGGCGCGCGGCCGACCGGCTGCACGTGGCGCAGCCGGCCCTGTCCCAGCAGATCAAGCAGTTGGAGCGGGAGCTGGGCGTCTCGCTGTTCCACCGGTCCACCCGACGCGTCGAGCTGACCGAGGCCGGCCGTCACCTCACCGACTACGCACGCGTCCTCGTCACGGAGGAGGAACGCGCGCGGATCCATCTGCGGGAGCTCGCCACCGGTCACGCGGGCCGGGTCTCGGTCGGCTTCATCGGCACGGCCACCTACGACGTCCTGCCGAAGGTCGCCCGCACCGTGCGGGCGAAGCTGCCGGGCATCACCCTGGACCTGCGGGGTGAGCTGCTGTCCCCGCTGCTCGTCGAGGGCCTGCTCTCCGGCACGTTCGACCTCGCCGTCCTGCGGGGCACGGTATCGGAGGAGAACATCCGCACCACGCCGCTGCGGTCCGAGCCGCTGGTGGCCGTGCTGCCGTCCCATCACCGGCTGGCGGGCCGTCGGAGCATCCCGTTGGAGGCCCTGGCCGACGAGCCGTTCGTCATCCACCCCTCCCAGTCCCGGTCCTCGATGTACGACCTGGTCCTGTCCGCCTGCCGGCGGGCCGGATTCCGGCCCGCCCCGCTCATCGAGGTCGGCGAGACCGCCACCCTGGTCGTCCTCGTCGCGGCAGGGCACGGCGTGGCCCTCGTGCCGCAGTCGGTGCAGAGCCTGAGCCTCGACGGCGCGACCTACGTACCGCTCACCGACCCCGGATCCGTCGAACTGGTACTGGCCCAGCGCACGCACCGCGTCCCGGCCGCGGCCGAGCAGGTCGCCTCGGTGATCGAGGACTGCGTCCGCGGTCATCCGTGACGCACGTCCGTCCGGCCGACCGGCCGATCCGACCCGACCCGACGAAGGCGGGCCGCCGCACTCTCGCGGCAACCCGACAACCCGGCAACCCGGCAGTCCGGCAACCCGGCAGTCCGGCAGTCCGGCAGTCCGGCAGCGGGGCAGTGCGACAGCCCGGCGGTGCGGCGGTGCGGCAACCCGCCTCTCGTCCGTGGAGGTGTGCTGCGCGTCCACGTCACTGACGGGCGGCACCCCGGCGGCGGACGAGGAAGGCCACGGCGGCGGCCGCGACGAGGACCACCGCGACGCTTCCGGCCCAGGCCGCGGCGGACAGGCCGCCGTCCTCCGCCTCGCTGTCGGCGGCCACGGCCCGGGCGGACGGCGATGCCGTCGTCTCCTCGGCGGTCGGGGCGGGAGACGGGGCCGGGGCGCTTTCGGGTGCGGCGGGCGACGGGCCGACCGGTGCGGCTCCGGGGGCGGCGGCCTCGAGTTCGAGGACCGGGGCCTCGTTGCCGTGGCCGTGGCCGTGCCCATCGCCTTCACCGCCGGGCTCCGGCAGTTCGATCCACCGGTCGACGCGACCGTCGCTGTAGCTCTGGAGCGTCTTGAACGCCAGTTCCTCGGCGTCGGGGAGCTGGCGGACGACCACCGAGTACTCCACGTCCTCACCGGCCTCCGCGGCCGGGCCCGTGACGGTGTAGCCGTCGTCGGTGGCGGTGAGCTTCCAGCCCTCGGGGCCCTCGCCGTAGGTCACGTCCGTGGGCTCGATGCCCTCGGGCAGGACCACCCGCAGCCGGGTGATGCCCGCATCGGCGGACTCCGAGGCGGCGGCGAAGGTCAGCGTGACCTCCTGGGCGAGCGCCCGGGCGTTGTCGGACTCGACGTGGACGTGGGCGACGGCCGGCCCGGCCGTCAGAAGAAGGGCGGCGGCGGTTGCCGTGGTGACCAGGGCCGGACGGCGTACGGCACGCAGGCGGACGAGGGAGGGGACCACTGATACTCCAGGCGTGGGTGAGTGCGGGGCGCACTCATCATGGGGCATCGGGCGTCCACCTGACAGGCCGTCCGGCTCCAGGCCGGATCTTCGGCTCGAACCGTGCCTTCCGGTGCGCCGTCCGTTCGCCGTGGCCGGCCGGCTTCCCCGGGACCGTGACCGGGAAATCCCGCACGCCCGCCCAACCGCCCTTGCGCCTGTTTCCACCCAGCGGAAGGATGCCGCCCATGGCAGGCAACGCCGCGACCCCCGGACGCTCGGTGACCAGCCGCGCGCTGGCGGTCCTGGGTGCCTTCGACGGACGGCACCGGCAGCTCACCCTCACCGACCTCGCGACCCGGGCCGGTCTCCCCGTCGCGACCGCGCACCGGCTGGTCGGCGAGCTCGTCGCATGGGGCGCGCTGAGCCGCACCGACTCGGGCGAGTACGTCGTCGGGCGCCGGCTGTGGGACATCGGCCTGCTCGCGCCCGTGCACACCGGGCTGCGGCAGATCGCCTCCCCGTACCTCCACGACCTCTACGGCACGACCCTCGCCACCGTGCACCTGGCGGTGCGCGACGGCCGCCAGGTGCTGTATGTGGACCGGCTCTCCGGGCACGCCTCGGTGCCGGTGGTCAGCTCGATCGGCGCACGGCTGCCCCTGCACGCGACGGGCGTCGGCAAGGTGCTGCTCGCGCATGCCCCGGACGACGTACGGGCCGAGGTGCTCGCCTGCCTCCCGCGGATCACCCCGTACACCGTGAGCCGGCCGGCCCAGCTGCGGCGCCAGCTCGACAAGGTGCGCGAGGACGACTACGCCACGACGGTGGACGAGATGAGCCTGGGCGCGAGTTCCGTGGCCGTGCCGATCCGGTCCGGCGGAGACGTGGTCGCGGCGCTCGGCATCGTCGCACCCAGTCTCAAACGCGACCGGCCAGGGCTGGTCAGCGCCCTCCAGGTGGCGGCCCGGGGTATCGGACGCAGCCTGCCGGGACCGGTCGGCGGCTGAGCCGGGACCCCGCCGACGGGCGGACAGGCAGGCCGGTGAATAGGCAGACAGGCAGAACGACGGGCCACAGCGCGTATGCCCGAATCCGTCGGGGCGCGCGGCAACGGCTCTCCTCCGGCGGCGGCGCCGCACGGCCCCACCCGACCGGACCCGACCGGACCCGACCGGACCGGAGAGGCTCCGAGCGAGTACCGTTGACCCGTTCGCGAGTAATGGGAAGAACGTCCAGGTCTCGGTTCACTGATTCCCGGGTTCTCGGCACCCCGGCGTTGCGGTGTCCGCGGGACGTGGCACAACGAAAACCCCGCCCCGCCGGCCGTCCCCCCGCCGGGGCAGGTCGGGCGGACGGCCAGAGGTCCGGCGGAGATCCGGCGGAGGTCCGCCGGAGGTCCGGCGGACGGTGACCGTCCCGGGACGGCCCGGACCTCGTCGCGGAGGAGGTGAACGAAGCAGTGGCCGCACATTCCCGTCGTCCTCCCCCCACGTCACCCCGCCCCTTCGGAGGCCTCGCCGCACGCGTGCGGTCCGTCCGGCGCCGGGCCCGGAAGCGGGACCGCCGACAGGGGCGGCGGAAGGACCGGCAGCAGGACCGGCGCGGCGGCGGTTCCTGGTCCGCGCGTCCCCCGGGGAGGGCGCGGGTGACCTTCCCCTCGTAGCGTAGAGGCCGTGACTGCAGGGGAAGTTGGGAGTCATGGCGGAGAAGAGGCGGAAGTTCGACGCGGAGTTCCGTGAGGGGGCTGTGCGTATCGTGACCGAGACAGGCAAGCCGCTCGCGCAGGTCGCGAGGGAGCTGGGGATCAACGAGACCACGTTGGCCAGCTGGGTCTCTCGCGCCCGGCGGAACGGTGCGGCTGCTGGCGGGCGGAGCGAGAGCGTCCAGGAGGAACTGGAGCGACTGCGCAGGCGCAACACCGAGCTGACCAAAGAGAACAAGGAACTGGCCATGGAGCGTGATGTCCTCAAACGCTGCATGGTCCTGTGGGTGAAGCAGCTGTGGCGGACCCGGCGGCTCTCGTCGGGGTGATCAGCGACCAGAGGACCGGGCACGGCATCCCGCACACTGTCTCCTGCCGCGCGCTCGGCGTATCCGAGGCGTGGTTCCACAAGTGGCGACGTCGCCCGGCCGAGCCGACGAAACGCGAGGTCAGACGGGCGATGCTGGAGGAGAGGATCACGTACTTCTTCCGCCGCTCGGGCGAGACCTACGGGTCACCGAGGATCACGCTGGACCTGTGGGCCGCGGGCTGGCAGGTCTCG
>NZ_BBNN01000046.1:43606-61636 GCF_000829695.1 Streptomyces sp. NBRC 110035 | reverse complement strand
CTCCAGCCAGGACGGCTCCCGTACCGACGACAGCACATGCGTAGCGTCGGTGCGGGCCCGGCCTGTCGTTTTCAGCAGGCCCTTCTCCCGAGCCGCGACCAGGACGCCGTCCAGCACCCGCAGCCCGGCGTCAGCCTCCACCAGCCGATCCCGGAACTCCGACAGTACCGAGAAGTCGGACCCCGGATCGCCGAGCTGGAGGCCGAGCGCGTACTTGAAGTCGATCCTGGCCCGGACCGCTTCCGCGGCCTGCCGGTCGGTGAGCCCTTCGACGGACTGCAACACCGGTACCAGCGCGAGCCGACCCGGTGACCAGGCAGGCCTGCCCCGCGTCTGGAACAGGTCCACGGACTCCTCGTCCGTGAACAGTGACCCCGGTTCGTCCCGCACCCGGATCGCCGGACTCCCGTTCGGGAACGCGGCCCGCGCCACCCGCACCGTCTCCGCCGGGATCTCCCCAGACCCCTTCGGCTGCATCGACATCCGCACCCACCCCAAACGACAACGTCGGCCTTCAAGACCACAACCGGGTCTCGAAGGCCGACGTCACGCCAGGCCCCGGATCAACCAACAGCATCCGTAGGACGGTGCGGGGCTCTCGGGTCACTGCGGCGGACGTCAGCCGGCGTGGCCGCCGTTCACGCAGGTGTTGCCGAACGCCGGGTTCAGCGCGCCGACGACGTTGACGGTGTTTCCGCACGCGTTGACCGGCGCGTGGACCGGAACCTGGACCACGTTGCCGGACGCGACCCCCGGCGAGTGGGCCGCCACGGCGTCGGCGCCGGCGTCCGCCGCGGCCATACCGGCCCCGCCGAACACCACGGCCCCCGTGCCGAGAGCGACAGCGCCGACCTTCGCGATGCGAGACATCACGTTCTCCCTTACTGATCCGGTGAGCACGGCAGCATGACGCGCGGCCGCACGCCCCGCTCAACGCGAAGACCTCGCCCCGGTCACGGTGCTTGTCCCGGGATCACCCCTTGAAGGTGACCGAACCGGAAGGGCAACCCCCGGTTGGGCCATTCGCCGGACCCGCAGCAGATCCCTGAACTGCACCTTCACAAGAAAATTATGCAGATGGGTGTTTTGGCTGTCCAAAGTCGCAAACATCCCTTACGTTAGCCACTGAAAGTGACGAGCCCGCAACGGGCTGTGTCCACTCGGGAAAACGGAGAAGCAATGCGCAAGTACCAGAAGGCTGCTGTCGTCATGGCCATGCTCGGCAGTGCCGGCTTCCTCGGCGCCGGCGTCAGCCACGCCGGTGACAGCCCCTCGTTCGAGCTCAGCAACGAGCAGACCACGGTCTGCGCCCAGGACAACTCCGTCCAGGGCCTCGTCAACATCGACGACGTGAACGCGGGCGTCGGCGCCCTGCTGGGCCTCGGCAACGCGGAGAACACCGAGACCAACGCGGTGGCCTGCGCCTCCAGCTTCACCCTCGGCGGCTGATCACCGACAGGTGGTCCAGGCGGGTCCCGGGGCCCGGACCCGGTGTCCGGGCCCCGGGACCGCCCGGCAGCGGGTGCGGTGGCACTCATTTCCGAAGGTGTGACGCGGCGTTTCATCTATCGACTGCCGTGAACGTCGCCTACATTAGCGACTGTGAGTTACCAACCCGTCACGGGTTGTGTCAGTACGAGAATGGAGCAGTAATGCGCAAGTACCAGAAGGCTGCTGTCGTCATGGCCATGCTCGGCAGTGCCGGCTTCCTCGGCGCCGGCGTCGGCCACGCCAACGAAGGGCCGGAGGTCGAGCTCAGCAACGAGCAGACCACCACCTGCGTCCAGGACAACTCGAAGCAGGGCCTGATCAACATCGACGACATCAACCTCGCGGTCGGCATCCTGGGCCTCGGCAACGCGGAGAACACCGAGACCAACGCGGTGACCTGCGCCTCCAGCTTCGCCATCGGCGACAAGTGATCGCTGCCAGGTGATCCGGGCAGGTCCCGGGGCTCGAACCCACGGGTTCGAGCCCCGGGGCCGCCCGGCATGTCGGCCGGTCCGGGTGTCCGGAACGGCTCCGCCGCTCAGTGGCGGCAGATCGACCGTCAAGGAAAAAGGTAGATGTTCAAGTCGAAGAAGACCGCAGCGGCGGCGGGGGTTCTCGGAGGGCTCGCGCTGATCGGCGCCGGTGCTGTCCAGGCCTTCGGTGCCGATGCCCCGGCCAACTGCGTCAAGGACGAAAAGGGCACTGTCCGCTGCGTGCAGGTGAGTGAGCAGGACATCACGACCGACCAGTACGGAAAGATCCACTTCGTCAACAAGTCGGAGCAGTCCTGCTCCGGTGAGAGCGCCGAGGTCTCCTGCACCAACAGCGTTGCCCTCCCGGACGAGGAGTCCTGACGCCTCCCGTCGGCGGAGTGCCGTAGTTCACGGCATCCCTCCCGTCGGCACCTCCGCGTCGTACCACCCGTACAGCGGACAGTGGCCGGAACCCGGTACCGGGTCCCGGCCACTCGTCGTATGCCCGTCACCGGCCTGCCGTCGCGCAGGCGGGACCGGCACCCGGCGACTCCACGGGGGTGCAGTACGGCAGGCCGTCGATGGGGCGGTCGGTGCAGAAGCGGCCGATCAGGTCCGAGGACTCCTGCCTGCGCTCGACGGTGACCAGGTGGTCCGCCTCCCTGACCGTCGTGAACCGCGCCGCCGGAATCGTCGCGGCGAGCTCGCGGCCCATCTGCGGGGTGCACAGGGTGTCGTGCTCTCCCGTGAACACCAGCGTCGGCACGTCGGGGACGGGCAGGGGCTCGTAACAGCCGTGCGTCATCAGCCGGGTGTTGTGCTCCACCGCGTTCCTGAGCTCGTCCGGGGTCTGGTTCACGAACTGGTGACGGAGCAGGCGCGTGACGGCCGCGTGCCTGCGGACCCGGCCGGTGCCCGGGTCCGACATGAACAGCTCCACCAGACCGCCGGCCGCCGCTTCGGTCTCGCCCCGCTCCAGCGCCTGCGCCAGGCGCGGTACGGCCTCGGTGTAGATCTCGGGGAGGCGCTTGGCCGCACCGCAGAAGACGAGGCGGCGGACGGAGGCGGGATGCAGCTGTGCGAAGCGGAGGCCGACGACTTCACCGAAGCAGCCGCCGAAGAGGTTCACCGGCGGCATCCCGGTCTCCGCCAGCATGTGCTGGACCGCGGCGGCGAGGAAGTCGATCCCGTAACGGGCGGGCAGGAAGTCCGCACCACCGTATCCGGGAAGGTCCACGGTGATCACCGTGCACAGCGGCGCCAGCCACTTCTCGTGCCCCTGCCAGGAGTACCGGTTCTGGGACGAGCCGCCGAGCAGCAGCAGCGGCGCCGTCCGCGGGGCGCTCTGACGGACGATCCGGCACCCGTACGCGAAGCCCTCGAACGTCAGGCTCCGTTCCTCCACCTGCTTCCGCGGCGGAGGAACGGAGCCGAGGCGCTGGGGGTGCAGCGAGACCTGGGCGGTGGGCGGGGCAGGGCGCATGGACGGCTCCGGGACAGGGAAATGACGGCGAACCAGTCCATGATGGCCAACCGTCATGTCTTTGGTTCGTAATCACTCATTTGTGGGCGATCCCGGCGTGGAGGCATACGCGGCCAGAGCCCCGGCGCTCGAGGTGCCGGGGCTCTGGCCGCTGTGCCGATGACGCGTACCGGGATCAGTTCCCGTACGCGCTCCTGTGGCTCTCGTGGTGCTGACCGTCCTCGTTCACGCACGTGTTGCCGAACGCCGGGTTCAGTGCACCGACGACGTTGACGGTGTTCCCGCACACGTTGACCGGCACGTGGACCGGGGCCTGGACCAGGTTGCCCGACAGGACTCCCGGGGAGTGGGTTGCGGCGCCCTGGGCGCCCGCGTCCGCCAGGGCCGCTCCGGCCCCGCTCAGCGCCACGGCACCCGTGCCGAGTACGACGCAGGCTGCCTTCGCGATGCGCGACATCACGTTCTCCTTCTGATTCGATGAGTACGGCCGCAGGGGACGCGGCCGTGCTCCCCGTTCAACGCGGAGACGCACGACGGGTCACGGGGGCAGCCGCGGGTCACCCCGGGTGAGGGCGGTTTCCTCCGGCCCCGGCCCTCGGCCACCGGATTTCAGGGCAGGCGACGGACCGGCGCCCCGGCGGGACGCGAACCCTGCGGAGGTTCAGCAGGAGTGGGCGACAGGCCGGTCAGGATGCCGCGCAGACCGCCTCGACGAAGTGGCCCACCTGCTCCTCGGGCAGGTGGCGTGCGAGGTCCGCCTCACTGATCATGCCGACGAGGCGATGGTTGTCGATCACCGGCAGCCGGCGGATCCTGTGCTCCTCCATGGTGCGCAGGACCTGGTCGGCATCGGCTTCGGCATCGATCGTGACCGGCTTGCCCTGCTCCAGCCGGCCGGCGGTCATGGTCCGGGGGTCCTTGCCCCTGGCGAGACACTTCACCACGATGTCGCGGTCCGTGATGATCCCGTGCAGCCGGTCGTCCGGCCCGCAGATCGGCAGGGCTCCGACGTCCAGTTCGTTCATCCTGCGCGCCGCGTCCTGGAGTGTTTCGCTCTCCTGCACGCAGGTGGCACCGGTGTGCATGATCTCCTGGGCAGTCGTCATGGGTGTGTCCTTCCGGCGTCGCCGCCGGCGCGGGAGGAACTCGTGGAGTCTGGCCCGCCCCGGCCGGTCTCGTCCCCGTCATGACCAGTGTCGGCTGCTCTGTGCCCTTGCGCATGCCGGGAGGCAGGCGGCCGCGTCACCGCACGGCGGGGCGGGCGATGACGTCCCGCCCTGCGGTGACGGGCCCTCGTGCGACGCCACGGGGCGGGTCCGCGATGCCGTCGGTGCGGAGGCGCGACGGGTCCGGCCGCCTCGTGGGGCGGACCCTCGCTTCTCGGAGGGCTGTCCTTGCCCGTTCAGGGCCGGGCGTCGTCCCGGCCCGTGGTCGGCGGCGTATGCGGCGAACACGGCCGTCGGCGGGCCGCCCGTGTGGAGGAAGCGCTGGTCGAGGATGGTGGCGAGGTCCTTCAGAGCGCCGGCGAGCAGGGCACCCGCCAGTCGCACCTCCGGCCGCCGGGCCGCCTGCCCGCGCCGGGCGAGCACGGCGGCGTAGCCGACCGTGGCCGCCAGCGACGAGTGGTCCTCCCCGTCATGGAAGTAGTACGCCTCGGCGTACTGGGTGAAGTCGACGCGGACGCGGGCGACGTCGGTGGCCAGGCTGTCCAGCAGCAGCGCTCCCGCGGTGCAGCCGATCTGCCGCGTCGGCGGGTCCGCGTCGCGCAGCAGAGCCAGCCGGACGGCCAGGACCCTCCTGCGGGTCAGCGCCGGATAGATCTCCAGCACCCAGGAGACGGTGGCCGTCAGCAGGGCGAAACCGACGAGGGCTTCGAGCGGTGAGACCGGACGGAGCCAGCCTTCGCCGGGGGCGATGTCACCCAGCCCAAGGGTGGTCACCGTGACGAGCGACAGGTACACGGAGTCGAGCAGCGCCGGCTCCCGCGCCGCGTCGGAGCCGGGGGGGAAGGTGAACGCCCCGGGCATGTGGGGCCAGTGGACGATCGCCAAGCCGAGGACGACGGTGAGGGCCCACATGCCCACCACCGTGACCATGGAGAGCGGTCCGACAAGCCCGACCACGCGCCCGGGTGCCCGGAAACGCCGGGCGAGTCGCCAGAGCACCGTCATCACGAGGCGGCTCAGACCACCGTGGCGGGTGGGGTGCCAGAGCGTGTGGAACAGGTCCCGCAGGGTGATCATGACGAGGCCGGCGCCGGCCAGCGAGACCAGCCACTTCATCCGCGTCTCCCGCGCGGGGCCCGCACGGTGGGACTCGGACCCGACGAGGGGCGGCGGCGACCGGGCCCACGGGACGAGCCGCCGCCACGGGGCCGGCCGCCCCCGGCGGCGGCCCGGCGACCTCGCCGTCGCGCCTGGCGCTGTCGGTCGTCGTGCTTCCGACGACGAGTCGATCCCCGGGCCGAGCTCTCATGACGTCACCCGCTCCTCGCGCCTCGGTGCTGTGTCCAACGTGCCATGCGCGACGGGCGACCGCACGGGGCGAGGAGCCCAGAAGCCTGCCCGCCGAGCCCCGCGCGGCCGTCGGCCGACCCGGCCGGCGAAGAGGCCCTCCCCGGGGGAGGGCGGAGGATGAGCGCCCCCGGCAGGACTCGAACCTGCGGCCAAGCGCTTAGAAGGCGCCTGCTCTATCCACTGAGCTACGGGGGCCGGATGTGGTGGCCTCTGTCGTGGGGCCCGGGTGGCCCCGGTCCCTGACGTGCCGGGACAAGGATAGGGCTCCCGCGTCCTTGCCCCTGTCGCCTCTCCTCCGTGGCTCGATGTGGAGGTTCGGTGAAGCGGTCCCGATAATCGCAGGCAGGTACGAATCGTGCATCGCTTTTGGCCCCTCGCGCACCGGGTGTTGTGCACTCGTTATGCCTCGGCCGTGCGCGCGCCCCGGTCGTCCCTTCCGTCCGCGTGTGCCCGATCGGCGCGCAGACAGGGTCATATGCTTCAGAATTCCCATGAAATTGGGCATTCTTCACATGTGGTGACCTTGGACGTACGGCCTCAGCTGCTCGACGCACTCTCCGCCCTGCGCGACCGTGTCGCCGCCGCGCGCTTCCCGCTTCCTGTGGCGGGGGCCTCACGCGCGCGTGCCAACCGCGACGAACTGCTCGCGCAGCTCGACGACTATCTGGTGCCCCGCCTGAGGGAGCCCCGGTCGCCGCTGCTCGCCGTGGTGGGGGGCTCCACCGGGGCCGGCAAGTCCACCCTGGTGAACTCGCTCGTGGGGCGGCGTGTCAGCGAGGCGGGCGTGCTGCGGCCGACGACACGGACACCGGTGCTCGTCTGCCACCCCGAGGACCACCACTGGTTCAGCGGCATGCGCGTGCTGCCCGACCTCACGCGCGTGTGGGGGCCCCGACGGGAGACCGACGAACTGCTGCTCCCGGGCGAGAACCCCGCACGTGTCCTGCGTATCGAGACCGCCGACACCGTCCCGCCCGGCCTCGCCCTGCTCGACGCCCCCGACATCGACTCCCTCGTCGCCGACAACCGCGTTCTCGCTGCCGAACTCGTCTGCGCCGCGGACATCTGGGTCATGGTCACCACCGCCGCCCGCTACGCCGACGCCGTGCCCTGGCACATGCTGCGCGCCGCCAAGGAGTACGACGTCAGCCTGGTGACCGTCCTGGACCGGGTGCCCCACCAGGTCGTCTCCGAGGTGTCCCGGCAGTACGGGGCCCTCCTCACCAAGGCCGGGCTCGGCCACGTACCGCGCTTCACCGTGCCCGAACTGCCCGAGTCGGCCTGGGGTGGCGGGCTTCTGCCGGCCTCCGCGGTGGCGTCGCTGCGGACCTGGCTCGTCCACCAGACGCAGGACCCCGCCGCCCGCGCGCACGTGATGGCGCGCACCGCCCACGGCATCCTCGACTCCCTCGACTCCCGCATGCCGGAACTCGCCGGTGCCGCCGCAGCGCAGCACGCCGCCGCGCTGCGGCTCACCTCCGCTGTCGAGAGGGCGTACGACAAGGAGCACGCGCGCCTGCGCGGCCGGCTGCAGGCCGGAACCGTGCTCGCCGGTGACGCGCTCAAGCGGTGGCGCGCCTTCCCGCTCGACTGCACGCCCAGGGAACTCCTCGACACCCTCGTGGAGGGTCTGGGCGCCCTGCTGCTGTGCGCCGTCGCCGCCGCCGACGAGCGGGTCGACACCGCCTGGCGGCGCGAACCGGCCGCGAAAGCTCCGGAGTTCACCGACCGCGACGGTGCGATGGAGAGTGCCGAGCACCGGATCGGGCTGGCCGTACGGCGATGGCGGCGCGAGCTGGAGGAGTACGCCGAGGAAGAGGTCCGCGAGCTCGACCGCGGCGCCGCCGCCGATCCCGAGACGGTCGCCGCCCTGGTCGCCACGGCGCTGCTGAGCGGGCGCCGGGCGCGGACCGCGGGGGAGAAGCTCGCCCAGCGGATCGGCGCGCACGGAGCGGTGCGGCTGAGTGACCGGGGCGGGCGGCTGCTCATCGAGCACGTGGACCGGATCATGCACACCGAACGCGAACGCCGGCTCGCGCCGCTCGACGCACTCGAGGTCCATCCGGAGCCCCAGGCCGAACTCATCGCCGCGTTGTCCGTACTGCAGAAGGAGAGGTGACCGGTGACCTCCGTCACTGACCAGGACCACACCGAGCACCCTGAGCGTTCCCAGTCCTCCGAGCGACCGGAGCGACCGGAGCGACCGGAGGGGCCGGAGAGGTGTGAGCGGCCCGAGAGCTCCGGGGGGCCAGAGGGCCCCAAGGGGCCCGAGGGCTCCAAGGGGTCCGAGGGGTCCGGTCGTTCCGAGGAAGGGCGCGGGGAGGACGGGCGGGAGCAGAAGCGGAGCAGGGGCGAGCAGCGCCCGTACGGGGACGACGTCTACGGGGACGACGCGTACGAGGAGGACGAGGGCGACGACGGGGAGCCCGGGGCGGGACCGGCCGCGCAGGCCTCGTGGGCCGACGGGCTGATCGCGCGCCGGGTGAGCGGGACGGCCGGGACCGGGGCACGGGCCCGGGCCCGAACCGGGGCGGACACCGGAACAGAGGGCGGGGTCGGTTTCGGGTTCGGAGCCGAACCGTACGCCCCCCCGGAGGCCCGCGCGCCCGCGCCGCAGAAGGTGACCCCTCTGGTATACGACGCGCCCCTGACGTCCCGGCTGGAGGCGTTGCGTGAACTGGTGGGGCTGTCCCGGGCCCGGCTGGACAGCCGGACGCTGGCCGGGGCGGGCCGGGTCCTCGACGAGGCCGCCGCGCGGCGCAGACTCTCCGGGCAGCACACCGTCGTCGCCATCGCGGGCGCGACCGGCAGTGGCAAGTCGCAGCTGTTCAACACGCTCGCCGGAGTCGCCATTTCGGAGACCGGCGTACGACGGCCGACCACCGCCGCGCCCGTCGCGTGCAGTTGGAGCGACGGTGCCGCGGGTCTCATCGAACGGCTGGGTATTCCGCCCCGGTTGCGCCGGCGCCCGCTGCAGGCGACGGCGGACGCGGACGAGCAGTTGCGCGGACTCATCCTCGTCGACCTGCCGGACCACGACTCGGCGGCCGTGCAGCACCGCGAGCAGGTCGACCGGGTGCTGGCCCTGGTCGACGCCGTCATCTGGGTCGTCGATCCGGAGAAGTACGCCGACGCGATGCTGCACGAGCGCTATCTGCGGCCCATGGCGGCCCACGCGGAGGTCATGTTCGTCGTCCTCAACCAGGTCGACCGGCTGCCCGGGGAGGCCGCCGAGCAGGTCCTGGACGATCTGCGGCGCCTGCTCGACGAGGACGGCATCGCCCTGGGCGAGTACGGCGAACCCGGTACGACGGTCCTCGCGCTGTCCGCGCTCACCGGCGACGGAGTGGGTGAACTCCGCGAAGCACTCGGGCAGTTCGTGGCCGGGCGGGGAGCGGCCGGCCGCCGTATCGCCGCGGACGTGGACATCGCCGCGGCCCGGCTGTGGCCTGTCTACGCCAACCGCCGCTGGGCCGGGCTCAGTGAGGAGGCGAGGGAGGAGTTCACGGACCGGCTCGCGGACGCCGTGGGCGCCACCGCGGCGGGCGAGGCGGCCGAACGCGCATGGCTGCGCAACGCCAACCGCGCGTGCGGCACCCCGTGGCTGCGGCTGTGGCGCTGGTACGAGGACCGGGGCGGGCCGCCCACCGGAAAGCTCCCGCAGCGGACGCAGCCCGACGAGGAGACCGCCGCCAGGCAGCGGGTGGAGCAGGCGGTGCGCACGGTCTCCGACCGGGCCTCGGACGGGTTGCCCGAGCCGTGGGCCCTGGCGGTGCGCGAGGCGGCCGTCCGGGGCTCCCAGGGGCTGCCGGAGGCGCTGGACGCCCTCGCCGTGCGCGCCGCGCTGCCGCCGGGACGGCCACCGCGGCCCGGGTGGTGGCCGGCGGCCGTGCTCGCCCAGGCGTCCATGACGATCCTCCAGTTCCTCGGCGGACTGTGGCTGGTGGGCCAGATCATCGGGTTCATGTCGCCGAACCTGGGGGTTCCGGTGCTGCTGATGGTGATCGGCATCGTCGGGGGCCCGATCGTCGAGTGGAGCTGCCGGATGGCAGCCCGCGGGCCGGCCCGGCGGCACGGGCTGGAGGCGGAGAGACGGCTGCGGGAGGCTGCGGCGGGGTGCGGCCGAGCCCGGGTCCTGGACCCGGTGGCCTCGGAACTGCTGAGGTACCGGGAGGTACGGGAGGAGTACGGACGGGTGGCGGGGGCGGGCGTGGGGTGAACCGAGGCGTACGAGGGGCGCTCCCGGAGGGACTGAAGGTCCTGAAGAACCTGAAGAACCTGCGGGGCCACTCGTACGGGTGGCGGAGTTGTCCACAGTCCGGCGGTGGTCCACAGGCTTCAGCGGGCCCGGCCCGACGGCGGCAGTCTGATGCGCAGCCGTACGGGACGGGCCCGTACGCGTATCCGCACGGCGGCCGGCGGCGGTGTCCGGGCGGGAGAGGCAGGCGCGATGAACGAGACGATGATCTGCGCGGTGGGCAACGTGGCGACGCAGCCGGTCTTCCGGGAGACGGCGTCCGGACCGGTGGCGAGGTTCCGGATGGCGGTCACGTCGCGGTACTGGAACCGGGACAAGTCCGTGTGGGCGGACGGACACACCAACTTCTTCACGGTGTGGGCCAACCGCCAGCTCGCCACCAACACCACGGCCTCGCTGTCGGTGGGCGAACCCGTGATCGTGCAGGGACGGCTGAAGGTGCGCACGGAGACACGCGAGGGTCAGCAGGGCCGTACCTCGGCGGACATCGACGCGGTGGCGATCGGCCACGACCTGACCCGGGGCACGGCGGCCTTCCGCCGCACGGGCCGCCCGGACCGGCAACAGGCCTCCCCGGAGCGGCCGGAGACCACGTGGGAGACGAGGCCGCCGGGCGAGGCGGGCGAGGTGGCAGCAGCCGAGGCAGTCCAGGCAGCCGGGGCGGTCGAGGCAGTGGGACGGGAGGGAGCGGCAGGTGTGTCCGAGGAGTCCGAGCCCGCCACCGCCGCCCAGCAGGCTCTGGAAACAGCCAGGGTGACGTGATGTCACCGGTGCGGCCCTCGACGGCGGAGCCGGCCGAAGTGCGGCCTATCGCCCCATCCGTGTCGAACGATCCCGAGTTGATTTGTCGACAAGCCCTGCTCGTACACGCCTCGGCGATAACGATTCCACGTCGGATCAGGCCTCCGGCCTGATCACCGGCAGGCGCGGTTCGCGGCGTACTTAGGATGCCGGGCATGGCTCCCGGGGTTCTCGGGGCCGGTGATTCTGCTGGTGGGACCCGTTCCCCACGTCAACGGGTCCCGCTCGGAAGGGAAATCGGTGTTTGCTGCGTCCTCTGGGTTCTCGGCGTTGTCCGCACGCGGGTCCGGTCCGGTGAGACGTCTCGCCGCCGGGACGCTGGTGTCCGGATTCGTCGCCGCCGGCGTACTGGCAGGCGCCGGGACGGCGGCCGCCGACGACGGGACGACGCGCGGTGAGGGCGGAGCGTCCGCGACCGTGGACGGCCTGAAGACGTACGGCGAGGCCGTGATCCGCAGCGCCGCCGGGGACCAGCAGGTGTCGGCGGGGCTGTTCGAGATGTCCGTCGAGGGCGGCGGCATGCTCCAGACGTACTGCGTCGACATCCACACCCCCACGCAGACGGACGCCGAGTACCACGAGACCGCCTGGAGCGGAACCTCGCTGGGTGCCAACGAGGACGCCGGCAGGATCCACTGGATCCTGCGGAACTCCTACCCCCAGGTGAACGACCTCGCGGCGCTCGCCGACCGGGCGGGCGTCCGGGGCGAGCTGACCGAGCAGGACGCGGCGGCCGGCACGCAGGTGGCGATCTGGCGCCACTCCGACGACGTGGACGTGGACGCCGTCGACCCGCAGGCGGAGCAGCTCGCGGACTACCTGGAGAAGAACGCGCGCAACCGGCCGGAGCCGAAGGCGTCGCTGGCCCTGGACCCGCCGGCCGTCTCCGGACGCCCCGGCGAGCTGCTGGGCCCGGTGACGGTACGCACGGACGCGGGCAGCGTGACGGTGTCGCCGCCGGCGGACGCCACCACGAGCGGGGTCCGGATCCTGGACGCGGACGGTCTGCCGGTCACCACCGCGGTGGACGGCACCGAGGTCTTCTTCGAGATATCCGAGGACGCGCCGGCGGACACGGTCCAGCTGACCGCGCAGGCCTCGACCACGGTGCCGGTCGGCCGGGCGTTCGCCTCCGAGAGCCGCAGCCAGACGCAGATCCTGGCCGGCTCCAGCACCTCGACGGTCTCCGCGACGGCGAGCGCGACCTGGGCGGAGCAGGGCGCGATACCGGCGATATCCGCCCGGAAGAACTGCGCCGAGGGCGGCGTAGACGTCATCACCGCCAACCAGGACGACGAGCCCTTCACCTTCGAACTCGCCGAGCGCGAGTACACCGTGGAGCCGGGCGCCACCCGCACGGTGACGGTCCCGGTGGCCGAGGACCGGACGTACGACTTCACGGTCCAGGGGGCGGACGGCTTCGAGAAGCGGTTCACCGGCATGCTCGACTGCCGGACCAAGGCCGCCGAGACCGGCGTCGACGTCCACACCCTCAGCGGCCCCACCCCCACCCCCGTGGTGGTCGGTTCCGGTGATGTCAACCTCGCCGCCACCGGCGCCACCGGCGCGGCCCCCTGGATCGTCGGCACCGCCATCACCCTGGTCGTCCTCGGCGGAACGGCCCTGGTCGTCACCCGCCAGCGCGAGACGGGGCGCGGCAACTGACCGGCACCGGCGAAAACCGCCGGCCGGACCGGGACGCACAGGGGGAAACGGCGGGCACCACGCTCACCCGCGGCCAGGCGTTCGTGCTGTCGGGCCGGCTCCACCCGGTGATGTTCCGGTGCGGCGGCCCGGAGGGGACCGGGCGTGACCGACCTGCCCGGTCACCGGTCCACGCGAGTCCGCGGACGCCGGACAGGACGCCGAGCGAGGACGGCTGACGCACTCGACCGACGCGCCCGCCGGTCAGAGACGGGTGTCTGCCGGTGGCATCCGTGAACCCCCAGGTCACGACCCCCGGACCGAACGCGTTTCGTTCCGGGGTGGCGGTGCGGCAAGATGGGGTGTATCTGCCCACTGCCAGTTTCAAGCTGCCGGACGGTTTCTCTTGGCTGAGTTCATTTACACCATGCGCAAGGCGCGCAAAGCGCACGGCGACAAGGTGATCCTCGACGATGTCACCCTGAGCTTCTACCCCGGGGCGAAGATCGGTGTCGTCGGTCCGAACGGTGCCGGTAAGTCGACCGTTCTGAAGATCATGGCGGGGCTGGAACAGCCGTCCAACGGCGATGCCTTCCTCACCCCCGGTTACACCGTGGGCATCCTGCTCCAGGAGCCCCCGCTGACCGAGGACAAGACCGTCCTGGAGAACGTCCAGGAGGGTGTTGCCGAGGTCAAGGGCAAGCTCGACCGGTTCAACGAGATCGCCGAGCAGATGGCGACCGAGTACACCGACGCGCTCATGGACGAGATGGGCAAGCTGCAGGAGCAGCTCGACCACGCCAACGCCTGGGACCTCGACGCCCAGCTCGAGCAGGCCATGGACGCCCTGGGCTGCCCGCCCGGCGACTGGCCCGTCGCCAACCTCTCCGGTGGTGAGAAGCGCCGCGTCGCGCTCTGCAAGCTGCTGCTCGAGGCGCCCGACCTGCTGCTCCTCGACGAGCCCACCAACCACCTCGACGCCGAGTCGGTGAACTGGCTCGAGCAGCACCTCGCCAAGTACGAGGGAACCGTCGTCGCCGTCACCCACGACCGGTACTTCCTGGACAACGTCGCCGGGTGGATCTGCGAGGTCGACCGCGGCCGCCTGCACGGCTACGAGGGCAACTACTCCAAGTACCTCGAGACCAAGGCCGCCCGCCTCAAGGTCGAGGGCGCCAAGGACGTGAAGCGGCAGAAGCGCCTCAAGGACGAGCTCGAGTGGGTCCGCTCCAACGCCAAGGGACGCCAGGCCAAGTCCAAGGCCCGTCTCGCCCGGTACGAGGAGATGGCCGCCGAGGCCGACAAGATGCGGAAGCTGGACTTCGAGGAGATCCAGATCCCGCCGGGTCCGCGGCTGGGCAGCATCGTTGTCGAGGTGAACAACCTCAGCAAGGGCTTCGGCGAGAAGGTCCTCATCGACGACCTCTCCTTCACGCTGCCGCGCAACGGGATCGTCGGTGTCATCGGTCCGAACGGCGCGGGCAAGACCACGCTGTTCAAGATGATCCAGGGCCTCGAGGAGCCCGACTCCGGGTCGGTCAAGGTCGGCGACACCGTCAAGATCTCCTACGTGGACCAGACCCGCGCCAACATCGACCCCAAGAAGACGCTGTGGGCGGTCGTGTCGGACGAACTCGACTACATCAACGTCGGTCAGGTCGAGATGCCCTCGCGGGCGTACGTCTCCGCCTTCGGCTTCAAGGGACCGGACCAGCAGAAGCCCGCAGGTGTCCTCTCCGGCGGTGAGCGCAACCGGCTGAACCTCGCGCTCACCCTCAAGCAGGGCGGCAACCTGCTGCTCCTCGACGAGCCCACCAACGACCTCGACGTCGAGACCCTCAGCAGTCTGGAGAACGCGCTGCTGGAGTTCCCCGGGTGCGCCGTGGTCATCTCCCACGACCGGTGGTTCCTGGACCGCGTCGCCACCCACATCCTCGCCTACGAGGGCGAGTCCAAGTGGTTCTGGTTCGAGGGCAACTTCGAGTCGTACGAGAAGAACAAGATCGAGCGGCTCGGACCGGACGCCGCGCGCCCGCACCGCGCCACCTACAAGAAGCTGACCCGGGGCTGATCTCTTGCGGCACATCTACCGCTGCCCGCTGCGCTGGGCGGACATGGACGCGTACGGACACGTCAACAACGTGGTCTTCCTCCGGTATCTGGAGGAGGCCCGTATCGACTTCCTGTTCCGCCCGGACAAGGACTTCCAGCAGGGGTCCGTGGTGGCGCGCCACGAGATCGACTACAAGCGGCAGCTCGTCCACCGGCACGCGCCCGTGGACATCGAGCTGTGGGTCACGGAGGTACGGGCCGCGTCCTTCACCCTCACCTACGAGGTGAAGGACGGCGACCAGGTCTACGTCCGCGCGTCCACGGTGATCGTGCCGTTCGACTTCGAGGCGCAGCGTCCGCGCCGCATCACCCGCGAGGAGCGGGAGTTCCTCCAGGAGTACACGGACGACGACGGCGGCGGCAGGAGTGACGCCGCCGCCGACGCCGACCAGGAGGAGGCCGTCGCGGCATGACGGTGCTCCACCTCGCCGACGGGAGGGAGGCGGCGGACCTCGTGGCCTTCCTCTCCCGGCTGCTCCACTACGACCGTGGGGCCGCGGTGCGCCTCCAGGCGTCGGGCACCGCCCTCGCGGTGTTCGGCCGGCCGCCCTCCTTCGAGGTGCTGGCCGTCCGCGCGGTACGGCTGGCCAAGCCGTACGAGGACGGTCTGGAGGCCACCCTGGACGTGACCGTGTCCGCCGGTGAGCTGCTGGAGTCGGTGGACGAGGCCGCTGCCACCGCCGCCGTGCCGGGCGCGGTGACCGGGCCGCCGTGGGCCGGGGTGCTGCCCCCGCGCAAGGGCTGGCAGGCGGCCGAACCGGGGCTGCCCGCACCGGAGGCCCTGCGGGCGCTCGTCGCCGCCGCGGTCGCCGAGTTCAAGACGCGTACGGGAGAGCTGGCGCCCGAGTCGCGTACCCGGACCGACCTCGACCGGATCGGGCGGGAGATCTGGTCCCGTACGGTCGCCCGGACCGACCTCCCGGTGCGGGCCGTGCACGCGGCCCAGTCACTGGGATTCCTGCGGGCGCCGGCGGCAGCGGGCCCGCCCGCCGGTACGGCCGGCGGTTCCGGCGAGCCGGTGCTGCTCGCCTCGGGGTCCTGGCTCCGGCTGCGGACGCCGTACGGGTCCATCGCCCTGCGGCGGGCGGGTACGGGCGGGGGGCTGGGGCTCAGCGTGCGCTGATCCCCCGAGCGGATGACCCCCGGAGGAGTCCGGTCCGGAGGGTGGCTCAGCCCGGTGAGTTGATCATCGAGGCCGCCGCGTACGTCAGGTACTTCCACAGCGTCGCGTCATGTTCCTCGGACAGGCCGAGCTCGTCGAGGGCGACGCGCATGTGCTTCAGCCAGGCGTCGTGCGCGGCCCGGTCGACCTTGAACGGCACGTGCCGCATCCGCAGCCGCGGATGCCCCCGGTTCTGGCTGTACGTGGTCGGACCGCCCCAGTACTGGATCAGGAACAGCGTGAACCGCTCCTCGGCCGGGCCGAGGTCCTCCTCCGGGTACATGGGACGCAGCAGCGGGTCCTCGGCCACGCCCTCGTAGAAACGGTGGACGAGCCGGCGGAAGGTCTCCTCCCCGCCGACCTGCTCGTAGAACGTCTGCTCCTGAAGCGTGCCGCGCCGAATCTCTGTCACCCCCCCATCGTCTCAGACGGGGCGGCATAGGCTTCAAGGCCTAGGTCCCGCCTTCCGGCCCTTTGGTCCCGGCCCGGGCCGGCACCGGTCCGGGTCCCGTCCCCGGCCCGGTGCTCGTACTGTGGGGGCATGGGTGGGCACGCTGCTCAGCAGGATCCCGACGACCTCGCCGGTGCGGCACGGGCGGCGCTGGTGCGTGAGATCGACGCGAGCGGGGCGTTCGACGCCGACCCGGTGTGGCGGGAGGCGTTCGCGGCCGTCCCGCGCCATCTGTTCGTGCCGTCCTACTACGTGGGCGCCGTCGGCGGCTACGAGCGGCGGTGGGGCGAGAGCAGCGACCCCCGGGCGCGCGAGGCCTGGCTGCGCGGCGCGTACGAGGACGTCCCGCTGGCCATCCGGATGCGCGACGGTGAGCTGCTCTCCTCCAGCAGCCAGCCGTCCCTCATGGCGGTGATGCTCGTCGAACTGGGCGTCCGCGACGGCGACCGGGTCCTGGAGATCGGCACCGGCAGCGGCTACAACGCCGCCCTGCTCGCGCACCGGCTCGGGGACGACGACCTGGTCACCACCGTCGACCTCGACCCGGAGATCACCGAGTCGGCCCGCCGCCACCTGGACGCCGCCGGTCACCACCCGGTGGTCGTCACCGGCGACGGCGCCCGCGGGGTGCCCGCCCGCGCCCCCTACGACCGGATCATCGTGACCTGCACGCTGCCGTCCGTGCCCGGGGCCTGGCTCACCCGGTGCCGGCCCGGGGCCCGCGTCCTCGCCCCGTTCGCCACCGGCCTGGTCGCCCTCATCGTGCACGGCCCGACACACGCCGAGGGCCGGTTCCTGCGCACGCCCGCCTACTTCGTACCGCTGCGCGGCGCGAACCGGTCGCAGGGAGTGCCGGCCGACGCGAGAGAGCTGGCCGGCGTGCCGCGCCGGGCCAGGGAGGACGACCGGTTCCGGTTCCTGCTGGCCCTGACCGCGGGCAGCGTCGGGGCCCGGGAGGCGTACGAGGTGTGGCGGCAGGAGGGGAGGCCGCCGCGTGAACGCTACGGCCTCACGGTCGGCGAGGAGCACTGCCGGGCGTGGCTGGACGACCCAGGAGGGCCGCACCGCTGGGTGCTGCCCTCCTGATACGCGCGTACGTGCCGTGCGCTCAGCCGCGGCGGATGGTGATGGTCGTCCAGGCGCCCACGTGGACGCGGTCGCCGTCCTGGAGCGGGACCGGGACGAACGGCTGGATCGGTTCCTCCCCGCCGTTGACCGTCGTGCCGTTCGTCGAGTTCTGGTCCACGACCGCCCAGTTGCCGTCCGGCTGCTGCACCAGCACCGCGTGCTGGTGCGAGACGCCCGGGTCCTCCGGCGGCGTCGACAGGTCGATGTCGGGGGTGTCACCGGTGGAGTGGCGCCGACGGCCGATCGTGAGCTGGTTGCCGGTGAGGGGGCGCTGCTGCTCGGGCGAGTACGCGGGCAGGTTCAGGCCCGTGGCCTCGGGGCCGGAGCGGTGCATCATCGCCATGAAGTAGTCACGGTCCGGACCGATCGTCGCGGTCCAGGCCACCGGGCCCCGGTCCTGCCCGTGCTGGCCGGGGCTGCCGGGCGGTGCCTGGGTCGCACCGGGCTGCGGGTAGCCGTATCCGCCGTGCCGGTCCTGTCCGTGCTGGTCCTGCCCGTGCCGGTCCTGTCC
>NZ_BBNN01000046.1:0-43124 GCF_000829695.1 Streptomyces sp. NBRC 110035 | reverse complement strand
CCGGCCGGGGCCGTTCGGACCGCCCTGGTCGCCGCCGGGACCACCGGACGGCGGGGAGATGACCCAGTCGTCGTCACCGCCGAAGGCGGGACCGCCCTGCTGCGGCGGTCGGCCGGTCTCCTGCGGGAACCCGGGCGGGGCAGGCGGACCGGACCGGTACGCCTGCGGACCACCAGGACCGTTCGGGCCACCGGGGCCACCGGGACCGTTCGGGCCTCCATATCCGCCCTGGCCATCAGGGCCGCTCTGCCCGTCGTGCGGACCAGGGCCACCGGGGCCTCCGTATCCGCCAGGGCCGGGCGGTGGCGGTACCGGACGTGAGGGATCGCCGCCGAAGCCGGGCGGGCCCTGCGGGATCGGCTCGGCCGGCCGGTTCACCTGGGACGGACGGGAGCCCTGGTAGTCGTAGGGGTCACCGCCGTTGCCACCGCCGTACGACGGCCGGGGCGGGGGCGGCTGCTGGTACCCGCCGTGACCACCCTGGCCGCCGTGACCACCCTGGCCGCCGGGTCCACCGGGGCCGGGTCCGGCGGGGCGCGGGGCGGCAGGGGTGTACGAGGTCGCCGTGTTCGTCAGGAAGTTCCACCGGCACTCCTCGCAGAACGGCGCGGCGCCCTCACGGGGCGTGCGGCACTGCGGGCACAGCTCGGCTCCGCCACCGGGACCGTTCGGGCCTCCGGGGCCCCCGTAGCGGACCTGGCCGCCGGGACCACCCTGGCCGCCGGGAGGAGGGAATCCGTAGCCACCGCCGGGCGGCGGGGGAGGAGGGGGCGGCGGCACGAACCCCGCCATGCGGTGGCCGCACACCTCGCACCAGTCCTCGGAACCCGACTGGTGTCCGTTCGGGCAGGTCGGCATGTCGGCGCTTCCCCCTCTCCTTGTCCGGTCGCTTCCGACCGAAGTTCTCCGGCCCATGGGCCAGGCTCGTTCAGTTCAGTTTCACTTCTTTACACGAACAGTCTTGGTGGACCGGGTTTCGAGTGTCATCTCGTCGGCCTCCTCGACCCTCGCTTTCAGTCGCACAGTACCGGTCGCGGCGTCGACGACGTCCACCACCTTCGCAAGCAGTTTCGCAGTATCGGCGTTGCCGGAGACACCCGCGAGCTGAACGGCCCGGCCCAGTTTGGACGTTGCTCCGTCGAAATCGCCCGCCTTGCGCAGGTCGAGCCCCTGTTGGATGACGTGTGCCAGTTCGGCCTGCCCGGTGTAGTGGGCGACCTGGGGGTTGATCGACGTCGAGGCGGCCACGTCGTCCGTCCACACGGCGCGTACGAGACCCTGCGCGCCGAGCTCGTGGGCACCGTCCGCGCCGCTGCCGGCCGAGGCGCCGGAGGGGCGCGGGACGACGAGCGAGAGCCGGGCGGCGAGCATCTCCTGCCCCACGTCGGCGGCCGGGACCTCGACGCAGACGTGGTAGTCACGGGACTCGTCGCCCCAGGAACCCAGCGGGTAGTCGCCCGCGCGAGGGCCGGCCCCGGTGCGTCGCCCGGTCATGTCCTCGACCGTCGGCGCGACCTGTTTGACGAACTTCACCGTCGCGCCCAGCGGGGTCCACAGCCGCAGGACGACGTCCGCGACCTCCTTGCCCATCGCCGTCTCCATCATCCGCGTGAAGTCGTCGGCGAGTCCGGCCGGGTCGGCGACGATGTCGGCGCTGCCGAGGAGGCCGGAAGCGATCGCTGTGACTTCTTTCACTTCCCAGTCGGTGCCCACGCCGCGGGCGTCGCAGGTGAAGCGTCCGGCGCACCCCTGGAGGGCCGCCTTCAGGTCCTCGGGCGACTCGTGCTCGTTGCGCCCGTCGGTGAGCAGGATGCCGTGCCGGATCGCCACGCCCGCCGACGCGAGCAGCCGGTCGGCCAGCTTCAGCCAGGTGCCGATGGCGGTGCCCCCGCCCGCGCTCAGCGTGCGCAGCGCCCGCTTGGCCTGTTCGCGGGTGGCGGCGTCGGCCACCGCGAGCCGCCCGGCGCCGGGATAGACCTCCTTCGCCCCGTGCGTCCCGCCGACCACCGCGAAGCGCACGCCGTCGCGCAGGGCGTCGACCGCGGCGGCCGTGGCGTCGCGGGCGTTGCGCATCTTGGCCGGCGGACAGTCCATCGAGCCGGAGCAGTCGACCATGAGCACCACGGCCGCCGACGGCCCCTCCCCGGGCGCGTGGAGGTGGGGGGCCGCCACCGCGCTGCCGACGGTGCCGCCGCCGGTCGCGGTCACCGTGACGATGGCGTTGACCTCGCGGCCGCCCTCCGGCAGGTACTCGTTCTGGTACACGTCCACCGAGAACCGCGGCACGTTCGACTTCGCGAAATTGGCCATGCCTGTTTCTCTCCCCCTGGAGAGCCCCGACGAACGGGGCGACGACAGAAGACAGAAGGCGGACCGGTCCCCTCCGGTTCGCCTGTGCTGGTCCGCAGCTCTCCTGCGGTTTCCCTGTACTTCCCCGTCAAGGGCCTGCCGTACGCGGCCTCAGGCCGATCCTGCCCCCTGCGGCACGGCCGGGAACGGGACGAGCGCCACGGTTACGTTGTCGTGGCCCCCGCCGTCGAGGGCGTGACCGACCAGGACCCGCGCGCCGTGCAGCGGGCGGCCGGCCGCGTCGGCGGGGACGGCCCTGGCCATCTCCTCGGCCGACTCCGCGTAGTTCCACAGCCCGTCCGTGCAGACCACGACCACTCCGGGCCGGTCCGGTTTGAACGAGGCGGTGTGCGGATCGAGTTCGTACGCGTCGGCGCCGAGCCAGCCGGTGATCGCGTGGGCGCGCTGGTCCGCGTACGCCTCGGCCTCGCCCATCAGGCCCGCGGCGACCATCTGCGCAGCCCACGAGTCGTCCTCGGTGAGCCGGGCAGGGGGCGCGGCGCGGTCCACCGGGACCCAGTAGACGCGGCTGTCGCCGACCCAGCCGACGACCAGCAGACCGTCCGTCACCACGGCGCCGACGAAGGTACAGGCCGGGGCGTTCTGGTGAGGGGCGCGCTCCCGCTCCGTCTCGGGCTCGTCGGCCAGCGCGTTGACCGCCTCCGACGCGGCGATGATCGCCTCGTGCATCGCCTGCTGCGGATGCGTGCCGCGCGGCAGGGCTGCGAGCAGCGCCTGGCTCGCCGCCCGGGACGCGGCCAGCGAGGCGTCGTCGGGCCGGGTCGCGGAGGAGACGCCGTCGCAGACGATCGCGACGGAGGCGGGGGAGCCGTCGGGCAGCGTGGTGGTGCCGATGCCGAAGGCGTCCTCGTTGCGGTGGTGGCGCAGACCGCGGTCGCTGACCGCGGCCAGCGGGCCGCATTCCTGTTCCATGTGGTCCCGTTCGCGTGGCTGGGCGTGGCCGCAGTTCTCGCAGTAGCCGTCGTCGTCCACCCTGCCCGCACGACAGGCCACGCACACGCCCCCGCGGGGAACCGTCGAACCCTGCTCGCCGTCCGGCTCGGCGGCCACGCGCGGGTCCGGGGCCTGGAGCGGGTACTCCTCGGGCTGCCCGGCCGCCGGCTCGGCGACCGGCTCGGCGACCGGCTCGGCGACCGGCTGGGCCGGGCGGTCGAGGCGCACGCCGGAGGGGCGGGGAGACCCGGCCGGGGGTGCCGGGGGCGCCGGGGGTGCCGGGGGTTCGGGCGGGGGCGGAGGCACGGGCGCGGAGTGCTGGGCGTGGGCGTGGGGGTGAGGAAGGGGGCCGCCGGTCAGGGGCAGGCCGCTCGAGTCGGTGCCCGCCAGGTCCGCGGGCCGGTGCGTCGGGGCGGACACGCCGGAACTGTCCGGGCGGACGGTGGGCCAGTCCGGCCCGGCCGGCGGCGGTACCGGCGCCGACCGGGCCGCCGGGGGCGCGGCCGGGGGCCGGGGCACCCCGCGCTCCGCCGGACCCGGCGACGGCACCGAGCCGTGCCCGGGGGCCCCGGAGTTCCCGGGGCTCCTTGGGCTCATGGCGATCGTCGGATGATCCGTCGGCGGTGCCGGGACGGCCGACAGGTCGTATCCGCACGCACCGCAGAAACGGTCACCCGACTCGAGGGGTTCCTCGCAGCTCGGGCACTTCGACAGGGCGGCCTGCTGGGGCATCTGCGACATCAACTACACCCACGTCCGGGGGCGGTAACGGTTGGCACGTTCCACCAGGTCGATCCTCTCCTCACCGCTCCGCGCGAGCCGGGCCAGCGTGCGGTACGAGCGCTCGAGTCCGAAGCGCAGGTCCCGCTCGTCCAGTCCGTTGCCGAGCAGTGTCCGTCCCCCGGCGGCGGTCCGCCGTCCCCGTCCCGGCGGAGCCGGAAGCGGAGACGGAACGGAACCCTGGCCCCCGGAGAGTACCCAGTCGAGCGCGCAGCCGAGGACCTCGACCGCCAACTGCTCCCGGCGCGCCGGGTCCAGACCGTACGAATCCAGTGCCTCGACCTGGCCCGCCGCGGCACTCAGGTCGTCGAGGAACGGTACGTCACCCGCGGTCGCGGCCGTCCCCCGCAGCCGGGCGCGTACGGCCGCCACCCGCGCGGCCGTGTAGTGGATCGAGGACTCCGGCACCGACTCCAGCGTCCGTACGGCGCCCCGCCGGTCGCCGGTGGCGAGCCGCACCCGGGCCAGGCCGAACGCCGCGCTCACATGGCTCGGATCGGTGGACCACACCAGGCGGTAGTACTCGGCCGCGTTGTCGAGCTGGCCCAGCACCTCGGCGCACAGGCCGAGCGCCAGCTTCGGCGCGATCTCGCCGGGGAAGGCGTCGTAGATGGCGTCGAAGGCGAGCGCGGCGCCCTCGTGGTCGCCGGTCACCAGGGCGGCGACCCCGCGGTGCCAGACCACCCGCCAGTCGTCGGGGTCCCGTTCCTCCAGGGTCCGCAGCGTGGCCAGCGCGAGGTCCGGCCGGCCGGTCTCCAGCCAGGCGCGGACCTGCCGCAGCCGGGTCTCGGCAGACGGCGAGGGCGCCGCGGCCAGGGCGTTGACCAGCTCGGCGGGCGCGGAGGCCGGCAGACCCGCGAGGAAACCGGCGTCGGGGTCGGCCGGGTCGACGTGGGGGAGGGGCAGCGCGAGCGCCGCCGCGGCGGTGTCGACGGGCCGGACGAGACCGCCCGGGGTGGTGCCCGGAGAGGCCCCCGGGGAGACGGAGCCGCCCGGGGGGCCGGGCTGTCCGCCCGCCGTGCCCCCGCCCGGTCCTCCGGGGAACTGCTGGGGCCGCGCGCCCTGAGTCAGCTGCTTCGGCCGGCCGCGTCCCGGCCCTCTTCGGGGTACCGCCCGCGCCCCCAGCCGGGACACGTCGCCGTACGCCCGGGGGAACAGCTCGGTGTCCGTCACCCGCAGCTCCGGGCCGAACAGGGTCGACAGGGCGGGGCGGGCGTGGCCCGACTGGACCGAGACGACCTCGCGCAGGACACCGGTGAGCTGCTCGGCCATCTCCTGTGCGGAGGCGAACCGGCGGGCCGGGTCGGGGTCGGTGGCGCGCACCAGCAGCCGGTAGAACGACTCGTACCGGCGGAAGACGTCGATGTGGTCCGGGTCGGGCAGCGAGTCCGCGTAGACGGTCGTGTAGCCCTGGAAGTCGAACGTGAGGACGGCGAGCGTCCGGGCGACCGTGTACAGGTCGGAGGCGACCGAGGGGCCTGCCTCGGCGACCTCCGGGGCCTGGTAGCCGACCGTGCCGTAGACGGCCGACCGGTCGTCGTCCGCCCGGCGCACCGCGCCCATGTCGATCAGCTTCAGTTCGTCCTCGGTCTGGATCGCGTTGTCGACCTTGAAGTCGCAGTACAGCAGGTGGCGGGAGTGCAGGTGCCCCAGCGCCTCGAGCGCCTCGATGCCGTACGCGCACGCCTGCTCCACCGGCAGCGGGTCCCGCCTGCCGTCCGGTGTGCGGCGGCCGTTGGCGATGTCCTTGAGGGCCTTGCCCCCGACGTACTCCATGACGATGTAGCCGTCCAGCGAACCGGTGCGCTGGTCGAGGTGCTCCACGAAGTTGTAGATCCGCACGATGTTGGCGTGCTCGATCTCCGCGAGGAAGCGCCGCTCGGAGATCGCCGCCTCCATCGCGTCCTGGTCGCCCGTGTCCAGCAGGCCCTTGAGGACCACCCAGCGGTCCGAGACCGCCCGGTCCACGGCGAGGTAGATCCAGCCCAGGCCACCGTGCGCCAGACAGCCGACCACCTCGTACTGGCCGTGCACCACGTCACCGGCCCGCAGCTTCGGGACGAACGAGTACGGGTGGCCGCACTTGGTGCAGAACCCCTCCGTGCGGCCCGGCCGGCCCGCCCGCGCACGGCCCACCTGGGCCCCGCAGTCGGAACGGGAGCAGAAGCGCTTGCGCTCCGGCACCTCGGGGGTGTCCAGGACCATCGCGCGCGGGTCGGGCCGGGGGATCGGCGGGACCTGGACCAGCCCCGCGCCCAGCCGGCCCCGGCCGGAGGAACCGCCGGCGGACCCGGAGCCGCGCACCGACACCGAGCGCTCGGCTCTCCCGCCCGCAACCGAGCGGGAGAGCCGCCCGGACACCGAGCGCCGTGACTTCGCCGACTGCGACGACCTGCCGGACGACGTACGCGAACCGCGGCTGCCGGCACGGGAACTGCCGGCCGAGCCTGCTGGGCCGGCCGGGCCCGCTGAGCCCGCCGGGCTTGCCAAGTCCGCCGGGTCTGCCAAGTCCGCCGGGTCTGCCAAGTCCGCCGGGCCCGCCGAGTCCGCAGAGCCTGCCGAGCGCGCAGAACCTTGCGGGTCCGCCGGGTCCGCCGAGCCTGGTGAGCGCGCAGGGCCTGCTGGGCCCGCAGCGCCGTGCGTACCGCGGAAGCCGGGTGAGTCGCGCGAACCGCGCGGCTCCCGGTCGCCCGCGGTGATGCCGGTCGGGACCGAGCCGATTGCGCCTCCTCCGAGCTCTCGGCCGTGCTCGAGCAGGGGAGACCCCGACAGGGGAGACCCCGACAGGGGGGATGCCGGGGACGACACGACCGGGGCGAGCCCGCAGGTGTCGCAGTACAGCTCGCCGCCGCCGACGTCCTCGTAGGCGCCCTCGCAGCCGGGACGCTGACAGGGACGGGGCGCGGCGGCGGCCTGCGACGCCCGCGCCTGCTGCTCCCCGGCCCCGGTCCCGTTCCCGGCCCCGTTCCCGTTCCCGGTCCCGTTCCCGGCCCCGGCCTGCTCCCCGGTCCTGTTCCGCCCGCCGGTCCCGCTCCGTTCCCCGGAACCACCGTCGGGCTGTCCTCGGGACCGGCCCTGGTGGTGCGTCCGGTCCTCCGCCTGACTCATGCGCCTGCCTCCCCCTGGTCGCTCATGCGCCGGACCCCCCGCGCTCCTCGGGTGCGTCCGCGCCCGGCGGGCCGGGCACCCGGGGCTGCGTCGTGCCGAGGAGTTCGGCGGCGGCGTGCTGGTAACGCAGCACCGCCTCCTCGGCGACCCGCAGGTCGCAGGGCGCGCTCCACAGCATCCGGCGCGCCTTCTCGTACCGCTCGGCCAGCACGGTGTCCTCCGCGAGGCCGTGCCGGGCCACCTTCGCCCTGTACGCGTCGAGCCGGCCGCGCAGCTCGGCGCGGATCGCCAGCGGCGCGGTGACCGCGGTCAACGACTCGCGGGCGCGCACCAGTTCGTCCTCCGCCTTCTGCTCCAGGGAATCCAGGAGCGGAGACAGCCGGTGCCACTGGGCGTGCCTGCGGTACTCGGCGGCCGTCGACAGCTGCTCCTGCAGCGCGGTCGGCGGGCCGCTGACGACCGGCACCTCCGTCGCCGCGATCTTCGCGAGCACCTCGCCGCGCGCCGTGCGGGCCTCGGCGAGCGTGCGGTCGGCGCGCGAGAGGACGTCCCGCAGCCGCACGATCCGCTTCTCGGAGTCCTGGCGGACCGCGAGCACCGCGTCGATCTCGCGGCGCACCTCCTCCAGGGCGCGCGCCTCGCGGTCGTACACCGCCGTGTCCGGCCGCCCGCCACCCGGCGCCGAACTGCCCTCCAGGGGTTTCCAGAAGGCCAGCGGGTCGGAGATCACCTGCTCGCGCAGCCGGGTCAGGGAGCGGGTGATCCGCTCCAGGTCGTCGCCCGCCGGATGCTCTCCGGGGCGGACGCCCACGGGGTGGGCGAGCCTGCGGGTGCGCTGGAGCTCGGCGGCCAGTAAGTCGATCCGGGCGGGCAGCGCCGACCACACCGCGTCCGCGGCGACGACCATGTCCAGCGAGGACGCGTACAGCTCGTTCATCAGCTCGACCAGCGCGGCCAGCGAGTAGCGCTCGCTGAGGCGGCCCGCGCGGCCGTGGGGCGTCGGTGCGTTCGCGGCGGCGGCCGGGTCCGGGAGCGTGACGCATTCGCCGCGCAGCAGCTCCGTCAGCTCCACCAGGTCGTCGTGGCTGGACCAGCGGCGCCGGGCGCGGATCTCGCGGGCGGTGCGCAACGCGCCGGAGTACGCGTCGAAGTACGTCCACAGCAGCGTGATCGACGCCTCGGTGGCCTGCCAGCGCTCCTCGGTACGGCCGGTGAGGCGGGCACCCTCCAGGAGTCTGCGGCCCGCGTGGTCCTGGAGAGCGAGGAGCGAGGTCTCGACCGCCTCGTGCTCCGCGCCGAGCCGCGCGAGCGCACGGTCCACCTCGTCCCGGTCCATCACCGGCCCGGTGGGATCCGTGTCGCCCATCGATCACCTCTCGCTGCGGACGGTCGTTGACGTTCGTGAGTCGTTCTGCGTTGCGTTCTGCGTTCTGCTTTTGTGTTCTGCGGGGTTCCTCGGGACGGGGAGTGACGGTCGGTCGATCAGCTCACGCGCAGGTACTCCGGTGCCGGTGGTTCGGAACTCCCCGGATCCTTGCCCAGAGTCTCCGACAGCCAACGCTCGTACGAGGCCTGCCATCCGTCCGTGGTGTCCTCGCGGAAGTCCACCAGGGTCCGGTTGACCCGGCGGACCAGGTCGTCCGCGTCCTTCCGCATCGCCACGCCGTAGTACTCGGTCGTGAAGGAGTCGCCCTTGAGCTCGACCGTCGGGTCCTGCGCGGCCTGGCTCGCGGCGAGCGCGGCGTCGGTGACGACCGCGTCGACCCTGCCGAGCTGCAGCCGTACCAGGCAGTCGAGCTGGTTGGGGACGGTGGTGCGGATGTCGACGGACCGCGGGAGGACCCCTCTCGCCCTGTCCTCCTCCAGCGTCGTGAACGCGGTGGAGCCGGCCGCCGTGCAGACCTTCCGGTCCGCGAGCGTGGGGCCGTACCCCTCGACCGGGGACTCCTTCTGGGCCAGCACCTGCTGTCCGGTCCTGAAGTACGGGGCGGAGAACGCCACGTCCTCGACGCGGTCGCAGGCGATCGTCATGGTGCGGACCACCATGTCGACCCGGCCGCTCTCGATCGCCGGGATGCGCCGGTCGGTGGGGATCGCCTTGAACTGGACCGCGTTCCGGTCGCCGAGTACGTCCTCGGCGATGCGGTGCGCCAGGTCGATGTCGAAGCCCTCGAGGCCGGTGCTCCCGCGGCTGTTGGGGTCGCGGTAGCCCCAGCGGTAGCTGTTCTGGTCCACGCCGACCACCAGCTTGCGCTTCTCGCCCTTGCGGGCCTTGATCCGGTCGATCGTCGGGCCGTCGTCGCCGGAGGGGGCCAGGGTCTGCTTCTCCGGGTCGTCGCACTCCTCGGCCGCCCCGTCCGCCCCGTCCGCCTTCGTGCCCGCCCCGTCCGCCTTCGTGCCCGCGGCATCCGCCACGGCCCGTCCTGCGGCCCCCGGCTCCTTGCCGCCGGCCCGGGAGGAGGGCCCGGTGCTGGTCAGCACCAGCGCGAAGACCAGTGCGAGCGCGCAGAGGGCGGCCATCGCACCCACCCCGCCCCAGCCCCGCAGCCCGGCCCGCAGACGTCGTACGTTCCTCATCACGCCCCCTTCCGCTCTCACCGGTACTCCGACAGCCTGCGCCCGATGCCCAGCACCGCGCCCGCCGCGCCCAGCACGGCGAGGCCCGCGGCGCCCTGCGGGAGGCCCGTCAGGGCGTCCCGGCCGCCGGTGGCCGCCTCCTCGAACTCGCGCCTCTCGTGCGCCAGCGCCGTGGCCAGGCTCTCGTCGACGCCGGCGAAGCACTCGCCGGTCGCGCCCCTGCCGCCGATCACCAGGTCCAGCGCCTGCTGGTAGTTGCCGCTCTCGTCCTGCCCCCGGGCGGCGTCGTGGCGCTTCCTCCACTCGGCCATGTTGCTCACGGCGGCGGCCACCGGCTTCTCGCCGGCGCTGTCGTCCGCGAGTTCACCGGCCCGGGCCAGCCCCTTGTCGAGGGCGGCCATGTCACGCCGGAAGTCGTAGTCGTAGGCGTCGTACGTCTCGTCGCCGACCTTCCTCGTCTCGGCGCCGCGGGCCACCAGCGTCAGGTTCTCGTTGCCGCGGGCCTTCAGGGACGCGATCCGGGCGTCGTGCAGCACACCGAGCGAGCGGACGCCGTGGTCGTAGGAGCCGGTCAGCCCCGAACGCGCGACGCCGTGGCCGGCGACCAGCCAGAGCAGCACCACCGTCGCCGCCGCCGTGGCCGCGACCAGGCCGTGGTTGAACACCCGGTGGGTCCGCAGGTACATACGGCGCTGCGCCCAGGCGAGCGCGGCGAGGGCGACGGCACCGAGCGCGATCGCGGCCCACGGGTAGGGGGTCGCGTCCGCGTAGTCGGCGTCGAGGCGCCGGGACTCCTTCTCGTAGAGATCCTCCGCCGCCGGGAGCATCTCCTCCTGCATCTTCTCGTTCGCGTACCGCAGATAGGCGCCGCCCACGGGGTAGCCCTGCCGGTTGTACGTACGGGCGCGCTCCACCAGGCCCTTGTACTCGGGCAGCATCCGGTTGAGCTCGGTGATCGTCGCCGCGGACGAGGAGCCCGGGGCGGAATGGGCCGCGGCGCCCACGAGTTTGCCGGCGGCGGTGCGGATGCCCTTCTCGTAGCTGTCCCGGGAGGCGGCGGTCTCCTGACCGCCGGCCAGGAACCCGCTGGAGGCTGCGGTGTTGGCGTCCGCGAGGGAGCGGTAGATGTCGGCGGCGTCCGAGGCGAGCGGCTCGCTGCTGGTGAGGACGTCGTCGGCCGCCGCGGCCCGGTCGGACACCTGCCAGGCGGCGACCGCGCCGAACGTGACGACGAGGGCGGCCAGGACCGCGCCGATGATCCTGAGGCGGCCGGGTTCGGTGGTGGCGGCCTCGCGCAGCCGGACGGCGCCCTCGGCGAACGCCGTGCGGCGCGGCGCCTCCGGCTGCCGCCGGGCCGCGGGGGGCCGGGAGCCGCCGGGTTCCTGCCGCGAGGCCGGGACACCGCCCGGCCCGGACTGCGGGGGTACGGCGGGCGGGGGTGCGGCGGGCGTCGCGGGTACGGCCGGACCCGGCGGCGCCGCGCCGCCTCTCGGCGTATGGGTCACTCGACCTCCCCCATGGTCATTCGTCCCCCGAGTATCGCCGCAGGAACCGACATATGCACCGGTCTTGGTGCGGTCTTGATCCGGCGGCCCGGAGACCACCGGCAATTCGGGCACACGCGAGCGATCCGGACCGCCCCCTCGCACCACCCCCTGCCCACGAACACGCCGAGGGAATCCGCTTGGTTCCGGGCGGAGTTCGCGGTCGTCCGGGACCGGATCCGGGACGGCCCCGCTGTCCGCGGCAGGGCCCGTCCGGCGGCCCGAGGGCTCCGGCGGGTTCCGGCGGAGCCGCCAACCCGACCGGCCGTCCGGCCCGCTTTCCGCGCCCGCCCGGCGGGGTGGGGAGGCGCCCGGTCGCCCTGCTTCCCCGAACCCCCGGTGGTTCGCAGTCCGGGCGACCGACGGCGGTGCTCCTCCCGAGGGGAGGCCGGGGGCGTGGCAGTCGGCGAGGGCGAGTGCTGCCGGACGCCGGACGCCGGGTGCGGGATCCGAGCGTTCGCTGCCCGGGGGCCCGGGGGCCCGGGGGAGCCCGTGACGCCCCGCCCGTGCCTTCGGCGGGCGGCCCCCGCTTCCGTCGGCCCCGTCGGAGCTACCGGCCCCCGCTCGGCTCACCCCCTCCGGCGGGCTTTCCCCGCCCCCGCTCGTAATGGGCCCGCAGCCGGTCCTGGGCGCCCGGTGGGGCCGTCAGGTGGTCCAGGCCCAGGAGGGCCGCGCCCAGGACCGGGGCCGCGGTGACGACCCGGGGGACGGCCCTGGGGGCCTGCTCGGCGAGCAGGGCGCGGATCCGGTCGTCGAGCCGGGGGTGCCGGGCGGCCAGGACGCTGCCGCCCAGCAGGACGGGTGTCTCCTCGGCGAGCAGCTCCAGGCGGGTCAGCGCCACGACGGCCATCGCCACCACCTCGTCGGCCTGCCGGTCGACGATCGCACCCGCGACCGGGTCGCCGCCCGCCGCCGTGGCGAAGAGCACCGGCGACAGCTCGTGGCGGCGCTCCGGCGCGAGGTGCCCCAGGTACAGGGCCTCGACGAGGGCCGGCATGCCGGGGAGGCCGAAGTGCGCCGGGAGGGTGCCGGCCAGGGCGGTGGCGGCGCCGCGGCCGTCCTGGGCGCGGGCCGCGTGCCACAGGGCCTCCTCCGCCAGCGCCCAGCCGCCGCCCCAGTCGCCGGAGACGCGGCCGAGCGCCGGGAAGCGCGCGGTGCGGCCGTCCGGGCGCATGCCGACGCAGTTGATGCCCGCCCCGCACACGACGGCCACCCCGCGCGGTTCGGTGACCCCGGCGCGCAGGACCGCGAAGGTGTCGTTGCGGACCTCCACGGTGCCGCCCCAGCCGCGGGCGGCCAGAGCCGCCGCCAGCCGTTCCTCCTCGACGGGGAGGTCCGCGTTGGCCAGGCAGGCCGAGACGTGGGCGACGCCACCGGCACCGGCGGCGGCGAGCGCGGCGGCGACGGTCTCCGCCAGGGCCTCCACGGCCGCCTCCACGCCGACGGAGGGCGGCCGGACCCCCCCGCCCCGCGCGGTGGCCAGGACCTCGCCGTCGTGGGCGACCACGGCGACGTCCGTCTTGCTGTTGCCGGCGTCGACGGCGAGGACGCCCGCGGTCAGGCCCATGCGAGGTGCTCCCGGTTGTGTGCGACGAGCCGGTCGGTGAGCTTCTCGGCGTACGCGTACTGGCCGACCAGGGGGTGGGCGAGCAGGGCGCGGAACACCCGCTCGCGGCCGCCGCGCAGGGCCGCGTCGAGCGCCAGGTCCTCGTAGGCGGTGACGTTCGCCATCAGTCCCGAGAACAGGGGGTCCACGCGCGGGACGGGAAGCGGGCTCGCGCCCTTCGGGCCCACCGCCGCCTGCACCTCGATCACGGCGTCCTCGGGGAGGAACGGCAGCGTGGAGCCGTTGCGGGCGTTCACCACCTGGTACGGGCTGCCGGCGCCGCCCAGCAGGGCCGCCGCCAGGTCCACGGCCGCCTCGGAGTGGTAGGCGCCGCCGCGCTCGGCCAGCAGCGCCGGTTTCTCGTCGAGGGCGGGGTCGGCGTAGAGGGCGAGCAGCCGGCGCTCCACGCCGGCCACCTCGGCGGCCCGGGACGGTCCGGTGCGCAACTCCCGTACGGCCTCGTCGTGCGCGTAGTAGTACCGCAGGTAGTACGAGGGGACCACCCCCAGCCGGTCCAGGACGGCCCGGGGCAGCCGGAGGTCGGCGGCGATCGCGTCGCCGTGGTCGTGCAGCAGCGCGGGCAGGACGTCCTCGCCCCCGGGGCCGCCCCGGCGCACCGCGGTCTCCCAGGTGAGGTGGTTCAGGCCCACGTGGTCGAGGTGCAGTTCGGCGGGCCGACGCCCAGACGCGCGGCGAACTTCCGCTGGAGCCCGATGGCGACGTTGCACAGCCCCACCGCCCGGTGCCCGGCCTCCAGCAGCGCCCGGGTGACGATGCCGACGGGGTTGGTGAAGTCGATGATCCAGGCGTCCGGGCTGGCGCGCCGGACCCGCTCGGCGATGTCCAGCACCACCGGGACGGTGCGCAGTGCCTTGGCGAGGCCGCCGGCCCCGGTGGTCTCCTGGCCGACGCAGCCGCACTCCAGCGGCCAGGTCTCGTCCTGCTGCCTGGCCGCCTGCCCGCCCACCCGCAGCTGGAGCAGCACCGCGTCGGCGCCGTCCACGGCCGCGTCCAGGTCCGACGTGGTGACGATCCGCCCGCCGTGCCCCTGCCGGGCGAAGATCCGGCGGGCCAGACCGCCCACCAGCTCCAGCCGGTCCGCGGCCGGATCGACCAGCACCAGCTCCCGAACCGGCAGGGTGTCCCGCAACCGGGCGAACCCGTCGACGAGTTCGGGCGTGTAGGTCGAACCGCCGCCGACCACGGTGAGTTTCATGTCGCCAGACCCCTCAGCCCTCTGCTCCGGTGAGCGCGGCACCCCGGACGGGCGCCTTCGGGGCCAAGAGGACCACGGGACGGGCGGTGCGCGGGAGGGCGCCGCCCGGAAGTTCCGGACGCCGCCCTCCGGGCCGGTCTCTCCCCGGGCCGCCGCCGGCTACTTCGTGATGTTCGGCGGGGTGATCGGCGACGCCGCGATGGACTGCGGCGAGATGCTGCTCGCGTAGGCGGACGGGGGCGCGACGGCCGCCGCCGGGTCGGGGCCCTCCATCTCCACCGGGGCCGTGGCGCCGCCGACGATGCGGATGCCGGCCGCGTCGAAGGCGCGCTTGATGCGCCAGCGCAGCTCGCGCTCCACGGTCAGGGACTTGCCGGGCATCGTCTTCGCCGAGACACGGACCACCATCGAGTCCAGCAGGACGGAGTCGAGGCCGAGGATCTCGATGGAGCTCCAGAGCAGCTCGTTCCAGGGCTCCTCCTTGGTCATCTTCTCGGCGACGGCGACGAGCGTGGACCTCACGTGGTCCAGGTCCTCGTCCGAGCGGACCGTGACGTCGACGTTGGCGGTCGCCCAGCCCTGGGAGAGGTTCCCGATGCGCTTGACCTCGCCGTTGCGGACGTACCAGATCTCGCCGTCGGCGCCGCGCAGCTTGGTCACCCGCAGGCCGACCTCGATGACCTCGCCGGTGGCGACACCCGCGTCGACGGTGTCACCGACGCCGTACTGGTCCTCGAGGATCATGAACACGCCGGAGAGGAAGTCCGTCACCAGGTTGCGGGCACCGAAACCGATCGCGACACCGGCGACACCGGCCGAGGCCAGCAGCGGGGCCAGGTTGATCTGGAAGGTGCCCAGGACCATCAGCGCGGCCGTGCCCACGATCATGAAGGACGCGACCGAGCGCAGCACCGAACCGATCGCCTGCGAGCGCTGGCGCCGTCGCTCGGCGTTGACCAGCAGTCCGCCGAGCCCGGGGCCGTCCACGGCGTCGCCGGTCCGCGACATCCGGTCGATGAGCTTGGTGATCGCCCGCCGCACGACCACTCTCAGGACGGTCGCGATCACCACGATGAGCAGGACCCTGAGCCCGATCGCGAGCCAGGTGGACCAGTTCTCCTCCACCCAGCCGGCGGCGTTGGTGGCGCTCTCGTGGGCGTCCTCGAGCGTGGGCACCATCGGGGTCCCGGAATCCGAGGGGGTCGGGGACGGCTCCTCGGCCAGGGGGACGGCGGACAGGGACACGGCGGGTACCTCCAGGTGGCACGGTCTCCCCCCGGTGCGGCGGTCAGGGGTTCACGGACGTCGAGGTCTGCGCTGTCTTCGAGATCACGGAAAGGTCACCGGCGGGGCAGAATCACCACACTAACGGGGCATTGTGGGGGGACCTGCCCGATGCGTGAAGAAGAGACGGCCCTCACGCGCGACGGGCGGTGACCGCCCTGACCGGAGGGCTTTCCGCCCACGCACCGGAGGGCGGTGTGGCCGAAAACACTTCCAGCCCGTTACCGGGACATGGTGGCGCGTCCACCAGGCATGAGGGGAGACTGACTACGGATCGTCCCGGCGCGAGCCACGCGCCGCCGGCGTACAAGGAGGCATCCGTGCCGCACGTCCTGGTTCTCAACGCGTCGTACGAGCCGCTCGGCGTCGTACCGCTCCGCCGCGCGCTCGTCCTCGTCCTCGAGAACAAGGCCGTGTGCCTCGAGGAGTCCGGCGCCTACCTGCACAGCGCGACCGTCACAGTCCCCGCACCCAGCGTGGTCCGGCTCAAGCGATTCGTACGGGTCCCCTACCGGGGGCCCGTTCCCCTCACCCGCCGGGCGCTCTTCGCCCGGGACGGGGGCCGGTGCATGTACTGCGGTGGCGTCGCGACCAGCGTCGACCACGTCATCCCGCGCAGCCGCGGGGGCAAGCACGTCTGGGACAACGTGGTGGCCTCCTGCCGCCGCTGCAACCACGTGAAGGCCGACCGGCACCTGTTCGAGCTGGGCTGGCGGCTGCGCCACAAACCGGCCCCGCCCACCGGCCTGGCCTGGCGCATCATCGGCACCGGCCACCGCGACCCGCGCTGGCTCCCGTACCTCCAGCCGTACGGCGCGGCCGACGCGATGGCCCGCATCGACGGCCTGTCCCGCGTGGACGGGATATCCGCCTGAGGGGGCCGGGCCGGGCTTCCGCGTGCGCGGTACGGGGGCCGGTCCTGGTCCTGGTCCTGGTCCCGGTCCCGGTCCCGGTCCTGGTTCCGGTACTGCGGGCGGTGCGGGCCTGGCCGGGCTGCGACGTCCTGGGTGGCCGTTATCCGGCGGGTGGGCCCGGGCGGGCGGAGCTGCTGGAAGACGGAGGCACGACGGGTGCTGTCGGCCTGGACCGGCGGGGTGACCGCCGCATTCGACTACGCGGACATGCACCACGTGGTGGACCGGCTCACGCAGCCGTGCGGGGCGGATGACGCGCCGGCCCGCGTTGACGGCCTGTTCCGCTTGACGGCCTGTTCCGCGTGGAGGACGCCTTTCCCCGGCCGGCCGCAGAGGGCCTTTGCCTGCCTGGTGCCGGGGTGGTTCCGGCACCGGAGGTGAGGGCGGCCGTGGTCAGACTGTCGGCTGTTCGCCTGGAACGTTCCACCGGAGCGCCATGGAACCGCTTTCTCACCGAAACACGATCAAGCTTCGCAGCGCACCCGTCAAACGTAATGATCATCACGTGTGCTAAGCGGAACTTGCCCTCTCATTGCCCGTTTGCTGCCCCTTGACGTGACGCTCCGTAAGGCGATTGGTTACGTCAGGCAACTGTGTAAGCGCTGTGGGCGGGGTGTGTGACGAATATGTGGAGCCGAAGTCGGTTAGCTGCCAGGGCCGTTGGGGTCCTGCTGGGGGTGACGCTGGCCGTCGGGTCGGTTCCTGCGACGGCCACCGCAGCGGTGGCGGGCGTGCCGGCATCGCCGACGAGCGCGGACGGGCGGGCCGACCGTATCGAGGGGACGACGGAAGCGGAAGCGCTTGCCAAGGCCGAGCGGACCGGTGAGCCGGTGGAGATCGCCTCGCTGCGCGGGGAGAGCAGCGAGGTCTTCGCGACTCCGGAGGGGGACCTGCAGGCACGGGAGTATCTGCGCCCGGTCTGGTCGCGGGTCGGGGGAGGGTGGAAGCGTGTCGACACCGACCTGGCGGCCACCGGTGAGGGAACCGTCGCTCCGAAGGTGTCGACGCTGGGCGTGGAGTTCTCCGGCGGCGGCGAGAGCCCGCTGGTGAGCATGCGGCGTGCCGGACGGGAACTGAGCCTGTCGTGGCCCACGCCGCTGCCCGTGCCCGAACTGGCGGGCCCGGTCGCCACCTACCCGTCCGTCCTGCCGGACGTCGACCTGCGGATGACGGCTTCGGCGGACGGGTTCACGCAGTTGCTGGTGGTGAAGACGGCCGAGGCGGCGGCCGGTCCGGAACTGGCCGAGCTGCGGCTGGAGCTGGACACGCGGGGTCTGTCGGTCCAGGAGACGGACGAGGGCGGTCTGGAGGCGCTCGACGAGGGTGCCGAGGGGACCGTGTTCGAGGCGCCGAAGCCGATGATGTGGGACTCCAGCACCGGCGGGCCCCCGGAGGGTGCCGCGGAGGCCCGGACGGCAGCGGCCGCCCCGAAGGCGGCATCCGCCGATGCCGTTGTCGACGAGGAACCGGGTGCGGGGGAGTCGGGCAAGCTGGCCCCGGTCGGGGTGGAGATCTCTGCCGGGCAGGACGAACTGGTCCTGACCCCGGACGCCGACGTCCTCAAGGGCGAGGACACCACCTACCCGGTCTTCATCGACCCGCAGTGGTACACGCCGCGGGCGGCCGCGTGGACGATGGTCTCCAAGTACTGGGCGAACTCGCCGCAGTGGAAGTTCAACGGCGAGTCCGACGCCGGCATGGGCTACTGCAACTGGTCCTACTGCAACCCGCACGACACCAAGCGTCTCCTCTACCGCATCCCCACCTCCAGGTTCGCGGGCAAGACGATCCTGGAAGCCACGTTCGTGGCGCGCAACACCTGGTCGGCTTCCTGTTCGGCCCGCACGGTGGACCTGTACCAGACCGAGAACATCTCCTCGTCGACGACGTGGAACGACCAGTACGACAACGGGTTCTGGACCAAGAAACTGGCGTCGGATTCGTTCGCGCACGGCTACTCGGGCTGCGCCGCCAAGGACGCGGAGTTCAACGTGAAGTCGGCGGTGCAGGCGGCCGCCGACGACAAGGACCCGACGATGACGTTCGGCCTGAAGGCGGCGAGCGAATCGGACGCGTACGGGTGGAAGCGGTTCTCGGACAAGGCATACCTGCGGGTGAGGTACAACCGCCCGCCGGCGCAGATCAAGATGTCGCAGCTCACCATGGAGTACGGCGGCACCTGCAAGAAGCCGTCCGCCGCGGCCCGGGTGCGCACGCTGGGCAAGGTCTACGCCAACAACGTCACCGACCCCGACCCCGACGGCGACAGCGTCGCGGTGCAGTTCCAGGCCAAGTGGGACGCCGGCGACGGCAAGGGTGTGATCGCCCGCTGGACTCCTGCACGGACCTCCCTCAAGAAGTCCGGCTCCGACTTCTCGGTCAGCCTTCCCTCCTCGGTGACGGAGAACAAGCAGGTCTACTGGTACGCCCGCAGTTACGACGGCGCGCAGTACTCACCGTGGTCGTCCGCCGGAGACCCGACGGCCTGCTACTTCGTCTACGACACCAAGGTCCCCAAGGCGCCCGCCCTCGCATCCGACGAGTACCCGGCCTCGAACCCGGAGGACCCGGACGACCCCTGGTTCGACGGAGTGGGCAAGTACGGCTCGTTCGACCTCAAGGCCGCCGAGTCCGACGTGACCACGTACTGGTTCGGCATCAACGGCGACCCCACCTCCAAGAACACGGTCACCACCTCGGCCGGGGCGGCGAGGACGATGAGGATGCTTCCCGCGAAGGCCGGGCTGAACTTCGTCACGGCCCAGGCGTTCGACCAGGCGGGCAACGGCAGTGAGATCCGCACCTACCAGTTCCGCGTCAAGGCCGGACAGCCCGAGCGGGCCATGTGGCAGCTCGACGACGCCGCCACCGCCACCTCCGCGAAGGGCACCGCGCCACAGCGCACCGCCGATCTCATAGGCGGTCCGACCCCCGGAGCGACCGGCGCCAAGGGCACCGCGGTCCGGTTCGACGGCGTCGACGACTACGCGGTCACCGACATCCCCACCGTCGACACCTCCACCGGTTTCTCCGTCTCGGCCTGGGCCAACCTGGCCGAGACGCCCGGCCATGCCGCCATCGTCGCCTCCCAGCCCGGCAACCACGCCCCCGGCTTCGAGCTGTACTACTCCCACGCCTACGACCGATGGGCGTTCAACCAGTACACCGCCGACACCGAGAACGCCGGCATCGCCCGCGCCATGCAGGCGTCCCCGGGCGGCGCGCAGGCGGGGCAGTGGACCCACCTGGTGGGCACCTACAGTGCCTCCTACGACGAACTGAAGCTGTACGTGAACGGGCAACTGGCCGGCACGACCACCTACGACTCGCCCTGGGACGCACGCCGGGGCCTGCAGATCGGCGCCGGCCGCTACGACGGCAAGCCGGGCTCCTTCTTCCCCGGCGCCATCGACGAACTGCAGATCTTCGACAAGCCGCTCTCGGCCGGCGAGGTCACCCGGCTCAACAGCAAGCAGTCCGTCATCTCCGGACGCGCCGCACGCGCCGTCTTCCCCCTGGACGAACCCGCCACCAGGCAGGACGGCACGCCCACCACGCAGATCACCGCCACCGCCGAGGTCCCGGCCGCGACCCTCCACGGAGGCGCCACCCCGGGGACGAGCGGGATCGCCGGCACCGCCCTCACCCTGGACGGCACCGACGACTACGCCACCACCGGCCGGCCCCTGCTGAACAACCAGCGCAGCTTCGCCGTCTCCGCCTGGGCGAAACTGCCGAAGACCAAACCCGGCCACGCGGCGATCGTCCTCACCCAGACCGGCGAGCACAGGCCGGGACTGGAGCTGTACTACTCCGCCGCCTACGACCGCTGGGCGGTCAACCAGTACTCCGCCGACGACCCCGACGCCACCCCGATCCGCGCCATGCAGGCCGAGGGCACCACCGCCCACGGTGACACCTGGACCCACCTGGCCGGCGTGCACGACACCGTCGCCAACAAACTCACCCTCTACGTCAACGGCATTGAGGCCGGATCCACCACCCTGCAGGCCGACTGGTACGCCGGCGGCGCCGTCCAGATAGGCGCCGGCTCCTACGACGGAAACCTCGGCTCGTTCTTCGACGGCCGGATCGACGACGTCCGCATGTTCGACCGGCCGGTCTCCGCCGAAGAGGTGCAGCAGCTCTTCAAGCAGCGGCCCCTGGTCAAGGGCCGCTGGACCTTCGAGACGGCATCCGGTTCCCCGCTGGTGACACCGGACGCGTCCGCGGCAGGCAACGCCATGACGCTCAACGGCGGCGCGACACTCGGCTCCGGCTGGGTCGACGGTGGCGTGCAACTGGACGGCGTCAACGACTACGGCGTCACGTCATCCGTACCGGTGGACACCAGTGCCAGCTTCACCGTCACGGCATGGGCGCAGGCAGCGGGTACCCCCGAACGGCGTGCGGCTCTGCTCAGCGTGCCCGGCACCACCGCCCAGAGCGCATTCACAGTGCGCTACGAGCCCAGCGCCACGCCAGGGGCAGGCCCTGGCCGCTGGCGGATCGCGATGACCTCGGCCGACACTGCTGACGCAGCCGTCACTCAGGTCGACAACGGATGGTTCTTCAGCCCCACGGACTGGACCCACCTGGCCCTCGTCTACGACGGCTTCGCCAAACACCTCTCCCTGTACGTGAACGGCGAACTGGAAGAGGTCGCCTGCACGGACGCGGACGGTGGGGCGGACGACACCGCCTGCACGGACAGGCTCTCCTGGGCGGACGACGTGCTCGTCTTCAAGTCGGCACAGCCCCTGCACCTCGGCCGGGCCAAGACCGGAGCCGGAATGTGGGGCGACTACTGGCCCGGTGCCGTGTCCGACGTGTGGGCCTTCCAGGGCGCGCTGACGGGCGACCAGGTCAGGGCACTGTCAGTCGGTATGCCTGGCCTTCCGACCGACGTCCCTGGCAGCGGCTCCTGACAGAGGCGGGGCCGACCCCGCCTCACGGTAGGTCCGGCCCCGCCCTCCCCGCTCGACAGGCAACTTCCACCCCACCCCCGTGTCCGCCGGGCAGGCCGGCCCCCAGCGAAGTGAAGGACGAAGACAGGATGAACGGCAGATCCAGCAAGCGGATCCGTGCCCTGCGACGGCGTATCGCACTCACCTCGGCCGCGATCATGGTCGGCTCGCTCTTGCAGGCAGTGACACAGCCCGCCCTCGCCGCGGACCACGACGTGCAGGTCGCTCCGCCCGTATTCGAGAAGCCAGTCCCCACCACGACGGGCAAAGTCAAGCCGCGCACCGTGATGAAGGGTCCGCGTACACCCGCCACTCCACCCGAGAACACGTGGCCGAAGGCGGCGACCACGGTGGTGGACCTGCCTGATGCCAAGGCCGGTGCCGAAAAGTCCGCCCGCGTCCCAGGCCTGTCCCTGACCCTGGGTGCCGGCGTGAAGTCCGGAACGAAGACCGCCCGCGGCGGTGTCGAGACGCGCGTCCTGAGCCGCAAGGCAGCCCAGCAGGCCGGTGTCGAGGGGGTGCTGTTCACCCTGCGCGGCAGGGACAGCAAGAACGGCAGGACCAAGGCCCAGCCGGGACAGGTCCGCAGCACACTGGACTACTCCTCCTTCGCCGGGGCCTACGGCGGCGGTTACGCCTCCCGGCTGACCCTGGTCGAACTACCGGCCTGCGCGCTCACCACGCCCAGCAAGGAGGCGTGTCGCACGGCCGAGCCGGTCAAGGCGGTCAACGACCCCGAAGAGCAGACACTTACGGCGCAGAGCGTGGCGCTGAGCGCCGACGCTCCCACGGTGCTCGCCGCGGTGGCGGACACCGAAAGCGCGAACGGTGACTACAAGGCGACCTCCCTCTCTCCTTCCGCCACGTGGACCACCAATCTCAACACCGGTGACTTCGGCTGGTCGTACGCCATGCCCGTGCCCGATGTGCCCGGCGGGCTGACCCCCAATGTGGGGCTCTCGTACACATCCGGTGCCGTCGACGGCCGTACCGGCAACACCAACAACCAGGCGTCCTGGGCGGGTGACGGCTTCGACCTGTGGCCCGGCTACATCGAACGCCGGTACAAGGCGTGTGCCGACGACGGTGTGGAGAACTCGGACGGCAACAAGCCGGGTGACCTGTGCTGGGCCTACGACAACGCGTTCATCTCCTTCAACGGCAAGGCCGGGGAACTGGTGCCCGACGGCACCAACTCCTGGAAGCTGAAGAACGACGACGGCACGAAGATCGACCACCTGACCTCCAGCAACCGGGGCAACGGCGACAACAACGGTGAGTACTGGAGAGTGACCGCCCCGGACGGCACCCGCTACTACTTCGGCTACAACCGGCTGCCCGGCTGGGCGGACGGCAAGGAGACCACCGACTCCACCTGGACCGTCCCCGTCTACGGCGACGACTCGGGCGAACCGTGCCACGCCGACACGTTCGCGGGGTCATGGTGCCAGCAGGGCTGGCGCTGGAACCTCGACTACGTCGTCGACACCCACAGCAACGCGGTCACGTACTTCTACGACAAGGAGGACAACCACTACGGCCGCAACCTGGAGGCCGAGGACGGCACCCCCTACGTCCGCGGCGGCACCCTCGACCGCATCCAGTACGGTCTGAAGTCCTCCTCGCTCTACGGCACCAAGCCGCAGGCCAAGGTCACCTTCACCAACAGGGAGCGCTGCATCCGTGACTCCCACACGACCTGTTCCGACATCGACGCTGATGCCCCCTACTGGTACGACACCCCCTGGGACCTGAACTGCGACAGCGCGGAGGAGTGCGACCAGGGACGCCTGTCCCCGGCGTTCTTCACCCGCAAGCGGCTCACGCAGGTGACGACCCAGGTCTACGACGGCAGCGCCTACCAGGACGTCGACTCCTGGAAACTCGCTCACCGCTGGGGCATGGCCGACACCGACTACCAGCTGCTGCTCGACTCCGTCCAGCACACCGGCCACAGCGCCGAGCCGGCCGTCACGCTCCCGAAGACCACCTTCGCCTACACCCAGCTCGCCAACCGCCTTGACAAGACCGGCGACGGCTACGCGCCGTTCATCAAGAGCCGCCTGTCCGCCGTCGCCGACGAGTCCGGTGGCCAGATCGACGTCAACTATTCTGCCGAGTCCTGTTCCTGGGACGACCTGCCGACCCCGCACAGCAACACCACGCGCTGCTTCCCGCAGTACATCGGCGGCAGCGCCGACGACGACCCCGAACGCCAGTGGTTCAACAAGTACGTCGTCAACTCCGTGACCGCGACCGACCGCACCGGCGGAGCCCCCGACCAGGTGACCAGCTACGACTACCTGGACGGCGCCGCCTGGCACTACGACGATGACGACGGCCTGACCAAGGAGAAGTTCAAGACCTGGTCCCAGTGGCGTGGCTACGGCCACGTCCGTGTCCGGACCGGCGGCCAGGGCGGTGCCTCGGCCATGAAGTCCCAGCAGGACACCTATTTCCTGCGCGGTATGGACGGCGACCGCAAGGACACGTCCGGCGGGACCAGGACCGTTGCTGTCACCCTCGGTGAGGGCGAAGGCGACCCGATCACCGACCACGAAGCCGCCACCGGCTTCGCCTACAAGACCGTCAGCTACTCCGGGCCCGGCGGCAAGGTGCTCGGTAAGACGGTCAGCCGGCCGTGGCACCACCAGACGGCGAAAGAAGTCCGCGACTGGGGCACGGTGACCGCCAACTTCACCGGCACCGGCCGCGTACGCACCTGGACCTCCCTCGACGACGGCGCCGGTTCCAGCTGGCGGATCACCGTGGTGGACACCGACTACGACACGATCGCTGGACGGGTCACCCAGGTCCACGACCGTGGCGACGTCGGTAAGTCCTCCGACAACACCTGCACCCGCACCACCTACGGCACCGTTGCCGTCGACAAGATCCTCACTCTGCCCTCACGCGTCGAGACCGTCGCCAAGGCCTGTGACGCCACACCCGGCCGCCCCGCCGACGTCATCTCCGACGTGCGTTCCGCCTACGACGGCGAGACCTACGGCAGCGCTCCCGTCAAGGGCGACGCCACGGCCACGGCCGTGCTGAAGAAGTACGACGGCACGACGGCCGTCTATCTGGAGTCGGGTTCCACCTACGACGCCTATGGCCGTGTCCTGACCAGCACCGACCTGACAGCCGACGTCAAGGTCACCACAGCCGGGGGCCTCACCCGTACCGCGCGAAGCGACGGACGCGCCACGACCACCGTCCGAACGCCCGCCACCGGCTTCCCCACCACGGTCGAGACCATCACGCCCCCGGCCACCGCGGGGGAGGCGGGCACGGCGCAGACCTCGACCACGACGCACGAACTCCTCCGCGGCCTGCCGCTGACCCAGACCGACACCAACGGCAAGGTCACCAACTTCGCTTACGACGCGCTGGGCCGCTCGACCAAGGTGTGGCTGCCCGACCGGCTCACCGGCCATACCCCCACCTACGAGTTCACCTACACCGTCGCCGAAGACGAACCGGTCGCGGTCGGCGCCAGGACCATCGGCAACAACGGGACGCAAAGCACCTCCTACGCCCTCTACGACGGCTTCCTGCGCCCGCGCCAGACCCAGGAACCGGGCCCGGACAACGGACGTCTCCTCGCCGACACCTTCTACGACGAACGCGGACTGATCAGTTCGGAGTTCGCCCCCTACTACACGGAGGGAGCACCTTCCGCCGACCTGCGCACGCCCGAAGAAGCCCTCAGCGTCGAAACACAGAACCGCTACACACACGACGGGCTGGGTCGTCAGACCGAGTCCAGGCAGATCGCAGGCAACGGCGACGGAGGCACCGTCCTCGGCGCGACGCAGACCATCTACGGCGGCGATCGCACCACGGTCGTCCCGCCCGTCGGCGGCACCGCCACCACCACCCTCAGCGACGCCCGGGGCCGGACCACCGAACTGCGCCAGCACCGGACCCGGAGCGCCACGGCCCCTTACGACACCACCCGTTACGACTACACCCCGCGCGGGGAACTGGCGGAAGTCACCGACCCGGCCGGCAATTCCTGGACCTACGAATACGATCTTCTCGGCCGCCAGACCAAGTCCGTCGACCCCGACAAGGGGACCAGCCTCAGCGCATACGACGACCGAGGCCAGCTCACGACCACCGACGACGCCCGGCCGGACACCCCCGCCCTGTGGCACGGTTACGACAACCTCGGCCGGCAGACGCAGCTGCGCGAAGGCTCCTCCAGCGGCACGCTGCGTGCCAAGTGGGTGTACGACACCCTCAGCGGTGCCAAGGGCCACCTCGCCGAAACCATCCGCTACGACGACGGCAACGCGTACAGCTCCAAGGTCGTCGCATACGACCGCCTCTACCGCCCGCTGCGTACCTCCGTCACCATCCCGTCGTCCGAGGGAGACCTTCGGGGCACCTACCTCAGCGCGACCACGTACAACGCCTCGGGCACGGTGCAGGGCATCGGCTATCCGAAGGCCGGCGCCCTGCCGGCTGCGACCGTGACCTACGGGTACGAAGACAAGACGCTGCGCCCCATCACAATGAGCAGCAGCCAGGGCCTCGTTGCAAAGACCGGTTACAGCCTCACGGGCAAGCCGTCGCACTACGAACTGTCCAAGAGCGGCAGCAAAACGATCAAGGCAACCAACACCTATGAGTGGGGCACCCAGCGCCTGGCCACGTCCCGGGTGGACCGCCAGGACATCGCCGGTGTCGACCAGCACAACACCTACCGCTACGACCAGGCGGGCAACGTGCTGTCCGTGTCGGACATGTCCCGCTCCGGCACCGACACCCAGTGCTTCACCTACGACGGCTTCCGCCGCCTGACCGAAGCATGGACCCAGAGCACGACCGCCTGCGCCACCGACCCCAGCGGCAGCGTCCTGGGCGGCCCGGCCCCCTACTGGCACTCGTACACCTACGACAAGGCCGGCAACCGCCAGACCGAGACACTCCACGACATCACCGGGAACACCGCCGACGACACCGAGCGGACCTACGACTACCCCGGCGCGGGAAACCCCCAGCCGCACACCCTGACCTCGGTCACCACGGCGGGGCCGACCGGGGAGGCGAGGGACACCTACACCTACGACGAATCCGGCAACACGCTCACGCGTCGGCTGGGTGGTGACACCCAGGAACTCACCTGGGACGCCGAGGGCCACCTCGCCAGGGTCACGGAACCGGTCGAGGGCGGCAGCGACAAGGTCACGGAGTACCTCTACGACACCGAGGGCAACCGCCTCATCGGCCGTACCCCCACCGAGACCACCCTCTACCTCGGCAGCACCGAGATCACTCTGGCCAAGGGCTCCAGCACCCCCGAGGCCACGCGCTACTACACACTCGGCGGCGGCCACCAGGCGGTCCAGGAGAACGACGGCAGCTTCTCCGTCACGCTCGCCGACCACCACGGCACCGCCCAGCTCGCCATCGACACGGCCACCGACAAACTCACCCAGCGCCGCACCCTCCCCTTCGGCGGCACCCGCGGCACCGAACCCACCGACTGGCCGGGCACCAAGGGCTTCGTAGGCGGCACCGACGACACCAGGACCACCGGCCTCACCCACCTCGGCGCCCGCGAATACGATCCGTCAACCGGCCGCTTCATCAGCGTCGACCCCCTCCTGGAAATCGACAAACCCCAAACCCTCAACGGATACACCTACGCAGCCCAAAACCCCCTGGCCTTCTCCGATCCCACCGGCCTGGGGCTCGCCTGCGGCGGAGCCGGCGGAGCACAAGAAGGCTGCGGAACAGGAGTGGTTACCCGCGCCGACGGCTCGCTGTCCCAAAACGGGCGACCCACGGGCGGTGGCACTATCTACAAGCGCCCGACTGGTCCCACCTTGGCAGGCGCGGAGACCTACGGACCGGTGACCGTCAAACCCTATGGCGCGTCGATCACCATCCAAGGTGTCTATATCCCCACGCAGGAAGAACTCGCCGTAACCTTCTCCAGTTATCACGAGAACAGCAGCTACCAGCACAATCTGGAGAACTGGGGAAGAAGTCGGTGTACAGGGTCAGGAAGCGATTTCTGTCATACGATCGGTAAACTCGGATGGTTCGGTGGCGACCCTGAAATTGACGTTCTTGAAGTCATTGGCGTTCGCTCCTACATCAAATGTTATAAAGGTGAAGGCTGCACCGAAGCTGCCGCAGATGTCGTAATATCTGCTGTCTCCGCTGGAGTCGGCAAGGGGATCAAGGCCCTGGCCAAAGTTATCAAGCAAGGCATGAAGCGCGGAGGCAGTATCCCCGCCAGTTGCCTGGTCGGGGTCGCCCACAGCTTCACTGCCGGCACCGAAGTCCTCATGGCTGACGGCACCACCAAACCCATAGAGGACGTAAGGATCGGTGACAAGGTCACTGTCACCGATCCTGTAACAGGCGAAACCGCAGTCCGGGAAGTAACCGCGACCATCGTCACCGAGGACGACAAGCACTTCGTCGACCTCGCCATCGCCACAGAGACCGGTACCGCAACGCTCAAGAGCACCACCACGCATCCCTTCTGGTCCGACTCCGAAAAACGCTGGATGCAGGCCGGTCAACTTGAGCTAGGCATGAAAATCCGCACCGCCGACGGAAGAGCTGTACCGGTCACGGGGGCTCACGCCACAATCGAACGCCAGCGCACATACGACCTCACGATTCACGACATCCACACGTACTATGTGCTGGCGGGCGAGACTCCGGTACTCGTTCACAACAGCAATGGATGCGTGAACTGGGCCTCCAACAGCGTTAAAACGTGGGGTCATACATTCAAGACTCATGGCGCCGGAGCGAAGAACACGAAGGCTCTGACCGATCGCGCTCGTAGCACCAATAATCAGCAAGGTCAGTGGCTGGACAATGATGCCGCGGCAGAGTTCTTGAAGGGGCTCCATATCGAAGGAGCCGGGCCCCGGTCGGTGCGCATTCCGGACGGACTGGGGCAGGTGATTATGCCGGATGGGAGTATCGTCCAAGCGCGGGCAGCTACCATCATCCCGAGTCCAAATGGGCTGTACAAGACGGGATTCCCGATCATTGGTCCGAACTAGGAGGCTGGAGAGATGAGCTTCTCTGTGTCGTTCAATCCGGCCGTGCCGTCTGGTGCTGTGGCTCCTGCTTCAGTGAGTCTGGAGGCGGGTGACGGTTACGAAACCCTGGTCATGGAGGCGTGTAGCGCCCTCTCTGACGCTGGAGGCAGCAGGTTCCACATTGGCGGCTTCGGGAGTGATGAGTGGCCGCTCGATGTCGCGTATGACTTGTCTGCCTTCATGGAGCAGTTGCCGTCGCTTCTGGTGGGTGTGCGCGACCGTCGCGAAGTCGAGGTGGATCTCTACTCGCAGGGCATCGAGAGGACTTTGACCTTCCGCCCAAGCGGAGATCTCGTGATGATTCACTGCGAGTCGCGGACCAATTGGGTTCCAAACCCAGAGCGCGAGAGCATTGCACAGAGTGAGCTAGTCGCGATGCTCTCGAAATTGGCCGAAGACTTCGCCAGAGGGTTGAATGCGATCAATTCCGAACTGTCGGAGGTCGCACCATTCGAGCGTTGGTTGGAGGGTGAGATGTAGCCTCGCTGCCCGATCTCGCAACCCTCACGCTGGATAACAGCCGTAAACTTGAAGCCCCGTCAGGTACGTCCTGGCGGGGCTTCTGCGGTGGGTGACGGCAGTAGTTGACGGCAACGTCAGTGGACGGTGGCTCCGCACAGCGGTGGGTCGTCGCCGTCGTCGTGGGTCGACTCGTCGTTGGCAGGACCGTCAAGCGCGGTGCTGAGGGTGTCGATGGCGTCTCGCTGGAGGCGGAGCCTTACGTGGGCGTAGACGGTGGCGGTGACGCCGATGTGGGCGTGGCCGAGGAGTTCCTTGATCACGACGAGTTCGACGCCCTGTTCCAGGAGCAGGGTGGCGGTGGAGTGCCGGAGGTCGTGGAAGCGGATGCGGCGGAGGCCGGCCTTGCGGAGGAGCGTGGTGAAGGCGCGGGTGAGGTTGGTCGGGTCGATCGGTCTGCCCTGGGGAGTGGTGAACACGTGCCCGTTGTGCTGCCACGTGGTACCTGCGGCCTCACGCTCGCGCTGCTGCTGTTCGTGGTGGTGCTTCAGCGACTGGAGGCAGCGGGCGGGGAGGGCGATGCGGCGCTCGGAGGCTCGGGTCTTGGTGGGCAACGTGGTGAGTCCGCCTGTGCTCGTGCGCTGCAAGGTGCGGCGGACGGCAGCCGTGCCCCGGTCGACGTCGAGGTCTTCCCAGCGGAGGCCGAGGAGTTCGCCTTTGCGGAGTCCGGTGTGGAGCGCCAGTTCGAACAGGGCATGGAGCCGGTGCCCGCGCGCGGCTGTGAGGAACTGGCGGGCTTCGTCGGCGGTAAGGGGTTCGAAGCGTCGGGTTCGAGGTGTGCCGGTGCGGACGTTACGGGCCACGTTGCGAGGGATCTCCTCCTCGCGCACGGCGTGTTCGAGTGCGGACTTGAGTACGGAGTGGATGTAGGTCAGCGTCAGCGGAGAGAGCCGCTTGGAGCAGCACGTTCCGACGGCGCAGCAACGGGGCTCATCACGCCCCGCATCGATGCCGCGCGCGCAGCACTGGCAGGTGGTGCGGAGCTGGTTGAGCCAGGTGCGAACGTCCTTTGCAGAGAGCTTGGCGAGCTTCTTCTTGCCCAGGCCGGGGACGAGGTACCGGTTGACGCAGGCGGTGTAGCGGGTGTGGGTGTTCTCGCGGAGGTGGTGGACAGCAACGGCATCGAGCCAGTACGTCAGGTACGCGCCGACGCTGCCCTGTGCGGAGGGCACGGGGAGGCCGCGGTTGCTGGTGGCGATCTTCTCGGTGAGCTTGGCCAGGGCTTCCTTGCGCGTCGTGCCGTAGACGCGGACGCGGCGACGGGTGTTGCCTGGTGCGAGGACGTATCCGGCGGCTTCCCAGCGGCGGTCCTTGCGCTGGTAGACGGTTCCGTCGCCGTTGGCGCGGGTACGGCGGGAGGGGCTGGTGTCGCGGGGCGTGGCCATCAGGCAGCTTCCTGTTCGAGGCGGGTGCGGATGAAGTCGGTGAGGGAACGGGCGGGGATGCGGCGGGCGCGGCCGAGGGTGATCGAGGCGAGCTGCCCGGTGCGGAGCAGGTCGTAGACGGCGGAGCGGCCGAGCTGGAGGCGGGCCATGACCTGGGGGACCGTCAGCAGCTCTTCCGGCGTGCTCAGCCCCTGCCGGGTCGGGGCGGGTTCCTGCGCGTTCATTCGCAGCCCCCTTCAGCGATGAACCGGCGTTCCAGTTCCCGGCGGTGCCAGACGTGGGCGGCGAGGAGTGCGGCGCCGGGGCTGTAGCCGGTACCGAGGTAGGCCCAGTGGCCGACGACGAGGGTGGTGTCCGGGTCGGGCTCGGGCAGGCCGGCGTGGGCGCGCGCCTGTTCGGTGCGCCAGGCGCGGCGGGCGGCGCGCAGCGCGCCGAGGGTGGTGGAGTAGCGGCGGGACTTGGTGGAGAAGTGGCCCGGAAGCCGAGCATGTGTGCCCACTTCCAGAGCTTGAGGTCGGCGAACTCCGGAAGTCTGCCCAGCTCCCAGCAGGTGCGGATCATCTGCCGCACGTGGCGCGCGATGGCGAGGCGGGGCAGGGGCCGGGACTGTCCGGTGCCGTCGCAGGCGGTGCAGGGGAGTGGGGTGCCGTGGGGCAGGAGGGTGGCGCCGCGGCCCTGGCAGGGGCGGCAGAACAGGGCGCGGTCGAGGGTGCCGGAGGCGTCGGCGGATTTGGTGGCGTACTTCGCCACGTAGGCGGCCACGGCTTGGTCGGTGAATTCGGCGTCGGTGCCGAAGGCCGTGATCTCGCCTACGTCGAGTTGTTCGCCCCAGGCGAGTTCGCGTTCCCCGATCGCGTCCGACTCGATTGTGACGCGGACCCGTGCGGCGGCGGCGCGTACGGCGTCGGTGAGCACGGTGACGGTGGCGCAGGAGGGCGGGGGCTGACTGGTGCCGTCTGGGCCGTCGAGGCGGATCACGGCGTGGAAGTGGACCAGGCCGCGCTGCTGGTACTCGGCGACCTTGGCGAAGGAGACCCGCAGGACAGCGTGGGCGGCTTTCTGGGTCATGCCGAGTCGGGCGGCGAGTTCGCGGCGCAGGTAGGTGGTGAAGCGGGCCCACAAGGCTCCGGCGTGGGCGTTGAACAGGACCGCGCCCGCGTAGTCGTACGCCTGCGGGTTCAGCGGCGTCCCGAGCAGGGGGTCCGTGGGTTCGTGGAGCTTTCGGCAGCGGCAGGGCCGGATGCCGCCGTCGGGGGTGGTGGGGCGGTTGTGTACGGGGCCGAAGGATGGCGGGGTGAGGGTGGCGAAGACGCGGGGGTGGGTGCGGACGGTGTCGGGGACGGTCTTGCCGCCGGAGAGGCCGGCGCGGATGAGGTGGTAGGTGTCGGCGGCGTAGATGCGGGAGCAGGCCGGGCAGCGGGAGGCGCGGCGGTTACCGCACGCGGTGAGCAGACTCCCCGTGGGCTCCTCGGACGAGGTGTAGGAGCGCAGCACCTCACCGGTCATGGTGTCGACGGTCGTGCTCTGGCCGGTGAGGCGGACGGGTTCGGTGCAGCCGCCGAGGCGTTCGATTTGCTGCTGTGCGCGGTCGAAGCCGGGGTGGTTGACCAGGTGGAGCAGGTCCCGCACGGCGGGGCTTGCCACGTGGCGCAGGTCCAGGGTGACCATTCGGGGCGTGTCCCTTCTGTCGGGGTGGGCCCCGAGCAGCAACCGGCCGTGACTGTGGGCGTGTTGGTGTTGCTCGGGGCATGACGAACCAGGCCCATCGGGTGGGCGTGGGGTTCGGGGAGGGCGATCCGGCCGGTGGCCGGCGTGGCTCAGAGCTGAGCGAGGGCGGCGGTGGCCACCGGTAGGGCGACGCCCATGCGGGTTGCGAGCTGGGCGGCGGTGACCGGTGTTCCGTGCTCGGCGTGGTGGGTGTCCGCGATTCGCCGGGCTGCACTCAGCAGGGCTGCGGGCAGGGCCGGGCGAGGGCCGGTGGCAGGCACCTTGGCGAGGGCCGGGGCGTGGGCGGAGTCGGGCACCTCGATCACGGGAGGCGCTTCGGCCGGAGGCGACGCAGGTGTCGCGGTGGGGACCGGCTCAGGGGCCGGGGCTGGTGTTTCGGGAGCGGGTGCCGAAGTGGGCACCGGGTCAGCGATGGGCGCGGGGGCTGGGGCAGTTGTGTTGGTGTCCTCCCGGTGTGCGGTGGTGTGGAAGTGGGCGAGGAAGGCGGGGCCGACGTGGCCCCAGCCCAGCAGCAGGAGCGGGGCGACGGTATCCAGGCAGGCCCGGCCGTAGCGTCCGGTCAGCAGGGGCTCGGCCGTGTTCAGCGCGAGGGTGAGCAGCCCGCACAGGTGCAGCAGTCGCGTGCCGGCCTTCAGCTCCGTCTTGGGGACGCCGCGCAGGGCCAGGAACCGCAGCGCGACCAGGAGGCCGACCACGGACAGGTCCACCATGGGCGCGATCAGCGGCGCGATCGGGCGCGGGACGCCGAGCCGCAGGGCCAGCGCCCAGACGTTGCCGAAGGAGAAGACGAAGGCCAGGCCCGCGATGACCGCCATCACCACGGTCACGGTGCGCCGGGTGAACCGTTCCTCCGCCATGCGCGGAACCTCCTCTCAAGGCGTCGGGATCGGGGGCGTTCAGGGCTTGGCCAGGGAGACGGGACCGTCCGGTCCTTCGTCGTCGCCGGGGTTCGTGTGGCCGGTGTCGAGGAAGGCGTCCAGGCACAGGGCGGGGTCGGCGGTCAGGTGCGAGGTGGCTTCCGCGATACGGGCGGCGTCGGCGTCGGAGACGTAGGGGGTGCGGATGCGGGTGTAGCCGGGGCGGCCCTGCATGGCCATCACCGCGACGCCGACGTAGGCGGGGTCCTGCAAGGTGACCGGGCTGGCGTCGGGCCAGTTGCGGATGTCGTCGCCCAGCGCGGCCACCGCGGCCTCCACCGTCTTCTGCGCGAACGACAGCCCCACCGGGCACACGTCGCGGATGAAGGTCGGAATCGCGTCGCCGGTGGTCTTCTGGCTGATCAGGATGGTCAGGATGCCGACACTGCGGCCCTTCTTGACCAGGTCCTCCACCAGCCGGGCGTTCTCCGCCGTCAGCGCGGCCAAACGTTTCGTCTCGGCGTCGCTGCCCTTGTACTCGCGGAAGAACGTGTGCGCCTCATCGATGAGGACCACCGTGAGCGGCCACAGCCGCGAGGGGCCGACGTGCCACATGTTCTTCACGCCCAGCACGTCACGGATCACCGAAGACCGCCGACGGCGCAGCGCCACCAGGCGCTTGAACAGCGCGTTCGCCTCGTCCAGGTCATCGCCGCAGAACGCGAACATCCGCTTGACCAGGTCTGCGTAGTCGCCTTCCTCGGCCCGCGACACCTTCCCGTCGAAGCCCACGAACTGAACGGCCGCCGACGGCGCGAGGTCACAGACGACCTTGTTCACCGCCGAGGTCTTGCCCGCACCCGGGGTGCCGGCCACGGTCACCCCCGGCACATTCGCCAAGGACACGCACACCGGCGCCGCGTACTCGTCCACCCCCAACTCCCAGCGAGCCACGTCCTCCAGCGGGCGGCCGGTGGGACGGTGCTCGGTCTGCGTGGTCAACGGGTCGGAGCGCACTCCCCGGATCACCACCCGGCCGGGCCCGTCCGGCAGGACGGAGACCCGCGTGCACCGCCAGGCGTCGGCCAGGAATCGCGCCGCCTTCTGGTACTCCTCCAGCCCGACCCGCGGCAGCGTCCTGGCCCGCACGATCACGCCGAACCGGTCGGGCTTGACCTTGATCCTGGGAGTCAGCACCCGGGGCGCGGGCGCGGGGCCGTCCTTCTGTGCGGTGATCTGTGCCAGCAGGCCCGGGGTCTTGTCGGTGACCGTCAGTCCGGCCATCCGCGCCAGCCGTACCCAGCCCCAGCGCACCCGCATGGCCTGCCGGATGCTGACCCGCGTGCCCCGGTCGGCACGGATATAGCGCACCATCGTCCATAGCAGCCACGCGCCCGCCAGCACGGCCACGATCAGCAGCACCTGCGGCGCGCGGTCGGTCAGGTCCTCCACGTCAGTCCCCCTCGGTCTCGGATATCAGGCGGAGCATGTCGGCCAGGTCCAGCCCGGCCGCATCCGCCGGGGCCAGACCGAGCCGGGCGAGCACCGCGCCGGAGGCTGCGAACGTCGCCTTGCCCTCGATGCCCGGCAAGGGGCGCAGCGCGTGCAGCCTCCACTGCGGCCCCCGGCTGTCGGGGCCGGTCACTGGGCCGCCTCCGCCGCGACCAGCTCCAGGCGGGCGGCGCGGTAGGCGACGCCGTCAGAGAGCTGACCGTTGAAGACCCGCGCCCACGGGGTGGCGAACAGCTCCACCGGCCGGACCATCACACCCGGCTTCAGCCCGGCCGCGAGGCCCGTCTCCGGAACCGTGATCTTCAGGACCTCGGCCCGGCCGTCCTCCATGAGCATCACGGTCACGGTGTACAGCGACGCGCCGGTCTCCCGGTCGGTGGCGACCTCCCCGGTCTGCTGGTCCTTGATCTTCAGCACCGGCTCGGTGCCCGCGATGCACACCGCCGACGGCAGCAGAGCAACACGGATTCGAGACATGGCCATGCCATCACACCCCTTGATCGATGGAGCCGCTTGATCGGCTCGCTAGGAGCATAATGAGATCATCGCTTAACTTGCAAGGTCGATTAGATCGTGAAGGCGATTAGGTTGCGAGGCGCTCAGGTGGGGAACACGTGGATGTGCCTGTAGCGCTAGGGCTGGCTGGCGATACCGTGGTGGCATGACTCTGCCCTTGGACGAGGACTCCCGGCCGCCGTACCTCCAGGCTGCCGAGGCTCTGCGGGACGCGATCTTGAACGGCGAGTTCCGCCCCGGCGAGCGCCTGCCCTCGGCCAACGTGCTGCGGGACCGGTTCGGTGTTTCCAGCTCCACCGTCCAAAACGCCCTGCGTGTGCTCAAGCAGGAAGGGCTCGTCTACTCCCAGCTCGGTCGCGGCAGCTACGTCAGCGCCTCAGCCGACCAGAGTGCCAGACCAGCTGACGACGACCACGGCGATGCCGAGTCCGAAGGCCCGGACTGGCCGGTCGACCTCATCCGCAACGAAGACAGCCGCCCGCCGTACGTTCAGGTGGCCGACATCCTCCGTCGCGAGATCGAGGAAGGTACCTATCCTCCGGGCTCCCAGCTACCCCCGGCCCGTGAGATCCAGGAGCGATTCCAAGTCGCCAACTCCACCGCGCAGAACGCCTACCGGAGCCTCAAGCAGGCAGGACTTGTGTACGCGGTCAAGGGGCGCGGTGTCTTCGTGCGCCAGGCCCCGGAGCCGGGCAAGCGCCACGGGCCGATCACGAACTACCTGCTGCGAGACGAGATCGCCCGCGAGGCCCGTGCGGCTGCCGCCGAGTTCGCCGACCTCAGCGATGACGAGTTGCTGGAGCGGGAAGCGGAGCTGGACCGGCGATGGGTCACGATCCGCGAGGAGCATCAGCGAGTCTTCAACGAGCGCCGGAAGGTAAAACGCGAGAAGAGCCGACGCGGCCTGTTGCTGCCACCCCTCCATGACGACGACACCACGTCGGACGTGTCGCCGAGCCAGAAGCTGGAGGTCGCATTGGCCGAGTCGAGGAAACGCCGGCAGCAGCGCACCTGATCGACAGCCTGACAGATCGACCAGTGGTGAGCTGTTCAGAGTTTCTTTACTTGATCAAGAAGGGCGTCCCGCTTGCGCGGGCCGCCGCGCGTCGGCGGCCGGTGGCCGCCGCCCGCTCCGGTCTGCCGCCCCGCTGGCGACGGCCACCGGCCACTCGGCGCGCAGTGGCAGACAAGCGAGCCGACTCCGATCCCGGAAGCAACCGCAGCGGCGCCGCCAGGCCGACTCCGCCGAACGCCGCACAGCACCACGTCAGGCTGCGGCAACCGAAGGCCGCGATCGATCGTCGTCGGCGTGGGTCACAGGCGAAGCCACAGATCGAGCAGCCCATCCCGCTGCCGAGCGGCCAGGCCGGAGCGGGGCGGATGCTGTGACGGATGGAAGAGGCGTGGTTGAGGCCGGTGCGGGGTTGCTGGAAGCACACGTGGCGGGTGATCTGTCGGCGCACCCGCCGTCGTGGCTGACTTTCTGTGGCTGAGCTTGAAGGAGCGACGGGGATCAGGTGACCAGCGACGGGGGTGCGATCGTCCGTGCTCGGTCGTACAGGTCGAGCGCCATAGCGTTCTTCAGGTGAGGGCGCAAGAGACCGAACATCGCCTTCACGCGCTCGTCGGCGCGGCCGGACTGCACCTTGGGGTAGTCGTCGAGGGCCTGGTGCCAGGTGATGCAGGCCGCTTCCAGGTGGCCGAGTTCCAACTGCCGCTCTGCCAACAGTCCGCGACGGTGTACTCGTGTGCGCTGGTACGCGCTGGGGCGGAGCCGGTCCGCTTGCTGCATGGCTTCGACGGCTCCGGCCTTGTCACCGAGTTCGTAACGTACCTGGCTGACGTGGTAGTTGAGCGAAGAGGGGTCATACGAGCCGAACGCCTTTCCGCGTGACTCAGCACGGTCCATGGCTGCCTCGGCCTCCCGGATACAGCGCAGCGCGCCCGTACGGTCGCCGGTCTGCGCGGCGGCGTGCGCCTGCTGGCCGACGAGGAAGGCCAGCATCCGGGGGCCGGCTTTCGGGGAGGCGGCGGCAGCGGCGTCGGCCAGCTCCATGGCCTTTGCCCCATGGTGGAGGTCGACTGCCTGGACGCTCATGCCCCGCAGGGTGGTGCAGTACGTCAGGTGGTCCTCGGCAGCGCCCGCCAGTTCCAGGGCTTTGACGTAGTAGCGCTGCGCGAGACCGTGCAGACCTTCGTCCACGGCCATATAGCCGGTCAGGTAGAGCAGGTCCGAGGCGGCGGACAGCATCGCCTTGCGTACGTCCTCGGGTGCGTCGGCACGCAGGTAGGAGGCCACGGTATTGACCATGAACGAGGCCGCCATGGGGCGTGCGTGACGGCCGCCGAACTCGTCGTCCAGTTCCGAGACACGCTCGGTCATGGCGACGACCATGTCCACTTCGTTCATGCCGATGCGGGTCGTGCGGCCGGACCGAATGGCATCGGCACGCCCGACCACATCAAGCCAGCCGGGAATGGTGACGGCCACGGAGAATAGGCCGGCACCCAGGACACTGCGGCGGGACGGGTCCATATCCAGCCTCCCCAGGTCGATCACCCCTTCCACGGTATCCGCAGCCGCGGAGGAGTGATCGCGTGGAACGGGCAGCCCGGCCTCGGCATGGGTGACGGGGCGGCTGAGGCGGCGGGAGAGAGCTTCGAGGATGCATCCGCGCACCGCGCCGCGAGGGACGGTGCCGCCGAGCCAGTGACTCACTGCCGACTCGTCGTAGCGCAGGGGGATTCCGGTCTCGGTGCCGACGCGGTTCACCGCCCGTGCGAACTGGCGGTGAGTCCAGCGGCTCTCGGCGAGCAGGCGCCCGAGCGCCGCGTTCGGTTCACGCTTGGCCATGCCCTCAACTCCCCGTGACCTTGCGAACTTTCAAGGCTTTCAAGTCCTGACGCTGCGGCAACGGTACCGCTGAGCGTGGTCGTGCGGTTGCGTAGAGACAGCAGTCAACGGCGAGTCCTCGCCGCAGCCGTCGTCTGAAGGGCTGAGGGATGAGAAGCGAAGCACGGGCCCGTTTGGCCCGGATGACCGAGGAGCGGGGCATGGACGGGGCGTTGAGGATCGACACCTACGAGGGCGCGGACCTGCCGCCGGGTTCGAACCGGTTCTTGCCGTGTCTCTGCCCGCAGCACGGCAGTGCCACGCCCGAGTACCACGCGGAGAAGCTGAGCGTCGCAGTACGCGAGGCCAACCAGCGCAGCCGCGGAGAGCGGCTGTGAACCGGTTAGCCGCAGCTGTCGGCCGCTACGCCGGACCACTCCTGATCATCACCATCTCGGGATCGGCCGGCTTCGTCCTGGGCGTCGCCGCCGCATCCACCCCCACCTGACTTCCTCCCCGTCACGCATCCAGGCTCCCCACCTGTGATGAGGGAGGGCCCGCCGCCGGAAGCGGTGGGCACCCCGTCCGGCTGCCTTCTTCGCAAGGGTCCGGCAGCCGGACGGGTCCAACTCCGCAGCATCCGCCGCGGAGTCCACTGAAAACCGTAAGGGAGAAAACGATGAACGTGGACGAGCTGTTCACCGGCGACCTGATCACCGGCGTCCCGGCCGTCGAAGCCGCGCTGCTCGACAAGATGCCGGGCGGCGGCGACAACAACGGCGACCACTGCAGCAAGTGATCCAGGGCTGACGCCAGGCGGGGCGGGGCCGTACGCGGCCCCGCCCCGCCGCACGACATGGGAAAGGGACGACATGCTGTCGATGCGTCTGCGCCTGGCCGATCTCCAGGAGCCCAAGTGGAGATCACAGGGCGGCCGTTGGATCAACGGCGAGAGCTGGATCGAGCCCGCGAACGTGTCCACTCTCGTCATGGAGGTCAACGACGACCAAGCGCCGCGCGTACGGGTCCGGGTGAAGGAGTGCAAGCGGGACGAGGCCGACTTCGTCGAACTCACCATGGAGCCCGGACAAGCCCGCCTGGCGGCGGGTGTCTTCGGTACAGCCCCGCTCTATCTGACAGAGAAGGCCGGCGAACTGCACGCTTCGTGGGACCTGACACTGCTGCGACCGCATCTGCGGGCCGACCGTCTGGTGGCGCGTGTCATCGCCCGCACGCTGACGAGGCAGCACCGCTACACGTCCGAGACGCTCTTCCAAGGCGTCTACCGCCTCACCGAACGGGCAACGGCCACGTTCACCCCTTCGGGACTCAGCATCCACTACCCCGACCCCGCCGAACACGTACTTGAGCCACGTACGCTGCGTCCCGGCGTTGATCCACTCGCCGCTCTGGAGGAGTTGCTGACCGACGTGATCCGCCAGGCGCCGACGGCAACCGGATGCGTGGGCGTCGAACTGTCGGGCGGCGCGGACTCCGGGAACGTCGCCCTGGCCATCAAGGCGGCCCGCTTCCTCGAGGTGCACAGCTTCGGCCTGCTGGTGGGAGGAAGCACCGGCAGGCAACAGAGCGAGCGGCGTCGGGCCCTTGTGGAGCACTGCGGCTTCCGGGACACGGCCACCCCCGCCATGCAGCACCCACCCTTCTGCGCTGGAGGCGTGCGCGATCTGTGTAAGCCGCACGATCCGGCGGGAGCCTTCTATCAGGAGGCGTTCGATGTCGTGCGCGAGCAGGCAGCCGCCCGGCGGTGCGAGGTGATGTTCACGGGCAGCGGCGGCGACGAGATCAACGCCCACCACTCCAGGACACAGGCCGAACTGCCGACACCCGAACCCGTACCGTGGCTCGGAGCCAAGGCAGCCCGAGCACTCGCCGAGGTGAACGAGCATCTGGCGCCCATCCCGGCACTGCCCGTACCGACCCTGATGGCGTTCGGGATGCACAACCCCGGATTCCTCCGGGCCGGAATCTGGCCGGTGAGCCCGCTCGTGCACCCGCGGATCGTGCGGTTCATGGAGCAGTTGCCGCGCGAGCACAAGCGCGGCAAGGCGCTGTTCCGCGACCGGATCAGGCGGGCCGGGGTACCCGAGTGGGTGGCCGCGCCGGCCGAACCTGAGAACTTCCTGGCCGTTCTGGAAAGGGGCCTGCGTTCCTACGGTTTGCCCGTACTGGATGACATGCTGAAAGAGTCCATCCTGGTGAACCTCGGCTACGTTGATGGGAAGGCTCTCGCCAAGGCGCGGAGGGACGCCGACGCTGCGCCGGTCGTCCCCGATCTGCTGTGCGATGTGCTCGCCCTGGAGGTCGGACTGCGAAGCCTCATGTGACCAGCCCCGACACGGAAGCCGAGCACGTGGAAGCCACCAACCTCCTGTACCGCGATCCGGCACTCTACGACGTGGTCCAGTCCGACAGCACGAGCGCCGAAATGTGCCAGACCCTGATCGAGCTGCACAGGCCGGACGCCCGGACCCTGGTCGACTTCGGATGCGGTACCGGCCGCGACCTGGAGGTCCTCGCCAAGCGCTTCAATTGCATCGGCGTGGACCTCCAGCCCGGCATGGTCGACCACGCCCACCAAGCCCGGCCCGAGCTGGACATCCGCACCGGCGACATGCGCACCGCACGACTCGGCAGCCGTATGGACGTGGTGACCTGCATGGGCAACAGCCTCGCCTACGTGCACGACAACGAGGCGATCAGCCAGGTCTTCGCCACCTTCGCCGCCCACGCCCGGCCAGGAGCGCTGCTCGTGCTGTGTTCCCCCGTCGCCCCGATCACCCGGACCGAGCCAACCACCGCCACGGTCGACACCCCGACGGGATCCGCGACCGTCACCATCCGCCACACGTGGGACCTGCGGACCCAGATCAACACCATGCACCGGCACTGGATGCTCCCCTCGGGCGACGAGGCCCGAGACGAGATCCGCAGGCGCGTCCTGTTCCCCCAGGAGCTCGAACGCTACGCGGAGGTCGCGGGCTTCGAGGTCCTGGACATGCTCGACGGCACAGGGACTGGGCTTACTGGCCCCACCGCGTACACGGTGGCTCGACAAAATTCGCGGTGACCGGCGGAGCGAGAATGGCACCAGCACCGCCGCCCGACTCCTGACGGCAGTAGCGACGGCAACAGCCACGGATCTCCCCGCACAACCACGGACGCCAGCGGAACGCAAAACCCGCGCTGACCAGCGAAAAAGCAGGTCGAGGGGTACCTCGTAGCACACGTACTATGTGCTCGCAGGATCCACGCCCGTCCTGGTCCATAATTCGGGACCGTGCCCAACGGCGCGTTTCGTCACTGACGCCAACGGTGTGACGATCGACCTAAAGCCCTTGGGCAGAGGGTCGACTGGAAGGACAGCGCCAAATAGTCTGAATGAGCAGCTTGCGATGGAAACGGTCGTGGCGAACCCAATGGCAGGAAGGGTCATTCCCCTCAAGAAGGGTATGGCTGATCCCCGGTGGATGGGATCGGATGGTTGGGTTAAAATGACCAGGAGGGTAAATATGGGAGCTGAGGGTGATGTGGAGATTCATTATGTGATGAACACGATCACTGGGCATGTCGACGACTATAAGTTTAAATAGGAACCTGAGCCTATTCTGGCTCAGAATGGAGAGGCCGGGAACATAATTCCCGGCCTCTCTGGGGCATGTTTGATGCGTTGACGGAAGGGAGTGTGATTATGGAAGTTACTTGCATCAAGGAGCGTATTGACGGCAAGTCGGAAATTTCGATGGAATACAACTACGGTGGGGCGCCTGAAGTCACTGCAGGATTGTCCTATCCGGTGGCCGGAATGTCGATATATGCCGGCATGGTTATGGTCTTGATTCGGGACGATGCCCAGCTCCCTGGCTGGTACCCCATGGAAATGTTTGACGTGCGGGATCCTCGAATGCCGTCTCACTGGTTGTTCGCAAAGTATCCTGGATCGGAGTATCTCCAGGCGCTTTGGGGGTACGAAGAGCTGATTAATGATGAATTCCACTACGATGCGCTCTTGGAGCGCGATAATGGCGCACTTGTAATCTTTAGTAACAGGCTCAGAGGCTCCGGAGTTGCTGACGCTTAAACTCCTATTCTCGATCCGGGTAGGTGGCTGATGGCGGTTCCAGGCGGAGGTGTATCCATGATCGACGATGTCGATGGCGCGTTCCTTGCGAGCCTGGTCGAGGGTCGGGCTAAGAAGTCATCTCATTTGGCTCGGTAGGCTGCCGGCCATGGCAGGGATCGTTGAGCGGCTGGTGCCGGACGAGTTGTGGGAACTGTTCCAGCGGGTGGTGCCGGAGGCGCCCTCACGGCCCCAGGGCGGCGGCCGGCGCCGGCATGGCGACCGCGAGGTGCTGGCCGCGATCGTCTTCGTGGCGACGTCGGGATGCACCTGGCAGCAGCTTCCCGCCGCGTCCTTCGGGCCGTCCGGCGCAACGGCCCACCGCCGGTTCACTGAGTGGACCAAGGCCCGGGTGTGGGCCAAGCTGCACCGCCTGGTCCTGGACGAGCTCGGAGCCCGCGGCTGGTGAGGTGCCCCGGAGTTTCCGGACAGGGACCCAATAGGGTTGTTCTGTCGTGACTGTTTAGGACGGCTGCTGAGTTGCGGCGATGCCGTTCGGGGTGGCCGTTCCGGTCGGGTAGGTTGATCTTGTGTCCGTCAGCCCGCCGTCGCCGCCTTCCTACGAGGAGTTGGCCACGCTGGTCACGGAGTTGAAGCTCCTGGTGTCCGCGCAGGCGGAGCGGATCGCGGAGCTGGAGCGGCAGGTCGCCGTCAACTCGCGCAACTCCTCCAAGCCGCCGTCGAGTGACGGGCTGCGCAAGGAGCCCGCGCCGAAATCGCTACGCAAGGCGTCTGGCCGTAAGCCGGGTCGGGCCAAGGGGGATCCGGGTGGCCGGCTGGAGCAGGTCTGCGACCCGGACGCGATAGTCGATCACCATCCGTCCGCGTGCGACGGCTGCGGGAACACGCTGTCGGGTGTGGCGAGTTCGGGGTATCGGGCCCGGCAGGTCTTCGATCTGCCCGAGATCACGCCGGAGGTCACCGAGCACCGGCTGCACCAGGTCCGCTGCGGCTGCGGGCACGTGACCGCAGCGGTGGCTCCCGGGCAGGTCAGCGCGGCCGCCGTGTACGGACCCGGTGTCCGGGCGGCGATCTGCTACCTGTCGGCGTATCAGCACCTGCCGGCGAAGCGGCTGGCCGAAGCGATGGGATCGATGTTCGCCCTGCCGATCTCGACGGGCACCGTCCTGTCGGTCCTGGCCCGCGCCCATGACGGTCTCGCCGGCTTCGAAGCCCAGGTCAAAGAGCATCTGGCCACCGCTCCCGTCGCGCACGCGGACGAGTCCGGGGTGCGGGTCGCTGGCAAACTGCACTGGCT
>NZ_BBNN01000047.1:97509-103350 GCF_000829695.1 Streptomyces sp. NBRC 110035 | reverse complement strand
CCGGGAGTCCTCGGCCCTGGTGGCGTAGTGCCTGAACCAGTCCGGCTCCGCGATTCCCACCAGCCGGCCCGGGACAGTCCGGGCAAGTGCGTCGAGCGCGGAACGCAAGGTCTCGGACACCATCTCCAGCCAGGACGGCTCCCGTACCGACGACAGCACATGCGTAGCGTCGGTGCGGGCCCGGCCTGTCGTTTTCAGCAGGCCCTTCTCCCGAGCCGCGACCAGGACGCCGTCCAGCACCCGCAGCCCGGCGTCAGCCTCCACCAGCCGATCCCGGAACTCCGACAGTACCGAGAAGTCGGACCCCGGATCGCCGAGCTGGAGGCCGAGCGCGTACTTGAAGTCGATCCTGGCCCGGACCGCTTCCGCGGCCTGCCGGTCGGTGAGCCCTTCGACGGACTGCAACACCGGTACCAGCGCGAGCCGACCCGGTGACCAGGCAGGCCTGCCCCGCGTCTGGAACAGGTCCACGGACTCCTCGTCCGTGAACAGTGACCCCGGTTCGTCCCGCACCCGGATCGCCGGACTCCCGTTCGGGAACGCGGCCCGCGCCACCCGCACCGTCTCCGCCGGGATCTCCCCAGACCCCTTCGGCTGCATCGACATCCGCACCCACCCCAAACGACAACGTCGGCCTTCAAGACCACAACCGGGTCTCGAAGGCCGACGTCACGCCAGGCCCCGGATCAACCGACAGCATCAACGGCGTGGGGGCCCTGGGCCTGTCGTCACCCACCCGTCCGCCCCGACGGGAACGGGCGGCGACGGGCCTTCGCCATGTCACCGCCCACCACCCGGCGAGTCCGAACCCCCTACTTCGACCGGTCCTTCAGGTACTGCGAGAGCGCCCGCTGCCGCTGCCGTTCCTCCTCGCCCACGCTCTCGACCAGCCGCAGTGCCTCCGCGCCCAGCAGGCCGAGCTGGTGCTCGAGATGCCGCTCCGGAGGCTCCTGGCCCGGTGCGAGCCGCGCCCACCAGCGTGTCCGCACGAACGTGTCGACGGCCTCCGGAACGTCCTGCCGCACCGTCCGGGACAGGGCATGGACGGCCTCCGGGTCCCGGGCGAGGACCTCGGGCGCCCCGTCGGGGTCGAGCAGCGCGGACAGCAGCCCGGTCAGTTCGCCGAGCCGGGCGGCCGCCGCGTCCGGCAGGTCGACGCCGGCGAGATAGGCCTCGAGCCGCTCGAAGTCGGCCCGTACCCCGGCGAGCTGCGCGGACGGGTCCGGGAAGTCCGGCGGGTCCGGCCGCTCCGGCGGGGCGATCAGCGCGCCCGCACCGTACAGCCCGGCCACCACGACCGGCCAGTACGCCCCGGCCAGGCCCGTGAACGTCAGCACCAGCCCGGCGAGCCCGCCCGCACTCCCGGCGAGGTTCTTGCGGGACTCCAGATACGCCATCGCCCTACTGGTAGCCACGGATCTCCTCGAAGGCGCCGTCCAGCGAGCCCTGCCGGGCGTCGAAGAGACGGCCGCCGGTCAGCTCGGCGATGCCCTCCAGTTCGGTGCGGTCGGAGTCGCCGAAGAGGACGGGGAAGACGGGGATGCCGGCCTGTCCGTCCGGCAGTCCGGCGTGGAAGTCCTCGAACGCACCGGCACCGGGGCCCGCCGTGTTCTCGCCGTCCGTCATCAGCACGATCGACGCGAACGTGTCCTCGCCGCCGCCGAGACGGGCGTAGGCCTGCTCCAGTGACGAGTAGATCGCGGTGTCGCCCGAGGCGGACAGCCGGCCGGCGTCCCGGCGGATCGCGGCGAGGCCCTTCTCCGGGTCGTCCGGGCCGACGACATGGGTGCGCACGCTCTTCACCTCCGTGCCGAACGGCATCAGCGTGACCTCCTCCCGCTCCCGGAAGTCGCCGGTGAGACCGGTGAGGGCCGTCTTCAGCCGGTCGAGGCGGTCACCCTCCATCGAGCCGGAGGTGTCGAGGACGTACACCGTCCGCGAGGGACGGCGCAGCTCGTTCCGGTACGAGTCGAGCAGGCCCTCGGCGACGGAGAGGCTGCCGGGGAACGGCAGTTCGCGCCGCCGGCCGTCGTCGAGGGCGGCCGCCGGTTCCACCCCGGGGACCACCGGGCGGCGCAGCGTGCGGTCGGTGATCAGCCGCTGCACGGCGTTCGAACGCAGCGCCCCGGTCACCCGGCGCACGTCCTCGCGGGTGGCCGCGTCGGTGGCGGCCAGGGAGGAGAACGGGTAGTCGGCGGTGACCACGCCGTCCTTCGGACGGATCACGGTCAGACCCTTGATCCCCTCGAGGACGGACTCGTAGTTGAGCAGTGCGTCGACGTCGCCGCGGCGCGCGTACGCGCTCGCCAGCCAGCCCGACGACCCCGAGGTCAGCTGCTGCCCCCCGAAGAACTCCTTCAGCTTCGGGCGGGCCTTCGCCACGTCCGCGTCGGTGAGCGCGGACTGGGCTCCGGAGAGTGCCGAAGCCACCGAGACCAGCGTGGCGAAGCCGGAGTGGGAGCGGGCCGGGTCGGTCATGCCGTAGGTGAGTCCGCCGTCCCGGACGGCACGGTCGATGTCGGACCAGGTGACCTCGGCGGGCTTCCAGCCGAGCTTCCCGACGACGGACTCCTCGACCCCGATCGCGACCGGGCTGGACATGACGGGGGTCTGGGAGACGACCTTCTTCTCCGCGGCCGGGTTCAGCCGCAGGTAGTCGTTGGACGCCAGCCACACGGCGTCGTACCTGCTGTCCGCCTTCCCCTCGGCCAGCAGGTCCACGGCGTCCAGGGTGCCCGTGTAGGTGGGCCGCAGCGTGACCCCGGTGTCCTTCTCCACCTGCTCGAACACCGGTTCCATATCCCTGAGTTCGCTGGAGGCGAGGACCCTCAGCGTGCCGGGCCGGGGCGCGCCCGTGTCGCCCCTGTCCTCGTCGGCCGCGCCGGTGCACGCGGTCAGCAGGGTGAACGCGGCGAGCGCGGCGGCCGGGACCGGGGCCGGTGGACGTCTCATCGGAGGCCGCCCTCCAGCGAGTTCTGCAACCGGCTGCGCTCCAGGTACGTTCTCGCACCCTGGAGTTCGGAGGTCAGGCTCTCCACCGTCGCCGCCATCGCCCCGGCCGCCCGCACCTTGTAGGTGTCGATGTCGTCGAGGGTGCGGTAGATCTGCTGGAACGCGGCCCGCAGCGTCTCGACGCCGACCGCCGGGTCGGCCGCGATGCGCTGAATCTCCCCGCCCTGCGTCGCCAGCATCTCCGCGTTGGACCGGACCAGTTCCTCGGTGGTTCCGCGCAGGGCGTCGACCTGCGCGACGACCTTCCTCTGGTTCTCGAGCGCGGAGGCCAGCATCACGGAGATCCGCAGCGCCGAGACGGTCGTGGTGGCCGCCCGGTCCACCCCCTTGATCAGCTCGTCGTTGTTGCGGCGTACGACGTCCATGGCGAGGTAGCCCTGTGCGCAGACCGCGAGCTGGGTCAGCAGGTCCTGGTGCTTCTGCCGGACCGGGAAGAGGACGTCGGCGCGCAGCGCGTCGGCCTGCGCGGGGTCGCCCGCCTCCACTCCCGCGATGTGCTCCTCGACGGCCGCGTCCAGGGCCTCGGTCAGCACGACGTACTCCTGGAGCTTGCCCATGCTCTCCCAGAGGCGGACCCGCTCGGTCTGCAACGAGGCGTTGTCACGGCGTAGTTCGTCCTGCCCGCCGCGCAGCGCGCCCACGATCCTGTTCAGGGTGGACTGCGAGGAGGCGTACCTGGCCACGTGGTCGCGCAGCTTGTTGCCGCCGGGCAGCCGGGAGAGGAACCTGCGTCCCCTGCCCGCCGGCAGGTCCCGCGGGTCCAGGTCCTCGACCACGCGCCGCAGTTCGACGAGCGAACCCGCCACCTTGGACGGGGCGTCCCCGCCCTTGCCGGGCAGGCTGCGGACGGTGCGTTCCAGCATGCGGTCGGACTGCGCCGTGGCGGTGCGCATCTCGCCGGCGCCCAGCGCGGTGATCTCGCCGACCTTGCCGGCGAACTCGGGCGAGCGGGCGTCCAGGGCCGCGAGGCCCTCGACGTACGCGGCGGCCCTGGACGCCATCTCCTCGCGGACGCCGTCCTCGACCGGGACGAGTCCGCCGGCCTTCTCCCGCGGCACGGCGGTGACGGCCTCGGGCGGTGTGAGGGTGAAGTCCCCTCCGGTGTTCGTCACGTGCATCGTTCCCCCTTGTCCGCTATCCGCGCGCCCGTCGCGCCAGTTCGCGCAGCACCGCGGAGGTGGGCACGGGGGCCTGACGGACGCCGGTCAGTTCCTGCTTGAGGTACGCGGTGCGCCGCGAGGCGGCCTGCGCGAACTCGGCGATGTCGTCCTGCGGCCGGAAACCGTGCCGGACCGCCAGCTTGCGCAACGCCGTGTCGGTCCGGAGGAGTTCGGTCAGGTTCTTGCCGTCGTCGGTGAGCGGCACCACGGTGTGGTCGCTGTTGACCGTGGTGTCCGGGTACAGGACCACCAGGTCGTCGGGATTCTGCTGCTCGGCGAGGAGGGCGGCCACCTGGGACTCGTAGACGAGGACGAGCGGGTTGCCCGCGCCGCTGACGAAGTCCCGGAAGACGGCGTCGGAGCCGGCCTGCTGCGCGCCCTGCACGCTGACCAGCTTGCGCATCAGCGGTGCCGCGCGCCCCACCTCCGCGTCGCTCGAGACGACCTTGCCGCCGTTGGCCACGTAGGAGGCGGCGGCCAGGTAGAGGGCGCCCGAGTTGGAGGTCTCCGGATCGGTGCTGGAGATGTACAGGGTGCCGGTCAGCTCCCCGTACTCGCCCGCTCCCTCGAGTTCCTGCCAGGTCCGGTCGTCCCCGGCGGCCTCCAGGTAGGGGCCCATCTTCAGGGTGCCCCGGTTCCTCCCGTCGAGCGCGGCCAGCCCGTTGCCCGCGAGCACCTCGGCGGCCCCGCTGTGGGCCACGACGACGAGCGGCGAGTAGAACGGACGGGGCAGCGCGCCCCGGACCCCGTGCTTGGCCGCGATCTCGACGGCCGGCGCCCGGCTGGACGGGAAGGCGAGGTCGTACCCCGTCAGGTCCAGCCCCTCCATGGCCCAGGACCCGGAGGTCTCGGCCTCGACGGTGTAGCCCTTGGCGGCGAGGGCCTTCACCACGTCCGGATCGGCGAAGAACTCCGTCTTCTCCGACCCGACGACCATCCGCACGGTCTTCGTTGCCGTGCCTGTCCCGTCCCTGTCCCGGCCCGCCACGGCGGCGGCCACCACGCCACCGATCAGCAGCACCGCGAGGACGATTCCCGCGATACGTCTCACACCCGGAGCGTGCCGCCGGAACCCGTCGTTCCCGGGTGGCCGAGGTGAACGGAGAATGGCCTCGCGATACCGGTATGCAACAGGAGCCGGTCATTCCGGACCGGTTGCCCGGGAGTCCTCACGCCGTCACGGCCACCTCGTCCCGCCGGCCTGGTGCCGGCCTGCCCGGAGCACGCTTTACCGTTGCCCCATGGTGCCAAGAATTGATGTGCTCATGACCCTTGTGTGCGGTGACGTGGAGGAGGGGCACGGAGCCGTCGCGGACGCGTTCCGGCGGAACTTCGCCGACGGCCGGGAGATCGGTGCCGCGTGTGCCGTCTACCGGGACGGGGTCGAGGTCAGCGTCCTGACGCACGCCGGTGGTAGTCCCGCGGGCGGGACGTGTACTGCGGCGCCCCGGTCGATCGCGGCCCGGCCGTGACATGAGGACGGCCGCGCGGGTTCCTCGAGCGGGACCGGGGAGTGGGCCCGCGCAGCCCTGCCCCCTCCTGCCTTCACCGGTGTTCACCGCCGGCATCCCGGCGGTTCGACCGAGGAGCCGGCCGCACCGCGGTCCGCTTCGTACGGAGCGGACGTGGAGGAGCGGAGCCGTGCCGACGGGGTGGTCACGGGCGCGTG
>NZ_BBNN01000047.1:0-96978 GCF_000829695.1 Streptomyces sp. NBRC 110035 | reverse complement strand
GGGGGGGGGGGGGGGGGGGGGGGGGGGGGGGGGGGGGGGGGGGGGGGCCGGCCCGGAGCAGGAGCCGGTGGTCACGGACCGCGCCGTTCTCACCGTGGTGCGCCCGCGCACGAACCTGTCGCATGCCGCACCGGCCGGGCCGTACGGCGTCGGTCACCGCGACGGCTTCGCCGCACCCTGTCCGGGTGGCGCGCTGCACTCGGTGCTGCAGGAGTGCCCCGTCGGCGGTGCGGGGTGTGTGGCGCCCGGTCCGCGCGTCGCTGTGGGTGCACGCGGACCGGGGCCGTAGGGGGAGCCCGGGGTGGGGCTCAGTGGGACGCGAGTGCGCGCGGTGCGAGGGCCGCGGTGTGCGCGTCCATCCGCTCGGCGGCCAGGATGGCGGCCACCGTGTCGGCGCGGGAGGCGGCGACGACCAGGGCGCGGCCCGCGAGGGCGTGCGCCTGTCGGTGCAGGGCGGTGACGCGGGGCGCGCTCCCGCTCGTGGTCGCCGGCGCGCGGGCCGGCTCACTTCCTCCCCGCAGGCGGGTCACCTGCTCGGCGAGCCGCTCGGCCGCCGTGTCCAGATCGGCCGAGGGTGCCGCGGCGCGCAGCTCGTCGGTGACGGCGAGCAGTGCGCCGAGATGGCCCGCGAGCTGGATGTCCAGCTCTTCCTCGCGGGAGCGGCCGGGGAAGTCGTGAGGAGCGCCGGCCATCGTGCGGTGGACCGACTTGGTGCGGATCGGTTCGTACATGGATGGCCTCCTGAGTGCTGTCAGGAAACCATCCTAGCTTGGAATTCGTCTAAAGTTGAGTCGTTGACAGAACCGGACGAAGGGGGGGCACGCAGAGTCAGGGCTGGCAGTAACCGTCCAGGAAGCGGGCGATCCGGCCCACCGCGTCCCGCAGGTCGTCGGCCGACGGCAGGGTCACCACCCGGAAGTGATCGGGCTCCGTCCAGTTGAAGCCCGTACCGTGCACGACCATGATCTTCTCGCTGCGCAGCAGGTCGAGGACCATCTGCCGGTCGTCCTTGATCTTGAAGACGGTGGGGTCGAGCCGCGGGAAGAGGTACAGCGCCCCCTTCGGCTTCACGCAGGTCACGCCCGGGATCTGGGTCAGCAGCTCGTACGCCGTGTCCCGCTGCTCGCGCAGCCGGCCGCCCGGCAGCACCAGGTCGTTGATCGTCTGGCGTCCGCTGAGCGCGGCGACCACGCCGTGCTGGCCCGGCATGTTCGCGCACAGGCGCATGTTCGCCAGGATCGTCAGGCCCTCGATGTAGGAGTCGGCGTGCGCGCGGGGTCCGGAGACCGCCATCCAGCCGACCCGGTATCCGGCCACCCGGTACGCCTTCGACATGCCGTTGAAGGTGAGGGTGAGCAGGTCGGGGGCGATCGAGGCGGTGGGGGTGTGCGTGGCGTCGTCGTAGAGGATCTTGTCGTAGATCTCGTCCGAGCAGACCAGCAGGTTGTGCCGGCGGGCGATGTCGGTCAGGCCCCTGACCATCGCCTCGTCGTAGACCGCTCCGGTCGGGTTGTTCGGGTTGATGATGACGATCGCCTTGGTGCGGTCGGTGACCTTGCGCTCGATGTCGGCGAGGTCCGGCATCCAGTCGGACTGCTCGTCGCACCGGTAGTGCACCGCCGTACCGCCGGACAGAGAGACGGCGGCCGTCCACAGCGGGTAGTCCGGCGAGGGGACGAGCACCTCGTCCCCGTCGTCGAGCAGGGCCTGCATCGCCATCACGATCAGCTCGGAGACGCCGTTGCCGATGAAGACGTGCTCCACGTCGGTCTCTATGCCGAGGGTCTGGTTGTGCATCACGACCGCCCGGCGCGCGGCCAGCAGCCCCTTCGCGTCGCCGTAGCCGTGCGCCGAGGACACGTTGCGGAGGATGTCCTCGAGGATCTCGGGCGGGCTCTCGAAACCGAACGCGGCCGGGTTGCCGGTGTTCAGCTTGAGGATCCGGTGCCCGGCCGCCTCCAGCCGCATCGCCTCCTCGAGCACCGGGCCCCGGATCTCGTAACAGACGTTGGCGAGCTTGGTCGACTGGATCACCTGCATGGTGGGAGCTTACGGCCCGGTAGTGCCGTTTGCGGCGTGTTATCCGCCACGTGGGACGTGTCGGTCGGGGTGGAATGTCCGGTTGCCCGTGACGGGGCGCGGCGGGAGCGGTCCCGTCCGTGAGCGGTGGAGTCGCCGTGAAGGCCGCTCCGCTGCCGTTGCGCCGGGGCTCCCCCGCGCGGGCGCCCCATCCGTCGCCCGCACGGGGGTGGCGGCCCGGTGGGCGGAGCCCGCCGGCCGGGAGGGCCGGGGATGCGAAAGCCCGAAGGCCGGAAACGGCGTCTTGTCCCCCGCTCGCGACATGCTGACAATGCACATGTCAAGCAATCCTGTGGGTGGCCGGAGGAATCCCGCCGCCTCCGTCGCAGGATCCGTCGCAGGAGGGGACCCCACATGAGAAGACCTCTCGTCGTCGCGCTCTGCGCCCTGGCCCTGGCCGGGGCGGGCGTGACTCCCGCGGCCGCCGCCGCGCCCACCCCCGCTGCCGCGTCCGCGCCCACCCCCACGGGTGCGGACGCGGCAGCGGACACGGCCCCGGGCGCCGGCCCGGGCGCGGGTCCGACCACGGTGCTCGACGTCGCCGACATCGCCGTCGGCACCGCGGCCGCCGCCGTGGCCGGCCTCACCGGGCCGAAGGCCGCCGCGGTGGACTTCGCGGGCACCGTCTCGCTGAGCAACTGCTCGGGATCCGTCGTCCGCCTGCCCCACTCGCAGGACGACGACCCCGCGCTCGTCCTCACCAACGGCCACTGCCTGGAGAGCGGCTTCCCCGCGGCCGGCGAGGTCCTCGTCGACCGGGCCTCCAGCCGCAGCTTCGGACTGCTGGGCTCCTCCGGCTCCCGGGTCGCCACCCTGCGTGCCAACCGGCTCGTCTACGCGACCATGACCGACACGGACGCGGCGGTCTACCGGCTCGGCACCACGTACGCGCGGATCAGGAGCGCGTACGGCATCGACGCGCTCACCCTCGACGACACCCGCCCGGCGGCCGGCACTGCCATCAGCGTGGTCTCCGGCTACTGGAAGCGGATCTACGGCTGCTCCGTCGACGGATTCGCACACCGGCTGAAGGAGGGGGCCTGGACCTGGAAGGACTCGGTCCGCTACACCCCCGCCTGCGACACCATCGGCGGCACCTCCGGCTCGCCGGTCGTCGACGACGCCACCGGCAAGGTGGTCGCCGTCAACAACACCGGCAATGAGGACGGCGAGCGCTGCACGGTCAACAACCCGTGCGAGGTCGACGCGGACGGTACCGTCACCGTCCGCCGGGGCATCAACTACGCCCAGCAGACCCATCCGTTCACCGACTGCTTCGGCGCGGACGGCGTGCTCGACCTCGACGCGAGCGCCTGCACCCTGCCCAAGCCCTGACGAGCCCGTCGCGGGCGGGCGGTTCAGCGGGGCGACCTGCGGACCGCCCGCCCCGCCAGTACGCCGGTACGCCGCCCGTCCTCGATCACGAACCGGCCGTCGACCAGCACGTACGGGATGCCCGTCGGCAGCGTCCGGGGCTGCTCGAAGGTGGAACCGGCGGCCACCGTCCCCGGATCGAACAGCACCAGGTCCGCCTTGTAGCCCTCGCGGACCAGCCCGCGGTCCGCGAGCCGCAGCCGCGCGGCCGGCCGGGACGTCAGGTGCGCGACGCACTCCTCCAGCGACAGCACACCCAGCTCCCGCACGTACCGCCCGAGATACCGCGGGAAGGTGCCGTACGCGCGCGGGTGCGGCTTGGCGCCCTGGAGGATGCCGTCCGAACCGCCGGTGTGCACCCGGTGCCGCATGATCTCCCGCACGTTCTCCTCGTGGCCGACGTGCTGGAGGATCGACGGGGCCAGCCTGTCCCTGAGGAGCAGTTCGCGGGCGAGGGCCCACGGGCTCTCGCCGCGCAGCGCGGCCGACTCCTGGAGCGTGCGGCCCACGTACTCGGTCAGCGCGGGGTCGCCCACCCCGGAGATCTCGATGGTGTCCCACTCGACGGGCACCCCGTGGCAGCCGTCCGAGCCGGTGACCTCCAGGTGGTGCCGGATCCGCTCGGCCGTCGCGTCGTCCGCGAGCCGCCGGAGGATCTCCCCCGGGCCGCCCTCGCCCGCCCAGCTCGGCAGCACCGCGACCAGCGTGGTGGCGCCCGGCGTGTACGGGTACGTGTCGAGGCTGATGTCGGCCCCGGCGGCGAGCGCGTCGTCGAGGAGCGCCAGCAGCTCGGGCGCCCTGCCCTTGTTCACGCCGAAGTTCATCGTCGCGTGCGCCAGGTGCAGCGGGCAGCCCGCCTCCCGGGCGAGTGTCACCATCTCCTCGTACGCCCGGAGCGCGCCCGCCCCGTAACTGCGGTGGTGCGGGCAGTAGTAGCCGCCGTAGCGGGCCACCACCCGGCACAGTTCGGTGAGTTCGGCGTCCTTGGCGTACATGCCGGGCGTGTACGTCAGTCCCGACGACATGCCGACCGCGCCCTGCTCCATGCCCTCGGCGACCAGCTGCCGCATCCGGTCCAGCTCCGCGGGGGTGGCCTCCCGGTCCTCCCAGCCGACGGCGAGGGCGCGGACCGTGCCCTGCGGGATCAGGTAGGCGGCGTTGACGGCGATGCCCCTGTCGAGCCGGTCCAGGTACTCGCCGACCGACCGCCAGTCGAAGTCGATGTCGTCCCCGCCTCCGTTCCACCCGGCGATCGCGCGGCGGACCTCGCCGAGGGTGCGGTCGTCGACCGGCGCGTACGACAGGCCGTCCTGGCCCAGCACTTCGAGGGTGACGCCCTGCGCGGCCTTGGCGCTGTGGTCGGGGTCGCGCAGCAGCGCCAGATCGCTGTGGGCGTGCATGTCGATGAAGCCGGGGGCCAGGACCAGCCCCTCGGCGTCCAGTTCGCGGCGGGCCTTCGGGCGCTGACAGCCCGCTGCCGCCGCCTCCTTCACGATCGAGACGACACGGCCGCCGTCGACGACCACGTCCGCGCGGTACGCGCCGTCGCCGGAGCCGTCCACGACGTCGGCGTCCCGGATGACGAGTTCTTCCACGACACGGCCTCCTAGAAGAACGTACGGATGTAGTCGACCACCGTGCCGTCCGCCTCCGCCAGGGGGATGAGCCCCCACTTGTCGAAGGAGGTGCACGGGTGGGAGAGCCCGACGCCCAGCCAGTCGCCGACCTCCAGGTCGGCCTGTGGGGCGGTGCTCAGCCAGGCGTGCTGGTCGGAGAGGGAGACGACCGAGATCCCGGTCGCCGGGCGTTCCGCGCCGTCCCGGCGGACCACCTGGGCGAACGGCAGGTCGAGGTCGTGGGCCGCGTCCCGCTTGCCCGCGTTGGCGAAGGCCTGGTCGGCGGACGGCCGGGACACGATCTGCGTCCACAGCCGGAACGCCGGTTCCAGCGTGCCTTCCTCCGGTACCCGGTTGAACGGCGTCAGTTTGCGGTAGTGCCCGTCGTCGTGCGAGACGTACGCACCCGAGCGCAGCAACTTCAGCACGGGAAGCGAGAGCTGCGGGATCCCGGCGAAGACGTCGGCGACCGCGTCGAACCAGGCGCTGCCGCCCGCGCTCACCACGACCTCGTCCAGGCCCGCGAACCGCCCCGCCCTGTCGAAGTCCACCGCCAGGGCCACCAGGCGCCGCAGCCACGCCGCCACCCGCTCCGGGTCGGCGTCCGGCACCTCGCCCTCGTACCCGGCGACCCCGACCAGCCGCAGCCCGCGCGCGCCCGCCACCGCGTCGGCGACGGCGGCGCACTCCGCCTCCGTCCGCACCCCGGTCCGCGCGCCCTCGCCCCCGGCCAGCTCGACCACGACGTCCACCGGACGGGCGGACCCGGCGAGGACCGCGTCCATCAGCTCGACACCGCGCACGGAGTCGACGTAGCAGACGAACCGGAACCCGGGGTCGGCGTCCAGCTCGCCGGAGACCCACCGCAGGGCCGCCGGGTCCACCAGTTCGTTGGCGAGGAACACCCGTCGCACGCCGAACGCCCGCGCCACCCGCACCTGGTGCGGCATCGCGAGCGTGATGCCCCAGGCACCGTGCTCGATCTGGCGCCGGAAGAGCTGTGGGGCCATGGACGTCTTGCCGTGCGGGGCGAAGGCGAGGCCGTGCCGGGCCGCGTACGTCTCCATCAGCTTCAGGTTGTGCTCCAGGCGCTCGGCGGACAGCGCGAGCACCGGGGTGGTGAAACCGCCGGTGAACAGGTTCCGGCGCTGGGCGGCCAGCTCGCCGACGGTCAGCCCGTCGGCGTCCGGCGGGAGGCCCTTGAAACGGTGGTCGACGCGTTCCTCCGCGAGGAGCGTGTAGGCGTCGGAGCCGGGGTCCATGACCATCAGAGCCTCCCTGATCAGGCCTGTTGCGCTCTCTGCAGCAGTCATTGCGTATGTCGCTTACCGCTGTCTAACATCTCGGCCACGCGGGGTCAACGAAAACGGGCCCCGCAGCCGACGGGCACGATGCGGCCGAACGCCGAACGCCGAACGCCGAACGCCGAACGCCGAACGCCGAACGCCGAACGCCGAACGCCGAACGCCCGGACACCGCCCGACCTGCAAACGACCCCGCCCGACCCTGCCACCCGAGGAGCCACCCCACCGTGACCGCCACCGGACCCCGCACCGCCCCCGACGCCGTGGAGACCGTCGACGTCGTCGCGCTGGGCGAGTCCATGGTGACGTTCCTGCCCTCCCGGCCGGGCCGCCTCGCCGACGTGCCCTCCTTCGAGCGGGCCATCGGCGGCGCGGAGTCCAACACCGCCTGCGTCCTCGCGGCGGCCGGCCACTCGGCGCGCTGGATCAGCGCGGTCGGCCGGGACGGCTTCGGTGACCACCTCGTACGGGCGATCGGGGAGTACGGCGTCGACGTGTCGTACGTCCGGCGCGACCCGCACCGCCCCACCGGCGTCTACTTCCGCACCGCCGGTGACCGCGCCACCGACGCCCACGAGGTCGCCTACTACCGGGCGGGCTCCGCGGCCTCCGCGATGACCTCCGCCGACGTCGACCCGGAGGCGGTGCGCGCCGGACGCGTCCTGCACCTGTCCGGGATCACGGCCGCGCTCTCCCCCGGCTGCCTGGAACTGGTGCGGGAGCTCACCGCCCCCCGCCCCGGCCGCCCGCTCGTCTCCTTCGACGTCAACCACCGGCCGGGTCTGTGGCGCGACGCCCACGGTCCCGAGGTGCTCCTGGACCTGGCCCGCAGGGCCGACATCGTCTTCGTCGGCGACGACGAGGCCGAGTCCGCCTGGGGCGTCGTGGGCGGCCCGGCGTCGATCCGCGAGGCGCTGCCCGAGCCGGAGATCCTGGTGGTCAAGCAAGGCGAACGGGGAGCCACGGCCTTCTGCCGCACACCCGCGGGCAGCCGTGCCGCCGCGGACACCCCCTCCGGGGGAGGCACCCCGTCGGCGCCGGACCGCGCGACCCGCCCCCGGCCGGCACCGGCACCGGGCACCTTCGTCCCCGCCCTCACCGTCGACGTCGTGGCGACGACCGGAGCCGGGGACGCCTTCGCCGCCGGTTTCCTCTCCGCCACCCTGCGCGCCCTGCCCGTACGGGACCGGCTCCGGCACGGCCACCTCGCGGCCGCCGCCGCCCTCACCGTCCCCGGCGACCTCGCCGCGCCCCCCGCCCGCGACCTGGCCGACCGGCTGGCCGCCCTGGACGAGGCGGCGTGGGGGAGACTGCGCCTCGGCCCCGGTTGGACAGAGACCGACACCGCGGACGCGGACGCGTGCACAGACGCGGACGCGGGTGCGGACCGGGCCGAGGAGGAGGTACGTACCCCATGAGCCAGACCGTCGACCGCGCACTGAGCATCCTGCCGCTGCTCGCCGAAGGACCCGCCGACCTCGGACAGGTCGCCGACCGCCTCGGCGTGCACAAGTCCACCGCCCTGCGGCTGCTGCGCACCCTGCACGAACACGGACTCGTCTACCGCCAGTCCGACCAGCGCTACCGGCTCGGCGCCCGTCTCTTCGCCCTCGCCCAGGAGGCGATGGAGAACCTCGACGTCCGCGAGATCGCCCACGCCCACCTCGTCCGCCTCAACGAGCAGTGCGGGCACACCGTGCACCTCGCCGTCCACGAGGAGAACGAGGTCCTCTACATCGACAAGGTGGAGAGCCGCTATCCGGTCCGCATGTACTCGCGGATCGGCAAGCCCGTCGCCCTCACGGTCGCCGCCGTGGCCAAACTGCTCCTCGCCGACCTGCCCGAACACGAGCGCCGCGCCCTCGCGGACACGCTCGACTACCCCATGTACACGTCCCGTTCGACACCGGGTCCGGCCGCGTTCCTGCGCGAGCTGGAGAAGGTGCGCGAACAGGGCTGGGCCACCGACCTCGGTGGCCACGAGGAGTCCATCAACTGCGTCGCCGCGCCGATCCGCGGCGCCGACGGCCGGGTGGTCGCCGCGATGTCGGTCTCCGCGCCGAACGTCGTCGTCACCGCCGAGGTACTCCTCACCCTGCTCCCGTTGGTCCGCCGCACCGCGGCCGCGATCAGCGGCGAGTACTCCGGCCGGACTCCGGCAGAACTCCAGTGACTCCAGCGAAGGACCGCCCCGCATGACCGAGAAAGCCGAGAAGGTCGCCCTCACCCCGAGCACGCACACCACCCCGCCCGCGAAGTTCTCCCACGGCGTGCGCAAGGGCAACATCCTCCAGGTCGCCGGCCAGGTCGGGTTCCTCCCGGCCGAGGAGGGCAAGCCGCCCACGCCCGCCGGCCCCACCCTGCGCGAGCAGACCCTCCAGACCCTCGCCAACGTCCAGGCGATCCTCGAAGAGGGCGGCGCGACCTGGGACGACGTGATGATGATCCGCGTCTACCTCACCGACGTGGACCACTTCGCCGAGATGAACGGCATCTACACCACCTACTTCGAGGAGCAGGGCCTCACCCAGCCGCCCGCCGCGCGCACGACCGTCTACGTCGGCCTGCCCGCGGGGCTCCTCATCGAGATCGACGCACTGGCCGTACTGGGCTGACGCGCGCTCGCCCCTCCCCTCCCCGGTCACCCTCCCGCATCCCGCATCCCGCATCCCGCATCCCGCATGCCACGGCACGGCGTCCGCCACCCCTGTGACGCCGTGCCGCGATCCGCCGTGCCCGGCCGCACCCTGCGGAGGCGGCCCCCGGACCCCCGATTCATGCGCTTCAGCAGAGGACCCCCGAATGTCCCGCCCGTTCCTTTCGGCCGCCGCCGGCGCGGCGGCCGAGACGCCCCCGCACACCGGCGGGCTGCTCCTCCTCGTCGACGGCACCGCCGGTCTGCTGACCGTCGCCGCCCTCGGTATCGCCCTGCTCCTCTTCCTGATCATCAAGGTCAGGCTCCAGCCGTTCGTCGCCCTGCTCGCCGTCTCCATAGCCGTCGGCCTGATGGCCGGTCTGTCGGTCACCGAGCTCTTCGGCACGGTCCAGCGCTCGGACGCGGTGTCCACCATCGAGTCCGGCATGGGCGGCATCCTCGGCCATGTCGCGATCATCATCGGCCTGGGCACCATGCTCGGCGCGATCCTCGAGGTCAGCGGAGGCGCCGCGGTACTGGCCTCGCGGCTGCTCGGCCTGTTCGGCGAGAAGCGCGCCCCGCTCGCCATGGGCCTCACCGGCCTGATCTTCGGCATCCCGGTCTTCTTCGACGTCGGCATCTTCGTCCTCGCGCCGATCGTGTACGCCGCCGCCAAGCGCTCCGGCAAGTCGATCCTGCTCTACTGCCTGCCGCTGCTCGCGGGCCTGTCCGTCACCCACGCCTTCCTGCCCCCGCACCCCGGCCCCGTTGCCGCCGCCGGACTGCTCGACGTCGACCTCGGCTGGGTCATCCTGATGGGTGTCGTCACCGGTCTCCCGGCCGTCGTCGCCGCCTGGGTCTACTCCGCCTGGATCGGCAAGCGGATCTTCGTCGCCGTACCGCAGGACATGGTCGAGGCCGCCGAGGAGTCCCGTCAGGCCGTCCTCGACGAGCAGCGCGCCGCGGGCGTCGAGCCGCACGAGGCGCCCGTGCCGCTCGGCACCGTCCTCGGCATCATCGGTACGCCGCTCCTCCTGATCCTCGCCGCGACGTTCTCCTCGATCGCCCTGGACGAGTCCATGCTGCGCTCGGTCGTCGAGTTCTTCGGCCGCCCGTTCGTCGCGCTCACCATCGCCCTGTTCCTGGCGTACTACCTGCTCGGCATCCGGCGCGGCTGGTCCCGCAAGTCCCTGGAGACCGTCTCGACGTCCTCGCTGAAGCCGGTCGGCAACATCCTGCTGGTCGTCGGCGCCGGCGGTGTCTTCGGCGCGGTCCTCAAGGGGAGCGGTGTCGCCCAGGCGCTGTCCGACACGTTCAACGGCGTCGGCCTGCCGGTGATCGTCCTGGCGTACCTGATCTCCGTGGTGCTCAGGGTCGCGCAGGGATCGGCGACGGTGGCGATCGTGACGACGGCGGGCATCGTCGCCCCGCTGCTGTCGGAGGGGGACCACTCCCAGGCGTTCGTGGCGCTGGTCATCATGGCCATCTCGGCGGGCTCCATCTTCGCCTCGCACGTCAACGACGGCGGTTTCTGGATGGTCGCCAAGTACTTCGGCATCAGCGAGCGGGACACGCTGAAGACGTGGACGGTGCTGGAGAGCGTCCTGTCGGTGGCGGGCTTCGTGGTCGCGGCGGCGCTCAGCCTGGTCGTGTAACCCCCGGAGGATCACCGTGCGAATCGGCTGATCATCATCCGATTGGTGCGAACGGTGGGTCACATGTAGGCGTCTGATAACGAAGTAGGGGCTGGCTGTGCCCCGCACAGGATTCTCGACCATACTCATCCGGTGTGGAGCAGCGCATAGGTTCGAACAGCCAGCCCCAGCCCCTCGAAGGCGCCGGATTCGACCCGGCCTTCATCCCCGGGCTCACCGCACCCGTGCCCGGCGCGTCCGACCGCACGGCGGACACGAAGGACGTGAAGGGCGAGGAGCCGGAGGACGTGAAGGGCGGGGAGGCGCCGGAGGCGGAGGCCGACGCGGCCGGGAAACCGGGGACGGAGTCCGGGGCGGCGACCTCCCTGGAGAAGCCCGCGGCTTCGGAGACCGCAGAAGCTTCCGCGGCCGCCGAGGTCTCCCCGGCCTCCGGGACGTCCGAGTCCTCCGAGACGGAGCCCGTCACCGACGGCCCCGTCTTCGAGGCGTCCGACCGCCGCGCCGAAATCGTCGCCGACCACGGCGGCGTACGGCTCCGGCTGGACGACCAGGCGTGTGAGTTCCGCTGGGACGAGATCGGCGCGGTGGAGACGGAGACCGGTCGCTTCGGCAAGCGCTACACGGTCACCGTCCACACCACGGAGGGCCGTTGGTACCCGATCGAGATCGAGGCCACGTCCCGCAGCCGCTTCGCCGCATGGGACACGGAGCTGGACGCGGTCCTCGACGTCTACTTCGACGACGGGGCGGCCGAACCCGAGGCGTCCGACGCGGACCCGTCCGACAAGCCCGAGCCGGATGACGACGCGGACGCGGATGCGGACAAGCCCAAGCCGGACGCCGACCCCGTGGTCTAGGAGCCCGACGGTTCCCGACGACTCCTGGTGACGCTAACCGCAGTACTGCGCCTCCTTGCCGATGGAGCGGTACATGCAGTCGGCGTTCTCCAGGAGGTGCAGGACGGCGTCCCGGTTCCGGGACGTCTCCCGCTCGATGACCTCGTCGGGAGGGTAGAAGCCGCCGCCGGACGAGGACCTCGGGTACATCTCGTAGGTGTAGCCGAAGATCTTGTGCGTGCCCCACAGGTAGTCGTCGATCGACCCGTCCGTGATGTACAGGTCACTGGACTGCTGGGCCGTGTAGCCGTTGCTCGCGGCCATCTTCTGACCGACCGTCCGGAAGGCGGCGTGGTCGTCGGCCGTCATCCCGGTCGTGGTGTCGGAGTAGGTGTAGCCGAACGGCCACAGCACCAGCTCGCTGTACGTGTGGAAGTCGATGCCGGCCTTGATCTGCTGCACCCCGCCCACGACCCGGCTGCGCACGAAGTCGGCGACGACCTTCACCTCGGGCGCGGACTCGGGAGCCGAACCCCGGTAGGTGTCGGAGGACTTGGAGCCGGAGGAGCCGTTGCAGCAGCCCCACCGGTAGTTCCAGTTGCGGTTCAGGTCGGTGCCGACGTACGACGAGCCGGAGTTGGGCTGACGGTTCTTGCGCCATGAACGGTAGGCGCCGGTGGCGATGTCGTACTCGCCGCCGTCCGGGTTGAGGTCCGGGATGATCCAGATCTCGCGGCCGTCGACCATGTCGGTGATCCGGGAGTCGCTGCCGTATCCCGCGCCGAGTTCGCGCAGCAGGTACAGGGCCATCTCCACGGTGAGGTGCTCACGCGCGTGCTGGTGGTGGGTGAACAGGACCTCGGGCTCGTTCTCGTCCGCCCTCACGTTGTCGCTGATCTTGATGGCGACGATGTCCCGGCCCTGGTAGGACCGGCCGATCACCCGTTTGCTCATGATGTCCGGGTACGCCGACAGCCGCTGGTCGATCTCCGCGTTCATCTCGGCGTAGTTGTGATACCGGGAGTCGGCCGAGGGGAAGTCGAACAGCCGCAGCCCGTCGGCGGCCGACGAGCGGTCGGGAGCGGCGCCCAGCGGTGTCAGTTCGTAACCCTGCCGGCGCAGGGCGCGGATCTGGTCCACACGACCGGAGACGACCACCGTCTCCTCGTCGGCCTCGTCCACGGTGACCCCGGCCTGCTGGATCGCCGTACGGGTCAGGGGAGTCGTGTGCTGATGGATCTCGTACTGGCGGATGTCGTCCGCCGAGGGCGCCGCCTGCTTCGCGCTGTCGGCGTCGGCCTCCGTGGCCGACATCGACACGGGCGCGGCGAGGGCGAGGGCGAGGAGTGCGGCGAGCACGGCGGACCGTCTGCCGCGGGGGCGAAGTCGCATGAAGGGAGTCTCCTTGTGGGAGGTGGGGGTTGTCCGTGCGACGCGCGAACCACGACGTACCGAGTTCGTGGTGCGGTGCCGTCATCCTCGATGTATGGCATGATCAGGTCAAGATTGCGTCCGTGTGGCCGGCCCCGCCCGGATCGCCCCTCGACCAGGTGCATCCGGTGAAGATCCCCGCACGCCCTCTTGTCCGCCCGGTGTTCATGAGCTTTCTTGCCTCCATGGCGGACACCACGGGAAACACCCAGGACACCGGAGCACCACCCCAGGCCCCCGGCCCTCAGCCCCGCACGTCCAGTTGGCGCTACATCGGCCCCGGAATCGTCGTCGCCGCGACCGGCGTGGGCGCGGGCGACCTGGTCGCCACCCTCATCGCGGGCAGCACCTTCGGCTACACCCTGCTCTGGGCGGCGGTCATCGGCTGTCTGGTGAAGATCTCCCTCGCCGAGGCGGCGGGCCGCTGGCACCTGGCCACCGGACGCACCCTGTTCGACGGCTGGGCGAGCCTGGGCCGCTGGACGACGTACTTCTTCGGCGTCTACGTCGTCATCTGGGGCTTCGTCTACGGCGCGGCGGCGATGTCGTCGAGCGCGCTGCCCCTGCAGGCCCTTTTCCCGGACGTGATGGACCTCGAAGGGTGGGGCATCGCCTGCGCCCTGGCGGGTCTGGCCTTCGTCTGGTTCAACCGGTACGCGGTCTTCGAGAAGGTCATGACGGTCCTGGTGGGCGTCATGTTCGTGGTGACCGTCTACCTGGCCGTCAGGGTGGCGCCGAACCTCGGGGACGCCTTCGCCGGACTGCTTCCGGTGCTGCCGGACGCGGACGACTCGGTCCTCTACACCCTGGGCCTGATCGGCGGCGTCGGCGGCACGATCACGCTGGCCGCGTACGGCTACTGGGTCAACGCCAAGGGCTGGACCGACACCGGCTGGATGAAGGTGATGCGCCTGGACAACCGCGTCGCGTACCTCACCACCGGCCTCTTCGTCGTCGCGATGCTCCTCGTCGGCGCCGAGCTCCTGCACTCGGCGGGCCTCGCGCTGGAGAAGGGCGACAAGGGCCTGGTGCAGCTGGGCGACATCCTGGAGGACAGGTACGGCACCGCGACGGCGACGTTCTTCCTGATCGGCTTCTTCGCCACGTCGTTCACGTCACTGATCGGCGTGTGGCACGGGGTGAGCCTGATGTTCGCCGACTTCGTGACGCGCGGCCGGAGGAAGGCGAAGGAGTCGACGGGTGAGGCCGTCGCGTCCGGCCGCCCGGAGAAGTCCTGGCCGTTCCGCGCCTACCTGCTGTGGCTGACCTTCCCGCCCATGATCCTCCTGTTCGAAGGCCAGCCCTTCCGTCTGATCATCGTCTACGGCGTCCTCGGCGCCGCGTTCATGCCCTTCCTCGCCCTGACCCTGCTCTGGCTCCTCAATTCCACCCGCACCCCGCGCGAATGGCGCAACGGCCCCCTCAGCAACGGCATGCTCGCCGCCGCGGGCCTCCTCTTCCTGGTCCTGTGCGTCAAGCAGGTCTGGGACCAGCCGTGGTCGGAGTTCTTCTGACGCCCGGGGCCCCGGCCCCGGGCGTCGCAGACCGGGTCGGGCGTCGCCGTTCAGCACGGCGGCGGTGAGGACGTTGCCGGCGACGCCCCAGCCTCCGTCGGTGACCTCGTCGACGAGGACGACGGTGGTGGGCCGGGCGCGCTCACCGTAGAGCTCCGCGTACAGGTCGGTGGTGCGCTCCACGATCTTCTTCTTGTCCTCGGCGGTGAGGGTGCCCGCGGGCACCTTGAAGTGGGCGAAAGGCATGGGTCTTCTCCTTGGAGTCGTCATCGGCGGGTGCAAAAGTGCTTGTCCGCGGGGTGGCGGCGGTCCTGCGGTGCGGAGGCACTCGGCGGTCTGGTGTGACGCCGCCTCAGTCCGGCGGCCTCACACCAGGCCGCCGTTGGCCCGCAGGGTCTGGCCGTTCACCCAGCGGCCCTCCGGGCCGGCGAGGAAGGCGACCACCCGGGCGATGTCCTCCGGGGTGCCGAGCCGCTCCAGCGCCGGGGCCTTGGCGAGCGCGTCGATCTGCTCGGGGGTCTTGCCCGTGAGGAACAGATCGGTGGCGGTGGGCCCGGGGGCGACCGTGTTGACGGTGACGTCCCGCCCGCGCAGCTCGCGGGCGAGGGTCAGGGTGAGCGCCTCGACGGCACCCTTGCTCGCCGTGTACGCGCCGTAGGCGGGGAGCTGCGTGCCGACCACGGAGGTCGAGAACCCCACGAACGAGCCGCCCGCGCGCAGCCGCCGTGCGGCCTGCTGGGCGACCACGAAGGCGCCGCGGACGTTGGTGCGGTGCAGGGCATCGAGCACCGCCAGGTCGAGGTCGGCGATGGGGGAGAGCGCGAGCCGGCCGGCGGCGTTCACGACGACGTCCACGCCGCCGAACTCGGCCTCCGCCCGGTCGAACAGCGCGGCGACCGCGTGCTCGTCCGCCACGTCGGCCCGGACGGAGACCGCCCGCCCGCCGGCCTCGGTGATCGCCTTCACCGTCTCCTCGGCGGCGGCCGTGTCGCCGGCGTAGTTCACCACGACGGCCAGACCGTCCCGGGCCAGTTTCAGGGAGACCGCCCGGCCGATGCCGCGTGATCCGCCGGTCACGACGGCGACGCGAGCGGCCGCCGGTGCGCATGCTCCGGGGTTCGTAGTCATGTCCTCCACGATGGGCACGGACGACCGGTGGAACCAGGGGACGACATCCCCTGGGTCACCGACCCGGCCGAGCGCAGAATGGACGCCATGGGCTCTGTGAAGTACACCGAACTGGGAGCTTTCCTGCGCTCACGGCGCGCACGCGTCCGTCCCGGGGACGTCGGTCTCCCCTCCGGACCCCGGCGCCGGGTGCCGGGGCTGCGTCGCGACGAGGTGGCCCAGCTCGCCGGGGCGTCGGTGGACTACTACAACGAGCTCGAACGCGGAGCCGGCTCCCAGCCGTCCGAACAGATGATCGCCGCGCTGGCACGGGCGCTGCGCCTGACCGCCGACGAGCGCGACTACCTCTACCACCTCGCGGACCGGCCGGTGCCCGTACAGGGCGGGGCCGCCGCACACGTGCACCCCGGCATGCTCGACCTGCTCGGCCGGCTGACGACGACACCGGCACAGGTGATCACCGACCTGCACGTCACCCTCGTACAGAACCCCCTCGCCGTGGCGCTGCTCGGGGACCAGTCCGGCCTGCGGGGGCACCGGGCCAGCTTCGTGTACCGGTGGTTCACCGACCCCGCCGCCCGGAAGCTCTACCCCAAGGCCGATCACGACCGCCAGTCCCGCTCCTTCGTCGCCGACCTGCGCGCGGCCGCCGCCAGGCGGGACAGGAAGGACGCCGTGGCCGGCTCGCTGGTCGGTGCGCTGCTCGACGCGTCCCCCGAGTTCGCCGCCTTGTGGGCCGACCACGACGTCGCCTTCCGGCGGGACGACCGCAAACGCCTCCTCCACCCCGTCCTCGGCCCGGTCGAGGTCAACTGCCTGCACCTCTTCAGCGAGGACGGCCGGCAGCGGCTGCTCTGGTTCACCCCGGCGGTCGGCACCGACAGCGCCGACCTCCTCGACCTGCTCGCGGTCATCGGCACCCAGGCCGTCACCGATCCGGCGGGCACCGGCTTCACAGCAGGTGGTCGGCCTTCCCCGCCGTGATGTCGAGGATCACGCGCCGCAGGGCGTCCCGGCTGTCGGTGAGGCAGTCGCCCCCCGGAGCCGGCTACGGCGATGCAGCCGTTGCCGTCCTGATCGGTACCGAGGCGGAAGTACGCCGACCCCCCCGGCGCGGAACGGTTCTTCCCGGACGATGTCGAGCACGGCGGTGTCTCCTCACCGCCGGTTGGCGATGTCCTGGACGAAGCCGCGGGAATCCGTGGGCGACAGGGCGTGCTGCTCCATCCGGTCGAGTTGAGCCCGGTACTTGGACACCTGTGCTTCGGGGCGGACGGATTCCGGGCCGTGCGTGGGTGCTGTCGATCCGAACGGTGTCGAGACGCCGTACCGGCCCTTCCCCGCAGACGACGGTCCGGCCCGCGCCGGGAAGGGCGCCGACCGCGAAGGGAAGGACCCGCACCAACCCATGAGGTGAGCCGGACATGGTGAGCAGGTGCTCCGGCCGCCCACGTGCCGCAGTGGACCCGCCCCGGCGCGTCCCCCCGTGGAGGCCCTCGGCCGGCACGGCTCCCACCGCTGACGCGCCTTCGCCGACGAGCCCGGCGTCGGCGAGAGGTGGCAGGTGCCGGGCGGAACGTCCCCGCGACACGGGTGTTTTTGCGCACCTGGGGGCGAGTTTCGGCCCCGCGGCCACCCGGCGGCGGACCGTAGGCAACGAGCAGTCCGTGAAGGCTGCCTGCTCCGGACAGTGATCCACTCCGCCTCCCCCTGGGATGATGTCCTCGCCGTACTCCGCGACTACGACACCGAGTGGTTGACTCCGTGAGACTGACCCGCGTGACCCTCACCGTGGCGGCCGGCGCCCTCGCCCCGGCCCTGCTGCTCTCCACTCCGTCCTTCGCCGCCCCCGTGCCGCCGCCCACCGCCGTCGCAGCGGCGTCGGACACGGGCTCCCCCTACGACGGGATGGACATCCACGACCTGCGCATCACGATCCTCCGCATCCTGGCCGATCCCGACAGTGGCAGGCGGGTGACCCAGGAGATCAACGAACTCCTCGACCACGGCACCGCGGAGGAGATACGCGCCTGGCTCGAGACCGGTCACCGTCTCGCCCAGGCCGAGGACGACGCCGTGGCCATCGCCAGGATCCTCGCCGACCCCGGGACCAGCGACGCCCTGCGTGCGGCGGCGAGTGCGGCCCTGGACGAATACACCCCGGAAGCGCTGCGCCACTTCCTCGAGGTCGGCCGGTACGAGGTCGACGGCCAGAACCCGTCGTGCGGAATCGTCCGCGTCGTGCGGAACCGTCCGACAGCCGCCCTGCCCACATGGTCGTGGGCAGGGCGGCGTGTTCAGGGCGGTGAGGGAGACAAGGGGGACCGGTTACGGCAGGGCGTGGACGTGCGGGCCCACCGCGTCGGACCAGGCGTTGCCGGCGGTGGCGTCCCAGTTGGTGGACCAGGTCATGGCGCCGCGCAGGCCCGGGTAGGTCTTCGACGGCTTGAAGGAACCGCAGTTCGTGGCCCTGGTCAGGCAGTCCAGGGCGTTGTTCACCACGGTCGGGGAGACGTAGCCACTGCCCGCGCCGCGGGTGGAGGCCGGGAGGCCGAGGCCCACCTGGGACGGGTGGAGGCCGCCTTCCAACTGGATGCAGGCCAGCGCGGTCAGGAAGTCCACCGAGCCCTGGCTGTACACCTTGCCGTCGCAGCCCAGCATCGAACCGCTGTTGTAGTACTGCATGTTGACGACCGTGAGGATGTCCTTCACGTTCAGCGCGGTCCGGAAGTAGGAGTTGGACGTGGACTGCATGTCGATGGTCTGCGGGGCCATCGTCAGGATCATGTCCGGGCCGGCCTTCGCGGACAGCGACCGCAGCGCCTGCGTCATGTGGGTCGCGTCGAGGCCGTTCTCCAGGTCGATGTCGACGCCGTCGAAGCCGTACTCCTGCATCACGGCGTACACCGAGTCCGCGAAGTTCGTCGCTGAGGCGGCGTCGTTCACCGAGACGGTGCCCTTCTCGCCGCCCACCGAGATGATGACCTTCTTCCCGGCCGCCTGCTTCGCCCGCACGTCCGCCTTGAACCGGTCGACGGTGTAGCCGTTCAGGCCCGCCGAGTCCAGGTTGAAGGTGACCGCGCCCGGCGTGCCCGTCGCGTCCGCGAAGGCGACCGCGATGATGTCGTACTGGGCCGGGACGTCCGCGATGCGCTGAACGGCCGCACCGTTGTCGAAGTTCTGCCAGTAACCGGTCACCGCGTGCCGGGGCAGGTCACCGCCGCCGCCACCGTCGTCGCCCTCCGTCGTCCGGGCCGTTACCGCCGTCGACCGGGGTGATTCGCCCGCCGCGTTGGTCGCCGCGACCTGGAAGGAGTACGAGGTGGAGGCCGCGAGCCCGGTCACCGTCGCCGACGTGCCCGTCACCGCTGTGATCTTCGTGCCGTTGCGGTAGAGGGTGTAACCCGTCGCTCCGGAGACGGAGTTCCAGGTCAGGGATGCCGTCGACGCCGTCGTGCCCGAGACGCTCAGACCGCTCGGGGTGCCGGGGACGGTCGGGTCCGGGTCGCCGCCGTCGCCTCCGCCTCCGTCGGGGCCGAAGACCGACAGGTCGTCCGCGTAGTAGGGCTGCTGTCCGTACCAGCCGTGGGTGTGGACCGTCACGGACGTGGTCGCGGAGCCGGTGCGGAAGCTCGTCGTCAACTGCTTCCAGGTACGGGAGTCCGGGGTCCAGGTGGAGACGTCCGTCGTGCCGGTGCCGGTCACCCCCAGGTAGGCGTACCCGCCCTGCACCCAGGTGCTCAGGGAGTAGGTGGAGTCGGGCCGCACCGCGACGGTCTGCGTGCAGCGGGCGTTGTCCTGGCCGGCCGGGGTGGCCTTGAGTGCGGCCGTGCCGCCGTGCACGGGGGACGAGACGGTCGTGCCGCTGTTCGCCGAACAGGTCCAGTTGCTCAGGCCCGACTCGAAACCGGCGTTCCTGGCGTTGTTCACGTCCGCCGCGGACGCCTGGCCCGCGCCCGCGAGGGGGAGGGTGAGAGCGAGGGCCGAGACGAGGGCAGCCGCCCAGAGGCGGCCGGGGCGGCGGGCGGTTCTGTTTCTGCGGTCGGTCGTGGTGGGCGTGCGGTCCACTGAAGCCTCCTGTGGGGGTGGGAGAGGGGGCTGGACAAGGGGTACAGAGAGAGGGGGATGCAAGGAGGGACTGAAGGGGAGAGGGAGAGAGAAGGAGAGGAGAGAGGCGAGAGGCGAGAGGCGAGAAGGGACAAGCGAGAGGGGCGTGGGGGTGACGGTGGGCGTCGTCGTGGGAGCAACAAGGTGGTCCAGACCAATCAGGTTGTCAATGGGTCCAGACCAATTCGAGGGTGCGGGGTCGCGTACGGCCGCCCGGCCGCCCGGCCCGCCGGGCGGCCGGGCGTCAGGGGGTCGACGTCAAGGCGGTGCACGGGATTTCCGCCCCGCGGGTCATGTCGAGACCGGCAAGATGCTCAACGTGTCCCGTTTTGGCGCACCTTGTGCAACGTCAGTTGCCTACGAGCTGCACGAACGCTGTTCTCCAGCCACAGAGCCGTGGTTACAGTGCTCGCATAGTCACGCAGCGAAGTCATCAGGGTGCGCCGGAGTGACGTCCGGTGGACCGAGGGGCATGGGGAGAACGGGGAGCCGCGCGTGCCAACTGCCATTGCCGTGACCAGTGCCGACCTGGCACTGCCGCCGCAGGACGAACGAACCCTGCCCGCCGTGGTCCTGCGGGACATCGCCACCCTGCCGCTCGAACAGGCGCTGACCGAACTCCAGGTGCTCATCGAGCAGCACGGGTACGTCATCGTGGTCTGCTCCCAGGCGACGCCCGTCGCCGTCCTGCGGCGGCTGCACACCCTGCGCTCCCTGCTGGAGAGCGACCGGATCGCCCTCTTCAGCCCTGACCTGCCCCCGCTCGGACTCGCCGTACTCGCACGCCAGTTGAGGCAGCTCGCCTCCTGTGACCTCAGCCCCGGTGTGCTCGCCTCGGCCGGCCGGCTGCTGGTCCACTACATCCACTCCGGGGCCCTGCTCGGCTCCGTCGCCCGGCTCGACCGGATCCCCGTGAACCTGAAACAGCACGCCAAGTCGTGGGTGCCGGGCAGCCAGTTCGCCGTCCTCGCCCACCCGCAGCCGCAACTCGTCCGCCTCGGCCCGGAAGCCGCGCTGGACGGACCGGAGTTCGGCACCTGGATGCTCGTCGCCAAGGGACAGCTCCAGTCCGACTGGGTCACCGGAACCCTGGCACCGTCCTGGAAGGTGCAGGGGCTGCGCGAGGCGCCGCTGCCCGCCGAGTCCCCGCGCTGGTGGGGGACCGGCAAGGTGATCGAGTTCTGCACCTATCTTCCCGACCTCTCCGTCCTCTACCAGCTGGTCACGAGCGTGCGGCGCGGCGTCTGCCACTGGTGCGGCATCGATGTCATCGGCGACCGGTGCGTGTTCTGTTCGGCCACGCCCCCGTCCGTACCCGCCCACGACAGTCCCCGCGGCATCGACAGCGGCCGCGGCGTCGGCAGCAGAGCCCTCGTCCGCGGCAGCTGACCCGGCACACCGTCCCGCACCGCACCGTCCCGCCCGCACACGAAACGCGGTCTCCCACCGTCCCGCTCGGCCCATATCCCCCAATGAGGTTGCACGGTCTATGAACTCCCGTCAGCGCCGCGGCGTGATACTCCTGCTCCTGTCGATCCTGTGCGCCCTCGCCGCGTTCGCCGGCGTGCTCTCCGTCATCAACGACGTGGAGTCCAAGGTCGGTCCCGAGGTCGGCGCGTACCGGCTGAAATCCGATGTGGCGCCCTACACACCGCTCAGAACGGACCAGTTCGAGAAGATCGAGATGCCCGAGCGCTGGCTGTCGGAGAACGCGGTCACCGACCTCGGCGACATCCGGGGCAAGACCGCCGTCACCACGCTGCGCGAGGGCTCCCTGCTGCAGAGCGACATGATCGTGAACCAGCCCGCCCTGCAGCCGGGGCAGCAGGAGGTCGCCATCATGATCGACGCGGCCACCGGCGTCGCCGGAAAGATCACGCCGGGATCGTCGGTCAACGTCTACGCCACCTTCGAAGGGGAACGCGAGGGCGCCCCGGCCCAGTCGAAGATCATCGTGACCAACGCCAAGGTCCTCGACGTCGGCCGGATCACCGCCCTCGAACCCGACGGGAACGACCGCGGACGGCAGCCCACGGACGCCGTCCCCATCACCTTCGCGCTGTCCACCATCGACGCCCAGCGCATCACCTACGCCGAGTCCTTCGCCCAGCGGGTCAGGCTCGCGCTCGTCGCCCCCGGCGGCGACACCACGGTGCCCGAGCAGGACCGTACGTACGAACTCGCGAAGGACAAGTGAGAGGCCCGCATGCCCACGAGGATCCTCCCGGCAGTCGGTGACGCGGACGCCGTCCGGTCCGTCACCACGCTGCTCAGCCAGCTCCCGGACGCCGAACCGGTGGTCCCGGTGACCGACTCCACCCAGCTCGTCGACACCCTCGCGCGCCTGGCCGCCGAGTCGATCGACGAGCTGCCGGAGGTCGTGGTCGTGCACGAGCGGATCGGCCCGGTCCCCGCGCTGGAACTGATCCGCGAAGTGGCCCTGCGCTTCCCCGCCGTCGGCGTCATCCTCGTCACCTCCGACGCCAGTCCCGGCCTCTTCCAGGCCGCGATGGACTACGGCGCCCGCGGCCTGGTCGCCCTGCCGCTCAGCTACGAGGAACTCGCCACCCGCGTCCAGGCCGTCGCCCAGTGGTCCTCCGGTGTACGCCGCCATCTCGGCGCCGGCAGCGACGTGTTCACCGGCGTCGGCGGCACGGTCGTCACCGTCAGCGGAGCCAAGGGCGGCGTGGGCGTGACCCTGACCGCCATCCAGCTCGCCCTCGCCGCCCAGGCGTCCGGCCGCAGCACCGCCCTGGTCGACCTGGACCTCCAGAGCGGGGACGTCGCCTCCTTCCTGGACGTCCAGTTCCGGCGGTCCGTCGTGGACCTCGCGACGATCACCGACATCTCGCCGCGCGTCCTGGCCGACGCCGTCTTCCGCCACGACACCGGCCTCACCCTGCTCCTCGCCCCCGGCGAGGGCGAACGAGGCGAGGACGTCACCGACCGCGCCGCCCGCCACATCGTCGGCGCCCTGCGCTCCCGGTACGAGGTCGTGGTCGTCGACACCGGCGCCCAGCTCGTCGGGGCCGGCGCGGCCGCCGTAGAGACCGCCGACACCGCGCTCCTGGTCACCACCCCGGACGTCGTCTCCGTCCGGGGCGCCAAACGGACGGTACGGATGTGGGACCGGCTCCAGATCCGCAAGGCGGAGGAGACCACGGTCGTCGTCAACCGCCACACCCGGGGTACGGAGATCCAGCCGCCCCTCATCCGGAAGATCACCGGCACCGCGGTCGCGGCCACCGTGATCCCCGCCAACTTCAAGGAACTCCAGTCCGTCGTGGACGCGGGCCGGGTCCACGAACTGGAGAACAGGAGCGCGGTGAAGCAGGCGTTGTGGACCCTGGCCGGAGAGCTGGGACTGGCCAAGGCCCCGGAGGGCGCCCAGAAGCCCGGCCGGCTGCGGGGAGACCGGCTGCGCGGCGACCGGCAGCGCGGAGACCGGGGAGCGGTGAGCCTCCGGCGGCGCAAGGACGGAGGGGGGTGAGGGTGATGAAGGGGGAGGAGCCGTGCTTCTGCCTGGGCTGTGACCGTGACCGTGACGGCGACCATGACCATGACGGTGAGCGTGCCGGCAACCAGGACCGTGACCGGGGCCAGGTCACCATCGAGTTCCTCGGCATGATCCCGACGATCCTCGTGACACTCGTGGTGCTGTGGCAACTCGTGCTGCTGGGATACACGTTCACCCTCGCGGGGAATGCTGCGGACGAGGCGGTACGGGCGGCCACCGCCGCTGACCCCGGCGCGCGCCAGGGCGCCTGCGAGGCGGCGGGGCTGGACAAACTGCCCGGTGCCTGGGAGGGGGCGGCGACGGTGACGTGCGCGACCGGGGGCGGTTACGTCACCGCAGACGTGACACTGGGCGTCCCCGTCCTCTTCCCGGGCACAGCCACCTTCCCCTTCGAGGTGAACGGCCACGCGGGCGCGGTGGAGGAGGAGGTGGGGGACTAGATGTCGTACGGGCACGGGCACAGGTACAGGTACGAGCACGGGCACGGGCGCAGGCACAGACGGCGGCGGGGCGGGTCCGGGAGGCCGGGGGACCGCGGGCAGGTGGCGATCGAGTACCTGGGCTTCCTGCCGGTCCTGATCATCGTCGCCATGGCCGCCGTCCAGCTGGGCCTGATCGCGTACACCGCCCAGCAGGCCGGTACCGCCGCCCGCGCGGGGGCCCGCAGCGCCTCGCTCGACGGGGCGGCCGGCCCGGCCTGCGCGGTGGCGGTGAGTGGCTGGCTGGCCGGGCGCACCGACTGCGGGGCGTCCGGGGGCGGCGACGAGGTCACCGTCACCGCCACGATCGGCATCCCGTCGATCGTGCCGGGCTGGGACTTCGGCCAGGCCACGAAGACCGCCACGATGCCCGTCGACCACTGACCGGATCGAACCGAACAGGACCTGACCTGACCGACCACTCGCACACCCGCCCGACCAGCCGACCATCGACCAGCCCCCAGGTATTCACCACGAACCAGGAACGAGGAGCGCCGGACTCATGAGTCTGCGGTCACGTATCAACTCCCCCGAGGAGAAGGGCAGCCGGGGCGAGGACGGCCATCTGGTCGCCTCCTACCGCGCCAAGCTCCTCGAGGAGATCGACCTCGCGGAGATGAGTTCGCTGGCCGCCGCCGAGCGCCGGGCGAGACTGGAGCGGGTGCTCGGGCACATCATCAGCCGTGAGGGCCCGGTCCTGTCGACCGTGGAGCGCTCGCAGCTGATCCGCAGGGTCGTCGACGAGGCACTCGGCCTCGGCATCCTGGAACCGCTCCTGGAGGACGCCTCCATCACGGAGATCATGGTCAACGGCCCCGACGCGATCTTCGTCGAGCGCGGCGGACGCGTCGAGCAGCTGCCGATGCGCTTCGCCTCCCACGACCAGCTGATGCAGACCATCGAACGCATCGTCTCGACGGTCAACCGCCGGGTCGACGAGTCGAACCCGATGGTGGACGCACGCCTGCCGTCCGGCGAGCGCGTCAACGTCATCATCCCGCCGCTGTCCCTGACCGGCGCCACCCTCACCATCCGCCGCTTCCCGCGCTCCTTCACCCTGCACGAGCTGATCGGCCTCGGCTCGCTCGACGAGCACATGCTGTACCTGCTGGCGGGCCTGGTGCAGGCACGCTTCAACGTGATCGTGTCGGGCGCCACCGGCACCGGGAAGACGACCCTCCTCAACGCCCTCTCCGGCCTGATCCCCGAGGGCGAGCGCATCATCACCATCGAGGACTCCGCCGAACTCCAGCTCCAGCAACCGCACGTGATCCGCCTGGAGGCGCGCCCGCCGAACGTCGAGGGCAAGGGCCGCATCACCATCCGCGACCTGGTGCGCAACTCGCTGCGCATGCGCCCCGACCGGATCGTCGTCGGGGAGGTCCGCGGCGGCGAGTCCCTGGACATGCTCCAGGCGATGTCCACGGGCCACGACGGCTCGCTCGCCACCGTCCACGCCAACAGCGCGGAGGACGCCCTGATGCGCCTGCAGACCCTCGCCTCCATGTCGGAGGTGGAGATCCCCTTCGTCGCGCTGCACGACCAGATCAACAGCGCAGTCGACGTCGTCGTCCAGCTCACCCGCTTCGCCGACGGCGCCCGCCGCATCACCGAGATCGCCCTGCTGGAGAGCCACGGCGGCGAACCGTACCGGCTGACCACGGTCGCCCGGTTCAACGCGCAGCCGATGGCAGGCGACGGCCGCATCCACGGCTCGTACGAGCACCACCCGCTCCCGCGCCGCACCGCCGAACGCCTCTACATGGCGAGCCAGCCCCTACCGCAGGCCTTCGGCATCGCCCGTTCCCCCGACCAGCTCACCACCCGAGAAGCCAGGTAGGACCGCCGCCATGGATCTGCAGGACCTGATCACGCTGACCACCGGCATCGCACTGCTGACCTGCGTCCTCGCGGTCGCCGGCGTGCACACGTACGCCGCGGGCAGGGCTCAGCGGCAGGAGCTGGTGGAGCGGCTGTCGTACACCGGGCAGGTCACGGTCGGCGGGCGCCGGCGCCACTTCCCCACCCTGGACCGCAGGCTGCGCCGCACCGCGTTCGGCAGGAAGCTGGAACTGCGCCTGGTGGCGACCGGCCTGGACATCACCCCGGGCGAGTTCGTCGCCTACATGGTCGCCCTCGCCCTGGGGCTCCTCCTCACCGGCCAGGCCGTCCTCGCCCCGTTCTTCGGCCCGCTGGCCGGCATCCTGGGCATCTGGCTGGCGTTCCAGTTCCTCGACTGGCAACGCCAGAAACGCATCGAGAAGTTCATCAACCAACTCCCCGAACTGGCCCGCATCCTGGCCAACGCCACCCAGGCCGGCCTCGCCCTGCGGACGGCGATCGGCATGGCTGCGGAGGAGCTGGAGGCGCCGGCCGGCGAGGAACTGGCCAAGGTCGACAACCAGTTGGCCCTCGGCGCCTCGATGGACGACGTGCTGGGTGAGCTGGCCGAACGCCTTCCCTCCCGCGAACTCGTCGTCCTGGTCAACACGTTGGTTCTCTCCAACCGGGCGGGCGGCCAGGTCGTCAGCGCCCTGCGGAACCTCACCGACACCCTGGAGGAACGCAAGGAGACCAGGCGCGAGGTCCGTACCCAGCTCTCCCAGGTGAGCATGACGTCGTACGCCGTCCCCGTTCTGGGGGTCGGCTCGTTGTTCCTGATGAACGGGGTGAAGGACGGCGCCCTGGAACGCATGACCGGTTCCCCGGTCGGCCAGGGCGCCGTGATCGTCGCCTTCGGCCTGTACGCGGTCGGCTTCGTCCTGATCCGCCGACTGTCCCGCATCGACGTATGAGGAGGGAGGAGTGAGCGACATGGGACTTCTGCTGGCGCTGGTGACGGCCCTCGCCGTAGGGGGCGTCTTCGCCGGCGTACGCATGTACCGCGCCGACGCGAAACTCCCCGCCGACCTGGTCCTCGCCCTGGAGGTCGGCGCCACCCGCACCGGGGCGGTGGACTCGCTCGTCGACCGCATGGGCATGCGGTACGCCCCCGCCGTCCTGCGCCTCATGGGCCCCCAGCGGGTCTCCCGGTACCGCCGCAGGATCGACCTCGCGGGCAACCCGGGCGGCCTCACCATCGACCGCTACGCCGCCCGCCGCGCGGTCTACGGCTTCCTCGGCGGCTTCGGCTTCCTGGTCTTCCTCATGCGGGGGCAGTTCTTCGTCGCCCTGCTGCTGCTCGCCTTCGGCGCGTTCTGGACGGAGGTCGGTATCTGGTCGGCGATCCGGATCCGCCGGGACGTGATCGAGCGGACCCTGCCGGACTTCCTGGACGTCCTCGCCGTCGTCGTCAGCGCGGGCCTCGGCTTCCGGCAGGCCCTGGACCGGGTCGCCACCAAGTACGAGGGCCCGTGGGCGGACGAGCTGCGCATCACGCTGCGCCAGATGGACCTCGGCATGAGCCGCCGCCAGGCCTTCGCCGAACTGCGCCGACGCAACGACTCCGAGCAGGTCGCCATGTTCGTCACGGCGTTGCAGCAGGGCGAGGAACTCGGCGCCCCCATCGTGGAGACGCTGGTCGCCCTCGCGAAGGACATGCGCCGTACGGACGCGCAGAACGCCCGCCGCAAGGCGGCCCGCGCGGTCCCCAAGGCCACCATGATGATCACCACGTTCATGGTCCCGGCCACGATGATCCTCCTCGGCGCGGGCCTGATCCTGGGCTCCGGCACCGACTTCGGCTCGATCACGGGCGAGTAGCAGGACGAGCGCGAGGACAAAGGACGAGGGACGGTGAACAGCAGGATGGCGACGACCGGGGAGCGCAGGCCGCGCTCAGCACGCAGGGGCCGCAGGGGTTTGCTGCGCCGGCGCCGCGCCCGGCGGCCCGGGACCGGCATGCCCCCGGCGGACCGGACCACCCCGTCCACACCCGCACCTCCACTCGCACCCGCACCTCCACTCGCACCCACACCTTCGCCCACGCCTCCACGTCCGCCCATGCCGGAGCCCGCACCGGCATTCGGGTCCCCGGCCGTCGACCTCCAGATCAACGCACTCCAGTCCCTGTGCCGGCAGGTGTTCGGCTTCCGGTTGGCGGTGATCGCGCTGGCCGCCCCCGCCGCCCTCCTCAACGCGGGACCGGGCTGGGGCGTGCGCCTGGTCGGCATCGCGGTCGTGGTCACCTTCATGGCGTCCTACGTCCTCGTCCGGGACTGGGAACGCTTCGGCCCCCTCCTCCTGTGCCACCCCGGCCTCCTCGCCGTGGACACCCTCTTCGGCGCCCTGCTCCTCATCTCCGCCGGCCCCGACAGCCTCCTCGCGTACGCGGGTGTCTGTACCCCACTCCTCGCAGGTCTGGTCTACGGGTGGCGGGGCGCGGCGGTGTTCGCCTCCCTCCAGGGCCTGATCCTGCTCCTGGTCCACGTGGCCCTGGCGGACGCGGACCCGCCTGCGGGCCTCACGGAGACACTGTTCCTGCCGGGCCTCTGCGTCATCACGGGCGCGGTCGGCTCCAGCCTCCGCAACCTCATGCTCCGCTTCGGCAAGGCCACCCGGGCCCTGACGGCGGTCCAGGCCCGCCTGGCCGCCACGGAGGCGGTCGGCGAGGAACGCGCCCGCCTGGCCCGCGAGATGCACGACTCGGTGGCGAAGACCCTGTACGGCGTCGCCCTGGCCGCCGACGGCCTCGCCGACTCGGCGAGCGCCGGGCACGTGAACGCGGCGCGGGTACGGCAACAGGCGGAACCGGTCGCCCGTTCGGCCCGCCGCGCCGCCGCCGAGTCCCGCGCACTCCTGGCGGACCTGCGGGGAGGGACGCCCGGAGGCGCGGGCGCGTGGCAGGGCGGCGGCAAAGAGATCCTCACCGAACTGGCAGCCCACACACGCGCCTTCAGCGCCCGCACCGGCCTTCCGGTGACCTTCCGCCGGACAGGCGATGACGACGAGGCCGGGGCACCGCCCCACCCCGTACCCGTCCCGCTCACGGTGACCCGCCAGTTGCTCGCCATCGTCTCGGAGGCCATGGAGAACGCCCACCGCCATGCGCACCCGACACGAGTCACCGTGAGTGCGGGCGTCCGCGGCGGCCTGTTCCGCATCACCGTCCACGACGACGGCCGAGGCCTCCCGCCCGGCACGACCCTCGAACAACTGCGCAGGGAGGGTCACTTCGGCCTGGTCGGCATGGTCGATCGCGCGGTGGTGATCGGCGCCCGCATCCGCATCGGTCGAGGCGCCCACCTCCGAGGCACGGAGGTCCGTCTGGAACTCCCGACAGTGCCCACGCGACCACTCACCAGCACCCGCGCGACAGCGGAGGCGGCCCGATGACCCAGACGAAGCAAACGCCACGGATGACGACGAACCAGGAACCCCCGCCCACTGCGGCCCTGCGGGTCCTCGTCGCCGACGACAACCCGGTGGTCCGCGCCGGCCTGACGGCCCTGCTCTCCGGCCGGGGAGGGATAAGGGTGGTGGCGGAGGCCGCAGACGGCCGGGAGGCCTGCGAGGCGGCCCACGACCACGATCCGGACGTCGTCCTCCTCGACGTCCGGATGCCGCGCATGGACGGCATCTCGGCACTTCCGTACCTGGTGGGGATCGCGCCGGTGGTGATGCTCACGTACAGCGGAAAGTCGGAGGTCGTCGAGGAGGCGCTGCGCAGGGGAGCGGGCGGTTACCTGGTCCACGGCGAGTTCACGGCGGACGAACTGGTCGAGGCGGTGAGGGACGTCAGCCACGGCCGCCCCCACTTCACCCCCGCGGCGGCGGAAGCGCTGCTGGCCCAACTCCGCAAGACCCCCTCGGGTCCGCCCCTGCCGGATGGCCTGGGAGCCCGGACGGATGCGACTGCATACGGAATTTCCAACAAGAAGACGCAGCATATGGACCCTCAACAAGCCTGGAAGCCAGGCGCATTGGATGTGCAGTGGCCCATCCTCCCATCCGTTTCTTCACAAAACCTTTCGCAACTGCAACCAGGTATGGGACAGTCGTCGTCAGGGTGGACAAGCGGTCGGCGTCCGGCCGTTCCCGACAGGCCGAGGTTCCAACTGAGCAGCAGGGAGGCGGAGATCATGGACCACATCGCATCCGGCATGAACAACCAGCAGATCGCCGCCACTTGTTTCATCAGCGAGAAGATGGTCAAGAACCACATCAACCGCATCTTCGCCAAGCTGCACAGCACCAGCCGTTCCGAAGCCGCCGCCAAGTGGCTCGGCACGGCCCCGGACTCCGCACGAGGACTGGGGTGACCCGTGGTGACGTCAGGGGGGACGAAGCGGCGGCCCGGCAACTGGGCCCGGGATTGGGTCCTGAGGCCCTCTGGCGGACTGCGAAATTCGCCGTACGTTGCTGATATCGAATGCGGCACCCTGAAGGAAGCCGCAACCGCGTCAGCCGGAGGGGAACACCATGAACAACTGGATCAACACCACGGTCACATACCTCCAGTCCCGCGCCGCCCGCAACGACAGGGGGCAGACCGCGGTGGAATACCTGGGGATCATTGCGGTGGTGGTGGCGATCGTGCTGGCCATCACGGGGACGAGCATCGGGCAGACGATCTTCAACGCGATCACGGACAAGATCACCGAGGTAACCGGCGGTTGAGGCGGTCCCGCAGGTTCGGCGACGCAGGGCAGGCCTTTCCCATCTACCTGACAGTGGTGGGGGGCCTGCTCTTTCTCGCGTTCGCGTACTTGGCGGTCGGGCAGGCCGCGGCCAACAGGAACGGTGCTCAGACCGCTGCAGACGCGGCAGCACTGGCTGCGGCGCAGGACAGGCGCGACCAACTCACCGGTGCCTGGGTCGAGGAAATCCTGGACCCGACCAAGTGGCAGGCGATCTTCGGGGGCAGCGCGGAAGGGCTCGACGACTCGTGCTGGCGCGCACAGGAACTAGCCGCACAGAACGACGCGGCCGTCCGGGGATGCGTGCCGAACGGGCTACTGGGCTACACGGTCGAGGTCGAGACCACCGACACCGTGGGGGACTCCATCGTGCCCGGCACCGAGAACATGAAGTCGCAGGAGACGGCCACCGCGGTGATCGATCCTCGCTGTGCCTTCGATCCCCTGACCGAGGACGCGTCTGAGGACACACTGCCCCTGCTCACCTGCAAGGGGGGCACAGAGTGGGAACTGGATCCGGAAGATCCGGTGGAACTCCTTCCGCAGCCCGAGGACCTCTTCGATGTCCACCTGGCCGACTGACCTACGAACCACGAGTGACTAAGGAAGCAGAGGCATGAGCATTCGGTTCACAACGAAGGCCCAGAGGGGGATGGCCGCGCTGATCGTCGCGGCCGGACTGGCCCTCGGGGTGGCTGGCTGCGGTGGGGGCGGAGACGACGGCAAGAGCCCCGAGCAGTCGGTGTCCGCTTCCAAGGGTGACGGGTCCAACCCGAGTGCTCAGGAGGGACCTACGGACGAGGTCCAGGTCGAACTGAAGGGGCCTGACGGTCTATTGCTTCAAGTCACCTCCGTGGGCAGGGATGCGGGAGGCTTCGTCACTGTCAACGGCGTCTTGAAGAACGAGAGCGACAAGACACTCACCCTGCCCGCGCAACTGAGTGGCAACGAGACCGAGGTGATCAGGAACGGTCAGTCCCTCGGCGGAGCGACACTGGTCGATTCCAAGAGCAAGAAGCGTTACTACGTTCTGCGCGACACAGAGGGGCGCCCCCTCACCACAACGGGGATCAGCCGGGTCAAGTCCGGCGAGACCGTGCCTGTCTTCATGCAGTTCCCGTCGCCTCCGAACGAGACGACCGAAGTGACTTTCCAGTTGCCGATGTTCGCCACTGGCGACATCACGATTTCTGGATGAGGCCGTCAATGACCCGTTTGCGCAACCGTCTGGAGGCCCCACGCCTCGCAGCCGTAGCAACCACCGCAACCGTCCTGGTGGCCACCACCCTCTACGGCGCCGCCGGCACCGCCGCCGCCGACGACCCCAGCGTCCCCCCAGGCACCGAGGCCACCGCCTCCGCTCCCGTCGAACTCGACCCCAACGACCCGGACCTGAAACTCCCCGACGGCGCCACCCTCGCCGAACCGAAGGTCCTGGACATCAAGCAGGTCGTCGAGGAGCAGAGCGGTGACGAGCGCCGCGAGGACACCAACACGGAGGTGACGTTCGCGCTGCAGGCGGAGGTACTGTTCGGCAAGGACAGCGCGAAACTCGGCGCGCAGGCCAGGGCCCGTATCGGCGCGATCGCCGAGGAGATCAAGAAGCAGAACGCGGCGAGGATCCGTGTCTTCGGCTTCACGGACAACCTGGGCTCCTCGGCCCACGGCGACGTCCTGTCCCGCCGGCGTGCGAACGCCGTCCACGCCGTCCTGGACCAGAAGCTGAACGACCCCGACGTCACGTACGAGGTACGTGGCTACGGCGAGCAGTACCCGATCTCCGACAACTCGACGGAAGCCGGCCGCAAGAAGAACCGCAGGGTCGAGATCACGTTTCCCCGAACCGAGAACTGAGAACCGGGAACGGAGAGTCACTAAAACACTCGTGCGACTACCGGATCTTCGACCCGGGCCAGCGGCGTATGGCCCTCCTCGTGGACACGCATCAGTCCTGTACATCTCCTGACGCAACGCGTTGAATGGGGTGAGTTGCTGACTTCTGCGATCGAAAGCGGTTGAGTATGGCGGTAACGCCAAGGCCCGGTAGGTTGACGGCAGCGGCGGACAAGGACGCGCGTCCGGCGCGATCAGCCTCGGCTGACGGCGCCTCGGAGCCCCTCCTCTCGCCGGTCAATTCGCACAACGAGTGGGACCCGCTGGAGGAGATCATCGTCGGGCGTCTCGACGGCGCGACGATTCCCTCCGACCATCCGGTCGTGACCTGCAACATCCCGCCATGGGCGGCACGGATGCAGGGGCTTGCCGCCGGTTTCAGGTACCCGCGCCTGTTGGTCGAGCGGGCGCAGCAGGAGCTCGACCAGTTCGTCGCTCTCCTGGAGTCCCTCGGCGTCACCGTCAGACGCCCGGACGAGGTCGACCACCGGCGACGCTTCAGCACCCCCGACTGGTCGTCACGTGGCTTCTGCAACACGTGCCCGCGTGACAGCATGCTCGTGATCGGCGACGAGATCGTCGAGACCCCGATGGCATGGCCGTGCCGGTATTTCGAGACCCACTCCTATCGCACGATCCTCAAGGAGTACTTCCGGGGCGGCGCGCGCTGGACGGCGGCTCCCAAGCCGCAGCTCACCGACGAGCTCTTCGAGGCGGACTTCCGTGTCCCCGAGGCCGGCGAGCCCATGCGCTACATCCTCACCGAGTTCGAGCCGGTGTTCGACGCGGCGGATTTCATGCGCGCGGGACACGACCTGTTCGTCACGCGGAGCAACGTCACCAACCGGATGGGCATCGACTGGCTGCGCCGCCATCTCGGGCCCGGCTACCGCATCCACGAGATCAAGAGCCGCTGCCGCACCCCCATGCACATCGACACGACATTCGTCCTCCTCGCGCCCGGCAAGGTCTTGGTCAACCCCGAATACGTCGACGTCGACCACCTGCCCGACGTCCTGAGCTCGTGGGACGTCCTGATCGCTCCCGAGCCCCGTCCGATCGACGAGCGTCTGCTCAAGGTCACCTCGATGTGCGGCAAGTGGCTGAGCATGAACGTTCTCATGATCGACGAGAAGCGGGTGATCGCGGAGCGCCACCACACGGACATGCTGCGCGCACTCGAGAAATGGGGCTTCGAGCCGATCCCGTGCGACCTGCTGCACTACGCTCCGTTCGGCGGCTCGTTCCACTGCGCGACCCTCGACGTCCGGCGCCGCGGCACGCTCGAGTCGTACACCGATTGACGGCCCCACCGGCCGCCGAGGTCACCCCGAGCGCCGCGCGCTGGACGGCGTACGGAAGGTGCCCATGACCGAGGAAGCGCCGCCCCGGTGGAACGGCGCTTCGACATTCGTGAGTTATTTTCCGACGCTCCCTGGGCAGTTCAGGGAGCGTCGGATCCGGCGCATGCGTTCTCGGTGTTCCCTCAGGTCGAGACGAGAGGTAACGCCGCCTCAGATGGTCGGGGTGTCGTCAACAATCGGCCTGTGGACCTCAACGACCGGCTTCCACCCCGCGGAGAACTCGATGAAGTCCGCGCGGGTGGGGTAGGTGTCGATCGCGCGACGGTCACGCTTGGGGCTGTCGCCCCCCTTGCGTCCCCGGGGAATCTGCTCCTCGAAGATGTCGACCTTCACGTCGGGAACCTCCTTGAGGCCCTGGCGCCAGATCTGCACGACGTCGGCGCCGAACGCCTGCCGGGCCGCAGCGTAAAGGGCGGTGAGGGCCCCCTTGTCCCCACCAGGGACGAAAAGTGCCAGGTCCAGCACGACACCGGCGGACTGGAGGACCTCGATGGTCACCGAGCCGTTCTCGTCGGCCAAGTAGATTCCGGCTTCATTCTCGTCGTCGGGAAGGCAGGAGACCTCTTCCTGGAATACGGTTCTCGCCGTGATCGAGCCGCCCTCGAAATCCCCACCGGACTTGGTCAGAAAAGCAGGGACGTAGCAGTCGGGAAGTTTGAGTTCTGCCGTGTCGGCGGAAACGAAGAGCCTGTCCTTCACGCCGAGCTTCGTCACCTCTTCCAGCGAGAGGCGGCGAGCGGCGATCTTCTCCGTGTTCACGATTTCCCTTTCAGGTTGCACTGTCCCTCCGGGCAAGGACGCTACCACGAAACCCTGAGGTCAACTGCCCAGTAATCCTTGGGTAGATGGCTTCAGATGACCTGCACGGGAGGATATTGAAGCGAGTGCCACCCGGTCGGGAACACGCATCCGCCAGGTAGTGTCCCTCGTCATGGTGTTGGGGATCAACTGGCGGTTGCATTTCGGTGCGTTGGGTGGCACGGGGGAACCAAAAGAGAGTTTGCGGTAGATATCACCCATATCCCCTTCGGGGGGATGGCGGTGAGGTAGGGCGGTCCATTCGTCGTGCATCTCGAAGAGCGCAGCGGAAACCAACCGGATGGCCCGACAGCGCAACAACGGAGACCCCCACCGGCAACATCTGGATGGAGCGCGAACCGGGAGTCGCGTACTACCGCGCTCTCCTCGGTCAGAACTTCGGTGTAGTCGGCCGATGTCCGGTTGCTGACGTCTCGTCATGTCGGGCAGGGTCCGACGCAGAGCAGGCACGTACGTCCGTGATCATGGAGTCCTACCTTTCAGGCGTGGGTTTCCGCTGGTCATTCGCAAGATTGGTGGGCCCGGGGGCTCCGGGTATGGCTCTCTACGCTCTGTGCCCTCGGGCTGCCCGCGCCTGCCGACGCATCGTCTCTGATCTCCCCTGCCTTCGACCGGCTCGGACCGCATCCGGCAGTGTCCGGGAGCGAGCTCTTGGATCTGCTGGAACGTCTCGCGCAGGTCCCGGACCCGCGTGATCCACGGGGGCATCCACTCGTGACGCTCCTGGCACTGACGGCCTGCGTGGTCCTCGCCGGAGCGCGATCCCTGCTCGCGGTGGGTGGATGGGTGGCCGGCGCACCGCCGGCCCTGCTGAGGCGGCTCGGCACGGTCATCGACCCGCTGTGGCCGAAACGGTCCCGGCCCGCGGGATCCACGATCCGGCGACTGCCGGCCGGAATCGACGCGGACGCCCCGGACCGCGCGGTCGGAGCCCGGCTCGCAGACCGGCGGACCGGAAACGAAGGACTACGCGGACCGGCGGTCGACGGGAAGCCGCTGCGGGGTGCTGCCCGTGCGAAGGGGACGAAAGATCCACCTCCTGACCGCCTGCGACCACGCGAGCGCACTGGTCCCCGTTCAGATGGACGTCGGTGAGAAGGCCAACGGGACCACCCGCTTCCAGCCGTTGCCCGACACCCTCGAGGACCTGGCCGGCACGGGCGTCACCGGCGACGCGATGCACACCCGGCACGACCACGCCGTCCACCTGCTCGACCGCCAGGCCCACTCCGTCGTGCTCGCCAAGCGCAACACGAAGAAGCTCCGCAAGCAGCTCAAGTCCCTTCCCTGGAAGCAGATTCCACTGCAGGACAGGACCCGTGCGACCGGTCACGGCCGCCAGGAGATCCGCCGGCTGAAGGTCTGCACGGTGAGCAACCTGCTCTTCCCCGGAGCCCGCCGGGCCGTCCAGACCGTCCGCCGCCGCGTGGACCGCAAGACCGGAAAAAGCAGTCTCAAGACCGTCCCCGCGGTCACCGGCCTCACCACCGAGCAGACCGGCCCGGCCCAACTCAGCCGCCCGATCCGAGGACACCGGGCCGTCGAGGCCCTGCACCACGTCAGGGACGTCACCTTCACCGAGGACGCCTCCCGGTTGCGGACCGGAAACGCCCCCCGAGCAATGGCCCCCTGCAGAAACCTCGCGATCGGAGCCCTCCGCCTCGCCGGCATCCGCACCATCACCGCCGGCCTCCGACGGGCAGCCCGAGACCACACCCGGCCGCTCGCCCTCCCCGGCCTCACATGATCAAAACGGACGACAACGAACTGCGCCGAGGCCCTGCATCATGAGTACCGAAGGATTCCTCGTCGCTTTCGACGAGGAGATGCTCGAATATTTTCGCGACATGACGGATGTGCTCGTAGGTAAATGTGGGATTTCTCGACGGGAGGCTGTGGTCAGGATCAATGAGCGTTATGCGGGAAAGGGGATGAGTGTGCTTGAGTGGAATCCGATGACTCACGATTTTCCGGAATTCTGAGCCCATGGAGTGTACTATTGTCCGGATGAGAAAGGGCGTCTCCCGGCCGGTGACGCGGATGCGGACGACGGCATCGACTTCGCGCGCTTGCCAGTGAGCTGTTCCCGGTAACCGTCGGCCACCGTCCGTGAGCGGGAGGCGCGTCGCGCGGTCCGCGGTATCCCCCAAGTCCGGGCAGGCGTAAGGCCCCTGGTAGGAACGATCTTGCGACAGAAAGATCCGACCGAGGGGCCTCACGTGCCGACCAGTGTCACATACACCGCCGTGCCCGATGTGAGGCGGTCCACCGCCGAGCACCCGGCCGGTCTCCTGCGCGACCACCGAATCGTGGCCAGGACCCGCAAGGGGCGACGCGCGCTGGGCTGCTTCAAGCAGGCCGTGCTCGTGCTGCGCTGGTTCCTCGACGGCACCCGACTGGCCCAACTCGCCCGCGACAACGGCCTGTCGGTCTCCACCTCCTACCGCTACCTCCACGAAGGACTGGCCGTCCTGGCCGCCGGCGCACCGGACCTGTCCACCGCGCTGGAGCGTGCGAAGGCAGCCGGGCTGACGCATCTGAACCTCGACGGTACGGTCATCCGCACGGACCGCGCCGCCGCCCCGGGCCCCAACGGCGCAGACCTCCGGTGGTCCGGAAAACACAAGCACCATGGCGGGAACGTGCAGGTCATCGCCACCCCGGACGGCTGGCCGATCTGGGTCTCGCCCGTACGGCCGGGCCGGGAACACGACACCACCTGCGCCCGCCACCACGGGCTGGTCGAGGCACTCAACCGCATCGCGGCCGAACTGGACATGCCGACCCTGGTTGACCTCGGCTACGAGAACGCCGGCGACGGCTTCCGCCATCCCTTCAAGAAGCCCGCCGGAGGCGAGCTGACCGAATGCCAGGGGCAAGGCGGAGCGGACCCCGCCCTGCGGGGTGGAGCACCTGCGGTCCTCGGGTGAGGGCACCTTCCCGCTCCAGGCCACGGTCACCTGGGAGATCGAGTGGACCGGCACCGGCGGTGCGGGCGGTGACCTTCCCGACGGCAGCTTCGGTGCCACCCAGGACGTCGTCGTCCAGGAGATCCAGGCCATCAACCGCTGAACCGTGCGCTCCTCTTCACCTCTCCCCAGGGGCGGTGCACGCGCGTACGCGGCCCGGGGGCCCTCACCGCTCCCGCTTGTGACGTGCCGGTCGGCTGCCGCGACCAGGGGCTGATCCTGCCCGACTCGAACGAAAGATCCTCGGCGCGCGGCGTGGCGGGCGTCGCCTACACGGTGCTGGGGCCGGGAGGGCTCGTCAGCACTGTCACCCGCACCCCTCTCCTCAGCCCCCACCCCGCCATCGCCCCGGCCCCGGACTCGACGACATGCCGCGCCCGTACCCTCGGCAGTCCCAGCCGTCCCGGAGGCATGGTGCGTACGGCGATGACGCGCAGACGCCGGTCCAGATAGGCGACGTCGATGGGCATGCGCATACGGAAGGTGTGGATGCTGTTGGCGGGGGAGAGGAGCAGCGCGCCGTCGAGCGAGTCCCGCCCCAGCAGCCCTTTGGTGCGGGCGCGGTAGGAGGCGGCGATCTCCAGCGGCACCCGCACGTCCGGCCGTCCCCCGTGACCCGGCACGACCAACTCCCCACGCCCGTCCCGCCAGACCGCCATCACCACCCCGCCCCTTCCGCCTCTTCGGTCCCTTGCGTTTCTTCCCTTCCCTCTATGGTCAGTTGCCGCGGAGCCGGGCCGCAAGGGCGGCAAGGGTCTGGGCGGTGTCGGTCAGGCTCTCCACGGCGGCGTCCAGGTCCGAGGCGAGGAGGGGCGCCGGGAGGGCGGCGGCGGGCGCGGAGGGAACCGGCGTACCCCGGTAGCCGATCGGGCCCTCGTCGTAGCGCTGGTAGTAGCCGGTGAACCCCTTGCCGGAGGGGGCCTCGACGAAACGGACCCCGGCGAGCTGCGTCTCGCTCCCGCCGGAGTTGCGGGTGATGTCGAGGCGGTAGTGACGGAAGGCGGGCATGTCGGTGCGGGGACGCAGGAAGAACTCCCGCGTCTCGAAGCGGTCGGTGAACCTCTCCCCGATGCGCACGTCCAGGGGGGTCCAGGCAGTGCCGTCGTGGGACCCGAGGAGGGTCCAGTCGCGGGGATCGCGCTCGGCGCAGTCGTTCGCTGAGGTGAGGGTGTACGAGGTGACGGCGGCGGGACGGGCGAGGGTGAAGTCGAGCAGGGCGACGTCGTCGCCGGCCAGCCACTTGTCGCGGGAGTCCTCGATGAGGTTCTCCGCGATCTCGCCGGCTTCCTCGAACTCGTCGCTCGCCTCGACGTCGGTGGCCTCGACCTCGTTCGACAGGGTGTGCAGCACGGCCACGCCGGAGTTCCCGCGCTGGTCGCGCCAGGTCACCCGCTCCACGGGGGCGGGGCCGCCGTCGTCCACCAGGAGCCGCAGTTCGTGGGAACGGTGCCAGTCACCGCCCCAGCCCTCCTCGGTGTGGAAGCGGTGCAGGTGGTGCGAGCCGGAGACCGGGGCGTTCGGCATACCCTCCGCGTACGGCCACCTGCCGGTGAGACGGCCCCGGTACTCGTACGCCGTACCGTCGGCGGCACGGTGGACGCCGTGGAAGTCCGACATGTTGGACTGGAAGCTGATGGCCGTCTCGGTACCGTCGTCACCCTTCCAGCTGAGCTGCGCGGGCAGCGAGTGCTCGTCCCGGTCGATGTGGAACAGCAGCCGGGGGGCCGCCTGCCAGGAGCGGGACGGGGAGGCGTGGGCGGAACGGCGTTCGGTCCGGTACGTGAAGACCGAGTCCCGGGCGGCCTCCGCATTCCGCGTACGCTCGGAGCGGCCCCGCTGGGCGACGGGGTCCAGGGTGATCCGGTAGAGCCAGAGCATGCTGCGGGCCTTGGCGGAGGAGCGTATCTCCAGGGTGTTGGTCCCGGCCTCGAGCAGATGTCCGGGCACAGCGAAGACGTTGTCCTGCGGGAGGTCGCCGCCACCGGGCACGGTGAGGCCCTCGGCCAGCGCCTCGCCCTGGAGCAGGACGTCGACGGGCGCGTCCCCGGGCTCGGCGCCCAGCTTGGAGACGAGGGCGGTGACGGTGAGCGTCGCCTGGGGGATGTCCTCCGGGTCCTCCACCTCGAACTCCACGGTCACGGACCCGCCCGCGCCGAGCGCCAGATGCGACCCGGCGAACCGGCCGTCCTCGTACCGGACGTCGGCGTTGGCCAGCCGGGCCGGGCTGACGGAGAAGTCCGCGTAGGTGGCTTCCATACTCATGGCAACATCTCCTGATGGGTCGTCAACAAGGTGTGGTACAAGGAGGAAAGGCGACTTCAACCGCCACGACCGGCCCCACGAGCAGCGAACCTAGCGCCCCCCTGTGACAACGCCTCCGGCCGGCGCCGGGGACCGGGTCATCGGGGTGACTGCTTGCGTAACGGCTCCGTCCCAAGAGAGTGGAGTGGCGAAGAGGTTGGTCGGATACGCCCGGCAAGTCGTCACTGATCTCCCTGGTGTCGTTACGCATCGCTGGATAGCGTTGGGTCGCTCGAGACGCCTCGCCCCACCGGGAGCCGAAACCGTGAACCGCCGCCGCCCCACCCTGCTCGCAGCGCTCGCGCTGACCGCCGCCACGGCGCTGACGCTGTCCGCGTGCGGCAGCGGCGACGAGGAGGAGGGCTCCGCCAAGGACGAGGACAGCGACAAGATCGTGGGCGCGGACACGGGGAGCGACAAGTCGGCTCCACCGAGCGAATCGTCGGGGCCGGCCGCCGCGGAGCGCCCGAAGATCGAGCTGCCCTCTGATGTCACGCTGGTCTTCGAAGGCGAGAAGACGGGCGATCAGGTCAAGGACGCCGTCCTGGCGGACAACGCAGAGCGCATGAGGGCGGTGGACGCAGCCATCGCAGGCACAGACGCCAACGGCGAGGCTCTGGCCTTCTACAACAGGGGCAAGGCTCTGGAATCGGCTTTGTCCTGGGTCAACCAGTTCGAAAAGGCTGGAGCCACGATGACGGGCGAAGTCCGTTACTACGATCGCAAGGTGACTCTCAAGGACGAGGAGTCGGCGATACTCATTTTCTGCGCGGACGAGAGCAAGGGCTTCAGCAAGGACAAGAAAACCAACAAGGTCCATGAGACGCCCGTGACCAAGAACAGCTACGTGCTCTACAACACCAAGCTCGACAAGAGTGCCGAGGGCGTGTGGCAGACGTCCCAGATCATCTCGTCGAGGGGAGCCGCCCAGTGCCAGCCGTAGGACGTCTGTCCTTGGGAGGGCTTGTCCTGGCCGGCCTCGTCATGGCGGCCACCGTCGCGCCAGCCCGAGCGGATGTCGTTCCTGGTGGGGAAGGCGCGGGCTCCGAGTCCCAGGTCGAAGGCGACCGAAACGGTGAGAACATCTCCGCGACCGCGGGGGCGGTGGTCTTCGATCGCTCTCGCAACGGCACGGGCAAGGCGGCCGGCCCGGTGAAGTCTGCCACGAACTGGACACCACCGGCCTGTTACTACGCTCCCAAATACACCCCGGACCAGTTGCAGAAGCACCTGGAACCGATCTGGGAAGCGGAGTCGACGGGCTACGAGTGGGACGCACGGCAGCGCGATCGCTACGTCAAGGGTGAGCCCTACACGGACTTCAACAAGGACAAGGCCGGCGAGGGCCACTGGTGGGACTCGTATGTAACAGCCGGTCGTGAAGGCGATCCGGGTGCTACCGACTGCGACGAGCCCATTTTCTGGGTGGATGAGAACGACGACCCGCCGGCCGACATCCCGCAGGCGGTCACCCCGGAGGTCCTTGCCCAGCTCGCCTATGCCGAGGTCCGTGTTCCCTCGACGGAAGTGGCTCTGGCGCCGGAAGGCACGACCAAGGTGAACCTTCCCACCTGGGCATGGCTGGACGCAGCGCAGTTCAAGCCGGTCTCCGTCACGGCCTCGGTTCCGTTGCTGGGCATCGAGGCGACGACCACTGCCGCACCGGTGTCCGTGCAGATCGAGCCAGGCACGCCGGACGCCGAGATCCATCCGGCGTCCGGCGTCTGCGAGATCCGGAGCGGCCGGATCGGTGAGCCGTACGCCAGGGGCAAGGCAGATGAAACCCCGCCGTGCGGTGTGACGTATCTGCGCTCCTCGGGAGACGACTCGTACGAGCTCACGGCCACGGTCACCTGGAAGATCGAGTGGACCGGCACCGGCGGTGCGGGCGGAGACCTTCCCGACGGCAGCTTCGGCGCCACGCAGGACGTCGTCGTCCAGGAGATCCAGGCCATCAACCGCTGAACCACGCGCTCCTCCTAAAGAGGGCCCTCTGCTCCGGATGCGCCACGAAATACGGAACCTCTCGTTCCTTCCATGGGTGCAGGTGGATCGGAAGAGAAGAGGGGTGCGCGTATGGCCGAGCCGCGGTTGGCTGTCGACGGGGACGAGCTCGGGCGGTTCATGAAGTCGCTGCGCAAGTCGGCGAGCTCGCTCCGGGGCGTACGGCAGGCGCTTGCCGACGGGACTGTCACCGGACTCGGCACGGACGATCTCGACCGTGCCTGCGAGCACTTCCAGGACGACTGGAAGTACGGGGCCGAGGAGATCGGCAAGCAGACCGAGGACCTCGCCGAGATCATCGGCAAGAGCAAGGACAGCTACCTCGAAGTCGACAAGGCGCTGGAAGCCGCGCTGAAAAAGGCTGGCAGTGGCAGAGGCGGCCGTACGTGACCGTCACCCACATCGACGACACCGGTGCGGCGCTCGATCCGAAGTCGAGGGCGGACCTCGGAAAACCCCAAGGGCTCAAGTCGGCACCCCGTATCCCGTACCCCGACTATCCGCACCTGGGCTTCAACCCCGTTCCGGGTGACACGGAGACCATCCGCGGACTGCACAAGAAGCTGAGCGGGTGCGCGAAGGTGCTCGAGGACACCCACGAGCTGGTCACCAAGCTGCTGGACGGCAGTTGCTGGAAAGGTGATGCCGCCGTCGCCTTCCGCGAACAACTCGACGACGGCCCGCTGCCACTGAACCTGAAGAACGCCGCGCGGTCCATTCGCAAGGCCGCCAAGCAGCTGAGCTGCTGGGAAAACGAGCTGGACGACTTCCAGCGGCGCGCGAAGCGGCTGGAGAGCGATGCCGAAGCCGCGCAGGCTGCGGTGGACCGGGCGAAGGGGCGTGCTGCCAGGGCGGAGGGTCATCCCGACCTGGAGGAGGAGAAGGGAAACGGGGACAGCCCGGCGCAGCGGGCACTGACCCGTGCCAATGCCGATGTCGAAGAGGCGCAGGCGGAGCTCGACAAGGTCATCGGCAAGGCGAAGAGACTGGCCGAGGAGCATGAGCGCCAGGCCATGCATCGCGCGACGAAGATCCGCGACGCGACGAAGAAGCTGGCGCCGCATGAGCCGGGCATGTTCGACAAGGCCCTCGACTGGCTGACGGACAACCTGCCGGACATCCTCAGCTTCACAGCGGGGCTGATCGTCGTCGCAGCCCTCCTCCTTTCCGGTCCGCTGGGGTGGAGCCTGGCGACTGTGGCGGTGCTCATGCTTACGTCTTCGGCGGTGAGTCTGACTGCTTTTGCGTTGCGGATTTCCGATCCTGAAGTGAGAGTTTCTCTATGGGATGGGGTCCGAAGTGGTGAGCTGGATGCCGACTTCTGGAGTAATTCGGTGTCAGTTGGTGCCGATCTTTTGGGGTCGCTACCTGGGGTCGGGGCGGTTGGTAAAGGAGGATGTGCAGGTATCCGGGCTGCACTGGCCAGCACCACAGGTGCCACCCTCGGCGATAGGGTGGCGGTGGTGGGAGTGAAAACTATGGATGAAGCAAAGATTGTGGCTGAACTCGGAAATTCGCTGGTTGCTCGGGCTGTACGAGGAGCGAGTAACCCAGAAGTCTCAGGCAAGGCTGTGGAGGGGGCGGCAGGAGTGGTTGGCATTGGTACTGCAGGGTTCGGTCTCCGTGACAAGCTGGTTGATGCGGACGACGACGGTGTGAAGGAGGGTGCAGTGGCCGGTATCGATGGTTCGCGCCTGCTGCTGGATTCTGGAGCGATCTACAGTCTTGCTCGTCATCTCTTCTGACGAGACCTAAAGAAAGGGAGCGGATGGGATCTGCCAGCCAGCCTACTGCTTGGGATTCATGGTCCACTCGTCTGGAATGGTCAAAAGTTCTTGCCGCGAGTTTAGCCGGTTTGGTTGCATGGGGTGGCGGCTGGGTAATCATGCTAGGGATTTCTGCGAATGGTCCGAACTGGCTTGTGTGGGTATTTATTCCCTTTTGGGTCTACGGGTTTTATCGAATGGTGTTGCAACTCCGCGGAATTCCAGTCGTGTTTAGTTTGCTGTGGATTCTCCGTGAATATCCCTGGCAGATCTACTACGAAGCGGCGCGAGGCATTGATGATCACCCGGACGCCGAAGCTCCTGGTATCTGGATCGAGCTCCCCGACCCCGCAGGTCGTTCAGATGCAGGGATCCCTCTGGTGTTCGTGAAGCATCATCGGGCGTTCTGGTGGTTGCGGCGTATCGGGGGGCCGCGTACGAAGCCTGCGCTCAAGGCGCGGTTGGAGCCTCTGTGGTTTGCGGGCGATCCACGGTTCCTCGGTGTTGTGGCCGTGTCCTCCCGGGACGGCAAGGCGCCGAGGCGTCTGCATTTCCTCTACCAACCGTCAGCCTTCGACGGGCGTGCCCCGCGCAGAAGTTGGGAGGGTGTGGAGCCGGCCGACCTTGAGCGCGCCCGTCGGGCCGGAGCGCGGTTCGCTGATGTCCCGTCCACTGCCGTCTCCGGTGCCAAGGGCAGCGAAGGGGCGGAGTCTTGAGCGGGCCCGTGATCGTCCTCGATGCCTCTGTCGCGGATCCCCTCGCCGAGCTGTGGTTCGTCGAGCCGGCGGGATTTCTCCCACTTCCCATGGACGCACTGCTTTCCGGCCCGAACTCCTCGGCAGGGGAAGGCTTGCGGGCCGCGGCTGCACCGCTTCTCGATGCCGCGCCCGACGAGACGGCCCGCCAGCAGTTCATCGCAGTTTTTGCCGCCGGTCAGCAACTCCTCTCCGCTCTCCGTGAAGCAGGTACCGTGCACTGTTCCGTGGGGCTGCATCGGGATGATGTGGGTGGGGTGGAGGGGCATGAGGCCGGGGGGCCGTTGTTTTCGTTGTTCACCGTTTCCTGGCGGGAGTTCGCGCCTGCGCCCCGGGGTGTCACCGCTGCCCGTGCCGTGACGGCCGGTGGCGGGCATCGGTGTGTTGAGTTCGTCGAGTTGGCCGCTGGGCCCGCCACGCTCAGCGAGTCGACCTCCACCCCCGGCAGTGAGAGCGGGCTGCCGCAGCGGTCGCTTCTCCAGGTGCATGCCCACCTTCCCCATCCGGACTGCCGGCGGCTCGCTGTCCTCACGCTCACCACCACGGCTCCGGCGCGGCGCGAGGAGTACCGGGCGATTCTGCGGGCGATCGCCGAGAGCGTCAGCTTCGAGAGGCCCGGGTAGGTACTTCGCCATGACCACACTTGGTGCGGTGTTCCGGCCGCAGCTTGCTCCTGAGCGTCTTCGTGCCGTTGCCCGCAGTGCGGAGGACGCCGGGCTGGACGAGTTGTGGTTGTGGGAGGACTGTTTCCGGGAGGGCGGGATCTCCACGGCCGCCGCCGCGCTGGCCTGGACGGAGCGGGTACGGATCGGGGTCGGGCTGCTCCCCGTGCCGTTGCGGAACGTTGCCGTCACGGCCATGGAGGCCGCCACCCTGCACCGGATGTTCCCGGGCCGGGCCGTCCTCGGTGTCGGGCACGGGGTACAGGACTGGATGGGGCAGGTCGGGGCCCGGGTCGAGTCTCCGGTGACGCTGTTGCGGGAGCATCTCGTCGCGCTGCGCGCCCTGCTGCGCGGGGAACGGCTCACCGTCGACGGGCGGTACGTCGCACTCGACGACGTCGCCCTCGACTGGCCGCCCGAGGGCGAGGTCGAGGTGCTCGCCGGGGCCACCGGGCCGCGTACCCTGCGGCTCACCGGCGAGGTCGCCGACGGCACGGTTCTCACGGCGTCCACCTCTCCCGAGGGTGTCCGGCGTGCCCGGCGTCTCATTGACGAGGGGCGCGCGGCGGCCGGGCGTGAGGCCGCGGCGCACACGGTCGTCGTCTACCTCCTCACCGCCACCGGACCCGGCGCCGAGGAGCGGCTCCGCGCCGAGTTGATCGCCGAAGGCGTCGGCTCCGGGCCCGGTCTCGGAGTGGCCGGGGACGCCGGTGCCGTCGCCGAGGCGGTCCAGCGGCTGGCCGGCGCCGGGGCCGACTCCGTGATCCTCCAGCCGACGGGGGACGAGCCGGACCCGGAGGGGTTCGTGCGGTTCGTCGCGGAGGAAGTGGCCAGGCGAATGAGGGCGACCGTGTCGTGAGCCGTCGGCGGTCCGGCCGGACCGCCCCGGGAAAACCGTGAGCGGATTTCGTGGCGTTCTGTGAGGATCGCGGGATGTCGCATGGGCGTCGCTCGGGCCGGTTCTCCGTCTCCTCGTTCCCCTCCTCGCGATCTTCTTCCTTGTCCTTTGACGAGCTGGTTGCCGAAGGTGCGGCCGTTCCCACCGAGGGGTGGGACTTCTCCTGGTTCGACGGGAGGGCCACCGAGGCGCGGCCCTCCTGGGGGTACGCGCGTGCACTGGCTGCTCGGCTGGGAGCGGAGCCGGGTGCGGCGGCCCGGACCGTGCTCGATGTGCAGACCGGGGGAGGGGAGGTACTGAGCCTCGCCCTCGACGCGGCCCGACGCGTCGCCCCCGACGGCCGTCGGCCCGCGCTCGTCGTCGCCACCGAAGGCTGGGTGCCCAACGCCGTGAAAGCCGCCGGGCTGCTCCGGGCGCGGGGTGGTTGCGTCGTCGCCGTCTCCGAGGACGCGTCCGCCCGTACGGCGTTCCCCTTCGCCGACGGGGCCTTCGATCTCGTCGTCAGCCGGCATCCCGTCGAAGCCCACTGGCGCGAGATCGCGCGCGTGCTGCGGCCCGGTGGGGGCTACTTCGCCCAGCACGTCGGGCCCGGCAGCGCCTACGAACTCGTCGAGCACTTCCTCGGGCCACAGTCGGACGAGCAGCGCAACGCCCGCCATCCCGAACGCGAACGCCGGGAGGCCGAGGCCGCCGGGCTGGAGATCGTCGACCTGCGGGCCGAACGCCTGCGCATGGAGTTCTACGACATCGCCGCCGTCGTGCACTTCCTGCGCAAGGTGATCTGGATGGTTCCGGGGTTCACCGTCGAGGCGTATCTGCCCCAGCTGCGTGCCCTGCACGAACGAATCCTGGCCGAGGGTGCGTTCGTCGCCCACAGCAGCCGTCACCTCTTCGACCTACGCAAGCCCTGAGACCCACGGAAACCCACCGAGGCCCACGGAAACCCGCTGAGGTGAGCCGAGACCTGCTAGGTCGGCCGAGACCCACCGGGCCGGCTCACGTGTGCGGTCTTCCCGCAGGGCGTCCCGTGCGTCCCGTGCGTCCGTCGGTGTCGCGCCCGACCCGCGCGGTGGAGGGAGCGCGCGATGCCCAGGGATGTCGTGCCGTCGCCCCGCCGCCGGCTCGTCGGTGGGTCAAGCGGGCGTTCCTCGCGGGTCACCCGTCGGAGGGGCAGCCGGAAGAGTGGTCGTGGCGGGGTTCCGCTGAGGGTGTGCCGCGTCACGCCGAACGGGATGACCCGCTATCACCGGTTTCCTCCGGGAGGAAAAGAAGTATTTCGGCCATCGGGGTGCCCGGAATGTGCACCTCCATGGCCATCGAGGCGTCGCCAGGTGATTTCGGAGAGTAGTTGTGGCACGCCGATGCGCGCAGCATCACTCACGAAGGGTTATGGTGGAAACCCCCCCTCGGGCCGGTCCGTATCCCCCCCACGGACCGGCCCGTTTTCTTTGCCCGCGTCCGGGGTCCGGCTGCGGGCCACCCCGCCCCGCCCCTGGGCGGTCATCGGGCAGGCGCCGGGCACGGGCACGGGCCCGCCCCACCCCCGACGCCGAGACCCCCATCGCTGACACCCCACCGCTGAGGCCCCCGGCGTTGAGGCTCCCCGCCTCCGCAGGGGTAGGCTTCGCCTCCGGGGGCTGCCATTGGGAGACGGAGTCCGCCCGCGGCCGAGTACCGGGCCGCATGCCGCGGACCGCGGCGGGTGCCGCCCCTGTCCGATCCGTACGGAGGGGCTGACGATCACGTGAACCTGCGTGACAAGCTGCGCGGCCTGCTGGTCAGGCTGTACGCACGCCGGGTGGAAGGCCACCTGGACCACGATCAGGTGCCGAAGCACATCGGCGTCATCATGGATGGCAACCGCCGTTGGGCGAAGGCCTCGGGTTCCAGCACCGTCCACGGCCACCGGGCCGGCGCGGACAAGATCGGTGAGTTCCTCGGCTGGTGCACCGAGACGGACGTCGAGGTCGTCACCCTCTGGCTGCTGTCGACGGACAACTTCGACCGGCCGGAGGAGGAGCTCGTCCCGCTGCTCGGCATCATCGAGGACGTCGTCCGCAGCCTCGCGGCCGACGGCCGCTGGCGGGTGCACCACGTCGGCAACCCCGACCTGCTGCCGGCCGGGATGCAGGCCAGCCTCAAGGAGGCCGAGTCGGCCACCGCGCAGGTCGACGGAATAGTGGTCAACGTCGCCATCGGCTACGGCGGTCGCCAGGAGATCGCCGACGCGGTGCGCTCCATGATTCTCGACGCCCATGAGAAGGGCACCTCGATGGAGGCGCTCGCCGAGGACGTCGACGTCGACATGATCGGACGTCACCTCTACACCCGGGCCCAGCCCGACCCGGACCTCGTCATCCGTACGAGCGGCGAGCAGCGGTTGTCCGGATTCATGCTGTGGCAGACCGCCCATTCGGAGTACTACTTCTGCGAGGTCTTCTGGCCGGCCTTCCGCAAGGTCGACTTCCTGCGCGCGATGCGCGACTACGCGGCCCGCCACCGGCGTTTCGGCGGCTGAGGCACCCGCCCCGCCGCCCCGTCACCACCCCGCTCCCGGACGGGGAACGCTGTGGAGGATCGGACGTAACGGGGAGTTCATCGGGGCGCCGCCCGGAGATCGGGCATGGCGGCGATGGTTCGAGGGCATAACTCAGACAGGTCGACACCCGAACCACGGGTGTCGGATCTCAGCGGGCGGCCCGGGGCCGCCCGCCCGGGAGGCCCTTTGCACCAGCCCGACCGTGCGGTCACGGCACGGACGAAGCAGCGGGGGGCCGGTTCTCGGCCCGTGCATCGGCGCCGTCAACCGGTCCAGCTCCGCTCCGTCGCTCCCCGACCTCTTCCGAGGGGGTACGTCCTTCCGTGGTGACCAGCACAAAGCGCCACAAGCCCGACCGGCGCACCTATGTCATCGACACCAGCGTCCTGCTGGCCGATCCCAATGCCCTGAGCCGCTTCGACGAGCACGAGGTCGTGCTCCCCGTCGTCGTGGTGACGGAACTGGAGGCCAAGCGGCACCATCCCGAACTCGGCTACTTCGCCCGGCAGGCCCTGCGCCTGCTCGACGACTTCCGGGTGCGGTACGGCCGCCTCGATGCTCCCCTCCCCATCGGGGATCTCGGCGGAACCCTGCGTGTCGAGCTCAACCACTCGGACCCCGGTCTGCTGCCCAGCGGCTACCGACTGGGGGACAACGACACCCGCATCCTCGCGGTCGCCCGCAATCTGCAGGCCGAGGGGTTCGACGTCACCGTCGTGTCGAAGGACCTCCCGCTCAGGATCAAGGCGTCCTCCGTGGGCCTCCTCGCCGAGGAGTACCGCGCCGAGCTCGCCGTCACGGACGCCTCCGGCTGGACCGGAATGTCCGAACTGACCCTGCCCGGCGAGCAGGTGGACGTCCTCTTCGAGGAGGGCCATGTCTACGTGCCCGAGGCGGCCGACCTGCCCGTGCACACGGGGCTGACCATCCAGTCGGAGCGCGGCAAGGCCCTCGGCCGGGTCACCCCCGAGGGCAACGTCCGGCTGGTGCGCGGTGACCGGGAGGCGTTCGGCATCAAGGGCCGCAGCGCCGAGCAGCGGATCGCGCTCGACCTGCTGCTCGACCCCGACGTGGGAATCCTGTCCCTCGGCGGCCGGGCCGGCACCGGAAAGTCGGCGCTGGCGCTGTGCGCGGGTCTGGAGGCGGTGCTCGAGCGCCGTCAGCACCAGAAGGTGATGGTCTTCCGCCCGCTGTACGCGGTGGGCGGGCAGGAGCTCGGCTATCTTCCCGGCAGCGAGGCCGAGAAGATGAGCCCCTGGGCGCAGGCCGTCTTCGACACGCTGTCGGCGGTCACCAGCCGTGAGGTCATCGAGGAGGTCACCGCGCGCGGCATGCTGGAGGTCCTGCCGCTCACGCACATCCGGGGCCGCTCGCTGCACGACGCGTTCGTGATCGTGGACGAGGCCCAGTCGCTGGAACGGAACGTCCTGCTGACCGTCCTGTCCCGGATCGGCGCCAATTCGCGGGTCGTCCTGACCCACGACGTCGCCCAGCGGGACAACCTCAGGGTGGGCCGGTACGACGGTGTGGTCGCCGTCGTCGAGAAACTGAAGGGCCATCCGCTCTTCGCCCACGTGACCCTGAACCGGTCCGAGAGGTCCCAGATCGCCGCGCTCGTGACCGAAATGCTGGAGGACGGGCACATCTGAGCGGTCTGAGTGGTCCGAGTGGTATGGGGTCCGGGCGGTCCGGGTGATCTGAACCGTCTGCCCCGTCTGATGAGTTGACGCCGTCCGGAAAGGCGAAGAGCCTAGCCGGGCGGCGTCGGCGCGCGTGTGGCTTTCCGCTGATCGACCGGGTCAAACGGGATGTGAGCTTTCACACTCGCGATGGAATTGCCTCCCGGCTCCGTATTACGGCAGAGTCTCATTCCTGTCAGGCCCCGCATGCGACACAGCCCCGCCCCCAGCGGTGGGGCGCCACATGAGCACCAGCATCAACTCCATAGCGTCGTCGTATGCCGCCCGAGCACCACGCGGCGCTCCCGTTCGGGAGTTGCCCACCGGGCCCGTGCCTCCCGTGACCCGAGTTGGGGAGGACAGTGCCAGGGGCACGATTGCGTCCGCGAGGGTCACCGAAGCGGTCGATGCTGGAAGGAAACCGTGTGAGCCGGATTTCGGTCCGGGGATTCGCAGTGGCTTCGGCCACCGCGGTCACCGCTGTCGGAAGTGTCGTCGGTGTTGCGTCGGGCAGTGTGGCGCAGGCCAATAATGACGCCGAGGCGACGGCGGCCGGCACCACGCTGCTCGCGGACATCCCCGCGGGCCAGCAGGTCGAGGTGCAGACCGCGTCCCTGACGCAGCAGGCCGAAACCATGGCCATCGCCGCGGACACGAGCGCCAAGAAGGACGCGGAGGAAGCGGCCCGCAAGGCAGCCGCCGAGACCGCGATCGCCAAGAAGCAGGAAGCCGCCGAGAAAGCGGCCAAGGCGGCCAAGGCGGAGCAGGAAGCCAAGGAGCGCGAGGAGGCCGAGAAGGCCGCCAGCCGTTCCAAGACGGCCTCCGCGTCCGCCGCCGACTTCGCGGTCCAGAGCTCGTACAGCGTCGCCGAGGTCCAGGCGATGGCCCGGCAGATGATTCCGGCCGACCAGTTCCAGTGCTTCAGCAACATCGTGGACCACGAGTCCACCTGGAACTACAAGGCTGTCAACCCCTCCTCCGGCGCCTACGGTCTCGTCCAGGCGCTGCCGGGAACCAAGATGGCCTCCGCCGGCGCCGACTGGCAGACCAACCCGGCGACCCAGATCAAGTGGGGCCTCAACTACATGAACGACCGCTACGGAAGCCCCTGCGGCGCCTGGTCGTTCTGGCAGGCCAACAACTGGTACTAGAGCCCGGCCCGGTACCAGCCCCGCTCGACCACGGCAGAGCCCCGCACCGTCCTACGGTGCGGGGCTCTCGCCATGTACGGTCTGATCGGTGGCCCCAGGGGCAGTGGGGAGTGATGGGGAGAACCGGGGGAAGAGGACGCATCATGTCGCACGTGCCAGGATGGCTCGGCCGGATCGGAGCCGGACTGACCGAGGTGAGCAGGCGGTTGGAGGAACGCCGCGCCGAGATGGAACGGGAGAACCGGGCACGCCCCGAACCCGACGCCACGCCCGGATCGGCCGCCCCCTCCCAGGCCCTCGCCCCCTCCGAGGCCTCCACCACCCCCGCCGAACCCGCCGAACCCGCCGACCGGGCACCCGGGCCACCGGGCGACCACGGCCCCGCGGCGGCTCCCACCCTTGTCCTCCCCTCCCGTCCCGACCCCGCGCACGCCGTGCCCTGGGGCGTGCGGGTCGCCGCCGAGGCCGGCTGGCGCCTGCTGGTGCTCGCGGGGACGGTCTGGGTGCTCATGCGGGTCATCGGCGCCGTCCAGCTCGTGGTGCTGGCCTTCGCCGCCGCGCTGCTGATCACGGCACTGCTCCAGCCGACGGTGGCCCGGCTGCGGAAGATCGGGCTGCCGCGCGGACCGGCCACGGCGCTGACCGCGCTGTTCGGGTTCGTCGTCATCGGCCTCATAGGGTGGTTCGTGACCTGGCAGGTCATGGAGAACATCGACACCCTCTCCGACCAGATCCAGGACGGCATCGACGAGCTGCGCAACTGGCTGCTCAACAGCCCTTTCCACGTCACCGACCGCCAGATCAACGACATCGCCAAGAACCTGCGCGAGGCGGTCGGCGACAACACCGAGCAGATCACCTCGGCGGGCCTGGAAGGCGTGACGGTCGTCGTCGAGGCGCTCACCGGCATCCTGCTCGCGGTCTTCTCGACGCTGTTCCTGCTCTACGACGGCAAGCGCATCTGGGAGTGGACGCTGAAGCTGGTGCCCGCCGCCGCCCGTCCGGGCGTCGCCGGCGCCGGACCGGCCGCGTGGCGGACGCTGACGGCGTATGTGCGCGGCACGGTGATAGTGGCACTGATCGACGCGATCTTCATCGGCCTCGGCATCTACTTCCTGGACGTGCCGATGGCGGTGCCGCTCGCCGTCTTCATCTTCCTGTTCGCCTTCATCCCGCTCGTCGGCGCGGTGGTCTCGGGCGCGCTGGCGGTCGTCGTCGGCCTGGTCACCCAGGGCGTGTTCACGGCCGTCATGACGCTGGTGGTGGTCCTGGCGGTGCAGCAGATCGAGGGCCACATCCTCCAGCCGTTCATCCTCGGCCGCGCGGTCCGCGTCCACCCGCTCGCGGTGGTCCTGGCGGTCGCCACCGGAGGCATGGTGGCGGGGATCGGCGGTGCGGTGGTCGCCGTACCGCTGGTCGCGGTGACCAACACCGTCGTGGTCTACCTCCGCGCGTACGCCCAGGAGCCGGCCGCGCGACTCGCCCCGAAGCCCCGGGGTGCCACGGCGGCGTCGGCGGCCATGAACCACCCCGTGCCACCGGCCCCGCCGGCGTCACCCGCCGGGCCCAAGCCGCCGGAGGACGGCAGGGACACGCGAGCGGAGGACGGGCGGGAGTAGGCGGCCGCTCCGTCCCCGACTGCCGCCGCCGGTGGGGTCGATGCACGCGGAGTCACTTTCCGAGGTTCCCAGGATCTCCGGGGCCCCCGACGCTTCCGGTGCTCCCGCTGCCTCCGGGTTCCCCGGGGCCCTCGAGGTCCGCGAGGGTCGACTCCGCCTCCAGGGTGGTGGCGACGGCCTGGATCACCGCGGCGATCCTGACGGCCTCCTGGACGACCTCGCGTTCGACGCCCGCCCCGCGCAGGGCCGATTCGTGCGCGTCGAGGCACAGCCCGCAGCCGTTGACCGCGGAGACCGCGAACGCCCAGAACTCGAAGTCGGTCCGGTCGACGCCCGGGTCGGCGAGGACGTTCATCCGCAGGCCCGCGCGCAGGGTGCCGTACTCCTCGTCCGACAGCAGGTGGCGGGTCCGGAAGAAGACGTTGTTCAGGGCCATCACCGAAGCGGTGGTCTTCGCCGCCCGGTAGGCCTCGGGCGACAGCACCGCCCTCGCCTCCGGTGCCAGCTCGCGCAGCACGACGGCCGAGCGTGAGGCGATCGCCGCCGACAGCACCGTCCCCCACAGCCGTTGGAGCGGCAGGTCCGAGGCGCCGATGACCGAGTCCAGGTTGCGCCTCAGGTCCCGGGCGTAGCCGGGGAGGCGGGACTTGAGGGACTCGACGGACGCGAACGACATGGGAACGCTCCTGGTGGAAGGGTGGGCCGAACGCGGTCCATGCTGCCAGGACCGGGCTGCCGGGACCGGGCATCCCGTGCCGCCCGGGACCGGCCGTCCCGCCCCGGTCACTCCGTGCGCAGGCCGTCCGGCCGCATCATGCGCAGGAGGGGCGGCAGGCTCAGCAACGTCACCACCACGACGACACCCGCACCGACACCCGTCATCTGCAACAGGCTCGCCCAGTCCATCCGTACCGGTGCAGACGTCATCCGCAGCAGGACGGCGCCCAGCGTGACCCCCACCGCCGAGGCCAGCAGCAGCCCCAGACCGATCGGCACGGCCGTCTGCCACAGCACGGACAGGCTCAGCGTGCGCCTGCGGGTACCGAAGGCGACCAGCGCCGACAGCAGCTTGCGGCGTTCGCGCAACTGCTCCAGCTGCGAGACCAGCAGACTCGCCCCGATCAACGCCAGGACGCAGGTCGCGCCGACGAACAGGCCGGTGCGGATCGAGTCGTAGCTCCCGGAACGCTCGGTGGCGTTCCACCTGATCGCGTCCGTCAGCGGATGGATCGCGGCGGCCGTGTTCCGCACGTGCTCCATGGCGTACGGTACCGAGTCGTCGATCCCGAGGTAGAACTGACCGGAGAGCGTGCCGGTCATCCCCGCCGTCATCGCGCCCGGCGTCAGCAGGAAGCCGCTGCTCTCATTGCCCACCGGGTCCGGAATCGACCGGGCCTGCTTGACCCCCGCGGGAACCGTCCAGGTGACGCTCTCGCCGTAGCCGGAGGGGGCCGAGGGATCGGGCACCTCGAGGTAGAGGTCCCGGCCCGGTTCGTTCAGCGTCGGGGTGCCGGTGTCGTACTCGGCGCCGGACACCGCGAACACGTCGCCGTCCCGGCACGAGGGGAGCTCCGCCACCGTGCGCAGGGTCGCGCAGTCGGCGACGGCCAGTGCGGCGCTGCTCTCCGGCTCCTGCTGCCAGGGCTTGTCGGCGAGGTAGCCGTGGGACAGCGCGTAGACCTTGTTCACCCCCTTGGTGTCCGCCAGCTTCGCGGCGGCGGGGGCGAGCTCCTGGCCGTCCGGCAACTCCACCTGCACCTGGGCCAGCGACACGTCGAACCCGGTGTCCTCGGTGTAGTCGCCCTCGACGCCGGCGAACAGCATCTGGAGCGCGATCGCGCCGGCCACCGCCACCGCGATCCCGTTGACCATCCGGGCCGCCGCGCCGCTGCTGAGCTGAAGCCGGCGCACCGCCAGCTGCCACGACAGGCTGCCCTTGCCGAGCCGGGAGACGACCGTCTCCACGATCCACGGCAGCAGCGCGGTGATCCCGATGAGCAGCAGCAGGACACCGCCGGCGACCAGGTACTCGTTGAATTCCCCGTTCTCGCGGCCCTGCCCGACCATCGGGTAGAGCATCGCGATGCCGGCCAGCGGCAGCAGCAGCCGCCACCACAGCCGGCGCCGGGGCGGACGCACCGTACGGACCACGCCCAGCGGTTCGACGACGACCCCGCGCAGGGCGAGCAGCGTCACCAGCACCGCGGCCGCCGGGACCGCTGTCGCGACCAGCAGGGCCAGCAGCGGCGAAGGGTTCAGGTAACCCGGGAAGACGCTGATTCCGAAGATCTCGACCGAGGCGGCCAGCTGACGGCCGATCAGGAAGAACCCCGTGCCGAGGACCAGGCCGAGCAGCGCTCCGGCGAGCGCCTCGCCCCCCGCGATCCGCCGGGTGCTCGCCGCGTCGGAGCCGACCAGCCGCAGTGCCGCCAGCCGGCGGTCGCGCCGCTCGCCGCCGAACCGCACGGCCGTGGCGATGAACACGGCGACCGGCGTCAGCAGCACCACGAGGACGACCAGGATCAGCAGCGTGAGCACCGGGTCGTTCTCTTCTTCGGAGATCTGCCCGGGAGGCGAGCCGAAGCCGTCCAGGCGCACCGCCGACGTGCTGCCGATCCGGTCCGCGAGCCCCGTGGCGCCTGTGTAATAGGCGAGCTCCTGCGAGCCGATGAGCCCCTGCTCCCCGATCGTCCCCACGATGTCGTACGGCAGCCGCTCGCGCAGCAGCCCGGTGCCGTCCGACGCGAGGAGCTCCTTCAGGGCGGGGGAGACCACCATCTCACCGGCCGCCGGGAACCCGCTCAGGCCCGGCGGCAGCGGGGTCTTCGGGCCTTCCGGTTCCATGATCCGGCCACGGATGTGCCGGTCCCGGAACTCGGTGTCGGTCCGCGCGACGACCAGCGTGTCGTCGGCCTTCGGCATGACCTCGCTGGCGAAGGGCCAGTCCAGGCGCGCCTCCTCCCGCCGGTCCCGCTCCGTCAGTACACCGGGCAGCGCGGAGCAGAGCAGCAGCAGTGCCACGCCGAGACCGACGCCGACGCCGGTGAGCAGCGCCCTGATCCATCCCTCGCGCCCGCCGGCCAGGGCGAAGCGGACACCCATGCCCAGGTCCCGGACCACTGTCCGGGCCTTCGACTCCCCCCGGGCTGCGGAGACGGGTGCGGAGGGGGCCTGGGGGGCGGTGCGGGCGCGCTCCTTGGTCCCGCTCATACGGCGTGCTCCATGTCCCGGGACTTCCCGTCGCGTACGACGACCTCGCGGTCGGAGTACGCGGCCACCCGCGCCTCGTGCGTGACCAGGACGACGGCGGCGTTGGTGGACCGGGCGGCGTCGGTGAGCAGTTCCATCACGCGTTCGCCGTTGAGCGAGTCCAGGGCGCCGGTCGGCTCGTCGGCGAACAGCACCCGCGGGCCGGTGACCAGCGACCGGGCCACGGCGACCCGCTGCCCCTGGCCGCCGGAGACCTCGCCGGGCCGCTTCGCGCGGACGTCGTCGACCTCCAGCCGCTCGAGCCAGACCAGGGCGGCCCGCTCGGCCTCCTTGCGGGGTGTGCCGTTCAGCCGCATCGGCAGCGCGACGTTCTCCACGCAGGTCAGTTCCGGCACGAGCTGCCCGAACTGGAACACGAAGCCGAACTCCGAGCGCCTGAGCCTGGAGCGCTCGGAGTCGTTCATCGCGGTCAGTTCGCGCCCGCCGTACGTGATCGAGCCGGAGTCGGGCGTCACGATCCCGGCGAGGCAGTGCAGCAGGGTCGACTTGCCCGACCCGGAGGGGCCCATCACGGCCACGACCTCGCCGGGGTGGATGGAGAACGCGGCCCCGTCGAGCGCGGGGGTCGGCCCGTACGCCTTGCGCAGGTCCTGGGCGGTGAGCAGGGATCCGGCGGGGATCGTCATCGGGAGACCGCCTCACGGAGTTTGTCGAGGCGCGCGGCGGTGAGTTCCAGCCAGCGCAGGTCGGCCTCGAGGTGGAACAGGGCGTGGTCGCAGATGAGCTGGTCGGCCAGGTCGCCCCGGCGCTTGCGCTCGGTGAGGGCGCGCATGCCGCGCAGGTGCTCGGAGCGCTGGATGTCGAGGATGTCGGCGGCGTCGCGGCTGGTGAGCAGCGCGAGGACGACCTTGGTGTAGAGCGTCGACTGGAGGTACGGCTCCGGCTTCTCCGGCGTGGCGAGCCAGCGGGCGACGTCGGTGACGCCTGCCTCGGTGATCGCGTACCGCTTGCGCTCGGGGCCGTCGCCGGCCTCGATGCTGTCGACTTCGACGAGTCCGTTCTTCAGCAGGCGGGACATCGTCGAGTAGACCTGGCCGTAGTGCAGGGGCCGGTCCTGACCGAACTTCGCGTCGAAGGCCCGTTTCAGGTCGTAACCGTGGCGCGGGCCGGACTCCAGGAGTCCGAGGAGTGTGTGACCGATGGACATGGCGAGCACTCTACACAGTGTGTATACGTGCCGCGTATACGCCGAGTGTGTACATCGGGGGCAGCGGTGTCGAAGCCCAGGTGGGGGACGGATGTCACGGTTCTGTCACCGGCGTGGGGAGAGGGCTCGGGCTGAGGGTGTCGAGGGCCCGGGGCGGATGGCGGCCGGGGCCTGGGGTGAGGAGCCTGAGGGGGTCCGGGAGCTGGAGCTGGAGCTGGAGGGAGGCCGGAGGTGGCGAGGACCGGGGTCCGGTGAGGGTGGGCCGGAAAGGCCGGTCGTCGGAGCCTGGGGTGAGTGGCCGGGTCCGGATCCGGGGTGCTCGGGACGGCGGGGCTTGTCCGGGTTCTCGGGTGGTGGGTGTGCGGGCTGGGGCTGCCTGGGTGGCGGGGGTGGGGGGCCTGGGGCCCGGAGGAGGTGGGGCGGAGGAGCGATCGTCGGAGCCCGGGGTGGATCACCGGGCCCGGGAGGTTCGGGTCAGCGGGGTTCGGAGGGGTTCTCGGGCTGCTGCGGGGGCGGCGGCTGTGCGGACGGCTGCTCGGGCGACGGCTGTGCGGGCGCGGCCGGCGGCTGGACGGGTGGGCGCCCCCGGCGGGGCAGGGGGCCTGCCCCGCCGGGCAGCCGGCCCGCCTCCGCGAGCGCCCGCCGCAGCAGGAACTCGATCTGCGCGTTCGCCGAGCGCAGCTCGTCGTTCGCCCACCGCGCCAGCGCCTCGTACACCAGCGGGTCCAGCCGCAGCAGCACCTGCTTGCGCTGCTGCTGCGGCCTGCGCCGAGGGGTCTGGCCCCCGGGGGAGTCGGAGGGGGCGGTCACTGGTAGAGGGATCCGGTGTTGAGGACCGGCTGGGCCGCGCGGTCACCGCACAGGACCACCATCAGGTTGGACACCATCGCGGCCTTGCGCTCGGAGTCCAGCTCGACGATGTCCTGCTCGGCGATCCGGGCCAGCGCCGTCTCGACCATGCCCACGGCGCCCTCCACGATCAGCTGCCGGGCCGCGACGACCGCGCCCGCCTGCTGCCGCTGGAGCATCGCCGAGGCGATCTCGGGGGCGTAGGCGAGGTGGGTGAAGCGGGACTCGATGATCTCGACGCCGGCCGCGTCCACGCGTGCGCGCAGCTCGACCGCGAGCTTCTCGGTGATCTCCTCGGCGTTGCCGCGCAGCGAGAGGCCGTCCTCCTCGTGGGCGTCGTACGGGTACTCGATGGCGATGTGCCGGACGGCTGCCTCGGTCTGGGTGGAGACGAACTCGATGTAGTCGTCCACCTCGAAGGTGGCCTGCGCGGTGTCCGCCACCCGCCACACCACGACGGAGGCCAGCTCGATCGGGTTGCCGTAGGCGTCGTTCACCTTGAGGACCGCGGTCTCGTGGTTGCGGACCCGGGTCGAGATCTTGACGCGCGAGGTGAGGGGGTTCACCCAGCGCAGGCCGTCCTGGCGGATCGTGCCCCGGTAGCGCCCGAAGAGCTGGACCACCCGGGCCTCGCCCGGCGCCACCATGTTCAGTCCGCACATGGCGAGGAACGCGGCGAGGGCGATCAGGACGCCGAAGACGATCAGCAGGGCCTTTCCGGCGGTCGTGGTGACCGCCGTGGCGCCGACGACCATCCCGATGCCGAGCAGCAGTCCGACCAGGCCGAGTGTCAGGGCGAGCCCGCCGCCGATGCTGTGCGCCACCGTCTCCCGCACGCGCGGGGCCGGCATCTCGGGGACGTCGGCCGCGGCCGGTGCGGCCTGTGCCGCTGTCTGGGTGTCGTGTGTGGACATGGGTGATCCCCCGTATCTCGGGGCGCCGCGGCGCGACCTGGATGCCGCTGGCGCCTGTCTATCCAAGTGATATCACTTTAACGTTTCGCGGCAGCCGTGAACAGGTTTCGCACGTCGGTTCTGGTGAGGCGGGAGGAGGTTCCGGTGGGGAGGGTGCTGATTGTCACGCCCGTAAAGGCCGGATCAGTCGATGTTTGTCATAGCTTCCGGTGTTAGCTTGCGGAGTTGACCTGAGCGGCGAACCCGTGTGCATCGCCAGCACACACGAACGAAGCGGAGCAGAGCGGACCCATGGGACGAGCGGAAGAACGACGCGCACGGCAGCGCGGTGGGCACCGTGCGGCATCCGAGGGCCGTTCGTCGGGCGGGAACGGCCCGGGCCGGATACGCCGCCTCTTCACCTGGAAGAAGATCCTCGGCACGGCCTTCGGCCTCTGCCTGCTCGGCATGGGCGCCTTCATCGTGCTGTACATGGTGATCGACATCCCCGAGGGGAACGCCGACGCCCAGCAGCAGAGCAACGTCTACAAGTACAGCGACGGCTCGGTCATGGCCCGCGACGGCGAGGTCAACCGTGAGGTCGTCGACCTGGCGCAGGTCCCCAAGCCGGTCCAGCGGGCGTTCGTCGCCGCCGAGAACAAGACGTTCTACCAGGACGCCGGCGTCGACCTCAAGGGCACCGCGCGCGGTCTGCTCAACACCGTGGCAGGCAAGGGCGCGCAGGGTGGTTCGACGATCACCCAGCAGTACGTGAAGAACTACTACCTGACCCAGGAGCAGACGGTCTCGCGCAAGCTCCAGGAGCTCGTCATCTCCCTGAAGCTGGACCGGGAGAAGTCCAAGGACCACATCCTCGCCGGCTACATGAACACCAGCTACTACGGCCGCGGCGCCTACGGTGTCCAGGCCGCCGCCCAGGCCTACTACCGGGTCGACGCCGAGGACCTGACCGCCGAGCAGGGCGCCTACCTCGCCGCACTCCTCCAGGCACCGAGCCAGTACGACTGGGCGGTGGCCTCGGACACCGGCAAGAAGCTCGTCAAGAACCGCTGGAACTACGTCCTGGACAACATGGTCGAGGAGAAGTGGCTGGACGCCGCCGAGCGGTCCGGCATGGAGTTCCCGGTGCCCAAGGACCCCAAGGGCAATCCGGGCCAGGCCGGCCAGGTCGGCTACCTGGTGAACGAGGCCAACGCCGCGCTGAAGCGCCGGCTGGTCGACCAGGGCACCGCCGCGGACGCCAAGGAGGCCGACGCCCTGGTCGACCTCGGCGGCTGGACCGTCACCCTCAACATCGACAAGAGGAATCAGAAGGCGCTGGAGGAGGCGGTCCAGACCCAGCTCACCGGCAAGCTGGACGCCGGGGAGCGCGAGGTCGACGCCGACGTCCAGGCCGGCGCCGTCTCCGTGGACCCGAAGACCGGCGCGGTCGTGGCGATGTACGGCGGCGTGGACTACCTCAAGCACTTCACGAACAACGCGACCCGCTCCGACTACCAGCCCGCCTCCACCTTCAAGCCGGTGATCCTGGCCGCCGCCGTCGAGGAGGAGGCCGAGACGCAGGACGGCCGGCCGATCGCGGCCGGCACCGTCTACGACGGCACCAGCAAGCGCCCCGTCGAGGACGACGGCACGAAGGTCGGCTTCGCCCCGGAGAACGAGGACGACAAGGACTACGGCGACATCACCGTCCAGACGGCCATGAACAGGTCCGTCAACTCCGTCTTCGCGCAGATGGGCGTCGACGTCGGCATGGAGAAGGTGATGGAGACCGCGGGCAGGCTCGGCATGGACGCCGAGGACCTGGAGGCGGTGCCCGCCCAGACCCTGGGCTCCATGGGCGCGAGCCCGCTGGACATGGCCGCCGTGTACGCCACCCTCGACAACCACGGCGAGCGCACCACCCCGACGCTCATCAAGTCGGCGGAGCACCTCAACCGCACCGTCACCATCCCGGACGCCGTCGGCGAGCAGGCCATCAGCCGTGAGGCCGCCGACACGGTGACCTCGGTCCTGACCGGCGTGGTCGACGACGGCACCGCGCAGGCCTCGGTCCGGGACAACCCGCTGCGCGACGGTCAGCCGGTCGCCGGCAAGACGGGCACCTCCGACAACAACAAGTCGGCCTGGTTCGCCGGCTACACCCCCGACCTGGTCACCACGGTCGGCCTGTTCGGCGAGGACGACAAGGCCCCGCACCCGCAGGTCGAGATGTACGGTGCGGGCGGCCAGGACCGGGTCAACGGAGGCGGCTTCCCGGCGCAGATCTGGGCCGCGTACACCTTCGGCGTGATGGAGGAGACCAGCAGGTTCGACCTGGAGACCGACCAGGGAGCGGCCGTCGCCCCGTCCCCGTCCTCGTCGGCGCCCGCGTCGCCGTCCCAGTCGCCCACCGAGGAACCGACGACCGGGGAACCGACCACGCAGGCCCCGACGACCGAGGAACCGACGACCGAGGAACCGACGACCGAGCCCCCGGCCGAGGAGCCGACGACCACACCGCCGTCGTCGCCGGCCTCCACCCCGCCCACCGACGAGATCCCGCCCGACCCGGACGAGACACCGGACGGCGGGGAGCAGCAGTAGGCGGGAAGACGCATGAGTGGGGGCGCCCGATGACGACGTCGGGCGCCCCCACTCATGCGTGCGGCTCGGCGTGTGTGCCGTGCCTCAGCAGCCGTGGTTCAGCCGCCGTGGTTCAGCTCGAACCACACCACCTTGCCGGTGCTCAGCCGGGTCGCGCCCCAGCGGCGGGCCAGGCGGTTGACCAGGTAGAGGCCGCGGCCGCCCTCGTCCGTGGCGCGTGCCTGGCGCAGCCGCGGGAGCTGGGGCACGTCGTCACCGACCTCGCAGCGCAGGACGTCCGTACGCAGCAGCCGCAGGGTGACCGGGCGGGAGGCGTACCGGACCGCGTTGGTGACCACCTCGCTGACCAGCAGCTCCACCGAGTCGCTCAGGTCCTCCATGCCCCACCGGGACAGTGCCCGGCGGGCCAGCCGGCGGGCCCGGCCGGGAGCTGCGTCCTCCGGCTCGAGGAACCAGTACGCCACGTCGTTCGGCGCGATCCCGTCGAAGCGGGCGGCGAGCAGCGCGATGTCGTCGTCCCGGTCGCCCGGACCGAGCATGTCGAGCACCTCGTCGCACAGCGCCTCCAGTGGCGGCGGATGGTCCGGGCCGGTCAGCTGCGCGGTCGCGGCGAGCTTGTCGCGCAGCTGGTCGATGCCGGTCCACACGTCCCGCAGCCGGGACTCGACCAGGCCGTCCGTGTAGAGCAGCAGCGTCGCCCCGGCGGGCGCGTCCAGTTCGACCGCCTCGAAGTCCACGCCGCCGACCCCGATCGGGGCGCCCGCGGGCACCCGCAGCACCTCGGCCCGCCCGCCGATGGGCAGCAGAATGGGCGGCGGATGACCGGCGTTGGCGATGGTGATGCGGTGCGCGACCGGGTCGTACACCGCGTACAGACAGGTCGCCATGCGGTCCGCGCCGAGCCGCTGCGCCTGCTCGTCGAGGTGGTGCAGCACCTCCTGCGGCGGCAGGTCGAGACCGGCCAGGGTCTGCGCGGTGGTGCGCAGTTGGCCCATGATCGCGGCGGAGGTCATGGAGTGCCCCATGACGTCGCCGACGACCAGTGCGACCCTGCTGCCGGGCAGCGGGATGGCGTCGTACCAGTCACCGCCCACGCGCGCGGTCTCGGCGGCCGGCAGATAGCGGGAGGCCAGCCGCACGCCGGTGCAGCGCGGCAGGTTCTCCGGCAGCATGGTCCGCTGCAACTCGTCCGCGATGTACGCCTCCCGCCCGTACAGCACCGCCTTGTCGATGCCGAGGGCGCTGTGCGTGGCGAGCTGGGCGGCGACCAGCAGGTCGTCGGCCTCGAAGGCGATGCGCTCGGGGCCGCGCAGGAACAGGGCCGCGCCGATCACCCGGCGCCGGCCGCGCAGCGGCGCGAGGATCGCCCGCTGACCGCCGGGTACGGCCGATTCCGCACCTTCGCCCAGGAGTTCGGGCAGCGCGGCACGTGCGGCGGGCGCGTCGGTGAACACCGGCCGTACGCCGCGCAGCACTTCGGCGAGCGCGCTGCCGGGCCGCACCGTGCACCGCTCCGAGCCGATGGAGTCCAGTTCCGAGGGTGCGGGCGTGGCGGCCGGCACGAATCCGCCTTCGGTGTCGCGCTCGGCCGGGATCCGGTCGCTGCGCCGCAGCCGCAGCACCAGCGGGCCGGTGGGCCGCTCGTCACCGACCGGCAGCGGCTCGCGCAGATAGACCAGGATGGTGTCGGCGAAAGTGGGCACGGTGGCCCGGCACAGACCCATCACGATCTCTTCGAGATCGATGCCGCGGGCGATCCGCCGGGGCGCGGCGCCGACGAACCTCAGCCGGTCCCCGTCCCGCCGCATCGGCGTGGGCTTCCCGGGCGGGGGCGCCTGACCGGTGCGCCGCTCGGGGCCGTCGGGGACGGGTACGGAGCGGTCCGGGGACGCCTGCTCCGGGGACGCACCGTCGGGTGCCGAAGGGACCGCTGCCGGGTGGTCCGCTGTCAGATGGTCCGATGCCGGGTGGTCGTGCACGTCGGGTTTCTGTCCTCCGGCCGGCTGGAGCGGGATGGCCTCGGACGCGGGCCGAGGCCGGTGGGTGTCGGGTTCGGATTCCTGCCCGGCCTGCGGCTGGGAGTGCTCGGCGCCGGGCCCGGCCGTATCCGCCGCCGGGGGCGGCGATGACGACGATGTCGAGCCGGGGCCGTGTGCCGGGGCCGAGGCAGGCGGGAACGCCCCGCGGGCGTCCGCGGGGGTGACGCCCGGTTCCGGGCGCTCGTAGGAGGTCGGCTGCTCCGTCACGCGTGTCGAGTCCATCCGTCCGGGGCCACGGCCCGTTTCTCACGTTCCCGCCTGCCCCGTGAACGTGAGGCCGGGGACGCACGCCGTGCACACCGTACGCCCTGGCGAAACTCCGATACCCAGAACGCCTGCCCCGGGAACGGGATCTCCGCGTGGTGAGCGCCTGCCTGTGTGCCGCCCGCCGGCCGTTCCCGGCCCGCACCGGTGGTGCCGTACCCCTCGCTCACGTCCTGCCGCCCCTCGGTGACGTTCGGTCAAACCCAGCGCTTACTGCGGAAGTTGCTGCCGCCCAGTGCCTTGCGGAGGACGATCCTACGTTTCCTGACCCGGGATGCATCAAGAGTCTCACGGCGACAGATGCGCGGGCGTGCGGTCCCAGTCCGATGGCAGTGAAGGTACCGCCCACGACGGATCCGGGCGCCAGTTCTGCCAGCCGTCCGAGAACGGGGATCCCCACCGGGAGATCACGGCCGTCGCCTCCCGGCCCGCCTCCCGCACCCGGCCGGCCAGTGCGGCGTCCACCAGTCCGTCCCGCTGGGCCTGCGCGAACTCGTCCTCGTCCCGCCAGTGCCAACTGCGGTCCGGATGAACGGAGATGTCCAGAAAGTGGTCCTCGGAGTCCACCCCGCCGGCCCAACGGGCCAGTGGTTCCTCCAGGTTCACGTACCAGTTCTTGAACCGCCAGCCCTGGTCCCAGAACAGCCACACCGACCAGGGCTCACCGGGCCGGGCCAGTTTCAGCACACCGGTCCCGGTCCAGCGGCCGCGCTGGACCGTACGGGGCTTGGTGTACCGGGTGCGGAGGGGTTCCTGGTGCACGGGGGTGCCGTCGGCGAGCACCGGCTTCACGCACTCGGTGCCGGGCGCCATCCACGCGGCGAGCAGTTCGGGATCGTCGCGCACGACCGTGACGGGGCGCGCGATGTGCAAGCGCGCGCCGCCGTTCTCCCGGTAGCGCCACAGGACCTGCGTCCCCGGTGCCCAGCGGCCGTTGCCGCGTCCTGCTGCTCCGCCCTCTGCCATGGGCAGATATTAGGTGCCGCAGGCACAGATCGCTGCGGTCCCCGTCACGCTTCACCCGTGCGGAACACCGGGGACACGGTGTGGACATGGAGGGGTCGCGACGGGGGGCGGCCGGGACGCGGCGGAGCGGTACGCCTCGGCCGCGCCGCCTCACGGGTGCGTCATCCGCAGGACGTCCAGCGCCTCGTCGAGCTGCTCCACGGTGAGGTCGCCGCGCTCGACGTACCCGCTCTCCAGGACCACCTGGCGGATGGTCTTCCGCTGCGCCAGTGCCTTCTTGGCGACCTTCGCGGCCTCCTCGTAGCCGATGTACCTGTTGAGCGGGGTGACCACGGACGGCGAGGACTCGGCGTACTCCCGGGCCCGCTCGCGGTCGGCGACGATCCCGTCGACCGTGCGGTCGGCGAGCAGCCGGGAGGCGTTCGCGAGCAGCCTGATCGACTCCAGGACGTTCTTCGCGATGACCGGCAGCATCACGTTGAGCTCGAAGTTGCCGGCGGCACCGGCGGTGGCAACGGTCACGTCGTTGCCGACGACCTGCGCGCTCACCATGAGCACGGCCTCCGGGACGACCGGGTTGACCTTGCCGGGCATGATCGAGGAGCCGGGCTGGAGGTCGGGCAGGGTGATCTCGGCGAGGCCGGTGCGGGGGCCCGAGGCCATCCAGCGCAGGTCATTGGCGATCTTCGTCAGGCCGACCGCGATCGTCCGCAGCTGGCCGCTGGTCTCCACGATGCCGTCCCGCGCGCCCTGCGCCTCGAAGTGGTCGCGGGCCTCGGTCAGCGGCAGTCCGGTGACCCGGGCGACCTCCTCGATGACGGCGGCCGGGAATCCGGGCGGGGTGTTGATGCCGGTGCCGACGGCGGTTCCGCCGAGGGGCAGCTCGGCCAGCCGGGGGAGGGAGGCGTGCAGTCGCTCGACCCCGTACCGCACCTGGGCCGCGTACCCGCCGAACTCCTGCCCGAGGGTGACGGGCGTGGCGTCCATCAGGTGCGTGCGCCCCGACTTCACCACGTCGGCGAACTCCTCGGCCTTGCGCTCCAGCGAGGCCGCGAGGTGCTCGAGGGCCGGTACGAGGTCCCGGGTGACGGCGGCGGTGGCGGCGATGTGGATCGAGGACGGGAAGACGTCGTTGGACGACTGGGAGGCGTTGACGTGGTCGTTGGGATGCACGGGGCGCCCGAGCCGCTCGGTCGCCAGGGTGGCGATGACCTCGTTGGTGTTCATGTGGGACGAGGTGCCCGAGCCCGTCTGGAACACGTCGACGGGGAAGTGCTCGTCCCACTTTCCCCCGGCGACCTCCCCGGCCGCCTCGCCGATCGCCTCGGCGATGTCCTCGTCCAGCACGCCGAGACGCGCGTTCACCTTCGCCGCGGCGCCCTTGATCCGGGCGAGGGCCTCGATGTGGGCGCGTTCGATGCGCTGTCCCGAGACCGGGAAGTTCTCCACGGCCCGCTGCGTCTGGGCCCGCCACTTGGCGTCGGCGGGTACCTTCACCTCCCCCATGGAGTCGTGCTCGATGCGGTAGTGCCGGCTGTCGTCCGTGGTCGTCATCGTCGTACCTCCGAAGGTCCACAGCAGTGGTGCGGGCCGTGTGTATTCCTGCCGGCCCCTTGCCGGCGTTCCGCGCGGGTACCCGCAACGGGCTCCGCCCCGCCACGAGGGAGTGACGGGGCGGAGCGCCGCGTGGAGGCCGGGGCCGGCCGGATGCCCCGCAGGCACGCGTCGTCGGCCGGGAGGACCGTTCGCGGGGACGTGCTCTCACCGACCCGCGGGGGGACGGCCGCCCGGCTGCCCGCGTACGGCGTCGGGCCGGCCGGGCGCCGTACGCACCCGCTCCGGGCGTCGGCGTCGGAGGGCGCGGTGAGCGTGCCGCCGTCGGCCCCGGGCGTGGACCCCCGTACCCCGGCGGGCCGGGAACCGGCGGCTTCCCGGTTTCAGGAGACGGCCTGCTGCCAGAGGGTGTGGGCGATGCCGTCGGCCGCGCGGTTCAGGCCGGTGGTGTTGATGTTGGTGAGGGTGTCGCAGGACCGGTGGTAGCAGGGGTCGTAGGAGGAACCGGCCGTGCCGCCCCATTTGGCGGCCTGTGCGGACGTCTTGCGGGCACCGGCGCCCATCGCGTAGCCGGAGGTGGGGATGCCGGCCTGCTGGAAGGGGTAGTCGTCGCTGCGCCCGGCGCCCTCGGTGTTCTCCTCGGGGCGCAGACCCAGCGAGTCCCAGTACGCCTTCATCGGCGCGGCGGCCGACGAGGTGATGCGGTTGATGAAGTAGCCACCGTTGGTCGAGGCGATCATGTCGAAGTTGTAGTACGCCCGGATCCTGGAGCGCTGGGTGGAGGACAGCGAACGGACGTAGAACTCGGAGCCGTTGAGGCCCTGCTCCTCGTCGGTCCACCAGGCGAAGCGGACCCGGTTGCGCATGGCCGGGTTCTGCTGGGCCAGGGTCAGGGCGTTCTCCAGGAGTGCGGCCGAGCCGGAGCCGTTGTCGTTCATGCCGGGACCCGTCGAGACGCCGTCGAGGTGGGCGCCGAACACGTACACGTGGTCCGCGTCGCCCTGCGGCCACTCGGCGATCAGGTTGGGACCCGCTCCCCGGGTGCAGCCGGAGGTGCAGGGCTGCTCGGTGACGGTGTACCCGGCCGCCTGCAGCTTGCCCTTCACGTAGGCGACCGAGTCGCGGTACCCCTGGGTGGTGGAGCGGCGGTTGCCGCCGTTGCGGCCGGCGACGGCGCTGAGCTCGCTCAGGTGGGCCCGCACCTTCGTCACGTCGACGTCGGGCGCGGCGAGCGCGTTCACGGCGGTGACGGACCGGCCCGTATCCGCGGGAGCGGCGGCCGCGGCGGGGAGTGTTCCGCAGCCGAGCACGACGGCGAGGGAGAAGCTCGCCACGGTGAATCGTCGTCTCACACTGTCTCCTTCGGGAGGTGGCCGTGGGGCGGGCCACGGGGAGCCCGACATGGTGTGTGCATGTCAAGGCGGCGAGAAGACTCACAGGGAAGGTCGGGAGAGTCAACGCGAACGGGTCCCGTGTGGACAGGTTGTCCAAAAAAAGAACACGACGTCCGCTATTCGGGCGCACGGGGCCCCGCGGCAGCCCCGCGGGCGTTTCCGAGGGCCTGTCGCGAGGGCGCGCCGGTGTCGGGTCGGCCCAGCCGGCCGAGGGCGGACTGCGGGGGTGGGCCACCCCCGCCCGTCCGGCGTTCGGGGGCGGGGCCCGGTCGGGGCCGAAGGGGGTTCGGGGCGCGGCCCCGGGGACGGGAGGGAAAGGGGCGGCGGGGGCTGAAACCCTCGACCGCCGCCCCGGAGGGTGCTACGCCGACCCCGGCCCCCGCACCGGAATCGACGTGAACGTGGGAGCCGGCGCCGGATCCTGGAAGAAGTCGTTGCCCTTGTCGTCGACGACGACGAACGCCGGGAAGTCCTCGACCTCGATCTTCCAGACCGCCTCCATGCCCAGCTCCTCGTACTCCAGGACCTCGACCTTCTTGATGCAGTCCTGGGCGAGCCGGGCGGCCGGCCCGCCGATCGAGCCGAGATAGAAGCCGCCGTGCGCGTCGCACGCGTCGGTGACCTGCTTGCTGCGGTTGCCCTTGGCGAGCATCACCTTGGAGCCGCCCGCCGCCTGGAACTGCTCGACGTAGGAGTCCATGCGGCCGGCCGTGGTCGGGCCGAAGGAGCCGGACGCGTAACCCTCGGGGGTCTTGGCCGGACCCGCGTAGTACACCGGGTGGTCCTTGAGGTACTGCGGCATCCCCTCGCCCGCGTCCAGCCGCTCCTTGATCTTGGCGTGCGCGATGTCGCGGGCGACGACCAGCGGACCGGTGAGCGAAAGCCGGGTCTTGACGGGGTACCTGGTGAGCTCCGCCAGGATGGCGTCCATCGGCTGGTTCAGGTCGATCCGGACGACGTCACCCTCGGTCTCGAGGTGCTCGTCCGTCGTCTCCGGGAGGAACCGCGCGGGGTCCCGCTCCAGCTGCTCGAGGAAGACGCCCTCGGCGGTGATCTTCGCGACGGCCTGGCGGTCGGCGGAGCAGGAGACGGCGATCGCGACCGGGCAGGACGCGCCGTGCCGCGGCAGCCGGACCACGCGGACGTCGTGGCAGAAGTACTTGCCGCCGAACTGCGCGCCGATACCGATCTTCTGGGTCAGCTCGAAGACCTTGTCCTCCAGCTCCCTGTCGCGGAAGCCGTGGCCCAGCGGGGAGCCCTCGGAGGGGATCTCGTCGAGGTAGTGCGCGGACGCGTACTTCGCGGTCTTCAGCGCGTACTCGGCGGACGTGCCGCCGACGACGATCGCCAGGTGGTACGGCGGGCAGGCGGCCGTGCCGAGCGAACGGATCTTCTCCTCCAGGAACTTCATCATGGAGGACTCGTTCAGGACGGCCTTGGTCTCCTGGTAGAGGAAGCTCTTGTTGGCGGAGCCGCCGCCCTTGGCCATGAACAGGAACTTGTAGGCGCCGCCGTCGGTGGCGTACAGCTCGATCTGGGCGGGGAGGTTGGAGCCGGTGTTCTTCTCCTCCCACATGGTCAGGGGCGCCATCTGGGAGTAGCGCAGGTTGAGGTTGTGGTACGCGTCGTAGATCCCCCGGGACAGGGCCTCCTCGTCACCACCCTCGGTGAGCACGTTCTGGCCGCGCTTGCCCATGACGATCGCGGTGCCGGTGTCCTGGCACATGGGGAGCACGCCGGCCGCCGCGATGTTGGCGTTCTTCAGCAGGTCCAGGGCGACGAACTTGTCGTTGGACGAGGCCTCGGGGTCGTCGATGATGCGGCGCAGCTGGCTGAGGTGGGCGGGGCGGAGGTAGTGCTGGATGTCGCGGATGGCCTCTTCGGCGAGCTTGCGCAGCGCCTGGGGCTCCACCTTGAGGAAGGTCCGTCCGTCGGCCTCGAAGGTGGAGACACCTTCGGAGGTCACCAGCCGGTAGGGGGTGGTGTCCTCTCCCATGGGGAGCAGATCGGCGTACTCGAACTCAGGCATCTCGCCCATTCCTCACTCGACAGGTGGCCGCCCGCCGGCGTCGGCGGGCGCCCACCAGCGTAGGACCTGCCGCGGCGGGGGAGCTTGTGAGGTTGTCCTCAGTTGCCGTGGGCCACGGGCTCGGCCGGGAGCCCTCGCGCTTCCCGTCCCGCGCTTCCCGTGGTGTTCGCGAGTATTTCGCGACAGGGGGTAGTCGCGATCTATCGCGTTTGGGTACGCTGCTGCCGTGGACCTTCAGAAGCACGCCCAGCCGCAGGACAGCACACCGCGGGCCGCCGAGCTGCGCGTCTCGGACGCCGACCGCGACCGTGTCGCCGACCTTCTGCGCGATGCCCTCGCCGAAGGCAGGCTGACGCCCGAGGAGCACTCCGAGCGTGTCGAGGGTGTACTGGCCGCCAAGACCGCCGGGGAGCTCGAGGTGTTCGTGCGGGACCTGCCGGGCGCCCACCAGCGGCGCCCGGCTCCTGCCGCGGCGCCCGGCCGGCCCACCGCGGGCGCCATCCCGATGGACCCCGACGACAACGTGGTCGCGGTCTTCAGCGCCGCCACCCGCAAGGGCCGCTGGCGGGCGGGCCGCCGCATCCACGCGTACGCGGTCTTCGGCAACGTCGAGATAGACCTCAGTGAGGCGATCTTCGACCACCAGCAGGTCATGATCAAGGCCTTCTCGGTCTTCGGCAACGTCGAGGTCCGCGTACCGGAGAACGTGTCGCTGCGCGGCATGGGCGGGGGTGTCCTCGGCAACTTCGAGGTGGCCTCGCTGGACGCGGAGGACCCCGAGGCACCGGTGGTCTACGTGGACGGCTGGGCGGTACTGGGCAACGTCGAGGCGCGGGCCAAGCGGGGCAAGCTGGTGGCGGACATCCTCGAACGGGTGCAGCGCTCGGTGGACAAGGGTCTGCGGTGGCGCCAGGACCGTTGACATGCGTGCAGCGGGGTGGACGCAGACGCGGAAGCAGAGGCGTCCCGTCGCTGCGGTGGGTCAGTGGTGCGGTGGCGGAACGTGCCGAATTCCGGTTGCGGAAGCGGCGGTTCGGAACTCAGTGCATAGGCGTGCGCACAGCGGGTAGGCCTTGCTGCATCGTCTCTCGCTCGCGAAGCCGTCGTCAGGAGTAGACCCGTGCCGCAACCGCCGCATTCGTCCCTGCAGGTAGCTGCCGTTCCGGCCCAGCGGGTGCCGACGCGAGACAGGGACCAGGACGCGCCCTGGCACACCGAGGCGGTGTGCCGGCGCGACGAGGCAGGACTGTTCTTCGCCCCGTCGAAGGAGCCCACGGCCGCCAGGCTCTCCCGCGAGGAGGCCGCGAAGCGGGTCTGCGCCCGCTGTCCGGTGATGGTGGAGTGCAGGGAGCACGCCCTGCTCCAGCCCGAGCCCTACGGCGTCTGGGGCGGCCTGACCGCCGCCGAGCGCCGCGTGGTCCTGGCCCGACGCCGCCGCCGAGACCTGGAACTCCAGAAGGCGGCCCGCACCGGCGGCCCCATAGCGGCAGCAGGCTGACCGGCCCCCGCCCCCGCCCCCACCCCCGACGACGCACACCCGGCCCGCCCAGGAGTACGGGGAACCGCGCGGCCTGTGCTCGCACGGGGTGTGTTCCCGGCGTCGGGTGACCCGCCGGGGGCGCGGGTGACCGCGTGACGCCCACCGCACGGGGGACGCCTTTCCCACGCCGGTGGCACAGGACCGGTGGCACAGGAAGGGGGCGCGGGGGACCGCGCCCCCGGCCACAGCGGATCCGCGCCGTCCGCGGGGACCGCCGGACGGCGCGAGGCGGGGGACCCACGGACCGCACACCCGTGGGCCACCCGCACGACCTCCGGCGAACCCCGCGGAGCTACTTCGCCCGGTCGAAGTCCACCGCACTGTACGCACGCAGCTTGCTCAGCCGGTGCTCGGAGTCGATCCGCCGGACCGTCCCCGACTTGGACCGCATCACGATGGAGTCGGTCGTGGCGGTCTCGGACCGGTACCGCACCCCGCGCAGCAGTTCGCCGTCGGTGATGCCGGTGGCCACGAAGAACACGTTGTCGCCCGTGACGAGGTCCGCGTCGGTCAGCACCCGGTCCAGGTCGTGCCCCGCGTCGACCGCGCGCTGCCGCTCCGCGTCGTCCTGCGGCCACAGCTTGCCCTGGAGGGTGCCGCCGAGGCACTTCACGGCGCAGGCCGAGATGATGCCCTCGGGGGTGCCGCCGATGCCGAGCAGGAGGTCGATGCCGGTGCCCTCGCGCAGGGCGAGGATCGAGCCGGCCACGTCACCGTCGGAGATCAGCTTGATGCGCGCCCCGGTCTCCCGGATCTCCTTGATGATGCCCTCGTGCCGAGGCCGGTCGAGGATCACCACCGTGACGTCCTCGGGGGTGGCCCGCTTGGCCCTGGCGACCCGGCGGATGTTCACGGACACGGGCGCGTCGATGTCGACGAAGTCGGCGGCCTCGGGCCCGGTGACCAGCTTGTCCATGTAGAACACGGCGGACGGGTCGAACATCGAGCCCCGCTCGGCGGCGGCCAGTACGGCGATCGCGTTGGTCATGCCCTTGGCGGTCAGCGTGGTGCCGTCGATCGGGTCGACGGCGATGTCGCACTCGGGCCCGGTCCCGTCGCCCACGCGCTCCCCGTTGAAGAGCATCGGGGCCTCGTCCTTCTCCCCCTCGCCGATGACGACGACGCCGTTCATCGAGACGGTGGAGACGAGGGTGCGCATGGCCCGTACCGCGGCACCGTCGGCGCCGTTCTTGTCGCCGCGCCCGACCCAGCGCCCGGCGGCCATCGCGGCGGCCTCGGTGACCCGGACGAGTTCCATGGCGAGGTTGCGGTCGGGAGCTTCGGAGGGCACATCGAGTTCGGACGGCAACTGATGATTCTCGGTCATCGGAGCGCACCTTTCTGTACGACGACGGCCGGATGAGGGTGTTGAGCCCGACTCTAGCGCCGGGCAGAGAGAATGAGCAGGGGGCCCCACGGATGAGCGGGCCGGGCGCCTGCGACGATAGAGGGCGTGGCAGGAACGAACAGCACCCAGAAGTCGGCCCGGGACATGATCCTTTCCCTGGGTCTCATCTTGCTCGCCGCGGGAGTGATCTGGCTGTTCATCCCGCACGACGACAGCGAGCCCGACCTCAAGCGGGTCGACTACCGCGTCGACCTGCTCACCGCGCGCCGTGCCGCCGCCTACGCGGTGGCCGCGCCCGAGGGTCTGCCCGAGGCGTGGAAGCCCACCTCCGTCCGTTTCCAGGGCGAGGAGTTCGACGCCTGGCACCTCGGCTACCGGGCCCCCGACGGGGAGTACGTGGCGGTCGAGCAGTCGACTCGGAAGCCGGTGGTCTTCATCGAGGACGAGACCCAGGGCGCGGAGAGGACCGGGAGGACGCAGCAGATCGCCGGCAGGACCTGGACCCGGTACGAGGGCGACCAGTACGACGCGCTGGTGCTCGAGGACGAGGACTCGACCACGGTGGTGACGGGCACGGCGTCCTTCGCCCGGCTGACGGAGATGGCCGAGGCCCTGCGCACCGAATCCGACTGACCGGCATGCGACCGGACCCCCCGACACGTGGTCGGGGGGTCCCGGTCGCATGCGCGTGCTGTGCGCGCCGCGGCGCGGGCGGTGATCGGACGGTGCTGACGACCTGGTCAGACGGTGGTGACGACCTGCTCGTACTCCGGGCGCGGGCTGCGCGGGAACCAGGCGTCCTGGCCGGGGCGGCCGATGTTGACGACCATCAGCGGGGTGTGGTCTTCGTCGAGGAACTCCTTGCGGATGCCCTCGAAGTCGCAGCCGGTCATCGGTCCGGCGGCCAGACCCGCGGCGCGCACGCCGACGATGAAGTACGCGGCCTGGAGGGTGGCGTTCAGCGCGGCGTTGTTCTCCCGCATCGAGCGGTCGGCGGCGAACATGTCCTTGGCCTGCGGGAAGTGCGGGAAGAGGCGCGGCAGCTCCTCGTGGAACTCGTTGTCCGCGGAGAGGATCGCGACCAGCGGGGCGGTGGCCGTCTTGGACTTGTTGCCCTCGGACATGTGCTGGACGAGGCGCTCGCGGGCCTCGGGGGAGCGGACCAGGGTGACGCGCAGCGGCGACTGGTTCATGGAGGTCGGGCCGTACTTGACCAGGTCGTGGATGGCCTGCACCTGCCCGTCGGTCACCGGCTCGTCGGTGAACGTGTTGGCGGTGCGCGCCTCACGGAAGAGCAGGTCCTGGGCGGCGGCGTCAAGAACGAGGGACATGCGTGATCTTCCTGGGGGAGGGGCGTCGGCTCCGCGCGGTCGGCGGGAAGCCCGTGACGGAAAAAACGTTACGCCAGAGAAGTTCAATGTTCAATCAAAGTGGGGGCCGATCGAGGCGGGAAGCAGTGGCACGTGTCACCTTTCCGCCGGCCGAGTGACGCGGATCACGTCGATCTCCCGATCGCTTCCTCGCGCGCCCGCAGTCCTCACCAGAGCAGCACGCCACCACTCCGATGCAGAGGGGACCCACCCGACATGACCGCCACCGCCAAGGGCCCGGCCAGCTACTTTCCGTCGATCGAGAAGAAGTACGGCCGTCCGGTCGCAGAGTGGAAGGAGCTGATCCGCTCCTCGCCGCTCGTCAAGCACATGGAGCTGGTCGCCTGGCTCAAGGCCGAGCACGGCCTGGGCCACGGTTACGCGAACGCCCTCGTCGCCCACACCCTGGCCGAGGGCGCCGAGGGCAACGCCCGGTAGCCCCCGCCCGCCCGTCCACCGGTGCGGGCCGGGCGGGCCGCGCGCGGCCTACAGGTCCCCGGACCCCTCCTCCGCGCGCCCCGCGCCGGCGCTCTCCTCCGCGAGTGCCGCGTCCAGCCGGGCCCGTGCCCCGTCCAGCCGGCTCCGGCACACCTTGGCCAACTCCTCGCCCCGCTCCCAGAGCGCGAGCGACTCCTCCAGCGTCGTACCGCCCGTCTCCAGGCGGCGTACGACCTCGATCAGCTCGTCCCGCGCCTGCTCGTACCCGAGCGCCTCGGCCGCGGCCTCCGCCTGCCCGGCGGTCCCCGCCACCTGCCCCGCCTGCCCGGTCTGCTCCGTCTTGCTGGTCATCCGCCCACCCTACGCATCGACTCGGACACCGAACTCGCCCTCGGACACCCGCGCCCGCAACGCCTCACCGGCCGCCACCTCGCCCGGATCACGCACCGCCTGCCCGTCGGCCCGCTGCAGCACGGCGTACCCGCGCTTCAGCGTCGCGGCGGGGGACAGGGCCACCACGCGTGCGTGCGTGTGCGCCAGCTCGGAGTCGGTCCGGTCCAGCTGGTGCCGCAGACAGCGCCGGGCCCGGTCGAGCAGCGCGGTGACCTCCTGGGCCCGCCCGTCGATCATCCGGTGCGGTTCCTCCATCGAGGGCCGGGCCAGCGCATGGGCCAGCCCCCGCTCCTCCCGGTCGACGAACGCCTGGACGCAGCGCCGCGCACGGTCGCGCAGCAGCCGCACCCGCTCGTACTCCTCGCCCACGTCCGGGACCACCTTCTTGGCGGCGTCCGTCGGAGTGGAGGCCCGTACGTCGGCGACATGGTCCAGGAGCGGATGGTCCGGCTCGTGCCCGATCGCGGAGACGACCGGCGTACGGCAGGCCGCCACCGCCCGCACCAGCTGCTCGTCGGAGAACGGCAGCAGGTCCTCCACGCTGCCCCCGCCCCGCGCCACGACGATCACGTCCACCTCGTCGACCGCGTCCAGCTCCTCCACGGCCTGGACGACCTGCGGCACCGCGTGCACGCCCTGCACGGCGACATTGCGCACCTCGAAGCGGACGGCGGGCCAGCGGCGGCGGGCGTTCTCCAGCACGTCCCGCTCGGCGGCCGAGGCGCGTCCGCAGACCAGCCCGACCAGCCGCGGCAGGAACGGCGGCGTCCTCTTCCGCTCCGGCGCGAACAGTCCCTCCCGCGCGAGGGACTTCTTCAGCTGCTCGAGCCGCGCGAGCAGCTCCCCGACCCCGACCGGCCTGATCTCGGCGGCCCGCAGCGACAGCTGCCCACGCGGGGCGTACCACTCGGGCTTGCAGTGGACCACGACCCGCGCGCCCTCGCCGACGACGTCGGCGACGGCGTCGAACACCTGCCGGTAGCAGGTCACGCCGACGGAGATGTCGTACGAGGCGTCCCGCAGCGTCATGAACACCACGCCGGCACCCGGCCGCCGCGACAGCTGGGTGATCTGCCCCTCGACCCACACCGCGCCGAGCCGGTCGATCCACCCCCCGATGAGCCGCGACACCTCACCGACCGGGATGGGCGCTTCCGCAGACGTGTTGACAGCCATGCGGTGAGAGTAGTGCGAGCCGCCGACATCCCGGGCCACCACGAGGGCGGCGCCCCTTCCGCCGGGCGTCACCCGCCCGTGCCCGTGCACCGTCCGCCCATGCTCCCGGTGCGCCGGTACGCCCTGCTCGTCGCCCCCGTGCACCCGCGACCCGGGCCGGTCCGGTGCCTCCCGCCGGACGCGATCACCGGGCGGTCGGACGTGGCCCTTACGATGGGACGCATGACCGCTTCGCCTGGCCGCCGTGTCCTGCTCGCCGCCCCCCGGGGCTACTGCGCGGGCGTGGACCGCGCCGTGATCGCCGTCGAGAAGGCCCTGGAGCAGTACGGGGCTCCCGTCTACGTCCGGCACGAGATCGTGCACAACAAGTACGTCGTGCAGACCCTGGAGAAGAAGGGGGCCGTCTTCGTCGAACGGACGGAGGAGGTGCCGCCGGGCAACATCGTCATGTTCTCCGCGCACGGCGTGGCCCCCGTCGTCCACGAGGAGGCCGGGCGCGGCCGGCTCGCCACCATCGACGCGACCTGCCCGCTGGTCACCAAGGTGCACAAGGAAGCGGTCCGGTTCGCGGGTGAGGACTACGACATCCTCCTGATCGGGCACGAGGGCCACGAGGAGGTCATCGGCACCTCCGGCGAGGCCCCCGACCACATCCAGCTCGTCGACGGCCCCGGGGACGTCGCCAAGGTCGAGGTCCGTGACCCGTCGAAGGTCGTCTGGCTCTCCCAGACCACCCTCTCGGTGGACGAGACCATGGAGACCGTCGACGCCCTCAAGGACAAGTTCCCCCAGCTGATCTCCCCGCCCAGCGACGACATCTGCTACGCCACGCAGAACCGCCAGCTCGCGGTCAAGCAGATGGGCGCCGAGGCGGACCTGGTGATCGTGGTCGGCTCGCGGAACTCCTCGAACTCCAAGCGTCTCGTCGAGGTCGCCAAGATCGCGGGCGCCCGCGACGCCCATCTGGTGGACTTCGCCGACGAGATCGACGAGTCCTGGCTGGAGGGTGTCTCCACCGTCGGCGTCACCTCGGGCGCCTCGGTGCCGGAGATCCTGGTCGAGCAGGTCCTGGAATGGCTCGCGCAGCGCGGCTTCGAGGACGTCGAGATCGTCAAGGCCGCGGAGGAGTCCATCATCTTCTCGCTGCCCAAGGAGCTGCGCCGCGACCTGCGCGAGGAGGCGGCGACACTGGTGGCGGAGCGCGGCGGCACGGGGACGGGCCAGGCCTCGGCGTAGTGCGGTCGGCGCGGTGTGCGCCGACCGGTGAGAGCACCCGGGGACGTGACGGCGCGACGTCGTCACGTCCCCATTCCTCACCCCGTGCCCGATCGGTGACGGCGTTCGATTCGGTGACCGTTCACCGTCCGGCTTAACGTGGTTCCATGCAGATCTTCGGTGTGGACATCGGCGGGTCCGGGATCAAGGGTGCCCCGGTAGACCTGGACAAGGGGGACCTGGCGCAGGAGCGCTGCAAGGTCCTCACCCCGCACCCGGCCACGCCGGACGCGGTGGCCGACGGGGTCAAGCAGGTCATCGACCACTTCGGCTGGACCGGCCCGGTCGGGGCCACCTTCCCGGGCGTGGTCACCGACGGCACCACGATCCGCTCGGCGGCCAACGTCGACAAGAGCTGGATCCACACCGACGCGCGCGTCCTGCTCGGCGACCGCCTCGGCGGCCTGCCCGTGACCGTCGTCAACGACGCGGACGCGGCGGGCATCGCCGAGATGCAGTTCGGCGCGGGCAAGGGCCGCCGGGGCACGGTCATCATGCTGACGTTCGGCACGGGCATCGGCAGCGCCGTGTTCGTGGACGGCGTCCTGGTCCCCAACACGGAGCTCGGCCACCTGGAGCTGCACGGCCACGACGCGGAGAAGCGGGCGTCCAGCAAGGCCAGGGAGGACAACGAGCTGACGTGGGAGCAGTGGGCGCACCGGGTGCAGAAGTACCTGGCGCACGTGGAGATGCTGTTCTCGCCCGAGCTGTTCGTGATCGGTGGCGGTGTCAGCCGCAAGTCCGAGAAGTTCCTGCCCCACATCGAGGGCATCAAGGCCGAGATCGTCCCCGCGCAGCTGCAGAACAACGCGGGCATCGTGGGAGCGGCGATGCGGGCGGCCACGGGCATGTAGGGCCACGGGGACATAGGGCATCGGGTGTCCGGACACCCGGTGCCCGGATGCGCCCGGACGTCAGGCCCGGTCCCGGTCCCGGGCGGCGGCGGTCCGCCGGTTGATCGTACGGATCATGCGCATCCGCCGGCCGAGCACGATCACACCGGCGACCAGGGTCCCCCCGTACAGCCAGCCGGCCTGGGTGGCCAGGCCGGTCACCATGCCCATGAGCCGGCCGCCGATTCCCCCGTCGCCCTCGTCGGCGACCGGGACCAGGCCCAGGGCGAAGGCGATCGGGACGACGACGGGCGCGGTGAGCAGGTCCCCCTCACGCACCCACAGAGCGGTCAGCACGCACGCCGGCAGGAACAGCACGCCGTACACGACCTGGGACGCCCCGAACAGCAGCGCGACGAGGGACCCGAGCGTCAGCATCACGAGACCGCAGAAGAGGCCGCCGCCGAGGCCGGTGAGCCGGGGGTTCGGCAGCCGCCGGGCTGCGGCGGAGGGAGCGGGCCGGCGGACCGGCGCGGGCCCGCGCCGGTCCGGGCGGGCGGACCGCGCGACACCACCCCCGGGGGCCCGCCCCGCCTGCGGAGGCAGCGGCGGCTTGGGCGGCCGGGCCGGTCGGTCGCGTCGCGGTCCGTACTGGGCAGGTCGCGTGCTGTGTTGCTCCACTGGACCAACCTAGGTCTGTTTATGTGCCGAATGGGCTGTCAGACACGCCGAGGAGCGAAGGCTGTCCAAGCGTTCGATTCGTAGGCGGGGTGGAGGCGGGGACGCCGTAGACTGGTGGATCGGCCCGCGCGCCCAGTCGGCCGGCCCTCGTCCCCCATCCTCACGTACGGGAAGTCGCAACGTGTCGCTCACGATCGGAATCGTCGGTCTGCCGAATGTCGGCAAGTCGACCCTGTTCAACGCCCTGACCAAGAACGACGTGCTGGCGGCCAACTACCCGTTCGCCACCATCGAGCCGAACGTCGGCGTCGTCGGCGTCCCCGACGCCCGGCTGGCGAAGCTCGCGGAGATCTTCGGCTCCCAGCGGATCCTCCCGGCCACGGTCGACTTCGTCGACATCGCGGGCATCGTGCGCGGCGCCAGCGAGGGCGAGGGCCTCGGCAACAAGTTCCTGGCGAACATCCGGGAGTCCGACGCGATCTGCCAGGTCATCCGCGCCTTCCAGGACGAGAACGTCGTCCACGTCGACGGCAAGGTCTCGCCGAAGGACGACATCGAGACGATCAACACCGAGCTGATCCTCGCCGACCTGCAGACCATCGAGAAGGTCCTGCCGCGCCTGCAGAAGGAGTCGCGGATCAAGAAGGACATCGCGCCCAAGGTCAAGGCGGTCGAGGAGGCCAAGGAGATCCTGGAGAAGGGCGACACGCTCTTCACGCACGGCATCGTCCAGGGCGGCGAGCGCAACGAGCTCCTGCACGACCTGCACCTGCTCACCACCAAGCCCTTCCTCTACGTCTTCAACGTCGACGAGGACGAGCTGACCGACGAGGACTTCAAGAACGAGCAGCGCGCCCTGGTCGCCCCCGCCGAGGCGATCTTCCTCAACGCCAAGCTGGAGGCGGACCTCGCCGAGCTCGACGAGGAGGACGCCATGGAGCTGCTGGAGTCGGTCGGCGCCGAGGAGCCCGGCCTCGCCACCCTCGCCCGCGTCGGCTTCAACACCCTCGGCCTGCAGACCTACCTGACCGCGGGCCCGAAGGAGTCCCGCGCCTGGACCATCAAGCGCGGAGCCACCGCCCCCGAGGCCGCCGGAGTCATCCACACCGACTTCCAGAAGGGCTTCATCAAGGCAGAGGTCATCTCCTTCGACGACCTCGTCGAGACCGGCTCGGTCGCCGAGGCCCGGGCCAAGGGCAAGGCCCGCATGGAAGGCAAGGACTACGTCATGCGCGACGGCGACGTGGTGGAGTTCCGCTTCAACGTGTGAGGGGCAGCGAAACGGCCCTGACCTGCGAGGAAACAGGTCAGGGCCGGGCGCTGGCGTTCCGCGGTGGACCAGGGCCTGATCGCAGGGGAGTCCGGTGAGTGGTTCCCGGGCGCGTATCCGGGCCGGGCCGGGCACGGTATCGCTCGTGCCGGCGTGAGTGCAGGGAGGTGCCCGGTGGTTGATCTTTTCCCGCAGTGGCCGACGCCTGCGGGTACCTTTCCTGGGGAACTCGGGCAGGTCTGCGTTCGCCGAGGAGGGTCATGGACGTAACCGGCACCGGCACGGGAGATTCCCCCGTGTCCGGTCCCCAGGCATGGTCCCGTGCCCTGCTCGGTGCGACGCTGGAGGGCGTGCGCACGGCTGTCGTCGTCGTCGACGACGACGGACTCATCGTCTCGGCCAACGACGCGGCCCAGGAGGTGCTGGGCCGCAGCCTCGGGGAACTCGTCGGGCAGGATTCCCACGACCTGCTGCACCGCGACAGCCACGGGCACGCCCCGCCGCGTACGCGCTGCCGGCTGAGGGACGCGCTGCTCGCCGGGAGGACCGGGCACGGTGACTCGGAGTGGTTCGCCCGCGGGGACGGCACGCTTGTCCGGCTGTCCTGGCTCGTCGCACCCTGTTCCTCCGGATCGGGGGAACAGGGCGCGCTGGTGCTGTTGTACGGATCGGAACGGGACGTGTCCGACGAAGGTGCCGACGAGGTCCCGGCGCCGCTGGCGGAGCTGGACCGCCTGGCCCTGCTGGCGGAGACGACCACCCAGCTGACGTCCACCCTCGATGTGGACGAGGCGCTGCGCCGGCTGGCGGCCCTGACGGTGCCCCGGCTCGCGGACTGGGCGGTGATCGATCTGCTCACCGAACGGGACGAGGTCCGGCGCGCCCTGGTGACGGAGCACAAGGACGGGATCCTGGTCGAGCGGGAGGACCTGCAGGGGCCCATGCCCCCTGTGCCGGGGGAGTCCCCGATGCCTCTTTCGCGGGCTCTGCGCGGCGCCGCGTCCTCCCTGGCCGACCCTGCCACCTACCAGGGGTCGCCCGATTCCGGAATCGCGGTCGAGCAGGGGCGCCTGTTCGCCGAGACGGGCATGCACTCCGCTGTCATCGCACCCATCCGGGGTCTGCGCGACGTGCTCGGAGCCCTGACCCTGGGACGCTCGAAACGTCCTGGCGCCTTCACCGCCGCCGATCTGCCGCTGCTGGAGGAGATCACCCGCCGGGCGGGCCTGGCGCTGGACAACGCGCGTCTGTACCAGCGCCAGCGCAAGGTCGCCGAAACCATGCAGCGCCACCTGCTGCCCCAGCTCCCCACCGTGCCCGGGGTGGAGATGACGGCGCGGTACGTGCCCGCTCCGCACGCCTCCTACGTCGGCGGTGACTGGTACGACGTCTTCGCCCTGACCGACAGCTCCCACGCCCTGGCGGTCGGCGACGTCGTCGGGCACGATCTCGACGCCGCAGCCGGCATGGCGCAGGTCCGCAACATGCTGCGGGCCTTCGCATGGTCCCGGCCCCAGGCCACGCCCAGCGCCGTCGTCACCCAGCTCGACGACGCCGTGAAGCACATAGCCGAGGTCCCCATGGCGACCATGATCCTGGCCACGCTCGCGCTCGGCGACGACGGGCTGTGGCGACTGTGCTGGACGAACGCGGGCCACCCTCCTCCGCTGCTGGTCGGCCACGACGGCCGGGCCCGCTACCTCACCGACGCCCACGGCATTCTGCTCGGGACCGGACTGCTCCGGCCCCGTCCCGACACCGTCACCGTCCTGCCGCCCCGCGCCACCGTCCTGCTCTACACCGACGGCCTGGTCGAGTCCCCGCACCACTCCATCGACCACGGACTGGACCGGTTGCGCCGGCACGCGGCCGCTCTTGCCCACCGCCCTCTCGAGTCCTTCTGCGACCTGCTGCTGGAGCAGGTCCGCCCCGGCGACAACGACGACGACGTCGCCATGCTGGCGTTGCGCACGCCCCCTCATGCGTAGATGCGCACGCCCTCTCGTGCGCAGACCGGAGGCCACGGCCGGCTTGTGGCGGCGTCCTGCCGCAGGTGCGCTGTCAGCGGTGCGTGGCACAGTGCGGCCGTGAGCTACGACCTGGCAGTGGGGGAAGGGGCCGAGCCCGCTGACGACGCGAGGGCGGGGGAGGCCTTCACCCGGTTGTACGACCGTCACATCGACACGGACGAAGAGCTTCCGGCGTCACCGCGTATCGCCGCATACGTCGCTCGGCTTCTGGCGCGATGGGCCGACCTCGCGGAAGACGAGGAGGAGGACACCTCTCCCTGGTCCACCGGGCCGCTGATCGACGAGGCGGCCGGCCCGGTCGTCCACTTCTCGATGCGCTACGCATGGCCGAAGAGGTCTCGGCATACGCCGCGGACCGTGCGGCGTCGGGGGGACTCGTCTGCTTCGATCCGCAGGCAGGGGCGCTGCGGCCGTAACCCCCTCAAGAAGATCGGGTGGGCGCAGGGGGGAGAGATCCACCGCGGGAGGAAACGCCGTCGCCGGTCCGGGGAGGTGGGCGCACCCTCCACCATGCCGACGGTCCACGAGGACGTTCCGGCCGCCCCGGTCGAGACGGTCACCGGCCGGTCGGCCGGGATCACCGCGCACCACCCCGGCGTCGGATCCGTCGTTCTCGACGTCCAGCGGGCGGACAGGTATGACGCCCGGCGTCGAGGGGTACTTCGGTGCGGACAAAACGCCCACGACGCACCGGGAAGCGAGGAACACATGAAGGTGGGTTACAAGCTGGCAGCCGAGGCGTTCGGCCCGGCGGAACTGGTACGGCAAGCGGTTCTCGCGGAGAAGGCGGGCTTCGACTTCGTCGAGATCAGCGACCACTACCACCCCTGGCTGGACAACCAGGGCCATTCACCGTTCGCCTGGACCGTCCTCGGGAGCATCGCGGCCAGGACCTCGCGGATCGGGCTGGCGACCGGAGTGACGTGCCCCACCGTGCGCTACCACCCCGCGATCATCGCTCAGGCCGCGGCGACCCTCTCCCTCCTCTCGGAGGGGCGCTTCGTCCTCGGCGTCGGCTCGGGCGAGCGGCTCAACGAGCACGTCGTCGGCCACGGCTTCCCCGACGCGGTCCGCACCCGGCACGAGATGCTCAGGGAGGCCCTGGAGATCATCCGGCTGCTGTGGAGCGGGGGCTACCGGTCCTACGAAGGGAAGCACCTGCGGCTGGAGGACGCCCGGGTCTTCGACCTCCCCGAGGAACTCCCCCTGATCGCGGTGGCCGCCAGCGGCCAGGTGTCGACGCGTATCGCCGCCGAACTGGGCGACGGGCTGTTCGCCACCGAGGACAAGCCGGAGATCGTCCGGCACTACCGTGACGCCGGCGGCACCGGCCCGCGCTACGCGGAGGTTCCCATGGCCTGGGCACCCGACGCGCACACCGCGGCGAAGGCCGCCCTGGAGACCTCGCGATGGGCCCTGACCGGGTGGAAGGTCATGAGCGAGCTGCCCAATCCGGTCAACTTCGAGGCGGCGACCACCACCGTGCGCGAGGAGGACGTCCTGGAGAAGTTCGCCTGCGGCGCGGACCCCGCCCGGTACCTCGAGGTGGCGCAGCCGTTCGTCGACGCGGGCTTCGACAGGCTGGTCATGCAGAACGCCGGCCCCGACCCCGACGGCTTCATCGACTTCTACCGGAGCGAACTCGACGGGCGCATCCGGCAGCTGAAGCCGAACGGCACACAGGCCTGAACCGCGTCGTGAACCGAACGGCACGTGGCGGGCGGTACGCCGCGCACAGGCCGCCCCGGTCCGCCGGTCACCCGGTCGGCACGCAGCCGCTTCTTCGCCCCGCGAACGGGTAAAGTGGAAGTAAACCCCGGGGATTCTTGCTCATGGCGGTCATGGCGTGTTCCTTCGCCGCGGTCGGGGAGTCCAGGGGGTATCGGGGCCGTCCCTCATTGGGGTCCAATGGTGAGGTCCGGTCCTTTGTCTCCGCGCCGTTCGGAAGAGGTGCGCAATGGATCCATGGCTGATCTGGCTCATCGTCGCCGCTGTGCTGGCAGTGGCGGAGATCTTCACGCTCACCGCCGCGCTCGGAATGCTGAGTGCCGCCGCGCTGGTCACGGCGGGGACCGCCGCGATCGGGCTGCCTGTTCCTTTCCAGTTCCTGGTGTTCTCCGCCGTCGCCGTCGCCACCGTGGTCTTCGTGCGCCCCGTCGCGCTGCGCCGGATGCGCCGGCCGCAAACGGCGCGCTTCGGTGTGGACGCGCTGGTGGGCAAGGCCGCCTCGGTCGTCACGGAGGTGACGGGCCTGGGCGGCAGGGTGCGCATCGAGGGTGAGGAGTGGACGGCCCGCGCCTACGACGAGACTCTGGTGATTCCTCCCGGGGCGACCGTCGACGTCATTGAGATCAGTGGTGCCACCGCGTACGTCTACCCCCGGGACTGAAACCATGGAAACCTCGGCGTTTCTCATCGCAGGCCTGATCGTCGCGCTTTTCGCGATCTTCACCGTGGTGCGGACGGTGCGGATCGTTCCCCAGGCGCGCGCTCGTAATGTCGAGCGGCTCGGCCGTTACCACCGCACGCTGAATCCCGGCCTCAATTTCGTCATTCCCTACATCGACCGCGTCCATCCGGTGATCGATCTGCGGGAGCAGGTCGTCTCCTTCAAACCGCAGCCGGTCATCACCGAGGACAACCTGGTCGTCGAGATCGACACCGTCCTGTACTTCCAGGTCACCGATCCGCGGGCGGCCTTCTACGAGATCGCGAGTTTCCTCCAGGCCGTCGAGCAGCTGACCGTCACCACCCTGCGCAACGTCGTGGGCTCCATGGACCTGGAGAAGACGCTCACCTCACGGGACACCATCAACAGCCAGCTCCGTGGCGTGCTGGACGAGGCCACCGGCAAGTGGGGGCTGCGGGTCAACCGGGTGGAGATCAAGGCCATCGACCCGCCGCAGACCATCAAGGACGCGATGCAGAAGCAGATGCGGGCCGAGCGGGACAAGAGGGCCGCGATCCTCGGGGCCGAGGGGCAGCGCCAGTCGCAGATCCTCACCGCCGAAGGCGACAAGCAGGCCGCCGTCCTGCGGGCCGAGGGCAACCGTACCGCCGCGATCCTCCAGGCGGAGGGCCAGTCCCGGGCCATCGACGAGGTGTTCCAGGCCGTGCACCGCAACGATCCCGACCCCAAGCTGCTCGCCTACCAGTACCTCCAGACGCTGCCGCAGCTGGCCCAGGGCTCGGGCAACAACTTCTGGGTCATCCCCAGCGAGATCACCTCCGCGCTCCAAGGCGTGTCGCGGGCCTTCAGTGAGGAGCTGCCCAAGTCGCCGGCCACCCGGGAGAGGCTGGACGACGACATGGCCGCCCAGGCCGCCAGCGACACGGCGCAGGCGGCGGAAGCGGCCGCCGAGGCCGTCGCCGACGCCGCCAAGGCGGACGGCGCCGCCGCCCCCGCCGCCCTTCCGTCCGACCCGTCTTCCCGGCGGTGAGCGGCCGGTGGCGACAGCCGCCCGGCCGCCGTCCCGGAGGTGGCCGACGGGGTCCGTCCGCCTGGGGTGAGAGGGCCCGGTGTGCGCGGCCCTGCGTCCGGGCCGGGCCTGTCCGCCGGACGGGCCCGGCCCGGGGAGCCGGCCGTGTCCGTGTCCTCGAGGTCGTCGGAGGGCGATGAGCGCACCCGCCGCGTTCGGCCCCCTGCGCGGGGCCGGGCCCGGCCCCGGTGATCTCCGAAGGGTGTGCGCGGGAGGGTCCGTGCGGCGGATCCCGCTGACCCGCGGTCGCACCGACCACGTCGGCGGGGCGCACGCCCCGGGGGAGCTCGCCGGCCGCGCGCACCGGTGGTGATCGACGAGGCCGACGCACCGATGCTCCGCTCGCGGCGGCCCCCGTGGCCGGACACCTCGCCCGCCGGGGCCGGTACCCGGGGACCCGACGGGCGGGGGGAGGGTGGCGGCGGCCGCGCACGCCGTCCTCTCCGGCGAGAGGGGGCCCACCCTGCTCGTCAGGGGCGGGGAGCGCATCTCGCTGGGCGGCGGCGTCCACCCGCCCCGGCTCGTGCCGCCGTTCACGACGGTGACGGAGGCGGACGCCGCCGGGCTGGGCCCCGCCCGCGGCCACGAAGCAGGCCGGCGCAGCAGCCCCTGACGCGCCGTCACCGCGCGGCCGGGGGCCTCGTGCCTCCCGGCGGACGGGCCGTCGTGCCCCTCCCGGCGGCGTGATCCGGAACCGTCCGGCCGTCCGGGCGGCGGGCCGCCGAACATGTCGGCTGCATGGCGTTGGTGTTTCGTTCGTGCGGGCCCTCTTGTGCAATTCCTGTGGAACCCTCAATCTTTCGGCTGACGCCCGCAGTCGGTTCGACAGTGATCATTGACATGCTCACGTCACTCGTGACCGGCTACGCCACACCAGCGGCACGTGCGTCACCAGCACCGCCCCCCACAGCAACGCACCCCGACTGAGGAGGAACCCTCACATGGCGTTGATGCGTCACCCCCACCGAAGACTGGCCACCCTCGGCGTCGCGACCAGCGCGGCGCTCGTGGCAGGCCTCGTCTCCGCGCTCCCCGCCGGCGCTGCCCCGGCCGCCGCCGAAGGTCACATCCAGTACGAGGACGCTGCGAACGCCGTCAGCGACAGCTTCATCGTGACCCTGAAGGCGGACGAGGCGAAGTCCGGCTCCGCCGAGGGCCGCGCGGTGGCCAAGAAGTACGGCGCCGAGATCGAGCGGACCTACACCAAGGCGCTCAACGGCTACGAGGTCGAGGCCTCCGAGGCCGAGGCGAAACGTCTCGCCGCCGACCCGGCCGTCGCCTCGGTGGTCCAGAACCGCACGTTCCGCACCACCGGCACCCAGAACAACCCGCCCTCCTGGGGGCTGGACCGCATCGACCAGGCGAACCTGCCGCTGAACAACTCGTACACCTACCCGGACTCGGCCGGCGAGGGGGTGACGGCGTACATCATCGACACCGGTGTCCGCATCTCGCACAGCGACTTCGGCGGCCGCGCCCGCAACGGCTACGACGCCGTCGACAACGACAACGTCGCCCAGGACGGCAACGGCCACGGCACCCACGTCGCGGGCACCGTCGCGGGCAACGCCTACGGTGTGGCCAAGAAGGCCGACATCGTCGGCGTCCGCGTGCTGAACAACGCGGGCTCCGGCACCACCGCCGGGGTCGTGGCCGGCATCGACTGGGTGGCGCGGAACGCGGTCAAGCCGGCCGTCGCCAACATGTCCCTCGGCGGCGGCGCCGACAGCGCCCTCGACACGGCCGTGCGCAATGCGATCAACGCCGGCATCACCTTCGTCGTCGCGGCGGGCAACGAGTCCACCAACGCCTCCACCAAGTCCCCGGCCCGGGTGACCGAGGCGATCACCGTCGGCGCCACCACCTCCAGCGACGCCCGCGCCAGCTACTCCAACTACGGCTCGGTCCTGGACATCTTCGCCCCGGGCTCCTCCATCACCTCCGGCTGGCACACCGGCGACTCGGCCACCAACACCATCTCCGGCACGTCCATGGCGAGCCCGCACGTCGCCGGAGCGGCCGCACTCCACCTGGCCGACAACCCCTCGGCCACCCCCGCCCAGGTCTCCTCCGCGCTGACCTCCGCCGCCACCAGCGGTGTCGTCGGCAACCCGGGCAGCGGTTCACCCAACCGCCTGCTGAGGGTCGGGGACGGCGGCACCACCCCGCCGCCCACCGGTGACCGCTTCGAGAGCACCCAGGGTGTCGCCATTGCCGACAACTCCACCGTCGAGACCTCGGTGACCGTCTCCGGTGTCCCGGGCAACGCGCCCTCCGGCCTGGCCGTCGAGGTGGACATCACCCACACCTACATCGGCGACCTCCGGGTCCAGCTGATCGCCCCCGACGGCACGGCGTACACGCTGAAGGCGTACGGCACCGGCGGCAGCGCGGACGACATCGACACCACGTACACGGTCGACGCCTCCTCGGAGACCGCGAACGGCACCTGGAAGCTGCGCGTCAGCGACAACTACACGTACGACACGGGCCGGCTGAACGGCTGGGCCCTGCAGTTCTGATCCGACGGGACCGGATCCGCGGGCAGGTGCCCGGGACGCCGTCCCCCGTCCTCGCCCCCGTGAGCGGGCTCCGGATCACCGATCCGGCCCTCCGTCACGGGGGCGAGGCGTGTGGGCGGGGGCGGGGCGTCCCGCCCGGCGCGGGCCGCTCGAACGGGGGTGCCCTCAACGGCCCTGTCCGACGGCACGCTTACGATGCGCGGAGCCATGTGCCCCGGGCGGCGGTCCGCGCCGGCGCACGCACCACGTCCCCGCAGCAGCACGGCAGAACCAGGAGCACGGCACTCGTGTCCATATCCCCGCCCTACGGGCCCCGGCGGCCCGAGGACGCCCCGGGGCAGCACCCGCAGGGGCAGCAGTACCCCGCTCCCCGGCCCCAAGCGCCGTACGCGCCAACGCCGTTCCCCCAGAACCCGTACGGGCTCCGGCCTCCGCCCCGCTTCAACGGGCTCGCCATCGCCTCGCTCGTCCTCGGCCTGCTGTGGTTCGTGCCGGTCGTCGGGCTCGTGCTGGGGATCGTCGCGCTGGGGCAGATCCGGCGTCGGGGGGAGCAGGGTCGGGGCATGGCGATCGGCGGGATCGTGATGTCCTCCGTGTCGCTGGTGGCGTGGGTCGTGCTCGCCGCGCTCCTCGCCGTCTTCTGGGACGAGCTCGACGAGGTCTCCGTGACGGGCGGCACCGGGGTCCACGACCTCGCCGACGGCGACTGCTTCGACTCGCCCGGAGGACTGGTGGGCTGGGCGACCGAGGCCGACCGGGTGCCGTGCGAGGGGGAGCACGCCGGGGAGGTCTTCGGTACCGTCCGTCTGCCCGACGGCCCCTACCCGGGCGACGACAGCCTCTTCGACACCGCCGACGAACGGTGCTACGGCCTCGAGGACGCCTACGCCATGGACGGCTGGGCCCTGCCGGCCGACGTGGACGTGTACCACCTGACCCCGTCCAGGGACAGCTGGGACTACGGCGACCGCGTCATCACCTGCGTGTTCGGCAACCAGGACGAGAACGGTACCCTCACCGGTTCGCTGCGCCGGGACGGGACCACGCTCGACGCGGACCAGGTGGTCTACCTGAAGAGCACACACGTCATCAACGCGGCGCTGGACCGGGCCCCCGAGTCGGAGTTCGTCGAGGACGACCTGCCCGGCCACCGGGAATGGGCCCGGGAGATCTCCGAGGCGCTCGCCGGGCAGAGCGGGATGCTGCGGGACCACGAGTGGCCGGCCGCCGCCGAGGAGCCCGTGGCGGATCTCGTCGGTGTCCTCGAGAGGGCAGAGGCCGCATGGGCGAAGGCCGCCGGGGCGGACGACGTGGACACCTTCTACGCGCACTACGACAGGGGCTGGGAACTCATCGACCCCGAGCGGTCGGTCCCCGCACGCGAAGCCCTGGACCTGGCCACCACCCCGCCCGTGTTCGACGAGGACGAGGACGAGGGCGGGGGCGACGGCGGGACCGGGGGCGGGAGGGCCGACGAGGACCGCATCGAGGTGTGAGGTCCGCTATAGCGGGGAGAAAGTGCCTGCGTAAAGACCCCCGCGGGGGTATGTCATCACATCGAGTGATTCTCTGGCCTTCGCTTGCCTGGTGCAACGTACGGTTGCCACGCTGTCGCCGTCCGTACGACCTGATGGGAGCGGCCAGTGACATTCGGTGAGCAGCCGGCATATCTGCGCGTCGCGGGTGATCTCCGCAAGAAGATCGTCGACGGTCGGCTGCCCCCGCACACCCGCCTTCCGTCCCAGGCGCGGATCCGCGAGGAGTACGGCGTCTCCGACACGGTCGCGCTGGAGGCGCGCAAGGTGCTCATGGCGGAGGGCCTCGTCGAGGGCCGCTCCGGTTCGGGGACGTACGTCCGTGAGCGGCCGGTGCCCCGGCGCGTGGCCCGTTCCGGGTTCCGCCCGGAGCGTGGCGCCACCCCGTTCCGGCAGGAGCAGGCGGACGGGGACGTGCGCGGCACCTGGGAGTCGAGCAGCGAGCAGGCCGATGCCTGCGGGGACGTCGCCGAGCGGCTCGGGGTCGAACCGGGGGACAGGGTGATGCGCACCCGGTACCTCTTCCGGGAGGCCGGTGAGCCGATGATGCTCTCCACCTCCTGGGAGCCGCTCGCCCTGACCGGCCGGACGCCCGTGATGCTGCCCGAGGAGGGCCCCCTCGGCGGCATGGGCGTGGTCGAGCGCATGCGCGCCATCGACGTGATCGTGGACAACGTGACCGAGGAGGTCGGCGCCCGCCCCGGCCTCGCCGAGGAGCTGGTGCTGCTCGGCGGTGTTCCCGGCCACGTCGTCCTGGTCGTCCGGCGCACGTACTACGCCTCGGGCCGCCCGGTCGAGACGGCCGACGTGGTGATCCCCGCCGACCGGTACCGGGTCGCCTACCACCTCCCGGTGAAGTAGCCGCCCCGGCGGCCGTCACGGACCGCGACCCCGAGCCGCCGACGACCCCGGAACACTCCCTCTGCGCCCCGTCCGGGCGCGCGCTCGCCCCGACGGGCAGCGGCGTGCCCGTTCGGGCGCCGCACGAATCTGGCCGTTCTCGCAGGTGACCCCCCGGCGGCAGGCGCGGGGGCGGTGTGCCCCTGACCGGATGCGTCGAACTCGCCCACGGCGCATTCGTCGCGATGCGCCCCCTGCGTACTGGCCGGTTGCGTACCTCTTCGTGCAAACCCATGTTCGCTGAGTGAAGGCAAGGCGTAGGCTCGGGCATATGCGGACTGGGGATTCCTTACCGGGCGGGGCGCGGCGCAGGTCGCGGACGGGAAGCGGAGGGGCGCGATGAACGACGGCACGGCCACGCTTCCCTGGCTCGTGGTGCGACAGGACGACAACGGCAACCGCTATCGCGTGGGCCGGTACGCGACCCGCGCCGAGGCGCAGAAGATCGCGGACAGTCTCGACGGCCGCGGGCACAAGCAGCTGTACTGGGTCGAGCACATGGGGCGCACCGCGACGCCCTCCGACTGATCTCCCGCCGATCCCTCACGGACCCCACCGCGACGCGGTCCGCCCCCCGTCCCGTCCTGTCGCGTTCGGGGCAGGCCCCCCGGGTCTGCCGTAGGCTCCGGCGCATGAGTGAGCGGATCGTGGTGGTCGGCGCGGCCCTGTGGCACGGGGGAAGGCTGCTCGCCGCCCGCCGCAGCGCCCCCGTCGACCTGGCCGGGCGCTGGGAGCTGCCGGGTGGCAAGGTCGAGCCGGGTGAGGCCGAAGAAGCGGCTGTCGTGCGGGAGTTGCGTGAGGAACTCGGTGTGGACGCCGAGGCCGAAGAGCGCGTGCCGGGGGAGTGGGTGCTGAGGGCGCCGTACGTGATGCGGGTGTGGACCGCCCGCCTGCGCCCGGGATCCGCCGCCCCCGAGCCTCTCGAGGACCACGACCGGCTGCGCTGGCTGACTCCCGCGCAGATCTGGGACGTCGACTGGCTGGACCACGACGTGCCGGCCGTCCGCGACCTGCTCGCCCATCTGGACCTCACCGCGCGGGGCGGGTGACGCACGCGCCGCGGCGGACGGGTGCGCGCGCCGCGCTCCGCATCACCGTCCCGCGTGTCATGACGTGGAGTCGAAGACGGTATTCGACCACCCATGCCGGGTATGAGCCCATTGGTCCCACGGGGTCGGGGTCCGTGGAACGGAGCGCGGGCGGTGGACCGGCCGCCGGTGAGGGACGGAGGTGATCCGGTGGCCGACACCGAGGGCGACCACGTCACCTGGACCTTCCCCGCGGACCCGGGCGCCGCGGGTGCGGCGCGCTCCACGGTCCGGGCCCAGTTGCACGGCTGGGGCCTCGACTGCGTCGACGACCAGGCGGCCCTGCTGGTCAGTGAACTGGTCACCAACGCCCTCCGGCACGCCACCGGCCCCATCGGCGTCCGCCTGTTGCGTCCCTCCGGCCTCGACGGGGTCCTGCGGGTGGAGGTCTCGGACCCGCTGCCGGGCCTTCCGTACGAGCGGTTCGCCCGGCCCGAGGACGAGGGCGGGCGCGGACTGCAGCTCCTCGCCCGTACCGCCCGCCGCTGGGGCACCCGGTCCGGCGACGTCGGCAAGACCGTGTGGTTCGAACTCGCCGTGCCGAAATGAGCGTTCGCCCCCGGCTGAAAACAGCCGCTGCACCGCTCCTCGCCGGTGTCCGCACGGGCCCTTCCGCCGGGCGGCCGGTTCAGGCCCCCGACGGTTGTCGAAGAAGGGGGTTCGATGACGTGTCCGCTGGTTAGAAGACGGGGAGTGTTCTCACAGACCGGACCGAAAAGCATCGGGACCGTGCTGTGATCGTGAACACCGTGTTGTGCGGCGCCGTAGTGCTGGATACTGCGGGCAGCCGCCCCCGGTGACCGGTGCCGGACGCGGTGAGCTGGAGGGGACGGTTCGCGTGAGCGAGATACCAGCGAAGGCCACGGAGTCCGAGGACCCGTCGGGCGGCGCAAGGGCCGGGGCCGAGGACGGCCCCTCCTCCGGCGATGTCTCCTCCCGCGTTCCTCTCGGAGACCTCCTGCCCGCCGGTGACGTCTCGTCCGAGGGCGGGACATGGCAGGTCAGTCCCCCCGGCTCCCTGTACGACTACATCAAGGTCGCGTCCTTCTCCATCGGCCCCGACGGACTGGTCGACCAGTGGAGCCTGCGCGCCGAGCAGATCTTCGGCATCCCCGCACGGCGGGCGGTCGGGATGGACCCCATCGCGGTCTTCGCCGACCCGGACCGGCGCGAGCAGGGCCAGCGCAAGATGGCCGAGATCCTCGACGGCCGGGAGTGGACCGGGGTCGTGCCCTTCCGGCTCCCCGACGCGGGGGAGGGCGGCGAGCCCGGCGGTGAGGCCCTCGCCGAGGTCTACGTCATGCCGACGCGCACCGAGGAGGGGGAGAAGGCGGCCGTCTGCATCGTCGTCGACGTGCGCACCCTGCGCAGCATCGAGACCGACCTCGCCGCTTCGCAGGCCATTTTCGGCCAATCTCCTTTCGGTTTCCTGCTGATCGACCCCGACCTGCGGGTTCGCCGCGCCAACGAGCGGTTCGCGTCCATCTTCGGCGGTACGCCCGACGACCACCGGGGCAGGGACGTCCAGAGCTATCTGCCGCGCGGTGAGGCCGAGCGGGTCGACGCGACCATGCGCAGGGTGCTGGACACCGGCCAGTCCATCACGGACATGCACGTCACGGGCTTCGTACCGGGCTCCGCCGGGCGCCGTCACTGGTCCATCAACCTGTACCGCGTGCACAGCGGCAGCGGTCGCCCGATCGGCATCGCATGGCTGGGGACGGACATCACCGCCCGCCGCGCCGCCGCCCGGGAGGCCGCCGCCGCGCGGCGCAACCTCGCGCTGCTCAACGAGGCGGGCGCCCGGATCGGCAACTCCCTGGACCTGGAGACCACGGCCCGCGAACTCCTCGACGTCGCCGTCCCCGGATTCTGCGACCTGGCCACCGTCGACCTCTACCAGGGGCTGCTGGCCGGCGACGAGACCCCGCCGGGCCTCGCCGACGGCAGCGCCGAGGTGCGCCGCGTCGCCTTCGCCAGCGCCGTCTCCGAGGCGCCGTTCAGCGTCACCGGCGAGCCCGTCGAACTCGGCGCCGTCCACCACTACGCGTTCAACTCGCCGTGCGCGGACGCCCTGCGCACCGCCCGCCCGCGGACCCTGCCGGGCGAGGACGGCGGGCTGGTGCGGTCCACGCTCGCCGTGCCGATGGTCGCCCACGACACGGTGGTCGGTCTCGCCCAGTTCGCCCGGACCAAGGGCAGCGAGCCGTTCGGGGACCGCGACCGGGAACTCGCCGTGGAACTGGCCGCGCGCGCCGCCGTCTGCATCGACAACGCCCGCCTCTACCGGCGCGAGCACGAACGCGCACTGATACTGCAGCGGTCCCTGCTCCCGCCCGGCGACCCGGAGGCCTCCGGCCTCGACATCGCCTGCCGGTACCTGCCCGGCAGCCCGGCCACCAGCCGCCCCAGCGAGGTCGGCGGCGACTGGTTCGACGTCATCGAACTGCCCGGCCACCGCACCGCGCTGGTCGTCGGGGACGTGATGGGGAGGGGCCTGCGCGCCGCGGTGGCGATGGGCGAACTACGCACCGCCGTCCGCACCCTGGCCCAGCTCGACCTCGAACCCGCCGAGGTCCTCTCCCAGTTGGACGAGATCGCCCGGGGCCTCGGCGCCCCGGGAGGCGTCCAGCAGGCGACCCGGGCCGCCCGCCGCCCCCAGGAGGCCGACCTCTCCGAGGTCTACCTGGCGACGTGCGTCTACGCCGTGTACGACTCGGTGACCCGCAGGTGCACCTTCGCCAACGCGGGCCACCTGCCGCCCGTCCTGGTCGAACCCGGCGAGCCCGCTCTGATGCTGGACGTGCCGCCGGGCCTGCCGCTCGGCGTCGGAGGGGAGCCCTTCGAGGAGGTCGAGGTCGAGCTGCCCGAGGGCGCCCTGCTCGCGCTCTACACGGACGGACTGGTCGAGAGCCGCGACCATCCCCTCGACGAGGGCCTCCAGGCCTTCGTGGGCGCGCTCACCGACCCCGTCCGGCCGTCGGGCGACGACCCCCACGACGGCTCCGCGCCGCCGCGCGCCGACACCCGGAACCTGGAGGACGTCTGCGACCACGTCCTCAACACCCTCGACACCCACCACGGCGAGGACGACATCGCGCTGCTGATGGCACGTGTCCAGGGACTGCCCGCCGACTCCGTGGGCGACTGGGCGCTGCCCCGCGAACCCCGCAGCGTGGGCCGCGCCCGCGAGTACGCCCGTACACAACTGCTCGCCTGGGACCTGGAACCCCTCGTCGACACCACGGAACTCCTGGTCAGCGAACTGGTCACCAACGCCCTGCGGTACGGCGAGGGCGAGATCAGGCTCCGTCTCCTGCTCGACCGCACCCTGGTCTGCGAGGTCTGGGACGCCGGTCTGGTCCAGCCGCGCCGCCGCCGCGCCCGCGACACCGACGAGGGTGGCCGCGGCCTCCAGCTCGTCGGCCTGCTCAGCGCCGCCTGGGGCTCCCGCCGCACCCCCCGCGGCAAGACCGTCTGGTTCGAACTCCCCCTCCCCGGCGCCGACACCACCCTCACCGACCCGGCAGAGGCCCTCCTGAGCCTCTTCTGAGCCTCTTCCGGCACCTCGGCCGGCGGCCGGCGGCCGGCCGGGCCGCTCACCGGGAAGACCGGGTGAACACTCCATGACGGCGGGGCGTCGTCATCGAGAGATTTCCGCGGCGCGGTGGCAGGGTCCTATGTGAGCGACCGGTCGGCCCTCTACGGTCGGTGGCACCTCCCACCCCAGCGAGGATCACCGACCCATGCGAGCTCTCCTCACCAGCAAGGCCGCCCGGCGCGGCCTGCGTCCGGTCGTCGAACTGATCGACCAGCGCATCCAGCGGCAGATCAGACGGGCCCTCGCGGACACCGCGGGCGAACCGTTGAGACAGGAGCTCAGAACGCTGCGCAACCGCCAGCGTCCCCTCGAGCTCCTCTTCGACGGGACAGGACGCGGCGCGTCCCGGCTTCCCTCCGCCTCCCACCTGGAGCGGAGCATCGAGGAGCTGACCCGGGTCACCGGGGACCGCGAGGGCGCGGAACGCAACATGGCCCAGGCCTTCCGGCTGCTCGTCGCCCTGGAGGCGCTCGGCGTCGGCCGGATCGCCGGCGGCACCATGAACATCTGCGGCAAGCTGTCCGCCGTGCCCCTGCTCGATCCGCCGAACGACGAGATCCTTGAGATCGGCACGCTGTACGGCATGTTCGGCGCGGGTCTGATCCGGATGATGGAGCGCGCCGGACGCGACCCGAGGCTGACCGTCGTCGACCCGCTCGCGGGGACACAGCTCCAGCCCGGCGCCTCCATGACGGACGACGCCTCCGGCACCCCGGTGCGCGAAGCGGCCGTGCGCGCCAACCTGGCCATGATGGGCGCCGCCGGTGCGGCGACCCGGATCCAGCAGGGCTTCTCCGAGGACCCCGGGGTACGGGCCCTGGTCTCCGACCGCTCCTACGGTGTGATCGTCGTGGACGGTGACCACTCGGCCGCCGGCGTCGCCGCGGACCTGGAGTGGGCCGAGCGGATCGTGGCGCCCGGCGGCATCGTCGTCCTGGACGACTTCGGGCACCCGAAGTGGCCGGGGATCAAGGAGGCCCATGCGAAGCACATGGCCACCGACACCCGGCTGACCTTCCTCGGCCAAGTGGCGCACTCGGGCTATCTGAGGGCGGCGTGACCCCGGACCCCGAGCCCTCTGAGTCCCTGGGCTCTCGGGCCTTGAGATCCCGGGCCCGCTCGGTTCCCGGGCTCTGAGCTCCCTGAGTTCCCGGGCCCCGAGCTCGGGCCTCAGGGCCTGCTGAGTCCCCGGGCTCTCTGGGGTTCTCGGGTCCGGAGTTTCCGGGCCGTGAGTTCCCGGGTTCTCGGGCTTCGAGTTCCCGGGCCTTCTGAGCTTGAAATTTAACCTTTGCGAGCTTTGCGGCGATTGCGTTCAGTAACGCTCTCCGGGCGTCTGGTGGTCTTGCCGACGTCGTAGCGGGTGGCGGGCCGCTGGTTCTTCGATCCAAGCGGCCTGCCTGGTCCGGGTGTTGTGGGTTTCGGAGCACGGGCCGGATTGTGCAGGTGCGGGCGGATGTTCCTGAACCCGCGGCGGACGCGGGCCGGAGTGAGTCGGGAGGGTTCGGCCGGCTTCTCCCAGGGGCGGCGGAGGTCGGCGGCCGCCGCGCGGGTGAGGCGGAGCTGAGTGTGGGCGGCGATCACGATCCAGGTCCACCGGTCCGCCGCCTCGGGGGTACGGAGCTTGGGGCGGGTCCAGCCGAGGGTCTGTTTCGCGAAGCGGAAGGTGTGCTCCAGGTCGAATCTGCGCAGGAACGCCTGCCAGCGCAGATCGACGTCCTGGCTGGTCATCCCGGTGCGGGAGGACCACAGCCATAGCGGCAGCGGGTCGGCGCCGCCGGGCAGGTGGTCGACTTGGAGGCGGATCACCGTGCCCTC
>NZ_BBNN01000048.1 GCF_000829695.1 Streptomyces sp. NBRC 110035 | reverse complement strand
CTAGCTTGGCTTCCCTGCCAGGTGTCAGCATCGTGTCCTGGAAGGTACGCGCTCGCCGCCATGCCCAGGCCCCATCCAGGTCTACAAGGCGGGTCTCCCACGCCGCCTCGGTCGGGGACTCGGCGAAGCGCCGTGCCAGTTCGGGGTGGTCCTCGGACAGGCGGTCCAGGAGTTTGCGGGCCTCCCGGCGATCAGCCTCACGGTGGAATGCCTCGGTCAGCGAATCGATCGCGGACGTGTACGCCTGTGGATCACGGTCGGTGACAGCCCTGTGTACCTCTGCCAGTTCGGCCACTCCGCGGGCATCGGGTCGCGGCAGCTGCTCGGAGATGGACCGCAGCCTCTCCTCCGCCTCACGGGCACGGAGCAGCCGTTCCGCACCGTTCGCCGACGTACGCACGTCGTCCCACTGTTGTGCCGTCCGCACCGTGGCCTTGATCCGGGCCTTAAGTAGGACTTCGTGCAGCGTACGCACGGATTGGGTGAACCCGTCCACCGCGCGGAGCGTCGGCACCCGGTCCAGCAGCTCCGACAGAGCCACCTGCGTGGAGCCTTCGGCCTCGGGCGCGTCGACGCTCTTCCAGCGCTCGTTCAGCTGCCGAACGCACTGGCGTGCCGCCAGATGAGCCACCAACGCGGAGATCTCGTCCGGTGTGCTGGGCAGCCTCCCATCCACCCGGCAGTCCCGCAGAAGGACTTGGGCCTCCTTCTGGACTGGCCTCGGGGCGAACTTGCGCAGCTTGCCGCCTGCACGCAAGTACCGTTCGAGATCCTTCCCGGCGGCGATGAGACGTGATTCCTCGGCAAGCGCCACGTCGGGTACGTCGAGCACGGTGAAGAGCATGTGCTGAAGCACGCTTTGCACGTCCTCGGCACGGGCGGATGCCTGCCGCACTCCCTCCCACAGCTGCTGCCGCCGGCCTGCCATTCCGTCCTGCAAGGCGCGCGTGGTCCACTCCTCGGGCGGCCAGGCGGCAGGGTCACCCGGCAGTCCCTCGCTCTGCAGCGCGTGTTCCGCTGCGTCCAGCAGACCGACCAGTGTCGCGATCAGCTCATCCCCGCGGTCTGCGAGTTCGAGGGCAAGTGTGTCGGACGCCGACGCAGCACAGGCACGTACAGCGGCGTCCAGGGCGTTGACCGCTTCTTCGAACAGCACGGGTGCGATGAAATCCGCGGGGTCCGGGCAGCGGGCGGCATACTCGTCCAGCACGCCGGCCCCGTGCCGGGACACCAGGCCCAGCAGGCGCTGGGCCTCGTCCTGGGTCAGTGACGGTTCGCGCGGTGCCGAGGCGGGCAGAGCGGGCATCCAGTCGTACTTCGGTGCACCGGCAGCGACCGTCTCCACAATCTCCGCGAGCCGCCCCTTGTATCCGGGTGCCACGTCGAGGTGTTCGTACCACTCCGCCTCACGTATGGCGCGCAGTTCGTCACGAAGCCGCGCGCGGGTGTCCGACAGTTCCGAGCGCAGCGCCTCATGGCTCTTGATCCTTACCTCGAGACGCTCCGTCGACTGGGTGGCACTGAGCTGGGAAAGCGCGCGCACGGACTGTTCCAGGTCGTCGCTGCCGTTCTGGCGCCGGTCGCCCTGGAGGACGCACAGGTTGCGAAGCCCGGGCGGCAATTGCTGCCGCAGGACCTTCAGAGCCTGGCCCTTCTCACTCGTCACGAGCACCCGCTTGCCGTCCGCCAGCAAGGCGCACACGAGGTTGGCGATGGTGTGCGTCTTTCCCGTGCCTGGCGGTCCCTGAACCACGACGCCGGTATCGGTCTGTAGGCGCCTCAGCACCTCCCGCTGGGCTTCGTTCGACAGCAGCGGAAACAGCGGGTCAGGGCCAAGGGCGGGCGGCACGTCACGGCTCCCCGCCGCCGTACCCCACACCCTGCGGTCCTCCGCTTCCAGCTGGTACAGCAGCTGAGCCAAGCCCAGCGGAGCCATGGCACCGGGCTGAGCGAGGCGGTTCGCGATGCCGTCGTAGAAGTTTACGAGGGCACCCTGGCCCCTCTGGCGGAGAATGATCGCCGGCGCGAACCCAAGTGTGGGCACCGGCAGCGCGAGGTCTGCGGATGGGCGGCCCCAGCCACGGTGGAACGCCACCGCGCGATCGGTGCCGAACGCCCTCTCCGACCAGTCGCCGAGCACGTCCTGGGAGTCACGGGACAGCGGATGGAATCCTTCTGTATCGATACGGTCCCGCAGCGGGCTCAGCAGACGGGTGCTGTAGCCCGCGTCCGCGTCGAGAAACTCGCTGTCCTCCATCCGCGCCGGGTCGCCGGGGGCGAGGGCGACGGTGATGGACATGTTCGTGGGATTCACGGTGAGTATCAGCGGCGCCGTCAAAATGTGCCGGGCGATGCGCGCCGACGGACGTGCGGCTCCAACGGTCAGCAATCCGGCGCCCAGTACCGCCTCGTATTCCTCGCCGTCCTGCTGAATCCTGGTCGCCATTCGGTACAGCTGCTGATGGAGTTCCCTATAAGGACGGTCGATGCGCTCTTTCTCCGACCACTTGCGCCACGCGTCGAGCCACCGTGTGTAGGCGCGCAGCACGTCGTGCGCTTCCTCCCGGCGAATCTCGGAAACTTCGAACAGGTCTCCGTTTTCGTCCTCTTGCCAACCCTGCCCCGGTCCCGATTCGGCCAGCGGTGGCACTTCGGGCGATGCGGTGGCGGCGGCTTCGGGATCGACCCATCCCACCAGCGCCTCGGGCAGGACAGGAGCCGGGCGGGACGAGCGGTGCGCCACCTTAAGCAGCGTCCGGTCGCCATCCGGGTTCCGCCGGAGCCTGTCGTCCGGAATGTCGGAAAGCCAGAGGACCTCCGGGTATTTCTGCCAGTCCCGCACCGGCTTGTATGACCCGCGAACAAATTCGCGCATGTATTCGATAAGTTGGCGCGTGCGGTGGACCGCCTCCGGATGGTTCGCACGGAGTGCAGAGTGAAGAGACACCTATCCCCCCAGATCATGGCTCAACGGAAAGCCTTCCAGGATGTGAGAGAGAAGCGCGGCCTTCAACAAGGACCGGCGAGTAATGACGTAAACCAGCCACATTCCGCGGAAATTGGCTGTAACCCAGCCAACCGTTCAGGGGCGAACCCACGTGCGGCGATCACGTGCCGCCATGTACACCAACTCGACCTTGTCCGGCCCCCAGCCAGCCTTGAGGTGCTTGAACGTCGCGATGTCGCGCTCCTGAAGGACACGCACGTCGTGAAGCGACGGCACGACCTGCAGCTCTGCCACCGCAACGAAGGCAAGCACCGGCTGAACCTCGACGGGAAAGCCACACGCACGCGTCAGCGCGCTCGATGCCCGACGCGCCTCGGCTCGACTCTTCCGCACGTAGGGGTACGACTGGCCGCCTATCCGAACCGAGTCGTCGCCCACCCACACACGCGCACCGCGGTGGCACTTCGTGTTGACGCAAAAGGCTCCGCCCGGACCGATCAGGACGTGGTCGATGTCGACATCGCCTGCCAGGGGTATGGAATGCAGTACTCGCCAGCCTCGCCACGCCAGCCTCTCCAACTCCACCCCCACCCGGCGCTCACCGGCCAGTCCGGTGCGCCAGCTGTCCACCTCCAGACGCCTACCGGACATCCTGGCCAACACCCACCGCCAGAAGCCGGGTGCCAGTTCGTCCACCTTCGTCTGCAGCGCGTCTCCTGGGCGGTTCCCCACAAGGTCGTCTTCAGAGCGCAGTGCCTTGCGCACTACCGGCAAAGAAGAAGTAGCAAGGTAGGGAGCGAGGGCGTCGAGTACCGCGTCCCGCTGCTCCTCGACCAGAAGCTCCAGAGACCCCGTGCGGCGGTCGAGCCAGGCGACCTTCGTGCCGTCCGGCTGATTCACGTAGAGACGGTCATGTCCGTAACGTTTCCACACAGAGACCCGTAATCCGCTCACGCGTCCCCCGTTTCGCATCCCACCAAAAGACCAATGACCATGTGACCAGGGTCAGAAGCAGTGAGCAAGACGGCCTCATGTATGCGCCGGGCAGGCGTGCGCTTCCCAGCCGACTCTGCAGCCGGGACAGGGCACATCCAGGGCACATGAGCCCGGGAAACGGCGTTGACCCGTGAGAACTACCGGAAGCAGTTTCCGCAGGTCACCGCACGCTTCGCCGAGAAGTACCAGGTCAGTGCCCCGCCTCGTTCAATCGCTGCACGAGTGGCAGGACTTCAGCCACCGGCTGCACGAGGCGGGGCATCAGGCGTACTGCCTGGTGTGGCCCTGAGCCGGGGTTTCGTGGAGGTCGGGCAGGGTCCTTCGGGCCTCGCCCTTCTCCGTGCCGGAGAGGGGTCGTCAGACGGCCAGGGCACATGGGTTTTGCTGGAGGTGCTGATGTGCCCTTCCCTTCTCCCTCGCCTTGCGGCTCCGCGTCCGTGAAGGCGTCGTCGATCGCCTTGCGGGTGCGGGCCTCGCTGGACGGCAGCAGGTGCGTGTACGTCCGCGGCGTGAAGCCCGGGTCCGAGTGGCCCGGGTACTCGGAGAGCGCCTTGACGCTCTCCCCCGCGTCCAGGAGCACGGAGGCGTACGCGTGCCGGAGGGCGTGCACGCCGTCCTCCGGGACCGCCTGGAGATACCTCGCCCCGCGCTCGCGGGGAGGGATCACGCCGGCGGCGACCGGGGCTCGCTTCCAGCCGCCCATGTTGAAGACGCTGCGGTTGTGCGCCCGGCCCTTCTCGTCGCCGAAAAGCAGTCGGAAGGTCTTGGACTCGTCCGGGCCTCGACCGCCTCCGCATCAAGGAAGCCGACTCCCTGCGGGGTGGCAATGACGCCGACGTCCCAGTGCCGTTCCTGTGCTGCTGTGATCAGTCGGCCGACGTCGGCGGCGACCCCGGCCGCGCAGACCACGATCTGGAGGAACGGCTTGTCGTGCTGGTCACTCACGCGGGCGCTCCCAGTTGGCGGCTGAAGTGGTGGAGCTCGGGCAGCGCCCGGCGACGGTCACGGGCTGCCATGTCGGCGACCAGTTCGCGTACGGCCGGGCGGCGGACGTCCTGTGCCACGCAGCTCTCGGCGATGCGCAGGGCCTGGTAGCCGTCGGCGAGTCTGCCCTGCTGACTGTAGGCGCGGGCGGCCTCCGCCCAGAGCGCGGCCCGTCGCTCGGGGACGGGGATGTGCCGCCGCATGAGGGGGCGAGCGGTTTGGAGGGCGATTCCGGCGTCGCCGAATGAGACAGCCGCGCTGATCTCGTGCAGGGCTACGTTGGTCGGGCTGAAGTTCGCCCAGGCGTCCGGCCTGTCGAATGCGACGTAGCGGGCCACCTCTTTGGCCTCGGTGAGGAAGTCGTGGGCGGCTTCGCGGTCGCCGTTTCTGCTGGCGCCGGTTGCTCCGCGGAGCAGCAGCAGGCCGACCGCTGCCAGATATCGGGGCAAGCGTTGGTGGTAGGAGCCGCTGAGCTGGTCGACGGTGTGGCGCACCATGTTCACGGCTTGGGCTGTGTGCTTCTCCCGTACGAGCACGTGAGCGTGAACGCGGACGCTGGCGGCGAGGACGACAGGGTCCCCAGACCTTTCCGCCTCGGCCATGGCCCGGCCGGCCGCGAGCCAGGCCTCTTCCCCCGGGGCCCGGCCTCGTTGCTGCGTAGCGGTGGGTGCCGTCGCCGGCACCCACCCACACCACGTGGAGCGCGAGCCGACCGCGACCGCCCTCAAAGAGCCGGAGACCTGCCTCCACCCTTCGGATGCCAGGTGTGCCGGCACCCGCCTCGTGGACGGGTACCCGAACCCGTATGGCCCGAAGCTGCCTGCTCACAGGGGTGATGGCCATCCCTCACCGAGACCGCTCGTGAGTGCGCCGGGCAGCAGACCGCTCCGCGCGCGGGCACGCCACACGGTCCGCCCACGCCCCCCGCACGCACCCCGTGATTCCGGTTCATTCCATCAGGGTCGATCACACCGTTTTCGCCGCCTGTCGACTCCGCCCTCCCTCATGATCGGTCCCGACGACCAGGAGAGGGGGACCACCATGCACCTGACTCCGCATGAGCAGGAGCGCTTGTTGATCCACGTGGCGGCCGATGTCGCCCGGCGACGCCGTGAACGCGGTCTGCTGTTGAACTATCCCGAAGTCATGGCGCTGTTGACGGTGCATGTCTTCGAGGAGGCGCGGGCCGGGGCGACGGTCGACGCGGTGATGGAGTCCGGGCGGCATGTGCTGCGGCGCAGCGAGGTCATGGACGGCGTGCCGGAGATGGTCGACCACGTCCAGGTCGAGGCGACGTTCCCGGACGGCACGAAGCTGGTGACCATCAGCAAGCCGTTCGACGAGGCGTCCACCACGGTGGACGTCCATCCCGGCAAGCCGGAACTGCTGCCGGACGAGGACGAACACCGGGTGGCCTTCAACGACGGCGCGACGCCCGTGCCGCTGGTGGTGCGCAACCCCAAGGACCGCCCGGTCCAGGTGGGGTCCCACTTCCACTTCGCCGAGGCCAACGAGGGACTCAGGTTCCGTCGCGAGGCGGCCCACGGAATGCGGCTGCACATTCCGTCCGGCACGTCCGAACGGTTCGAGCCCGGTGACAAGCGCACCGTGATGCTCGTGCCGATCGCCGGCGAGCGGATCGTCCACGGGCTCCAGGCCGACAAGAGCGAAGAGGAGAAGCACCTCGATGCCGGACAGGACTGAGAAGGACAGGCCCTGGGACCCGCTGCTGCGTTCCCGGTACGCCGACCTGTACGGGCCGACCGCCGGCGACCGGGTCAGGCTGGCCGACACCCGTCTCGTCCTGCGCATCGAAGCGGACTGGTGCGGTGGGCCGGGGCGCAGCGGCGACGAGATGGTCTTCGGCGGCGGCAAGGTGATCCGTGAGTCGATGGGCCAGTCGCACATCCCCCGCGACGACCCCCGCGAGCCGGTGGACACCGTGATCACCGGTGCGCTGATCCTGGACCACTGGGGCGTCGTCAAGGCCGACGTCGGGCTGCGCGACGGCCGCATCCGGGCCATCGGCAAGGCGTACAACCCGGAGACCATGACGCCGCGTCCCCACGACGACCCGCGCGCCTCGGACTTCGTCGTGGGCCCCGAGACGGAGGTGATCTCCGGCAAGGGACGCATCCTGACCGCGGGCGGCGTCGACACCCACGTGCACTTCCTCTGCCCGAACCAGATCCACGAGGCGGTGGCGTCGGGCGTGACGACACTGATCGGTGGCGGAACCGGCCCGGCCGAGGGCAGCACGGCCACCACCGTGACGCCGGGCAAGTGGCACATCCAGCGGACCTTCGAGGCGCTGGACGCCTTCCCGGTGAACATCGGCCTGCTGGCCAAGGGCAGCACCGTCTCGAAGAAGGCGCTGCACGACCAGGTCGCGGCCGGCGCCCTCGGCCTGAAGATCCACGAGGACTGGGGCGCCACCCCGGCGGTGATCGACGCCGCGCTGACGGTGTGCGAGGAGACCGGTGTCCAGGTCGCGCTGCACGCCGACTCGCTGAACGAGGCCGGCTTCGTACAGAGCACCTTCGCCGCGACCAAGAAGGACCGCAAGGCCAAGAAGGCCAAGTACCGCAGCCTGCACGTCTTCCACATCGAGGGCGCCGGCGGTGGCCACGCCCCCGACATGATCGGCCTCGCGAGCAAGCCGAACGTGCTGCCCGCGTCGACGAACCCGACCCGGCCCTTCACGGTCAACACCGTCAAGGAGCACGTCGACATGATGATCGTGTGCCATCACCTCAATCCTGAGGTCGAGGCGGACATGGCGTTCGCCGACTCCCGGATCCGGCCCTCCACCATGGCCGCAGAGGACCTGCTGCACGACATGGGCGCCATCTCGATGATGTCCTCCGATGCCCAGGCCATGGGCCGCATCGGCGAGATGATCATGCGGACCTGGCAGACGGCGCACGTCATGAAGTCCCGTTACGGCCACCTGCGCGAGGACGACGCGCACGCGGACAACTTCCGTGCCCGCCGCTACGTCGCCAAGTACACGATCAACCCGGCCATCACCCACGGCATCGACCACGAGGTCGGCTCCGTCGAGGCCGGCAAACTCGCCGACCTGGTGCTGTGGGAGCCGAAGTTCTTCGGCGTCAAGCCGCACATGGTCATCAAGGGCGGCCAGATCTCCTACGCCCAGATCGGCGACGCCAACGCCTCCATCCCCACCCCGCAGCCCTACCTCCCGCGCCCCGTCTGGGGATTCCAGGGCCGCGCCCCGGCGGCGAACTCCTTCAACTTCGTGGCCGAGGCCGCCCTCGACGGCGAACTCCCCGCGATCGGGCTGCTCAAGCCCCTGCGCGCGATCCGCTCCACGCGGGAGGTCACCAAGGCCGACATGGTCCACAACAACGGCGTCCCGAAGATCGAGGTCGACCCCGACACCTTCGACGTCACCATCGGCGGCGCCACCACCTCCGACGTCCGCACCACGGTCGACGGGCAGGAAGTCGGACGGAACTACGCCACCGAGCTGCCCCTGGCACAGCGGTACTTCCTTTTCTGACCACCCCGGCCGGCCCCAGCACCTCCTCGCGAAAGGCGGTCCCGCCACCCCATGAGCCGCACTGCCCTGCTCGTCCTGGCCGACGGCCGCTTCCCCGCCGGCGGGCACGCCCATTCCGGCGGCATGGAGGCCGCCGTCGCCTCCGGCCGGGTCCACGACACCGCGAGCCTGGAGGCGTTCTGCCGGGGGCGGCTGCACACCGCAGGACTGGTCGCGGCCGGTCTCGCCTCAGCCGCCGCCGACGGCTACGACGCCCTCGCCCTGGACGAGGCCGCCGACACCCGCACCCCCGTACCGGCCCTGCGCCACATCGCACGCCGCCTGGGCCGACAACTGATGCGCGCGGCCCGGGCCACCTGGCCCAGCACCGACCTCGACCGCCTCGCCCGGCATCGGCCCCAGGGCGCCCACCAGCCGGTCGTGCTCGGCGTCACCGCCCGCGCCGCCGGACTCACTTCACTCGACGCCGCACAGGCCGCCGCCTACGAGAGCGTGGGCGGTCCGGCGACCGCCGCGGTGCGCCTGCTGAGCCTCGACCCGTTCGACGCCACCGGCGTCCTGGCGCGGCTCGCCGACGAACTCGACACCGTCGCCGACACCGCGGCCGACGCGGCGGGGCGGGTGGCGACGGAGGGGGTCGCCGCCCTGCCCGCCGCCTCCGCTCCCCTGCTGGACATCACCGGTGAGCAGCACGCCGCCTGGACCGTCCGGCTCTTCGCCTCCTGACCAGCCCTGACCGTTGCCTGGAGCATCCCTGTGCATCTCGACCCCCCCGTGACCATGCCGCACCGCCACACCCACAGCGCCGAACCGCTGCTCGCCGACGGCAGCCGCCGCGCGCTGCGCATCGGCTTCGGCGGACCCGTCGGCTCGGGCAAGACCGCGACCGTGGCCGCCCTGTGCCGCACCCTGCGCGACCGGCTCTCCATCGCCGTGGTCACCAACGACATCTACACCCAGGAGGACGCCGCCTTCCTGCGCCGCGAGGCCGTCCTGCCGCCCGAGCGGATCACCGCCGTGGAGACCGGAGCGTGCCCGCACACCGCCATCCGCGACGACATCTCCGCCAACCTCGAAGCGGTCGAGGAACTCGAGCAGACCCTGCACCCGCTCGACCTGATCCTCATCGAGTCCGGCGGAGACAACCTCACCGCGACCTTCTCCCGCGGACTCGTCGACACCCAGGTCTTCGTCATCGACGTGGCCAGCGGCGACGACATCCCCCGCAAGGGCGGCCCCGGCATCACCACCGCCGACCTCCTCGTCGTCAACAAGACCGACCTGGCCCCCTACGTCGGCGTCGACCTGGACACCATGAGGGCCGACACCCGCAAGCAGCGCAAGGACCTGCCCTACGCCTTCACCAGCCTCACCACGCCTGACGGCGTCCAACCGGTCGCCGACTGGGTCACCGGCTGCCTTGCCGCCTGGCACGCCGCCGGATCCACCCGGTGAACGTCACCACCGCGCAGACGTCGGCCGTGATCCCGGCGCCGGCCGACGAGCCCCTCCGGGCCGCCGGTGGCCCACACGGCCGGCGCTCCGCCGGACCCGCCCTGGCACACCCGTCCGGAGTCACCGCCACCGCCCGCATCCGGGCCACCCACAACGGCCGCACCACGACGGTCCCTCTCCTCCACAGCGACGGTCCCTTCCACCTGCGCCGGTTACGGGCCCGCGGAGAGCAGGCGCGTGTCTGCGTCCTCGGCGCGATGAGCGCGCCGCTCGGCGGAGACCGGCTCGCCCTCGACATCACCGCCGAGACATGCGTCCGGCTGGAGGTGACCGGCGCAGCCGCCACCATCGCCCTGCGCGGCCCCACCACCGCACCGGCGACGTACGACGTACGGATCAGGGTGGACGACGACGCGTCCTTGCACTGGCTGCCCGAGCCCCTGATCAGTACCCGGGGCAGCACCCTGCACCAGACGTTCGCCGTGGACCTCGCCCCCACCTCCCGCCTGCTGATGCGGGAGGAACAGCTCCTGGGCCGCTCGGGCGAACCGCCGGGCCACCTCACCACCCGCCTGACCGTACGCCGCGGCGGACGACCGCTCCTCGACCAGCACACCGCCTACGGCTACCCGGCGCCGGCGTGGGACGGCCCCGCCATCCTCGGACCCCACCGGGCGGCCGGGCAGTTCCTCCTGGTCGATCCAGGACTGGGCACGCCCCAGGAGCCGCACGTCATCGGCGACGATCCGGCAGAGGGACACGCCGTACTGACCCCTCTCGCCGATCCCCGGGCCCTCATCGCCACCGCCGTCGCCCCGACACCGGCCCAGCTGCGCCACCTCCTGGACACCGCCCTCACCTACGTCTACGAGACGCCGCGGCCGGCTGCCGGAGGCGAGCAGTAGATCCGTGAACGCCGAACCGAAGGACAGGAACATGGGACGAGCACTGATCGTGGTGGACGTGCAGAACGACTTCTGCGAGGGCGGCAGTGTCGCCGTGGCAGGTGGCGCCGAGATCGCCGTGAAGGTGCGTGACCTGGTCGGGCGCGCGGCGGGGGCCGGGTACCAGCACGTCGTGGCAACCCGCGACCACCACATCGACCCCGGGGACCATTTCTCCGACACCCCCGACTTCAAGACCTCCTGGCCCGTGCACTGCGTGGCCGGCACGCAAGGCTCCGACTTCCACCCGGACTTCCTCCCCGCCGTACACGCCGGAGCCGTCGACGCCGTCTTCTACAAGGGCGCCTACGAGGCCGCCTACAGCGGTTTCGAAGGCGCCGCCGAAGACGGGACGGAGATGACCGTGTGGCTGCGGGAGCAGGGCGTCACCGCCGTGGACGTCGTCGGTATCGCCACCGACCACTGCGTGAAGGCCACCGCCCTGGACGCCGCCGCAGCGGGATTCACCACCCGGGTCCTGCTGGACCTGACCGCCGGCGTGAACCACGACACGATCGAGCAGGCCCGCGACGCACTCCGGCGAGCGGGGGTCGAACTGTCCGGTACGCCGGTGGTCGCGGAGGCTCAGCGTCAGCGCGAGGGCACGTCCAGGGCACATGAGCCTGGAAATCAGCGTTGACAGGTGAGAACTACGGAGACGTGTTTTCGCAGGTCAGTTCGTTCTTCGCCGGCATTCCCCAGGTCAGCGGCCCGCGTCCTTCAATCGCTGCACGAGTGGCAGGACTTCTCGCACCGGCTGCACGAGGCGGGGCATCAGGCGTACTGCCTGGTGTGGCCCTGAGCCGGATTCCGTAAGGGGAGGGCGGGCCCGGTCGTGGATGCGGACCGGTCGCACCAGGCTCGAGCAGGCACGCCAGTGGCATTTTACGAGCTCCGCTGGGCAGACGGCGATAGGTCCGGGGGCGAGCGGTGACGTTCGGTCCGGAACGCGTCCACGACCGTGGAGGCGCCGCGCTGCAGTGACGAAAGGCCGGTCATGACCACGACCATCGGTGTGGAAGAGGAGTACATGCTGGTGGAGCCGGTCACCGGCCGGCCGGCGCCACGCGCGGAGAAGGTGCGGGCCGCGGCCGGCGTGAAGCCGTTCGTCACCGCTCGGGAGATCCAGTCGGAGCTGCTGCAGGCGCAGATCGAAGTGGCCACCCCGGTGTGCAGCACGCTGGAGGAGGTCGGCGGGCATCTGCTGCGTCTGCGGCACGCCGTGGCCGGGGCCGCGGAGGCGCACGGCTGCCGGATCGTGGCGAGCGGCACGCCACCGCTGCGCGAGGCGCTGTCGGTCCCTGTCACCGACCAGGCCCGCTACCGGGCCCTCCAGCAGCAGGCCCCGCAGCTGGTGGCCGAGCAACTGGTCAACGGCATGCACGTCCACGTCGGCGTCCCCGACCGGCACGTCGGCGTGCAGGTACTGAACCGGATCCGCGTCTGGCTGCCGGTCCTGACCGCCATGTCGGCGAACTCCCCCCTGTGGGAGGGCGACGACACCGGTTTCGCCAGCTGGCGCACCGTCGTCTTCGGCCGCTGGCCGGTCAGTGGCATCCCGCCGCGCTTCGCCGACGACACGGATTACGACACACGGATACGCCGTCTGCTGGCGGCCGGGGTGATCGGCGACACCGGCCAGCTGTACTGGCAGGCACGTCTGTCCGAGGACTACCCCACCGTCGAGATCCGCTGCCTCGACGTCCAGCTGCGCACGGACGAGGCAGTGATGTTCGCCGGGCTGCTGCGTGCCCTGGTCGACACCGCCCTGCGCGAGGCGGCCGACGGCGTCGAGGAGCCGGATCCCGCTCCGGAACTGGTGGACGCGGCGATGTGGCAGGCCGCGCGCCACGGACTGAGCGGTGAGCTGGTCGATCCGCGCGGCCGGCGCCGGCGGGCGGGGGACGCCGTGTACGGACTTCTGGAGCATGTCGGCCCCGCCCTGGAGGAGACCGGCGACAGCCGCGAGGTGACCTCACTGGTCCACCGGCTGCTGCAGCAGGGCACGGGGGCGGACCGCCAGCGCCAGAAGCTGGCCGAGAGCGGCCCCGAGGCCCTCACCGCCATGATCATCGAGGCCAGCGGCATGCCCTGACCGCCGACCACGCCGGGGCGGCCGGGGTGCCGGGGGTCAGCGGCCGAAGACCTGGGTCCACGTCCAGTCGCTCGTGACCACGCCCACGCCCATCGTCTTCAGCGAGCAGTTGAGGATGTTCGCGCGGTGGCCCTCGGAGTTCATCCACGACTCCATGACGCTCGCGGCGGAGCTCTGGCCGCGGGCGATGTTCTCGGCACCCGGGCTCGGGTGGCCCTGCGCGGTGATCCGGTCGACGAAACTGCTGCCGTTCTGCCCGGTGTGGGAGAAGTAGTCGTTGGCGGACATGTCCTCGCTGTGCAGCTGGGCCGCCTTGTTCAGGCGGTCGTCGAGCGTCACCGGTGAGCACCCTGCTTCGGACCGCTCGGCGTTGGTGAGGGACAGGACCTCGGCGGCGTTGCCGCCTCCCGGAGCGGCCGCGGGCGCGGACCCGGTGGTCGGTGCCGCCTGGGGGCGCGTCGTCGTCCTCTCGGGCTGTACGGGGGCCGGGGCGACGGACTTCGTACGGGACGTGTCGGCGCTCGGTGTGGGTGAGGACTTCGGCTCCCGCGACGCGTCCGGTGAGGCGGAGGCCGAGGACGGGGCGGAAGCGGAGGGCGAGGGCGAGGCCGAGGCCGAGGTGGAGGGTTTCGGCGACGAGGGATCCGGTGCCGTGGCTTTCGGGGCTCCCTCCGAGGCCGACTGCACCTTGTCCGCCTCACCGTCCGGCGTCAGGAGGGCCCACCCGGATATCGCACCGCCGGTGACCAGCAGCGCCGCGACCACGGCCGTGATGTTCCGGCTCCGCCGCCTGCGTGCGCGGCTCTGCGCGCGGCTGCCCGCGGGGCCGCCGGTCCGGCGGTCCGCGCCGCGGCCCGCACGGCGTCGGCCCACCTCCACCGTCCCGAGGGGCCCGGCCGGGGAGCCGGCGGGCTCCGGGCCGCCCGTGTCCCCGTACGGCTCCGTCGCCGCGTCCCCGTACGCCCCCGGTGTCTCCCCCGGTCCCGCCGCCGCGTGGCCGGCGAAGGACATCGGCGCCGCCTCCGCCGTCCCGGCGCCGAGAGCGGCGAGCAGGCCCGCAGCGACCGGCACCAGCCCCAGCCCGACCAGCAGGCCCTCCGCCGGGACCAGCCCCGACTGGAAGCCCGCGCAGACCGTGCAGTCCCGGGCGTGCCGTGCGATGCGCTTGCGCCACAGGGCCGAGGGGACGCCGTCCCAGGCCGCGGTGATGTCGTCCAGCAGGACGCAGCGCGGCCGCGCGGACAGTGCCCGTACCACCAGCCGGGCCGTCTCCAGCTGCGCCTTCATCCGCTGCACGCGTACCGCGGTGTGCTGCGGCGGCAGCTCCAGCGCGGCGGCGACCTCCGCCCGGGTCAGCTCGCCCGCCGCCTCCAGCCACCACAGCGACAGCAGCGCCTGGTCGTCGGGGTCCAGCCAGCGGGTGGCCTCGGCGGCCTCGCGCCGCTGGCCCTCCAGGCCGAGCCGCAGGATCGTCAGGTCCACGAAGTCGGCACCGGGGTCGGCGACGTCGTGCGCGTCGTGCAGGCCCGACCGGACCGGCCCCGACCGGCTGTCGTTCTCGCTGCGCCAGTGGTGGCGTATCTGGTTCATGGTGATGGCGACCAGCCAGGACCGGAAGCGTCCGGGGTCCTTCAGCGAGCCGAGGGAGCCGAGGGCGCGGAGCATGGTCTCCTGCACCACGTCCTCGACGTCGGGGTGCCCGTTCAGGGCCCGGCCCACGATGTTGTAGACCAGCGGGAGGTAGGCGGCGACGAGTTCGTCCTGGGCCCGCAGGTCGCCGCGCCGTGCCGCCTCGACCGTCTCCCCGCCGGGTTCGCTGCTCGATGACACGCTCGTCCACGCTCCTTCTCGGTCCTGGCCCGTACTGCCCTGTCACAGGAGGAGAGCCGTCGCCGGGGGCCGGATAACACAAAGCGCGGGAGTCGTTCCCGTCCGCGCGAGCCCCCACGTACGCGCGTTCGGTCACCGCGGGGAGAGTGTGGCACAGGGCCCCGCGCGTGGCGGTGGGCGCCGTCACCGTCCGCGGCGCGGACACACCGGCACCGGCACGGGCACGGTCACCGGCCGGGTTCACCGGCGTCGGGGCGCGGCAGCGGGCCGCCGCCCACGGTGAAGCCGATCACCGTGCCGCCGCCGGGCCTGCGGACGGCGTACGGGGCGCCCCCGTGGGCCAGGGCCACCTCGCGGACGATGGACAGGCCGAGACCCGAACCGGGGAGGGAGCGGGCGTCGGCGGCGCGGAAGAAGCGGTCGAAGACGTGGGTCAGGTCGTCCGCGGCGATGCCGGGCCCCCGGTCGCGGACCTCCACCCGTACCGTGCCCGGCCGCGCGGGACCCGCGACCGTGATGTCGATGGGCGCCGTACCGTCCCGGTCGAACTTGACGGCGTTCTCGACCAGGTTGGACACCGCCCGCGTCAGCATCCCGGGCCGTCCGTCGGTCGTGGTGTCGCCGCTCGCGTGGACGGTGATCTCGCGTCCGCCCCGGCGCCGGGCCAGTTCGGCCACGCCCTGGGCGATGACGGCGAGGTCGACCCGGCACGGCGGCTCGGTGTCGGACTGGCCGGCGGCCAGCTCGACGAGTTCGTTGACCAGGTCGGTCAGCTCACGGGCTTCCTGGGTGAGGTCCGCGACGAGTTCCTCACGGGCGTCGGGCGCAAGTTCGTCGATACGGCGCAGCAGGGAGATGTTGGTCCGCAGCGAGGTGAGCGGCGTACGCAGTTCGTGGCCCGCGTCCTGGACGAGCCGGCGCTGGTCGTCCTCGGACTGGGCGAGCCGGCCGAGCATCCGGTCGAAGGCGCGGCCGAGCCGCCCCACCTCGTCGTGACCGGCGACGGGCACCTGGATGCCGAGCCTGCGGGTGCGGGCGACGTCCTCGGCGGCGGCGGTGAGGACGACCAGGCGGCGGGTGATCCGCCGGGCCAGCCACCAGCCGGACAGACCGGCCGCGATCACCACCGCCATCATCAGGACGAGCGTGCGCTGCTGGAGGGTCCGCAGCAGGTCCTCGATGTCGCTGAACTCCTGTGCGACCTGCACCGCGCCCCGGCCCTCGCCCAGCGCGACGGTCGCGACGCGGTAGACGTCGTCGCCGACGTCGACGTCCGCGTGCACGGCCACCCGCCCGGCGACGGCGGCGCCCGCGACCGCGCGGTCCGCGGCGACCACCGGCAGCCCCGGGTCGCCCGGGTCGACGATCCGGCCGTCCGGCCCGAGGACCTGGACGTCGGTCCGGGCGGGCCGTACCAGGTCGTGGCCGGGGGCGGCGGAGGAGAAGTCGACCGGCGCCATCCGGTTCGCCCGGACCGCGCCCCGCAGGTCCTCCACGACCTCGTCGAACACCACCTGCTGGTCCACCCGCAGCAGCCGGGCGGCGGCGTTGTAGGACAGGAGGCCGACCAGGACGGTGATGGTGGCCGTCACCGCGGCGAACGCCACCGCGAACTTGGTGCCCAGCGACAGCAGCCGCAGCCGGCGCCGCCCGGCCGGGGCACCCGCAGCGGTGCGCGAGGTGCCCGAAGTGCGCGAGGTGCCCGGGGCGTCGAAGGTGCCGCGGGCCACTCAGTCCTCCCGCAGCACGTAACCCACCCCGCGCACCGTGTGGATCAGCTGCGGCGCGCCGGGCTCGTCGAGTTTGCGGCGCAGGTAGCCCACGTAGACGGCGAGGTTCTTGGAACCGGGGCCGAAGTCGTAGCCCCAGATGCGGTCGTAGATGGTGGAGTGGTCGAGGACGACGCCCGCGTTGCGCAGCAGCAGCTCCAGCAGCTCGAACTCGGTGCGGGTCAGCTCCAGCTCCCGCCGGCCCCGCCAGGCCCGGCGCGCCCGCGGGTCCATGCGCAGCCCCGCCGCCTCGACGAAGCGGCCCGTCGCGGGGACGCCCGGCGGCCTGGCCGGGACCTCGGGTGCCCCCGGCGGTGTCCCGGAGGGCCGCGCCTCCTCGGCCGACGGCCCGGCGGGAACGGACGGCACGGGCGGTGCGGGCGGCACGGGCGGCACGGGCGGCACCCTGCGCAGCAGGGCGCGCAGCCGGGCGAAGACCTCCTCGACGTCGAACGGCTTGACGACGTAGTCGTCGGCGCCCGCGTCCAGCCCTTCGATCCGGTCGGCGGTCTCCACCAGCGCCGTCAGTATCAGTACGGGGGTGCGGTCGCCCTCGGCGCGCAGCATCCGGCACACCTGGAGTCCGTCGATGCCGGGCATCATCACGTCGAGCACGAGGACGTCGGGCCGGCTGCGGTGGACCTGCGCCAGCGCCTCGACTCCGTCGGCGACCGCGGTGACCCGGTAGCCCTCCAGGGTCAGGGCGCGTTCGAGGGCGTTGCGGATGGCACGGTCGTCCTCGGCGAGCAGCACGCTGGGGGTGTGGGGCGCGGTAGGGGGCACGGGGCCAGTCTGCCAAGCACCGCCGCGCCCCGGCGAACGACCGGTGGCACGCAGGCCGCCTCCCGCCGCGGTCCGTGGAAGACCGCCGGGAGTTCCGTGCCGGAAGTTCCGTGCCGGGCGTGCCGGGCACGTTCGGTGCCCGGCACGCCGCGCTCAGCCCGCCGACCGCAGCGCGGCCGGCTGCTCCTCGGACGGCACCACGTTGCGCGCGTCGAACCGGTCGTCGGCCGCGCCTGCGCGCGGGACGCCGATCGCGCCACCGTCCGCGCCGCTGTCCGCGCCGCCGCTCGTACCGCTGTCCGTACCGCCGGAGGCGGCCGTCAGCGCGCCCATCAGCGCGGCCAGCTCACCTCCCGCCTGCTCGATCCGGGCGTCCAGGCCCCTGTCGCCCCAGTCCTGGGCTGCGGCGTACACGCCGGTGGGGACGACAACCGCGCGCAGGTGGGCGAAGAGGGGCCGCAGGGCGTGCTCCAGCACCAGCGAGTGCCGGGGCGTGCCCCCGGTCGCGGCGATCAGTACCGGCTTGCCGGCCAGTGCCCGGCGGTCCCGTACGCCGAGCACGTCGAAGAACGACTTGAACAGCCCGCTGTAGGACGCCGAGAACACCGGCGTGACCACGATCAGCCCGTCCGCCCCGGTCACCGCGTCCATCGCGTCGGCGAGCGCCGGCGCGGGGAAGCCGCCGGTGAAGTGGTGGGCGATGTCGACCGCGAGGTCCCGCAGCTCGATCACCCGCGCGTCCTTCGGGGCCTGCCCGGTGGCCGCGGCGGCCAGCCGCTCCCCGAGCAGCCGGGTGGACGACGGCACGCTCAGCCCCGCCGACACGACGACGCTCATGCCCTGCTCACCTCCCGGCCGGCCGGCAGCGTGGAGTGGGTCGGCGCGTCGGGCACGTCGGCCGGACGGTTCTTCGCGAACTCCTCGCGCAGCACCGGCACCACTTCCTCGCCGAGCAGGTCGAGCTGCTCGAGGACGGTCTTCAGCGGCAGCCCCGCGTGGTCCATCAGGAACAGCTGGCGCTGGTAGTCGCCCGCGTAGTCACGGAAGGACAGGGTCTTCTCGATGACCTGCTGCGGGGAGCCCACGGTCAGCGGCGTCTGCTCGGTGAACTCCTCCAGGGAGGGCCCGTGCCCGTACACCGGCGCGACGTCGAAGTACGGCCGGAACTCGCGCACCGCGTCCTGGCTGTTCCTCCGCATGAACACCTGGCCGCCGAGGCCGACGACGGCCTGCTCGGGCGTGCCGTGCCCGTAGTGCGCGTACCGGGCGCGGTACAGCTCGATCATCCGCCGGGTGTGGTCGGCGGGCCAGAAGATGTTGTTGTGGAAGAAGCCGTCGCCGTAGTAGGCCGCCTGCTCGGCGATCTCGGGCGAGCGGATCGACCCGTGCCAGACGAACGGCGGTACGTCGTCCAGCGGGCGGGGCGTGGACGTGAAGCCCTGCAGCGAGGTGCGGAACGTGCCCTCCCAGTCGACGACGTCCTCGCGCCACAGGCGGCGCAGCAGGGCGTAGTTCTCGATGGCGAGGTTGATGCCCTCGCGGATGTCCTGGCCGAACCAGGGGTAGACCGGCCCGGTGTTGCCGCGCCCCATCATCACGTCCACCCGGCCGTCGGCCAGGTGCTGGAGCATGGCGAAGTCCTCGGCGATCTTCACCGGGTCGTTGGTGGTGATCAGGGTGGTCGAGGTGGACAGGACCAGCCGCTCGGTGCGGGCCGCGATGTAGCCGAGCATCGTGGTCGGGGACGACGGCACGAACGGCGGGTTGTGGTGCTCGCCGGTCGCGAACACGTCCAGGCCCACCTCCTCGGCCTTCAGCGCGATGGCGACCATGGCCTTGATCCGCTCACGCTCGGTGGGGGTACGACCCGTCGTGGGGTCGGGCGTGACGTCGCCGACGCTGAAGATCCCGAACTGCATGACCGCTCACCCTCCAAATTGTTTATGGTTCAACTATACCGGTGAACGGGCCACCTGCCCCCGTTATTCCGAAACCCGCGTGCGAGGCTGCCCGCATGCTGATCGCCCGCTCCGCCGCACTGTTCGTCCTCGCCGCGATCCTGGAGATCGGGGGCGCCTGGCTGGTCTGGCAGGGCGTACGGGACAACCGCGGCTGGATGTGGGCGGCCGGTGGCGTCCTCGCCCTCGGCGCCTACGGGTTCGTCGCGACCTTCCAGCCCGACGCGCACTTCGGACGCGTCCTCGCCGCGTACGGGGGGATCTTCGTCGCCGGTTCGCTCCTGTGGGGCGCGGTCGCCGACGGCTACCGCCCGGACCGCTGGGACATCACGGGCGCGCTGATCTGCCTGGCCGGGATGGCCGTGATCATGTGGGCCCCGCGCAGCGGCTGACCGCCCGGACGGACGAAAGCCCCGACCACGGCCGACCGGGGGCGGTCGGGGCGGGCGAGGCCGGGCGGTCGGGGCCGGCCGAAGCCAGTCGGGACGGTCACAAAGCCAGTCGATCCGGGCGAGGCGGTCAAGGCCAGTCGGGGCGGTCGAGGCCGGGCGGGCCGAGCGAGGCGGACGGCCCGGGCGGGGCGGACGGCCCGGGCGAGGCGGGCGGGGCCGGTCGAAGCCGGCCGGGCGGGACGGTCGAGGCGGTCGAAGCCAGCCGGGCCGGGCGGGGCGGACGGCCCGGGCGGGGCAGGGCGGGGCAGGGCGGCCCGGGCGGGGCAGGGCGGGGCAGGGCGGCCCGGGCGGGGCAGGGCGGGCGAGAGGGCGTGGGTGTCCCCGCATATCCTGGCCGGGCCCGGTACCGCAGTCGCCCGCACGGAGGAACCCCATGGCCGCCGCACCACCGCCCGCAGCGTCGCTCATCGCCGTCGTCACCGGCGCGAGCAGCGGGATCGGGGCCGCCACGGCACGCGGACTCGCCGAGGCCGGTTACCGCGTCGTCCTCACCGCCCGCCGCAAGGACCGGATCGAGGCACTCGCCGAGGAGCTGAACGCGTCGGGCCACGCGGCGACCGCGTACCCGCTCGACGTCACCGACCGCGCGGCCGTCGACGAGTTCGCCACCGCCTTCAGGAGCATCGGCGTCCTGGTCAACAACGCCGGCGGCGCGCTGGGCGCCGACCCGGTCGCGACCGGCGACCCCGAGGACTGGCGCCGGATGTACGAGACGAACGTCCTCGGCACCCTGCACCTCACCCAGGCCCTGCTGCCCAAGCTGGAGGCGAGCGGCGACGGCACGGTCGTCGTCGTGTCCTCGACGGCCGGGCACGCCACCTACGAGGGCGGCGCCGGCTACGCCGCCGCCAAGCACGGCGCCCACGTCCTCGCCGAGACCCTGCGCCTCGAGATCGTCGGCCGGCCCGTCCGCGTCGTCGAGATCGCGCCCGGCATGGTGAAGACCGACGAGTTCGCCCTCACCCGCTTCGGCGGCGACGGGGCGAAGGCCGCCAAGGTGTACGAGGGCGTCGCCGAGCCCCTCACCGCGGCGGACGTCGCCGACACCGTCACCTGGGCGGTGACCCGCCCGAGCCACGTCAACATCGACCTGCTGGTCGTCCGCCCCCGTGCCCAGGCGTCGAACAGCAAGGTCCACCGGGAACACTGACGGGCGGGTCCGGCCGGACCCGCCCGGACCCGCTCACCCCTTCACGCAGACGACCTGCTTCAGCTTCGCGACGACCTCCACGAGGTCCCGCTGCTGGTCGATGACCTGCTCGATCGGCTTGTACGCGCCCGGGATCTCGTCCACGACACCGGAGTCCTTGCGGCACTCCACGCCCCGCGTCTGCTCCTCCAGGTCCTTGGTCGAGAAGCGCCGCTTCGCCGCGTTGCGGCTAATGCGGCGGCCGGCGCCGTGGGACGCCGAGTTGAAGGAGGCGGCGTTCCCGAGGCCCCTGACGATGTACGAACCCGTGCCCATGGAGCCCGGGATGATCCCGAACTCGCCGGAGCCCGCGCGGATCGCCCCCTTGCGGGTGACGAGCAGGTCCATGCCGTCGTAGCGCTCCTCGGCCACGTAGTTGTGGTGCGCGCTGATCTCCGTCTCGAAGGCCGGCTTCGCCTTCTTGAACTCCTTGCGGACGACGTCCTTCAGCAGCGCCATCATGATCGAACGGTTCCGCTTCGCGTACTCCTGCGCCCAGAACAGGTCGTTGCGGTACGCCGCCATCTGCGGGGTGTCCGCCACGAAGACGGCGAGGTCGCGGTCGACCAGGCCCTGGTTGTGCGGGAGCTTCCGGGCCACGTCGATGTGGTGCTCGGCGAGCTCCTTGCCGATGTTCCGGGAACCGGAGTGCAGCATCAGCCAGACCGAACCGGTCGTGTCCGTGCAGATTTCGACGAAATGGTTACCTCCGCCGAGCGTCCCCATCTGCTTTCCGGCCCTCTCCTGGCGGAACTTGACCGCTTCCGCGACGCCGTCGAAGCGTTCCCAGAAGTCGTCCCAGCCGCCGGTCGCGAAACCGTGCAGGCGGCCGGGGTCCACGGGGGTGTCGTGCATCCCGCGCCCGACCGGGATCACCTGCTCGACCTTCGAGCGCAGCCGGGACAGGTCGCCCGGCAGGTCGTTCGCCGTCAGGGACGTCTTCACCGCCGACATTCCGCAGCCGATGTCGACCCCCACCGCCGCCGGGCACACCGCGCCCCGCATCGCGATGACCGAGCCGACCGTCGCCCCCTTGCCGTAGTGCACGTCCGGCATCACGGCGAGGCCCTTGATCCAGGGCAGGGTCGCCACGTTCCGCAGCTGCTGGAGGGCGACCTCCTCCACCGACGCCGGATCCGTCCACATCCGGATCGGCACCTTCGCACCCGGCATTTCCACGTACGACATGTTTTCCTCATTCCCCCGAAAAGCAACAGAAGTGCGAAAGCGCAAAAACCGGCGCCAGGATCGACGAAAGGGACTTCGGACCGGCGTTCACGGCGGTACGTGCGATACACATTGTCTGCCGGGGGTGCCCCCGTGCCGCAAACGATTAACCAGCGGGGACACTGGTAGACCCGGCGGGCCGAGGCCCGCGCCCACCGTCGAGAGGAGCCCGGCCGTGCAGCGGAGGGCCTACGTACCCGGCGTCGCCGCGCTCCTCGCGGCCCTGCTGGCCGGATGCACCGGCAGTTCGGGCGACGGGAGCCAGTCGGACAACTCCAACCCGGGCAGCGCCGGTACGGCGTCGCAGGCGGCCCAGCCCGGCAGGTACGCCACGCTTCCGGAGCCCTGCGGCTCGGTCGGCACCGAGACGCTCGGCCGACTCCTGCCCGGCATCGGGGAGATGACCGACGAGACCCGGCGGACGAAGGCGTACGAGGGCGAGCCGACGCTCACGTACGACACCGACCGCAAGGTGGGCTGCGGCTGGAAGGTGGAGTCGGCCGGGGCGACCAACCGCCTGGTGATCGACTTCGAGCGGGTCGTCTCCTACGACAACGCCGTCAGCGACGACAGCCAGGCCGGGGAGCTCTTCGCGACGAAGCAGGACGCGGCCGACCTTCCGGAGCCGACGACCACCGAGTCCGTGCCCGCGGGCACGGACGACGACGCCGACGGCGCCGACGAGGAGGGCGGCGGCCCGTCCGCCGGTCCGGACGCGTCCGAGTCCCCTTCGAGCGACGTCTCCGACGCTTCCGGCACGTCCGACTCCCCCGGTTCCTCCGGCTCTTCCGGTTCCTCCGGCTCCCCGTCGTCCACCGGGACGTCCGGGACCTCCGGCTCCGCGTCGCCGTCCGTCCCGCCCGCCGGCCTCCAGCCCCGCCTCCTGGACGGATTCGGCGACGAGGCCTTCATCGACGACGAGCTGAGCAGCTCCGGATCGACCGTCAAGCAGCGCACGGTGACTGTGGCGTTCCGCACGTCCAACGTGATCGTGACGATCGAGTACACGGAGCAGCCGGCGACCGTCGGCGCCGTCCCGGACAGCAAGGAAATGCAGGACAGGGCGCGGAATCTGGCCTCCCTGCTGGCCGATTCGCTGGGCGGCTGAGCCTCGTACGCGCCTCCTTCACGGCCTCGCGCGAAGCGTCCGGAGGAAGACCGCACGGAGGACTCACCGCGTACCGTGACACCTCGGCCACCGTTTTGACCGCAGGGAACACAAGCGTCATGAGCGAAGGAACCATGCAGCGACCAGACCAGCGAGACGTGGGGGCACCTCCCACGCCATTCAGGCAGGGGGGGAGGGCGAAGCGCCTCCACCGCGTCCTTGTGGGCGCGGCGGCCGTCCCGGCGATGCTGATCGTCGCGGGCTGTTCCTCGGACTCCGGCTCCGACGCCGGCGAGGACAAGGCCGCCGGCAGTTCGGCTTCGGCGTCCGCGAGCCCGTCCCCGACGGTACGGGCGGCGGTGTACAAGGACCTGCCGGACGCGTGCGACGTCCTGTCCGGGAAGACCCTGGACGGCCTCGTCCCGAAGGCGAAGTCGGGCGAGGAGAGCCAGTCCGACGACATCTCGACGCGGGCCGGCTGCTCCTGGGACAGCCTCGCCAGCAACGGTGTGGACGGCTCGCAGTTCCGCTGGCTGAGCGTGTCGCTGCTGCGCTTCGAGTCGGACACCACGCGTGGCGCGGGCGACGAACTGGCCAAGGAGTACTACGACAAGCAGGTCGAGGACGTCCAGGCCGCCGAGGGCGCCAAGGGCACGAAGGCGGAGCCGGTCACGGGCACCGGCGACGAGGCGACGGCCGTGCGCTACGACCTGAAGAAGAAGGAAGGCACCTTCAAGCAGCAGACGGTCGTGGCCCGCGTCGAGAACGTGGTCATCACCCTCGACTACAACGGGGCGGGTCTCGCCGGCGACAGGACGCCGAGCGCCGACGGCCTGATGAAGGACGCGAAGAAGGCCGCGAAGGAAGCGGTGACGAGCGTGACCGGGTCCAAGGGCGGCAAGGACGACGGCGGGTCCGGGTCCGGCGGGAGCGCTTCGCCGTCGAAGTCGGCGTCCTCCTCGGCGCCGTCCGAGGACTGAGGCCGGGCGGCCACGGCGACGTGCACGAAGGCGCGTGGTGAGGCTCCGATACGGAACCGGCCACTCGTTCTCCGCACACATGTGCCACTCTGTTGCGCGCAACAACACGCTTGAGGAGGGGAGTACGGGTGGCAGCGCCCATTCAGCTGACACGGACGCACCGGATTCTCATCGGCGTGGTCGTCGCCGGAGCCGTGGTCATCGCCGGCATCGGCTTCGCGGGGTCGTACGCGGCCGTCCGTGAACTGGCCCTGCAGAAGGGCTTCGGCAACTTCAGCTACGTGTTCCCGATCGGTATCGACGCGGGCATCTGCGTCCTGCTGGCCCTGGATCTGCTGCTGACCTGGATCCGTATCCCCTTCCCGCTGCTGCGTCAGACGGCGTGGCTGCTGACGGCGGCGACGATCGCCTTCAACGGCGCGGCGGCCTGGCCGGATCCGCTCGGCGTGGGCATGCACAGTGTGATCCCCGTCCTGTTCGTGGTGTCCGTGGAGGCGGCCCGGCACGCGGTCGGCCGGATCGCCGACATCACCGCGGACAAGCACATGGAGGGCGTCCGCCTCACCCGGTGGCTGCTCTCTCCGATCCCCACGTTCCTGCTGTGGCGGCGGATGAAGCTGTGGGAACTGCGCTCCTACGACCAGGTCATCAAGCTGGAGCAGGAACGCCTCGTCTACCAGGCCCGCATGCGCTCCCGCTTCGGCCGGAGCTGGCGCCGCAAGGCTCCGGTGGAGTCCCTGATGCCGCTGCGCCTGGCCAAGTTCGGCGTTCCCCTCGCCGAGACGGCCCCGGCGGGTCTGGCGGCCGCAGGCATCGAGCCGGCGCTGATCCCGCCGGCCCCCGAGCAGCAGGCCGGCGTGGACGGTCCGGCCACCGGAGCACCGGCGTTCTCCCTGCGGAAGGCGGCCCCGCCCGCCGAGCAGCGCCCCGAGCTGACGGGTGGCCCCGGCGACCGCGGCCACCGCGGCGCCTTCGGTGACGAGGACGGCGACGGCGCGTACGACGAGGACCACCGCGCCGGCGACCACCGCGACGTGCGGGACGCCGAGGACCTCCAGGCCTTCCGCGACGCCCACCGGGCCCGCGACGGCCGCGGCCTCCGCGACGTCCCGGACGCGGAACCCCTGCCCCCGTACGGGCAGCAGGGCCCGAACGCGCCGTACGAACAGCAGCAGCCGCCCGACCCGGACCAGAGCCTGTGGCTGCACGCCCGGGACCCGCAGTCCGTCGAGTACCACGGCGGCTACGACCCCACCTACGATCCCGCCGAGGACCCGCAGTACGCCGCGTGGATGGCGGAACAGGAGCGGGCCGACCAGTACCGCGGGCAGTTCGAGGAGGTGCCCCCGGTGCAGGAGCCGTCCCCGGAGGACACCGGCGCCTTCCCCATCCCGGTCGTCCCCGGCCGCACCCGTGAACTGGGCGAGGGCGGCGGCACCCCGGATGCCGAACCGGACGAGGAAGCGTATTACCAGGTCTTCAAGAAGTCGATCAACGGCAGTTACCCGACGCCCCGGGAGTTCGGTGACAACGTCGAGGCCCAGTTCAGCCGGACCCTCCCCCCGGAGGAGACCAAGCGCATGGTCAGCCGCTTCACGAACCGCCACACCGCGGAACTGACCGAGGACCACATCGCCTGAGACACGCGCACACGGCGGTGGGGGCGTCCGGCGACCATCTCGCCGGACGCCCCACCGCCGTTGGGCCTCTCCCGCGTCCTACTCCCCGAGCAGCCGCCGTACCCGCTCCTGCCCCACCGCGAGCAGCAGGGTGGGCAGACGCGGACCCGTGTCCCGCCCGACCAGCAGGTGGTAGAGCAGCGCGAAGAACGACCGCTGCGCGGTCTTGATCTCCGCGGGCAGTTCCTTGGGCGTGGCGTCGGCGGGGAAGCCGGCCTGGACCTTGGGGACGCCGTAGACGTGGTGGGTGAGCCCGTCCAGGGACCAGTGGTCGGCGAGTCCGTCGAGCAGCAGCCGCAGGGACTGGCGGCCCTGCTCGTCGAGGGACTTCAGCAGCGTCTCGTCCGGCTCCGTACGCACGATGGTGCGCTGGTCGGCCGGCACGTGGAGGGTGATCCACGCCTCGGCCTTGTCGTAGCGGGGCCGGGCCTCGTCGAGCGAGGCGAGCGGGTGGGCGGGGTCGAAGTCGCTGAGGATGCGCAGCGCCTGGTCCGTGTGCCCACCGGTGATGTCGGCGACGGAGGCGAGGGTGCGGTACGGCAGCGGCCGGGGCGTCGTGGGCAGCGCGCCGCTCGCCGTGCCCACCGCGCGGGAGTGCGCGGCGATGTCGCCGGGCAGGGCGGTGCCCTCGGCGACCTTGGCGTCGAGCCGGTCCCACTCGTCGTAGAGGCGCTGGATCTCCTGGTCGAAGGCGACCTTGAAGGACTGGTTGGGGCGGCGGCGTGCGTACAGCCAGCGCAGCAGCTGGGGCTCCATGATCTTCAGCGCGTCGGCGGGCGTGGGAACGCCGCCGCGTGAGGACGACATCTTGGCCATGCCGCTGATGCCGACGAAGGCGTACATGGGGCCGATCGGCTGCTTGCCGCCGAAGATGCCGACGATCTGCCCGCCGACCTGGAACGACGACCCGGGCGAGGAGTGGTCGACCCCGCTCGGCTCGAAGATCACGCCCTCGTACGCCCAGCGCATCGGCCAGTCGACCTTCCAGACCAGCTTGCCGCGGTTGAACTCGCTCAGCCGGACCGTCTCGGAGAAGCCGCAGGCCGTGCAGGCGTAGGTCAGCTCGGTGCTGTCGTCGTCGTAGACGGTGACGGTGGTGAGGTCCTTCTCGCAGTTGCCGCAGTACGGCTTGTACGGGAAGTAGCCGGCGGAGCCGGTGGAGCCGTCGTCCTCGGCGGCGGCGCCGGAGCCCTCCGCCGCCTCCAGCTCCGCCTCGTCGACCGCCTTCTGCTGCTTCTTCGCCGGGGCCTTCCTGGTGCGGTACTGGTCGAGGATCGCGTCGATGTCCCCGCGGTGCCGGATGGCGTGCAGGATCTGCTCGCGGTAGGCACCGGAGGTGTACTGCTCCGTCTGGCTGATGCCGTCGAACTCCACGCCCAGCTCGGCGAGCGAGTCGACCATGGTCGCCTTGAAGTGCTCGGCCCAGCTCGGGTACGGGGAGCCCTTGGGGGCCGGGACCGAGGTGAGCGGCTTGCCGATGTGCTCGGCCCACGTCTCGTCGACGCCCTCGACACCGGCCGGGACCTTGCGGTACCGGTCGTAGTCGTCCCAGGAGATCAGGTGCCGGACCCGGTGGCCGCGGCGGCGGATCTCGTCGGCGACCAGGTGCGGGGTCATGACCTCGCGGAGGTTGCCCAGGTGGATGGGGCCCGACGGGGACAGTCCGGACGCGACGACCACAGGTTTGCCCGGGGCCCGACGCTCCGACTCCTCGATGACCTCGTCCGCGAAACGGGAGACCCAGTCGGTGGTCTCGGTGCTCTGAGCCACGATCGGCACGTCCTTCTTTCTGCTCGGGCAGCCGGTACGGTCGCACAGCTGACCTCTCCATTCTCCCAGCCCGGACCGCATCCGCGAAAACCGCTTTTCACCGCGTGGGATACTCGGTTTCCGTAGCACTCCCACAACCCGAGCAGAACGGCAGCCACTCCATGGCCTCGGTCACGTCCCTCAGCGACTCCGTCCAGCAGCATCTCGCGTCCGCGCTCTCGGCCGTCCGGCCCGAGGCCGCCGGCGCGGACCCGCTGCTGCGCCGAAGCGACCGGGCGGACTACCAGGCCAACGGCATCCTGGCGCTGGCCAAGAAGGCGAAGGCGAACCCGCGGGAGCTGGCCGCCGAGGTCGTCGCGCACGTCGTCACCGGTGACGAGCTGCTCAAGGACGTCGAGGTCTCCGGACCCGGCTTCCTCAACCTCACGATCGCGGACCGGGCGATCACCGCGAACCTCGCCGCGCGGTACGCGGACCCCGAGCGCCTCGGCGTGCCGGTGGTCCCGGACCCCGGCACCACGGTGATCGACTACGCCCAGCCGAACGTGGCGAAGGAGATGCACGTCGGCCACCTGCGGTCCGCCGTGATCGGCGACTCCGTCGTCCGGCTCCTCGAGTTCACCGGGGAGAACGTGGTGCGCCGCCACCACATCGGCGACTGGGGAACCCAGTTCGGCATGCTCATCCAGTACCTGGACGAGCACCCGCACGAGTTGGACCACAAGGACGCCGAGAGCCTCCAGGCCTCCGGTCAGGAGGCGATGTCCAACCTGGACCGCCTCTACAAGACCGCGCGGAAGCTGTTCGACTCCGACGAGGAGTTCAAGACGCGCTCCCGGCGCCGGGTGGTCGACCTCCAGGCGGGCGATCCGCAGACGCTCGCCATCTGGCAGAAGTTCGTCGACGAGTCGAAGATCTACTTCTTCTCCGTCTTCGACAAGCTGGACATGGAGATCCAGGACGCGGACATCGTCGGCGAGTCCGGCTACAACGACATGCTCGCCGAGACCTGCCGCCTGCTGGAGGAGTCGGGCGTCGCGGTCCGCTCCGAGGGCGCGCTGTGCGTGTTCTTCGAGGACGTCCTGGGCCCGGACGGCAAGCAGGTCCCGCTGATCGTGCAGAAGTCGGACGGCGGCTACGGCTACGCGGCGACCGACCTGTCGGCGATCCGCGACCGTGTCTTCCACCTGAAGGCCGACACCCTGCTGTACGTGGTGGACGCCCGGCAGGCGCTGCACTTCAGGATGGTCTTCGAGACCGCGCGCCGGGCCGGCTGGCTCGGGGACGGTGTGACGGCGCTCCAGCTGGCGTTCGGCACGATCCTCGGCAAGGACGGCAAGCCGTTCAAGACCCGCGAGGGCGAGTCGGTGAAGCTGGTCGACCTGCTGGACGAGGCGGTCGACCGCGCTTCCGCGGTGGTCCGGGAGAAGGCACAGGACCTGTCCGAGGAGGAGATCGCCGAGCGGGGCACCCAGGTGGGCGTCGGCGCGGTGAAGTACGCGGACCTGTCGACGTCGGCGAACCGGGACTACAAGTTCGACCTCGACCAGATGGTCTCGCTGAACGGCGACACGTCGGTGTACCTCCAGTACGCCTACGCCCGTATCCAGTCGATCCTGCGCAAGGCCCCCGAGGGCGTACACCCGTCGGCGCACCCGGAGTTGGCGCTGCACGCGGCCGAGCGGGCGCTGGGCCTGCACGTCGACGCGTTCGCGGAGACGGTGGCGGACGCGGCCCGCGAGTACGCCCCGCACAAGCTGGCCGCGTACCTGTACCAGCTGGCGTCCCTGTACACGTCGTTCTACGACAAGTGCCCGGTGCTGAAGGCCGGGTCGCCGGACCAGGTGGCCAACCGCCTGTTCCTGTGCGACGTCACGGCCCGCACGCTGCACCGGGGCATGGCCCTGCTGGGCATCAGGACGCCCGAGCGGCTCTGATCGCCCCTGACCGGAACGGTCGCACGCACGGGACCGTGGCCCGTCCTCTCCCCCGAAGAGAGGACGGGCCACGGCCGTTCAGCCGGTCAACCGGCCGACCGGCTTCCGGTCAGCTGGAGTTGGCGTTGGCGAACCGCTTGAACGCGGCCTGGGTCCCCGAGCCGGCGATGCCGTCGATGGCGCCGGTGTAGCCCCAGTGTGCCTTCAGCAGTCGCTGCAGCGCCTTCACCGTGTTGGGTCCGACGATCCCGTCGATCGCGTCGTTGTAACCCCAGTACGCCCTGAGACCGCGCTGGAAGGCCTTCCAGCTGTTGGTGCCGAGCTGGCCGTCCCTCGCCCCGGTGTAGCCCCAGTACGTCCGCAGCCAGTCCTGGACCTTCTTGGCCTCCGCCGTGCTCAGACCGAGGTTGACCACCGCGAGCGGAGCGACCGCCTCGGCACTCGCCACGGCCTTGGTGTCCTGCGCCGGTGCCGCGAAGCTGGTGCCCGCGGTGGCCAGGCCACCGGCGGCTATCCCCACGGCCGTGGTGACGCTGACGAGTGCCTTCGTCATGGCTCGCATTCGTTTCCCCCTTCGAATGGGCGGCGCCGACCGGAGCGGCCGGCTCGGCAACGACACTGCCGGACCGGTGCCGGGCCCGGCCATGATTGCCTCAGAAGTGACGACGGCACGGGACGCCCCCTCCTGCGACCTGCGGGGATGTGCTCCGCCGGGAAGGTGCCGCGGGAGGGGCCGTGGCCGAATCGGTGCGGGTGCGGGAACCGCCTCCCCGGGCACACCGTTGGTGCTGTTGCACAATGCGACGGGGGACCGGAACCGAGCACACGCGTGGGGGGGACATGTCGCGCTGGAAGGCCCTGCCCGCTGAACTCGACCCGAGCGCACGCAACCTGGTGGTGCGTTTACGGTGGCTGAAGGACCACAGCGGACTGAGCCTGCGCCAGCTCGCGTCGAAGAGCGGATACAGCGCCTCGTCGTGGGAGCGCTACCTCGGCGGCAGATCGCTGCCGCCGAGAGGGGCCGTGGAGGCACTCGCCTCGATCAACGGCGAGGAGCCGTCCCGGCTGCTCGCCGCGTGGGAGGTCGCCGCCGAGGCCTGGAACGGACGCACGGCAACGGCACCTCCGGCTTCGACTGCGGATACGGCTCCGGCTCCGGCTCCGGCGGCGGAACCGATCACGGCCGTGCCCGCGGAGCCCCCCGGGCCGACCGCCGGCCACACGGCTGATCCGGTGCGCGGGAGGGCCTTCCAGGTCGCGGTCGCCGCAGGTGTGGCGGCCCTCCTGCTGGCCGCGTCGGCGGCTGCGGTCCTGGTCGGCCGGATGGGCACGGACGGCGGCGCCGCGACGTCGCCCACGTCGTCGGCCGCGGCGGCGATGTCGTCACCGTCGGCCGTACCCGGGTACACCTGCCGGGTGGAGCGGGTCGACGGTCTCTGGTACGCGGGGCAGAGCGACACGAAGGAGGAGCTCCTGGCGAACGGCTACGCCGGGCCGGAGGTCGCCGAGGTGCAGTGCCTGCTGGAACGCGCGGGTTACGCGCCGGGGGACATCGACGGCATCTACGGCCCGTTGACCGAACGCGCCGTCACCCGCCTGCAACGGGACGCCGGTCTGGTCGTGGACGGCATCGTCGGCCCGCACACCTGGGGGGCCTTGCGGGGATGAGGTCGCCGAACGGTTCCGGAGACGCGCGGCGCACACCCCGTACGCCGAGTGCACCTGCTGGTACGCCGTCACCGGAGCGTGCCCGGCTGACCGCCGCCCTGCGGGACCTCAAGGAACGCGCGGGCCTGAGCCTGACCCGGCTGGAGGAACGCACGCCGTTCAGCAAGTCCTCCTGGGGCCGCTATCTCAAGGGCGAGACGCTGCCGCCCCGGGAGGCCGTGCGGGAGCTGTGCCGGCTGGCGGGGGAACCGGCCGCACGCTGCCTGGCCCTGTGGGAGCTCGCGGAGTCGGAGAGCAGCGGCCGGGCGGCCCAGGCCCGTGCCCCGGCGCCGGCCGCACCACCGGAACCCGGCCCGGCACCGCCCGCACCCCCGGCGCCCGCCCCGGCCGACCCGTCGCGGCCTGCGGACGGACCGGAGCCCCGCAGAGGTCCCCGGCGCATCGCGTCCGTCATCGCGGCCGTGCTGGCGGTGGCCGCCGCAGGCATGACCGCCACCGTCCTCCTCCTGCCGTCCGACCGGGCACCCGACGAAGCCCGGGCACCGCTCACGGCCGGAACGGGCAGCGGCACGGGAACCGCGACCGGGACCGCCCCACCCCCGCCCCGCTGCCGGGGGGCCGCCTGCGAGGGCAGGGACCCGGTGAACATGCTCTGCGGCTTCCCCCCGGACACCCTCATCGAGCACCGCACCGCCTCCGGCGCCCACCTGCAGGTGCGGTACAGCTCCGAGTGCGGAACGAGCTGGGGCCGTGTCTGGGGCACTCGGGTGGGCGACCGCGTCGAGCTGACCGCGGCCGGCCCGACCCGCTCCGCCGAGGTCACGGACGCCCTGGACGCGAAGGCGTACGTCTACACGCCCATGACGAGATCCCGCCCGGGCACCGTCGTACGAGCCTGCTTCCGCTCCGCGACGGCCCCGGGACGGGAGTGCTTCGAGGCCACGGTCCGCTGATCACGCTTCCGAAGGGCCGCAGGCCCGGACGGTCAGGGGTGCAGCACGACCTTCGTGTAGCCCTCGATCCGCTTGTCGAACTTGTCGTAGGCCGACGACGCCTGGTCCAGGCCCAGTTCGTGGGAGACGACGAAGCTGGGCTTCGCCCTGCCCTCGATGATCATGTCGCGCAGTTGCCGGTTGTAGCGCTTCACGTTGCACTGGCCCGTCCCGATCCGCAGGCCCTTCTCGAAGAGCTTGCCGATCGCGACGAGGAGCATGCCCTGCTTGGCCTGCTCGTCCGGTGCTCCCGGGTCGGCCGGGACGTAGAGTCCGGGCACGCCGAGCGCTCCGGTCGGCCTGACCGTGCCGACGAGCGCGTTGAGCACGGTCGCCGGTTCCTCGTGCGTGTCCCCCGGTGTCGTCGCCGTCGCCTGGTAGCCGACGGCGTCCACGCCCTTGTCCGTGCCGGCGCCCCCGGTCTGCTCCTTGATCTGCTCGACCGGGTCGCCCTTGGAGAAGTCGACCGGCACCGCGCCGATCTCCTCGGCCTTCTGCAGCCGCTCGGCGACCCGGTCCACGACGAACACCTTCTTCGCGCCGCGCAGCAGAGCCGAGTAGGCGGCCATGAGCCCGACCGGGCCCGCCCCGTACACCGCGACGCTCTCACCGGGGCTGACCTGGGCGAGCTCACAGCCGTGGTAGCCGGTGGGAAAGATGTCGGCGAGCAGGATGAAATCGCTCTCGTACTCCTTTCCCTGAGGCAGTTTCAGGCAGTTGAAGTCCGCGTAGGGAACGCGCAGGTATTCGGCCTGGCCGCCCTGCCAGGGCCCCATGGAGACATAGCCGTAGGCGCCGCCGGCGAAGCCGGGATTGACGGTCGTGCAGTATCCGGTGAATCCCGCGGCGCAGTTGGTGCAGAACCCGCAGGCGACGTTGAAGGGCATGACCACGCGGTCGCCCTCCTCGATCGCGGTGACGCCCTGACCGACCTCCTCGACGATTCCCATGTTCTCGTGGCCGAAGACGATGCCGGGCTCGGCGCCGGTCCGTCCCTCGTACATGTGCAGGTCGGAGCCGCATATCGCGGTGGAGGTGATCCGTACGATCACGTCGTTCGGGTGCTGGATGCGGGGCTTCTCCACATCCTCGACCTCGACGCTGAACGGCCCCTTGTAAACGACGGCTTTCATGATCGCGCCCTTCGTTCGACAACGCACGTCCGATCACACGCCCGCCCCGATTTCCCGGCGTGACCTATTCCTCATGGTTCTTCGGTCCACACCATCAGGCAAGTCGGTAATCTCACCGTGAACGCAGTTCGGTGCGGAGCGGTGCAAAAATCCGTGTCGCGTCGGCACATCATGAGGGTGAGCGAGAAGTGTCAGCACAACGACTGGGGACCCTGCTGGTCTCCGTGCCGGGCCTGTCCGGCACCACTTATCCGCCGGGAACGACCGTGACCGTCCGTGGCCGGGGCGCGACCGTCGACGCCTTCGTCAACGGCGACTGGCTCCCGCTGTCGTGGTGGGAGTTCTCCGACGGCCTCCGCAAGGACATCGCCGACCGCTGACACCACCGCCCGGCCGCCCCCGCCGGGGCGGGGCGGGGCGAGGGCGAGACGGACCCGGGCTGCTGAAGCGTTGCCGGAGTCAGCGCAGGGTGCGGGCCACCTCGACCGCCCAGTAGGTGAGGATGTTCTGCGCACCGGCCCGCTTGATGCCGGTGAGCGACTCGAGGACGGCCCGGTCGCGGTCGATCCAGCCCTTCTCGGCGGCGGCCTCGATCATCGCGTACTCACCGGAGATCTGGTACGCGGCGACGGGCACGTCCACGGCGTCGGCGACCCTGGCGAGGATGTCGAGGTAGGGGCCGGCCGGCTTGACCATCACCATGTCGGCGCCCTCGTCGAGGTCGAGGGCCAGCTCCCGCAGGGACTCACGGGCGTTGGCCGGGTCCTGCTGGTACGTCTTGCGGTCGCCCTTGAGCGAGGAACCGACGGCCTCGCGGAAGGGGCCGTAGAAAGCGGAGGCGTACTTGGCGGTGTAGGCGAGGATCGCGACGTCCTCGCGGCCGATCTGGTCGAGGGCGTCACGGACGACGCCGATCTGCCCGTCCATCATCCCGCTGGGCCCGACGACGTGGGCACCCGCGTCGGCCTGGACCTGCGCCATCTCGGCGTACCGCTCAAGGGTGGCGTCGTTGTCGACGCGGCCCCGGTCGTCCAGGACTCCGCAGTGCCCGTGGTCCGTCGTCTCGTCGAGGCACAGGTCGGACATGACGAGCAGGTCGTCCCCGACCTCGGCCCGCACGTCCCGCAGGGCGACCTGGAGGATCCCGTCCGGATCGGTGCCGGGGGTGCCGAGGGCGTCCTTCTTGGACTCCTCGGGCACGCCGAACAGCATGATCCCGGAGATCCCGGCCGCCACGGCCTCCGCGGCCGCCTTCTTCAGGGTGTCCCGGGTGTGCTGCACCACGCCCGGCATCGCCTCGATCGGCACCGGCTCACCGATCCCCTCGCGCACGAAGGCGGGCAGGATGAGGTCGGCGGGGTGCAGCCGGGTCTCGGCGACCATCCGGCGCATGGCGGGGGTGGTCCGCAGACGCCGGGGCCGGGTGCCGGGAAAAGATCCGTACGTCGTCATGCCTCCCACGCTACGCCCGCCCGCCCCCTGCCTTTGCCGACGCCGAGTCGGCCCGCCGCCACGGGCTCGGCCGCCGCCGGCGCGGGGCGGGGGCCCGGGCGGGAGGCCCCCGCCGGCGCCCCGGGCGGCATCGCCCGCCGCCTCGCCGGGACACCCGCCGCCTCCGAGTACCCCAACCGCACGGTGCGGCGGCCACCCGTGTCGCGGCCCTGCCCACCCAGGACCGCCGAAACCCCGTGCACGAGCTTGTGTACGGGGTTTCGTGAGTCCGGTGAGTCGGTCCGGCGGGCCCGGACGCGGGGCCAGAAGGAGAACCCACTCCTCGCCACTCTCAACGTACAGCGCACCGGGGGGCTTGCGGCAAGGCCCCCGCCATGGCGCAGAATCGCTCCTCGTGAAGCCGACCAACCACCCGACCATCATCCCCACCAGCGTGTTCGACCTCCCCGGGCGTCTTGCGGCCAAGGCCGACCCGAAGCTGATCGCCGACGACCAGGCGCACTTCGCGGCCATCGCGGAGAGCCTCGAGGAGGCGGTCGCCGAGCTGTCCGACCGCCGCGCCGCCACCCTCAGGGCGCCCGGCGGCGTCGGCCGGGAGGCGATGGACCGGGACCTGGAGGTGCACCGGCTGACCGCCCGCCTGCGCGCCCTGCGCCGTTTCGGTCTGGACCTGTGCCTGGGGCACATCGTGAGCGCCGACGACCCCGAGCCGGTGTACATCGGACGGCTCGGCCTCACCGACAGCACGGGCCGCCGCCTGCTGATCGACTGGCGCTCCCCCGCCGCCGAGCCGTTCTTCGCGGCGACGCACGCCGACCCTATGGGGCTGGCGAGCCGCCGCAGGTACCGCTGGACCGGCGGCCGGATCAGCGACTACTGGGACGAGGTGTTCACCGCCGACGGTCTCGAGGGGCACGCCGCCGCGCTCGACGACCACTCCGCCTTCGTCGCCAGTCTGGGCGGCGACCGGTCGGACCGGATGCGGGACGTGCTCGGCACCATCCAGGCCGACCAGGACGCCATCATCCGCGCGGGCTCGCGCGGCGCCCTGGTCGTCGACGGCGGCCCGGGGACGGGCAAGACCGTCGTCGCCCTGCACCGCTCCGCGTACCTGCTCTACTCCGACCCCCGCCTCGGCCACCGCCGGGGCGGGGTGCTGTTCGTCGGCCCGCACCAGCCCTACCTGGCGTACGTCTCCGACGTCCTGCCCAGCCTCGGCGAGGAGGGCGTGCAGACCTGCACGCTGCGCGACCTCGTCCCCGAGGGGCCCACGGCAGCCGTCGAGAGCGACCCGGAGGTGGCCCGCCTGAAGGCGTCCGCGGACATGGTGAGGGCGATCGAGACGGCCGTACGGTTCTACGAGGACCCGCCCGCCCAGGGCATGGCGGTGACCACCCCCTGGTCGACCGTCGCGCTGACCGCCGACGACTGGGCGGAGGCCTTCCGGGCCCCGGAGCCCGGCACCCCGCACAACGAGGCGCGCGAGCACATCTGGGACGAACTGGTCACGATCCTCAGGGACAAGCACGGAGGCGAGGCCCCGCCGGACCGCCTCTTCCGGCGGGCCCTGCGCGGCAACCACGACCTGGTCACCACCCTCAACAACGCCTGGCCGCTCCTCGAACCCACCGACGTCGTCTCCGACCTGTGGTCGGTCCCCGCGTACCTGCGCATGTGCGCCCCCCGGCTCGGCCCCGACGAGGTCGGGCGCCTGCGGCGCGAGGGCGCGGACGCCCAGGCCTGGACGGTGTCCGACCTGCCGCTCCTCGACGCGGCCCGGCAGCGGCTCGGCGACCCGAAGTCGTCCCTGCGCAAGCGCCGCCACGACGCCTCGATCGCCGCCCAGCGCGAGCGCATGGCCGGCGTCATCGACAACGTCATCGCCTCCGACGACGACGGCGAGGGTGCGGTGACCATGCTGCACGGCCAGGACCTGCGGGACAGCCTGATCGACGAGAGCGCCCTGCCCACCCCCGAACCGGACGCGCTCGCGGGGCCGTTCGCGCACGTCGTCGTGGACGAGGCCCAGGAACTCACCGACGCCCAGTGGCAGATGCTGCTCCTGCGCTGCCCGTCCCGGAGCTTCACCATCGTCGGGGACCGCGCCCAGGCCAGGCACGGCTTCACCGAGTCGTGGCAGGAACGGCTCCGGCGCATCGGCCTCGACCGGATCGACGTCGCCTCCCTGAACATCAACTACCGCACGCCGCAGGAGGTGATGACGGAAGCCGAGCCGGTCATCCGCGCCGCCCTCCCGGACGCCAACGTCCCGGCCTCCGTCCGCGCGGGCGGCCTCCCCGTCGTCCACGGCCCGGTCTCCGACCTCGCCCCGGTCCTCGACACCTGGCTGGCCGCCCACGAGGACGGCAACGGAATCGCCTGCGTCATCGGCGACCCCACGTTCCGGGACACGCCCCGCATCCGCTCCCTGACCCCGGAACTCGCCAAGGGCCTCGAATTCGACCTGGTCGTCCTCGTCGACCCGGACAGGTTCGGCACGGGCGTCGAGGGAGCCGTCGACCGCTACGTGGCAATGACCCGGGCGACCCGGCAACTGGTCGTCCTCACCTGACGCCTTGACGGGTTGCCCGGGGAGGCACACGTTCAGGCCGCGCATGCGCCCTCACTCATCAGTGGCTTGGCCGTCCTCCCGGGGCGTTTTCCGTACGTCGGCACCGGTCGCGGTGTCGCGGGTGCGGTACGCCCGTGAACGAGATGACCGGTGACGACCGCCGCCTTCCGCCCGCCCTCGCCGACGTGGCCCGCATCGGGTTCGACCACGCCGACGGTGACGGGACCGGCTTCGGGCCCTGCGACGCGTCCGGCACGGCCGAGGAAGCCACCGACCGGCTGCGCCGACGGACCGGGAACCCCGACCTCGACGGCGGCGTCCACCGGTTGTTCGGGCAGGACGGCACCGGCGGTCTCGCGGCCGTCTGGTACGGCCGTGCTCCTCGGACGCGAGTACAACAGCTCGGAGAGGTGCGAACCCGGCTGCATGAACGTCTCCGGGTACGAGTGCACCTGCTCGTGCCCGGCCCGTCATCACGGCCGCGGCGGATGGATGTCCGGATGGCGCATCACCCGCCGAGACGACCAGCGTGACCCGCGGACGTCAGGGGAGCCGGGCCGTGTGGGAGCGCGTCCCTCCAGGCCCGCGCGGCTGACGGGCCCCGGGTCACCGGCCGAGGTCCAGTTCCGCCCACACGGATTTGCACGGCACCGGGCCTGTTCGTACGCCCCATCGGTCGGCCAGTTCCTCGACCAGGAGCAGGCCGTACCCGGACTCCGGGGGACCCGCCCCGGCGGACGCTCGGGCCTGCGCGGGCAGTTGATCGCCCCGGGGGTCGGTGACCTCGACACGAAGGGTGGCGGGCGCTGTGACGGTGAGGCCGAACCGGAAGCCCCGGCCGGGAACACGGCCGTGCACGACGGCGTTCGTGGCGAGTTCGGCGACGATCAGCCGGGCCGGGTCCAGCGGCAGCCCCCAGGCGTCCAGTTGCTCGGCGGCGGGCAGGCGGGCGAGACGGGCGCCCCGGCGGGTGGCGGACAGCGGCACGGTGAACCGGTGCAGCGGAGCACGCGGTGTGACGGTTTCGTGATTCACCTCACCCGGCGTGCTCAGTCTCGGTCCTGCTGTGAAGGAGAGCGGCCCGTGCCACCGGCGGCTGCCCGTGGTGTGCCCGGTGATCGCCTCGATCGTGCGGGAGAGCGTCGCGGCCCTCGCCACCTCGTGGCCTCAGGTGAAACGGGACCACCCCGTTCCCGACATGGTGGTCAGGGCCATCGACGAACGTCTTGAACAGCTTCCGCTGATGCACGCCTGAGGCGACAACACGCGGATCTTGGGCGGACGTGCTCAAGACGTCGCAGGCCGGACGAGAAGAGGCGCCCCCGAAAGGGCGCCCCTCTCATCTCAGGTCGTCGACCGGCGCCTGCGCGCCCCCGGCCGGCGCTCGCTCGGCCGGGTGACCGGGTCGCCGGCCTCCAGCGCGGCCAGCCGGCGCCGCGCGCCGAAGTCGGCCAGGGCCTCCGCCAGCTTGTGCACGGACGGCTCCGGGGCCATGACGTCGACCCGCAGCCCGTGTTCCTCGGCCGTCTTCGCCGTCGCCGGGCCGATGCAGGCGATGACCGTCACGTTGTGCGGCTTGCCCGCGATGCCGACCAGGTTCCGGACCGTCGACGACGAGGTGAAGAGCACCGCGTCGAAGCCGCCGCCCTTGATGGCCTCGCGGGTCTCCGCCGGCGGCGGCGAGGCGCGCACCGTGCGGTAGGCGGTGACGTCGTCGACCTCCCAGCCCAGCTCGATCAGGCCGGCCACCAGCGTCTCGGTGGCGATGTCGGCGCGCGGCAGGAAGACGCGGTCGATCGGGTCGAAGACCGGGTCGTAGGGCGGCCAGTCCTCCAGGAGCCCCGCCGCCGACTGCTCGCCGCTGGGCACCAGGTCGGGCTTGACGCCGAAGGCGATCAGCGCGTTGGCGGTCTGTTCGCCGACCGCCGCGACCTTGATCCCGGCGAAGGCGCGGGCGTCGAGACCGTACTCCTCGAACTTCTCCCGCACCGCCTTGACCGCGTTGACGGAGGTGAAGGCGATCCACTCGTAGCGGCCCGTGACCAGGCCCTTGACCGCCCGATCCATCTGCTGCGGGGTACGAGGCGGTTCGACGGCGATGGTCGGCACCTCGTGCGGCACCGCGCCGTAGGACCGCAGCTGGTCGGAGAGCGACGCCGCCTGCTCCTTCGTGCGCGGCACGAGCACCTTCCAGCCGAACATCGGCTTGGACTCGAACCACGCCAGCCGGTCGCGCTGGGCGGGGGCGGAACGCTCACCGAGCACGGCTATGACGGGCCGGCCGCCCTCGGGCGACGGCAGCACCTTCGCCTGCTTCAGCGTCTGCGCGATCGTGCCGAGCGTCGCCGTCCAGGTGCGCTGCCGGGTCGTCGTACCGGCGACGGTCACCGTCAGCGGGGTGTCGGGCTTGCGACCGGCGGACACCAGTTCGCCCGCCGCCGCGGCCACCGAGTCGAGCGTCGCGGAGACGACCACCGTGCCGTCGGACACCCCGACCTCGGTCCAGCAGCGTTCGGACGCGGTGCGCGCGTCCACGAACCGTACGTCCGCGCCTTGCGCGTCCCGCAGGGGCACACCGGCGTACGCGGGCACGCCCACCGCCGCCGCGACACCGGGCACGACCTCGAAGGTCACCCCGGCCGCCACGCACGCGAGCATCTCCTCGGCGGCGTACGCGTCGAGGCCGGGATCACCGGCCACCGCACGGACGACCCGCCTGCCGCCCCGCGCGGCCTCCATGACAAGATGTGCCGCATCCCGCACCGCGGGTGCGCCAACGGTTGGTGACGCGCCGTCAACAACCGTGAGTTGAGGCGTGCCTGTGCCCGGAGCGGACATCGCGGAGGAACCCGCCGAGTCCGTGTCCGTGGGCACCTCGGCGACGCCCTGCCTGGCATGCCGGCGTACGACGTCGAGCACCTCGTGCTCGGCGACGAGAACGTCCGCGCTCGCCAGCGCCTCGACGGCGCGCAGAGTCAGCAGTCCCGGATCCCCGGGTCCGGCACCGAGGAAGGTGACGTACCCGTGTTCCGGAGGGGGTGGAAGGGTGGTGGGGCTCACAGTGCTCGCTCCCCCATCAGACCGGCCGCGCCCTGCGCGAGCATCCCGGTGGCGAGTTCGCGACCGAGCGCCATCGCCGCCTCATGCGTCTCGGGCACGGGACCGGTGGTGGACAGCTGCACCAGCGTGGTGCCGTCGGTCGTGCCGACGACGCCCCGCAGGCGCATTTCCTTGACAATCGACCCGTCCGTCTGGGGGTCCCCCCGGTCTCGGGCGAAGCCGAGAACCGGGGGAAGGTCGGCGAGCGCCCCCACAGGGGCGGTGCAGCCGGCCTCCAGGGCGGCGAGCAGTGACCGCTCGGCCGTCACGGCGGCCCGCGTGAACGGGTCGTCGAGCTCGGCGAGCGCGGCGGTCAGCTCCGTGTCGCGCACGGAACACTCGACCGCCAGGGCCCCCTGGCCGGGGGCGGGCAAAACCGTGTCGACCGACAGGAAGTCGGTCACCTCGTCGCTGCGCCCGACCCGGTTCAGTCCGGCGGCGGCCAGCACGACGGCGTCCAGCTCACCGCTGGTGACGTACCCGATCCGGGTGTCGACGTTGCCGCGTATCGGCACCGTCTCGAACTCCAGGCCGCGGGCGACCGCGTACGCGTTCAGCTGGGCCACCCGGCGCGCCGCGCCGGTGCCGATGCGGGCGCCGCGCGGAAGGTCCGTGAGCTTGAGCGCGTCGCGCCCGATGAGCACGTCCCGCGGGTCCTCGCGCTCCGGTACCGCGGCCAGGACCAGCTCGTCGTGCGGTGCGGTCGGCAGGTCCTTCAGCGAGTGCACCGCGAAGTCCACCTCGCCGCGCACCAGGGCGTCGCGCAGCGCAGCCACGAAGACGCCCGTACCGCCGATCTGCGAGAGGTGCTCGCGCGACGTGTCGCCGTACGTGGTGATCGGGACGAGCTCGACAGGCCGTCCGGTCACCTGGCTCACGGCATCCGCCACCTGCCCGGACTGAGCCATGGCGAGCTTGCTCCGCCTGGTCCCGAGCCTCAGTGCCTTTCCAGTCATGCCGGCCCTCGGTTCTCTGCGATGTACGCGATGGTCGCGCTCTTCGCGTTCTTCTCGGTGCTTTCCTCGGCTCGGGAGACGGAGGCCACCGTCTCGGGGTCGAGGTCGAACAGGGTGCGCAACGCGTCCGCGTACCCGGCGCCGCCGGGTTCGGCCGCGAGCTGCTTGACCCGCACGGTCGGCGCGTGCAGCAGCTTGTCGACCACCCGCCGCACGGTCTGGGTGATCTCCGCGCGGTGCTTGTCGTCCAGGCCGGGCAGCCGGCCCTCGAGGCGGGCGATCTCACCGGCCACCACATCCGCGGCCATGGTGCGCAGCGCGACCACGGTCGGCGTGATGTGCGCGGCCCGCTGTGCCGCCCCGAACGCCGCCACCTCGTCGGAGACGATACGCCGGACCTGGTCCACGTCGGCAGCCATCGGAGCGTCCGCGGACGCCTGGGCGAGCGCCTCGATGTCCACCAGCCGCACCCCGGCGAGGCGGTGCGCGGCGGCGTCGATGTCGCGCGGCATCGCGAGGTCGAGCAGGTGCAGCACGGGCTCCGGGCGCGGCGGCCCGGCCACCGGCTCCGGACGGCGCCGCTCGGGGATCCGGCCGACGCTCGCCGCGGTCGCGGCCAGCGCGCCGATCAGCTCGGGGTCCACCTGGTCCGCTTCGACGCCGCGCCGGCCGGCCCGACGGCGGTCGACGGTGCTGCCCGCGGCCCACGCCGCGTGCTGCTCCAGCGTCGCCGCGTCCATGCCGGCGACGGCCGCCTCGCCCATCACGGAGAAGCCGGGGGGCACGGAGGACAGGTCCAGCGGGCAGTCCTCGTCGGTACCGATGCTCACCGGAGGCAGGGACGCCGTCCGGGCCTCCTCCGGCACCTCGCCCCGTACGGTCTCCGGCGCCTCACCGCGCAGGGCGGTGTCCGGCAGCCCACCGCGCGCGGTCTCCGGCTGCGCCCCGGCCCGGCCCTCGACACCGGCGGCGATCGCCTCGGCGGTGAGGACGAGCCCGGTCGCGCCCGTGCAGGAGACGACCACGTCGGCACGTGTCAGCTCGAACGGCACCGATCCCATCGGTACCGCGCGGGCCAGCACGTCCGTGTCGTCGCCCTCCGCCGGGCTTCGTCCATACTGCTCTCCGAGCAGGGCGACCAGGCGCTCGGCGCGGTCGGCGGTGCGGTTGGCGATCACGATCTCGCGGACGCCGGTCCGCGCGAGCGTGGCCGCGGCCAGTGACGACATCGAACCGGCGCCTATGATCAGGGCCTTCTTGCCCTGTGCCCAGGTCTCGACGGGTGTGCCGAGGGCCAGCTGCTCCAGGCCGAAGGTGACCAGGGACTGCCCGGCGCGGTCGATGCCGGTCTCCGAGTGGGCCCGCTTGCCGACCCGGAGCGCCTGCTGGAACAGGTCGTTCATCAGCCGGCCGGCGGTGTGCAGTGCCTGCGCACGCGCCAGCGAGTCCTTGATCTGGCCGAGGACCTGCCCCTCACCGACCACCATCGAGTCCAGTCCGCAGGCCACCGAGAACATGTGGTGGACGGCGCGGTCCTCGTAGTGCACGTAGAGATGGGGGGTGAGCTCCTCCAGGCCGACCCCGCTGTGCTGGGCCAGCAGCGTGGACAGCTCGGCGACACCGGCGTGGAACTTGTCCACGTCGGCGTACAGCTCGATGCGGTTGCAGGTGGCGAGCACCGCGGCCTCGGTGGCCGGTTCGGCGGCGACCGTGTCCTGCAGCAGCTTGGTCTGCGCGTCCGTGCTCAGCGAGGCCCGGTCCAGCACACTGACCGGCGCGCTGCGGTGGCTCAGTCCGACGACGAGGAGACTCATGTCGGCATCACGGCGGGTACGTCCCCGTCGGGTTCCTGGTCGACGGCGGGCTCCTGGTCCGCGGCGCCCCGGCGCGTGACGACGGGCGGCTGGACGGAGGCGGCGGCCAGCTCGCCGGCCTTGCGCTGCTCGTGGAAGGCGAGGATCTGCAGCTCGATGGAGAGGTCCACCTTGCGCACGTCGACGCCGTCCGGGACGGACAGCACGGTCGGCGCGAAGTTCAGGATGGAGGTGACCCCCGCGGCCACGAGACGCTCGCAGACCTGCTGGGCGGCGCCGGCCGGCGTCGCGATCACACCGATCGACACACCCTCGTCCTCGACGATCTGCTCCAGTTCGTCGGTGTGCTGCACGGGTATCCCGGCGACGGGCTTCCCGGCCATCGCGGGGTCGGCGTCGATGAGCGCGGCGACCCTGAACCCGCGGGAGGCGAACCCGCCGTAGTTGGCGAGCGCGGCACCGAGGTTACCGATACCGACGATCACGACCGGCCAGTCCTGGGTCAGGCCGAGTTCGCGGGAGATCTGGTACACGAGATACTCGACGTCGTAGCCCACACCCCGGGTCCCGTAGGAACCCAGGTAGGAGAAGTCCTTGCGCAGCTTCGCGGAGTTGACGCCCGCGGCAGCCGCCAGTTCCTCCGAGGAAACCGTGGGCACCGAGCGCTCGGAGAGCGCGGTGAGGGCGCGGAGGTACAGCGGAAGCCTGGCGACGGTGGCCTCGGGAATCCCTCGGCTACGGGTCGCCGGTCGGTGAGTTCGGCCAGTTGCCACGGTGCTCCTGCGGGTAGAGCGGGGCTTCAGGCGGTCATACGTCCCCGGACCGCCCCGTCGAATGCAGGCTATGTCTTTGTGAACGCGTGCACAAAGATGGTGTCCGTTTTGTCCGCCCAAAGTGACCGGGGTCACGCACCCCCGGCGCACTCGCGCGGAACCGGCGCACGAGCGCCCCGGCTCCCTTTGTTCCGGGGGCAAAACCGCACACTCTCCTCTACGTATCCCGCTCCCGAGAGCTGGTCGCCATCGCCCCTGAGCGACTTTCCGGCTGTTTTGCACTGACCGGTCAGCTGCATCCTCGGTCGGCCAGGGCCCTGCGGAGGCGGCCCTCGTCGACGCGCCAGAACGTGTGCTGGCGGCCGTCGACGAGGACGACGGGAATCTGCTCCCAGTACCGCTCGTGCAGTTCCGGGTCCTGAGTGATGTCCTTCCTCTCCCACACCACCCCGAGGTCACCGCACACCCTCTCCACCACGGCCTGGGCGTCGTCGCACAGATGACAGCCGGGCTTGCCCACGAGGGTGACGAGACGATCCTGCGAGGCCTTGCGGCGGAAGAGCGGACTCATGCCGGCCATTCTCACCCCGCGACGGCGGAGGGGAACCCCCGCACCCCCCCGAGACCCGGAGCGGCGCACGGAACGGCGCGCCCCTCCGTGCGCCGCTCCGGGCGGTACCGCCGGCCGGGCTACCGGACCCCGCAGGCCGGGAAGAGCGGTTCCGCCGGACCGGAGGTCCGACCCGCCCCGGGGCACCTCGCGGAGAGCGGCGCCCGCGAAGACCACCGGCGGGCCCGCAGCTCACCGGCGGGCCCTCAACCGGAACGCGTGCCCCACGGCCCGCCGCACCACACCACGGGACACGGCCCGCGGAGAGCGGTCCCCCGCAGGCCGGGAGAGGCTCTTTAACGACACGGACGTGCAGAGTTCACGGTGTTCAAACCTCTCGACTCCGGAACCGTTGGACGGACTGGCTATGCTCACGCCATGGCCGCTCTCGGATGGCTCACTCCCCGTAGGCGTTCCGCCACGGCGCGGAGCGTGTTGGCAGGCGAGGCCTCGGCAGAGGCAGCACGCAAGTCCACCCAGGAAGTTTCCGGCCGCGAACCGGAGTTCCCGGTTCGCGGCGACGAGCGGGCTGCCGCTTTCTTCGACCTGGACAACACCGTGATGCAGGGCGCGGCCCTGTTCCACTTCGGCAAGGGCCTGTACAAGCGGAAGTTCTTCGAGAAGCGCGACCTCGCCCGGTTCGCGTGGCAGCAGGCGTGGTTCCGGCTGGCCGGCGTCGAGGACCCCGAGCACATGCAGGACGCACGCGACTCCGCGCTCTCCATCGTCAAGGGCCACCGGGTCTCCGAGCTGAAGTCCATCGGCGAGGAGATCTACGACGAGTACATGGCCGAGCGGATCTGGCCGGGCACGCGGGCCCTGGCACAGGCACACCTGGACGCGGGCCAGCGGGTGTGGCTGGTCACGGCGGCACCGGTGGAGATCGCCCAGGTGATCGCGCGCCGGCTGGGCCTGACCGGAGCCCTCGGCACGGTGGCCGAGTCCATCGGTGGCGTGTACACCGGCAAACTGGTGGGCGAGCCACTGCACGGCCCGGCCAAGGCCGAGGCCGTCCGCGCGCTGGCGGCCGCGGAGAACCTGGACCTGAACCGCTGCGCGGCGTACAGCGACTCCCACAACGACATCCCGATGCTCTCGCTGGTCGGGCACCCGTACGCGATCAACCCGGACTCCAAGCTGCGCAAGCACGCCCGCACCGAGGACTGGCGCCTGCGGGACTACCGCACGGGACGCAAGGCGGCGAAGGTCGGCATCCCCGCGGCGGCGGGCGTGGGTGCGGTGGCCGGCGGCACGGCCGCGGCCATCGCGATGCACCGGCGCCGACGCTGACTCCGGCCCCTCCCGGCCCCCTCCGCCGCCCCTACTGCCCCTACTGCCCCTGCCACCCGGTCAACTCCGCGACGACGGACACCCGTACGGCCGCCGGTCCGATCGCCGAAGAGCAGAAGTGGCACCCCGCCCGCGGGCCCGGCCAATCCCACTGCCGCACCCCGCAACCCCGCCGTCCAGTCCTCTTGGCTGCACACGGCCACGACACGTCCCGTACCGAACCGGAATGCGAAGCATTCCGGTCGTCATTCGGTCGTCGCCAGGCGCCTGAACGAACATCAACAGGCCACCGAAACGACGTAACCGACGATTTCAGCAACTCGGCGTAGCAGGCCCCGCACGAAGCGTTATTCTCCTCAGACGCAAACCGGTGCCCCTCCGTCGCCACGACGGGTGAAAGGTTCCGCACTGCACGTGATGGAAGCTCTGCCTCTGGGAGTCCCGTGTACCCACACGTCGGGGTTGACGACCCGGGCCTGACCGCACTGCGCACAGCAGTCACGGCGGCCCGGGAGTTGCTGCGCGGCTGCGTCCCCACCGCGTACGCCGCCCCCGCATTCGCCACCGCACCCGCCGGCCCCTGCTACGCCCTCGCCGACGCGCCCGTCGGCCCCTGCTACGCCCTCGCCGACGACAGCGCCGCGGTGGGAAGACACCGAGGCGGACGGCCGTCCGACGCCACCACCGCCCGCCGCCCCGCGGCGGACAGTGACAGCGCCAGGATGATGGAACTCGTGGAACGCGCCCAGGCGGGCGAGGCCGACGCCTTCGGACGGCTCTACGACCAGTACAACGACACCGTGTACCGCTACATCTACTACCGGGTGGGCGGCAAGGCGACCGCCGAGGACCTCACCAGCGAGACCTTCCTGCGGGCGCTGCGCCGCATCGGCACCTTCACCTGGCAGGGGCGCGACTTCGGCGCCTGGCTCGTCACCATCGCCCGCAATCTCGTCGCCGACCACTTCAAGTCCAGCCGCTTCCGCCTCGAGGTCACCACCGGGGAGATGCTCGACGCCAACGAGGTCGCGCGGTCCCCCGAGGACTCCGTCCTCGAATACCTGTCCAATGCCGCCCTCCTCGACGCCGTACGACGTCTCAACCCCCAACAGCGCGAATGCGTCACGCTCCGATTCCTCCAGGGTCTCTCCGTCGCGGAGACCGCCCGCGTGATGGACAAGAACGAGGGGGCGATCAAGACCCTCCAGTACCGGGCCGTCCGCACCCTCGCCCGGCTCCTCCCCGAGGACACGCGCTAGCATCACCACCAGCGACAGGTGACGTACCCTGAGTGACACTCCGTTGACTTCCCGTCGGCTTCCCGAACCGACGCTCCGGCGCGCGTAACCCATGCACCGCGCCGCTCGTTGTGCGGGATACACAGGCTCCCTGTGGTCAACCCCCGACCGACCCCGATCACCCGATCGTGTGGACGTGGTCAGGGAGTGGAACCCTCAGGACCCCCTGGGGAGTCGACCGTCATAACGAGAGGAGGTGCCGCCAGTGATCGCGAACGTATCGGCACACCGGCGGGCGAACGCCTTCGCCCAGGCCCTGGAGGAGCAGTCCGATCGGGGCACGGCGGCCGAACAGTCCGAAGGATCGGCCCCGGCTCCGGCCGCTGCGGAGACGGAACAGGCGCGGCTGCTCACGCTGGCCGCCGGTCTCGGCGAGTTGCCCAGGCCGGAGCTGGATCCCGAGGTCAAGGTCGTCCAGCGGGCCCGGCTGGTGGCCGCGTTCGAGGCCATGCTCCAAGAAGGCACCGCCGAGGGCGAGGCAGCGGATCCGTCCGTACCCGACCAGCGTTCACGCCGCGCCCGGGGCACACACCGGGCAACCCCCCTGGGGAAGCTCAGACCGCGCTCACGCCTGGCCAAGGGGCTGACCGCGGGCGGACTCGGCGTCACCGTGGCCGCGGGTGCCTTCGGCGGAGTCGCCGCCGCCAGCTCCGACGCCCTGCCCGGCGACTCGCTCTACGGCCTCAAGCGGGGCATGGAGGACGTCAAGCTGGGCCTGGCCGACGGCAACGACGAGCGGGGCCGCGTCTTCCTCGACCACGCCTCCACCCGCCTCGGCGAGGCCCGCCGGCTGATGGAGCGCGGCCGCAGCGGCGACCTCGACCACGAGTCCCTCGGCGAGATCCGCCGCACCCTGTCCGGCATGCGGCACGACGCGTCCGAGGGCCATCGGCTGCTGCGCACCGCGTACCGGCACGACCCGGACTCCCTGGGGCCCATGCAGGCCCTCTCCTCCTTCTCCCACGCGCACCGGCAGGTCTGGGGATCCCTCCGCGACCGGCTGCCGCCGCAGCTCGGTGACGTCAGCGAGCAGGTCTCGTCGGTGTTCGACGCCATAGACGAGGACGTCGCCCCGCTGCAGTCCCTGCTTCCCACCCCTCCTGCCCGCGAGGGCGGCGGCGACGACAGCGGGCGGCGCGGCGGCTCCGGGTCCACGCCGAGCGACCCGCCCGGTACGGGCAGCTCCGGGACGCCCGGCACCGGCACCGACGGCTCCGCCGACGAGGACGGCACCGGCAGCAGTGCCCCCAGCGGGTCCGCCGACTCCGGCGACCAGGGCGAGGGCCTGCTCGACGGCGGCACCGGCGGGCTGCTCGACCCGCCGGAGGAGAGCGGCGGCGCCGACACCTCGCCGCCCGCCGACGGCGGCGGAGCGACCGCGCCGGCCCCGCCCGACGTCACGCTTCCGCCCCTGCTCCCCGGCCTGCTGCCGGGGCTGGGCATCGACAGCGAGGACGTGGAGTAGGGCGCGCCGGAGCGACCGCGCGGGTGGGCGGGTTCCCCGGTGGCCGGGGAACCCGCCCACCCTCACCCGCACCTTCCGTACGGGTCTTCCTAGAAGAACACCGATCGTCGCTGCACCAGCAGCTTGTAGAGGGTGTGCTGGATCTGTTCCCGGACCTGGTCGGTCAGGTTGAACATCAGCATCGGGTCCTCGGCCGCCTCCGGCGGGTAGCTCTCCGTGTGGATCGGCTCGCCGAACTGGATGGTCCACTTCGTCGGCAGCGGGATCGCGCCGAGCGGGCCGAGCCACGGGAAGGTCGGAGTCAGCGGAAAGTACGGGAACCCGAGCAGCCGCGCGATGGTCCTGCCGTTGCCGATCATCGGGTAGATCTCCTCGGCCCCGACGATCGAGCACGGGATGATCGGCGTCCGCGCGCGCAGCGCCGTGGAGACGAAGCCGCCACGGCCGAAGCGCTGCAGCTTGTAGCGGTCGGCGAAGGGCTTGCCGAGGCCCTTGAAGCCCTCCGGCATCACCCCCACCAGTTCCCCCTGTTCCAGCAGCCGTGCCGCGTCCTCGGCACAGGCCAGGGTGTGACCGAGCTTGCGGGCGAGTTCGTTGACCACCGGCAGCATGAACACCAGGTCCGCCGCGAGCAGCCGCAGATGCCGGTCGGCGGGGTGGTTGTCGTGGACGGCGACCTGCATCATCAGGGCGTCCAGCGGCAGCGTCCCGGAGTGGTTGGCGACGATCAGGGCGCCGCCCTCGGAGGGGATGTTCTCGATGCCCTTGACCTCGACCCGGAAGTACTTCTCGTACACCGGGCGCAGCAGGGACATGAGGACCTGGTCGGTGAGCTCCTCGTCGTAGCCGAAGTCGTCGACCGCGTAGTCCCCGGTGAGGCGGCGGCGCAGGAAGGCCAGCCCGCTCGCGACCCGCTGCTCCAGGCCGCCGCCTTCGTCCCCGGGACCGGATCCCGCCCCCGGGCCGGTGCCGGGGACGGCACCGGACGCGGCGGCACCGTCGTCGTGCTCTGCGCGGGCTTCACGGGGTGTGCGGGACTCAGGGGGCATCGGGACATCGTCCCCGGCGGGCGCCCGCCCCGGCAGGGGCTGGACGTCGCCCGTCCCGGCAGCCCCCGCGCCCTGGCGCCGGTGTCCCGCACCCCGGCGGCGCGACGGGCGCTGCGCGGCGCCCCCGGCGCCCGCGCCCCCACGGGAGCGGTCGTCGTCGAACGGAATGACCTTGGCGTCCGCCATCGTGCTGCGCTCCTCAGTTGGCGCTCTGCTTCGGGGGGTGACCGCTGTCCGTGCCCGGCAGGGGCAGCGCGGCGATCCGGTCGACGGCCCCTGCGAGGGCCTCCGGCGGAAGCAGCCCGGGGCCGCGGCTGCGCACGAAGTCCGCGAACGTTTCTGCCGTCGTGTACTTCGCCGTGAAGCCCAGCGTCTCGCGCATCTGGTCCGTCGCCACCACCCGGCCGTGTGTGAGCAGCCGGATCTGCTCGGGTGAGAAGTCCGACATCCCCAGCGTACGCACCAGCGTGCCCGCCCAGGTGACCGCCGGGAGGAGCAGGGGCACGGTCGGCCGGCCGAGCCGCCTCGAGCACTGGGACAGCGTCAGGACACCGTCCCCGGCGATGTTGAAGGTGCCACTGTTGAGCGTGGAGCGCCGGGGCTCGTACGAGGCGAGGCGCAGGACGTCGATCACATCGTCCTCGTGCACGAACTGCAGCCGCGGGTCGTAGCCGAACACGGTCGGCAGGACCGGCAGCGAGAAGTACTCGGCGAGCGGGCTGTCCGCGGCGGGGCCCAGGATGTTGGCGAACCTGAGCACGCACACGGCGACGTCCGGGCGGCGGCGCGCGAAGCCGCGCACATAGCCCTCGACCTCGACGGTGTCCTTCGCGAAGCCGCCACTGGGCAGGGACTTGGGCGGGGTCGTCTCGGTGAAGACCGCCGGATCGCGGGGCGCGGAGCCGTAGACGTTCGTACTGGACTTCACGACCAGCCGCTTGACGTTCGGGGACTTCTGGCAGGCACCGAGCAGCTGCAGGGTGCCGATGACGTTGGTCTCCTTGAGCACCGTCCTGCTGCCGCTGCTGAGCGGTGTGCCCGTGACGTCGAGGTGCACGACGGTGTCGGCGCCGGCCTCGGCGAGCACGCGCGCGACGGTGGGCTGCCGGATGTCGGTCTGGACGAAGTCGGCGCCGCCCAGGTGGTGCGCGGGCCGGACCGCGTCCACGGCGACGACCCGGTCCACGTCCGGATCACGCAGGATCCGGCGGACGAAACGGCCCCCCAGCGGACGGGCCACCCCGGTCACGAGCACGACTTTCCCCAAGACCAGCGCCTTCCTCTTGCTTCGCCCTGCCTGCACCCTGCCGATGCCCTGCCTGCGCCTGGCTTCGTCCTGCCCGCGCCACGCGCCCGGCCCCTGTGATGACAGTGGCCCCCCACCGATGCGGTGGGGGGCCACTGGACACGCTTCCGCGTCGTCGCTTACTTCTTGTTGCGACGCTGAACGCGCGTGCGCTTGAGCAGCTTGCGGTGCTTCTTCTTGGCCATCCGCTTGCGCCGCTTCTTGATAACAGAGCCCACGACTACCCTCGCTCACTTCTCATCACTCGGTGTTTGGGCGCCATGGGCCCACACGACCTACGAGGGGCTAGCCTACCCGCCCGAGCGCTGAGGTCGTAATCGAGGTGACCGGGGAGGCCCGCGCGTGCCCTCGTACGGGTCTCCCCGGCTCGCCGTCAGGCGGTTTCCACCCCCACATAGCTCTCGCGGAGGTACTCGTGAACCGCTTGCTCCGGGACGCGGAAGGACCGCCCCACCCGGATCGCGGGCAGATGACCACTGTGCACCAGGCGGTACACGGTCATCTTCGACACTCGCATCACCGAGGCGACTTCCGCCACGGTAAGGAACCGAACCTCGTTCAGAGGCCTTTCGCCAGCTGCAGCCATGACACACCTGAACCTTCCGCACTCGACGGGCACCGGCTTCCCCTTCCGGTGACTCTTCGTCGCTGCGTGCTCACTCCCCAATGTAGGGGCGGGTGATGCGAGTGGGGAAGAGGTGCACCCATCGGCGGCCTACCGTGACAGACATGCCCGATTGATTACGTAGCGGGTCAGTGGCAGGTAGTGAGCGGACCGCACGCCGTCATCAAGTGGAACGACCACCGAGAGGCACCCCTCGGCCTCCCCCACGAACGGGGCGGGATCGTTCACATCGGCCAGCGCGACGGCCTCGAACCCCAGCTGACCTGCCCCGCAGGCCCAGCCGTGGTCCCCGATCACCAGCCCGGGAAGCGGCCCGCCGGCCGCGGCGGCCGCGGCGAGCGCGGTCCGAACCGGGAGCGGGGAGTGCGTGTGTGCGCCGGGCTCACCACCGGGGCGTTCAGGGGGCGCACCCCGGACCAGCGCGACTCCTCGCACGTAGTCGAGGCGGTGCGTGCGTAGACCGAACCGGGTCGTTATGTCGACACAGCGACCCTGCGCCGGGGTGAGGACGTCACATCCCGCCGCCGACAGAGCGTCTGCCAGAGCGGCGTAGAAGCCGAGCAGCCGGTGCGGGTGACCGGTGCCGAGCAGCACGGGCGCACCGCTCCGGGCGGCGGCCGCGATCCGTTCCGCATAGACGGCCAGGGCGGCCAGGGTCCGCTCCGGGTCGATCACATCATGCCCGGAAACATGCCGGGGATCGGCCGAAACCCCGCACCTGGCCGCCATCAGCTCGATCAGTTCCCGCTGTCCCCACACTCCTTCCGGGTCGAGTCCGATCAGGGCGCGCGGGTCCCGGGCGGCGAAGAGCCGGTAGCTCCGCAGGCTCTCCTCCCGCGTGGTGGACACGGTCCCGGACAACCGGGTGGCCAGCAGATGCGCGCGAAGCCCGGCGCCGCTCGGAACGGCGGAAGGGGCGGCGGGCAGAGTTGCGGGTGGGTCGGTCGTGGTCGGCACGGCAGCGATGGTGCGTGATCGGGACCCGGGCCGCCCCGGGAACCCGGGAAACACCGCACGGTCGGCGTAACCGCGCGGGAGCGACCTCACCGCGCGGGGACAGGAACAGAGAAAGGAACAGGGGCAGGCCCGCACCCCCTACGGCGGCCGGGCTAGGGCAGCAGCCCCCGCAGCGGGAACACCGCGCGCCGGGTCGCCAGTACCGCCTGGTCGAGACGGTCCGCCGGGTCGTAGCCGTCCTCCCAGGAGGCCCAGGTCACGGGCGACCGGCCGTCGGTCATCCGCATCGGACCCGGCTGCCGGGTCCGGGCGTACACCTCCTGCCGCCAGCTCTCGGGGATCATCGTCGTCGGATCCACCGGCTTACCGGCCGCGATCCCCACCAGATGTGTCCAGGACCGCGGGACGACCTCCACCACCGCGTAACCGCCGCCGCCCAGCGCCACCCAGCGTCCGTCGGCGTACTCGTGCGCCAGCTCGTGGCACGCCACCTGCACCGCGCGCTGCGCGTCCAGCGACACCGCCAGATGCGCCAGCGGGTCCTCGAAGTGCGTGTCCGCCCCGTGCTGCGTCACCAGCACCTGGGGCCGGAAGTCCGCCAGCAGCTCCGGCACCACGGCGTGGAACGCCCGGAGCCAACCCTCGTCCCCGGTCCCGGCCGGCAGGGCGACGTTGACCGCGCTGCCCTGCGCGCTGTCCGCCCCGGTCTCCTCCGGCCACCCCGTCTGCGGGAACAGCGTCCGGGGGTGCTCGTGCAGCGACACCGTGAGAACCCGCGGGTCCTCCCAGAACGCCGCCTGCACCCCGTCCCCGTGATGCACGTCGACGTCGATGTACGCGACGCGTTCGACGCCCAGCTCCAACAGCCGGGCGACGGCCAGCGCCGCGTCGTTGTACACACAGAACCCCGAGGCCGCTCCCGGCATCGCGTGGTGCAGCCCGCCCGCGAAGTTCACCGCGTGCAGCGTCTCCCCACGCCACACGGCCTCGGCCGCGCCCACCGACTGCCCCGCGATCAGCGCCGACGCCTCGTGCATCCCGGCGAAGGCGGGATCGTCCGTCGTCCCCAGCCCGTACGACTGGTCCGCGGCCGCCGGGTCCTTCGAGGCCGCCCGCACCGCGCCGATGTAGTCCTCGCGGTGCACCAGCCGCAGCGTCGACTCACCGGCCGTCTTCGCCTCGACCACCGCCACCTCACGGTCCAGCCCCAGGGCTGCCACCAGACTCCGGGTCAGCACGAGCCGGACCGGGTCCATCGGATGGTCCCGGCCGAAGTCATAGCCCGTTACTGCCTCGTCCCACATCAGCTGTGTGCGGCCACTCATGCCCGCCACCGTATCGGTCCGGTTCAGAAGCGAACGACCTGGCGTACGCGAGTGTCACCAGCACCAACATCATCGGCACAAGCATCGCCCCGCGGTAGCTCCAGACGTCCCCGATCACCCCGACCAGCGGGGAACCGATCAGGAACCCCACGTAGTTGAAGACGTTGAGCCGTGCGACGGCCGCGTCCGACGCACCGGGGAACAACCGCCCCGCCGCCGCGAAGGTCTGCGGCACCAGCACACAGAGACCCAGCCCCACCAGCGTGAACCCCAGCATCCCCACCCATTCCCCCGGCGCCCCGGCGACCACGGCGAACCCCACCGCCGCCAGCAGCGCCCCGGCCCGCACCACCGCCACGGTGCCGAGGCGCCGCACCCCGAAGTCCCCGATCGTCCGCCCCAGCAGCGTGGTGACCATGTAGATGGTGTACGGAACGGTCGCCGTCCGCTCCGAGCTCCCCAGCACGTCCTGGAGGTACTTCGCGCTCCAGTTCGAGACCGTCGAGTCCCCGATGTACGCCACCGTCATCACCAGACACAGCGGCAGCAGCAGCTTGAAGGCGACGGCCCGGGGCCCGGACCCGCTCTCCGCGGCCGGCCCGGCACCGTTGCCCTCTCCCCTGCCCTCGTGCTGCTCCCGGTCCACGTACCGCCGGCTCCCGATCAGCGCCGCCGGCATCAGCACCAGCACGACCGGCAGATACGACACCCACAGCGCCAGCTGCCAGTGCGCCCCCGCCCACGCGAGCGACGCCCCGGCGATCCCGCCCAGACTGTAGGCGGCGTGGAAACTCAGCATGATGCTGCGCCCGTACGCCCGTTGGAGACTCACCCCGAGCATGTTCATCGAGGCGTCCAGCGCCCCCACGGCCAGCCCGAACACGGCCAGCGCCACGGCCAGCCCGGCCATGTGCTCCCCCGCCCCGACCCCGAGCAGCGCCAGCAGCACGACCGGCTGCGACCACCGCAGGACCCGGCTCGGCGGCACCCCCTTCACCAGACGCTCCGTCACCACACTCCCGATACCGGCGAGCACGGGCACCGCAGCGAGGAAGGCGGGCAGCAGCGCGTCGGAGACCCCGTACCGGTCCTGGATGGCGGGGATCCGCGTCACGAGCAGAGCGAAGGCGACTCCCTGCACCAGGAAGGCGAACGCCAACGAGACCCTGCCGCGCCGCAGCACATCAGCCATGGCGGCGAGCGTAGGGCCCCGGCGTACTGGTGGGTAGATCAGGTCAAAGGTGAACTGTGCTCAGTTCTTCCTCAGGAGCCCGGGCAACTCTGCCGGATGCGCGAAGAGTCGGGTGGCGTCCGCCAGCTTCTCGGCCGGCGTCATCGAGGTGAACCCGTACACGTCCATCCCGGCCGCGACCGCCGCCTGGACGCCCAGGGGGCTGTCCTCGACCACGACACACCGCTCCGGCCCGACCCCCATCCGCTCCGCCGCATACAGGAACAGGTCCGGTGCCGGCTTGCCCCGCCCCACGTCCTGGGAGCTGAAGATCCGCTCGTCCTCGAACCACCGGTCGAGCCCGGTCGTACGGTGCCCCACCCGGATCCGCTCATGGCTGCCGGACGAGGCCACGCAGTACGGCACCCCGTCGGCCGCCAGCGTCTCCAGCACCTCGACAGCACCGTCCACCGGCTTCAACTCGCGCTCGAACGCGGCGAAGACACGGCCGTGGAACACATCGTCGAAGTCGTCCGGCAACCGCTGCCCGGTCCGCTCCTCCACCAGGTCGTGCACCCGGTGCATGGCGGATCCCATGTAGTCACGGACGGAGTCCTCGTACGACGTCGGATGCCCGAGCTCGGTGAGGTAGCCGGCCAGAAGCCGGTTGGAAATGGGCTCACTGTCGACGAGGACACCGTCGTTGTCGAAAATAATCAGGTCATAGCGCATGACTCCGACCTTAAACGCAGAAAGCCCCGTGCCGAATGGCACGGGGCTTTCCCTCAAAAATTGTTCGGCGGCGTCCTACTCTCCCACAGGGTCCCCCCTGCAGTACCATCGGCGCTGTAAGGCTTAGCTTCCGGGTTCGGAATGTAACCGGGCGTTTCCCCTACGCCATGACCACCGAAACACTATGAAACAGACAACCGCACCGCACCCCGCCGAAAAAACGGCGGAACACGGGGTCGTTCGTGGTTTCAGAACCAACACAGTGGACGCGAGCAACTGAGGACAAGCCCTCGGCCTATTAGTACCGGTCAACTCCACACGTTACCGTGCTTCCATATCCGGCCTATCAACCCAGTCGTCTACTGGGAGCCTTACCCTCTCATGGAGGTGGGAGTCCTCATCTCGAAGCAGGCTTCCCGCTTAGATGCTTTCAGCGGTTATCCCTCCCGAACGTAGCCAACCAGCCATGCCCTTGGCAGGACAACTGGCACACCAGAGGTTCGTCCGTCCCGGTCCTCTCGTACTAGGGACAGCCCTTCTCAAGACTCCTACGCGCACAGCGGATAGGGACCGAACTGTCTCACGACGTTCTAAACCCAGCTCGCGTACCGCTTTAATGGGCGAACAGCCCAACCCTTGGGACCGACTCCAGCCCCAGGATGCGACGAGCCGACATCGAGGTGCCAAACCATCCCGTCGATATGGACTCTTGGGGAAGATCAGCCTGTTATCCCCGGGGTACCTTTTATCCGTT
>NZ_BBNN01000049.1 GCF_000829695.1 Streptomyces sp. NBRC 110035 | reverse complement strand
CCTTCTCCTTCTCCAGGGCGGCCTTCTCGGCGTCACGTTCCGCCTTGGCCTCGGCCTTCTCCTTTTCGGCCTGCGCCTTGGCGGCGTCCGCTTCTTCTTTCGCCTTCTTCTTCTCGGCGTCCGATTCTGCTTCGGCGGAGATCTCCGAAAGAGGCCGACTGTCCCTGTCGGTTATGCTGGTGTCAAATGCGTCCTGAGCCGTCTTGAACGCCTTGTGGATTTCGACAATGGCCGTGGCGCCCGCCGTGCTGAGCCAGTCCTGCACCGACTGCTCCCACCGGCGCACCGCCTCGTCGCCGATCGCCTTCCACGTCGACATCTCGCTGGGCCTGCCGTACGACTTGCCCTCGATGACGATGTCGTTCTGGAAGCCGGTCGTGGCCACCACGTTGTTGTGCCAGGACGTGTACAGTCCGGAGCCGTAGCTCACCGTCTCGATGTCGGTCTTGTCGTACTGGGTGTCGAAGAGCGTCAGCCGGGCGTCCTCGAGCATGTCGTAGAGCCAGCGCTGCGGATTGCTCTCGGCTTTCCACGCCTCCCAGGCGTCGTAGAGGTTCTGCGCCTGGGTGAGGATGATCTGCTGGGCCTCGGCGAGGGCGCGGGCCGGCTCGGACGTCACCGTCACACCGTCGATGGTGAGGGCGGAGCCTTCACCGCCGTCACCGTTGAGCTGGTCCGCGTACCCCTCGTAGTTGCGTGCCAGCTTGTGGATGAGTTCCTTGAAAATGGCGGCCGAGGTGCCGTCCCAGGACTCACTGCCCTCTCCGATGTCCTCGGTGTCCCACGTGCCGACGGTGACCTGGCTGTCCTCGAAGAACGTGACGACCCGGTCGAACGCCTTGGCGGCCTCCGTGAAGGACCGCAGGTCGACGTAGTTGGCGTCGTCCACCTTGAGGTCACGGTTCGTGTACCCGTGGGTGGAGTAGGGCCACATCGTCAGCTGCGAGAGGGCGTCCCGGGAACCGTAGAGGTACTGGACCAGGGGGTTGGTGTCCCAGTCGAGTTTCTCGCCCTCCTTGTTCCAGCCTCCCTTGTCCTTCAGGACCTCACTGGTCTTCGTGTAGCCCGGGATGATGTCGTCACCGCTCGGCGGCCAGGCCTGGCCCGAACCGAGAAAGGTGATGTACGCCCGGTACCGGTAGAGGTTGCTGCCCTCGGACACGTCCTCCGTGTCACTGCTGGGACGGTAGAACGGCAGGGTGTAGTCGGTGTTCTTCGTCTTCCAGCCACTGGGGGAAAGGAACCCGGACGAATATCCCGGTCCGCCTTCCTTGTCCAGCCGGACGTGGATCAACGGGATGCCGTCGTTGCCCTTCAGATTTTCGAACAACGTGCTCCGCTCCGGCAGGATGTAGCCGGTGAGCATGTCAACTGCCTTTTTCCAGTTGTCGTTGTTGTTGTCTTCGGGGTTGGCCATCGCCGAGCTCCGCGAGGTGGTGGGGAGGAGAACTACCGGGTGTGCGTCGAACCGCCCGGGGTCACCTGCTGTCGGGTGACCCGGTCAGTCCTCGTCGGGGGCGCCCGGATTGTCGAAGTCGCTGTCGACATCCTCGAAGATGTCCATGAACTCGTCCGCGGTGATGCTCTCGAGGTTCTTGTTCTGGCTTTTGGCCAGCTGGTCGATGGTGTCCCACAAGGCCTCCTCGATGTCCTCGAAGAGGACTCCCTGGGCCTCGAGGATCCGCTCGACCTCGCCCGCGCCCTTCTGGATGACCCCGTTCAGGGCGCCCCCGCCGACCGCGCTGTTCTCTCCGGCCATGAGCCCGATGACGAGAGGCTTCGCGGCATCGATCGTGGTGGTCGAGATGGCGTCCGCGATGTACGAGATCGCCGGGCCGGCATGCGCGTCGTCTTTGAGGATGTTCTCCAGCGTCTTCCTGAAGTCAGTGATCTGGTGGTTGATGAACTGTCTCAGGAATTCGCTGTCAAGGACCGTGACGGCCACGTCATCACCCTTCCGTCACCGGCAGTCGTCAGCGGCTGCCGATGCGGATGTCGCCCCACCGCTGCGACAGGTTCTGCTCCGTGTAGCGGTAGTTGGAGGAGATGTCGGTGAGCAGGCTGGAGTGGTTGGCCAGCAGGTTCTTGATGTTCTCGACAGCGTTGTCCCACTTCGCCTGGACCTCGCTGTACACCTCGCGGTCGTCACCGACCCAGCTGTTCCTGAGCTCGGCCAGCTCCATCTCGAGGTTGGCCAGGATGCTCATGATCGCCTTCGACTGGCTGACCATGTCGTCCGCCGCGCCTTCGGCGTGGTTGTAGTCGACGTAGATGTAACCGTCGGAGAAGTCCATCGGAATTCCTCGATTCGCCGCGGGAACCGCGGGTTACGGAAGATGTGCGCGGCACGGCCTGTGGGCGGGACCGTGACCGCCGGGCAGTGACGGCCGTGGGCGTGTGCGGGGCGCTGCCGCGGGGTGGTGGAGCGGCGCGGGCAGGCGCCGCCGGACGCACGCGCCGACGCCCGCGGCGGGACGGCCGCGTCGGCCGGGAACGTCAGTTGCTGTGGGTGTTCGTGCCGTTGAGCTCGTCGAACACGGCGGTGGAGCGCGAGTACTCCTGGTCGATGATCTCGCTCGAGGAGCCCTGCACCAGACCGTGCTCCGTGAGGGTGGTGTTGAGCTCGTCGACCATCCGGTCGAGGTTGATCAGGATGGTGTCGACGTGGCTGTCCCACTGCTCGAGCAGCGACTTGTACTTGCCGCCGTCCGCACCGCCGTAATGGGAGGCGAGGGTGTGCGAGGTGGACTGGACGTCCCCCTGGCAGCGCTGGACACCGGTGAAAGCCTGTTCCAGCGCCATGATCCCGTTGCGGGTCGCCTGTTCTTCGGACTGCTGCATGGCCATGAGAGAACTCCCTTTCGGTGAATTTCACCGACCTGTGGATCCCACATCACCCCGTGGGCAGACAGGGTGTCCCTGCGATCACCAGGTGGTTCGCCGGATCATGGGGCGGCCAAATGCTATGCGCGCCGCAACTTGTTTGGCAATTGACCTCGGGACGCCCAGGGCACCCCCATACCCCTTTCCGCGACGCTCGATTGAGCAGGTGGGGAGAATTCACGTCGCTCACCTGAGCGGCGGTGCGGGAACGGCCGGACAGATCGGGCATCGCCTCCTTCCGCGCGGCACCGCCGGTCGTCCGGTTTAACGCGAGGTGACATCACCGAATCCAAGATTTTCCCTGTCGGATGGCTTACCCGGGGCCGGATCGCTGCCGCCGGTCCCCGCTCATCCCTCTTCCCGCGGGCAGCGCAGCGTCACCCGGGCCTCGCCCGAGGAGGCCGCCTCGGGGGTGAGGTCGGGGCCGCTGGGCAGCATGGCCAGCATCGGGGACGGCATGGTCCGCTCCTCGACGCCCTCGTAGCCCAGCGCCTCGACGCCCTCCTGGGACAGCAGCCGGTACTTCACGCCCGTGTCCGTCACCAGGTACGTGGTGTCGCCCAGGGCGCTGCCGCTCGCGCTCAACGCCCTCACCAGCGCGCCCTTTCCGGCTCGCACCGCGATGGAGTCCACCTTCAGGCAGGCCGGTACGACCTCGGCGGCGGGCGGCTGGACGGGCTCGGGCAGCACGTTCTCGGGCAGCACGGACGTGCCGACCCGGACGCCGCCGTCCGTGGAGTCGACGGCCGCGCAGGCGGCGGAGCCGGAGCCGACCTCGACCGCCTTCGGCGGGGTCTCGGGCAGCTTCGCCGCGTTCACCGCGGCGCTCGCGGAGGCCGGGGCGAGATGCTCGGTCAGGATGTCCGCCCCGAGCGTCGCCACGGTCGCGGCGCCGCCGCCGTAGGCCTTCTCGCGGGTCTGCGGGTCGCCCAGCAGGAGGGTCGCGCCGGTGGCCGTGAGCGGCACCAGGCCCTCCTCGGCCAGCAGGTGGTAGCGGGGGGCCGAGCCGGGGACGTCGACCCGGAACAGCTGCCCGACCCTGGTGGCGCGCCCGGCCAGTTCGGGCCCCTTCCCGCCCCGGCCCGGCACGTCGGCCGGGGACAGGTCGGGTCCCTGCGGGAAGGAGTCGAGGAAGGCGGCGGAGACGGGGCGCGGGGTGACGCTTCCGTAGCCGAGGGCCCCGGCCGCGTTCGCCCGCTCGTCGAGCCGGAGCCTGCTTCCCTGCCACAGCAGGTAGGTGGAGTCGCCCGGTCCGGTGACCAGCAGGCCGTCCTGCTCGCCCAGGTGCCGTGCGCCGGGGACGTCGCGCGGTGTGCCGGTGCCCAGGGCGAGGGTCGTGGTGGCCGCGACGACGCCGGTCGACCTCGGGCGGACGCCCGAGCAGACCAGCCACGGCGTACGGTCCAGGTCGCCGGTGGACGGCAGTGCCTCGGGACCGTCGGGTATGCCGACGGGGGTGCCGTGCGGTGTGCCGGCCAGCGAGGACGTGCCGACCGTGGTGACGCCGAGGTCGCCGCCGGCGATCAGCCGGGCCGACGCGTAGTTGCGGACCGGGCGCAGCCGCCCGTCGAGGTACAGGTAGCGCGCGCCGGTCTGCTTGTCGACGACCAGGTTCTCGCCGGAGCGCCAGGAGTTGTTGCCGCCGGGCTGGATGAGGCCGAAGACGAAGGCTCCGGCGCACACCAGCACGGCGATGACCACGCCGATCGCGGCGCCGCGGTTGGTCCGGCCCAGGGGGCTCTCCGGGTCGTCGGGCTCGGCGCGCAGCATGGCCGAGGCCAGCCTCCCCATGATGAAGAGGTGCGCCTGTACTTGGTCCCGTTTGCTGTGCATGCTCGCCGTTCTCCCGGGTTCAGCCGTTGATGCCGCGGAGCAGGCCGTAGACGCCCATGGACCAGAGCGTCAGCGGCAGGATGCTGATGGCGGCGAGTGAGTGCAGCAGTTCGGCCGCGCGCCCCCAGTAGGGGACGAGCCGCCGGCCGGGGACGGTCCACGAGGCGATGGCGAGGGCGGCCGCGAGGCCCATCAGGCCGGCCGTCAGGGTCAGCCGGTCCGTCGGGCCGAGGGAACGGGCGGACACGGACAGCAGCAGGACCACGCCCCAGGCACCGGCGGTGGTCAGCGCGAGGCGCTGCCAGACGTTGCCGAGCCCCCTGCTGTGCAGCAGCAACAGGAGCGAGAGGGCGACCACGGTGAGGATCCCGGCGAGGCCGGGATCGGCGGCGAGCGCCACCAGGCAGGGCAGGCAGACGAGGCCGATGGCGCCGTAGAAGGCGGTCATCCAGCCGTCGGCGAGCATGGACCGCGCCTCGACGTCGGAGGCGGGGTACGGGTCGATGCCCTGCTGCAGCTGCTGGACGTTGGTGGGCAGCGGGGGCATCCGCATGCCGGAGAGCCGGAACGACAGCGAGGGGACGAACCCGCCGAACAGGACGACCACGACGGCGACCACCCCGGCGGCCTGGTCCGGCGTCAGGTTCAGGGTGATCAGGGTGGCGCCGAGCGCTCCGGCCGCGGCGACGCAGGCCACGCCGATGAACAGGGCCGGGTACACGCCGACCGCCGCGAGGGCGAGCACCGCTCCCGCGCCGCCGGCCGCCGACGCCGCCAGCAGGCGTGCGCCCAGGACGGCTTCGCCGTCGGCTCCGCCCAGGTCGCCGCCGGGCAGCAGCCAGCCGGCCAGGGCGAAGTAGGGGCCGACCATGAGGCCGAGCGCCGAGCCGGCTCCGGCGTCGCCGACGGCCCGGGTCGCGGAGCCGGCGCCGGCGAGCAGCAGCAGTCCGGCCGTGCCCGCGGCGACGGCCCGGATCCAGCCCTCGGTTCCCGGCAGGGCGAGCAGCACCATGCCGAGGGCGAGGGTGACCACGGCCAGGCCGCGCAGGAGCCGCCGGCCGGCCTCGGGGCTCCAGCCGTGCGGGCGTTGCTGCATGGTGGCCGAGATGCCGTCGACCAGGTCGTCGAGGTGCACTTCGGGCAACGCCTCGGTGCGGGGGCGGAGACAAAGCTCCTCACCGTCCCGCAGACCGAGGGAGTCCAAGGTACTCTCGGGGTCGAGCGGTGGGCCGCCGAGGCGTTGCAGTACCCAACCGCCGTGCTCCAGGCCTGCTTCCTCCAGGTCGTCCCCTCCGTAACCGATCACTGTGGGCAGCAGGTCGGCGACGGGGACGTCGGAGGGCACGGCCAGGTCGACGGTCCTGGCCGGGGCGCGTACGGTGACGCGGCACAGGCTGGCCGCCTGGGTGTCAGTCATGGGCGATGTCCGTCATGGGTTCGGGTTCACGCTTTCTGGCGGTCACGGGTTGCGCGGTGGCTGGAGGGTGACAGCGGCACACCGGTCGGTCGCTCGATCGCGACAGGACGTCGGACGGGGCACGCGCCGACGAGTTTGACGGCAGGCCGGTCCTTTTCGCAACACCGGTCAAGAATTCAGCGTCCGGGAAGCCTGCGGTAATTTTCCCGCAGCCACGGCGTGGGACTGTGACGCATTGCGCTCCTGCGTTTCCTCTCTTCCGCACCCCGCCGGACTTCGGGGCGGACTTCGAGGTGGACTTCACGGGGGCGTATTTCCGGCGGGCGTGTGCAGGCGGGCACCGGGTAATTCCGTGCCGTTACCGCGGAATTGTTCCGAGATCATTGAGGAGGCCATTCGTTGAGCGTGATCCTGTTCCGCAGGCCGGCACGCCGCAGAGGACCGGAACTGCCGTCGGGGGAGCTGAGTCTCCAGGAACCGCCGACCCTTCCGGAAGTCGTGCCGGACAGTTCCGCGGTATGGACATACTTGCCGATGGCGCTGATGTCGGTCTCCATGATGCTGATGTTCATGCGGCCCGGCATGAGCCGGTCCAGCGGCGGGTTCATCTACATCGCGCTCGGCGTGATGGTGATCGCGTCCGCCGGCATGATGCTCGGTCAGGTCATGCGCCGCAACGGCGAGCGCAAGCAGCGGATGAAGGGCGAGCGCCGCGACTACCTGCGCTATCTGCGCCAGACCCGGCGCAAGGTGCGGGCGTCCGTCGTCGACCAGCAGCGTGCCCTGGCCTGGCGCCACCCCGCGCCCGACGCGCTGTCGTCGCTGGTGCGCAGCACCCGGCTGTGGGAACGGCGGGCGTCCGACGAGGACTTCGCGGAGGTCCGGATGGGCGTCGGCGACCAGCGCCTCGCGATGAAGCTGACACCGCTGTCGACGAAACCCGTGGAGGACCTGGAGCCGCTGTCCGCGCACGCGCTGCGCAGCTTCACCCGCGCCTACTCGACGGTGCGGGACCAGCCCATCGCGATCTACCTGCGGGCCTGGTCGAAGGTGCTGCTGCGGGGCGAGGAGGAGCACGTACGGGCTCTGACGCGGTCCCTGCTCGCGCAGTTGGCGGTGTTCCACTCCCCCGACGACCTGTGGATCGCGCTGTGCGTCTCGGACGAGCGGCGCTCCGAGTGGGAGTGGGCGAAGTGGCTCCCGCACAGTCTGCACCGGCACGAGGAGGACGGCGCCGGGCCGACCCGCATGATCGCCTCGGCGTTCAACGAGCTGGAGGGCCTGCTCGGTGCCGAGTTCCACGAGCGGCCCGGCGCCGACCCGGACGCGGTGCCGGGGCGCGAGGAGCCGTACACGGTGATCGTGATCGACGGGTGCACGGTGCCCGCGGGCCACCGGTTCGACGGGCACGGGTTCCGCAACGCGGTGGTGCTCGACCTGTCCGGGGCCCTGGCCTGGAAGCCCGGACGGACCACGCTGCGGCTCGAGGTGGAGGAGAACGGTGTCGCGCTGGTGCGCACCGACCGGGACCGCAAGGAGCAGTCGACGGTGCTCGGCAGGCCCGACCGGCTGGGGCCGGTGGGGGCGCGGGCGCTGGCCCGGCTGCTCGCGCCGTACCGGATGAGCATCGGCGGTGACGACGCGAAGCCGTTCTCCGGCGACGTCGAGCTGACCTCGCTGCTGAACATCCCCGATCTGCACCGGCACGAGCCGGCCACGCTGTGGGAGCGGTACACGGGCAGTGCCCGGCTGCGGGTGCCGATCGCGGTCAGCGGCGAGGGCCGGCCGGTGGAGCTGGACATCAAGGAGTCCGCGCAGGGCGGTACGGGTCCGCACGGCATGCTCATCGGCGCCACCGGTTCCGGCAAGAGCGAGCTGCTGCGCACCCTCGTGCTGTCGCTGGCGCTGACGAACTCGTCCGAAACGCTGAACTTCGTCCTCGTCGACTTCAAGGGCGGCGCCACCTTCCTCGGCCTGGACGAGCTTCCGCACACCTCCGCGGTCATCACCAACCTCGCGGACGAGGTGTCGCTGGTCGCCCGGATGCAGGACGCCCTGCACGGCGAGCTGATCCGCCGCCAGGAGCTGCTGAGGGCGGCCGGCAACTACACCTCCGCCCTGGAGTACGAGAAGGCGCGCCAGTCCGGGGTGCCGTTGCAGCCGCTGCCGAGCCTGTTCGTGGTGGTCGACGAGTTCAGCGAACTGCTGTCCGCGCACCGTGACTTCATGGAACTGTTCGTGATGATCGGCCGCCTCGGGCGCAGCCTCGGGGTGCACCTGCTGCTGGCGTCGCAGCGGCTGGACGAGGGCCGTATGCACCAGCTGGAGAGCCACCTGTCGTACCGGATCGGTCTGCGGACCTTCTCCGCGATGGAGAGCCGGGGCGTGCTGGGGGTGCCGGACGCGTACGAGCTGCCCGCGCAGCCGGGTGCCGGTTTCCTCAAGAGCGGTGTCGACGCGCTGACCCGGTTCCGTGCCGCGTACGTCTCCGGTCCGTACCGGCGGCGGCGTGCCCTCGTGCAGGCGCAGGTGGCCCGTCAGGTGGTGCCGTGGACGGCCCAGTGGGTGGTGCCGCGCGCGCCGGCCGACCCGGATCCCGCGGGTGGGCCCGGCGGGGAGGAAGAGGCGGAGGGTCCGGAGGGCGGTGACGCGGAGAGCGGCGAGACGCTGCTGTCGGTGGCGCTGGACCGGCTGCGCGGTTCGGGGCCGCCCGCCCACCAGGTGTGGCTGCCGCCGCTGGGCGCACCGGCCACCCTCGACCAGATCCTGCCTCCGCTGGCGCCGGACGCGCACTACGGCCTGACGACGGCCGACTGGCCGCTGCGGGGCCGGCTCACCGTGCCGGTGGGTGTGGTGGACCGGCCGTTCGACCAGCTGCGTGACCTGCTGACGGTGGACCTGTCGGCGGCCGGCGGCCATGTGGCCATCGCCGGGGGGCCGCAGAGCGGCAAGAGCACCCTGCTGCGGACGCTCATCACCGGTCTCGCGCTCACCCACACCCCGCGCGAGGTGCAGTTCTACTGCCTGGACTTCGGCGGCGGCACGCTCGCGGCGCTGGACGGGCTGCCGCACATGAGCGGGGTGGCCGCGCGCGTGGACACCGAGCGGGTGGGCCGGACGATCTCCGAGGTGAGCACGCTGCTCGGCAGGCGGGAACGGTTCTTCCTGGAGCACGGCATCGACTCCATGCCCACGTACCGCAAGCGGCGGGCAGCGGGCGAGTTTCCCGGGGAGCCGCACGGGGACGTCTTCCTGGTCATCGACGGCTGGTCGACCGTGCGCCAGGACTTCGACCGGCACATTCCCACCTTCAACGCGCTGGCCGCCCGCGGGCTCAACTACGGCGTCCATCTGCTGATCACCACCGCCCGCTGGGTGGAGCTGTCGTCCTCGGTGCGCGACCAGACCGGTACCCGGCTGGAGCTGCGGATGGGTGACCCGATGGACTCGCAGATCGACTCCCGCAAGGCGGCGACGATTCCGCGCAGCCCGGGGCGGGGCCTGACCTCCGACAAGCTGCACTACCTGTCGGCGCTGCCGCGCATCGACGGGGTCGAGGACGCCGACGACCTCGCCGACGGGGTCGCGGGGCTGGTCTCGGCGATCAGCGAGAGCTGGCCGGGGCCGGCCGCGCCCCGGGTACGGATGCTGCCGGCCTCGCTGCCCGTCGAGGAGCTGCCCGAGCCGGAGGGCGATCAGGGCCTGCGCATCGCCATCGGCCTCGACGAGAACGAACTCGCGCCGGTGTGGCACGACTTCACCGAGAACCCGCACATGATCGTGGTGGGTGACAGCGAGTCCGGCAAGACGAACCTGCTGCGGGTGATCGCCCGGGGCATCACCGAGCGGTACACCCCCTCCGAGGCCCGCATCATGACGGTGGACTACCGGCGGGAGCTGGTGGAGAGCGTCCCGGAGCGCTACCGGCTCGGCCACGCGGTCTCCACGGACATGCTGAAGGACCTCGTGGACGGGGCGGCCAGGGCGGTACGGCAGCGGGTGCCCGGCGAGGACATCGCGCCGTCGCGGATGCGGCTGTGCGACTGGTGGCAGGGGCCGCGGCTGTTCATCCTGGTCGACGACTACGACATGGTCGGCAGCGGACCCATGTCGCAGCCGTTCGCCCCGCTGCTGGACCATCTCGCGCTCGGCCACGAGGTCGGCCTGCACCTGATCGTGGCGCGCTCCTCCGCGGGCGCCGGGCGCGGCCTCAACGAGTCGCTGCTGCGCCGGCTCCAGGAGGTCAACACGCCCGGCCTGCTGATGTCCTGCCCGCCCAGCGAGGGCTACCTCTTCGGCAGTGTGAAGGGCCGCGAACTGATCCCCGGCCGCGCGGTGCGCATCGCCCGCCGCAAGACCGTCCAGATCCAGACCGCCCTGCTGGAGAACCCCAGCTGATGCCCCCTTCCCACCCCGCACTCCACCCCACCGCCGGCCGGGCCCCGGCCCGGCCGACGGCCGGGCCCGCGGCACGCGCGGGGCGCGGGAGCGGAACGGGCGGGGCCGTCCCGGCTCCGGCGACAAGCCCGTGTGTCGTGGTCCGCACGGCCTGCGGCCGTCCGGCCCCGCAGGCGGACTCGCCGCTCCGGGGCCGCCGAAGGCATCGGGGCGCACACCGCCCCGACACCGTCACGGCGCGGCCGGGCACCCCGGCCCGGCCGCCCGCCGGGCTCCCGGCCCTCCCGCCCCGGGCCGAGGCCCTGAGCGGGACGGAGGCCGCCGGGACACCGGCCGAGGACACCCACACCCGCGCCGCCGGGCGGCCGTACCCGGAGAGGGGACCCCTCCGACTTTCGCGGCACCGGTCGCGTTTCCCCGCGCACCGGCCCTTCCCGTGCCCGGCCACCGCCCGGCCGGGTGTCGCCGGGCTCGCGGCATGCGTCGAAGCCGGGGGCGGGGCGGGGAGCACCGGGGCGGCGGTGGCGAGCCACCACGTCATCAGCCGTGCTGTCCCCGGGCTGCCGTCGTGCCCGGGGACGGGTTCGCGGCTCCGGGTGTGCCGGGTGTGCTTCGACGTCCGCCCGCCCGCCCCGGCCCTCGTCCCTTCGGGCCCCGGCTCCCGGCCCGCTGTCGGAAGCGGTGCCGGGTGCGGGCTACCGGCCCGTGGGGGTGTTCCGGGTTCGGGGGCCCGGCGGGGTCCAGTTGCGGGCCCGGCCCCGGGGGACGACCGCGGCGGCGGCTGCGAGGAGGAGGACGAGCGCCAGGCCCGTCGCGGCGATGGTCAGGGAGCGCCGGTGGGGGGTCGGGTCGGCCGGGGCGGGCAGGTGGGCCGGGACCGGTGCGGCCGGGGACGCCGTGTTCTGGTCCGGGACGACGGTCAGGGCGGCGTACGGGTCGAGCCGGGGTGTGTCCGACGGGTAGGCGGCGGCGAGGAGCTGCCGGGAGACCTCGTGTGCGGTCAGCTCGGGCCGGTAGGCGCGGACGAGGGCGGCGGCACCCGCGGTGCCCGCCGCGGCCAGCGAGGCGCCGGAGCCGATGTAGTGGCCCGTGCCTCCGGGTCCGACGCTGACCATGCCGCTGCCGGGCGCGGCCAGGTCGGGTTCGTGGGCGGGCGGGGCGTTCTTCTGCCGTACGCCGCCCGCCCCGAAGTCCACGACGGCCAGCACGTCCGGCACGGCGGCCGGCCAGTACGGCCCCTCGGGCATCTCCCCGTCGGGTCCGCGTTCCTCGCGGGTCACGGCGTCCGGGGCGGCGGGGGCGACGACCAGGGCGTCGCGCCGGGTGGCGTGGGCGACGGCCTCGGTCAGCTCGGCCCGTCCGGTGCGCAGCGCCTGGCCGACGTAGATGACCTTCGCACCGCGGTCCGCGGCCTCGCGGATGCCGAGCGCGACACGTTCCACCGAGGGGACGCCGCGGTCGTCGGTGCCCCGCAGGGCGAGGATCCGGGCCTCCGGGGCGACGCCGGTGATGCCGCTGCCCGTCCGGGGCGCGGCGGCGATGAGGCCGGCGGCGAAGGTGCCGTGGCCCACGCAGTCCTCCCCGGCGCCGTCGGCGGCCGTCACCCGCCCGGACAGGCCGGGGACGCCGGAGGCGACGCCGGTGTCGACCACCGCGACGGTCACCCCGCCGCCGCGGGTGATCCGCTGGGCCCGCGGCAGGCCGAGTGTGGTCTGCGACCACGCCGCCATGGTGGCCGTCTCGCCCGACTCCCCGGTGCAGGGATTGCCCTCGCCGAGCCGGACGGGCAGCGGGGGCAGCAGGGTGGTCCCCGGATCATCGCCGGAGGTCGCCGACGGGGCTCCGGACGCGTGGGGCGCGGCCGGTGCGGCGAGGGCGGTCCCCCAGGTGACCGGCAGGACGACGGCGACGGTGACGGCGACGGCCGGCGCGAGACGCGCACACCGGTATTTCATGACATTCCGCATGAAGTGCATGATATGCACATGACATGCTTGGGCGCACGCCGCGTCCACGGCCTGATCCACCGGACAGGCCCCGGGCGCGGCGAGTCGAAGTCGCGGCAACACAAGGAGGTTCGAGGCGCGTGGCACGGCACATACTCACGGTCGACCCGGAACGGTCGGACGGCTACCGGACGATCGGTGAGGCACTGGCCCAGGCGCGCACCGGGGCGGTGATCCGGGTGCGTCCCGGCCGCTACGCCGAGAACCTCGTCATCCGCAACCGGGTGACGATCGTCGGCGAGGGCGAGCCGGGCACGGTGGAACTCTGCCCGCGGAGCGGCACCGCCGTCAGCCTCATGGCCGACGCCGTGATGCTCAGCGGTCTCACGATCCGGGGCCGCGACAAGGAGGCGGCGGTCGTCGACGTGCCGGCAGGCCAGGCCGCCCTCGACGGCTGCACGGTGACCGGCGCGGGCTGGACGGCGCTGCTGGTGCGCGGCAAGGGCTCGCTGGCCGCCCGCGGCTGCCGGATCGGCAACCCGGGCGGCGCGGGGCTCGTCGACTCCTCGGAGAGCGAAAGCATCGTCGAGGACTGTGTGTTCGAGAACTTCGGCACGTCCGCGGTGGTCATCGGCGAGACGGCCTCGCCTCTGGTGCGCGACTGCCGCATCCGGGGCGCGCGGGCCAACGGCGTCCTCGCCAGTGGTGAGGCCAGGGGCACCGTGGAGGGCTGCGACATCTCCGGCACCGACAAGCCGGCCATCGCCCTGGAGGGCCACAGCTCGACCCGGGTGCTGCGGTGCACCGTCCACCACACCTCGGTGGGCCTGCTGGTGTCGAGCATGTCCCGGCCGGAGATCGAGGAGACGACCTTCGAGTCCATCGCGCAGAGCGCCGTCGTCGTCTCCGGCGGTGCCGACCCGCTGCTGGCCCGGTGCGTCACCCGGCGCACCAAGAACAGCGGACTGCTCGTCCTGGACCGCTCGCGCGGCACCATGGAGGGCTGCGCGTTCCACAGTTCCACGGAGGCCGCGATCCGTGTCGTCGAGGGCAGTGCCCCACTGCTGCGGGACACCGTGGTCAGCGACTGCGCCGACACCGGCGGGGCGGTGCTCCTCGCGGACGACTCCACGGCCGAGTTCGACCGTCTGGAGGTGCTGGACGCGGCGGGCGTCGGCATCGCGGTGCGTTCCGCCGCCAACCCCCTGCTGCGCCGGGCCCGGGTGGTCGGGGCGGGCGGCCACGGCATCGAGATCACCGACGACGGCCGCGGCCGGCTGGAGCACTGCGAGGTCGAGTCCGCGGGCGGCTGCGGCCTGAGCATCGACGACGACTCCGACCCCGAGGTCAGCGACACCGTGCTGACCTCCGCCGCCCGCTCGGGTGTCGTCGTCGGCGAGCGCGGCCGGGGCGTCCTGCGGGACTGCGAGGTCAACGACAGCGCCGACGCGGGCATCACCGTGCGGGACGGCGCGGAGATCACCCTGGAGCGGGTCAGGGTGATCGGTGCGAAGGCCCACGGCATCCAGGTGGCGCGCGGCGGCCGGGCAGCGCTCATCGGATGCGAGGTCGTCGGCAGCACGGGCGACGGCGTACGGATCGACAGCGCCGAGCCGGTGGACGTCACCCGGTGCGTGGTGCGCGACAACCGCGGCGCGGGCCTGCGCCAGAGCCGTGCGAGCGAGCGGCTCTCGGTCGACCTGCTGACCAGCGCGGACAACGGTCTTGCGGACAGTTGGGGCGAGAGCGCCGATCTGGACGGCGAGGACGGCGGCGCGGGCGGCTCCGGCAAGGAGTCGGGGCCGCAGAGTCCGCTGGCCGAACTGGAGGCGCTCATCGGACTGGACAACGTCAAGCACCAGGTGAACACGCTGGTCAACCTGAACCAGCTCGCGGAGCGCCGCCGCCGGCTCGGCATGCCGGTGCCGTCGATGAGCCGGCATCTGATCTTCGCCGGGCCGCCCGGCACCGGCAAGACCACCGTCGCCCGCCTCTACGGCGGCATCCTGGCGGACCTCGGCGTACTGCGCAGCGGTCACCTGGTGGAGGTCGCCCGCGCCGACCTCGTCGCCCAGATCATCGGCGGTACGGCCATCAAGACCACCGAGGCGTTCACCAGCGCGCTGGGCGGCGTGCTGTTCATCGACGAGGCCTACACCCTCACCCCGGAGGGCTCCTCCAACGACTTCGGCCGCGAAGCCGTCGACACCCTGCTGAAACTGATGGAGGACCACCGCGACGACGTGGTCGTGGTGGCGGCCGGATACTCCGAACAGATGGAGTCGTTCCTGTCCGCCAACCCGGGTCTCGCCTCCCGTTTCACCCGCACCATCGAGTTCGACAACTACGCGGTGGACGAGCTGGTGACCATCACCGAGTCCATGTGCGCCCAGCACCGGTTCGAGCTCGGGCCGCTGACCCGTCAGGCCCTGTCCGTACGCTTCGAGGCGATGACGCGCGACGCCTCCTTCGGCAACGGCCGTGCGGCCCGCGGGGTGTTCGAGGACATGGTGGACCGGCAGGCGTTCCGCCTCGCGGCGATGGCGGACCCGGCCGAGAACGACCTGACGCTGCTGCTGCCGCAGGACGTCGGGGACGAGGAGGCGGCGGCCGTCGGAGGCGACGGCGGCACGGGACGGACCGGGGACGACGCGGTCGACCCGATGGCCGAACTCGACGCCATGGTGGGCCTCGGCGCCGTGAAACGGGAGGTCACCGACCTGGTGAGCCTGCTGTCCAACGCCCGGCAGAGGATCGCGGCGGGGCTGCCCGCCCCCCGGATCAGCAACCACCTGGTCTTCAGCGGGCCGCCCGGCACCGGCAAGACCACCGTCGCCCGGCTCTACGCCAGGCTCCTGCACTCGCTGGGGGTGCTCCCCCGCGCCTCCCTGGTGGAGGTGGCGCGGGCGGACCTGGTGGGCCAGTACGTCGGCCACACCGCGGCCCGCACCAAGGAGGTCTTCACGGGCGCGCTGGGCGGCGTGCTGTTCATCGACGAGGCCTACACCCTCACCCCCGAGGGGTCCTCCAACGACTTCGGCCGCGAAGCCGTCGACACCCTGCTGAAACTGATGGAGGACCACCGCGACGAGATCGTGGTCGTGGTCGCCGGATACACCGAGGAGATGGAGCGCTTCCTCGCCTCGAACCCCGGTCTGACCTCGCGGTTCTCCAAGTACGTGCAGTTCGAGGACTACAGCACGGACGAGCTGGTCACCATCGTGTCCCGGCACGCGGCCTCCTCCGGGTACGAGTGCGCCGACGACACCCTCGCGGCGCTGCGCGCCCATGTGGACGCCATCCCGCGCGACCGGTCCTTCGGCAACGCCCGGCTCGCCCGGCAACTGCTGGAGTCCATGATGACCAGCCAGGCCCGCAGACTGGGCGGGCTCCGGTCGCCGAGCCTCGCCGACCTCACCACGCTGCTGCCCGAGGACCTGCCGCCCGCGCGGCGGCAGCAGGCCGCCCTGTGAGGTCGCGTCCGGCCGCGCGGTGAGGTGAGGGCGAACGCCCGCCGGAGGAACACACCGGCGGGCGTTCGCCTGTCTGTCAAACCCCTCACATCCCGCTCACACGGTGAACCGGACGACTTCCAGCCAGAGGTGCGGCTCCGTCGATCCGCCGAAAACCCACGGGTCGACCGTGTCGCACGCCAGGCCGCCCCAGTCGTGCCCGCCGACGCGGTGGTTCTGGCAGACGTGGCCCTCACCGACGTCGATGGTGAAGCCGCTGATGTTCGGCGCGCTCTGACTGGAGCTTCCCAGGACCAGGTCGATGCCGTTGGCCACGCTCTCCCACTTGGTCGTCCATCCGTCCTTCTGGATGAACTCGTTGGCGGACAGACCCTTGGTCCCCGACACCGCGATGTTCAGGGCCTTGATGCCCTTGCCCTGGACACCCGCGACGGCTCCGTCGCACCGCGGGGTCTGCCAGCCGATGTCCTTGACATAGGCCCGGTAGCAGATGTGCCGGCCCGGGTTCGCCGCGGCGAGACGCTGGACGGCGGCCCCGGCGGTGTTCCCCGGGAGCTTGGGCGGCGGGTTCTCCTCGGCCTTCTTCGCCTCCACCGTCTCCGCCTTCTCCACCGTCTCCGCCTTCTTCTCCGTCTCCTTCTTCTCGACCGGCTCACGGGGCGGCGCCGACGTCAGCACCGGTACGGGTGCCTTGACGACGGGGGCCGGTTTGGCCGCGGGCTTCTCGGTCGACGGCTCCGGCGAGGGTTCGGCCGGGGCGTACGCGCCCTTCGGCACGTCCAGGGGCTCCTCGTCGAGCAGGGTGTCGGAACCTGCGGCCACCTCCACGCTGTCCTTCTTCGTCTTGCCGTCGTCCGTGGCCCAGATCAGCAGCGGCACGGCGAGCAGGACGGCGCCGGCGATACCGGCGGCGGCGAGCAGCGGTTTCTTCGGCTTACCGGAGGGCGGTTCGCCCGCCCCGCCCGCGGCAGCCGCACCGGCTGCGCCCGCCGCACCACCGGCTGCCGCCATGCCGCGAGCCGAACCCTCGGCCTCCGGGGCCGCCTGCGCGCGCGCCTGCGGCTGCGCGGCGAGCGCGGCGGCCGTGCCGGCGGTGGCCGTCGTGACCGCGGTCGTCGCGGTGGTGGTGGTGGAGGAGGAGGAGGAGGGGTCGGCCGTCGTGGTCGGTTCCGCGGCCGTGGTGCCCGTGGCGCCCGCTGCGGCGGACTGCGCGGGTGCCGCCTCGCTCTTGTTGCTCTCGTCGCCTCCGTTTCCCTCATGGGCGCCCGTACCGCTCGCCGGGACGGCGGACGGCCGTGCGGCGGGCGCCAGCATCGCGCCCGGGTCGGCCACGGCCGGGCCCAGGGACACCGCCCGGCGGACGGACGAAGCGCCCGTGGCATGGGGTTCTCGCTCCGGCCCGTCCGGGGACGACCGGTTCTGGCTGCTTGTCATCATTCTCCTTGGACTGTGTACGTGATCGGTGGTGATCTCTGTCCGTGGGCCGACCGGGTGGAGTGGTTCCCCACGCGTCACCCGTCGCCCGTCGCTACCCGTCCTGGCCCACGGGCCCGGTGCAGCGTTCCGGCCAGCCCCGGCCCCCGCCGACGCGGTCCTCCCTGGAGAGCGTCTCCTCGAGGTGCGCGAGCGCCTTCAGGTCCAGTCCGCTCAGTTCCTCCGACCCGTCCATGTAGGCGGTCGCGTTCCCGGGGAGCTCACGGAGCAGCACCACCGAGGGGCCTGCGGGCACGGTCCGTACCCCCAGCACCCGGAAGCCGGTCCCCGGTACGAAGACGATCTCTTCGTTCGTCCGTGCGGATCCGGTGGGCCGGTCGGTCAGTTGCCGTACCTTGCGGCCTGTGACGGACCAGATCGCGTACCGTACGGCGGCCCCGGCGGGGAGCGCCGGGGTTCCGGCCAGCGCGCTGACCGGGCCGGGGTCCTGCAGCAGCGTGCCGACCCCGGGCTCGGGCCCGGCGGGGTCCCCGCCGCGCAGTGCCACTCCGCGGTAGGAGGGCAGCCGCCGCAGGGCGGATGCCAGGCATCCGGCGTAGGGCAGCAGGCGGCCCTCGCCGGAGTGCAGGTCCCGGATCAGCTCGCGATGGTGCAACGGCCCCTCCTCGGCGGTGAGGTAGGCGTGCGCCGCGACGAGGTCGATCCGCGCGGCCTCCAGCTCGTGGCCGCGCAGCGCGGGCATCCGGGTGAGCAGCCGGGAGACCGCGGCGGCGTGCGCTTCCCAGACCCCCGCCGCGAACTCCCGGAACGCGGCCCGCTCGGCGGCCCCGCTGACATGCCCGGGGACGAAGGGGAGGTGCGCGGTACGCGCTTGGCGGGGCGGGGGCTTCGGGGCGGCCGGGGCAGGCGCGGCGCCCGGCATCGGGGCGGCCTGCGGGGGCGGGGTACCCGGGATCCCGGCCCCGGTCCCGGACGCCGGCGCGGCGGGGCCCGGCGACACCTCGGGAGCCGGCGCCGAAGCGGACGACGGCCGTGTCTCGGCCTGCGGCGCCCTGCGACCGGTTCCGGCGCCGCGCGACGCCTCGCCGGTGCCCGCACCCGTGCCCGTTTCCGTGACCATGCCCTCGGCGTCGGTCCCCGGGGGTGCGGCCCGGCTGCCGCCGGCCTCGGGCTCCGACGCCGCACGGGCCGTCCCACCGGCCGGAACAGCCTGCTCGACCTCAGGCACCCGCCCCCCGGCCAGAACCTCGCCGTCCCCACCGGACCCCCCACCCGGCACCGCACCGGCCCCGGACGCCGTACGCCCACCCGGCCCCGCACCGGCCCCGGACCCGCCACCATCACGGCCCCCGCCCTCACCGGCACGTGAACCACCGGAGGGAACGACCGGCTTGCTGTCGCCCCCTGCCGTTCCTGTCCCGGTGCCGCCGTTCGGGGCGGTTTCCGGCGTCGTCCGTCCAGGGGTGCCACCGGAACGACCCGTGTCCTCACCCAACCGTGAACCTCCGGACGGGTGGGACGACTTGGCGGTGGAGCCGGGTGCGGGGCGGCCGAGCGGCCTGCCGCTCGCCGGAGCCACGGCCGGAGCTGCGGCCGCTCCGGCCGTTGCCACTTGGCCGCCCTCCGGCCCGGGACCGGGACCGGGACCGGGCCGGCGTCCGGCCTGCGAGGGTGTCGGCAAGGAGGTGAGCCGGAGGTCCGGCGGGGGCACCGCCGCCGCGGCGGAGGCACGTTCCCCGGGCACCCCGGCCGGGGCCGTGCCGGGGCGGCGGGCCGCGGTACCGGCGCCCGCGCGGCGTGCGGCGGTGACGTAGCGGATGCCCGGCACGCCGTGTTCGGCGGCCAGCCTGCGCAGTTCGCCGTCGCCGCCCACGAGCCGGCCGCGCACCAGCAGGGTGGCCCGTGCCCGGGTGTCGGCGCCGAGGCCGCGCAGCAGCCGGGACAGCGCGGGCAGCAGGGAGCCGTCCAACGGCTGGCCGGGCATGCCCAGTTCGATGGCGCACACCTCCGGGTCCACGGCCGGGCCCACCGGTCCGGGACGCGGGCCGTCCGGTGCCCACAGGGCGAGTCCGGCCCGGGTGACGGTGGCCTGCCAGCGGTCCGTCAGCCGTACGGTCCCCGGTTCGGTGCCGCCGAGGATCCAGTCGGGCATGTGGGTGGCCACCGGCCGGGGAGCGGGCGTACGGCCCTCGGCGTCGGTGGGCCCGCAGACCACGGCGGACACGAACGGCTGCCAGCTCGGCCTGCCGTCCCGTCCCACCAGGGTCGGCCGGGGGTCCGTTCCGGGCGGTGCGTGGTCGGCGATCAGCGGCAGGCCGGTGAGCACCTCGATCTCGGCGCCCAGCAGGTCGGCGACGGACTGGCCGAGCCGCAGCAGGTCGCGTCGGCCGCCCGGCGCGAGCCGGACACGGGAGCGCTGGGCCACGGGCAGGGTCGCGAGCACGGCGGCCACCTCGTCGGCCGCGACGTCCTCCGCCTGCGGGGCACCGACCAGGACCGTGGGACGTTCGAAGTCGACGGGTACCGCGAAGCACAGGTCGTCGGGGGCCGGGCCGGGGGCCTCGGCCGGGCGGATCACCACGCCCGCCGGTATCCGGTCCACCACGCAGCCGCCGGTGGTGCGCACGGGCACCCGGCCCAGCGCCTCCTGCCATGCGGGAGCGGGGGCACGCGGGCCCAGCCTGCGGGGTGCCTCGCCGGGCGCGAACCGCCACCATCCGGGTCCGGGGCGGGCGGTGCCGTGGACGAAGAGCACGCCGCCGGGGGTGACCAGTACGGTCCCGTCCGGGGCGATGACCTCCAGTTCCCAGGCGTCGGCGATCCGGCGGGCGACGCTGGGCCGCTCGGGCCGGTCGTCCCCGGCGCCGGGCATGACGAGCCGGACCCGGTCGGTGCCCTGCGAACGAAGGGTGTCCAGCAGGGCACCGAGCCGCGCCCAGTGCTCGGCACCGGCGGGTCCGCCTCCGGCGGCGGAGCCGACGACCACCGTGACGACGTCCTCCTCCGTGCCGACGGCGCCCGCCACTTCGAGCAGGGTGTCCAGCGGGAAGGAGTCGTCGTCGACCGAGCGGACCAGCAGGACGCCGTCGACGTCCTCGACGGGCGGGGCACCGACGGCCCCCCGGTCTCCGGCGCCGCCGTGCGGCTCGGCGGCGGGGCGCCGGGTTCCGCGCCCCGTACCGGACCTGCCGCCGCGGCGCGGGACGACGGACGGCCAGCGGCTCACGCGTCCGTCCCCCGTACCGGGTGAACGGCCTCGGTCAGCACCCGCGCGGGCCGCTGCCGCACACCGCTCTGCCGCTCTCCGGACAGCCCGCGTACGTCCGCTCCGTCCTCCGTGCCCGATCGGATCGCGTCGCGTACGGCGTCGACGTCCAGCAGCATGCCCACCGCGGCCGAGGGGTTCAGATAGAGCGCGTGCCCCTCGGGAATCCGCGGCACGAGGTCGGCGACGCCGACGAGTTCGAAGGCCAGGCGCCCCGCGGTGTGCAGGAACGCGGGCGAGGTGAACACCGGTACGACGGGGGTCCCCTCCGGGGTCGCGGCGCTCAGCGGACCGCCGTCCGGCCCGGTCAGCACGGCGACCTCACGGCCCACGAGCGCGGCCGGCACCGCCTCGCCGGGCCCGTAGCCGGCCGAGGCGAGCTGGACGGCGTGGTCCACCTCGTCCTCCGGTTCGGGCCAGCCGAGCGCGAGGGGGGACGGCCGGTAGTCGGGGTTCTCCTCCCACTCGACGATCTCGCCGTCGAGGCCGGACCGCCAGCGGCCGGGCATCGCCCACCGCGGCGGCCGCTCCTGACCGGACCACATCGGATCGACGGCCCCCAGCCAGTGGTCCGGGGCGAGCCGGCCGGCCTCACGGATGTCGTCGGGCACGGGCGGAAGCTCCGCGCCCGCGCCCGGGCCCGTGCCCTCCGGTGCCGTCGGCTCGCTCACGGCGACGGCACTGCCGGTGCCCTGCTGGGTCATTGCTGTCCTCATTCGGTGGTTCGGGGCGACGAGACCGTCCGCGCCGTGTCGTCCGCGCCGTCGTGCCACAGCAGACGGCGGGCGGTCGTCGTGTCGGTGACGACCGAGGTGAGCAGGCCGGACTTCAGGACTGCGCGGATCGCCTCGGCGCTCCGCGCACCGCCCGAGACGCCGATCAGCTCGGGCACGGCACGGAGTTCGGCGGCGCTCACGCAGATCATGCGGGCGTTCAGCTCCGTGTGGATCACCTCGCCGGACGCGTCGAGGACATGGCCGGCCACATCGGCGCACGCGCCGGACGCCCGGTACGTCTCGCGTTCCGCGTCGCCCAGGGCGTCGTACATCGTCGACAGGCCGGCGCCCCACGCGCCGATGCCGACGACGGCCCGGGTGATGCGGCCGAAGCGGTGCGCCGTTCCGGCGACGGCCGGCTGGCTCCTGAGGACCGTCGCGGTCGCGGCGTCCGGCAGGACGAAGGGGATGTGGAGGGGGAAGGCGGGGCCGCCACCGGCCGCGGCGGTACGGCGCACCGCCGCAACCGCGGGATCGCGGGCGAGGTCCGGTCCGTGCACTCCGGTCAGCTGGACGACGTCGCACGGCGGCAGCCGGTTGACCGCCTCACTGAGCGCGTCCACCTCGGGGCTGCCGTCCAGCCCGATGACGTCGCCCTCCTCGGCGGTCTCCGAGAGCAGTTGGGCCGCCGCCGTGCCGAGCCAGCGGCTGACCCGGTGCCGGCCCGCCGGGCGCGCCGTGCCGCCCTCCTCGCCCTCGCCGTCCGTCAGGTTGACCACAACGGCGTGCCGGAGTCCGAACCGCTCCGCCAGTGCCTGCCCGAGCGGGGCGTCGATCTCGGCCGGGACGGTGATGTCGATCCGTACGATGTCGTGGGCCACCGCCGCGTCGAGGAGGCGGGCCACCTTGAAGCGGCTGATGTCGAACTCCTTGGCGATCTCCACCTTCGACTGGTTGCCGAGGTAGAACCGCCGGGCGACGGAGGCGGCGAGGAGCCGGTCGAGCGGCGCGGAGGGGGCCTCCGGCTCGCAGGGCCCGACCGGGTCGTCGCGCCGGCCACCGCGAGGTTCGCTCGACCGTTCGTCCGGCCGCTCGTCTCTCTGCAGTCTCATCGGCCGGTCCGGTCGGGGCCGAGCAGGAAGTCGTAGAGCTCCCGGGCGGTGCGCTCCCGCTCGCCCCGCTCCACGGCGGCGTTCCACTTCCGGGTCAGGCGCCGGTGCTCCGCCCATGCCTCGCGGTTGCGTTCGAGGTCGCGCCGGTACGTGGTCAGTTCCATGGCGGCGAGATTCCACGAGTCCGGTCCGCAGACGGTGTCCTGTCGGATGCCGACCGCGCCCCGTTCGAGGGTGGTCGGGAAGTTGCTGCACACCAGGGGTCGATGGGCGTAGACACCGCAGCGGGCCTTGCCCGAGTCGATCTCCATCAGGAACACGCATCCGCCGGTCTCCGGCCTGCGCACGAGGTAGAGGTCGAGGGTCGGCCCCTCGGGGACCAGTTTGAATCCCGTGTCGTCCTTGAGCAGGGTGATGAACTCCTCGGGGTGCAGCGCGGTTCCGGCGGCGACCCTGCGCATGTCGGCGGCGGTGACGCCCACCTTGTACCTCCGGCAGCAGTCGCCCGTGCAGGTGGCGCATCCGGCGACATTGACTCCGCTTCCGTTCACGACGTCGCCTCCCCGGGCCAGGCCGTGCCCGCCTCGCGGGCGGCGTACGCCTCCAGGAGGTAGCGCTGGAAGTCGCGGATGCCGGGTTCGTCGTCGGCCGGCTTGGCGCCTTCGTACTCGGCGGCCAGGGCGTTCCACCGCTTGACGACCTCGAACCAGTGGTCGCGGTCCGCCGTCCAGTCGTTCCTGACCTCCGTCAGCAGCTTTTGGTCGAGGTCCTTCTCGGTCCACCGCCGGGGCCCGCCGGACGGCGTGGCACCGGACGTCGTGGCACCGGTCTGCCCGGCATCCGCCGCCGGGGCCGGGGCGGTGCCGTCTCCCAGACGGGCGGGGTACGCCCGGCACGAGACGGGAGCGAGGTCGCCGAGTCCGCAGCGGCCGAGGCCACCGGAGGTGCGCAGCAGGAAGACGCAGCCGTGCGAGCCGTTCGCGAGGCGGAGGTTCACCCGGCGCCGGCCGCCGTCCGTGACGATCCCGGTCGGATCGTCGGCGGCCGCGGGCGCGGTCTGTGTGACATGCCAGGGCTCCAGGGCGAGGGCCCGGGAGATGCGGGCGATGTCCGAGCCGGTGACGAAGCGCGCCCCGCGGGTACAGAGGTTCTCCGTCCGGGCAGCATGCCATTCGGCGCGTGTACGCGGCGCACCGCCAGTCGTCAACACGTCGCTCCTTTCATCAGGGCCTCGTCCCCCCGCGCGCGTGGCACGTACGCCGCCCGCGGTCAACGGCGTCGGACTTGGCCAGACCTTGTCGCCGGCCGGCCGGGCCGACCGGCAGCCGGATGAGGCAAACGGACCGGCCTCCAGGAGCAGACGCGGCGGAAGCGGGCGGCGCTGCGGAGGACCGACACCGACGGGGCCGCCGGTGTCACTCACCTCCAGCGGCTCCGGCACACGAAAGGCCAGTGCGTCCGCGGCCCCACGGCCCACCAGGACTCCCACCGAACCAAACCCCCAACGGGTTCTGCGCAGCGCCCGGAGCGACCGCGCCCCGGACCGTCGGCGCGCACCAAAGCGCTTCGCCCTCGGGGTAGTTCACTCGTGCCAGGTAATCAATACATGGCGAAGAGAAGACGCCAGAGGGACTCCAAGGGGGCGTTGTGGCGTGTGAGGTCACGCAGGCCGGTCCCCCGAACGGTGAGAAGCCGACATTTCCACCACATGCGCGGGCGTCCCGTGCCACGGCGGAAGGAGTGATTCACAAGAGGAGTGGCCCATTCGGCTCCCCCGACACCTCCGGCTCCACCCGACTCCCCTCCCCTCACCGGTGCTTCAGGGAGGCCTCATGCTGCGCGGCATCGGTGTGAGCTCGCACCAGTCCTCGTCCTGCGGCACCGACGGTCTGTCCTTCGTCTTCGTCAAGGCGGCGTGGCGCTTTCACCAGTGCACCCACGACCCCGTGGACACCAACGTCGCCGGTTTCCCCGACCGCGCCGCCCTGGAGGAGTGGGCTCCCGCTCACCGGCCGGCGCTTCGGCTCAGCGGTCGGTGATGCGCATGTCGAACCAGGTCGTCTTGCCCCGGGGCAGGAGGTCGACGCCCCAGCGGTCGGCAAGGGCGTCGACGAGGAAGAGGCCACGTCCGCTGATGTCGAGTTCCTGGACCGGCATGAGGCAGGGCAGGCCGCGGGACGGGTCGCGGACCTCGACGCGGATCCAGCGGGGGCGACGGCGCAGCCGGAGGCCGAAGACCCGGGCGCCGGTGTGGCGCACCGCGTTGCCGACGAGCTCGGAGACGAGGAGGACCGCGTCCTCGGTGATCGCCGCCCCGAGGCCCCAGTGGCGCAGGACCACGACCTGGGTGAGCCGGCGGGCGGTGGCCGCGGACTCCGGGCGGGACGGCAGCGGGACCTCCGCCTGTGACGGATCGCCGAACAACTCCAGTACCTTCTGGGCGTGTTCATCCTCGACCGTCGGCGACCAGCGCGACGCGGTCGCACGTCCGCCTCCCCGCGGCTGTTCCCTGCCATCCAGCCCCGCCATGCCCCCATCATGGATGTCCGGCGGGGCGTCCGGGGTCGTTCCGGCGGAATGCGCCCCCCGCACGCCCCACCGCAGGGCAGCCCGGCGGCATATGCCCCTAGCACTTCGGAAGCGCCGACGGCCCACTCGGCCTGCGGAGACGGCTCGCTGCGCGGCAATCGACAGGCTCCCTCGACACGACAGGCTTAAGGGTGCGTTAAGGCTCCCATAAACCACCCCATCGAGGGACCCGGATCAGACGTCACGTCAATTACAAGCCTCCGCAGGGGGGTTCACAGGAATCTTGCCTTGCCGGGGCCGTCCTCCACGAAGCTGCGCACCCCCCGCTCGCGGTCCTCGGTGGCGAACAGGCCCGCGAACCAGTTGCGTTCGACGGTGAGGCCGGTGTCGATGTCGGTCTCCAGACCGGTGTCGACCGCCTCCTTGGCCGCGCGCAGGGCGATCGCGGGGCCCTTCGCGAGTTTCGCGGCCCACGCGTGCGCCTGCTCGTAGACCTCGGCGGCGGGCACCACCCGGTCCACCAGACCCAGCGCCAACGCCTCGTCGGCCTTCACCTGACGGCCCGTGAAGATGAGGTCCTTGGCCCTGGACGGGCCGATGAGGCGGGCCAGGCGCTGGGTGCCGCCGGCCCCCGGGATCAGTCCGAGCAGGATCTCGGGCTGGCCCAGCCTGGCGTTCTCCCCCGCGATGCGGAAGTCCGCGCAGAGCGCGAGTTCGCAGCCCCCGCCGAGCGCGTAGCCGGTCACCGCGGCCACCACCGGCTTGGGAATACGGGCCACTGCGGTGAAGGAGTCCTGCAGGGCGCGGGCGCGCAGGACCATCGCGGTGTGGTCCATCGCCTGCATCTCCTTGATGTCCGCGCCCGCCGCGAACACCTTCTCCCCTCCGTGGACCACCACGGCACGCACGTCGTCGCGACGCGTGATCTCCTCTGCGAGCTCCTTCAGCCGGTCCTGCGTGGCGACGTCCAGCGCGTTCATGGGCGGGCGGTCCAGGCGCAGCGTGCCGACGCCCTCGGCGACTTCGAGATGTACGGTCATGGCAGCAGGTTAACGGCGGCTAACGGCAACCGGCCCGGTGCGGTCGATCACACCCGGCCAGGGGCCCGGAGGCTTCCGGCAGACACGGCACGGCGACCGATGCCGACGGCCCCGGTGCCGCACCCCGCACCGGGACCGCTCGCGCGTTACGCCAGGCTGTCCCGCCATGCCCGGTGCAGGTCCGCGAAGCGGCCTGTGCCCGCGACGAGTTCGGCCGGGGGACCGTCCTCCACGATGCGGCCGTGTTCCATCACCAGGACGCGGTCCGCGATCTCCACGGTGGACAGACGGTGGGCGATGACGACCGCCGTACGGCCCTTCAGCACCGTCGTCATCGCGCGCTGCACCGCGCGCTCGCCGGGGATGTCCAGTGAGCTGGTCGCCTCGTCCAGGATCAGTACGGCGGGATCGGCCAGCAACGCCCTTGCGAAGGCCACGAGTTGGCGCTGGCCGGCCGAGATGCGGCCGCCGCGTTTGCGTACGTCGGTGTCGTAGCCGTCCGGGAGGGAGGTGATGAAGTCGTGCGCGCCGATCTCCTTCGCCGCCTGCTCGATCTCCGCGCGGCCGGCCTCCGGGCGGCCGAGGGCGATGTTGTCGGCGACCGTGCCGGAGAACAGGAACGCCTCCTGCGTCACCATGACCACCCCGCGCCGCAGCTCGGGCCCCGGCAGGTCGCGCAGGTCGACGCCGTCGAGCAGGACCCGGCCGTCGGTGGGGTCGTAGAAGCGGGCGAGCAGCTTGGCCAGTGTCGACTTGCCGGCGCCGGTCGAGCCCACCACGGCGACGGTCTGCCCGGCGGGGAGGGTGAGGTCGAAGCGGGGCAGCACCTCGCCGCCGGTGCGGTACGCGAAGCGGACCCCGTCGAAGACGACCTCGCGGCCGGGGTGCTCCGACCGCAGTTCCGGCAGCTCACGGGGCGCCGCCGGCTCCGGGACGGACGGGACCTGCGCCAGCAGACCGGCGATCTTCTCCAGCGAGGCCGCCGCCGACTGGTACGCGTTCAGGAACATGCCCAGCCGGTCGATCGGGTCGTACAGCCGCCGCAGGTACAGCACCGCCGCCGCCAGCACACCGAGCGCGAGTGTCCCCTCCGCCACCCGGTGGGCGCCCCACAGGACGGCCAGCGCGACCGTGGTGTTGGCGGTCACCCGGGAGCCGACCACATAGCGGGCCATCTCGAGGAGCGCGTCGCCGTTGGTCCGCTCGTGCCGCCGGTTCAGCTCCCGGAACGCGGCGTCGTTGGCGGACTCGCGGCGGAAGGCGCGCACCGGGCGGATGCCGTTCATCGTCTCGACGAACTTCACGATCACCGCGGCGATCGCCGTGGACCGCTGCCGGTACACCTCGGAGACCCGCCGCCGGTACGACCGTATGAGTGCGTACAGCGGGACGAAGGACGCCACCGCCACCGCGCCGAGTCCGAGGTCAAGCCAGAGCAGCAGCACCGAGATGTAGACGCAGGACACGATGACCGTCACCAGCTCCTGCAGGCCCTCCTCCAGCAGTTCCCGCAGCGACTCGACGTCCGTGGTGGAGCGGGAGATGAGCCGGCCCGAGGTGTAGCGCTCGTGGAAGTCGACGCTGAGTACCTGCGCGTGCCGGAAGATGCGGCCGCGCAGATCCAGCAGCACGTCCTGGCTGACCCGGGCGGCGGTGGCGATGAACGCGTACTGCAGCACGCCGCCCGACGCCGCGCACAGCAGATAGCCCACCGCCACCGCGATCAGCGGCCCGTGGTCGGCGGACCGGAACGCGGGTACGCCCCGGTCGATCGCGTACGCCACCAGCAGCGGGCCCGCCTGCACCGCCGCCTGCTGGAGCAGCAGCAGAAGCGCCGTCAGGGCGACCCTGCCGGGCATCGGTGCCAGCAGGGAGCGCAGCAGGACGCCGCTGGCTCCCGGTGGGGTTGGCAGGACGTCCCGGTCGAAGGGGTCACCGGCCGCCGGGGCCGGCGGTGCGTCGTTCTTGTCGTTCTTGTCGCTCTTGTCACGGACGGGCGTGGTGGGGGCCGCCGTCATCGCTGCTCCTCCTTCTGTCCCACCGGGTCGCCGGCCATCAGGTGGGCGTACTCGGCGTTGGTGCGCAGCAGTTCGTGGTGGGTGCCGACCGCCGTGATCCGGCCGCCGGAGAGCAGGGCGACGCGGTCGGCCAGCAGGACCGTGGACGGACGGTGCGCCACGATCAGGGCCGTGGTGTCCGCGAGCACCCGGCGCAGGGCCGCCTCGACCGCGGCCTCCGTGTGCACGTCGAGCGCGGACAGCGGGTCGTCCAGTACCAGGAAGTCGGGCTGCCCGACCACCGCGCGGGCCAGCGCGAGACGCTGCCGCTGCCCGCCGGACAGGCTCAGCCCCTGCTCGCCGACCTGGGTGTCGGTGCCCTGCGGCAGCGCGTGCACGAAGTCGGCCTGTGCCACGCCCAGCGCCCGCTCCAGCTCGTCCTTCCCGGCGGCGGCCCCGGCGCCCATCAGCACGTTCTCCCCCACCGCGGCCGAGAACAGGGTCGGCTCCTCGAACGCGACGGAGACCCTGCACCGCAGCTCCTCGCGGGACAGCGCGGTGATGTCCGTGCCGTCGAGGGTGATCCGCCCCGAGGTCGCCTCGTGCAGCCGGGGGACCAGGGCGGTGAGCGTGGTCTTGCCGCTGCCGGTCGCGCCGACCAGGGCCATCGACTCGCCGGGACGGATGTGCAGGTCGACCCGGTCCAGGACGGGCGGGGACCCGGAAGGGGCGTCGGGGTAGCGGAAGGTGACGTCGTGGAAGCGCAGCCCGTCGTCGCCCGCGGAGGCGGCCGGCGTCCGTGCGCCGTGGGGACCCGGCTCCTCCTCCTCGGTGTCCATCACCTCGAAGTACCGCTCGGTCGCGGTCGCCGCCTCCTGGCTCATCGCCAGCAGGAAGCCGATCGAGTCCACGGGCCAGCGCAGCGCCAGGGCCGTCGACAGGAACGCCACCAGGGTGCCCGCGGACAGGTCCCCGTCGGCCACCCGCATGGTCCCCAGCACCAGGGTCGTGCCGATGGCCAGCTCCGGGAGCGTCACGATGACGCTCATGATGGCGCCGAGCAGCCGGGCCTTGCGCAGCTCCGTCCCGCGCAGATCCTCGGACAGCTTCCGGAACACCCGGGCCTGGCTGCGGTGCCGTCCGAACCCCTTGATGACACGGATGCCGAGCACGCTCTCCTCGACGACCGTCGTCAGATCGCCGACCTGGTCCTGTCCGAGCCGCGACGCCCTGGAGTACCGCTTCTCGAAGATCAGGCAGGTGACCACCACCGGCACGGCGGGAATCAGGACGACCAGTCCAAGAGCCCAGTCCTGGATCAGCATGATGATCACACCGACGAGGATCGTCACCCCGTTGACCAGGAGAAACGTCAGTGGGAAGGCCAGGAACATGCGCACCAGCATCAGATCCGTGGTCCCCCGGGACAGCAACTGCCCCGACGGCCACCGGTCGTGGAACGCCACCGGCAGCCGCTGCAGGCGCCGGTACAGGCCCGCCCGCATTCCCGCCTCGACCCCCGCCAGCGGACGCGCCACCAGCCACCGCCGGAGCCCGAACAGCAGTGCCTCCGCGAGCCCGAGCAGCAGCAGGTACAGCGCGCCGAGCCACACACCCGCCGGATCCCGGTCGGCGATCGGGCCGTCCACCATCCACTTCAGGACCAGCGGGATGACCAGGCCGATGCACGAGGCGAGGATCGCGATGACGGCGGCGGTCAGCAGCCGCGCCCGCACGGGCCGCACGTACGGCCACAGACGCAGCAACGTACGAACCGTGGAGGACGCTTCGCGCGTTTCGAGGGGTGGGGGCGGGGGTGGGAGTGTGGTGGCCATCAGCAGCGAGCCTACGGATCGTCACTGACCCTGCCCACCGAGTTTTGGCCGGACCACGCTCGGCCTTCGGACCTACGACCTGCGGCTCGGGCCGGCCGTACCCGGAGAACGCGGAAGTCGTATCACTCCATCAGCCGATCGGCTGACGCCTCCCCAGCGGGACGGCCGATGTGCGAGCACCCCTCCCACCGGAAGGCTTGGTGCCATGCCCCTCATCGAAGTCACCGATCTGCGCACGTCCTACGGGGGCCGGCCCGTCGTGCACGGCCTCTCCTTCGCCGTCGAGGAGGGCGAGATCTTCGGCATCCTCGGCCCCAACGGCGCCGGCAAGACGACCACCGTCGAATGCGTCGAGGGCCTGCGCGTCCCCGACGCCGGCCGGGTCCGCGTCACCGGCCTCCACCCGATCGCCGACCACGAGCGGGTCGCCCGGGTTCTCGGCGTCCAGCTCCAGCGGAGTGAACTCCAGGCCAAGCTCACCGTCCGCGAGGCCCTCGAACTGTACGCCGCGTTCTACCCGCACCCCGCCGGCTGGCGGCCCCTGGCCGAACGCCTCGGGCTCGCTCCGCACCTGGACAGCCGCTTCGGCGAACTCTCCGGCGGGGGGCCGTACACCCTGCTCGCGGCCGGTACCGTGCTCTCGCTGTCGGCCGCCGATGCCATCGGCATGACCGACGGTGAGCGGTGGGCGGGTGGCGCGCTGGCCGTCGTGGCCCTCCTCCTGCAGCTGGCCCGGGGCCGGGCGGAACGCAGGCGCCCCGGACCGACCGCGGAGAGCGCCTGCTACTACCGTCCGCTGGGCCCTCGGGTCCGTGCTCACCTGGATGAACCCGCTGTTCGCCTTCTACGCGGCCATCGGCTGCTTCGGTATCGCCCACCAGCTCCCGAGGCCTCTGGTCAGGGCGGGTCTGCCGGCCACCGCGGTGACCCTGGCGGGCTCGCAGTCGGGCGGGCTGCCTCCGGGAGACGGGCCGGGCTGGGCGCTGTTCGGCGCGGTCCTCCTGGTCAACGGTCCGCCGGTGTCCCTCTTCGCCCACTTCGGCGACCTGACGGACCGGTGTCCGGCCGGGGGTGCGGCACGTCACCCGACCACGCGCAGCAGCAGCACCGTCCGTCCCTCGACCGTGATCGTCGTGTCCGCGAGGTGGGGCGTGGCCGGCGGGGACCCCTGGTCCTCCCGGCCGGTGTCGACGAGGACCTCGTAGCGCTCGGCCCACGGCGGACCCGGGAGGCGGACGTCCGCCGGTTCGTCGCCGGCGTGGAGGACGGCGAGGAAGCTGTCGTCGAGGACGCGCTCACCGCGCTCGTCCCGGTCCGGGATGTCCCGGCCGGAGAGGTACATGCCGAGGGCGGCGGTGGGCGCGTACCAGTCCTCCTCGGTCATCTCCGTGCCCCGCGCGGTGAACCAGGCCAGGTCGCGCAGGCCGTCGGCACTGTGCGCGTGTCCGGAGTAGAAGGTGCGGCGGCGCAGCACCGGATGGCGGCGGCGCAGGGCGATCAGCCTGGACGTGAGGTCGAACAGGGCCTGCCAGCCCGGTCGGCCCAGCAGCTCCCAGTCCACCCAGCCGGTCTCGTTGTCCTGGCAGTAGGCGTTGTTGTTGCCGCGCTGGGTGCGCCCCATCTCGTCACCCGCGACCAGCATCGGCACACCCGTCGAGAGCAGCAGGGTGGCCAGCAGGTTGCGCAGCTGTCGCCGGCGCAGGGCCAGGATGCCCGGGTCGTCGGTCTCGCCCTCGGCGCCGCAGTTCCAGGAGCGGTTGTCGTCGGTGCCGTCCCGGTTGCCCTCGCCGTTGGCCTCGTTGTGCTTGTGTTCGTACGACACGAGGTCACGCAGGGTGAACCCGTCGTGTGCGGTGACGAAGTTGACCGAGGCGTACGGGCGCCGCCCGCCCCAGTCGTACAGGTCGCTCGAACCGGAGAGCCGGTAGCCGATCTCCCGCAGGTCCGCGGCGCCGGGCCGCCAGAAGTCCCGTACGGCGTCGCGGTACCGGTCGTTCCACTCCGACCACAGCGGCGGGAACGCCCCCACCCGGTAGCCGCCGGGGCCCACGTCCCACGGCTCGGCGATCAGCTTCACCCCGCGCAGCACCGGATCCTGGGCGATCGCCGAGAGGAACGGGACGCGCATGTCGACGTCGTCCCCGTCCGCGGTGCGGGCCAGTGCCGCCGCCAGGTCGAAGCGGAAGCCGTCGACGCCCATCTCGGTCACCCAGTAGCGCAGCGAGTCCGTGATCAGGCGCAGTACGTGCGGCTGGACGACGTCCAGGGTGTTGCCGCAGCCGGTGTAGTCGGCGTACCGGCGGGCATCGGCCCGGAGCCGGTAGTGGCCGCGGTTGTCGATGCCCTTCAGGGACAGGGTGGGGCCCAGTTCGTTCGCCTCGGCGGTGTGGTTGTAGACCACGTCGAGGACGACCTCGATGCCCGCCGCGTGCAGCGCGCGCACCATCCGCTTGAACTCGCCGACCTGCTGTCCGCCCGTCCCGAAGGCCGCGTAGCCGGCGTGCGGGGCGAACCAGCCGACGGAGTTGTAGCCCCAGTGGTTGCGCAGCCCCCGCCTCAGGAGATGGTCCTCGTGCGCGAACTGGTGCACCGGCAGCAGCTCCACGGCCGTCACCCCGAGCCGCACCAGATGGTCGATCGCGACAGGATGGGCCAGCCCCGCGTACGTGCCGCGCAGTTCCCCGGGGATGCCCGGGTGCCGCTGCGTGAACCCCTTGACGTGCAGCTCGTACAGGACCGTGTCCGCCCACGGCGTCCCGGGCCGGCGGTCGTCGGACCAGTCGTCGTCGTCGTGGACGACGACCCCCTTCGGCACGTACGGAGCGGAGTCCCGGTCGTCGCGCACGGTGTCCGCGACCTGTTGGTCCGGCCAGTCCCGGACATGCCCGTACACCTGGGGCGGCAGGCCGGACGTGCCGTAGTCGCCGTCCACCGCGCGGGCGTACGGGTCGAGCAGCAGTTTCGCCGGGTTCCAGCGGGCACCGGTCCACGGGTCCCAGCGGCCGTGCACCCGGTAGCCGTAGCGCGTGCCGGGCAGGACGCCCGGCACGAAGCCGTGCCAGACCCCGTCCGTCAGCTCGGTGAGCCGGGCGCGGCTCTCCCCGCCGTGCCCGTCGAACAGGCACAGCTCGACGCCTTCGGCGCCCTGTGCCCACAGCGCGAAGCCGGTCCCCGCCGCCCCGTCCGGACCGGTCCGAAAACGGGCGCCCAACGGGGCCGGCGGGCCGGGCCGCACGGGCACCGTCACCGGCGGCGGCGCGATTGCCCGTACGCCGTTCACGGCGACGGCCGGGCGCCCGTCGCCGGTGGCCCGGGCCCCGGGCGCCGCCTCCCGCCCGGCGACCGCCTCCTGCTCGGCTGCGCTGGACACCTGTCAGCCTCCCGCGGCTCGTCATGGGACGACGGCGGGCAGGGGAGTGCGGCCGCCCAGTCCCCTGGGCGTTCCTCGGCTCCGGCCGCGGCTCCCCGGCGTGTCGTCCTCCCCTCAGTTCTGCCCAGAGCGTGCCGTGCACTCACGTTCCCCCGGGGAACGTCGGGGTGCGCCCCGGTGTTTCCCGGGGCGCACCCTCGCGTCGCCCCCGGAGCGGGGGCGCGCACGCATGTCCCTGCGGGGCGCTGGGGCCCGTCCCTGCGGGGTGCGGGGGCGGGGCCGGGCGAAGACGGGTGCTTCCCCCGGGGGGAGGCACGGTCGTTTCCCCACGGCGCACACCGTCGTTGGGTAGCGCGTGAGCCACGTACAAGGGCGCGCACTGCGCGCGAGGGCCGCACTGGCCGCCGTAGTGACATGGGCAGGACTGCTGGTCGGGGCCGTCGGCTGTACCTCGGACGGCCCCGTCGCGGGTGCGTTCGGCCCCCCGGGACCCGAGGAGGTGATCCGGGTCGTGCCCGCCGACGCCGGCAAGGAGGTGCGCCCCGGCCAGGTGCTGCGGGTGCGGGCGTCCGAGGGCCGGCTGGAGTCGGTCAGGGTCGTCCGGTCCCAGGACGCACGGGAGTCCCCGGTCCCCGGCCGGATCTCCGCCGACGGGCGGAGCTGGAAGCCCGACGACGAACGGCTGGCGCTGGCCGCGAAGTACACGGTCGACGCCGTCGCCCTGGACGACGACGGGCGCCGCTCGGCCCGTCACACCACCTTCACCACGTACGTCCCCGAGCAGCGCTTCATCGGCTATGTCGCCCCGGACGACCGTTCCGTCGTCGGCACGGGGATGATCGTCTCCCTGGCGTTCAACCGCGAGATCGCCGACCGCGCGGCGGTCGAACGCGCCGTCCGCGTCACCTCCCGTCCGGCCGTCGACGTCCGCCCGCACTGGTTCGGCAGGGAACGCCTCGACTTCCGCCCCGAGAAGTACTGGAAGCCCGGCACCGAGGTAACCGTCGAACTGGACCTGCGGGACGTCGAGGGCGCGCCCGGTGTCTACGGGCTCCAGCACCGCACGTTCTCGTTCACCGTCGGGCGCGGTCAGGTCTCGGTGGTCGACGCGTCCCGGCACACGATGGAGGTGCGCCGGGACGGCGAGGTGCTCGCCACCGTGCCGGTCACGGCCGGGGCGCCCAAGACCCCCACGTACAACGGGAAGATGGTGATCACCGAGATGCTCGAGGTCACCCGGATGGACAGCCGCACGGTCGGCTTCGGCGGCGAGTACGACATCCCCGACGTCCCGCACGCCATCCGCCTGACCGACTCCGGCACCTTCCTGCACGGCAACTACTGGGCCGAGAACGACGTCTTCGGGGACACCAACGTCAGCCACGGGTGCATCGGTCTGCGGGATGTGAAGGGCGGCGGGGCGAGCACTCCCGCGGGCTGGTTCTTCGACCGCAGCCTCGTCGGCGACGTCGTCGAGGTGGTCAACAGCAAGGACCGGACGGTCGCCCCGGACAACGGCCTCGGCGGCTGGAACATGAGCTGGGAGAAGTGGACGAAGGGCAGCGCCGTGAAGTGACCCCCGACGCAACCCCGGCACGGCCTCGGCGTGGCCCTGACGTGGCCCCTGAGTGACGCGCTGGGGCCACACCCTTTGCGCGGACGGTCGAAAGGGCGCTCCGGTTGTGCGCCTCAGGGGGTGAAAGTTGGAACGGAACGGTGACACACCAGCCGCGTCCAACCCTCCTGGCCTGTGGTTACTATGCGCCGAAGCGCGCGGGAGGCGTGCGGGGGCGCGGGCCGGGCCAGGCCCGCCGAGGGGAGAAACAAGTGAACGTGGGGCCGATATCGGGGGCGTCGGTCGACGCGCGCGGGCGCGGCGGCGGGAAGCTCGCCGCGCTGGCACTCGGGGTGATGCTGGCGGTCACCGCCTGCGGCGGCGGGGGTACCGGCTCGGGCGCCGGGTCCGGCTCGCGGGACGACAGTCCCAAGGACTCCACCGCGGCGGTGAGCAAGCAGCCCGAGGCGGTCATCGGCATAGCCCCCGAGGACGGCGCCGAGTCGGTGAAGACCAGCGGAGCACTCAAGGTCGACGCGGCCGAGGGCAGACTGACCGAGGTCGTCGTCAAGAACCCGGACGGCGAGAGGGTCGACGGGGAGATATCCGGCGACGGCGCCCGCTGGACGCCGTCGACCCACCTGGCCGCCTCCACCAAGTACACCGTGCACGCGGTCGCCGAGGACTCCGCCGGCCGCACCGCCGCCGAGGACTCCAGTTTCACCACGCTGACCCCCGAGAACACCTTCGTCGGGACCTTCACCCCCGAGGACGGCTCCAAGGTCGGCGTCGGAATGCCGTTCTCGCTCCGCTTCACCCGGGGCATCACCAACCCCGAGGACGTCGAGAAGGCCATCACCGTCAGGACCGAGCCGGCCGTCGAGGTCGAGGGCCACTGGTTCGGCAACGACCGCCTCGACTTCCGGCCCGAGAAGTACTGGAAGGCCGGCACCGAGGTCACCGTCTACCTCAACCTCGACGGCGTCGAGGGCCGCCCCGGCGTCTACGGCGAGCAGGCCAAGACCGTCTCCTTCACCATCGGCCGCAGCCAGGTCTCCGTCGTCGACGCCAAGAAGCTCACCATGAAGGTCGAGCGGGACGGCAAGGTCATCAAGACGATCCCGGTCACCACCGGTGCCCCCGGCACCGAGACCTGGAACGGCCGGATGGTCATCAGCGAGCGGCTCGCGGTCACCCGGATGAACGGCGAGACGGTCGGGTTCGGCGGCGAGTACGACATCAAGGACGTCCCGCACGCCATGCGCCTGAGCACGTCGGGGACCTTCATCCACGGCAACTACTGGGGCGGCGGCGCCTTCGGCAACTACAACGCCAGCCACGGCTGCATCGGCCTGCGCGACACCCGTGGCGGCTGGGACAGGAAGGCCCCGGGTTCCTGGTTCTTCGAGAACTCCATGATCGGTGACGTGGTCGTCGTGAAGAACTCCAACGACGCCACCATCGCCCCGGACAACGGCCTCAACGGCTGGAACATGTCCTGGGAGGAGTGGAAGGCGTAGCAGCGGGCCCCCGGCCGTCCCGCGCCCTCTGGCCGAAGCCTTCCCATGAAGAATTAAGGAAGGGCCGAAGTGCCTGGTGGCGGCCGGTGTGTGCGGACCGGCCGCCCCGGCGCGTCGCCTCCCGGACACCTCACGTTCGTCCGCTGCCCCTGGACTACGGCCAGCGCACGGCGAGAAAGAGGTGGCACGGTGAAGGACCCGCGAATCTCCGCGATCGGCAAGGGGCTGAGGCGTCGGGGGAGGCTGATGGCGCAGGCCGTCAGCCCGCCGCGCCGCCGCTTCGACGCGGTGCCGGCCCCCCGGCCCGGGGCGGCCCCGTACGCCGCCCCGCCCGCGCCACGTCTGGTGGAGTCCCCGGTGTTCGTGCTGTCCTCGGTGCGCTCCGGATCGACGCTGCTGCGCGTCCTGCTGAACAGCCACAGCCGTATACGCGCCCCGCACGAGATGCACCTGCGCACCCTGCACGTCCAGTTGTCCCGGTCCTTCAGCGTGGACGCCATGCGGGCCCTGCAGCTGGACCGGGAAGAACTCGAACACCTCCTGTGGGACCGGGTGCTGCACCTGGAACTGACCCGCAGCGGCAAGGACGTCATCGTCGACAAGACCCCGCCCAACACCCTCGTCTGGCCCCGGCTGCACCGATGCTGGCCCGGCGCCCGCCGCATCGTCCTGCTGCGCCACCCGGGAGCGGTCGTCGCCTCCCTGACCGCCCGCCGCACCGACCCGGACCACGCGGCCATCCGCGCCGAGGTCCTCGGCTACGCAGAGAAGCTGGAGGAGGCGCGGCACGCCCCCGACGCCCACGTGATCTCCTACGAGGAGCTCACCACCGCACCGGAGCGGGTGACCCGGGGCGTGTGCGACTACCTCGGCGTGCCCTGGGAGCCCGGCATGCTCGACTACGGCAGCAAGGACCACGGGGCCTTCCGCCCTCAGCTGGGCGACTGGTCCGACACCATCAGATCCGGCCGCATCCACACCGCCCGCCCGGCCGCCCCGGACACCGAACTCCCGCCCCGCCTGCGCGAACTGGCCCGCGCCTGGGGCTACACCGAGGGCACCTAGGCTCCTGAACCGGTAACGCGTCGGTGCTACGAGGCCGGTGATTCGAGGATCCGAGCGGCACGCCCGTGTCCCGGCCACACACGGGAAACATTCCGTTAATCGAACCCGAACTCCCGGACAACGGACGTTTTCCGGCCAAGTTCCTGACGCGCTCCTGACAGAAACCGCGGTCACCTGCCACTCTTCCCACGGTCCTCGCACGACAACCCCACAGCGCCACCGCACCGTCGTGTCCCGGCCGTCGCTCCCGCACAGCAGCACGTGGTACCGCGTACCGCCCTGTTCTGCCCGGCCTGCTCACCAGCCGGCCGGTCTCCCCTGGCCGCACAACCCGTGGCCACGCAGAAGGAGTCAGTGTTGAGAAGAAGGTCCTCCCACAGACGCACCCCCCACGCCGGCCCCCGTCCCACGCACCGCCGCACCGCGGCGGTCGCCCTCGCCGGGGTCGCCGCCCTGGTGGCCACGGCCGTGCAGGCCGGCAGTGCCACCGCCGCCCCGGACGCCACACCTGCGGCTCGGCCGAAGCCCGCCGCGGAGTCGGTACCGCTCACCCCCGCCCAGCGCGCCGAGCTGATCCGCGAGGCGAACGCCACCAAGGCGGACACCGCCGAGGACCTCGGTCTGGGCACGAAGGAGAAGCTCGTCGTCCGTGACGTCCTCAAGGACCGCGACGGCACCGTCCACGTCCGCTACGAGCGCACCTACGACGGCCTGCCCGTCCTCGGCGGCGACCTGGTCGCGCAGGGTGAGAGGCCCGGCGCGGCCGAGTCCGTCGTCAAGGCCACCCGTGCCGCGGTGGAGCCCGCCACTACCACGGCCACGGTGTCCACCGCCGAGGCGAAGCAGCAGGCGCTGTCCGCCGCGAAGGCCGAGGACGCCAAGAGCCCCGACGTGGACCGCGCCCCGCGCAAGGTGGTCTGGGCCGCGAGCGGCACCCCCACGGTGGCGTACGAGACGGTCGTCGGCGGACTCCAGCACGACGGCACCCCGCAGGAGCTGCACGTCGTCACCGACGCCACCACGGGCGAGAAGCTCTACGAGTGGCAGGCCATCCAGAACGCCACCGGTCACACCGTCTACAGCGGCACCGTCGAGCTGACGTCCACCCAGTCCGGGGCGGCCTACAACCTCACCGACGGCGCGCGCGGCGGGCACAGGACGTACAACCTCAACCGCGGCACCTCCGGCACCGGCACCCTGTTCTCCGGCTCCGACGACGTGTGGGGCAACGGCAGCCCGTCGAACCTGGAGTCGGCGGCCGCCGACGCCCACTACGGGGCCGCACTGACCTGGGACTACTACAAGAACGTGCACGGCCGCAGCGGCATCCGCGGGGACGGCGTGGGCGCCTACTCCCGGGTCCACTACGGCAACAACTACGTCAACGCCTTCTGGTCGGACAGCTGCTTCTGCATGACCTACGGCGACGGGTCGGGCAACGTCAACCCGCTGACCTCGATCGACGTCGCCGCGCACGAGATGACCCACGGTCTCACCTCGAACACCGCAGGCCTGATCTACAGCGGCGAGTCCGGTGGCCTCAACGAGGCGACCAGCGACATCTTCGGCGCGACCGTCGAGTTCCACGCGGCCAACTCCTCCGACGTCGGTGACTACCTCATCGGCGAGGAGATCGACATCAACGGCGACGGCACCCCGTTGCGCTACATGGACAGGCCGAGCCGGGACGGCGCGTCCAAGGACGCCTGGTACTCCGGGATCGGCTCGATCGACGTGCACTACTCCTCGGGCCCCGCGAACCACTTCTTCTACCTGCTGAGCGAGGGCAGCGGCACCAAGACCATCAACGGCGTCAGCTACGACTCGCCCACCTCGGACGGTCTGCCGGTCACCGGCATCGGCCGCGCCAAGGCGGAGAAGATCTGGTTCCGCGCGCTGACCACCAAGTTCACCTCGACCACCAACTACGCGGGCGCCCGCACCGGCACCCTCGCGGCCACCGGTGAGCTGTACGGCACGGACAGCGCCGAGTACAAGGCGGTGCAGGACGCCTGGGCCGGCATCAACGTCGGCGCACGTTCCGGGGACGGCGGTGGCGGTGGCACCACCTTCGAGAACACCACCGACGTGTCCATCCCGGACAACGGCGCGGCCGTCACCTCGTCGGTCACCGTGACCGGGCAGGCGGGCAACGCTCCCTCCAACCTCCGGGTACCGGTCGACATCGTGCACACCTGGCGCGGTGACCTCGTCGTCGACCTGCTGGCCCCGGACGGGACGGCGTACCGCCTCAAGAGCCGCAGCTCCGGCGACTCCGCGGACAACGTCAACGAGACCTACACGGTCAACGCCTCCTCCGAAACCGCCAACGGCACCTGGCAGCTGAGGGTGCAGGACCAGGCCGCCCGGGACACCGGCCACATCAACAGCTGGGGACTCACCTTCCCGTAGGCCGCCGCAGGCAGCACACGGAACGGGGCGCCGCCCCGGAGGTCCGGCCTCCGGGGCGGCGCCCCGCCGTCGACGGCTCCGGGCGCCGCCCTACTCTTGGGTCCCATGTCTTCGGCGGACTTCACCTACGACCACGTCGGCGCGACCCGTGAGCCGGGTTTCTGCCCTCCCGGATTCCATCCCCTGCACGTCCGCACCCGCCTCGGCGAGGGCGAGGCGGTCTTCCGCCAGGGCGCGGAGGCGGTCCTGTCCTGGGAACTGCACCGGGCCCTGGGGGTCGGGTTCGACACCGGCGCCGACCGTGCGTCGCCCGGCGTCGACGTCACCGTCACGCTCGCCGGAGTGGTCCGGGCGCCCTGCCGGGTGGTCTGGACGGTGGAGGAACACCGCAGAGCCGGCTGGGCGTACGGCACACTGCCCGGTCATCCGGAGTGCGGTGAGGAGGCCTTCGTCGTGGACCGCACCGGCGACGGGACGGTGTGGCTGACCGTCTCGGCGTTCAGCAGGCCGGCCAGGTGGTACGCGCGGGCGGCCGGCCCGGCCGGCCGTGGCCTGCAGCAGGCCTGGGCCCGCCGCTGCGGCACGGTGCTGCGCCGCCTCGCGACGAAGGGCCTCGGGGAGTCCTGAGGACTCCCCGAGGCCCTTCGTCCCCATCCGTTCACTCGCTGCGCCTCACCTCATCAGCAGCCCCGCCGCCCCCAGGACCTCCTCCGAGGGGACCGCGACCAGGCCCATCTCCGTGCCCTGCGCCAGCAGCCGGTGGCTGGGCAGGACACGGACCGTGTAGCCGAACGGTCCGGTGCGGTCCAGGGCGAGCGGGCCCTCGTACACCCAGCGGCCCTCCAGGTCGGCGGCGCCCACCGGCTTCAGCGGCACGGGGGTCGCGTCGGCGATGCGGTCCTCCTCGTCCACCCGCCCGGAGACGGCCTGGACCTCGACGTCGTCCGGGCCGAGGTCGCCGAGGCCCACGCGCACCCGCAGCCCGAGCGTGGTGCCGAGTTCCGCGGTGCCCGGTGTCTCCGACGTCTCGACGTGGTCGACGCTCACCCCGTGCCAGGCGGCGCGCACCCGGGTCTTCCACCGGGCGAGGTCCCGCGCGGCGTCCGGATCCATCGCGCGGTGGCTGCCGGCGGCGGGCGCGTACAGGCGCTCGACGTACTCGCGGACCATGCGGCCGGCCAGCACCTTCGGGCCGAGCAGGCTCAGGGTGCGCCGGACCATCTCCAGCCACCGGTCCGGCAGTCCGCTCTCACCCCGCTCGTAGAAGCGCGGGGTGATCCGCTGCTCCAGCAGGTCGTAGAGCGCGGCGGCCTCTACGGCGTCGCGCCGGTCCGGGTCGTCCCCCACCGCCGAAAGCGTGGAGGTGCCCCCGTCCACCCCGTCCGCGGTGGGGATGGCCCAGCCGAAGTCGGGCTGGAACCACTCGTCCCACCAGCCGTCCAGCACCGAGAGGTTGAGACAGCCGTTGAGCGCGGCCTTCATGCCGCTGGTGCCGCACGCCTCCAGCGGACGCAGGGGGTTGTTCAGCCAGATGTCGCAGCCCGGGTAGAGCTTCTGCGCCATCGCCATGCCGTAGTCGGGCAGGAACACGATCCGGTGCCGGACGCGCGGGTCGTCGGCGAACCGGACCAGCTCCTGGATGAGCCGCTTGCCGCCCTCGTCCGCCGGGTGCGCCTTGCCCGCGACCACGATCTGCACCGGCCGCTCGGGGTGCAGCAGCAGGTTCGTCAGCCGGCCCTGGTCCTGCAGCATCAGCGTCAGCCGCTTGTACGAGGGGACCCGCCGGGCGAACCCGATGGTCAGCACGTCCGGGTCGAGCACCCGGTCGATCCAGCCCAGCTCCGCCGTCCCGGCGCCGCGCTGCCGCCAGGAGGCGCGCAGCCGCTCCCGCACCTCCATCACCAGCAGGGCGCGCAGGGACCGGCGCAGCTCCCAGATGTCCTCGTCCGGGATGTCGGCGACCGAGTCCCAGCGGTCCGATCCGCCGACGGCCAGCGCCTCCTCGGCCCGCTCTGCGCCGATCTGCCGGGCGCCGAGCCGGAACACCTCGGGGGCGACCCAGGTGGGCGCGTGCACCCCGTTGGTGACGGAGGTGATGGGCACCTCCTCGGGGTCGAACCCGGGCCACAGCCCGGCGAACATCCCGCGGCTGACGCTGCCGTGCAGCAGGGACACGCCGTTGGCGCGCTGGGCGAGGCGCAGGCCCATCACGGCCATGTTGAACAGGCCGGGCTCGCCGCCGGGGTACGTCTCCCTGCCGAGCCCGATGACACGGTCGACGTCGATGCCCGGCAGTTCGGTGTCGGGGCCGAAGTGGCGGGCGACCAGATCGCGGTCGAAGCGGTCGATGCCGGCCGGTACGGGGGTGTGCGTGGTGAACACGGTCCCGGCCCGGACGGCCTCCAGGGCGGCGTCGAACTCCAGCCCCTCGGAGCCCAGTTCGGCGATGCGCTCCAGACCGAGGAAACCGGCGTGGCCCTCGTTGGTGTGGAACACCTCGGGCGGTGCGTGCCCGGTGAGCCCGCAGTACGCGCGCACCGCCCGGACTCCTCCTATGCCGAGCAGCATCTCCTGGAGCAGCCGGTGCTCGCTGCCGCCGCCGTAGAGCCGGTCGGTGACGCCGCGGGCGCCGGGGTCGTTCTCCTCGACGTCGGAGTCGAGCAGGAGCAGCGGGACCCTGCCCACCTGGGCCAGCCAGATCCGGGCGCGCAGCGACCGGCCGCCGGGCAGGGCGAGGCTCACCAGGGCGTGCCTGCCGTCGGGTTCCTCGAGCTGGACGAGGGGCAGCTCGTGGGGGTCGAGGACGGGGTAGTGCTCCTGCTGCCAGCCGTCCCGGGACAGGGTCTGGCGGAAGTAGCCGTGCCGGTAGAGCAGGCCGACGCCGATCAGCGGGACGCCGAGGTCGCTGGCGGCCTTGAGGTGGTCGCCGGCGAGGATGCCGAGCCCGCCGGAGTACTGCGGCAGGGCGGCCGTGATGCCGAACTCCGGAGAGAAGTAGGCGATGGAGGCGGGCAGTTGGTCGCTCCGCGGCCGGGTGCCGGACTGGGTCTGGTACCAGCGGTCGCCGGTCATGTACGTGTGCAGGTCGTCCGCGGCCGCGTCGAGGCGGTCCAGGAACGCGCGGTCGCCGGCCAGCTCGGCGAGCCGCTCGGGCCCCACGCCGCCCAGCAGCCGTACGGGGTCGCGGCCGCAGGCGGCCCAGCGTTCGGGGTCGACGGACCGGAAGAGGTCGCCGGTCGGAGTGTGCCAGGACCAGCGCAGATTGCGGGCCAGGTCACTGAGGGGCCGGAGGGGGTCGGGGAGAACGGGTCGGACGGTGAATCGACGGATCGCCTTCAAATTCCACCTCGGCGCGAGTCGCGGTGCGGAGGGACGGCAGTGTGCGTCCGGTCGTCCCGCACGACACTACCGGCGGAAACGGTATCCACGGCGGAAGTCGGACAACCCCGTACCGGCACACCCCCGCCCAAACGATTCGCCACGCGGCGGACACGGCCGGTTCCCCACCCGTGGGCGTCCCGGCGGGGCTTCGTTCCGCACGGGACGCCGCCACGGTGGCGCGCCGGCCCGCGGGGCCGTGCGCCGGGTCGAGGAGGGGGACCCGGGCGTGGCACGGACGCGCACGCGGCGTCCGCGCCGGGCGGGAGCCACGACGGCGACCACGGCAGCGCCTCCCGTGCGCCGCGACGGTTTCGGCCGCGGCCCCGCCCGCGCACGCCGCGCCCGCGGGGCGGATGCCCGGCGCGCCCGAGCACCCGGCTCCGTGGCCGGCAGCCGCCCGGTGACGCCGCGGGAGGGGCCGCGGCCCGCTCGGTGGGGACGGGGATCCGGCCGCGCCACGGGGCGGGACCCGGTCACCCGTACGACACGGTGCTGAACGGCCCTGCCGGCCGGGCTGTACTCGCCGGCGGGGGCCGGACGGGCGATCACGGTGGACCCGACCGGCCGGGAGGACAAGAAACCGGCCTTTTCGCACCACGGCCCGGCCGTGGTTCTGTTCGCCTCCCGGGGCGCCGCCGGGTCGGCGTCCGCCGCGGGCGACACCGGGCGGGTCGCCGCCCCGGGTACGTCGACGGCGTTCCCGCACGCGGCGGGCGCGACGGCACCGCGTCTCGCCGGGCACCGGCGGGCGACTCCGGCGCAGGTGGCGAAAGCCCTGGTCGAGAGGGCGCCGACCGGGAAGGCCGGCGGTCGCGGCCCCGGGTCGCCGAACCGGCTGCCGCGGACGCCGGCGCCCTGGTGCGGCGTTCCCCGGCCCCGCGCCCCGACCGCCGACGGCGTCGGCCGGGAAACGGGCGACGGCGTGGGAGCGGGCCCGTCGAGGGCCGGCTCCGCCCTGCACGGCGAGGCCGGTCTTGTGTGTCGACATACGCGCGAGTAGTTAACAAAGTGCCGGATTGCTCACCCGAACAGGGTGGGAAGGCTCCTGCGGTACGCCCCTCAGGAGCACCGCCGTGCACCACGGGACACGACGGGGCATCACGGTACGTCACCCAGGACCACGCAGGACCACGCAGGACCCACCTCCCCACAGTCATCCGCCCACCCACGTTGACGCGGACAGGAGCGGTCATGCCCGCCAAGCACCCTTCGTCATCCCCTCCACCACAACCCGACACCGTGAGGACACCCTCGGCACCCGGTTCCGGGACACCGGCGCGGCCGGGCCCCGGAACGGCCTCGAAGCCCGGCCCGCCACGGCCGTCCGCGAAACGCGGTTCCGGAGCACCTCCGGTGCGGCCGGGCAGCGGGGGCGACACTCCGTCGCCCCCACCGGCACCGGCACCGGCACCCGCACCCGCGCCCGCACCCGCACCCGCACCCGCACCCGCACCCGGGCCGTCCTCCCCCGGCTCCCCCCGTCCCGTCACCTCCGTGGGCCGTATCCCCGTCCTCGACGTCCGGCCGAAGGTCCTCGAGGGGCGCCGGCCGGCGAAGGCGGTCGTCGGGGAGTCGTTCGAGGTGTCGGCGACCGTGTTCCGTGAGGGGCACGACGCGGTGGCCGCCCATGTCGTCCTGACCGACCCCGAGGGCCGGCCGGGCCCGTTCACGCCGATGCGTGAACGGGCGCCGGGCACCGACCGGTGGGGGGCGACCGTCACCGCGGGGCGGACGGGGCACTGGACGTACACCGTGGAGGCCTGGAGCGATCCGGTCACCACCTGGCGGCACCACGCGCGGATCAAGATTCCGGCGGGCATGGACACCGACCTGGTGCTGGAGGAGGGCGCCCGGCTGTACGAGAGGGCGGCGGCCGGGGTCCCGGAACCGGACCGCCGGACCGTGCTCCTGGCGGCCGTGGACGCGCTGCGCGACGAGCGGCGTCCGGCGTCGTCCCGGCTGGCGGCGGGGCTGACGCCGGAGGTGGACGCGGTGCTGGCCCGCCACCCGCTGCGGGACCTGGTCACCAGCAGCGACCCGATGCCGCTGCTGGTGGAGCGCGAGCGTGCCCTGTTCGGGTCCTGGTACGAGTTCTTCCCCCGCTCCGAGGGCACCGCGGACGAACCGCACGGCACCTTCCGCACCGCCGCCCGCCGACTGCCCGCCATCGCCGCGATGGGCTTCGACGTCGTCTACCTCCCCCCGATCCACCCCATCGGCACCACCTTCCGCAAGGGCCCCGACAACACCCTGGACGCCGGCCCCGACGACGTCGGCGTCCCCTGGGCCATCGGCTCCCCCGAGGGCGGCCACGACACCGTCCACCCCCGGCTGGGCACCCTCGAGGACTTCACCTGGTTCGTCGGCCGGGCGGCCCACCACGGACTGGAGATCGCCCTGGACCTCGCCCTCCAGTGCTCCCCCGACCACCCCTGGGTCCACCAGCACCCCCAGTGGTTCCACCACCGCCCCGACCACACCATCGCGTACGCCGAGAACCCGCCCAAGAAGTACCAGGACATCTACCCGCTCGCCTTCGACGCGGACATGGACGGCCTGATCACCGAGACCTGCCGCATCCTGCGGCACTGGATGGCAACGGGGGTACGGATCTTCCGCGTCGACAACCCGCACACCAAACCGGTGGTCTTCTGGGAACGCGTCATCGCCGACGTCAACCGCACCGACCCCGACATCATCTTCCTGGCCGAGGCCTTCACCCGCCCCGCGATGATGCACACCCTGGCCGCCGTCGGCTTCCAGCAGTCCTACACCTACTTCACCTGGCGCACCACCAAACAGGAACTGACCGAGTACCTCACCGAACTCTCCGGGGACGCCGCCTCCTCCATGCGGCCCAACCTCTTCACCAACACCCCCGACATCCTGCACGCCTACCTCCAGCACGGCGGCCGGCCCGCCTTCGAGGCCCGCGCCGTCCTCGCCGCCACCCTCTCCCCCACCTGGGGCATCTACAGCGGCTACGAACTCTGCGAGAACACCCCCCTGCGCGACGGCAGCGAGGAGTACCTCCACTCGGAGAAGTACCAGCTCACACCCCGCGACTGGGACACCGCCGAGCGCACCGGCCGCACCATCGCCCCCCTCATCACCCGCCTCAACACCATCCGGC
>NZ_BBNN01000050.1 GCF_000829695.1 Streptomyces sp. NBRC 110035 | reverse complement strand
ACGGCACCGCAAATGCCCTCGCCTTCGACCGGCTTCACCCGAAGCTGACCACCCGCTCCGCGTGGATCGACCACACCGCCGAGCTCCCCGTCATCGAGGGCACGGTGATCCGCCTCCAAGTCGACCACCTGCCCGGCGGCGCCGACCCGCTGCCGCTATGGCTGTGGTCCTCCCGCACCGGGATGACCAGCCAGGACGTCGATCTGCGCTGGCAGGCGTTCCTGCGCAGATTCGACCTGGAGCACACCTTCCGCTTCGCGAAACAGACCCTCGGCTGGACCCGCCCCAAGCTCCGTACCCCCGAGGCGGCGGACCGGTGGACCTGGATCGTGATCGCCGCCCACACTCAGCTCCGCCTCACCCGCGCGGCGGCCGCCGACCTCCGCCGCCCCTGGGAGAAGCCGGCCGAACCCTCCCGACTCACTCCGGCCCGCGTCCGCCGCGGGTTCAGGAACATCCGCCCGCACCTGCACAATCCGGCCCGTGCTCCGAAACCCACAACACCCGGACCAGGCAGGCCGCTTGGATCGAAGAACCAGCGGCCCGCCACCCGCTACGACGTCGGCAAGACCACCAGACGCCCGGAGAGCGTTACTGAACGCAATCGCCGCAAAGCTCGCAAAGGTTAAATTTCAAGCTCAGAGGGTGTCTCACACCGCGTGAGACACCCTCTGAGTCGAGGACCGGGTGAATGGGGACGCCCGAGTCCCGGCGGGAGTTGGGTGCGCCGAAGCGCCGGACCGGCCGCCTCGGAGGGAGGGGGCCGGTCCGGCGCTTCGGCGCGTCACCGCTCAGTGCGTCTGCCAGCTGTGCGGGGGGTGGAAAGGGCGGGGCCGCCAGGAGGTGGTGCCGGGGGTGGACGCCTGCGCGTCGACGTCGGCCCGGGTGGCACGGCTGAGCAGCAGGGCCGCGAGGGCGGCCAGTTCCTCGTCCGTGGCTTGGCCCTTCTCGATGCGGATGGGGGGCGGGGGAGTGAGCATGGGACCTCCGTCACTGTGGGGCGGCCGTGCCGTCACTGAGGGGGGTTGCCGTGCTTGCGGGCGGGGCGGTCGGCGTGCTTGGTGCGCAGCATCGCCAGTGAGCGGATGAGGACCTCGCGGGTGTCGGCGGGGTCGATGACGTCGTCGACGAGGCCGCGCTCGGCCGCGTAGTAGGGATGCATCAGTTCCGCCTTGTACTCCTTGACCAGCTCGGCCCGCATGGCTTCGGGGTCCTCGGCCTCGGCGATCCGGCGGCGGAAGATGACGTTGGCCGCGCCCTCGGCGCCCATGACGGCGATCTCGTTGGTGGGCCAGGCGTAGGTGAGGTCGGCGCCGATGGACTGGCTGTCCATGACGATGTAGGCGCCGCCGTAGGCCTTGCGCAGGATCAGGGAGATCCGTGGCACCGTGGCGTTGCAGTACGCGTACAGCAGTTTGGCGCCGTGGCGGATGATGCCGCCGTGCTCCTGGTCGACACCGGGCAGGAACCCGGGGACGTCCAGGAGGGTGACGATCGGGATGCTGAAGGCGTCGCACATCTGCACGAAGCGGGCGGTCTTCTCGCTGGCCTCGATGTCCAGGACACCGGCGAGCACTCTGGGCTGGTTGGCGACGACGCCCACCACCTGTCCGCCGAGACGGGCCAGGGCGCAGATGATGTTGCGCGCCCAGCGCTCGTGGACCTCCAGGTACTCGCCGTCGTCGACGATCTCCTCGATGACCTCCGCCATGTCGTAGGGCCGGTTGCCGTCCGCCGGGACCAGGTCGGCGAGGGTGTCGCAGCGACGCTCGTGCGGGTCGTCGCACGGCACCGCGGGCGGGTTCTCCCGGTTGTTCTGCGGGAGCAGGGACAGGAGGTAGCGGACCTCCTGGATGCAGGTCTCCTCGTCGTCGTGGGCGAAGTGGCAGACGCCGCTGGTCTCGGCGTGCACGTCGGCGCCGCCGAGGCCGTTCTGGGTGATCTCCTCGCCGGTGACGGCCTTGACGACGTCCGGTCCGGTGATGAACATCTGCGACGTGTCGCGGACCATGAACACGAAGTCGGTGAGGGCGGGGGAGTAGGCGGCACCTCCGGCGCACGGGCCGAGCATCACCGAGATCTGCGGGATGACGCCGGACGCCCGGGTGTTGCGCTGGAAGATGCCGCCGTAGCCGGCGAGCGCGGTGACGCCCTCCTGGATGCGGGCGCCGGCGCCGTCGTTGAGGGAGACCAGCGGAGCACCGGCCGCGATGGCCATGTCCATGATCTTGTGGATCTTGGTGGCGTGGGCCTCGCCCAGCGCGCCGCCGAAGATCCGGAAGTCGTGGGCGTAGACGAAGACCGTGCGGCCCTCCACCGTGCCCCAGCCGGTGATCACACCGTCCGTGTACGGCTTCCTGGCCTCCAGGCCGAATCCGGTCGCCCGGTGCCGGCGCAGCTGCTCGACCTCGCGGAACGAGCCCTCGTCCAACAGCAGGCCGATGCGCTCGCGCGCGGTCAGCTTGCCCTTGGCGTGCTGCGCCCGCGTCGCCTTCTCACTAGGGCCGGCCAGCACCTGGCGACGTATCCCGGCCAGCTCCGCGACGTGGGACCTCATGTCTCCCCCTGATGGGACGGGATGTCAGTTGCCGAGCCGACGCAGACCGTTCATCTGGAGCACGGCGAAGGCCGCGACGACGGCCGCTTGGAGCGGGGTCCACACCGTGCCGACGGTGTTCGGGTCCAGCCAGCCGAAGACCACGGCGGCCACGCTCGCGACCGCCCACAGCAGGTTCGCCTCGATGACCACCTTGGTGGCCGCGGTGGACGGCACCGGACGGCTGGCCAGCACGGCGACCAGTGCGCCGTAGACGGTGAGGAACACGCCGATGCCGCGGAGGAAGCTGGTGTCGAGGCCGAGGAGGTCTCCCACCGGGCCGGCGGCGAACAGGTAGATGAGGCCGTTGCCGCCGGTCACGACGGCGTCGAGGCCGAGGAAGAGACGTAACGGACGCGCGGCCTCCGCGCGCCCCTGGGTCGTCACGGCGCGGGCTGGCGACTGGCTCGTGGTCATGCGGTTCTCCAAAGGTCGGGGGGCGGTTTCCACTTCCGATCCGGATCGTTACAGGCAGTGCTGACCAGCGGCTGACGTGCCGCTTACGTGCGGCGTCGGGACCGGTGGCGTCAGGCGAGCTGGAGCAGGGGAGCGCGCGCGTCACCGGACAGGGCCGGGTGGTGGGACAGGATGGCGCTCTCGACCTGCCGCAGCGCGGGGGAGGGCTCGATGCCGAGTTCGTCGGCGAGGTGGCGGCGCATACGGCGGAACACATCCAGGGCGTCGGCCTGGCGGCCCGCGCAGTACAGGGCGATCATCAGCTGCTCGCAGAAGCGTTCCCTGAGCGGGTGGCTCGTGTGGGTCTCGGCGAGTTCGGCCAGGACCGCGGCGTGCCGGCCGAGCCGCAGCTCGGCGTCGAAGCGGAGCTCCATGGCCCGCATGCGGTACTCCTCGTAGCGGGCGCCGGCGAGTTGGCACAGGGTCCCGCCGGTGAAGCCGCCGAAGACCGGCCCACGCCACATGGCCAGGGCCTGTCTCAGTAACCGGGCCGCCTCCTCCGGTGAGCCCGAGCCGAGGGTCTCGGCCTGGCGGACCGTCCTGACGAACTCGGCGGCGTCCAGCTCCCCCTCGTTGACGGTCAGGCGGTAGCCCGAGGGGTGGATGGTGACGCGCGAGGTGGTGCGGTCGGGCTCCAGGCCGCGCAGCTTACGGCGCAGCCGGCTGACATGGGCCTGCAGGGCGTTGGCCTGGTTGTCCGGGGCACCCTCGCCCCACATCTCCTCGACCAGCGCCTCGCCGGAGACCGACTGGCCCTCGCTGACCAGCAGCGTCTGGACCAGGGTCCGTTGCAGATCGCCGGAGATCTCGGCCGGCCCCGACGCAGTACGGATCTGCAGTGCCCCGAGGATCGAGAACCTCAGCATGTTTCCCCCTTGGCGATCAGTGCGGCAAAGAGTGGTCGGGGGGCCGGTCGCGGCGGTCCGTCTCTGCGACCGAGGCCGCGTGGCGGTCTCACGACCGGTGTCCGTCCCGGGGATTCCTCCCGACTCCATCCTGGCACAGAATAATTCCTTTGAGAAGGTATTTTTCTCTTGTGCGAGTCCGAGTTATGCCGGCAAGGGTGCTGACCTGTGCGGTTGCCGGACAGCGGAGGTCAAACGGGAGGGGGTGGTGGTGCATGCGGACGCGTCTGCGCCCCGGCGCACCGCCCAGTGGCGGGCGGTGCGCCGGGGCGCGTGTGTCCGTCGGCGCGGGGGTCGCCGACGGTGCGTGCGGCACCGGGGTCGCGCGGCCGGTGGGGCGGGGTCGCGCCGGAAGCCGGGTGCCGGGGCGTATACGACGAGCGGAGAGGGCAGGATTCGAACCTGCGTGGGCTTTGTGGGCCCGACCGTGAGATTGCTCTCTGGTCCCCGTTGAGCCGCTCCGGGCACCTCTCCTTGTGTGGCCGTTGGTGCGTGGCCGTTGTCGCGGAGAGGGCAGGATTCGAACCTGCGTGGGCTTTGTGGGCCCGACCGTGAGATTGCTCTCTGGTCCCCGTTGAGCCGCTCCGGGCACCTCTCCTTGTTCCCGGCTTCCGGTCTCCCGTGCCGTTCACGAGAACAACATTGGCAGGGGGATCTGACAAAGCGCTGACGTTTCTCTGACTCGACCTGGGAATTCCCGTCCGGCCTTTTCCCGCACCTGCCCTCGATGCTCTACTCGGGACGACGGAATACGCTCCCGAAAGGGGAAAACAATGACCGTGACCGCCATGGACAACCCGGTTCTCGAGGCGATACGCACCCATACGTCCAGCGAGAACCCCAGCGCGTTCCTGGCCCTCAACAGCGGAAACGACGTCTTCACACTGGCCGGTGCCGACGGCGTCGTCGTGTACCGCCGCACGGGTCGGTTCGCCGTCCAGTTCGGCGGCCCTTTCGCCGCCCCCGACGACTACGACCCTCTTCTGGAGGCCTTCCGCCGGCACGTCCGCGACGAGGGCCGCACCCTGGTCGCCATCCAGCTCCAGAGCGCCGACGCCGAGCACTATGCCCGCCGCGGCTTCACCGTCAACCAGGTCGGCGCCTCCTGGGCCGTCGGCCTGCCGGACTTCACACTGCGCGGCACCCGCTTCATGCAGCTGCGCAACAAGATCTCCCGGGCCCGCCGCAACGGCCTGGTCGTCCAGGAGGTCTCCGCCGACGACTGTCAGGACGCGATCGCCGCCATCGACCGGGCCTGGCTCGGCTCCAAGGGCGGCGCCCAGCAACTGGAGTTCCTGGTCGGCCAGATCGGCGGACCGGCCCAGGCCCACCGCCGGCTGTTCACCGGCACCATCGACGGCAGCCCCGTGGCGTACATCTCCTACTCGCCGGTGTACGGCGGCCGGGCCGGCTGGATGCACGACCTGAGCCGGCGCGTCCCGGACAGCTCCCCGGGACTGATGGAGGCCATCAACGCGACCGCCGCCGAGGTGTTCCGTTCGGAGGGTGTCGAGTGGCTGCACTTCGGCTTCACCCCGTTCACCGGCCTCGACGCCGGCCACGAGATCGACGGCCACAGCCCGGCGTTCCAGTGGCTGATGCACGCCCTGTGGGCCGAGGGGGCCGCGCTGTACCCGGCGCAGACCCAGCTGTCGTACAAGCAGAAGTGGGCTCCGGACGTGGTCATCCCGGAGTACGTCGCCTTCGACGGCCCGCACGCCTCGCTGGCGTCCTTCGCCCACGTCTTCCGCGCCTGCAAGGCGTTCTGAGGCCCCATCACCTGCCACGCCAGCAGCGGGCACTCCGGACCGACCGTGCCCGCAGCGAGGCGCGGCGTCGCGGCGCGCCGCGGGTCACCCTCCCCGCACCGCCCTCACGCACCACCCGTCTTCCAGAACAGGAGAACCAGCGATGAGCGACAACGGACCCGACACCAGCACCGAAGTCCTCCAGCACACCGTGGTCGAGCGGCTGATGGCCGTCATCGGCGCGCCCGACGACGAGGAAGTGGCGCGCGACGCGGACGCCGCCGTCCTGGTGCTCGACGAACGGCTGCGCGCCGAGTCCGCCGCCTGACGGCCGCCGCCGATCAGACCGGCATCAGTGGCACATCAGCGCGGCGCAGCACGCTGGACACGTGTTCGTCCGGCGGTCCCCCGGCGGAGTACCGCACTGTGCTCCGGCGTCCCCGGACCGCCGGGCGGGCACGCCCGCGCGTGCCCAACCGCCCGCGGGAGCACTGTCGACTCGCGGCGCCCGCAGGTCCGCGGGGCAGCGTCGCCGCCGCCCGAACCGGGCACTTCTCCCAAGGAGAGCAACGCATGCAGCGTCCGCACACACAAGAAGCCGGGGCACCAGCCGCCTCAGAAGCCGGGGCAGCAGCCGCCTCCGCGGCCGGCCCGCGCACCGGCGCCTCGGCGACGTTCGCCGAGCTCCTCAAACGCGTCAAGGCGGAAGGTCTCCTCGACCTCGACCCGCGCTACTACGTGGGCCGTCTCGCGCTCAACACCACCCTGCTGCTGATCGGATTCGCCGCGTTCTTCGCCCTGGGCGACTCCTGGTGGCAGCTGCTGACGGCCCTGTGGATGGGGCTGTGCGGCGGCCAGTCGGCGTTCATGTGGCACGACGCCGGACACAAGGCCATGTTCCGCAGCAAGAAGGCAGCCTCCGCCGTCGGCTACATCCACGCCAACCTCGTCAACGGGGTCAGCTACGGCTGGTGGGTCAACCACCACAACCGGCACCACAGCAACCCCAACCACCTGGACAAGGACCCGGACATCGGCCGGCGCACCGTCATCTTCGACGTCAAGCAGTACCCCAGCCGGCGGGGCACGCAGAAGTTCGTCGTGCGCCACCAGAGCGTGCTCTTCTTCGTGCTGCTCGTCCTGGAGGGCTTCAAGATGCTCCGGACGGCCGTGGTGTCCATCGCGCAGGGCAAGACCAGGCGGCCCGTGCTGGAGTCGTTCCTGGTCGTGCTGCGCGCCGCGGTCTACTGCGCCCTGGTCTTCACGGTTCTCTCGCCGGTCCTGGCCGTCGCGTTCATCCTCGTGCAGCACGCCGCCCTGGGCGTCTACTTCGGCATGATCTTCGCCCCGAACCACAAGGGCATGGACGTCCGCGACGGCGAGGAGGAGACCCTGGACTGGCTGGAGCGCCAGGTCCTCACCTCCCGCAACATCCGCCCGAACCCGGTGGTCGACTTCCTCTACGGCGGCCTCAACTACCAGGTCGAGCACCATCTGTTCCCGGCCATGCCGCAGAAGCACCTGCCGCGCGCCCGGGAACTGACCCGCGCCTACTGCGCCGAGCGCGGGGTGCCGTACCACGAGGTCGGCTTCTGGACGTCCTACCGGGAGGTCGCCTCCTACCTGCACGAGGTCAGTGAGCCGGTGCGGGCCGGGACCGTGGAGGAGGAGATCAGGCGCCGCGCGGCCCAGGCGGCCTGACCCGGCCCGCGCCCTCGGTCGCCGCCGGTCCGGGAGTCCCCACGCTCCGGTCCCGCACGGCCCCGCACCCCCACGCGTCCACAGCCCCGGCCCCTGGGCCGCACGCCCGGGCCAGCCGTCGGCCCGGGCGGTTCCCTCACCGGAGTCCCTGAGAATCAGGAGTCCAAGGAGAGCCTCCCCATGTCCCAGACCACCACGGTGGCGGTCGGTGTCACCGCTCCCGCCGCGATCGGGGTCCGCCTGGACCGCATGCCGATCACCCCGATGCACCGAAGACTCACCATGGTCATCGGCATCGGGCTGCTCTTCGACACCTTCGAGAACAACCTCTCGGGCACCATCGCCAAGGTGCTCCAGAGCGACTTCGCCTTCGGGTCGACCGAGCTCAAACTCGTCCTGGCATCGGTGTTCATCGGCCAGTTCATCGGCTCGCTGGTGCTCGGCCGGATCGCCGACCGGTTCGGCCGGCGCCGGGCCTTCCTGATCAACCTCGCCATCTACTCGGGCTTCTCCCTGCTGGGTGCCTTCTCGCCGAACGCCGCCTGGCTGATCGTCACCCGGTTCATGGCCGGCGTCGGCATCGGTGCCGAACAGGTGCTGTCCGACTGCTACCTGGCCGACGTGCTGCCCGCCAAGCGGCGCGGCCGGTACATCGCCTGGGCCTACACCTTGGCCTTCTGCGGGGTGCCCGCCGTCGGCTTCGCCGCACTGTGGCTGGTGCCCCTGTCCCCGCTGGGCATCGACGGCTGGCGCTGGCTGTTCGTGATCGGGTCGCTGGGCTCCGCCGTGGTGTGGGTGCTGCGCCGCCGGCTGATCGAGTCGCCGAGGTGGCTGGCCGCCCAGGGCCGCACCGAGGAGGCCGAGCTGCTGGTGGCCGAGATGGAGAAGCAGGCCTACCCGGACCGTCCCGCGACGGTTCGCCCGGTGGCCGCGGACACCGCCGGACCGGTGGAACCGGCCGCGGTGCGCCACCGGGTGCGCGACGTGTTCGGCCGCGGCATGCGGCGCCGCACGGTGGTGCTGTGGATCTTCTGCGTGCTGTCCGTGGTCGGCTACTACGGTTTCGGCACGCTGGCCCCCCAGATCGTCGCGGCCAAGGGCTATGGCATCGTCGCGGGCATCGGCTTCACCGCGCTGTCCTTCCTGGGCTACCCGGTCGGTTCCGCGCTGGCCCTGCCGATCGTCGACCGGTTCGAGCGCCGGACGCTGGTGGCGGCCTCCGCGGCGGCGATGATGGTGGCCGGCCTCGGCTTCGCCCATGCCGGATCCCCCGTGCTCATCGTGGCGCTCGGCTTCGTCTACACCCTGTGCAGCAACGTCTTCTCCAGCGTCTCGCACGTGTACCTCTCCGAGCAGTATCCGACCGCGATCCGCGCCACCGCGTCCGGAGCCGCCTACTCGCTGTCCAAACTCAGCGCTGCCGCACTGCCGTTCGTCCTGCTGCCGGTCCTGGACTCGCACGGCCCCGGTGCCCTGTTCGGGGTCATCGCCGCGGCGATGGCGGCCCTGGCGGCGACCGTCCTGCTGCTGGGCGAGCGCACCACCGGGACTCCGGTCGACGGCGTCCCCGGCCCCCCGACCACCCCCGCGACGAAGAGGAGCTGACGATGGCCTACGTCATCGCGCTGCCCTGCGTCGACGTCAAGGACCGCTCCTGCGTCGACGAGTGCCCCGTGGACTGCATCTACGAGGGCCGCCGGGCCCTGTACATCCACCCCGACGAGTGCGTCGACTGCGGCGCCTGCGAACCCGTCTGCCCCGTCGAGGCGATCCGCTTCGAGGACGACGTGCCCCCCGAGTGGGGCGACCACACCGCCTCCAACGCCGACTTCTTCGCCGCCGTGGGCGCGCCCGGCGGCGCCGCCGCACTCGGCGCCCTCGGCCACGACTCCCCGCTGGTGCGGGCCCTGCCCGAGGCGGTGACCCGGACATGAGCGGACTCCTCGCCGGCAAGCGGATCCTGGTGACCGGGGTCGTCACGGACGCGTCCATCGCCTTCCACACGGCCCGCATCGCCCAGGAGGAGGGTGCCGAGGTCGTCCTCACCGGCTTCGGGCGCCTCTCCCTGATCGAGCGCGTCGCCGGACGGCTGCCGAAGCCGGCCCCGGTGCTCGAACTCGACGTCACCGACCAGCGGCAACTGGACGGCCTCGGCGACCGGATCCGCGAGCACACCGACACCCTGGACGGACTGGTGCACTCCATCGCCTACGGGCCGCGGGGCGCCTTCTCCTTCCTGGACGGCGACTGGAACGACGTGTCGACCGCCGTGCACGTGTCGGCGTACTCCCTGAAGTCGCTGACCACGGCCTGCCTGCCGCTGATGGAGCGGCGCGGCGGCTCGGTGGTCGGGCTGACCTTCGACGCCGCGGTCGCCTGGCCGCGCTACGACTGGATGGGCGTCGCCAAGGCCGCCCTGGAGTCGACCAGCCGCTACCTCGCCCGGGACCTGGGCGGTCGCGGCGTCCGCTGCAACCTCGTCGCGGCGGGACCGCTGCGCTCCATGGCGGCCAAGTCCATCCCCGGGTTCGCCGACCTCGCCGGGGTCTGGGAGCACCGGGCCCCGGCGGGCTGGGACCCCACCGACCCGGACCCGGCGGCCCGCGGGGTCGTCGCCCTGCTGTCGGACTTCTTCCCGCGCACCACGGGAGAGATCGTGCACGTCGACGGAGGAGTGCACATGATGGGCGCCTGAGCCTCGGGCCGGGCGCGGCGAAAGGGGCGGGAGCGGGTCGCGGACCCGGCTCCCGCCCCTTTCGAGGTGGCGCCCGACGGCGCCTACGCGGTGTCCCCGCCCGGCAGGATCCGCCGGAAGCCGGTGTACGGGACGAGGACCTCGGGCAGCACCACCGAGCCGTCCTCCCGCGCGCCCTGCTCCAGCAGCGCGGCGACCGTGCGGCCGATCGGCAGCGCCGAGCCGTTCAGCGTGACCGCCGGCGTCCTGCTCCCGTCGGGCCGCTTGATGCGGATGTCCGCGCGACGCGCCTGGAAGGTGCCGCAGTCGGAGACCGAGGAGATCTCCCGGTAGGAGCCACTGCCCGGCAGCCACACCTCGACGTCGTAGGTCATCCGGGCGGAGAACCCGAGGTCGCCGGCCGGCAGCAGCACCACGCGGTGCGCCAGTTCCAGGCGCTTCAGGCACTCCTCGGCGTGGTTCACCATGAGCTCGAGCTGTGCCGGGGCGTCCTCGGGGGCGCAGACGCGCACCAGCTCCACCTTCTCGAACTGGTGCAGCCGCAGGATGCCGCGGGTGTCCCGGCCGTAGGCCCCGGCCTCCGCCCGGAAGCACGGCGTGCAGGCGGTGAAGGCCAGCGGCAGCGAGCGGGAGTCGAGGAGCCGGCCGGCCACCAGGTTGGTCAGCGGGACCTCGGCGGTGGGAATCAGGAACAGTTCCCGCTCACCGACCTGGGTGCGGAACAGGTCGTCCTCGAACTTGGGCAGCTGTCCGGTCCCGGTCATGGTGTCGCGGTCGACCAGGAACGGCACCGACTGCTCGGTGTAGCCGTGCTCGCGGGTGTGCAGGTCGAGGAGGAAGTCGCGCAGGGCCCGCTCCAGTCGTGCCCCGGCCCCGCGGGCGACGGAGAAACGGGCACCGGACAGCCGGGCCGCGGCCGGGCCGTCGAGGATGCCGAGGGACTCCCCGATGTCGGCGTGGTGGCGGGCACCGTCCGCCGGACGCGGAGCGGGACCGCCCCGGCGTATCTCCACGGTCTCCTTCTCCGAGTCGCCGTCCGGGACTGCGTCCAGGGGGATGTTGGGGACGGAGAGCAGCAGCTCGGTCAGGTGTGCCGCGGCCGTGCGGGCGGCGGCCTCGGCCCCCTGTACCTCGGTCCGCAGCGCCCGGGCGGACGCCTTCTCCTCCTCGGTCGGCGGGCCGGAGCGGCGGGCCCTGGCCGTGCGGTTCACCTCGGTCCGCAGCCGGGTCACCTCCGCCTGCGCGCCGTTGCGCTCGCGCAGGGCGTCGGCCAGCGCGGCCAGGTCGAGGTCGTGGCGGCGGCGGGCCAGCCGCCGTACGGCCTGCGGCCCGTCCTTCAGCAGTTCTTGGGGATCGTGCACGGTGGACTCCTGACGTGTGGCGGGATGGGGTGGCCCGCGGACCGGCGGGGCGGGTGCCGTGCGGCCGGGTGCCGCACGGGAACAGCCGCCCGGCGGAGGTGCTCCGCGGGCGGCTGCCGGTACGTGTCCGGGCCGTTCAGGCCGGGGCGATGGCCAGGGCCGTGTTCTGGCCGCCGAAGCCCAGGGAGTTGCTCAGGGCGAGGTCGATGGGCATGTAGGTGGCGGCCTGGGCGAGTTTGATGTCGATCCTGGAGTCGGGCATGACGAGGTTGGCGGTGGGGGGCACGAGTTCGTGCTCGACGCTCAGCACGGTGAAGGCGGCCTCGACTGCCCCGGCCGCGCCGAGCAGGTGTCCGGTGACTCCCTTCGTGGACGTTACCAGCGGGTCCCCGCGCAGCGTCCGGCCGATCATGCGGGCTTCCGCCAGGTCGTTCAGCGGTGTCGACGTGCCGTGGGCGTTGACGTGCTGGACGTCGTCCGGGTCCGCGCCCGCGTCGGCGAGCGCGGCGCGGACGGCGGCCTCGATGCCCGCGCCGTCGGGGTGCGGCGACGTCATGTGGTGGGCGTCGGCGGTGGCGCCGTAGCCGATGATCCGGCCGTGCACATGGGCGCCGCGGGCGCGGGCGTCCGCCACCCGTTCCATGACGAGGATGCCGGCGCCCTCACCGGCGACGAAGCCGTCCCGGTCGGCGTCGAACGGCCGGGACGCGGAGGCCGGGTCGTCGTGCCGCTTCGACAGCGCCCCCATCTGGGCGAAGCCGGCCATGACCAGTGGGGTGACCATGGCCTCGCTGCCGCCCGCGAGGACGATGTCGCAGCGGCCGAGGGCGAGCAGGTCCCGGGCCGTGCCGATGGCGGTCGCGCCCGAGGCGCAGGCGGTGGCCACCACCAGGTTGGGCCCGGTCGCCCCGAATTCGATGGCCGTCTGCCCGGCCAGCATGTTCGGCAGCTGCATGGGCAGCAGCAGCGGCGAGACCCGGTCGGCGCCCTGCTCGCGCAGCACGTGGTGCTGTTCCTCGACGGTGCCGGGGCCGCCGTCTGCGCAGCCCAGCACCACACCCACCCGCGCCCCGTCCCACGTCTGCGGATCGAGGCCCGCGTCGGCCACCGCCTCGTGCGCGGCGACCAGCGCGAACTGGACGAACCGGTCCAGGCGGTGGGCCCGCCGCGCGCTCAGCAGGCGCTCGGGGTCGAAGCCGGGCACCCGGCAGGAGATACGTACGGGGTTGTCCGTCAGCAGCGGATCGAGGGCGGCGGCCGGCCTGCCGTCGCAGACCGCCGCCCAGCTCGGCCCGACCCCGATACCACCCGGGGTGACCAGGCCGAGCCCGGTGACGGCGATGTCCATGCCGGCCATCAGACCTTCGCACTCCGCTCCTCCATCAGCCGGACCATGTCGGCCACGGTTTCCGCCTCCAGCAGGTCGTCGTCGCTGACGTCCAGGCCGAGCTCGGACTTCAGCAGCAGTGACAGCTCCACCACGGCCAGCGAGTCCAGCTCGATGTCCTCCCGGGTGGCCTCCGGGGTGATGGCCTCCGGCGACACCTTGAGCTTGTTGGACAGGATCTCCTTGAGCTGCTCCAGCATGTCGGTTCCTTTCGACAGTTCTCTCGAAGGCGCAAGCGCCCGTTCTCCGCTGTGTCGGACAACGCTTGTTGGCGGGGCCTGCCCGGGCCCCGCCCGTGACGGGACGTCAGATGGTCTGCACCTCGGGCCAGACCAGCGTGGTCGCGCCCCAGGACAGCCCGCCGCCGAACGCGGTCAGCAGCAGCCGGTGCCCGGCGGTGAGCCTTCCCTCCGCCGCGCTCTCGGCCAGCAGCAGCGGCAGTGAGGCGGCGCCGGTGTTGCCGACCCGTGCGATGTTGCTCAGCCGCCGTTCGCCGGAGATGCCGAGCCGCTCCGAGACCGCGTCCAGGATGCGGGCGTTGGCCTGGTGCGCGGCGAACCGGTCGACGTCGCACGGCCGCCAGTCGGCCCGCTCTGCCGCCTCGGTGGAGGCGACGGTCATCCGCTCCACCGCGTGCCGGTAGGTGTCGCGGCCCACCATCCGGAAGAAACGGTCCTCCGGCGCGGGCTCCCGGCCGGACGACCGCTGCCGCGACCCTCCGGCCGGCACCTCGATCAGATGGCTCAGCCCGCCGTCGCTGCCCAGCACGAGCGGGCCCACCGCGCCCGGCTCCCTGGGGGAGCCGGCCCGCAGCAGTACCGCGCCCGCGCCGTCCGCGAAGATCACCGCCGTGGTGCGGTCCTCGGGGTTGATGATCGTCGTGAACGCGTCCGCGGCAATCAGCAGCACCCGGTCCGTCACCCCGGCGGCGATCAGGCCCGCCGAACTGGCCAGGCCGTACAGGAAGCCGGAGCAGACGGCGGCCACGTCGAAGGCGGGCACCTCGCCGAGTCCGAGCCGCGCCGCGACCTGCGGCGCGGTGGCCGGGCACGGCTGGTCCGGGGTGGTGGTGGCCAGCACCACCGCGCCCGCCCGCCCGTCTCCCGCCGACTTCAGCGCCCGCAGGCCCGCCTCGACCGCCAGGTCGCTGGTCGCCGTGCCCGGGGCGACCACACAGCGCCGGGCGATCCCGGTGCGCGAGCGGATCCAGTCGTCCGAGGTGTCCAGGCTCCGGGCCAGATCCTCGTTGGTGACCACGTCGGGCGGGACGTACGACCCGATCCCGCAGACCACGGCGGCCCGTCGGGTGCTCACGCGCCCGGCCCCGGACTGCTGAGGACCTCCAGGGGCAGGCCCATGTAGGCCATCCGGGCCTCGGCCATCTCGTCGGTCCACCGCTCGGCCATGTCGTAGCGCTGCTCGGGAGTGGTGTCGAGCATCCGCACGCCGGGCCAGATCTCGTAGTCGCCGATCCGGTCGGCGTGCCGGAGCATGCCCTCCTGGAACAGCTCCTCGCGGTGGATCACGAACTCCCGGTCGGGGATCTCGTCCCACAGACGCACGCCGGCCCGCAGGATCTCCAGCAGGCGCGGACGGTACTCGGGGTGCGCGGCCGCGTGGTCGCGCAGGATGGTGCTGGCCACCGTCAGATGGCGGATCTCGTCGATCGCGGTGCCGCGGGAGATCTCGCCGGTGGCCGGGGACAGGGGAGTCCACTTGCGTTCGCTCAGCTCGGCGGCAGGCGCCAGCACGCCCTCGATGACGATGGCGAACACGGCGACACCGCCGGGGAAGTCGGCCTGGTCCCGGACGATGTCGAGGGTGAAGTCGACCACCGGGTCCAGCACCCGGGCGCGGTAGTCCCGGGCCATCTCGTCGATGCTCTTCAGGAGCGTGTCGGCCGGGATGCCCAGCTCCACCAGGTGGTTGCGGAACACCCGGGCGTGCCGTGCCTCGTCGAGCAACTGAGTGGCGTAGAACTCCATCTCGGGGATGCCGGGCGCGATCGACACGTAGTGGCCGAGCAGCCGGGTGGCCAGCTCCTCGGACAGCCCGCGCAGACCGAACTCCAGCACCAGCGCCTCGCGCAGCGGGCCCGGCTCCTTCAGGAAGTCCGGGACGATCGCGTCGTCGTGGTGGCCGGTCACGCCGCGGTCGCGCAGCGTGCCCTGGGCCACCGAGGTGATCCAGTAGGCGAGGTCGCACTCCTCGGGACCGAGGGTGAGTTCCTTCGCCCCGTCCAGCAGACCGGGCGCCTTGTCCCAGTCGGCCTCGGGGGCCACGAGTACCTTGGACTGCGTCATGACGCCGCGGCCTCCTTCGCCGGGTGCAGGGTGCCGGCGTGCAGGCGGCCGGCGTAACTCAGCAGGGGGTGCCCTTCGTCCGCCCTGGCGCGCACGACGTGGCCGAGCAGCAGCTCGCCGTCGCCCGCGGCGTGGGCGGAGTGGAAGCGGCAGGTGTAGTGGGCGAGCGCACCCGCGATGAGCGGGGCCTGCGCGTACGGGTCCGCCGTCCAGGCCAGGCCCGCGAACTGGGCGCTGCCGTCGGGACGCCCGCTGTCGGCGAACCGGCGGGCCACCTCCGCCTGCTCGCCGTCCAGCACGTTGATCGCGAACCGGCCCGTGGCGGCGGCCCGCCGCGCGAAGGACGACCCGGCCCGCAGCACGACGCCGACGAGCAGCGGCTCGCGCGAGACCAGGGTGACCGTGCTCGCGGTGGTGCCGTGCATCCGGCTCTGCGGGCCGGTGGTCAGCACCGACACCGGGGACGCCAGGTGGTAGAGCGCCCGGCGCCGTTCGGCCGGGTCCTGGCGGACGGGCCGGCGCGTGCGCGGGCCGGTCGCGGTGGCGGTGCTCATCGCAGCGCCTCCGCTTGCCTGGCCGCGGACTCTCCGGCCACGGCGGCCGGCGCCGGGGTCTCCTGCGCCGCGGCGGTGTCCTCCCGCGGCGCCGGCACCGGCTCGCGGACCGGGACGTGCCCGACTGGCACCGGGTCCGTCACATGCCCGACCGGATTGGGGTGCGGCAGGCCCAGGTCGTCCAGGAGCCGCAGGTAGCCGGGCTGGCGGACCGGCTCGAAGGGCAGCGCGAAGGACTTCATGAAGTTGCCGAACAGCCCGCGGTCGCCGAAGAGGTGGAAGGGCAGCACCAGCAGCGCCCACTCCGGCTTCACCAGCCAGCACCACAGCGCGGCCACGGCGGCCTGGGTGATGAGGCTGTGCATCACGTTGTACAGGACGTAGTACGCCTTGTGGATCGGCCGCCCGCCACTGCGCCGGAACGCGATCGCGCCCGGGATGTATCCGATCAGGTCGATGTAGAGGAAGAGGGCGATCGCCGGCAGCCAGCGGATCTCGTCGAAGTGGGCGATCATCAGGCCGGTGGTGACGGCGAAGCCCACCAAGTACTCGGCGCGGTGCAGCGAGTACGTGCGCGGTGTCTCGAACGGGTTTGCCTGGTCCATGGTCAGCAGCTCCCTGATGCGCTAGGCGCCGACTGCGGCGGACGGGGTGAGTTCGATGCCGCCGCTGATGCGCACGGCGGGGAACAGACCGGTCAGCGCCCAGGCCACGGTCTCCTTGATGACCCGCTCGGCGATCGGGTCGAGGATGCCCTCCAGACTCGGGATGCCGAAGTCGAAGTCGGCGTCGAAGCGGACCGCGACGTCGCCGCCGTCCTGCGTCACCGACCAGGTCCCCGAGAAGGAGTCGAAGTCCCCGTCGGACTGCTCGAAGCGGATCTCGCCCTGCTCCGGCAGCACGGTGTCGTCCTCGGTCCAGCGCAGCAGGCCGCTGCGGAAGTGCAGCTCCCAGCTGGAGGAGGCGGCGGGGTCGGGGTAGGCGGCGTGCACCGTGGTCGCGTTGACGTGGGGCGCCAGGTCAGGGAACCGCTCCCAGCGCCGTACGGCGTGCAGGACCGTCTCGGCCTGCTCCCCGGGTATCAGAGCATCGAGTTCGACGTGCCTCACGATCAGTTACCGCCTTCCGGCATCTTGGCCGCGCCCCGTACGAGGTCGCGGGTGGCCAGGTCGAAGGAGTTGAGGAGGAAGTCCACGTCGGTGTCGCCGAGCACGGCGGGCGGGGTGAACCGCACCACCGAGCTGCCGTTCATCGAATGGTTGGCGACCACGCCGTGGTTGAACAGTTCGATCAGCAACTCGCCGGCCAGCCCGGCCTCGACGAGCTCGACGCCGATCAGCAGGCCCCGGCCGCGCACGTCCACCACGAGGTCGGGGATGTTGCGGCGCGCGATCTCGGTGATCGCCGGCAGCAGCCGGGCGCCGAGGTCCATCGCCCTGGTGACCAGGCGCTCCTCCTTCACGGCCCGGATGGCGCCCTGGACCGCGGCCATCAGTACCGGCTGGCCGGAGAACGTGGCGGTGTGGACGTAGGGGTCCTTGTCGAAGGGACGGAAGGCCTTGCGGGTGGCGACGGCCGCCGAGACCGGCATCACCCCGCCGCCGAGCGCCTTGCCGGCGAGCAGGACGTCCGGGACGACGCCCTCGATGTCGGCGCCCCACCACTCGCCGAGCCGGCCGAAGCCGGACTGCACCTCGTCGAGGACCAGGAAGCCGTCGTACTCGCGCACCAGCTCCTCGACGCGCTTGAGGTAGCCCTTCGGCGGGATGATCACACCGCCCTCGCCCTGGACCGGTTCGAGGATGACGCACACCTCGCCCGGGTGGGCGGCGAGTTCGGCCTCCAGGGCGTCGGCGTCACCGAAGGGCAGGTGCAGGAAGTCGGGCACCAGCGGGCGGAACGGCCGCTGGTAGACCTCCTTGGCGGTGGCCGACAGCGCGCCGAGGGTCTTGCCGTGGTAGCCGCCGCGCATGGAGACCGTGCGCTTGAAACCGCCCGCGCGGGCCAGTTTCAGGCCGGTCTCCACCGCCTCCGCCCCCGACAGCGCGAAGTGCACCCGGTCCAGACCGGGCGGCAGCACCGAGACCAGCGCCTCGGCCGCGCGGGCCACGGTGGGCTCCAGCAGGATGCGGGTCGCGGTGGGGTGGGTGCGCAGCTGGCGCTCCACCTCCTCCATCACGATCGGGTGGCGGGCGCCCATCACGAACACGCCGTAGCCGCCGGCGTTGAGGAAGCGCTCACCGTCGCTGGTGGTGAGCCAGGCGCCCTCGGACGCCACCTCCATGTGGCTGCCGAACAGTTCGGCGAGCGTGGCCCGGCCCTTGCTCAGATGCGCGCGGTACAGGCCGAGAACTTCTGCCTCGGTGTCGGCGGACGAAGCCGCCGGGGCTTCTTGGATGACGGTCACGTGTGGCTCACTCCAAGGGGTCGTGGGGTCTTGCGGACAGGACCGGGACCGTGCCGCGGCCGGGGGCCTGTCCGGCCGCGGCAGCGGTGCCGTGACCGGGCTTTCACCGGCCGGCGAACCGTCCCGGCCGCGGCCCTAGGCGAGGACGAGCTCGCCACCGCCGAACCAGCGCAGCAGCGGCTCGGCGGCGGCGGCGCGCGACGGTGGGTGGAAGGCCAGGGCCCGCAGCGCGGCCGCGGCCTGTGCCGGACCGGAGCCGCGGATGAAGTCCAGGCCGCCCAGCAGTTCCAGGGCGCGGGAGGCGATGTCGGGCAGGGCGTTCTGCACGGCGTACCGGGCCACCAGTACGCGGGCCACCGACTCCTCGTCACCGGGCTCCGAGCCGGTCGCCCGCGCGACGCCCTCCAGCAGCGCGACCGCGGTCTCCATGTCCACGGCGAGGGAGGCCCGCTCCGCCACGCTGCCGCGCTCGCGCTCCAGCACCTGCTCCACGAGCTCCAGCGCACCGCCCGCGTACCCGGCGGAGATCAGCAGCTCGAACCAGACGAACCCGGCCGACTGGAGGTCGTCGAGGCGGTGCGGGTCGTCGGCGCCGGCCCGCACGACCATGCCGGCCGGTACGAACACGTCCTCCAGCCGCACCTCTTCGCTCTCCGCGCCCGCCAGCAGGTCGTTACCCCAGTACGGGTGCACGGTCAGGCCGGGCGCGTCGGCCGGCACCAGGGCGAGCGCCAGCTCCGGCTCGCCGTCGTCGGCGTGGATGGCGACGCTCGCCGTGAGCAGGCTCATCGAACGGGACAGGCTGCACGGCTTCTTGGCGCCGGTGAGCAGGAACCCGTCGCGCACCGGGCGGGCGGTCACGGCCGGCTTGAGGATGTTCTGCGCCGTCCGGCCCTCGGCCCAGCCGGACGCCATCACCCGCTGGTCGGGCACGATCCGGCGCAGCAGGGCCGTCTGCTCGTCGGTCAGCCGGCCCGCATTGACGGCCAGCGAGTACAGCATCGCGGTGGTGAAGTGGTGCATCGACACGGCCGCCACCAGCGACGGGGACACGGCGCCCAGGGCCAGCTGGACCCGCATCGCGTCCAGGGCGTCGGCGCCGTGGCCGCCGTACTCCTCGGGGATCAGCAGACCGACCCCGCCGTGGATGCGGAACAGGTCGATCACCGGGCTGCCGGGCCGCTCGCGATCGGTGTACGGGATCTTGTCCAGCTCCTTGAGCAGACCCGGGTGGAAGCGCTCGCAGACGGAGCGGGCGAGGTCGAGGGAACGCAACGGAAGCCTCCATCGAAAACGGCGGGGTACAGGGGCGGAGGGCGGTCAGGCGCCGAACACCGCGTCGTACGGGCTGACGCCGCGGGCGATGCTGACGCCCTGCACGTGGGAGGTCTTGAGCATCGGGTAGTTGGCCTCGCCGAAGGCGCCGCCGGTGCGGCCGGTGCCGCCGTGGCTGGGCAGGTAGGGCAGGAAGCCGATGTGGGAGTCGTTGACCTTCAGCAGGCCGCCGTTGACGACCCGCCGCACGAAGGTCTCGATGACGTGGTCGGAACGCGACCACAGGGAGTTGCGCAGCCCGTAGTCGTTGCTGTTGACGAAGCGCAGGAACGCCTCCAGGAGGGCGTCGTCGTCCTCCCGCTCGGCAACCACGATCGGCACCAGCGGGAAGAACGTCTCCTCGCGCACCACGTCGTAGGTGCGCGCCCGGTCCAGGCCGTCCACGCGCACCACCGTCGGCTGGAGGAAGACCCCCGTCTCCGAGGGCGTGCCGTCCAGTTCGGTGCGGTGGCCGCCGGTGACCAGCTCGGCGCCGTTGTCCAGCGCCTGCCGCAGCAGCCGGAAGAACCGCTCGCTGCGCCGCACCGGCGACAGCAGCACGTCCTCCTCCTCGGGCAGGCCCGGTCGGATGCCCTTGACCTGCTCCTTCACCTCGGCGATCAGGCTGTCCGCGATGTCCGGGTGCACCAGCACGTAGTTGGGCACCATGCAGATCTGGCCGGAGCCGTAGAAGGCCTCGGTGATGGCCTCGGCCGCCCACTTGACGTCCGCGTCCTTCCACACCACGATGCCGTCGTTGCCCGCCAGTTCGAGGATCGGCTTCTTGCCGTGCGCCACGCACTGCTGCTCGAAGCGCAGGCCCTCCTGGCTGCCGCCGATGTAGAAGATGTCGTTGATCAGCGGATCCGCTATCCAGCGGTCCATGGTCTGCTTGGGGTTGCTGCACACCGCGTTGAGCACCCCGGCCGGCGCGTCCATCTCCTCCAGCAGCGGCGCCACCACGTCCCGCAGCAGCCACATGGTGCTCAGCGCGATGCTGCGCGGCGCCCGCACCACCACCGCGTTGCCGGCCATCAGCGCCAGCACGCACAGGGCGGCGCTCGGCAGGGGTGCGTTCTGCGGCGGGTTGAAGGCCACCACACCGTCGGGCTGGCGGTGCAGCACCAGCGTGCGGCCGGCGTACTCCTTCTCCACCCGCATCTGCTTGGTGTACCAGCGCAGGGAGCCCGGGGAGTAGATCTGCAGCAGGCAGCTCAGCTCCCAGCGGGCCAGCTTGACCGGGTGGGATTCGGCGACCAGCATGCGCAGGAACTCGTCCTGGTGCTTGATGAGTTCCTCGCGGAACCGGGTGCCCAGCCGCATCCGCCGCTCCAGCGGCACGGCCGCCCAGTCGGGTGCGGCGGCGGCCGCGGCCTGCGTGGCCAGGTCGATGGACGCGTCGTCCGCGACCGCGCAGCGCCCGACGACGTACGGGTGCCTGGCCGCCTCCGACTCCGGGTCCTGCTCCAGGGCGCGCTTCAGGCTCACGCTGGTGAACACGTCTTCCAGCAGGGACCGGCCGCTGACGGTGTACACCCACCCGTCACCCGCGACGTCCTTGCCCGCGATGTAGAGGTCATAGCTCTTGATATCGGAAGGTGCCTCGGCACTCTCCTCCTGCGCGGCTTCGCGAAGCATCTTCAGCCTTTCACCTTTGGCGAGCGGATTTTTCGGAGCAGTGCGAGCGTGGCAGCGGAATCTGACCCGGCGCTGACAGGGGGCTGATTCAGCCAAGCCGGCCCCGCCGTCCGTCAGTGGGGCGTCAGCCTGCGCTGCTTGCATGACCGCATGCCACCCGTCGACAGCACTGTCCAGCGCCTGCGTGATTTGCCGCGCGCCGAACTCGCCGAAGAAATCGAATCGATCGTCCTGAAGAAATTCAGGTCGGTTCTCCTCATGGACGAATCCGAGGACCTCCCGCTCGACATCAGCTATTTCGATCTGGGCCTCACCTCACTGCGGCTGACCGAGATACGGCAGAGCCTGGAGCGGCTCCTTGATCTCTCCATCAACGTCAACGTGCTCTTCAACGAGCCGACGGTCGCCCATCTGGTGGACCACCTGACCCAGGCCGTCCAGGACAGTTCCTCTCAGGGAAGCTAAGGAGTCTCTCCATGCCGCGTGCGGAGTCCCAGCAGCCGCCCGAGCCGGTCGCGATCGTCGGAATCGGTCTGCGATTCCCCGGCGGCAGCACCTCGCCCGACGAGTTCGACACCTTCCTGCGGGAGGGACGCAGCGGGATCGGCCCGATCCCGCAGGACCGGTGGGACGTGGCCGCGTTCACCCCCGAGACCCCCGAGGACAAGGGGAAGATCCACACCACCGCGGGGGGCTTCCTCGACCGGGTGGACCTCTTCGACGCCGCCTTCTTCAACATCTCCCCGAAGGAGGCCCGGTACATGGACCCCCAGCAGCGCCTGCTGCTGGAGACCGCCTGGCAGGCCCTGGAGCACGCCAACATCGACCCGGCACCGCTGCGCCGCGGCAACGGCGGCGTCTACGTCGGCGCCAGCTCCATCGACTACGCGCTCGAGCTGGAGTCCCTGCCGTACGAGGAGATGGACGGCCACCTGGCCTCCGGCATCACGATGTTCCCGCTGTCGGGCCGGCTGTCATACTTCCTGGGGTGGCGCGGGCCCAGCATGAGCGTCGACACCGCCTGCTCGTCCTCCCTGGTCGCACTGCACCTGGCGGTGCAGGCCCTGCGCTCCGGCGAGACCGACATCGCGCTGTGCGGCGGCGTCAACGCCCTGCACCACCCGCGCATCCCGGTGATGTTCTCCAACGCACGGATGCTCGCCCCGGACGGGCAGTGCAAGACCTTCGACGAGTCGGCCGACGGCTACGCGCGCGCCGAGGGCTGCGGCGTCCTGGTCCTCAAGCTGCTCTCGGACGCCGAGCGTGACGGCGACCGGGTGCTTGCCCTGGTGCGCGGCACCGCCGTCGGCCAGGACGGCGACAGCGCCGGACTGACCGTGCCCAACGGCCCCGCTCAGGAGAAGGTGATCCGCGCCGCGCTGGCCACGGCCCGCCTCGACCCCGAGGACATCCAGTACGTGGAGGCGCACGGCACCGGCACCCCGCTCGGCGACCCGATCGAGTTCGGCGCCATCGGAGACGTGTTCGCCGAGTCGCACACCGCCGACAACCCCGTGCTCGCCGCGTCGGTGAAGACCAACCTGGGCCACATGGAGCCGGCCTCCGGCATCGTCGGCGTCATCAAGACGGTGCTGCAGCTGCGCTCCGGCACCATCTACCCGCACCTTAACCTCACCACCCCGTCCGGGCGCATCCCCTGGGACCTCTACCCGCTGCGCGTGCCGACCGCATGCGAGCCATGGCGGGCCGAGGTGCGCCGCGCGGTCGTGAACAGCTTCGGCTTCGCCGGCACCATCGGCGCGGTGGTCCTGGAGCAGGCACCGGCGGCGAGCCCCGCGCCGCAGTCCTTCGGCCCGCCCGCCGCCCCGCTGTTCACCCTCTCCGCCAAGAGCTCCGCCGCCCTGCGCGAGCAGGCCGCGAACCACCGGCGGCTGCTCGACGAGCGGCCCGGCCTCCCCCTCGACGCCCTCTGCCACACCGCCAACGTCGCCCGCACCCACCATCCCTACCGCGTCGCCGCCCCGGTCGCCGACCGCGCCGCCCTGGCCCGGCTCCTGGACCGGGCGGCCGGCCAGGACCACGAGGGCCCCAGCGGCATCCGCAAGACGGCCTTCATGTTCACCGGCCAGGGCTCCCAGTACGCCGGCATGGGCGCCGCCCTCTACGAGGCCCTCCCGGAGTTCCGCTCCCACGTCGACGCGTGCGACCGGCTGTTCGCGGAGCACCTGGACCGCTCCGTGCGCGACCTGCTGCTCGGCACCGCCGACGACCCCGGGGCGATCGACCGCACCGAGTACACCCAGCCCGCCCTGTTCGCCCTCGAGTACGCCCTCGCCCGGCAGTGGATGGCCTGGGGCGTGCGCCCCAACGTGCTCGTCGGGCACAGCATCGGCGAGGTCGTCGCCGCCGCGGTCGCCGGCCTGTTCAGCCTCCCCGACGCCGTGCGGCTGGTCGCCGCGCGGGCCCGGCTGATGCAGGCGGTGCGCGCCGAGGGCGGCATGGCCGCGGTCGCCGCCCCCGCCGAGGACGTCGAGCCGCTCCTGGAGAGCCGCCCCGACCTCGCCCTGGCCGCGGTCAACGCCCCCGACCAGTGCGTCGTCTCCGGCGCCCTCCCCGCCCTGGACGAGGTCTGCGCCATCCTCAAGGAGCGCGGCGTGCGCGTCGACCGGCTCGCGGTCTCCCACGCCTTCCACTCCCCGCAGATGGCCGAGGTCTACGACGACTTCCGCACCGCTCTCGACGGCATCGAGTTCCACGAGCCGGCCATCAGCCTGATCTCCAACGTGACCGGGCGGCTCGCCCGGTTCCGCGACATCGGCACCCCCGACTACTGGGTGCGGCACATCGGCGAACGCGTGCGCTTCCTGGACGGCATCCGCGCGGTGGCCCGGCGCGGCCGGCACGCCATGATCGAGATGGGCCCGCAGGCCGCGCTGACCGCGCTCGCCCGGCGCGGCGTCGCCGCCGAGGACCACCTGTGGCTGGCCAGCCTGCGCCGCCGGGACCGGACGGCCACCACCACCCTGACCGCACTCGCCGAGTACTACGCCGCCGGACTCACCGTCTCCTGGTCCGGCTACCATGCCGGGCACGCCGTGCCGGCCAAGGCGGATCTGCCCACCTACGCCTTCCAGCGAAAGCGCTACTGGCTGCCGGCCGCCGGACCCCGCCGCGCCGCCGCGGGCGGCACCGCCCGCCACCCGCTGCTCGGCACCGAGGAGCGCTTCGCCTCGGGGGTACGGGAGTTCACCGCGGAGTTCACCGCCGAGGACCTCGGCCCGCTCGCCGACCTGGCCGACGGTGGACGCACCACCCTGCCCGCCGGGGCCTACGTCGACCTGCTGTTCGCGGTCCAGGACGCGGTCCGGGGCCACGCCCGGTCCGCCGTGCGCGACCTCCGGCTGCTCGCGCCGCTCGACGTTCCCGCCGAGACCAGGATTGCCCTGACCACCCGCTGGCGGCCGCTGCCGGGCGGGGGCGCCGAGGTGGCGGTGTTCACGGTCGTCGGCGGCGAGGAGGACGTGCACGCCACCGCGGTGATCGCCGCCGATCCCGAACCGGTGGTCCCCGTCTCCGAACTGGCCGAACTGGACGCGGGCCTCGCCCCCGCCGGAACGCAGATCGACGACGAGGACATCTACACCGACCTCGCCTCCGTCGGCCGCCCGCACGGCTCCCGGATGCGGCTGCTGCTGCGCGCCGCCCGGCACGCCGACGGTCTGGTCACCGGGGAGCTGACCGGCCGGAACGCCTCCGCCGTCGAACACGTGCCGGCGGAACTCGTGGAGGCCGCCGTCCAGGCGTGCGTCGCCCTCGACCCCGAGGGCCCAGTGTTCGTGCCCCGCGGCGTCGCCTCGGTCCGCCACTTCCGCAAGCCCCGCGGCGAGGAGCTGCGCGTTCTCGCCCGGGTGCACGGAGACCAGGACCGCCGCACCGCCGACGTGCTGCTCCTGGAGAACGGCGACCCGGTCGCCGAACTGCTCGGCGTCCGCCTGGCCCGCCCCGAGGGCAGCACCGGCCGCCGCCGGTTCCTGCACCGCCCCGAGTGGGTCCGCCGCGCCCTGCCCGCACCGCAGACCACCGCCCCCGCCCGGCACGTCGTGCTGCTCGACCCGTCGCCCGCCCGCGCCGCCGACCTCGCCGGACGGCCCGGCCTGAAGGTCACCCGGGGCGCCGGCCTCACCGAACTAAAGGCGGCCCTGGAGGACCCCACCGTCACCGACGTCTGCCGCGTATGGCGGCAGTTCCCGCAGACCATGTCCGCCGACCGGCTGCGCGCCGAGTGCGAGGAGAACTACCGCGAACTGCTCGCCCTGATCACCGCGCTGGACGCCGCGGGCACCCCCCGGCCGCCCCGCCTGTGGCTGGTGACCGAGGGAGCCCAGTGGCTGCCCGGCGACCCGGCCGGCGACGGCGGGCACCTGGCCGCCGCCACGCTCTGGGGCTTCGGCCGGGTGCTGCTCACCGAGTACCCCCAGTACCGGGCCACCCTGGTCGACGTCGCCCCCGGCAGCGGCCTGACCCCGCTGCTGGAGGAGTGGCACGCCGAACCGCCCGGCGAGTACCAGGTCGCCCACCGTCCGAACCGCCGCTACGTCCGCCGGCTCCTCTCCGGCGACGCCCCGCTCACCTGGTCCGGCGGCTTCGAGCTGCGCGCCCCCTACTCGGGCGACCTGTCCGACCTCGCGTTGGTCGCCGCCACGGACGTGCCCCCGGCGGCCGACGAGGTCCAGATCCGCGTCCGGTCGGTCGGCCTGACCGCCGACGACGCCCGCACCGCCCTGGACACCGGCCGCGCGGAGCGCGAGGAACTGCTCGGCGCGCAGGAGGAGCCCCCGCCGCTGCTCGGCACCGCGGCCACCGGCACGGTCCTCGCCGCGGCCGAGGGCACCGGGTTCGCGCCGGGCGACGACGTCCTCGTACGCCGCGACGGCACGTTCCGCTCAACGCTCACCGTCCCCGCGGCGGCCGTGGTGCACGCCTCGCTCGCCGAAGAGGACGACGGCGCCCGGCACTTCCGCCTCGACGAGACCGGCGAAGCGCTGCGGTCCGCCCTGTCGGACCCGTCGGGACAGTCCTGGGTGACCCTCCCGGACGCCCCCGAGGCGGAGCCCGCCGCCCCCGCCGAGGAGGTCCCGGCCGCCCTGCGCCCGGACCGCACCTACCTCGTCACCGGCGGTCTGGGCGGCCTCGGCCTGGTCACCGCCCGCAAGCTGATCGCCCTCGGCGCCCGCCACCTGACGCTGGTCAGCCGCAGCGGACGGCCCACCGAGGAGGCCGCCCCCGTCCTCGCCGACCTCGCCGGGCACGCCGAACTCGACCTGGTACAGGCCGACATCGGCCGTGCCGAGGACGTGCGGCGGCTGGTGCGGCACCTCGCGGCCGGCCCGCACCCGGTGGGCGGGATCGTGCACGCCGCTGGCGCCTACGACAAGAAGCTCGTCGCCGAGCTGACCTGGGAGGCCATCGACGCCCAGCTGGAGGCCAAGGCGTACGGCGGCTGGCTGCTGCACGAGGCCGCCCAGTCCTCCTTCCCGGAACTGGACTTCTTCGTCACCTACTCCTCGATCGCCTCGGTCCTCGGCGGCGCCACCCAGGGCCACTACGCCGCGGCCAGCGCCGCCCTCGACGCCCTGGCCGAGTGGCGCGTCCGGCGGGGCGTGCCCGGCCTGTCGGTGAACTGGGGCGCCTGGGCACGGGTCGGCATGTCGGCCCGCCTGGAGGAGCACCTCAGCCAGGAGATCGAACGCAGCGGGGTGCGCTTCTTCTCCCCGACCCGCGCCCTGGACACCCTGGCCAGGCTCTGGGGACGCCCCCGCACCCAGCGGGTGGTCGGCGAGTTCGACTGGGACCGCTACGTCTCGGGCAGCGTCACCGGCGACCTGTTCTACGACCGGCTCGCCCGCAACGCCTCCGACGACGGCACCGGCCCCGACCTCGCCGCGCTCGCCGCCCTCCCGCCGGCCGAGCGGACCGCCGCCGTGACCGGGGTCGTCCGCGAGAAGGTCGCCGTCGTCCTGCACCTGGAGGAGGGCGACGAACTGAACCCGAACACCGAGTTCGTCTCGTTGGGCCTGGACTCGCTGATGGCCCAGCAGGTCAAGGCCGCCCTGGAGCAGGCGTTCCGGCTGCCCCTGCCGGCCTCGCTCACCCACGACCACCCGACCGTGCGGCAGCTGGCCCAGTTCCTCTGCGGGCAGCTCGAGCCGGTGCCGGCCGCCTGACGCACACAAGGACGGATCATGACTGACATATCCAGCGGCACACCGAGGGAGCGCTGGACGCTCGCCCACTCCTCACGGGCCCACGCCGGCAGCCGGCCGGACCACCCGGCGATCATCTGCGAGGGCCGCGTCACCACCTACGACAAGCTGCACCGCGACAGCAACCGTGCCGCGCACGCCCTGCGCGCCGGCGGCGTGCGGCGCGGCGACCGGGTCGCCTACCTGGGTCGCGAGTCGGAGAACTACTACGTGGTGATGCTCGCCTGCGCCAAGGCGGGCGCGGTCCTGGTGCCGGTCAACTGGCGGCTCACCCCGACCGAGGTGGACCACATCCTGCGCGACTCCGGCGCCGCCCTGATCTTCGTCGACGACGAGTTCTGGGACAGCGTCGCCGCGGTGCGCCACCAACTGCCCGGTCTGCGGCGGGTGATCCGCGTCGACGGCACCGACGCCGACGGCGAACCCGCCCGCGGCACGGGCCTGCCCGCCTGGACCGCCGACCAGCCCGACTCCGAGCCGGTGCCGGGCACCGGCCCCGACGACGCCGTGGTGCAGATCTACACCAGCGGCACCACCGGACTGCCCAAGGGCGCCGTCCTCGCCCACCGCAGCTTCTTCACCCTGCCGCACGCGATGCGCGAGCACGGCGTCGCCTGGATCGACTGGCTGCCCGACGACGTCAGCCTCATCTCGCTGCCGGGGTTCGGCGTCGCGGGCATCGGCTGGTTCCTGCACACCTTCAACGCGGGCGGCACCAACGTGATCATGCCGCAGTTCGACCCGCAGGCAGCGGTCCGGCTGATCCGCACCCACAAGGTCACCACCACCTTCGCGGCCCCCGCCATGCTCCAGATGATGGCCGTCGAACGCGGCGCGGGACCGGAGGCGTTCACCTCCCTGCGCAAGATCGCCTACGGCGCGGCGCCCATGTCCGAGACCCTGCTCAAGCAGTGCCTGGAGACCTACGGCTGCGAGTTCGCGCAGATCTACGCCAGTACCGAGACCGGCAGTGTGGCGGTGTGCCTGCCGCCCGAGGCGCACCACCCGGGCAGCCCGGTACTGGACTCGGTCGGCAGGCCGTGCCCCGGCAACGAGGTCAAGGTGATCGGCCCCGACGGCGACCCCCTCCCGCCCGGGGCGATCGGCCAGATCTGCGTGCGCGCCCCGTCCCGGATGCTCGGCTACTGGAACCTGCCCGAGGCCACCGCGCGCACCCTGGTGGGGGAGTGGCTGCACATGGGGGACGCCGGCTACCTCGACGAGGACGGCCACCTCCACCTGTGCGACCGCATCAACGACACCATCATCGTCGCCGGGCAGAACATCTACCCGGCCGAGGTCGAGAAGGCGCTCGCCGCGCACCCGGCCGTGGCGGACGCCGCCGTCGTCGGCCTGCCCGACGAGCACTGGGGCGAGAGCGTGCACGCGGTCGTCGTCCTGCGCCCCGGCGCCGAGGCGCACCCGCGCGAGCTGCTGCTCTCCCTGCGCGGCCGGCTCGCCGACTACAAGATCCCCACCGCCTACCACTTCACCGACTCCCTGCCCCGCAACCCCTCCGGCAAGATCCTGCGCCGCGCGGTGCGGGAGCGGCTGACGGCACCGGCCCCGGACCCGCTGGCCGGCACGGTCGCATGACACCGCGACAGCCACCGCGCACAGAAAGGTCGTCGCCCATGAACGGGCCCCTGCACGTCGGCATCCTGCTGCCCACCCGGGAACAGGCCATCAACGGCACCTACGCGGCGGCCCCGCTGCTGGGCTTCGCCCGGCAGGCCGAGGCCCTGGGATTCGACTCCCTCTGGGCGGGCGACTCACTCACCGCCCGCCCCCGCCTGGACCCGCTCGTCGTCCTGGCCGCCGCTGCCGCCGCCACCGAGCGGATCACCGTCGGCACCGCCGCCCTGACCCCGGCCCTGCGCCACCCGCTGATCGGCGCCAACATGGTCGCGAGCCTCAGCCACGTGGCCGCGGGCCGGCTGGTCCTCGGGCTCGGCTCCGGCTTCCCCATGCCCGAGACGGAGGAGGAGTTCGCCTCGGTCGGCGCCGGCTTCACCGGCCGCGTCGGACGCCTCGACGAGATCACCGCCCTGTGGCGCACGGCCTGGCGCGCCGGACAGGAGGGCGAACCGGCCGACTTCCAGGGCAGGTACTGGCAGGCCGACCGCCTCGACCGGCTGCCCTCCCCGGCCACCGCCGGCGGCCCGCCGCTGTGGCTGGCCGGCAGCGACACCCCCAAGGTGCTCGCCCGCGCCGCCACCCGCTACGACGGCTGGCTGCCGTTCCTGCCCGACCCCGACGCCTACGGCCGGGCCCGCCGCCGGATCGCCGAGCTCGCCGAGGAGGCGGGCCGCCCCGCCGGCGCCGTCACCCCCGCCCTGTACGCGACGATCACGGTGAACCGCGACGAGCGGGCGGCCGAGGCCGAACTGGAGCACTACATCAGCCACTACTACGGCCGTTCCCTCGGTCAGATGCGCACCATCCAGGCTTACGCCTGGGGCAGCGCCGAGCAGTGCGCCGAATGGCTCGGCGGCTACGTCCGGGCCGGCGCCCGCCACCTGGTCCTGAGGATCGGATCGCTCGACCCGGAACCGCAGTTGAAGGAGATCGCCGAGGTGCTGCTGCCCGCGGTACGCGCCCTCGACCCGTCCACCACCGTGGGGAGTACACAGTCGTGACCAGTACCACCAACGCAACGGCCACCGACGCCACCGGCGCCGCCGGCAGCCGGATGTCCCGCGCGGGCCAGTGGTTCCACCCGGTGGAGCCCTCGCCCGACGCCTCGATCCGGTTGTTCCTGCTCCCGCACGCGGGCAGCGGCGCCATCATCTACCGGGACTGGGAGAGCCTGCTGCCGCCCGACATCGCCCCGCAGGCGGTGACCCTGCCGGGCCGTCACAACCGCCGGGAGGAGCCGACGCACGAGGCGTTCTGGCCACTGCTCGAAGCGCTGCACGAGGCCGTGCTCGACGACCTGGACGACCGGCCGTTCGCGTTCTTCGGGCACTGCCTCGGCGCCCAGCTGGCGTTCCGGCTGGCCATCCGCATGGAGGAGGAGGGCGGCCCGGCACCCGTCATGGTCGGCATGTCCGGCTGGTCGCCCGAGGGCTTTTTCCAGCCCACCGAGGAGCAGAGCCGGATGCCCGAGTCCGAACTCGTCGAGTGGATCAAGAAGCTGGGTTCCTTCCCGGCCGAGATCTACGACAACCCCGAGATGCTCGCCCTCGTGGTCCCCGCGCTCCGCGCCGACCTCAGGGTCGCCGCCCAGTACGTCGACGACGGCGCCGGGGTCGCCTGCCCGCTCGCCTCCTACGGCGGGCGCTCCGACCCCCTGCAGGAGGAGCCGGACGCCATGACCCACTGGGCCGGACGCACCCCTGCCTACCTCGGCCACAACGAGTACTCCGGCGGCCACTTCTACATCGACACCCACGCCCAAGCCGTCACCGCCCACTTCGCGCACCGCCTGCAGCGGATCGCCGCCCACCACGCGCGCTAGCGCCGCCGCGACCGGAGAGGTCGACCTGCCGGCCTTCCCGGCCACAGCACCGGCGCGGCACCGGGAAGGCGCCCCGCTCCGGCGCCTTCCCGGTCTGCACCCCCCCGGGCACCGCCCCCCCCACACGAGTGCCGCGGGTTCCACAGCCCGACCGGCACCCGTGTCAGCGCCGTGTCAGCGGACTGCGCGACAGTGGCGCACGACCGTCGGCGGCTCTGGACGGGACATCACCCATGTCCCCTCCGCCCCGACGGCGTCAGCGCGTCCGAGTCCGACCACGGAAGAGAGCCGGTGCCCGGGATCCACCTGCCTGCCCCCTCACCCCAGGAGGCCAACATGTCGCTCGCGGACCACACCGATGTCCTGGACTGGCCCTTCGCCCGCACCGAGGACGGAGAGCCGTCGCCCATTCTGGCGGAACTGCGCAACGCGCCCCCCTGCGTGGTGCGCCTCCCGGCGGGAGCCGCCGAGTCCCGCCTGGCCTGGCTGGTGACCCGGTACGCCGACGTACGGCAGGCGCTGGGCGATCCCCGCCTCAGCGCCGACGAACGGCTGCCCGGCGCACCGGTGCGCATCCAGGTCCCGCCCGGTGGTAACCCGAGTTCCTTCCTGCGCCTGGACGACCCCGAGCACGCCCGGCTCCGCTCCATGATCCAGACCGAGTTCACCGCGCGCCGGGTGAAGCGGCTGCGCGAACCGGTCCAGCGGCTGGTGGACGAGCTGCTGGACGAACTGGAGGCACTGCCCCGGCCGGCCGACCTGCACGCGGTGTTCTCCCGCGCGCTGCCGACCCTCGTCATCGCGCGGCTGCTGGGCGTTCCGGAGCAGGACTCCGCGTTCTTCATCGAGAAGACCCGCGTCACCATCTCCCAGGAGGACCCGGCGGTCTCCCTGGCCGCCTACGAGGAGATGTCCGAGTACCTGGCGAAACTGGCGCTGCGCAAGCTGGAGAGCCCTGGCGACGACCTGATCAGCCGCCTCGTCGTCAACCACCACGCGAAGGGCGCCATCACCCTGGACGAGCTGGTCGGCATCGCCCGGCTGGTCCTGGTGGCCGGACACGAGACCACCACCAACCAGATCGCCCTGAACATCCTGGCGCTGCTGCGCGACGACGACCTGCGGGCGCGGGTGGCCGCCGACGACGGCGCGCTCATACCGAACTTCATCGAGGAGTCGATGCGCTACTGGTCGATCTCGCAGGACGCGATGGTCCGGCTGGCGGTGGAGGACCTCGAACTCGGCGGTGTGGCCGTCTCCAAGGGGGACGCCGTCGTCATCTCCGTGCCCGCCGGCAACCACGACGAGTCGGTCTTCGCCTGCCCGCACCGGATCGACCCGCACCGCGACACCAGCGGTCACCTGCAGTGGGGTTTCGGCCCGCACTACTGCCAGGGGGCCCCGCTGGCGCGGCTGGAGATGGAGCTGTCGCTGCGCTCCCTGCTGCGGCGCTTCCCGAACCTGCGGCTGGCGGCCGACCCGCGCACGGTCTTCCGCCGCGGCACCGTCTTCCACGGGGTGACACACCTTCCCGTGACCTGGTGACCGGCCACAGTACCGGCACCACCCACCCGAAATGATCGAGAAACGGAGTCGTCATGACTTCTGAGACAAGCACGGAAGCCGTCGTCGAGGGGCGTGCGCCGACGCGCCCCGGCGCACCGGCCGCCGCCCCCTCGGCCGGTGCCCTCCTGGTGGTGCTCGTGGGCACCTTCATCACGGTGCTGGACTTCTTCATCGCCAACGTGGCCGTCCCCGCCATCAAGGCCGACCTGGGCGCCAGCGCCGCCCAGGCCCAGATGTTCGTCGTGGGCTACGGCGTTGCCTTCACCGCGGGACTGATCACCTGCGGCAGGCTCGGCGACCTCTTCGGCCGCCGGCGGATGTTCACGCTCGGCATGGTGCTGTTCATGCTGGCTTCGGCCGCGTGCAGCCTGGCACCCACGGCGACCGTCCTGGTCGTCGCCCGCATCGCCCAGGGCGCCGCCGCCGCGCTGATGGTGCCGCAGGTGCTCGGCATCATCGGCACGGTGTACACCGGCGCCGCCCGCGACCGCGCCTTCAACGCCTACGGCCTGGTCATCGGACTCGCCGGCGTCTTCGGCCAGTTCATCGGCGGTGCCCTGATCACGGTCGACATCGCGGGACTGAGCTGGCGGACCATCTTCCTGATCAACGTCCCGCTGTGCCTGGTCTCCCTGGCCTTCGTCGGCCGCACGATCCCCGAGTCGCGCGGCGAGGGCGGCACCCGGCTGGACCTCGTGGGCGCCCTGCTGGTCACGGCGTCCCTGGGCATCGTCGTCTTCGCGCTGCTGGAGGGCCAGGAGAGCGGCTGGCCGCTGTGGGTGTGGGAGTCGCTGGCCGGTGCGGCCGTCCTGCTGGCGGTGACCGTCTGGCACCTGCGCCGGCGGGCGGCGGCCGACCGGGGCCCGCTGATCGAACCCGCCCTGTTCAAGGGCCGGCTGTTCTCGGTGGGGCTGACCGCGACGGTGGTCTACTTCCTCGCGATGGGCTCCTTCTTCTTCGTGCTGGCCCTCTACCTGCAACTGGGCCGGGGCCTGTCGCCCCTGGAGTCCGGGTCCGTCTTCCTGGCCCTGGGCGCGGGCTACTTCGGCGCCTCGGTGGTGTCGTCGCGCAAGGCCGCCTCGGTCACCGCCCGCAGGGTGGCCGTCGGCCCGCTGACCCTCGCGATCGGCTACGCGGCGGTCGCCCTGACCGCCGACCGCCTCGACACGACGGGACACGTGCTGTGGCTGCTGCCCGCCCTCCTCGTCGCCGGACTCGGCATGGGCCTGACGACCGGCCCGCTGACCAACCTGGTGCTGGGCGCGGCCGTGCCCGAGCACGCGGCCTCCGCGTCCGGACTGCTGAACACCGCCCAGGAGGGCGGCGCGGCCGTCGGCGTGGCGATCGCCGGCGCGGTCTTCTTCCCCGCCCTGGCCGACGCCGGCGGCTCGGCGGGCGCCTACCCGCACGCGTTCGCCGTCACGCTCGTCCCGCTCATCGTCCTGGGACTCCTGGCCTCCGCCCTGGTTTTGGCGGCGCCGGGCCGCACCGCACGGAGCTGAGGGCCCCCACCACCAAGGAAGGCAGGCGTCATGCCGTACGTCACCACTCGGGACGGGACCCGGCTCCACTGCACCGACTGGGGCGAAGGACGTCCCGTGGTGCTGCTCAGCGCCGCCATGGCGGACTCGCGGATGTGGGAGTTCCAGGCGCCGTTCCTGGCCGGTCAGGGGCTGCGCTGCGTCACCTACGACCGGCGCGGCACGGGGCGCTCGGACGTCCCCTGGAGCGGTTACGACTACGACACCCTCGCTTCGGACCTCGCCGACCTGCTCGACCACCTCGACCTGCGGGGCGTCCTGCTGGTCGGCTACGCGGCGGGCGGCGGCGAGGCCGTGCGCTACCTGTCCCGGTACGGCGCCGCGCGGGTGGGGAAGCTGGCGCTGGTCGCCTCGACCACGCCGTTCCTGATGCGCGCCCCGGACAACCCGGACGGCCTGGAGATGGCGCTGTTCGAGGAGATAGAGACGGCCATCCGGACCGACCGGGCCGCCTGGCTGAGATCACTGACCCGGCCGTTCTTCGCCGGCCCCGAGGCGGATCCGGCGAGCACGCCGCTCTCGCCCCGACTGGCCGAGTGGCTGACGGACCTGGCCATGGACACCTCGCCGCGGGCCGCCACGGAGATCTACCGCACGCTGTTCACCACCGACCAGCGAGCGGAGACGGCGGCCGTCCGGGTGCCCACCCTGGTCGTCCACGGCACCGCCGACCTCGGGGCGCCGTATCCGCTGTGCGGTCCCCGCACCGCGGAGCTCGTGCCCGGCAGCACCCTGCTGACCTACGAGGGCGCCGCCCACGGCCTGTTCGCCACCCACGCCGACCGTCTGAACGCGGACCTGCTGACCTTCGCCGAGCAGTGACCGCGAGGGCGGCGCCTCCCGTGTGGCCGCCGCCCGGCCCGCGCCCTGCCCTCCCTCGCTCCCACTCCCGAGCCACGTCGCACACGTGTCTCACACGCCCACGGACCGGGGCGCTGGGGAGCGGCTCCGGGCGCGGCTCCGGGAGCCGCGCCGGGGGCGCCCGCGGCGCCCGGCCCGGCGTACCGCGGGTGTCCGCGGCGGGCCGGGTGTGCCCTCGGCCCCGTGTTCCAGTGCCCGGCGTGTCCCCGTCCTGCCTCCCCCGTGCCCGTGCGCTTCGTCGGCGTCAGCCGCACGTCAGCGCCGTGACAGCGGTCGGCGGCAGAGTCGACGCCGTGGGGCCGGAGCCGCAGGCGCGGCCCCGGCCCCGGACCCGCCGGCACCGTCCGACGAAGGAGTACGCCCGCATGGCAGATGCAGCAGCCCCGGTCCCGACCCGGGCACTGGTCCTGGCCAACCCGGCCTCCGGCAGCCACAGCCCGGAACTGGTGGAACAGGTGCGCCAGTTGTGCGACTCGTACCTGGAACGCACCGAGGTGTACCCGACCGCCGGACCGGGTGACGCCACCGTGGCGGTGCGGAGGGCCCTCGAACGGCACACCGGCGCCCCCGACCTGGTCGTCGTCATCGGCGGCGACGGCACCGTCCGGGAGGCCGTCCAGGGCCTGGTGCCCGCCTCCGGGCGCACCACGCTCGCGGTGGTGCCCGGCGGCACCGGCAACTCCGGCTACAAGATGCTGTGGGGCGACCGCCCCTGGACGGAGTCCCTCAAGGCGATCCTCACCGACTCCGGCATCGGCGGCAGCGCCCGCCCTCGCCGCCTGGACCTGGCCCGTCTCGCCGAGACCCGTCAGTACGTCTACCTGGGTGCCTGCTCCGGTGTGATCGCCGACGCGCTGATCACCGCCCGCGACCTGCCGCTGACCGGCCGCGAGCGGTACGCTCGCGCCTTCGCCGACACCGCCGCGGGCTACGCGCCGTACCCGGGCCGGGTCACCGTCGACGGGCGGGTCGTGCACGAGGGCCCGACCGTCCTCGCGAACGTCGGCGGCGGCCCCTACCGCGGCGGCCGGTTCAACGTCCTGCCCGACTCGCTGCTCGACGACGGCCTGCTCGACGTCTGCGTCATCGGCGATGGGATCGCCGCGGCCGACGTGCCGCGGCTGACTCTGACCGCCGCCCACATCGGCCACCCCGCCACGTGGTACGCGCGCGGCCGGACCATCACCGTGGAGCGCACCGACGGCCGCCGGCTACCGCTGGAGCACGACGGCGAGTACCAGCACGGCATCGGCTCCACGGCCACCTTCGAGGTCCTCCCCGGCGCCCTCCCCGTGTGGGCTCCGGCCCCGGACCGCCCCGAGACCCCCTGAGACATCCAGAACCCCCGTCGTACCGCACGCCTGGCGACGGCACGTCGGGTCAGCCGCACCAACGGAAACGAGGAGAACACACATGAGCGACCTGACCACCACCGTCGACCGCTACCTGGCCATCTGGAACGAGGCGGACGCCGACAAGCGCGCGGCGGCCATCGCCGAGCTGTTCACCGCCGACGCCCCGTACATCGACCCGCTCGCCGCCGTCGAGGGCCACGAGGGCTTCGGCGCGGTGGTGGCGGGCGCCCGCGAGCAGTTCAAGGGCCTGACCTTCGAACTGCACGGCACGGTCGACGCCCACCACAACCAGGCCCGGTTCCAGTGGGGCCTGGTCACCGAGCCCGGCGCCGAGCCCATCGCGATCGGTTTCGACGTCCTGGTCGCCGACGAGGCGGGCCGCGTCAAGGCCGTCTACGGCTTCCTGGACAAGGTGCCGGCCGCCTGAGCCCCTCCCCGCGGCGGCGGGAGCACCGTCGGCCGGTGCTCCCGCCGCCGCTCCCACCCGCCCGGAGTGACCAGCCGCCGACCACGGCCGCCCCGGCCGGCGTACGGCGAGAGAGGTGCCTCGCGCCATGACGGCAGTACTCGGTGAGAGCGTGGCCAGGGCGCTGTGCGACGACTGGGGGAGCACGGCGCCCAGGCGCCCTCGCCGACCCACCGACACCCCGCTGCGTGAACTGTCCCAGTGGGCGGCGACGCTGCGCCCCGAGCACATCCCGTGCCGGGTGCTGAAGCTCGCCGCCGGTCAGGTGCTCTCGCAGGCCGCATCCATCAGGGCCGGGCTCCAGCACCCGCTGGGACGGCGGCTGGTGGCGGCCTTCGGCCACCCGATGCAGCGCGACCCGCGCACCGCCGCGGGCGTCTTCGCCGCCCTCGGGTCCTGGCTCAACCTCGACGACACCGCCTACGCCGGACACCTGTCGAACTCCACCGTCGCGGTACCGCTCGCCTTCGCCTACACCCGCCGGCTCGACGGGCTCTCCCTGCTGACCGCCGTCGTCGCGGCCAACGAGTGCGCTGCCCGCATCACCGCCTCGGCCACCCTCGGCCCGCTGCGCGGCCAGAGCGCCGTGCACACGCACCTGGCGGGCGCGGTGGCCGGCCGGCTGCACTGCGACCGGGCCCCGGCCGCGCTCTTCGAGAACGCCTTCGGACTGGCCTTCGCCATGCCCAACTGGCCCCTGATGCGCGCCTTCCTGGCCAGCGACGCCCGTCTGTTCAACACCTTCACCCCGGTGCGCACCGCCATGGACGCCTGCGACGCGGCGTACGCGGGGCTGCGCGGCGCTCCCGACATCGTCGAGCACGAGGACGGCTTCCTCGCCCGGTTCGCCACCGTGCCGCTGCCGCAGGCGGTGGCCAAGGGACTGGGCCGGCGCTGGCACACCGACACGCTTTCCTTCAAAATGCACCCAGGCGGGCCGGGCATCGACGCGGCTGTGGACTGCGCCGCCGAGATCCACCGGGAACTGGGCGGCCTGCGGCCCGAGGACGTGGCCGAGGTGGTCGTCGAGGCGTCCCTGTACACCCTCTTCGCCGGTGAGCGCGCAGCCCGCTACGTCAACGGTCCGGGATCCCCGCTCGGCGCCCTGGTCCTCGACGTGCCCTACCCCGTCGCGACCACCCTGCTCACCGGCGAGTTCACCGTGGACGACTTCTCCTCCCCGCACCTGGACGACCCGGCCCGCTGGGCGCTGGCCCGGCGGGTGCGCCTGGAGCACGACACCGAGATGACGCGCGAACTGTTCCTGTCCGACGCTCCGTTCGGCGAGGCGGTACGGGAGGCGGGGGAGCGTGCCGTGCCGTGGCTGCGCGGCTTCGGCGGGGACGAGCTGGTCGACCTGCTGGGCCCGCTGAGCGCCGACGACCGGGACTTCTCCCGCGCCGCGAAGGCCACCGGTGCCCGGGTCACCGTCCGGCTGACCGACGGCCGTACGGTGTCGCGGACCCGGCTGATTCCGGTCGGTGCGGCCGGCCCGGAGACCCGCGTCCGGCACGCGGACCTGGTGCGGGAGAAGTTCCTGTCGGTCGGCGGTCCGCACGAGGTGTCCGACAGCGTGGACCGGCTGCACCGCATGCGTCCGGGCGCCCTGCGTCGCTGGATAGAGGCCGCCTTCCTGGACTGAACCGTCCGGCCCGCCGCCGGACGGCGTGACGTTGTGGCGACCGGAGCGGTTCACCGGTTCGGGCCACACCTTCCCGGCCCACGGTCCTACCGCACCGGCACCGACAGCAGGGCGAAGGCGTCGAGGATCTCCTCGACCCGCTCTACGATGTCGGCCCGGTCGTTCTGCACCCAGGAGATGTGCTGGGCGCCGAACAGGGCGGAGACCAGGACCCTGGCCAGGGCCTCGGGCACCGCGCTGTCCGGCAGCCGGCCCGCGGCCCGGCACTCCTGGAGGAGTTCGACGATCAGTGACGTGAAACCGACGTACGGGACCGGCATCTCCGCCTTGATGTAGGGACGTTCGATCTGCAGGCGTGCCCCCGCCTTGACGTAGACGTCGTCGCGGAACCCGCCCGCGGTGCGCAGCAGCACGTCCACCACCGTCGAGGGCGAGGAGTGGTCGCCATCGAGCGCGGGTGAGACGATTTCGTTGAGCCTGCGGTAGAACTCCTCCGTCACGGCGACCGCGAGGGCCTCCTTGTTGGAGAAGTGGAAGTACACCGCGCCCTTGGTCATCTCCGCGCGGTCGGCGATGTCCTTGATGGTGACGTTCGGGTAGCCGTGCCGGGCGAAGACCTCCGCGGCCGCGTCGAGGATGGTGCGCCGGGTGCGGATGGCGCGCTCCTGCTTGAGGTGCGAGGTGTCGTCGACCGAGGTGCCGCCGGAGATGTGCGAGGTCTGTGCCGCGTCGCTGTGTTCGTTCATGACGTCCATTCGTGCCGTGCCGGGTGCTGCTTTCGGTGGCTGGTTCGTGGGGGGACTGGGCCGGGGCGTGTGCGGACGCTTCGCGGGTTTCGCCCCTCTGACCAGCAGGGATGACCGAGCATCCGCCGTGCTCCGCCTGAGGCTTGCAAAATACCTTCCCAAAGGTATATTAATTGCGTGCCGAAGGGCGCCGCACGTCTGTTCGTTCGCATGGTCCTGGTTCTCCAGTACGGGGGAGGCGAATCCCAGATGTCAGTCATGCCCGATCATCCCAGCATCCCTCAGGCGTCAGCAATGGCCCACGCCTGTGATTCGTTGAGCTTTGCACGTCCCGTGACGCGTGAGCTGGTGCACCGCAGCTCCGTCGCGGAGGTGTTCGTCACCGACGGCGCCCGTGTCGGTGACCGCGAGTTCGTCGTCGCCGCCCAGTGGCCGCGCGACCACGCGCTCTACCACCCGGACGAGAACGGTCTGAGCGATCCCCTGCTGTTCGCGGAGACCCTGCGTCAGGGGATGGTCTACGTCGCCCACCGGCACTGCGGTGTGCCGCTCGGCCGGCGCTTCGTCGGCCGTGACATCGACTTCGAGATCACCGATCCCGTCACCCTGCGGGTCGAGGGCGTACCGCTCTCGGTGTTCCTGGTGGGTGAGTGGACCTGGGACGGCGACGACGCGCGGGGCAGGAGCGGGGCCCGGATGGACTTCCGGCTCGTCGTCGGCGGCCGTGCGTGCGGCCGGGGCACCATCAGCATGCTGATGGTGGACGAACGGCGCTACCGCCTGCTGCGCCGGCTCGGCGGCGGTGCCGCGGACGCGTCGGCCACCGTACCGGCGCGGACGGCCGCTTCCGGGGCGCCGCGAACGCCCCCGCACCGGGTGGGGCGGCTGCGCTGGCGGGACTGCGTGCTGGAAGAGTCCGCGAGGCCCGACGAGTGGCGGTTGCGCGTGGACCGCCACCACGCGGTGCTCTTCGACCACCCCACCGACCACATCCCGATGATGGTGATGCTGGAAGGCTTCCGCCAGCTCGGCCACCTCAAGGTGCACGACGCGTGCGACGGCCCGTTCGCCGACCTCTCCTTCGCGCTGGCCCGGACCGCGGTGCAGTGCCTGGCCTTCGGCGAGTTCGACCGGCCCACCCGGCTGGTGGTCGAGGAGTGCGCGTCGGGCGCCCGTCCGCAGGAAACGTTTCAGCTGTCCGTCTCGGCGGTCCAGGGTGACACCGTACTGGCCCGCGCACGGACCGTCTGGGCCTGCGTGGGCACCCGCCCGGCGGCGGCCGTCCCTGCCTCCTGGTAGCGGCGACCCACCGGCCCGGGGCCGCACGGTCGGCGGAGCTCAGGCGGGTGCGCGTGTCCCCATGACGCGCGTCAGCACGCCCCACATCGCGGCGACGCTGGGCCCGGGCCGGTCCGGGCCCGCGCAGGCGCCGGTCCACAGCGCGGTGCAGAAGGCCGCGATGATGATATCGGCCAGGGCGTCGGCCGGCGGGGCCTCGTCACCGTGCCGTCCCCGCTGCACCTCGCCCACGAGTTCGAGCGCGATGCCATGGGTGTCGCTCAGGAGAGGAGCCACCATGCCGGCCGCCCGAGCCGCCTCCACCTCCAGCCGCAGGGCCGCCTGCGCCCTGTGGTCGGTCTCGAAGAGCTGGCCGAGCCCGAGCACCAGGGCCTCCAGCCGGCTCGTGGCCGGCTCGGGTGAGGTCCTGGCCCCGTCCAGCAGCGTCCGCACGCTCCGGGACAGATGTTCCGTCAGCGCGGCGGCCAGCTTCTCCTTGCTGGAGAAGTGCCCGTACAGGGCGCCCTTGGTCAACCCGATCCGGTCGGCGATGCGCTGCAGGTTCGCGTTCACGTAGCCGTAGCGTGCGAACTCGTGCGCAGCGGCGTCGAGGACGCGATCGTGCGTCCGAAGGGCACGCGCCTGCTTGACCACGCTGATCACCTCCTTCACCCCGGCCCGGTGGTGAAGGGCCGGCCAATAAAAATTCGTTCCCGAACGAATTCTAGTCACGGAGTAAAGGAGAGCGATAGGTGAACCAGCGCCAAATCTGCACAGGCCAGGGGGCACAGGGTGGCGCGCCGCGGGCGCGCGTACAGCTGGCGGGCGCCGTGGCCTCCGCCGCTGCACACGCGTCGGCGGTGGACGCCACCGGCCGGCTGTCCGCGGAGACCGTCGCGCTGCTGACCCGCGCCGGCTTTGCCCGTCACTTCGTGCCCGGGGTCTGGCACGGTACCGAGGGAACCTTCAGCGACCTCCTCGCCGAGGTGGCGGCCGTCGGCGAGGGGTGCGCGTCCGCCGCGTGGTGCGCCGCCCTGTGGGCGACCCACGGCAGATACGCCGCCCACCTGCCCCTCGAAGGGCAGTTCGACCTGTGGGGCCGATCGCCCGATGTGCGGATCGCCGCCGGACTGCGGCCCTCCGGCTCGGCCGCCCGCTGCTCCGGAGGCTGGCTGCTCAGTGGCGCCTGGGAGTGCGTCAGCGGGATCGCGGACGCAGACTGGCTGCTGCTGGCGGCCCCGGAACCGGACGAACCGCGGTTACCCGGTGCCCGGTGCCGGCTCTTCGCCGTCCACGCCGCCGAGATCCACGTACGGGAGACGTGGCGCAGCACCGGAATGCGCGGCACCGGCAGCCACACCGCGGTCCTCGACGGCCCGGTGATGGTCCCCGACCACCGCACCTGCTCGCTGTCGGACGTGCTGGCGGGCTCTTCCGGGCCCGGACGGTCCTGCTGCCACACGGCCCCGGCGCACCTGGGGACGGGACTGCTGCTGTGCGCGCCCGCCCTCGGGGCGGCCCGCCACGCCCTACGGGAGTGGACCGCGTGGGCCGCGCGCAGGGGAGCCGGCCGGCCCTCGGAGCGCGCCACGCTCCAGCTGACGCTGGCGCAGTCGGCCGACGACATCGAGGCCGCCGAACTGCTGCTCGGGGACGCGGCGCTGCGGGCCGATTCGGGCACCCGCGCAGAGCGGGACGTGGCCCGCAACCGCCGGGTCGCGGCGGCCGCCGCACAGCACCTGGTCACCGCCGTCGAGCGGCTGTTCCGCGCGGCCGGAACCCACGCATGCGGCGGCCCCGGGCCGCTGGAGCGCACCTGGCGCGACGTCCACGTACTGGCCGCGCACCAGGCCGTGCGCCGGGAGACCGCGGCGGCCCTGTACGCCGACTCGGTGTTCGCCGACTTCGAAGGCCGTCCCGAGCAGGCGGCCGGGCCGACGGCCGCGCCCCGGTTCGTGGCGCACTCCGCGCCGGCGGAGGTGGGCGCCGGTGTCCACTGACATCCGCAGCGGGCGCAACCGGTCCCCGCGACCCGCGACGACGCCTCCCCGTCCCGCACCCTCCCGGCCCGCCGCGCGGGCACGCCCCGAGGGCCCCCGCCGGCTGGTGTTCTTCGACGTGGACGAGACGCTGATCGGCCGCAAGAGCGGCCCGGACTTCCTCCGCGACCACTTCGCGCGGATGCATGGCGCGGACGGAGCGCGCCGGGCCGGCGAACTGCTCGGTGCACTGGCCGGTCTGCCCCGCGCGGAGGCCAACCGCCGTTTCCACCGGGCCTTCCGGGGCTGCCCGGCCGCCGAGGCCGAGGCCGCGGCCCGCCGGTGGTACCGGGAGCACAGCCGGGCCGACGGCTTCTATCTCCCCACCACACTGGCCGCGCTGCGCCGGCACCGGGCCGAGGGCGCGTCCGTCGCCCTGGTCTCCGGCACCTTCCCGCCGCTGCTGGCCGTCATCGCCGAGGCGGTCGGGGCGCGGTACGCCCTCGGCGCGAGACTCGAACGCTGCGGGCCGCTGCTCACCGGCGAACTGATCGGCCCCCCGGCCATCGGCGCGGGCAAGCGCACCCTGGTGCGCCAGCTCCTCGCCCGCCACCCCGACATCGACCCGGCCGACTGCTGGGCCTACGGGGACCATCCCTCCGACCTGCCCATGCTGCACAGCGTGGGGCACGCGGTGATGGTCGCCCCGGACGGGACCCACACCACCGTGCCGCCGCACGCCGCCGGGACCGACGGAGGCGGGTGACCGCGGCGGACCGCCGGCTCCGGCCGGGACCGGTGCGGTTGTCGACGCGGATCACCGTGACGTGCCCGCACGACGGTCACACGGATGACTGCGCGGTCGGCGTGCACCGTCAGCACGCCGATCACGCCCACGTGCAGGGCGAGGGCTGCGGGCACGTGACGGTGCCCCACGATGACCACATGGACTACGTGCACGACAGCCACCGTCATGCGGCTGCTCACGAAGGCCACCGGGGCGGTCACTGACTACTTGGAGCACGCTCCCGGAGACTCGAGACGCACTCCGGCGTCCGGGGTGCGCCGGTCCATCCCGCGCGGCTCCTCCCGCGCGATGCGTTCGCACTGCGGGCGCCGAAGTTATGTGCCCGCAGACCGAGCCCTCGGTGGTCGCCGTGGCCTGGGGCGCGCTGAGCAGGCGGACCGCCTGTCGGTGACGCTCGTTTGACGCTATGGCTGTCCGTGCACGGGGAAAGGAGCCGAAGGGGGGCTCTGGCCGGGAGGTTTACGCTGCTTGTTCAGACCGACATCTTTCCGATGACGTCGCATGTGGAGTGCGTGGCGATTTTGGAGGCTGCTGCAAAGGGGCTCTGACCTGCGACTTTCTTGGGTTTTCCAGATGTGGTCGGTGGCGCTCGACCTGTTTCCCTCCGCACAACACATTGGGCGGGGAACCATCCCCTTCGGGCCTCTGACCTGCGGTTGCAGGAACGGACGGTGTGCCGCCGTGTCCTGCTCCCGACGCTGTATTCGAAACGATCGACGCTCAGGTGACGCTCGTGCTGAGACTTCGTCGTGGCCTGTAGCTTCGGTGAGCGGTGCTGATTCCCAGCGGCCGGTCTGAACTACGGGTCGTCTTGTGCACGTGCACAATCGGGAGTGGCCCGCCGAGCGCGCCTCCCCCGCCTGATGGATTAGCGGTGTGTGAAGGCACACCGGACGGTCGGGGGAGGTCCCTACGTATCCGCCGAATGTCGGGGATGCCAAGACGTCACAGACCTCGCGCGACGATCTCGTCCGCCTGGTTCCAGTTGCTCGTCTCCGCCTGCGTGTAGCGGACGGAGTGGCTTGTCCACTCGATGAGCCCGGTACTGAAGTCGTTCAAGGCGGAAGCGAAGGCCCGCACTCCAGGGTTATGGCCACTCGGTGGAACAAGTAGGGCGAACGCCTGCTCGTAGGTGTCCGTCAGGTCCTCGTATAGGGCCGTCGCCTCTTTGAGAGCACGGGGTGCGGGGCACCGCAGGGCAGCGGACAGGACGGCGACGATGTTCTCGCTTACGCCGCCGGCCAGTTCGCGGGGTGCCGAGAGGATGTCCTGGATGAGTACAGCTCGATACCCAGGCTCGCCTCGGCGAGCAGGTGGTCGACCCGTTGTGCGACGGTGACGCGGCGAGTGCTGAAGTAGGCGGCCAGCTCGGAGCAGCGGGTGGACAAGGTGCGCCAGAGTTCGCTGAAGCCGGGGGTCGACACCGGTGACGCCGCCGAGGTCGTACCGGGCGCTCACCTCGCTGCGGAATGTGTGCGCCATGGGTATGGCTTGTTCGGGCGGAGCGGTGTCGATCTCATGGTCACGGGCCATCAGAGCGGCTGCAAGGCGGGCGAGGTCGTACAGGGTGTCCGAGTCGCAGGACGGCCAGCACACGGCGGCCAGATAAGTATGGTCGGTGCGCCGGAAGACGGTTCGCTGCCTTTCGTCGTGGAGCAGACCCCAATACAGGAACCACTCGTCCACACGGTCGGCGAGCTCCCGGCTGTAGTGGCCGCTGCGCCGCAGAGGGTAACGGGACTGCAGGCGGGGCGTGAGAGCAGCGACGGAGTAGGCCATTCTTGGTCCACCTCCTTGGGCGGTCACCTGGTTCCGGCTCACCGGCGAGGGACTGGTCACCAGCTCGCGCACGTCCTCGGGACGTGCGAACCGGAAGCAGAAGCCGTCGAACTCCAGCGACGTACGGAGACTTGCGTTCCACCTGGGCATCCCTCTCTGGACCATCAAGATCTATTAGCCTCGATCTTTCGTGACGGGCCGCCGACGGAGTCGGTGGCCCGTTTTCGTGCCGTGAGCTGTGGATGGGCAGGGTGGTGGCCCGAGTGTCGTCTCGGGTGGGCGCCGGGTTCCACTGCTCCGGGCGGTGAGGGGCTGTCGTAGGGACGGGTGGATCTGCTGGTCAGCCGGGGTTCGGTAGGAGTGCGAGCCGTTCGAGGGCATCGGTGATCACGCCGGTCCAGGGCCAGTGCCCGGCCAGGCGGAGGATTCGCCGGCGGCCGGTGGTCACGAGCTGTCCGGCCGTGGAGAACAAGCGGAGCCGCAGGCGGCGGGGCTCCCAGAGGCGGGCGGTGCCGGTCAGCGCGAGCATGGGCATCCAGGCCAGCAGGTCGAGAGCGATCTGCACGATCTCCAGCCAGACCTCGTTCTGGGCGGTGCGGTGCAGGGGCAGGTTGCGCAGTCCGGTGGCCCGGGCGGCTCGGATGCGGTCCTCCGCGCGGGCCCGCAGCCGGTGACGGAGCTCGAGCTCGGCGATCGGCAGGCCGGTCGTGTTGGTGGCGAAACACGTCAGCCGCATGCCGTCGGCGTCGGTGATCCTCAACTGTGCCCCGGGATGCGGCCGTTCCTTGCGGACGATCAGCCGCATGCCCTTCGGCCAACCATCGAGGACGTCGCCGGTGAGTTCGGCG
>NZ_BBNN01000051.1 GCF_000829695.1 Streptomyces sp. NBRC 110035 | reverse complement strand
TTCGCCCATTAAAGCGGTACGCGAGCTGGGTTTAGAACGTCGTGAGACAGTTCGGTCCCTATCCGCTGTGCGCGTAGGAGTCTTGAGAAGGGCTGTCCCTAGTACGAGAGGACCGGGACGGACGAACCTCTGGTGTGCCAGTTGTCCTGCCAAGGGCATGGCTGGTTGGCTACGTTCGGGAGGGATAACCGCTGAAAGCATCTAAGCGGGAAGCCTGCTTCGAGATGAGGACTCCCACCTCCATGAGAGGGTAAGGCTCCCAGTAGACGACTGGGTTGATAGGCCGGATATGGAAGCACGGTAACGTGTGGAGTTGACCGGTACTAATAGGCCGAGGGCTTGTCCTCAGTTGCTCGCGTCCACTGTGTTGGTTCTGAAACCACGAACGACCCCGTGTTCCGCCGTTTTTTCGGCGGGGTGCGGTGCGGTTGTCTGTTTCATAGTGTTTCGGTGGTCATGGCGTAGGGGAAACGCCCGGTTACATTCCGAACCCGGAAGCTAAGCCTTACAGCGCCGATGGTACTGCAGGGGGGACCCTGTGGGAGAGTAGGACGCCGCCGAACTCCTTTTAGAGCTCTGGCTCTTGGGCACGCAGCCCGAGAGCCAGAGCTTTTTTGCTTTGAGGTAAGGTCAGTGAGCATCGTCGGCACGTTTCCCACAGGAGGTCCCCGGGTGGAGGTCCAGGAGACTCGAGTCCAGACGGACCGTGTCCTCACCATCCCGAACATCCTCAGCATGGCGCGACTTCTCGGTGTCCCCCTCTTCCTGTGGCTGATCCTCAGGCCGGAGTTCGGCGGGCCGAAGAGTGACGGCTGGGCGCTCCTGGTGCTGGCTCTGAGTGGTGTCAGTGATTATCTGGACGGCAAGCTCGCGCGGCGATGGAACCAGATCAGCAGCCTCGGCCGGCTCCTGGATCCCGCGGCGGACCGGCTCTACATTCTTTCGACCCTTGTCGGGCTCACCTGGCGCGAGATTCTCCCGGTTTGGTTGACGGCCGTACTGCTGGCCCGTGAGCTGGTTCTGCTGGTGATGGTGGGTATCCTCCGGCGTCACGGCTATCCGCCGCCGCAGGTGAACTTCCTTGGGAAGGCGGCCACCTTCAACTTGATGTACGCCTTCCCGTTGCTCCTGCTCAGTGACGGGAGCGGTTGGATCTCGTCACTCGCTGCTATTTTCGGATGGGCGTTCGCCGGATGGGGTACAACGCTCTATTGGTGGGCAGGAGTCCTCTACGTGGTGCAGGTCCGCCGCCTGGTTCGTGCGGACGCCATGGCCGGTTGACCTCGCTGAGTGGCACGCGCAACGTCGCGCGATGGCCCGCAGTGGAAAAATGCGGGACAATCTTGGCGGGGGAAGTCGGCTAGACCGTCATCTCATGAGGAGGACGCTTCCGACATGAAGGCCGTCGTGATGGCCGGGGGTGAAGGCACGCGCCTTCGTCCCATGACCTCAAGCATGCCCAAACCGCTCCTGCCGGTAGTCAATCAGCCGATCATGGAGCATGTTCTGCGGCTGCTCAAAAGGCACGGGCTCAACGAAACCGTTGTGACCGTCCAGTTCCTGGCTTCGCTCGTCAAGAACTACTTCGGTGACGGCGAAGAGCTCGGAATGGAGCTCACCTATGCCAATGAGGAGAAGCCACTCGGTACCGCAGGAAGCGTCAAGAACGCCGAGGAGGCACTGAAGGACGATGCCTTCCTCGTCATCTCCGGTGACGCGCTGACGGATTTCGATCTCACCGAGCTGATCAATTTCCACAAGGAGAAGGGTGCGCTGGTCACGGTCTGTCTGACCCGGGTGCCCAATCCGCTGGAGTTCGGCATCACCATCGTGGACGAGGAAGGCAAGGTCGAGCGTTTCCTGGAGAAGCCGACCTGGGGCCAGGTCTTCTCCGACACGGTGAACACCGGTATCTACGTCATGGAGCCCGAGGTCTTCGACTATGTCGAGGCCGACGTGCCCGTCGACTGGTCCGGAGACGTCTTCCCCCAGCTGATGAAGGAAGGCAAGCCCATCTACGGCTTCATCGCCGAGGGCTACTGGGAGGATGTCGGCACGCACGAGAGCTATGTGAAGGCTCAGGCAGACGTCCTGGAGCGCAAGGTCGACGTCGATATCGACGGCTTCGAGATCTCCCCGGGCGTATGGGTCGCGGAGGGAGCCGAAGTGCATCCCGATGCCGTGCTGCGCGGGCCGCTCTACATCGGCGACTACGCCAAGGTCGAAGCCGGCGCCGAGATTCGTGAGCACACGGTCCTGGGCTCCAATGTCGTGGTGAAGAGCGGGGCCTTCCTGCACAAGGCCGTCGTGCACGACAACGTGTACGTCGGGCCGCACAGCAACCTGCGGGGGTGTGTGCTCGGCAGGAACACCGACGTCATGCGCGCGGCGCGGATCGAGGACGGCGCCGTCATCGGCGACGAGTGCCTGATCGGTGAGGAATCGATCGTCCAGGGCAACGTACGGGTGTACCCGTTCAAGACGATCGAGGCGGGCGCGTTCGTCAACACCTCGGTCATCTGGGAGTCCAGAGGACAGGCGCACCTCTTCGGCGCCCGTGGGGTGTCGGGAATCCTGAACGTCGAGATCACGCCGGAACTCGCCGTTCGGCTGGCCGGCGCCTATGCGACGACGCTGAAGAAGGGATCGACGGTCACCACGGCCCGGGACCATTCCCGTGGTGCCCGTGCCCTGAAGCGTGCGGTCATCTCCGCGCTGCAGGCCAGCGCCATCGACGTACGGGACCTGGAGAACGTACCGCTGCCCGTGGCCCGGCAGCAGACCGCGCGGGGCAGCGCGGGCGGCATCATGATCCGGACGACCCTCGGCGTGCCGGACTCCGTCGACATCATGTTCTTCGACGGCCAGGGCGCCGACCTCTCACAGGGCAGCCAGCGCAAACTGGACCGGGTGTTCGCGCGGCAGGAGTACCGGCGCGCGTTCCCGGGGGAGATCGGTGATCTGCACTTCCCGGCGAGCGTCTTCGACTCGTACACCGGCTCGCTGCTGCGGAACGTCGACATCACGGGAATCGCGGAGTCCGGGCTGAAGGTGGTCGTGGACGCGTCGAACGGCAGCGCGGGGCTCGTGCTGCCGAGCCTGCTCGGCAAGCTCGGAGTGGACTCGCTGACCATCAACCCGGGGCTCGACGAGTCCAGGCCGACCGAGACGGCGGATGTCCGGCGGTCTGGGCTGGTGCGGCTCGGTGAGATGGTGGCGTCCTCCGGTGCCGCGTTCGGTGTGCGGTTCGACCCGGTCGGCGAACGGCTCTCCCTTGTCGACGAGAAGGGGAGGATCATCGAGGACGACCGGGCACTGCTCGTCCTGCTCGACCTCATCGCGGCCGAGCGGCGCAGTGGCCGGGTCGCGCTTCCGGTGACCACCACCAGGATCGCCGAGCAGGTGGCGGCCTACCACGGTACCCAGGTGGAATGGACAACCACCTCGCCCGACGACCTCACCCGCGTCGGGGGTGAGGAGGGCACGATCTTCGGCGGTGACGGCAAGGGCGGCTTCATCGTTCCGGAGTTCAGCAGGGTCTACGACGGCACAGCGGCCTTCGTCCGGCTCATAGGCCTGGTGGCGAGGACGCAGCTCACGCTCAGCCAGATCGATGCGCGTATCCCGCGTGCGCACGTGCTCAAGCGTGACCTGGCCACCCCGTGGGCGGTCAAGGGGCTCGTGATGCGGCGGGTCGTCGAGGAGGCCGGTGACCGTTTCGTGGACACCACCGACGGTGTGCGTGTGGTGGAGGCCGACGGCCGCTGGGTGATGGTGCTGCCGGACCCGGCCGAGGCGGTCACCCACCTGTGGGCCGAGGGCCCCGACGACGCCTCTGCCCAGGCTCTGCTCGACGAGTGGGCATCGGTCGTGGACAGCGCCGGACAGTAGCCAAAACCTCCGAACGAGCCGTACACGTGTGTGCCGGACAGGCGTCCCCAACGGGGCCTGTCCGGCACACCGGTAGGCCCGTTCGGAGGCAGTGCCCCCGGCATGCGACGATGTGCGGCATGCCGCAGCAACCCCCCGTTCGGAGCACCCCCCGGCGGCTACCGCGCCCGGACGCGTCCATGTCGTTGATCACCAACGTGATGGACCACAGCCTCGACGAGGGATACGCCGAGGCTGCCGCGCGGAAGCAGGCCACCGGCGGCGGAGGTATGCCGAAGACCCTCAGGGCGAAACTGGGGCTCGCCGGCGGTCTGGTGCTCGCGGCCCTGGTGGTGACCGTCGGGGCCGCGCAGGCCAGAGTGGAGGCTCCGGTCGTCGCCAAGGAGCGCGAGGAGCTGATCGAGAGGATCGACCGGGAGACCGAGGCGGCGGACAAGCTCGAGGACGGTATCGACACCCTGCGTGCCGACGTGAGCGCACGGCAGCGCGAGGCGCTCAGGCAGAGCGGCGGGAGCGACCGCGCCGACCTGGTGGGCATCCTGGCGGGCGCCGTCGCGGTGCACGGCCCCGGCGTGAAGCTCGCGGTCGACGACGCCAAGGACACGAGCGCCGGAGGAGACGGCGACGCCCGGTCGACCACCGGGTTCTCCGACACCGGGCGGGTCCGCGACCGGGACATGCAGCGGGTGGTCAACGGCCTGTGGGAGTCCGGAGCCGAGGCGATCTCCATCAACGGGCAGCGGCTGACCGCTCTTTCTGCGATCAGGGCCGCGGGGGACGCGATACTGGTCGACAACAGGCCGCTGGTACCGCCGTACACCGTCTTCGCCGTGGGGGACGGCCCGGAGCTGAGCAGCCGGTTCCAGAACAGCTCGGACGGGCTGTACCTGCATGCCCTGCAGGAGAACTACGGCATCCGCACCGCTCTCTCGGTGGAGGACGACCTCCGGCTGCCCGCCGCGCCGAGTGTGATCGTACGAACCGCGCAACCGATAACCGAGACCGCACCTGAGAAAGGCACATCGTGATCGCCGTACTGGGCCTCGTCGTGGGAGTCGTGGCCGGCCTGTTGGTCCGGCCCGAGGTTCCGGCGGTCGTCGAGCCGTACCTGCCGATCGCCGTCGTGGCGGCGCTCGACGCCGTCTTCGGCGGGCTGCGGGCCATGCTCGACGGCATCTTCGACGACAAGGTCTTCGTGGTGTCGTTCCTGTCGAACGTGGTCGTCGCCGCGCTGATCGTCTTCCTCGGCGACGAGTTGGGCGTGGGTGCCCAACTGTCCACGGGTGTGGTGGTCGTCCTCGGTATCCGGATCTTCTCCAACGCCGCGGCGATCCGTCGGCACGTGTTCCGGGCGTGAGGCCGATGAGCGAGCAGAACCACGAGCCCGAGCACCCCCGTCAGGACGACAGGGCGACGCCCGAGCCGCAGCCCGGACCGCGCGCGGCCCCCGGAACCCACCGGGCGTCCCGGCCCCACCCCGCCTCGGTGCCGCCCCCTGCTGCCGCGCCGCGTCCCGCTGCGGCATCCGGTGGGGGGTTCCGGAAGGAACTGCCCGACGAGGTGCCCGCGCGCGCGAGCGTGTCCGCGGAGTCCGCGCCCACGGAGGGGGAGGCGCCGCCGGATCGGTCCGGACCCGGTCTGTCCGGACGGCAGCGGCTGGTGAACAGCCTGTGGCCGCCTCGGATCACCCGGGCCCAACTCATCGTCGCTCTCCTGCTGTTCGGCCTGGGCTTCGGCCTGGCCGTCCAGGTGGCCTCGAACAGCGACGGCGACAGTGCCCTGCGTGGTGCCCGGCAGGAAGACCTCGTCCGCATTCTCGATGAACTCGACGACCGGACAGAGCGTCTCGAGGACGAGAAGCAGGGACTCGAGGAGCAGCGCGACGAGCTCGAGAACAGCTCGGACCAGGCCGAGGAGGCTCGTCGGCAGACGCTGGAAAGGGAACGCCAACTCGGCATTCTGGCGGGCACGGTGGCCGCACAGGGCCCCGGCATCACACTGGTCGTCGAGGACCCGGGGGGGATGGTCGAGTCGAACATGCTGCTCGATGCGGTCCAGGAGCTGCGCGCGGCCGGCGCCGAGGCCATTCAGGTGAACGGCATACGGGTCGTGGCGGGCACCTACCTGTCGGATTCCGGTGACGGAGTGAGCGTCGACGGGAACAAGATCACCGCACCCTATCGTTTCAAGGTCATCGGCAAGCCGCAGGACCTCGAGCCGGCGCTCAACATCCCTGGAGGAGTGGTGCAGACTCTCGAGAAGGAACAGGCCACCGCCTTGGTGGAGAGGTCGACCAAGATCGTCGTGGATGCCTTGCGACCGGCGAAGCAGCCTGGCTACGCTCGGTCGTCCTCGCAGTGAACCGGGGGTGTATGAAGGGCGACCGGCAAGAGCAGGAGGTTGCGGGGGGTCGGCGCACCGAATGGGTGGTGCGTGGTGGAAACTGTCTGGTGGATACGGACGTTGTGAGGATGTCCGGGTCGGCCAGTGTGTTCAGTCAGGGTTCGTCCTGCCCCACGGGCGGGTCTGTTTCGGTCAAGGGGAATCGCCCGTGAAGTTGTTTGGGAAGTTGTTCGGCAAGAGCGCGCGAGAAGGCCGCGACAGTGCGACCGCTCGCCATCGCGCACAGCCCGACGCGGAGGCGTCGCGTCCGCTGTACCGGGATCAGGTCGGTGATCCCGGCGAGAACGTGGCGGGAGGCCAGGGCGCGTCGTCGGTTGACCCTGCGCAGTCGAGCGGCATAGGTTTCGGGCAACCGTCAACCTCAGGTGCGGGTGGAGGGTTTTCCGCCCCGTATGCGTCCCAGGCCCCCGGTGGGCAGGAGGATCCGTCCATGTCGGCCTTGGTGTGTACGAGGTGCGGTAACCGCAACGCGGAGAACAGCCGATTCTGTTCGAACTGCGGTGCCCCGCTCAGGCCCGGAGTCGTCCCGGAGCGCCCCTCCGAGACGACGTCCACCATCTCCATCTCCGGTCTCGAGGCGTACGACGCCGAGGTCACGGGCCAGACGCAGGTCCCGGCGCTCTCCCCGGAGGCGCAGGCGGCCGTCGACGCGCTGCCGATGGGTTCCGCGCTCCTGGTCGTGCGCCGCGGGCCGAACTCGGGCAGCCGTTTCCTGCTGGACGGTGATCTGACCACGGCCGGCCGCCACCCGCAGAGCGACATCTTCCTGGACGACGTGACGGTTTCCCGCCGGCACGTGGAGTTCCGCCGCGGCCAGGACGGTTCCTTCACGGTGGCCGACGTGGGCAGCCTGAACGGCACGTACGTCAACCGTGAGCGGATCGACCAGGTCGGTCTGTCGAACGGTGACGAGGTGCAGATCGGCAAGTACCGGCTGGTCTTCTATGCGAGCCAGCGGGGCTACTGACCCTTCCCGGACTCCGTCCGGGGCACCCTGACCCCAGGGAAGGTCCATGCTTCACACACCGAGCGGCGGTGCCGGGCACGGTACCGCCGCCGCGGAAACTGGACTGATGAGCATCGGCACGGTGCTGAACGTGCTGCGCGAGGAATTCCCCGAAGTCACCATCTCCAAGATCCGTTTCCTGGAGTCGGAGGGACTCATCGAGCCGCAGCGGAGCCCCTCGGGGTACCGCAAGTTCAGCGCCGGGGACGTGGAGCGCCTCGGCCATGTTCTGAGGATGCAGCGGGACCACTATCTGCCGCTCAAGGTGATCCGCGAACACCTGGACGCCATGGAGCGCGGCGAGGCCGCCCCGCTTCCGGCGCTGTCCCGGCAGCGGGACGGGGAACCCGGCCCCGACCCGCCCGCCACAGCGGCCCGGATCGGGCGGGCGCAGCTGCTGGCGGCGGCCGGCGTCGACCAGCGTCAGCTAGCGGAGTGGGAGTCGTACGGGCTGCTCGCGCCGGTCGAGGACGAGGTGTACGACGCCGAGGCGGTCACCGTCGCCGGCCTCATCACCGAACTGGGGCGGTTCGGGATCGAGCCGCGGCATCTGAGAGCGATGAAGGCCGCCGCCGACCGGGAGGCCGGGCTGGTCGACCAGGTCGTCGCCCCGCTCAAGCGCCACCGCAACCCGCAGACCAGGGCGCACGCGCAGGAGCGCACGAAGGAGCTCGCCGGTCTCACGGCGAAGCTCCACGCCGCGCTGGTCGGCTCGGCGCTCGGGGTGCGGCTGCCCTGAGGACGAGGGCGCGGAGGCCCGGATCGGCCGCCCGATCCGGGCCCGACTACCCAAACGTCCCGGGCACGGCCTAGGGTTGCTGTGTGAACGAGCTCGATGTCGTAGGTGTCCGGGTCGAAATGCCCTCGAACCAACCGATCGTGCTGCTGCGTGAAGTGGGAGGCGACCGGTACCTCCCCATTTGGATCGGACCGGGGGAGGCGACGGCCATCGCCTTCGCCCAGCAGGGCATGGCTCCCGCGCGCCCGCTGACCCACGACCTCTTCAAGGACGTGCTGGAAGCCGTCGGCCAAGAGCTCACGGAAGTACGCATCACGGACCTGCGCGAAGGGGTCTTCTACGCGGAGCTGGTCTTCGCCAGCGGTGTCGAGGTGAGCGCCCGGCCGTCCGACGCCATAGCGCTGGCACTGCGCACCGGTACGCCGATCTACGGCAGCGACACGGTGCTCGACGACGCGGGGATCGCCATCCCGGACGAGCAGGAGGACGAGGTGGAGAAGTTCCGCGAGTTCCTCGACCAGATCTCGCCGGAGGATTTCGGCTCCAGCAGCCAGTGAGGGGTGCCGGTCGTTCCGCCGGAACTCCGCTCGGGAACCTGGTGCGTGAGAGCCTTGCGAGGCTCGTGCGGAGGGCATTCGGCTAGCCTTTCCCCGCGGTGGGGCACGGGAAACCACTCTTAGGGTGATTATCACTCGGCGTGCCGAGTGTGGCGATCGTTGACGCACCCTTGGTGACTGCCTACCGTCGAGGAGGCAGGTCAAGGACGGAGGTCGGCGTGAGAAGCACCGGCGACGGTACGGCTGGGGGTGCCCCCGGACACGGTCTCGGGGTGAGCGGTCCGTACCCTCCCCCAGGCTCTCAGCTCCGCGCGAGCGGGGCCTATGCCCATCACGGCAGCCCGGCCGATCCTGCTCCGCAGCGACCGGCGGCCGTGCCGAGCAGCGGAGGGGCGGCGACGTCCATGGCGTCCGAGGAGATTGGCTACCGCGGCCCCACGGCCTGCGCGGCCGCCGGCATCACCTACCGGCAACTGGACTACTGGGCTCGCACGGGACTGGTCGAGCCGAGTGTGCGGCCCGCCCATGGTTCGGGGACCCAGCGGCTGTACAGCTTTCGGGACGTTGTCGTCCTGAAGATCGTCAAGCGGTTCCTGGACACCGGTGTCTCGCTGCAGAACATCCGGACCACCGTCCGGCACCTGCGGGAGGGGGGCTCCCAGGACCTGGAGCGCATGACGCTGATGAGCGACGGCGCCACGGTCTACGAGTGCTCCACGCCCGACGAGGTCCATGCCCTGCTCCAGGGCGGCCAGGGAATCTTCGGGATCGCCGTGGGTGTGGTGTGGCGGGACGTCGAGAGCGCGCTGTCACAGCTGCACGGGGAGCGCATCGACACCGGAGAGACCCTGATCGGCCCCAATCCGGCGGACGAGCTGGCAAGACGGCGCAACCGCGCCGTATGAGCCGCCGCGGCGCACGGGTGGTCGGCCCCGCCGGGCCGCCCGTGCGGTGGGGGCGGCCGGCGGCGCGGGGTGGGGCGTTGTCAGTGGCGTAGGGCAGCATCGGAGATGTGAGATCCGCGCCCACCGTCCTGCACCTCGACATGGACGCCTTCTTCGCCTCGGTGGAGCAGGCGTCCAAGCCGAGCCTGCGTGGGAAGGCCGTGGTCGTGGGCGGGCTCGGGCCGCGCGGTGTGGTCGCCACCGCCTCGTACGAGGCCCGGATCTTCGGTGTCCATTCCGCACTGCCCATGGCGCAGGCGCGGAGGCTCGCGCCGAACGCGGCGTATCTGGTGCCCCGCTTCGCGTTCTACCGGTCGATCAGCGACCAGGTGATGGCACTGCTGCGGGCGCTGTCACCGTTGGTGGAGCCGCTGAGCCTCGACGAGGCGTTCGTGGATCTGGAAGCCGGCGGGGCGGCCTGGGACGAGCGGTCCGCGCGCCTCGTTGGGGCGAAGCTGCGCGCGGACATCCGGGCGGTCACGGGGCTCACCGGATCGGTGGGGCTGGCGGCCTCCAAGATGCTGGCGAAGATCGCCTCGGAGCAGGCCAAGCCGGACGGCCTGGTGCTGATCGAGCCGGGAACCGAGCGGGCCCTGCTGGCGCCGCTGCCGGTCCGGACTCTGCCGGGTGTCGGGCCGGCCACCGGTGACCACCTGCGGCGTGCCGGGATCCACACGGTCGGGGAACTCGCCGAGGCGGGGGAGGACGAGCTGGTACGCCTGCTCGGCAAGGCGCACGGACACGCCCTGCACGCCATGTCCCTGGCGCGGGACGAACGATCCGTGGTGGCCGAGCGGGAGACGAAGTCGGTCTCGGTCGAGGACACCTACGACGTGGACATCCACGACCGGGTGCGGGTGGGAGTGGAGGTGCGGCGCCTCGCCGACCGCTGTGTGCGCCGGCTGAGGACGGCGGGACTGTCGGGCCGGACCATCGTGCTGAAGGTGCGCCGGTACGACTTCTCGACGCTCACCCGCTCCGAGACCCTGCGAGGGCCCACGGACGATCCCGCGGTGGTGCGCGAGGCCGCGGCGCGGCTGCTGGGCTCGGTCGACACGACGGGCGGCGTGCGCCTGCTGGGTGTCGGGGTCAGCGGGCTCGCGGACTACACGCAGGAGGACCTGTTCGCGCAGGCGGCGGGGGAGCGGGAGAAGGAGCTGCCGGGCGGGGAGGCGAAGGAGGCCGCGTCCTCGGAGGAACAGCAGCGGGCGGACGCCGAGCGGCGCTGGCCGGCCGGGCACGACGTACGGCACAGTGAGTACGGCCATGGGTGGGTCCAGGGCAGCGGCCTGGGGCGGGTCACCGTGCGGTTCGAGACCCCCGGGTCGGCGCCGGGGCGGGTGCGGACCTTCCGGACCGGGGACCCGGCCCTGCACCCCGCGGATCCGCTGCCGTTGTCGGAGCGAAGACCCGGGGTCGGCAGGGAGAGCGCGGACGGCCCGAGCGGCAAGGACGACCGGGACGGTGAGGGGCGGGACGGTGAGGGCAGCCAGGGCGGCCGGGAGGCCCGGGGCAGCCAGGAGTCAGCGGCTGGCGCGGCGGCGACGGCGGGTGCCTCGGGTCCAGGGCCCGCGGGAGGGTAGGCCAACAGGACTGCCCCGGACGTGGAACAGGGACGAGGAGCGTGCGGGCCGTGCCCCGCAGAGGCCGGACGGCGGTACCGCGACGGCGGGTGGGGGCCAGGGCGTCAGGCGGAGTCGTCGCTGCCGGCGAGTTTGCCGAAGTCGTGGTCCGGGAGTGAGGGAGGGGCGGCGGTGTCCAGGCCGTAGTGGTGGTAGAGCTGGAGTTCCTGCTCCGGGGAGAGATGACGGCCCACGCCGAAGTCGGGGGCGTCCTTGATCAGGGCGCGTTCGAAGGGGATGTGGAGGACGCCGTCGATCAGTTCGCTCGGCTCCAGAGGAACGAAGGCGTCCCTGCTGAACAGGCCGGTGCGTATCGCCGCCCACTCCGGCACTCCGGTGGCGTCGTCGAGATAGACCTCGTCGATCGTGCCGATCCGGGTGCCGTTGCGGTCGAATGCCTTGCGGCCGATCAGGTTGCGCGGATCGATGTCGGTCTGCACGGGCCCTCCACTGGTCGCAATTGCGCACACCACTCGTCAGCACTACAAAACGGCACAATCGGTCCGGCGGCCACTCGAACGTCCGGGTCTTGCCCTCGCTGGTACGCTGGCAGCGGCTGCTGACCCCGTGCGGGAGAGTCCTCCAGGCGCCATCGGAGGGCGCCGAAGGAGCAAATCCTCCCCGGAATCTCTCAGGCCCACGTACCGCATGGACGAGGTCACTCTGGAAAGCAGAGCGGGTGTCCACGGCTTCCGCTCTCACCGACGGTGAAAGCCGGCTGCCCCGGGCAGCCGGTGAAGCTCTCAGGTTGAGATGACAGAGGGGGAGGCCGTCCGGGCACCCGTCACGGTGCCCCTCGAAGGTCGTCAGACCAGGAGGCCTCCGCACATGACCGTCCATCGCATTTCCCTCTCCGAGCTCGAACAGGGAACGCCCTTCGAGCAGCGTCACATCGGCCCCGACCACGAGGCCCGCGCCAAGATGCTCGCGCAGGTCGGCTACGGCTCGCTCGACGAGCTGACGGCCGCCGCGGTCCCGGATGTGATCAAGAACGCTGACGCGCTGGACCTGCCGGGCGCCCGGACCGAGCCCGAAACGCTGGCCGAACTGCGATCGCTGGCCGACCGCAACGAGGTGCTCGGCTCCATGATCGGGCTGGGGTACTACGGGACCTTCACGCCGCCCGTCATCCTTCGGAACGTGATGGAGAACCCCGCCTGGTACACGGCGTACACGCCGTACCAGCCGGAAATCTCGCAGGGACGGCTCGAAGCGCTGCTGAACTTCCAGACCATGGTCGCCGAACTCACCGGCCTGCCGACCTCCGGTGCCTCCCTGCTCGACGAGGGCACCGCGGCCGCCGAGGCGATGGCGCTGTCCCGCCGTATGGGCAAGAACAAGAACGGCCTGTTCCTGGTGGACGCGGACGCGCTGCCGCAGACCGTCGCCGTCATCGAGACCCGGGCCGAGCCGGCCGGCGTCGAGGTCGTGGTCGCCGACCTGAGCGAGGGCATCCCCGCCGAGGTGGCCGGGCGCGAGATCAACGGCGTGCTGATCCAGTACCCGGGCGCCTCCGGTGCCGTACGCGACATCAAACCGGTGATCGACCAGGCGCACGAGCTGGGCGCGCTCGTCACCGTGGCCGCCGATCTGCTCGCCCTCACGCTGCTGACGTCCCCCGGCGAACTCGGCGCGGACATCGCCGTCGGCACGACGCAGCGCTTCGGCGTGCCGATGGGCTTCGGCGGACCGCACGCCGGATACATGGCCGTACAGGAGAAGATGGCGCGCAGTCTGCCCGGCCGGCTCGTCGGCGTCTCCGTGGACGCGGACGGGCACAAGGCCTACCGGCTCGCCCTCCAGACCCGTGAACAGCACATCCGCCGTGAGAAGGCCACCAGCAACATCTGTACCGCCCAGGTGCTGCTCGCCGTCATGGCCGGCATGTACGCCGTCCACCACGGCCCCGAGGGGCTGCGGACCATCGCGTGGCGCACCCACCGCTACGCGACGGTCCTCGCCGAAGGACTGCGGGCCGGCGGCGTGGAGATCGTCCACGGCGCCTACTTCGACACACTGACCGTACGGGTTCCCGGGCGGGCCGCCGAGGTCGTGGCCACCGCCCGGGACAACGGGGTCAACCTGCACCTCGTCGACGCCGACCTCGTCTCGATCGCCTGCGACGAGACCACCACGCGCGACCGGCTCGCCGCCGTGTGGAGCGCCTTCGGTGTCGAGGGTGGCGTCGAGTCCCTGGACGCGGCCGCGCGCACCACCCTCCCGGACGCCCTGCTGCGCACCGACGAGTACCTGGCGCACCCCGTCTTCCACCAGCACCGCTCCGAGACCGCGATGCTGCGCTACCTGCGCAGGCTCGCCGACCGCGACTACGCGCTGGACCGCGGCATGATCCCGCTGGGCTCCTGCACCATGAAGCTCAACGCGACCGCGGAGATGGAGCCCATCACCTGGCCCGAGTTCGGGCAGTTGCATCCCTTCGCTCCGGCCGGGCAGGCCCGGGGCTACCTCACCCTCATCCACGAGTTGGAGGACCGGCTCGCGGAGGTCACCGGCTACGACAGGGTGAGCCTCCAGCCCAACGCGGGCTCCCAGGGCGAACTGGCCGGGCTGCTCGCGGTACGCGGCTACCACCGGGCCAACGGCGACGAGCAGCGCACCGTCTGCCTCATCCCGTCCTCCGCGCACGGAACCAACGCCGCCAGCGCCGTCATGGCCGGCATGAAGGTCGTCGTCGTGAAGACCGCCGAGGACGGCGAGGTCGACATCGACGACCTGCGCGCGAAGATCGAGCGGTACCGCGACGAGCTGTCGGTGCTGATGATCACCTACCCCTCCACGCACGGTGTGTTCGAGGAGCATGTCGCCGACATCTGCGCGGCCGTGCACGAGGCCGGCGGCCAGGTGTACGTGGACGGCGCGAACCTCAACGCGCTGGTCGGGCTGGCCAAGCCCGGACACTTCGGCGGGGACGTCTCGCACCTGAACCTGCACAAGACCTTCTGCATCCCGCACGGCGGCGGTGGTCCCGGCGTCGGCCCGGTCGGCGTGCGGGCGCACCTGGCGCCGTACCTGCCCAACCATCCGCTGCAGCCCGAGGCAGGGCCGGAGACCGGGATCGGGCCCATCTCGGCGGCGCCGTGGGGCTCTGCGGGAATCCTGCCCATCTCGTGGGCGTACGTCCGGCTGATGGGCGGTGAGGGGCTCAAGCGGGCCACCCAGGTGGCGGTACTCAGCGCCAACTACATCGCCAAGCGCCTCGAGCCGCACTATCCGGTGCTGTACACCGGTCCCGGCGGGCTGGTCGCGCACGAGTGCATCATCGACCTGCGCCCCCTGACCAAGGCGACCGGCGTGAGCGTGGACGACGTGGCGAAGCGGCTGATCGACTACGGCTTCCACGCGCCGACGATGTCGTTCCCGGTGGCCGGGACGCTGATGATCGAGCCGACCGAGTCCGAGGACCTGGCCGAACTCGACCGGTTCTGCGAGACGATGATCGCGATTCGCGCGGAGATCGAGAAGGTCGGCTCCGGTGAGTGGCCCGCGGACGACAACCCCCTGTGCAACGCCCCGCACACCGCCGCCGCGCTCGGCGGGGAGTGGGAGCACGCGTACAGCCGTCAGGAAGCCGTCTTCCCGACCGGAGTGAGCACCACCGACAAGTACTGGCCGCCGGTCCGCCGGGTCGACCAGGCCTTCGGCGACCGCAACCTGGTGTGCTCCTGCCCGCCGCTGGACGCCTACGAGGACTGACGCGGCGGGAGAACCTCCTGCCGGGGAGCGGAAGGGCCCTGCTTCGGCCGGATGGCCGGGCGGGGCCCTTCGCCGTACCTCCCGTACGTACCTCCCACCTGCCCTGTGGGACCGGGCCGGAGTATGGGCGGCCGGGACCGCTTCCGCGTGTCAGACGCGGTCGATATGAACGTTCGTCGACTTCACTCGGGCTGTGGCCTCCATGCCGACCTCCAGCCCGAGTTCCTCGACGGCCTCGCGGGTCAGCAGCGAGACCAGTCGGTGCGGGCCCGCCTGGATCTCGACCTGAGCGGCCACGTCGCCGAGCTTGATCGCGGTGACGATGCCGGGAAAGGCGTTGCGCGTCGAGGTGTACGGCGTGCCCTCCTCGGTCGCACCGGCCTTCGCGAGATCGACAGAGAATGCCGCCAGGTCCCGTCCGTCGATGAGCCGCCGTCCGCCTTCGTCGCGGTGGGTGGTGACCCGGCCCGCGTCCGCCCAGCGGCGGGCGGTGTCCGGACTGACGCCGAGCAGTCGAGCCGCCTGGCCGATCGTGTAGGACTGCATGCCGATCACGATAGGGCGGGTGGTGGAGCCGGAGGGCGCGGGGGTGACGAGGGGGAGCGGTCCCGGTGCCCTCCGATCGACAGGTGCGTCGGACCCGGTCGCAAGGTTCGCTGAACAATACGAAAGTTTCGTACGTCGGGCACCGCGCGGGTCTTCGCCCCTCTGGTCCTGGCCATGGTTCCCGCGCTCGCCTTCCGCCCGGTCGCCGAGCGACGGCGCCTCGGCGGCCTGACCGCGGGCGCGGCCAAGGGGTGACGCCCGCACGGGCAGGGCGTCACCCCGCGTGACGAACCCTGGACGTGCGTCGGGGCCGGTTCGCGGAGGGTCCCGCGGTCCGGCCCCCGGTGTTCCGCGGGCGGGCCCTGCTCCGCCCGGAAGAACTGGGTCCTGTGGTGAAAGCGGCAGGCGCCGCTTTCACCACAGGACCCACTAGGCGGTGGTCATCGCCCGGACGGCGCCCCGGGGGTGCTGTGGGGCGATGCAGCTGCCGTCGGGCAGGAGCTCGCCGGTGTCCTCGAAGAGCACGACACCGTTGCACAGCAGGCTCCAGCCCTGCTCCGGACGGTGCGCCACGAGACGGGCGGACTCCCGGTCGGCGGAATCGGCTGAGGGGCACGGTGACTGGTGCTGGCACATGGATGGGATCTTTCGCTCTGGCGTGACCTGTGGACTGGCTGTCGGTTCAGTTCCGCGGCGTGAAGCCTCGTTCATGGCCGCCCCCCGTTGTGGTAGGCCCGTCGGGACGGGCCGGTCGGAAACAAGTGTTGCCCTTGGGAGGGCGATCCGCAGGAATTTCGCGGCACCGCCCCTCACCGGTTGATGACGCGTCACCCGGGCGGACGGTTCAGTTCAACGGGACTGTCACTTCGGGTGGTTCGGCGTAGCCGGATATGGCTAGTCCGGTCCGCGGCCCTGGTTGCTGCGGGTGCGGTGAGGCATGTCGGCCTTCCTCGTGGCATGCACGCCCCCGCCGCCGGTGGTCCGGCGGCAGGGGCGTGCGAGAGCGTTCGCGCGAGGCGGGAGATGTGGCAGGTGTCAGGCGGGTGAGCCGAGCAGCCGGTCGGGGGCGACCCGATGGGTCAGCACCGGGAGCAGTTCGGAGGCCCGGTGCGGCCGGTGGGCCGCGATGCCCGGCGGCGCCGGGGCGAGGGGGACGAGCAGGTCGGTGGCGGCGGGATGGCCGGTGGCGCCGTCCGCGCTGCGGTCGCCGTGCAGCCAGAGAGCCAGCATGTAGAGGCCGGGCACCGACAGCAGCCGGGGCTGGTACGGCTGCGGCAGGGCCTCGGCCTGGCGCAGGGCCAGTTCGGTGGAGGTGATGTAGGGGCCTTCGAAGAAGCGGGAGAAGGCCCAGCCGTCGGGGGTGAGCACGGTGTCCGCCGCGGCCACCGCCCGGTCGCCGCAGCGGATCAGGAAGCGCCAGCCGGCCAGCCGCGTCGCGGACACGCCCTCGGCGGTGACCCGGTCCAGGACGTGCACGGGCAGCGGCAGTTCTGGCGAAGCGGGCCCCTCGGCACCGAGGAGGGAGGGGGTTCGGGCCTCGCTGACCGCGGTGGGGGAGGAGAGTGCGGTCAGGACGGAACGCAGTGCGGGCGCGGGGGCCGGGGGGACATGCAGGGGCATGGTGGGTCGCCTCTCATTCGAAGGCACGGTGGCACGAGGGCGGGGCGGACGGCGCTGTCAGCTCGCGAAGGCGGAAGGCAGGGGCCGGGGGTCTGAGTACGAGAGGTGGGGGGTGAGGAGTGCCGCACGTCACCTCGTCGGCTGGATCACTCGACCGTGGGCGCCAACCTTCTGCCTTGTCCACGGAGTTTATACGACGCATGGTCGGACCATGTTTCCGCTAGCCGTTTTCGAACCGCGAAACAAGGATATTTCTGGACGGCGAAACGGGGGAATCATCCCGATTCTCGGCCGGGGATACGGCGATGACCTCGACACATGGCCGCGCAGTGGTAGGCCTATTGTCGTCGGCGTTTTTCACGAGTTCGCCGTCGCCTTGTAACGTGCACCGTCGGCCATGCCGCGTGAATGTGCCACTGGTTACCCTCGACCAGGGTAGCGGCCTGCAGAGCGGTTCGGGGCGTTATCGATCGCATCCGCTGGGCATCCTCCTCTGTGGACCAGAACCCCGGCGGCCGATCATCGGACCGTCCATCCGAGGAGGAGGAACGCTTCGATGGGGGAGAAGGTGGTGGCAGGCGGGTTCGACCTGTCCGATCGCCAGCGCTACCGCGACAAGCTCCGCAGGTGTCTGACGGGCTTGGAACGACTCCTGGCGGAGAAGCGGTTCGACCGCCCCAGGAACCTGATGGGGCTGGAGATCGAATTGAATCTGACGGGCGTCGACGGCATGCCCAAAATGTTGAACGGGCAAGTCCTGGAACGGATTGCGAGCCGCGACTTCCAGACGGAACTCGCCATGTTCAACCTGGAAGTCAACATTGCTCCACACCGTTTGGGCGGCCGGGTATTCGACCGGCTCGCCGAGGAACTGCGCACGTCCCTCGCGTACGCGGATCGGAAAGCCGCCGAGGTGGACGCCGGAATCGTGATGATCGGCATTCTGCCGACGCTGGACCGCGACGACCTGGTCTCCTCGAACCTCTCCGCCGTCGATCGCTACACCCTGCTCAACGACCAGATCGTGGCCGCCCGCGGGGAGGACTTCACTCTCGACATCGAGGGGGTGGAACATCTCAGCTGCACCTCCAAGTCCATCGCGCCGGAGGCCGCCTGCACCTCGGTCCAACTGCACCTCCAGGTCACTCCGGCCCGCTTCGCCGACGTGTGGAACGCGGCCCAGGCGGTCGCCGCCGCCCAGATCGCCGTCGGCGCCAATTCGCCCTTCCTGTTCGGACGTGAGCTGTGGCGCGAGTCCCGGCCGCCGCTGTTCCAGCAGTCCACCGACACCCGTCCGCCCGAGCTCCAGGCACAGGGAGTGCGGCCGCGCACCTGGTTCGGTGAGCGCTGGGTCGACTCGGCGCTCGACCTCTTCGAGGAGAATCTGCGCTACTACCCGGCACTCCTGCCGATCTGTGACGACGAGGACCCGCTCGACGTGCTGGACCGGGGCGCCACCCCCTCGCTCGCGGAACTCGTCCTGCACAACGGCACGGTCTACCGCTGGAACCGCCCGGTCTACGACGTGGCCGACGGTGTGCCCCACCTGCGGGTGGAGAACCGGGTCCTGCCCGCCGGACCCACCGTCGTCGACGTGGTCGCCAACGCGGCGTTCTACTACGGTCTGGTCCGCGCCCTCGCCGAGGACAGCCGCCCCGTGTGGACCCGGCTGCCCTTCGAGGCCGCCGCCGCCAACTTCGACGCCGCCTGCCGGCACGGCATCGACGCCCGCTTCACCTGGCCCCGGCGCGGGCGCTACGGGGGTACGGCCGAGGTCGACGCGGTCACCCTCGTACGCGAGGAACTGCTGCCGCTGGCCGAGGCGGGACTGGAGGCGTGGGGCATCGAACGCGCGGACCGGGACCTGTATCTCGGCGTGATCGAGGAGCGCTGCCGATGCAGGCAGAACGGGGCGAGCTGGCAGGCAGCGACCTTCCACCGGGCGCTGGACGCAGGCCTGTCCCGGGAGGCGGCACTGGCGGCCACCACCCGGCGCTACCGGGAGCTGATGCTGCGGGGCGACCCCGTGCACAGCTGGCCCGTGGGGCTCCCGGAGCCGCCGTCCGCGGGCTGAGGGGTGGTCCTTCCCCTGTGCCCGATCGGACGCCCATGGGGAAAGACCGCTGAGTCCGGAGCAGGCGGGCGGGTCCGGGGCAGCGGGAAGGACGGCCGGCCGCGGGGCCCCGCCCACGGAGCCGGCGGCTGAGGACCGCCTGCCGGGCGCTCCACCGGTGCCTTCATACTGAACCGGTCGGACAGCTCGGTGATGTGGAGGCAGGTGTGCAGGCGGAGGCGGGGCCGGGAGCCGGTGCGTATCCCCAGCGACGGCTCACGCGGAAGACGCTCCGCGACGAGACGCTGCTCGTACTCGCGGTGTCGCTCGGCGCGAGCGCGGTGTCCGCGCTGATCAGTTTCGTCGGCTCGGTCACCCGCCCGGGCGGCCTGAAGGACCAGGCGGCCACCCTCAACGGCTCGGCGGCACCGGGACGCCCCTGGCTCGACCTGGCCTGGCAGCTCTTCGGGATCACCAGCGCGCTCGTCCCCGTCGCGCTCGTCGCCCACTTCCTGGTCCGCGAGGGCGCGGGACTGCGCACCCTCGGCTTCGACCGCACCAGGCCCTGGTCCGACCTCGGCCGCGGGGCGGCGGTCGCGGCGGCCATCGGCAGCAGCGGCATCGCCTTCTACCTGGCCATGCGCGGCCTCGGCTTCAACCTCACCGTGGTGCCCGAGGCACTGCCCGAGGTGTGGTGGAAGTTCCCCGTGCTGATCCTCTCGGCGATGCAGAACTCGATCCTCGAAGAGGTCATCGTCCTCGCCTATCTGCTGCGTCGGCTCGAGCAACTGGGCTGGTCACCGGGCGCCGCGATGGCGACCAGTTCGGTACTGCGCGGCTCGTACCACCTCTACCAGGGCATCGGTGGGTTCATCGGCAACATGGTGATGGGCGTGGTGTTCGTCCACCTCTACCGCCGCTGGGGCCGGGTGGGGTCCCTGGTGGTCGCGCACACGCTGCTCGACATCGGGGCGTTCGTGGGGTACGCGCTGCTCGCGGGCAAGGTGGACTGGCTGCCTACGGCGTGAGCGGTTCGGGAAGAGGGCGTGCGGTGGTGCCGTACGCCCCCGTCGTCGTACCGGGCCCGGTTCAGTCCGACGGTCCGCCGCCCGCCATCCTGCCGTCCGGCAGGGCGGCGCTCAGCAACTCGCCCTCGATGACGGTCACCGCCCGTCCGCCCAGCGCGGTGCGCTCGCCGCGCAGTTCCGTGCGGACGCGGCCCGGGCGGGGTGAGGCCTGCAGACCGGTGAGAGCGGTGCGTCCCAGACGCTCGGACCAGTAGGGGGCCAGCGCGGTGTGAGCGCTGCCGGTGACGGGATCCTCGTCGATACCGACGTTCGGGAAGAAGCACCGGGAGACGAAGTCGTGGCCCAGGGACGGGTTCTCCGCGCGGGCGGTGGCGATGACGCCGCGCGCGGAGCGGGCGCCGAGGGTCCTGAGGTCGGGCCGCAGGGCGTGGACCGTCCGCTCGTCGGCGACCTCGACCAGCAGGTCGCCGACGAGCGGACCGGTGTCGAAGACCGTGAGCGGCTCGGTTCCCAGCGCCTCGGAGAACCCTTCGGGCAGGTCGAGCGGGGTGAGCGGGGCCGTGGGGAAGTCCATGGTCACGGAGCCGTCCTCGGCCGGCGCCGCGACGAGAACGCCACTGCGGGTGGAGAACCGGACGGGGCCCTTGTGCGCACCGGTGGTGTGCAGGACGTGGGTGGTGGCGAGGGTTGCGTGGCCGCACATCGCCACCTCGGCCGCGGGGGTGAACCAGCGCAGCGCCCAGTGGGCCTCCCCGCCCTCGGGCAGCGGGTGCGCGAAGGCGGTCTCGGCGTGATTGACCTCCAGGGCGACACTCCGGAGCCAGCCGTCGTCCGGGAAGGCGTCCGTGTCCAGGAGCAGGACTCCGGCCGGGTTTCCGGTGAAGGGCCGGTCGGTGAAGGCGTCGACGATTCGCATGCGCATCCCCCGGCGGCAGGGCGTCGGGGAAGCCGCAGACCAAGGCCAATCCCAGGACGCCGGCCCGGATTCCGTAGCCGTCCTCACGGCAGGGGTCGCCCTGCCCTCGTCTCCGATATATCGTTGAGTTATCGCGACAGGTCAACGATGGAATGGAGAGTGGTTGCGGTGCGTACCCATGGTTTCGAGCGCGGGCATGGCCATGGCGGTCCGAGGGGCGGCCGGGGTGACTTCGACAGGCTGCGGGCCGCTTTCGGGCCCTTCGGTCCCGGTGGGTCGGGTGGCCCCGGGGGGCCCGGCTCCGGTCCGGGCTTCGGGCACGGTCCCTGGGGCGGACGAGGGCGCGGCGGGCCCAGGGGAAGGGCGCGGCGCGGTGACGTACGGGCATCGATCCTGGCGCTGCTGAAGGACCGGCCGATGCACGGCTACGAGATGATCCAGGAGATCGCCGAGCGCAGCGGCGGGGCGTGGAAGCCCAGCCCCGGCTCGGTGTACCCCACCCTCCAGCTGCTGGAGGACGAGGGGCTGATCGTCAGTGAGTCCGAGGGTGGCAAGAAGCTGTTCGCGCTCACCGGCACCGGTCGTGCGGCGGCCGAGGAAGGTCCCGAGGCGCCCTGGGAGGAGGCCTCCCGCGGGGTCGACTGGGAGGCGCTGAGCGAGATCCGGCAGGCCGGGTTCGGCCTGATGGAGGCGTTCGGGCAGGTCTGGAAGACCGGCACCAAGGAGCAGCGCGAGAAGGCGCTCGCCGTCGTCAACGAAGCCCGCAAGAAGCTGTATCTCATCCTCGCCGATGACGACTGAGGGCTGGGAGCCGAGGCAGGCACCCGAGGTGCCGGGTGGTCGGCCGGTGTGAGCGCGGTGCCCCGTGGAGTGATCCACGGGGCACCGTCGTGTCTGTGTGTCTGCGTGTCTGCGCGCCTTCGCGCCGGCTTCGGCCGGGCGGCCGTCTCTTCGGCTCGGGTCGCGGTGGCGTGGCGGGCCCGAGGGGAATCGGGGCTGATTCTCCTTCCCAGGGAGGAGATCGCGGCCCCGGGTGTCCACTTCCTGCGGGACGGGAAGATGCTCCCCACCGGGGATGCCCCGGACCCGCGGGGCTGATGGGGTGGGAGGCGTGCAACACCCTACCCCCAGGCCGTCGGCCTACCAGGTCCAGGAGCGGGGCAGCCACCGCGCGGAACACGGTGCCGGACTCGGCGTGGAGCTGGCGGCGGTGGTCAGCGGTGCCTGCCGCAGAGCGGTCAGGGACGAGGACCGGCAGATCGACACCGCCCATCTGCTGCACTCGCTGCTGGAGTCCGACCCCGAGGTGTGCGCGGTCCTCGGCGAGGACCGGCGCATCGCCCGGCTGCTCGGCTACCTGGTCCAGCGCAGCATCGCCTACGGCCTGCGCTGGCAGAGCGCCGTCGAGGACTCCGGCTCCGTTCCGGTGGTGGTGCGGACCACCGGGTTCTCGCCGCTGGCGGCGGCCGGCCTGGAGTGCGCCCGTGAACGCGCCGCACGTCATGGCGGGCCCGCGCGCGGTGTGGACCTGCTCGCGGCGATCATCGCGGACCCGCAGGCACGGGCGGTGGAGGTGCTCGAGCACGCCGGAATCGGCCACCGCGACGTCCTCGCCCGTCTCGATGCGGCACGGGCCGGTGACCCCCTGCTCACCGAGAGGTGGAAGGGCTGAGAATGCGGTGAGGGCCGGTCGGCTCCCGCCCGTCAGTGGATTTCCTCCCCCACCCCCCCACCCGGCCCCCGGGGCGCACGTCCAGCTCGTGAGACAGGTGTCATGAGGGGCGACGCTCCTGTCGGCACCTGGCATCATGTGCCGGTGCCTACCTCTGCCAGCACCCGGAACGCCCGGGCCGCCCGTGGGAAGGGCGTCGGGCTCGGCCTCGCGCTCCTGTCCGCGGTGGCCTTCGGCGGATCAGGAGTCGCCGCCAAGCCGCTGATCGAGGCGGGCCTGGACCCGCTGCACGTCGTGTGGCTGAGGGCGGCGGGCGCGGCCCTGGTCATGCTGCCGGTGGCCGTGCGCCACCGGGGACTTCTGCGCAGCCATCCGGCGCTGCTCGCCGGGTTCGGGCTGTTCGCCGTCGCCGGGGTCCAGGCCTTCTACTTCGCCGCCATTTCCCGTATCCCCGTCGGCGTGGCACTGCTCGTCGAGTATCTGGCGCCCGCGCTCGTCCTCGGCTGGGTGCGGTTCGTGCAGCGGCGGCCGGTGACCCGGGCGGCGGCGGTCGGTGTGGTGCTGGCGGTGGGCGGACTGGCCTGTGTCGTGGAGGTGTGGTCGGGCCTCGGCTTCGACCTCGTCGGACTGCTGCTCGCGCTCGGCGCCGCCTGCTGCCAGGTCGGCTACTTCATCCTCTCCGACCAGGGCGGCGACCGCGGCGACCGGGCGCCGGACCCGCTCGGTGTGACCGCCTACGGTCTGCTCGCCGGCGCCGCCGTCCTCACCGTTGTCGCCCGTCCGTGGTCCATGGACTGGTCGGTGCTCGCGGGCAGTGCGCACATGGACGGCACCCCGGTCGCGGCCTTCGCGCTGCTCGCCTGGATCGTCCTCGTCGCCACGGTCGCCGCGTACGGTACCGGCGTGCTCTCCGTGCGCCGGCTCTCGCCGCAGGTCGCCGGGGTGGTGGCCTGCCTCGAAGCCGTCGTCGCCACCGTGCTGGCCTGGGTCCTGCTCGGCGAGCACCTGTCGGCGCCACAGATCATCGGCGGCGTGGTGGTCCTGGCGGGTGCGTTCGTCGCCCAGTCCTCGGCACCGGCCACAAGCCCCGGCCGTCCGGTGGCGAGCGGGGGAGCCGAAAAGGAGTTGTCCGCGCCGGGAACGCCGCTCTAGGGTGCTGATCATGCATGCGCGCGCACGTGTTCTTCCGCCGCCCGCCGTCTGAGGCGGGCCCCGAGCTCCCCACGCCCGGCGCGCTGTCGCCGGGCGTCGTGGTGCTGCCCGCAGACGCAGCCCGCGGGCCCCGCGGGACCGGTTCCGTCCGGGCCTGATCCGGGGCCCCCTTCCGGCCTTTCGCGCAGCGCAGGCACCTCCGTGAGCGGTGCGTACGCGCGCGTACCTGTGTGCAACCGCGGAGAGAACACGTGTCGAACACCGTCACCGGCCTGCCCGTCGGGCGAGGCCTGCTCTGTCTGATCGTCGCCGGTGCCGCCTGGGGCACCGCGGGCGCCGCTGCGTCACTGGTCTACCGGACCAGTGACATGGGACCGGTCGCCCTCTCCTTCTGGCGCTGCGCGACCGGCCTGGCGCTGCTGCTCGGTGCCAGGATGCTGGTCCCGCGAGCCCGCACCGTCGTGACCGGGGCGCCGGGCCCCCGGGCGCGGCGGGCCATGGCCACCGGGGTGGGGCTCGCCGTGTTCCAGACGGCCTACTTCGCCGCCGTCGCCGCCACGGGGCTCGCCGTGGCCACCGTCGTCACCCTCGGCGCCGGACCCGTGCTGATCGCACTCGGCGCACGGCTGCTCCTGGGGGAGCGGCTCGGGCGGGGCCGCCGCCGTCGTGGGGGCGCTCGCCGGGCTCGCCGTGCTCGTCCTCGGCAGCGGGGAGGCGACTGCGGACCCGTGGGGCATCCTGCTCGCGCTCCTGTCCGCGGGCGGCTACTCGACGATGACCCTGCTCACCCGGCGGTGGGGGCGGAACGGCGGGCTGGACGCCTCCCGCACGACCGTCGGGGCGTTCGCCGTCACCAGCGTGCTGCTGCTGCCGTTCGCCGCGGTCGAAGGGCTGGTGCCGTACACCGGCGATCCCGGTCTGCTGCTGTGCCTCCTGGTGTACGTCGCAGCGGTCCCGACGGCCCTCGCCTACGGCCTGTACTTCGCGGGCGCGGCAGTCGTACGGTCGGCCACCGTGTCCGTGATCATGCTTATCGAACCGGTGAGCGCGGCGGTGCTCGCCGTCGCCCTGCTCGGCGAGCGGCTCACCCCGGCCATGCTGGCCGGCACCCTGCTGATGCTCGGCTCGGTCGCGGGGCTCGCGATCGACGAGGCGCGGGGCGCGCGGACCTGCAGGGCGGAGGGGGGCGCGGCGCCGGCGTGACGGCGCAGGATCTCAGGAGAGATGCCTTCGGGAGAAATCCTTCGGACGACCCTCTGGCGTGGGCCCCGCCCGAGGGCGGGGCCCACGCCCCGCCCTCGGCGCGCGCCGAGGCGTCACAGGGTCGCCAGGTACTTCGGCGGCTGCGTGCCGGCCGGCAGGGCGGGGTCGGCGAGCGGGGTGCCGTAGGAGCGGACCAGGGGGACGACGCCGGCCCAGTGAGGGAGGGCGAGGTCCTCGGGCTCGTCGTTCACGCCGCCGGTGCGGAGTTTGGCGGAGACCTCGGTCAGATCGAGGCGGATCACCGCCGTGGCGGCCAGTTCCTTCCTGTTCGCCGGACGGGAGTCGGCGGCGCGGCCGGGGACGACGTGGTCGACGAGGGCGTCCAGCGCCTGCCGCTTCTCCTCGGTGTCGGTCACGTCGTACGCGAGACCGTGCACCACCACCGAGCGGTAGTTGATCGAGTGGTGGAACGCCGAGCGGGCCAGCACCAGTCCGTCCACGTGGGTGACGGTCAGGCAGACCGGGAGCCCCGGGTCGGCCAGACTTGCCGCGCGCAGCGGGCGCGAGCCCGTCGAACCGTGCACGTAGAGACGCTCGCCGACCCGGGCGTACAGCGTGGGCAGCACCACCGGCGCGTCGTCGCGGACGAAACCGAGGTGGCAGACGTAGCCCTCGTCGAGTATCGCGTGCACCAGGTCCCTGTCGTACGCGGCGCGGTCCGGCGAGCGGGTGGGAACCGTGCGCTCGCCGGACCGGTAGCTGTCGGTGCGGGCGGCGGTGTCGGCGGGCTGCTGCTGCGGCGGCCGGATTCCCGGCATGGCGTCCTCCATTGCACTAGTGCATACTTGGCTTTGTGCTAGGAGAGTATCGGATCACGGGTCGGCGCGCTGCGGAGATTTCTGCGAGCATCGAGCGCGCGGTGGGCGAAGGGGTGCTTCGGCCGGGGGAACTGCTTCCGCCGATGCGGGAGCTGGCGGAACGGCTCGGGGTGAACCCCAACACCGTCGCGTCCGCGTACCGGACCCTGCGCGAGCGCGGGGTGATCGAGACCGCAGGCCGTCGGGGGAGCCGGGTGCGGCCCAAACCGGCCACCACGGCGCGCGACGCCGTCCGGGTGGAGGTCCCGCAGGGCGTACGGGACCTCTCCGACGGCAACCCCGACCCCGCGCTGCTGCCCCCGCTGGCCGAGGCCTTCGCCGCCGCGGCCGAGCAGGGCGACCGGGAACCGGTGCTCTACGGGCACGCACCCGTGGAGCCCGGGCTGGTCCGGTTCGCCCGCGCCGGACTGGACGCCGACGACGTCCCCGACGGCCCGGTCACCGTGACCTCAGGCGCCCTCGACGCCATGGAGCGGGTGCTCGCGGCCCACCTCCGGCAGGGCGACGCGGTGGCGGTGGAGGATCCCGGATGGGGCAGTGTGCTCGACCTCGTTCCGGCGCTCGGCCTGCGGACCGTCCCGGTCGGTGTCGACGACGAGGGGCCGCTCCCCGGCGCCGTGCAGCAGGCCCTGACAGGCGGGGCACGCGCGCTGATCGTCACGGACCGGGCGCAGAACCCGACCGGTGCCGCGCTGAGCGCGGCACGTGCGCGGGCCCTGCGGGCGGTGCTCGCGGACCACCCGGAGACGCTGCTGATCGAGGACGACCACGGGCATCACATCGTCGACCTGCCCCTGTACCCACTCGCCGGTGCCACCCGCAGCTGGGCCTTCGTCCGCTCGGCGGCCAAGGCGTACGGCCCCGACCTGCGGCTCGCCGTGCTCACCGGGGACCCGGTCACCATCGACCGGGTACGCGGACGGCAGCGGCTCGGGCCGGGCTGGGTCAGCCGCACGGTCCAGCGCGCGGTGCTCCGGCTCTGGACCGGCGGCACGGTGGACCCGGCGGCGGTGGCGGCGCGGTACGGGCGGCGCCGGAACGCCCTGATCGGGGCGCTGGCCCGGCAGGGGATCACGGCGCACGGACGCAGCGGCATGAACGTGTGGGTGCCCGTGCCGGACGAGACCGGCGCCGTCGCGCGGCTGCTGCACGCGGGCTGGGCGGTGGCACCCGGTGCCCGTTTCCGGATGAGCGCCCCGCCCGGCATCCGCGTCACCGTGTCGACGCTCGCCGCGGACGACATCGGGCCCTTGAGCGAGGCCGTCGGCGCGGCGATCGGACCTCGGGCGGAGGAGTCCAGGACGTTTGCCTAGGGCAGGCGTGAGGGCCGGGCGCCCCTGCCCCGCCCGCTACCGCGCGCCCAGTTTCCGGAAGTCCCAGGACACGGTCTTCTCCGGGGTGAGCCGTATCCAGGCGTGCCGGCCGTCGTGCGGAATCTCGTCGAGGTCGAAGTTCTTGCGCGCGAACAGCGTCTCGGGAACGTCGAGTTCGGCACAGAGCTCGCCGGTGCGGGGTATCTCGCCCACGAACTCCACCTGCCCGGACAGCTCGGCACCGCGCAACTCGTCGTACTCCTCGCCGGTGTCCACGACGATCGCCACCCGCCGGTTTCGGCGCAGGTCCGCCCAGCGCTTGGAGCGGACCACGGAGTACAGCCACAGCGAGGTGCCGTCCCAGGCGAACCAGAGCGTGCTGACATGCGGTGCGCCGTCGGCCGACACCGTGGCCACCCGGCAGGTGCGCTGAGCGGTGAGGAAGTCGTCCAGTTCGCCCGGCGTCATCATGATCTTCCGGCCCCGGCGCTGCGTGGCGGTCATGCGGCCCCTCTTCTCTCACGTCGTGTCAGAGAGATCCTCTGACATCACGTCAGAAAAGGACGAGTCGTCCTCCTTCCGCACGCAAGGGCGACCGACCTCCCCTCCCGGTCACCGCCGCCCGGGGGAACCGCACGGCCGAGCGGCTGCCCGTACGGCGGTCGAACTGCGCCCTTGCCGACGTGACCGTGCCCCGCGCCGGTCCGTCACGCCCCGGCCGTGGTCGCGACCCTCGCGGCCACGGCCGGGGCGCCGGTCCGCAGGGGCCGTCGGCGCCGTACGGTCCGGCGCCGTCGGCTCACGCGAGCGTGATCGAGTCCCCGCTGACGGTGATCTCCATGGCGGGCAGCGGCTTGGTCGCCGGGCCGCTCTGCACACTGCCGTCGGCGATCGAGAAGTTGCTGTTGTGGCAGGGGCAGTTGATGACCCCGTCGGCGACGCTCTTCACCGCGCACCCCTGGTGGGTGCAGGTTGCGGAGAACGCCTTGAACTCGCCCGCCGTCGGCTGGGTGACCACCACTTTGCTGTCGGCGAAGACCTTTCCGCCGCCCTCGGGGATGTCGGTGACCGAGGCGAGCGCGGCACCGGCGCCCTCGTTGCCCGCCTCGCCCGAACCGTCGCCGGTCGCCTTACCGGTGTCCGGAGAGTCGCCGGGGGCTGCGGAGTCCGACGAGCCGGCGGACTCGTCGGAGCCTCCGCAGGCGGTCAGCGCGACGGCGAGGCCCGCCGCTCCGGCCGCCGCCACGACGGTTCGGCGGGCCGGTCCCGATGCGAGCTGATGCGATGCGCTGCTCATGCGGTGATGTCCCTTCCGGGGGGTTGCGTGATCCGGGGAGAGGTACGGTCGGCGTGCCCTCGCTGTTCAGGCACTGCCGAGCTTGCCCCGTACACGGTCTGGCAGACGTAAGCCACAGCTGTCGTTTCCCTGTCGGAGTACGCGCCCGCTGCCCGGCAGGCAGCCGACGTGAGGTGAGCGTACGACGCCGTCGCCGGCCTGCCGTCACTCATTCCGTGAACAGGGCGGTGCGGAGTCGAGGAAATCGCCGGGCGTGTGAGGCCTTGCAGGGGGCATGAGGGACTACACGGGTGACGGCCGCCCACAGTCCCGAAGTCCCGACTCAGGAGACACGACATGGTTATCGCAGGCATCATCGCCCTCTGCGTCGTACTGGCGGTACTCGCCTTCCTGGTGCCCCGCCTGTCGCGGCATCCACAGAACGGTGCGCAGCGCACCATGGGCGTCGGCTCCCGAGCCGGCTCCAAGGCTCCCGGGCCGCTGGGACGGCTGTTCAGCAAGCCCTTCCGCTCCAGCTCCCGCGCTCTGGGCCGCAGCGGCTCAGCCGGCCGCCGGGCCAGGGGACGCATGCCGTTCTGATCCCGGCGGTTCGAGAGGCAGCGCTTCGGACAGTGGCCGGCCCCTCGTCCCGGCTCCCGGCCCCTGCCCGCAACCGCACTGCTTCCTGCGCTCACTTCGCGCCGGGGCCGGGGCCGGGAGCCGGGACGAGGGGCCCGCCTCGGCCGGCGGACTGCTCGGGAGCAGGGGGCCAGTGCGCCGGCCGGAACTCCCCGGATTCTCCCCCGGGGGCGACCGCAGCCGACTCCCCGGAGCACGGGGGTCGTGAAGAGGCGTGGACGACCAGGCCAAGGGATCGCGTAGCCTGGGGAAATGCTGACCGAGGTCACCGCGATCCGCTACATCGCGCCCCTGCGGGAGGGCGGTTCGCTGCCGGGACTGATCGAGGGCGACGACCTCGGCACCTACGTTCTGAAGTTCACCGGCGCGGGGCAGGGGCGCAAGACGCTGGTCGCCGAGGTCGTCTGCGGGGAACTCGCCCGGCGGCTGGGGTTCCGGGTGCCGCGTCTGGTCACGGTGGAACTCGACCCGGTCCTGGGGCTGGGCGAGCCCGACGAACAGGTGCAGGGGCTCCTCAAGTCCAGCGGGGGCACCAATCTGGGCATGGACTTCCTCTCCGGGGCGCTCGGCTTCGACCCGCTCGCCTTCGAGGTCGGCCCCGAGGAGGCCGGTCGGGTCGTCTGGTTCGACGCGCTGGTGAACAACGTCGACCGTTCCTGGCGCAACCCCAACCTGCTGCGCCGACGTGGTGAACTCTGGCTCATCGACCACGGCGCGGCCATGATCTGGCACCACAACTGGCCCGGCGCGGAGCGCTCCGTCGCCCGCCCCTACGACGCCTCCGGCCACGTCCTGAAGTCCTTCGGGCCGGACGTCGCCGCCGCGGCGGCGGAACTCGCACCGCGCGTCACCGCGGACCTGCTCGCCGAGGTCACCGCGGAGATCCCCGACGTATGGCTGGCCGGCGAACCCGGATTCGACACGCCGGACGAGCTCCGGCAGGCCTACGCGCGCGCCCTGCTCGCCCGTGCGGCCACCGTCCACGAGCGGGTCCACGGCCTCGGGGAGAAGGCGAACCAGTGAGGGACCACAGTGACCGGAGCGACCTGCACGTCTTCGAGTACGCGCTGCTGCGGGTCGTGCCGCGGGTCGAACGGGGCGAGTGCGTCAACGCCGGGGTGATCGTGTACTGCCGTCACGAGGCGTTCGTCGGGGCCGGCACCCACCTCGACGCGTCCCGGCTGCTGGCCCTCGACCCGCACGTGGACCTGGCCGGCGTCCGGGCCGCGCTGCGTGCCGTCGAGGGCGTGTGTGCGGGCGGGAACGAGGCGGGTCAGGCCGCGGGCGACGATGCCGGGCGGCGATTCCGCTGGCTGATCGCCCCGCGCTCCACCATCGTCCAGCCCGGTCCCGTGCACACCGGGCTCACCGCTGACCCGGCGGCCGAGGTGCGGCGGCTGCTCGACCTGCTGGTGAGGTGACCCGGAGGGGCGGCGCCAGGCACCGGTCGGCACGGCGAACCACCGCGGCGGGCCGCCGCAGGGGGAAGGCTGCGACGGCCCGCCGCTCACAGGGGCACGGGAACGGGGAGGGGCGCGGCGTACGGACGTACGCGCGCCGGTCCGCGCGTCAGGTGCGGCGGCGCTTCACCAGGTACCCGGTCGTGGCGAGGGCGCCGGCCGCGAAGGCCAGACCGACTCCGGTGTCCCACTCGCTCGGTCCGCCGGCCGACGAGCCGCCCAGCCCGCCCTCCACGCCGCGCGTCGGCGCGACCGTGGCGGGTGCGGTGGGAGTCGCGGACGCGGCGGCGGTGGCCGTCGCCCGGGGAGCGCTGGTGGAGGAGGTGAGGGTGTCGCCGCGGCGGGGCAGGGCCTCGCAGGCGATGTTGTCGTCGGGGCCCTGGTCCTCGTCGAGCCGGTTGGGGTCGCTCCGGTCGAGGTTGAACAGGGCTTGCGCTTCCTCCTGGTAGGTGAAGTCCGCGCAGTCCAGGTCCTGGGCGTGAGCGGTGTGGGCCACCGGCAGTGTCGCGGCGAGCGCGACGAGTATGCCGAGGGCACCGGTGCGTCGGCGCATGGCGCGCCTCCTTTCCGGCCACAAGTGGCTCGTGCTTCGACGCTAGGCGCGCCCCCGCGCCGGGGCGCGCAACCATGGGCCGATCGGGTGGTAATCAAGGGGCCCGGGCATGGGGCGGCACCGGGCGGACGCGGTGTGCCCGGGGCCCTGCGGGCCGGGGAACGGATCACACGGCAGGGTGGGCCGTTGACACCGGGTGCCAGGGCTTCTAGCGTCACCTCTGCTGAAGGTACTAAGCGGTCGCTCACCCATCCGGGCGGGTCGCAGGAGCCGCATCCGAAGGTCCGAGGTCGAGGAGAAGCAGCGATGTCCACCACTGAGCAGCAGCGGGTCGCCGTCGTCACCGGTGCCGCGCGCGGTATCGGCGCCGCCACCGCCGTACGACTGGCCGCCGAGGGTCGCGCGGTCGCCGTGATCGACCTCGAGGAGGGAGCCTGCAAGGACACCGTCGAGAAGATCACCACCGCCGGTGGCAGGGCCCTCGCGGTCGGCTGCGACGTCTCCGACGAGACGCAGGTCGAGGCCGCCGTCGCCAGGATCGCCGAGGAACTCGGCGCGCCGACCATCCTGGTCAACAACGCGGGCGTGCTGCGCGACAACCTGCTGTTCAAGATGAGCGCCTCCGACTGGGACACGGTCATGAACGTGCACCTGCGCGGTGCCTTCCTGATGTCGAAGGCCTGCCAGAAGCACATGGTGGACGCCGGCTTCGGCCGCATCGTCAACCTCTCCTCCTCCTCCGCGCTCGGCAACCGCGGCCAGGTCAACTACTCCGCAGCCAAGGCGGGCCTGCAGGGCTTCACCAAGACCCTCGCCAAGGAGCTCGGCAAGTTCGGCGTGACCGCCAACTCCGTCGCCCCCGGATTCATCGCCACCGAGATGACCAAGGCCACCGCCGACCGCGTGGGCATGGGTTTCGACGACTTCAAGGCCGCCGCCGCCACCCAGATCCCGGTGGCCCGGGTCGGCGAGCCGGAGGACATCGCCAACGCCATCGCCTTCTTCACCGGTGAGGCCGCCGGATTCGTCTCCGGCCAGGTGCTGTACGTGGCGGGCGGACCGCTCGACTGAGGAACGCCGCGGCCCGGGGCGGTCAGGGGACCGCTCGTGGGCGACCCGGGGCAACGGTCGGTCGACTGCGACGAGCAGGAACCACCAGGGACGACCAGGCACGACTAGGCACGACTAGGGAATACGGACATGACTTCAGTGGAACTCTCGGGCAAGGTCGCCCTGGTCACCGGTGCCAGCCGCGGCATCGGGCTCGGCGTCGCCGAGGCGCTGGTGGCGCGCGGTGACCGCGTCTGCATCACCGGCCGGGGCGAGGACGCCCTCGAGGAAGCCGTCGAGAAGCTCGGCGCCGACCGGGTCATCGGCGTGGCGGGCAAGGCACACGACGAGGCCCACCAGGCCGTCGCCGTCGAGCGCACGATGGAGGCCTTCGGCCGGGTCGACTTCCTCGTCAACAACGCCGGGACCAACCCGGTGTTCGGGCCGATCGCCGACCTCGACCTGGCCGTGGCGCGCAAGGTGTTCGAGACCAACGTGATCTCGGCGCTCGGTTTCGCCCAACGCACCTGGCACGCCTGGCAGAAGGACAACGGCGGGGCGATCGTCAACATCGCCTCCCTCGCGGGCGTCGCGCCCTCGCCCTTCATCGCCGCGTACGGCGTCAGCAAGGCGGCGCTGATCAACCTGACGGGGCAGCTGGCGCACGAGTTCGCGCCGCGGGTGCGGGTCAACGCGATTGCCCCGGCGGTGGTGAAGACCAAGTTCGCGCAGGCGCTGTACGAGGGCCGGGAGGAGGAGGTCGCCGCGTCCTACCCGCTGGGCCGGCTCGGTGTGCCGGCCGACATCGGCGGCGCCGCCGCGTTCCTCACCTCGGACCAGTCGGACTGGGTCACCGGCCAGACCCTGGTGGTCGACGGCGGCATCCTCCTGAACGCCGGCGTGGGCTGAGCCGGCGTGGGCTGAGCCGATGTGGCGCGGGCCACGATTGTTCCGGTACGGGCGTCCGTTGACGAAACGGCGCCCGTTCCGGCGTTTTCAAAGACGGGTGGACCGATGACAACGTAGTCAACGCAGAGTAACCACATGATCTACAACGAGTTGATCTCAACGGGCGTACGAAGGGGGGGCCGGGGCGGAAACAGCGCGGTATCGTCTGCCGACTCTTGGGACGGCAGATCGAGGAGCGTGCGCGTGTTCAAGCGGAACCGATGCCTGCGAGGGGTGGCGTCCATCGCGTCCATCGCGTCGATGTCGTCCTTGTCCACCGGGTGCGGTGTGCTGACGTCCGACACTCCGGACGACGACGTGCCGATCGTCGTGGGGACGACCAGCCCGCCGAGCACACTCGACCCCGCGGCCTCCTGGGACAGTTCCTGGGAGCTGTTCCGCAACATCTACCAGACGCTGCTGAGCTACCCGGTCGGCGCGAGCACGCCCCAGCCGGACGCCGCCGCGGGCTGTGAGTTCTCCGACAGCTCCCACCAGGTGTTCCGCTGCGAACTGCGCGAGGGGCTGACGTTCTCCGACGGCAGCACGCTCGACGCCAAGGCGGTCAAGCACTCCGTCGACCGGATCCGCGGGATCAACGTGAACGGCGGTCCGGCCGGTCTGCTGGGCAGCCTCGAACGGGTGCAGGCGCCGAACGGCCGCGAAGTGGTCTTCCACCTCAACAAGCCCGACGCGACGTTCCCGTTCGTGCTCGCCACCCCGGCCCTGTCGATCGTCTCCCCGAAGGCCTACCCGGCCAAGGCCCTGCGTGAGGAGTCCGGCATCGTCGGCTCCGGGCCGTACGTCCTCGAGTCGTACGAGGAGGGCAACGAGGCCCGGCTCGTCCGCAACGAGCGGTACAAGGGCTACGCCGAACGGCGGAACAACGCCGTGACGGTCCGCTACTTCCAGGACTCCGCCGAGATGGTCGAGTCGCTGCGGGAGGACCGGGTCGACCTCACCTACCGGGGTCTCGCCGCGGACGACGTCATCAAATTCCAGGGCGAGGCCTCCAAGGAGGAGGAGATCAAGCTGGTGGAGGGCGTCGGCACCAGCATCAACTACCTGGTGTTCAACCCGAAGGACCCGTGGGCCGGCAAGAAGCCGGTGCGCCAGGCCATCGCCCAGGTCGTCGACCGGGGAGCGATCGCGCACAAGATCTACCGGGACACCGTCGACCCGCTGTACTCGATGGTCCCCAAGGGACTGACCGGCCACACCACCGGCTTCTTCGACGACTACGGCGACCCCAGCGTCGACAAGGCCCGGAGGATCCTCACCGAGGCGGGCATCACCGAGCCGGTGCCGCTCACCCTCTGGTACACCACGGACCGCTACGGCTCCGAGACCAAGCTGGAGTTCAAGGAGCTGGAGCGCCAGCTGGAGGCCTCCGGGCTGTTCGAGATCACTCTCGAGAGCCGCCCCTGGAAGACGTACGTCGAGGGCTACCAGAAGGGCGAGTACCCGGTGTTCGGGCGCGGCTGGTCCCCCGACTTCCCGGATGCCGACAACTTCATCGCCCCGTTCATCGGCGAGCGGAACGCGCTCGGCACGCCGTACGAGGCGAACGAGATCAACAATGTCCTGCTGCCCCGGTCCCGCCGGGAGAGCGATCGCGGCAACGTCGTGAAGGACTTCGAGGAGGCCCAGCAGATCCTCGTGGACGACGCGCGGCTGCTGCCGCTGTGGCAGGGCCGGCAGTACGTCGCGACGAGCCGGGACATCTCGGGCGCGGAGCGGGCGCTGGACCCGTCGACGATCATGATGTTGTGGCAGCTCTCCCGCAAGACCAGCTGGTAGCCGGTCCGAGGGGCGGTTGTCAGCGGTCGCCTGTAGGTTCTGAGGCCGGGAAGTGACCGCAATCGTGAGGACGTTGACGTGACCGACATCGCCATGCTGCCCAAGTCCTGGCGCGGGGTTCTGGGCGACGAACTGCAGCAGCCCTACTTCAAGGAGCTGACGGAGTTCGTCGAGGAGGAGCGGGCGAAGGGTCCCGTCCATCCGCCCCGCGAGGAGGTCTTCGCGGCGCTGGACGCGACGCCGTACGACAAGGTGAAGGTCCTGATCCTCGGTCAGGACCCCTACCACGGCGAGGGGCAGGGACACGGCCTGTGCTTCTCGGTGCGGCCCGGAGTGCGGATCCCGCCGTCGCTGCGGAACATCTACAAGGAGATGCACGCCGAGCTGGGCACACCGACCCCGGACAACGGCTATCTGATGCCGTGGGCCGAACAGGGCGTACTGCTGCTCAACGCGGTGCTCACGGTGCGCGGCGGCGAGGCCAACTCGCACAAGGGACGGGGCTGGGAGAGGTTCACCGACGCGGTGATCCGCGCCGTGGCCGACCGGCCCGACCCGGCGGTGTTCGTACTGTGGGGGAACTACGCGCAGAAGAAGCTGCCGCTGATCGACGGGAGCCGGCATGTGGTGGTCAAGGGAGCCCACCCGTCACCGCTGTCGGCGAAGAAGTTCTTCGGCTCCCGTCCGTTCACGCAGATCAACGAGGCGGTGGCCGCGCAGGGCCATGAGCCGATCGACTGGACCATCCCGGACCTGGGCTGACCCTGTCCGTCGGGTCGGGGCCGGTTCCCGCCGGCGGGGGCGGTCCGGTGCGTCGCGAGGCGGTTCGACCCGGATCGTCCCCGCCTGCCGTAGCGTCGGCGGGGACGATCCGGCGAGCGGTGCGGAGGGCGTGGTGGCGGACCGACAGGAGCAGGTGGCGCCGGATTCCGTGCTGACGCGGATCGGGCAGGTCGTGATGCTGCACCACGCGGGGGACCGCGAGGAGGCGCGGCATCGTCTCCTCGGGCTGTGGGCGGAGATCGGCGCCCACGGCGACGCCCTGCACCGCTGCACGCTGGCCCATTACCTGGCCGACACCCAGGACGACCCCGAGGACGAACTCGCGTGGGACCTGAGGGCGTTGGCGGCGGCGAACGAGGCCGAGGGCGAAGCGGCCGCCGAACGCCCCGCAGGGTACGAGGGCATGCCCGCGGTGCGCGCCCTCTATCCCTCCCTGCACCTCAACCTCGCCGCCGACTACGCCCGGCTCGCCCGCCCCGACGCCGCCCGAGCCCACCTCCACCGGGCCCGCGGAGCCGCCCGTGCCCTTGCCGACGACTCCTACGGCGACAGGGTCCGGGCCGCGATCCGGCGCATGGAGATCCGGTTGGACGAGGAGGGCGGGACGGCCGGGGGGTGGGGGCCGCCGCGGCAGCGTCCGTAGATCGCTGCGGCGGTCAACGCCCGTACGTCTTCTCACAGATGGCCGCCTGAGGACTGTCCGCGGGCCAGCGGCCGTACTCCTTGCCCAGGGCGCAGACGTCCGCCTGCCCGCCGAGGTCGTCGCGGATGGCCCCCGCGGCCTCGGAGACCTCCGCGGCGGGTGCCGGTGGTGCGGTTGTGCCGACGGCCGGGCCGTTGGCACCCGGTCGCGGGTTCTGGCCGTCGGACGGCGCGGTCCGTTCCGGTGCGGGTGCCGTGGGAGCGGCACGGCGCGAGGCGGAAGCGGGCGGTCCGGTGGGCCGGGACGGGGCGATCATCTCCAGGGCCTCGCGTGCCGGTGCCTGCACCACCTCCCGCGTCCGGCCGTCCGGGCGCGGCTCCGACAACCGGGCCGCGCCCGCGGGCTGGCCGGGCTCGGAGGGACGCTGAACCGTCACACAGCCCGTGAGGGCGGAGACCGCCGCGGTCACCAGCAGCGTTGCTGCGGTCGTCTTTCGATGCACCCACGTCACTCTGCAGTCTCCGGCCCTCCGGGGACCGGTGGACGGGCGGAGGATGCCCCGCACGGGTGATCTCCGGCCCCGTACGGGGGCAGGGGAGTGCGTCGGGTTTACGTGCGGTCGACCGGCCCGGCCGGAGCGGGGAGAGGGAAACGGGCCGGCACTGATGCCGGGCGGCACCGGGCGCACCCGGCCGGCCCGGCGTTCGGCGTCGCCGTCAGTCGCCGTCAGTCGCCGTCAGTCGCCGTCAGTCGCCGGTGGCGCCGTCGAGGCGCTCGCGGAGCAGGTCGGCGTGGCCGTTGTGACGCGCGTACTCCTCGCCGCGCTCTCGAAGGCCGTCCCGTCCCTGCTCCTGCGGAGCTTCGACGAGGTCGCCTCCTGGCGTCCGCCGGTGGAGGACGCCGTATTCTTCGGGGCGGGCCACGACAGTGACCAGAGCCGTGACGGTCACCGCGGTGACGACGTGCGTGACCGGAACCGTGCCCCTGACCCTGCACCTGACAGGCAACCGCTGGAGGAGAACACCCCGTGAAGGTCGGCTGTATCGGACTCGGTGACATCGCGCAGAAGGCCTACCTTCCGGTGCTCGCCACCCGGCCCGGCGTGGACCTGCACCTGCAGACCCGCACCCCCGCGACGCTCGCCCGCGTCGCCGACGGCCTCCACCTCCCGCCCGGACAGCGGCACGCCGATCTCGACGCCCTGCTCGCGCAAGGCCTCGACGCCGCCTTCGTGCACGCCCCGACCCAGGTCCACCCGGACATCGTGACCCGGCTGCTCGAAGCGGGCGTACCGACGTACGTCGACAAGCCGCTCGCCTACGAACTCGCCGACTCCGCACGGCTCGTCGCCCTTGCCGAGGAGCGGGGCACGAGCCTCGCCGTCGGCTTCAACCGGCGCTTCGCCCCCGGCTATGCGCAGTGCGCCGATCACCCGCGGGAGCTGATCCTGCTGCAGAAGAACCGGATCGGGCTGCCCGAGGACCCGCGCACGATGATCCTCGACGACTTCATCCACGTCGTCGACACCCTGCGGTTCCTGGTGCCCGGCCCGGTCGACGACGTGACCGTGCGGGCCCGCACCGGGAGCGGGCTGCTGCACCACGTGGTGCTCCAGCTCGCAGGGGACGGCTTCACCGCACTCGGCGTGATGAACAGGCTCAGCGGCTCGGCCGAGGAGATCCTCGAGGTCTCCGGCCAGGACACCAAGCGGCAGGTGGTCAACCTCGCAGAGGTGATCGACCACAAGGGCCAGCCGACCGTGCGCCGGCGCGGCGACTGGGTGCCGGTGGCGCGCCAGCGCGGTATCGAGCAGGCGGTGCTCGCCTTCCTGGACGCGGTCGGCGAGGGCAGGACGCTCAGTGCCCGGGACGCGCTGGCGACCCATGAGCTGTGCGAGCGTGTGGTGCGGGAGGTCCAGGAGCGGGCCGCCGCCTGAGCCGTACGCTCCGTACGGTCTCGGTGGTCACCCACGCGGCCAGGACCAGCAGCGCCGCGTACAGCGGCCAGTCGCCGAAGCGGACGTAGGGCGTGGTGCCGTGGGCGAGCGGGACGTCGTACACCCGCGTGGTGCTCGTGTCCGTACCGAGCCACGGCCCGGCCCGTCCGCCGTCCGGGCCGTGGACGGCGGACACACCGGTCAGCGTCGCGTGGACCATCGGACGTCCGGTCTCGGCGGCGCGCAGCGCGGCCAGCGAGGCGTGCTGCGCGGGCGCCCAGCTCTGCTGGAAGGTCGACGTCGACGACTGGGCGAGCAGTACATCGGCACCGTCCTCGGCCAGATTCCGGCTGATGTCCGGGAACGCGGACTCGAAGCACACCATGGGACCGATGCGCAGCCCGGTCCCCGCGTCCATCACCACCTGCCCGGTACCGCGCCTGCGGTCCTCGCCCGCCGCCTCACCCACGGACGTCGCCCACCCCAGCAGGGAGCGGGCCGGGATGTACTCACCGAACGGAACCAGGCGCATCTTGTCGTATCTGTCCCCGGTGGGACCGTCGGGGCCGACCAGCACCGAACTCTTGTAGATGCCGGGCCGGTCGGAGCGCCGCGCGTCCACGTTGACCAGGATCTCGGCGCCCGTGGTGCGGGACAGCGCGGCGAGCCGCCGCGCCAGGTCGGGCCGGGCACCGAGGTCGAAACCGACGCTGCTCTCGCCCCAGACGACCAGGTCGACGCCTTGGCCCACGAGCCGGCGGGTGAGCCGTACCTCGCGGTCGAAGCGCCGGTCCGCACTGTCCGGCCCGGCGACGACACCCGGCTGGACGACCGCGATCCTCGCCCGTCCGTCGGCCTCCGCGACGGGCGAGCCCGCCCAAACGGATGCCGTGACCGCGCCCGCGGCGACCAGAGCGGTCACGGCCGGGACCCGCGCCCGCCGGACCGTGAGCAGCACGGCCACGGCGACGTTCAGGAGCACCACCAGGAAGCTGAGCAGCCACACCCCGCCGACCGACGCCAGCCGCAGCGCCGCCGTCACCTGCCACTGACTCGCGCCGAGCACGCCCCAGGGGCCGCCCAGCGCCTCCCAGGAACGGACCAGTTCGACGGCCAGCCAGGCCGACGGCAGCACGACCAGAGCGGCCACGACCCGCCCCCGCGGCGGCGCCCCGCCCAGCAGTCGCCGCACCAGCCACCCCCAGGGTGCCCACAGCGCACCGAGCAGGGCCGCGAGGACGAACGTGAACACATGCAGGTTCGGCAGCAGCCAGTGGTGCATCGCGAGCATGAAGCCGAACCCGCCCCACCATCCGTCGAACGCGGCACGCCGGCCGGTGGGAGCAGTGCGCGCCAGCGCGATCCACGGCACCAGCGCGACGTAGGCGAACCACCACAGGGACGGCGCCGGGAAGGCCAGTACGGGCAGGGCGCCCGCGACCGTGGCGGCGGCCGAGCGCCGCCACGGGGAGGCGAGCCAGGAGCTGAACGTCTTCACCGGCACCTCCTACCCGCTCCCCACCCGTACGTGCCTCCAGTGTGCGTCCCGGACAGGATCCGGGACAGGGAGCGCCGGCTCAGCCGACCACGGGCGCCGCGGGCCGGGCAGGAAGGCGCCGCCACTTCTCGCACACGATCAGCTCGTCCAACCGCCAGCCCTCATCCGTGCGCAGCATCCCGAACGCATACCGGCCCCCGCACACGAAATCCGGCGCGGCCGGCCCGCCCTCGCCGTCGGCGGCCGTCCCCATCGGGCTCACGTAGTCGGCCTGGACACGGGCCGTGTCACCGGTGTCCTGCTCCCAGACCCCGAAGCGCACCCGCCGGTTCACGATCAGATGCTGCCGCACCGGGAACACCCGCAGGCTCTCCGCGAGCCACGCCGCCACCTCCCCGGCGTCGCCCTCGATGCCGCCGGCCGACCGGTAGTCGGCCCGCCCGCCCGGGGCGAACAGCGCTCGGTACGCCTCCCAGTCCCCGTCCTCGACCGCCACCGCGTACTCGGTGACGATCTCGTCCACGGCCAGCCTGTCCCGCACGGTCGCAAGCTCCACACGCTGCGTCATCGGCTCAGTGTTGGCCATCCGGGGCCCGGAACCAAGAGCCCCGCGCAGATATTCACCCGGCGTGAATCCGTGCATCCCGCCGGCGGCACGTAGGAGCGGGGCCGTGGGTGTGCCAGGCTGTGGATCTTCGGTTGTCGGGACGGGCCGGTTGTTCGGAGGTTCATGTGAAGAGGCTTGTCACTGTGGTGACCGGTGGTGGCCGGGGGATCGGGGCCGCTGTCTGCCTGCGGCTCGCGGGGGAGGGGCACGACGTGGCGGTGGGGTACGTGCGGGACGCCTCGGCGGCGGAGCGGGTGGCGGAGGGAGTACGTGCGGCCGGGGCCCGGGCCGTCACCGTACGGGGGGACACCTCCGACGAGGCGGACGTCGAGCGTCTCTTCGACGCGGCGGAGCGGGAACTGGGGCCGGTGACGGGGCTGGTGAACAACGCGGCGGTGACCGGGCCGCTGGGACGGTTCACCGATGTCGGCACCGCGACCCTGCGCCGGGTCGTGGACGTCAACCTGACGGGGACGCTGCTGTGTTCGCGCCGCGCCGCACAGCTCATGACGCCTCGGGGCGAAGGTGCCATCGTGAACATCTCGTCGGGTGCGGCCACCCTCGGCAGCCCCGGCGAGTACGTCCACTACGCGGCGACCAAGGCAGCCGTCGACGCCCTCACGGTGGGACTCGCCAAGGAGCTCGGTCCGGCCGGCATCCGCGTCAACGCGGTCGCGCCGGGCGTGATCGACACGGAGATGCATGCCGCCATGGGCGCCCCGGACCGGGCCCGGCAGGCCGGTGCCGCGGTGCCGCTGGGCCGCCCGGGACAGCCGGAGGAGATCGCCGCGGCCGTCGCCTGGCTGATGTCGCCGGACGCCTCGTACGCGACGGGGGCGGTGCTGCGGGTGGCGGGCGGGCGCTGAGCGCGTGCCCGCCACCGGTGCGTGGCGGGCCGACGCGGCGGCGGGAGTTCAGGCCGCCTTGACGACCTGGCCGCGGATCGCCGCCGCCCACTCGACCACCAGAAGCTCGTACTCCGCGCGCTCCTGAGCCGACAGGGAACCACCCGCGCGCAGCCACAGTGCTCGGATGCGCTCGTTGACCTCAGCGGCCGACCGCGCGGAACCAGGGGTCACGGAATCGGGGGACATGCCGAACAGCCTAGGGCCACGCACTGACAGCGCGCTACCGGACGGCCACCCGTCACCTATGGGTTCGGTCACTCACGTCCCCCGCGGACGGCCGGGTCGCGGACACCGGGTCAGTGCGCAGACTCCGCCGCGTGCGGGCTGAGGACGCCCGTGGCCACCAGGACGAGGATCACGACGCCGAGCGCGATGCGGTACCAGACGAACGGCATGAAGCTCTTGGTGGTGATGAATTTCATGAACGAAACTATGTCGACGTGTCCTGAGTGGCTTTGACCTGCTGGTTTCCACCACTTTTCAAGATCGAATGGTAGAGCAGTGGGAGATGGCGCCTTTCCAGTGCCCTCCCTCGCCGACCACGAACGGCGCAGCCACCTGCTTTGCAGCGAATCGGCAATCTCCTGCTCCATGGCCAGGGCAACGTGCGAGTGGAGACCATCCACGCCGGCGACCTCGCGGCCCATGCGGGTCTCCACGGCGATGCGACTGTGTCGATCTTCATCCAGCCACTCCTTGCCGCCGTGACGAACCAGGTACAGCCGCTTTCCGGCGTTCGTGGTCGCGGGGAACCGGCCCCCGACCCGCGGCCAAACTGTCCAACAAGGCACTGGCCGCAGTGCGCGCCCCGGTCGCTCACCAGCCCGGATGAGATTTTCGGCAAGGCAGGATGCATGAGGCCGACTGGGACGACAGCGGTGCCCCGGATGAGCTGATCGGCACGCGAAGAGCTGTGCGGTGGTGACCTGCATGCCCTGGCGGTCACCGCGCTCCAGCGGTCACCGCGCTCCAGCGGTCACCGCGCTCCAGCGGGCGCTGGCCGCGTTTCTGCGTCTGCCCGCCGGGTGATCCCGTACCGGGGCGCCGCTGCTGTGGCACTTGTGCCCGTACGGGGCGGTGTAGCCGGTGGTCGGGTGCACGGTCGCCTCAGGTTGTCGGTGCCGTCGGCTAGCCTCGGGCTTTCACGAGGTGGGCTGTCCGAAGCGTGATCCAAAAACGCGAGAAGTGCTCCTGACCTGCAACGATAGGACTTGTCGAGGGTCCAGATCGTGCCGTGGAAAGAAGCACTTCTCAGGTGAAGAAGAGTATCGGGTCATACCCGCGTGTCCGCATCGAGGGTGGGGGCCGGGCGGTGGTCTCCCAGGCCGGCGGGGTGCTGCTGGTCGAGACGGTCCGCAAGGCCGGTCTGGACACCGCGATATCGGCGGCGCTGAGGCCGTGGCGGAAGCCGCGGGCGGTGCACGATCCGGGCAAGGTCCTGCTCGACGTGGCGTTGGCGGTCGCGGCGGGCGGGGACTGCCTGGCGGATGTCGGGATGCTGCGGGCCGAGCGGGCGGTGTTCGGGCCGGTCGCCTCCGACCCGACGGTCTCTCGTCTCCTCGACACTCTCGCCGCCTCCGGCGAGAAGGCTCTGGGGGCGATCCGGGCCGCCCGGGCCGAAGCCCGAGCACGGGTCTGGAAGGTGGCCGGGACCAGGGCTCCCGATGCGGGCGGGTCGGTGACCGTGGACCTCGACGGGGTGCTGGTCCTCGCGCACTCGG
>NZ_BBNN01000052.1 GCF_000829695.1 Streptomyces sp. NBRC 110035 | reverse complement strand
GCCCGGGGCGGCGGCGCGGTCCGTGCGGATGACCGTACCGTCGAGGTTCAGATGCGTCAGCCCGGCTGCCTTCGCACGCTCCAGCGCGGTGGACAGGTCCGGTGCGCCGGCGGCCAGGACGGCCAGTCCTTCGTGGAGGTAGCGGTAGGAGGTGGAGACCGACAGGCCGTTGTCGCGGGCGAGTTGGGCCAGTCGGGTGCCGTCGAGGAACCAGCGCAGCACGAGCACGGCCTGCTTGAAGCAGCCCAGCGCGCGTCGCCCCTTGCGGGTCCTGGCCACGATTCGGTGGTCGCGCAGGAGACCGGCCGGGTGCTCGGCGGTGGACCGCCTCACATCGGGCACGGCGGTGTATGTGACACTGGTCGGCACGTGAGGCCCCTCGGTCGGATCTTTCTGTCGCAAGATCGTTCCTACCAGGGGCCTTACGCCTGCCCGGACTTGGGGGATACCGCGGACCGCGCGACGCGCCTCCCGCTCACGGACGGTGGCCGACGGTTACTGGGAACAGCTCAGTGGGGCACCGCTCTGGCCATGGCCTGCCACCCGTACGGAATGGAATGCACCGTCTTCATGGTGCGGTGCAGCTACGAGCAGAAGCCCTACCGCGGCACACTCATGCGGCTCAACGGAGCCCGGGTCATCAAGAGCCCGAGCACGCTGACCGAAGTGGGCCGGGCGGCGCTGCGGGAGAACCCCGACGCGCCAGGCAGCCTCGGGATCGCCAATGCCGAGGCCATCGAGTACGCCGCCACCCGGTCCGCCGCGCGCTTCTCCATCGGCAGCGGCGAGAACCACGTTCTGCTCCACCAGACGGTCCTCGGTGAAGAGGCCCTGCTGCAGTTGCAATACGAACAGTTCCTCTCCGGAGAGATGGTCGACTCCGAGCCCAGCGACGAGGAGATCCGGACGTCCCTCGGAAGCCTGCCGTAGGCCAGGCGGATCGGAATGCCGTCCGGGGCAGGAGCGCGGGAGCGTACTCGGCCACAGCGGCGCAGTGGGATATCGGTGACTCGAATCGACAAGGGAGCGAAGGGTTCAGGGAGGCGACATTGAACGATTCGGAAGCTGATCCCACGCTGCCGTTGCAGGAAGTGCTCGGACTGCTGAGCCGGGCTCGCGAGATCCTCGACGAGGAGAGCGCTCGGGCCGACCAGATCGGGCGTGTCGCCGTGCACTTGATCGACTGCGTCGTCGATGTCTCGAACCTGCTGGCCGAGGATCCGGACCTCGATGCCGCCCGCGCGGCCCTCGGCTCGGCTCGCTCCGCGGTGGTTGCCGCCACCTGTGCAGTGCGCCACGCTCACGACCGCGAGAAGACTGCGACAGCGTGAACCGCGGTGTCCCGGACGGAGCGACGGGCATGTCGACCGCGGATCTCGCCCGACTGGTTGCGTGGATCCTGTAGTTCTTCCTGCAGGAGAAGGCGTGCCCGACGCAGGCGTGGACCTCGCGGTGCTGTGCGTCCTCCTCCTCGCCCTTCAACAGGGGCCGTCCGGGACGTTTGCGGTGCGGGACGGTCAGGCCGGTACTGATGTGGGCGCCGTCGCCGAGGGCGGTCACGCCCCGGCAGTGGTAAGGGCCGGGGGGCGAACGCCAGGGCGGCTGTGGTGGGACCGCCGAGTGCGATCAGGGCGGTCGTGCGGGCGGTCTCGGGCGAGGGCGGCGGGCGAGGGCGGCGCGGGGCCGCGACCGGTCCCCTGTTCCGGTCGCGGCCCCGCTGCCGCAAGTGTTGAGGTCGGTCACGAGCCGCAGCAGCCGCCCGCCGGAGCCTCCTCGACGGCCACCGCTGCTGCCGCAGGCGTGCCGAGCCGGACGAGCTGGGGTTCCGGCGCGGCGCAGCAGCCGCCGCCGTCGGCCTGCTGGGTGTCGGGGGCGTCGAACAGGCCCGCGCCGCCGCAGACTCCGGTCTCGGGGAGGGTGAGTTCGACGCGGTCGGCGGCGTCGAGGTCGCCGGCGATGGCCGCGGCGACGGAGCGGACCTGCTCGTAGCCGGTCATGGCGAGGAAGGTCGGGGCGCGGCCGTAGGACTTCATGCCGACCAGGTAGACGCCCTGCTCGGGGTGGGACAGCTCGCGGTGGCCGTGCGGGTAGACGGTGCCGCAGGAGTGCTGGTTGGGGTCGATCAGCGGGGCCAGTTCGGTCGGGGCCTGGAGTCGCTCGTCCAGGTTCAGGCGGACCTCGGAGAGGAAGGACAGGTCGGGGCGGAACCCGGTCAGCACGATCACCTCGTCCACCGGCTCCAGCCGCCGCCCGTCCTCGCCCACCAGCACCGGACGACCGTCACCGTCACGCTCGAACGCCTCGGTGCGGAAGCCCGTGACCGCGTCCGCGTGGCCGTCGTCGACGGCGGCCTTCGCCGCCAGGCCCAGCGCGCCGCGGGCGGGCAGCTGGTCGGAGGTGCCGCCGCCGAAGGTGGAGCCGGAGATGCCCCGGCGCAGGATCCACACCGCGTGCGTGCCCGTGCCGTCCTCGGACTCGGCCAGGTCGGCGAGGTAGGCCAGCGCGGTGAAGGCGGAGGCGCCGGAGCCGATCACGGCGGTGCGCCTGCCCGCGTAGCGGGCGCGGACGGCGGGGTCCTTCAGGTCCGGGACGCGGTAGGTGATCCGGTCGGCCGCCGCCTTCTCGCCGAGCGCGGGCAGTCCGCTGCCTCCGGCCGGGGACGGCGTGGTCCAGGTGCCGGAGGCGTCGAGCACCGCGCGGGCGAGGATCCGCTCCTCGCGGCCGTCGGCGCGGGCGACGTGCACGACGAAGGGCTGGGTCCCGCGGTCGGCGTCGACGATCCGGTCACGGCCGGCCCGGGAGACACCGGTGACCGTGACGCCGGTGCGGACCCGCTCGCCGAGGACATCGGCGAGCGGCTGCAGGTACCGCTCCGCCCAGTCGCCGCCGGACGGGTACGTCGCCGGGTCGGGCCTGGTCCAGCCGGTCGGGGCGAGGAGCTTCTCGGCGGCCGGGTCGACGACCTCGCCCCAGGTGGAGAACAGGCGTACATGGCTCCACTCGCGGACGGCCGCGCCGGCACGGTCGCCCGCTTCCAGAACGAGGGGCTCGATGCCGCGCTCGACGAGGTGGGCGGCGGCGGCGAGTCCGGCGGGGCCGGCTCCGATGACGACGACGGGGAGCTGCTGGGTGCTCATGATGCTCGGTCTCCTCGAGGGGCGAAGGGGTTCAGCGCGCGTGGGTGAAGGCGGTCAGTTGGACGTGCTGCCGAAATTCTTCCGCTCGGGCGGCGCTGTCGCTGACCTGGGCACAGGTGTCACAGAACCTGACACCGGTCAGATGGCGGGCGGTGCGGCGGGCGCGGGCTGCGGTGAGCACGGTACGGAGGGCGGCAGTCATGACGAGTCCTTGCTTCGACACCTGTCAATGCATCGGAGCTTGCCACCCATATCGGCGAGTGTCAACATAGATGCATGTCGAAGTCATGGGTGGTGGAGCTGCCCGTCCTCCGGGAGGGCGGTGCGGTGCCGTGCTGCCCGCCGGTCACGGCCGGGGAGCTGTCCCCGACGGACGCGGAGAAGACGGCCGCCGTGTTCAAGGCCCCGTCGGATCCGGTGCGTCTGCGGCTGTTCTCCAGGATCGCCTCCCACCCGGGCGGGGAGGCGTGCGTGTGCGACATCTTTGACGTCGGCGTCTCCCGGCCGACCGTCTCCCACCACCTGAAGAAGCTGCGCGAGGCCGTTCTGCTGACCTCCGGGCGGCGTGGCACCGGGGTCTACTACCAGGTCGCCCCGTCCGTGGTGGCGGCCATGTCCGCCATGCTCGATCTGCGCGGCTGACCACCGTCGCCGAGACGGCGGCGGTCGGTCACCGCAGCCGGGCGTCACGCAGGGACCCGTCCGCGCGTGCAGCCTTGGAGCTCGTCGTCCCCGGGGGGCTCACAGACTGGGCGGGGGTGTGGCAGCGGGTGTCGCGCCCGTGATGCGTTCCAGGTCGAAGTCGACGTCCACCACGCCCTCCACGGCGCGGATCAGGCGTGCGGCCACGGGGATCAGGGACGTGTCCCGGACGCGGCCGGCGAGCGTCACCCTTCCGTCGTGCACCTGGACCTCGAGCGTCGTGTCCGACAGGGGGAACAGGTGGGCCACGACCTCACGGCGTACCTCCTCGGCGATCTCGTCGTCGCCGCGCAGGAACACCTTGAGCAGGTCGGCCCTGCTGACGATGCCCTCCAGCATGCCCAGCCCGTCGACCACCGGCAGCCGTCTGACCTTGGCGTGCGCCTGGTGCGGGCTGCCTGGGCGAGTGTCGCGCCGGGGTGGATGGTGAGCGCCGGGGAGGTCATCAGCTCCGCCGCGGTGACCGCGCCCGCCTTCGCCAGGTCGGACAGACGGCGCAGCTGTGTGTGACGGTCGGGGTCGCTGTCGCGGAACTCCTCCTTGTGCAGCAGGTCGGCCTCGGAGACGACGCCGACGACCCGGCCCTCGCCTTCGAGGACCGGCAGGGCGCTGACCTTTCCGTCCTGCATCAGCCGCACGATCTCCCCGAAGGTGGCCTTGTGTCCGATGGCCATGACCGTGTGGGTCATGACGTCGCTGACGGTGTGTGGAGTGCTGTGCATGATGACTCCTTTTCCGTTCAGGCCAGGTCAGGTCAGGTCAGGTCGGGCTGCCGGTCACCGGCCCGGCGGGCGGTGGCGCTCTCCAGGGACGGAGCGTGTGGGGAAGTGCGGGAAGTGCGGGAACGTTCACGACCAGCATGCTGCCTTCGCCCGCCGGGGGCCCATGGGCCGTCCGGCCCCCGGCGCGGGCCGGTCGGCGGCCGGGTTCGTGCCGAGAGCGGTGCGCGACGCGTTCGGCAGTGCCAGTGCCAGTGCCAGTGCCAGTGCCAGTGCCAGTGGCAGATGCTCGGTGCCGGTGCCGGTGCCGGTGCCGGTGCCGGTGCCGGTGGCGGTGGCGGGAAACGGGCCGGTCGGCCCAGGGCAGGGACCTGTGGCCCCTGCCGTGGATCCGGCCCGAGGACGAGGCTCGAATCGGGAATCGGGAACCGGGACTTCGGATCGGTCCGGATCCCGGTCCAGGAGGTGGAGATCAGTCATGCCCGGCACGGACGCCCGTCCCCGCAGCGTCGATGGCACTGTCACCGTCACCGCCGGTCTCGACGGCTCCCCCGAGAGCCGTGCCGCCGCCGAGTGGGCGGCGCGCGAGGCGCGGCTGCTCGGCCTGCCGCTCCGGCTGGTGCACGTCTGGGAGCCGGTACCGGAGCCTCTGGTGCAGGCACCGCTGCTCGGCGGCGAGACCCAGCGGCACTGGACCGAGCGGATTCCCCGCGAGGCGGCCGAGGGCGTGCGGGCGCGTCACCCCGGTCTCGACGTCATCACCGAGCAGCTGTCCGGCCGGCCCGCCGAGGCGCCGGCGCGCGCGGCGGAGGACACCGAACTGCTGGTGCTCGGCTCCCGCGGGCTGAGCGGCATCGGCGGGTTCCTGGTCGGTTCGGTCGGGCTCTCCGTCGTGGCGTACGCCGAGCGGCCCGTCGTTTTGGTCCGCGCCGGTGAACAGGCCGCCGACGAGCACGAGACGCACCCGGCCGGTGTTCCGTCCGCCGCGACACCGCTGAAGCCCGTCGTGCTCGGCCTCGACGTCGAGAAGCCCGACGACGAGGTGATCGGGTTCGCGTTCGCCGCGGCCGCCCGCCGTGCCACGTCCCTCCGGGTCGTCCACGGCTGGACCCCGCCGCCCTCCTACGCGTACGGCCTCGCCGTGGACCGGGCCCTGGCCCGGCAGGAGACCGGCGCCCTGACCGAGGTGCTGCGCCCGTGGCGCGCGAAGTTCCCGGACGTCGAGGTGACCGAGGAGTCCCCCTGCGGCACCCCCGGCAGCCACCTCGCCGACGCCTCCCGTGAGGCCTCCCTCGTCGTCGTGGGGCGCCGGATCCGGCGCAGCCCGTTCGGGGCGCGCATCGGGCCGGTCACGCACGCCGTCCTGTACCACTCCGTCGCTCCCGTCGCCGTCGTCCCACACGGCTGACCCGCCGTCCGGACACCTGCCCCCGTCCCGTCCCCGTCCTTACGCGTCGTCCCATCCGTCGAAGAGGAGCAGCATCATGAAGGCAGCGGTCGTACGAGCCTTCGACGGTGTCCGCGTCGGGGCCTCCGGGCTGTGCCGCACCGGCGTGCACGCCGCCCACGGCGACCGGCCCGTCACGTTCGACCTCGTCGTGGGACGGTGAGAGCGGTGGACCGTACCGACGAGGGCCGTACGGGCCTCCCCGTGGTCGTGGGTGTCGACGGCTCCGAGTCGAGTCTGCGGGCCGCCGACTGGGCGGCCGACGAGGCCGCGCTGCGCGGGGTGCCGCTGCGGCTCGTGTACGCCTCGCTCTGGGAGCGGTACGAAGGCGCCCAGCTCGCCGAGGAGTTGAACGGGCGGCCACCCGAGCAGGTGCGGGCCGCGGACATCGTCGAGGCCGCCGCGCGGCGGGTCTGCCGGCGTCGGGCCGGCGTGGAGCTCTCCACCGACGTACTGCCCGAGGAACCCGAGTACACGCTGGTACGGGAGAGCCGGAACGCCTCTCTCCTGGTGACCGGCACGCGGGGCCGCAGCGGCATCGCCGAGACACTGCTGGGTTCCGTGAGCCTGGCCGTCGCCGGGCACGCGCACTGCCCGATGGCCGTCGTGCGCGGCAGCCACGACAACCGGGCCATGTCCGGGACGCACGGCCGGGTCGTCGTCGGGGTCGGTGAGGAGCCGGCCGCGTCGGCGGCGATGCGCTTCGCCTTCGAGGAGGCGCGGCACCGCGCGGTGCCGGTGGAAGCGGTACGTGCCTGGCGGAGCCCCGCGCACGAGACCACCGACCATCCGCTGCTCGCCGGTGAGCCTGCCCGGCTGCACGAGCGGCAGGCGGTGGAGACCCCGGCCGAGGCGCTCGGGGACGTCCCCGCCGGGGTGGACGTGCACGGCCGTACGGTCGAGGGCCGCCCCCGGGCCGTCCTCGTGGCCGCCTCGCACGACGCGGATCTCCTCGTCATCGGCGCCCGGCGTGGCCGGCGGCGCTTCGGGCTCCAGCTCGGCCGGGTGGCCCACGGGGTACTGCACCACTCCGTCTGCCCGGTCGTCATCGTGCCCGAGCCGACGCGCACCGCAGCCGCCTGACCGACCCGCAGCCCCTGACCGGCCGGACTCCGCAGGGGGCTCTGCCGGTCGGGCTCTGCCGGCAGAGAGGTTCCGGCTCAGGTCCGGGTGATCCGCACCCGGTACACCGGCACGTCCGAGCCCGAGGCCGGAGCCGGCTCCGCGGCCAGTGCCGTGTCCGCACCGGAGTCCGGGTCCGGGTTTGGGTCCTTCGTCTCCAGTACCGTCACCCGGATTCCCGCCTCGCGGTCGACGAAGGTCTCGCCGGGGGCGAAGGGGGCGTCGGAGAGTTCCGCGTGGACGTTGGGGCTGCGGGTGCAACCGCCGCTCTCCTGGCGGGAGTCGAAGACCGTGATCGGGCCCATGCCGGTGTCGACGTCCGCGTCGACCTTGTAGACGAGGATGCCGGGCCGGCACACCGCCTCGTCGTTGCCGGCGCGGGTGCGGAACTCGACGGCGTACCCGGAGCGCCCGTCCAGCGGGAGGAAGACGAGCTTGGGGCCGCCCCGTTCGGCCAGCGGCGTCAGGGCGTACTCCTGTGTGCCCGTGCCCGCCGCGCAGTGCACCTGGGGGGCGTCCAGCCAGCCCAGTTTCCACTTGTGCCAGCCGAGCAGGTCGTTGTTGGCGCCCCAGTCCTCGCTCATGATGTCCCAGTGGCCCACGGCCCCGCCGCCCTCGGCGGTGTAGAGGTCGGGCAGGCCGAAGACGTGGCCGTTCTCGTGCGGGAGGACGCGGTAGCCGGTGCGGTCCAGGGAGCCGGAGCCGTCGTCCTGGCGGGAGTAGACGAACGACGCGTTGGAGACGGGGACGCCGTCCGCGGTCGGGGCTTCCGCGTTGCCGGCGAAGGTGACGGACAGGACCGTGTCCAGGGCGGAGGGGCCCGCGTTCGGGGTCACCAGTACGTTCACCAGGTCGTACGCACGGAAGTCCACCTTCGGGTCCGCTGCGGCCACGATGTCGTCGACCAGCTCGCGGTAGCCGGGGTCGAAGGGGGCGCCGCGCTCTATGCCGTACTCCTGGAACGCCTTCGGCATCCGCAGCCAGTCCGGGACCGGGACCTCGGGGCGGTAGTCGAGGCGGCCGTACGAGCTGGTGCGGAACCACTGCTGGGTCTGCGGGAAGAACTCCCGGTAACGGTCGAGGGCCCTGCCTTCGCCTGGGGCGTCCGAGAAGTCGACCATGAGGGTGAGGGCCCGGACGGTGCCGGTGGAGCGGGCGTACCCGACGATCGTGGGGATGCCCTCCGACATCTGGACCTCGCGGACGCTGCTGATCATGCAGGGACCGTGCGCGGAGGAGCGGGACAGGGCGCCCGGTCCGGCACCGGGGGCCGAGAGGTACGGGGAGAGGTGGCCGTTGCCGGACGAGGGGGCGACGGCGAGGGTCAGGGCGGTCACGGACGCCAGGGCGGCCAGTCGGCGCGGGGATATCCGGCTGCTGGTCGACTGCGGCTGCATGCGGGGAACCTCCGCTCCACACGGCAGCCCCCGGTCTCCGGCTGCACCCTCTTGATCACCTTCCGTCGAGGGGTGCGCGGGCGCGCGCTGAAGAGGCCGATCGTGCGAGGGCTCCGACGGGCACGCGGGGAATGTGACTCAGGTCACCGCGAAAGCTGCCGTTGGGGGGAAATAACCGGGGACTGCTTCCCCGTTTGGATCTGTGTTCGCGTGAAACGGGGACTTCCTCCCCGGATCGCGACGGCGGTGCCCGCAGCAGAACCAGCAGTAGGACCAGCAGTAGGACCGGTAGCAACGACAGTGACCAAGGAGTGCATCGTGCAGACCGCCGCTTCCGTGCCGCACAAGGTCTCCCGGCCCCGCGCCGACGCCCTGCGCAACCGGGAACGGATCGTCACCGCCGCCCGTGAGATGTTCGTCGAGTGCGGCGCCGACGTGCCGTTCGACGAGGTCGCCCGCCGGGCCGGCGTGGGCAATGCCACGGTGTACCGCAACTTCCCCGACCGCGAAGCGCTGGTGCGTGAGGTCGTGTGCTCCGTGATGGACCGTACGTCGGAGGCGGCCGAGGAACTGCTCGCCGGGGCCGGGGACGCCTTCGAGGCGCTGGAGCGATTCGCGCACACCGCCGCCGAGCAGCGGCTCGGTGCACTGTGCCCGATGCTCTCCACCGCCTTCGACCAGCACCACCCCGACCTGGAGGCCGCGCGGGTACGTCTCGAGGCGCTCGTCGCGCGGATGATGGGCCGCGCCAAGGCGGCCGGTCAGCTCCGTGACGACGTGGACCTCGGGGATCTGCTGATCGGCATCGCCCAGCTCAGCCGGCCGCCGGCCGGCACGGGATGCGTGAACGTCGACCGGTTCGTCCGCCGCCATCTTCAGCTGTTCCTGGACGGGATGCGGGCCCCGGCCCGCGGTTCCCTGCCGGGCGCGGCCGTCACCGTGGAGGACCTGCGCGCGAACTGAACGATCCGTTGACCATCCGAGCCATCCGAGCCGTCCGGGCCACCCGGACCGTCCGGGCCACCCGGACCGCCTTGATCATCCGGATGATCAAGGCGATCCGAACATTCTGAACGATCCGACCGATCCCTGACCACGATCTGACCACCTCGACAGGCATCTCAGCTCAGCGGCCGTCCCGTGGACGAGTCGTTCCCCGACGACACCGCTTTTTCGTCACGAACCCCGAACTCTTCCGTCATGAAGTCCCGAAGTCCCGAAGTGGGTACCCCCATGTCTGAAACAGCCTCAAAGGCTCCCGGCGCACCGGGTATACCGGATGCCGACGGCGTACCGGACGCCAACCGCTGGAAGGCGCTCGTCTTCATCGCGCTCGCCCAGCTGATGGTCGTCCTGGACGCCACCATCGTGAACATCGCCCTGCCCTCCGCCCAGCAGGACCTGGGCATCTCCGACGGCAACCGGCAGTGGGTCGTCACCGCCTACGCCCTCGCCTTCGGCGGACTGCTGCTCTTCGGCGGGCGGATAGCCGACCTGTGGGGCCGCAAGCGGGCCTTCGTGCTCGGTCTGGGCGGCTTCGCGGCGGCCTCCGCGCTGGGCGGCGCCGCCACCAACGAGGCCATGATGTTCGGCGCCCGTGCCCTGCAGGGCGTGTTCGGCGCGCTGCTCGCGCCGGCCGCGCTGTCCCTGCTCGCGGTGATGTTCACCGACGGCAAGGAGCGCGCCAAGGCGTTCGGCATCTACGGTGCGATCGCCGGTGGCGGTGGCGCCGTCGGCCTGATCCTCGGCGGCTTCCTCACCGAGTACCTGAACTGGCGCTGGACGTTCTTCGTGAACATCCCGTTCGCCGTCGTCGCCGCGATCGGCGCGTACTTCGTCATCCGTGAGCCGCGGGGCAGCCGCAACCGTTCGCCGCTGGACATCCCCGGCGTGGTGCTGTCCACCCTCGGTCTGGTCGCGCTCGTCTACGGCTTCACCCGCGCCGAGTCCGAGGGCTGGAGCGACTCGCTGACGATCGGCATGTTCGTCGCGTCGGCCGTCCTGCTCCTGGCGTTCGTCGTGGTCGAGTCCAGGGTCGAGGCGCCGCTGCTGCCGCTGCGCGTGGTCACCGAACGCAACCGCGGCGGGGTCTACCTCTCGCTGGGGCTGGCGATCATCGCGATGTTCGGCCTGTTCCTCTTCCTCACGTACTACCTGCAGATCGTGCAGAACTACTCTCCGGTGAAGACCGGGTTCGCGTTCCTGCCCATGATCGTGGGCATGATCACGGGTTCCACCCAGATCGGGGCCCGGCTCATGACCCGGGTCGCGCCCCGGCTGCTGATGGGCCCCGGGTTCCTGGTCGCCGCGCTCGGCATGCTGACGCTGACCCGGCTGGAGGTCGGCACCTCCTACGCCTCCGTGCTGCTGCCCGGCATGCTGCTGCTCGGCCTCGGCATGGGCACGGCGTTCATGCCGGCCATGTCGCTGGCCACCCAGGGCGTCGAGCCCCGGGACTCCGGTGTCGCCTCCGCGATGGTCAACACCTCGCAGCAGGTGGGCGGCGCGATCGGTACGGCCCTGCTGAACACGATCGCGGCCTCGGCCACCACGTCCTACATCGCCGACCACATCGGCGGCGCCGCGAGCCGGTCCCAGCAGCAGCTGGTGCAGCTCGAGGGCATGGTCCAGGGCTACACCAGCGCGATCTGGTTCGCCGTCGGGATCCTCGTCGTGGCCGCGGCCATCGCCCTGACCTTCGTCAACGCCGGCCGCCCGGGGACCACGGTCACCGGGTCCTCCGGCGAGGGCGCCGGGGCCGCCGGCCAGGACATGGCGGTGCCGGTCATCGCCCACTGACCGTCACCCCTCCGGGCCACCGGCCACCCGTACGGAGGGGGAGGGGACGCCTCGTCCGTACGGCTTCCAGGACCTGCCCCGGTTCCGCGCTCAGCGGAGCCAGGGCAGGTCCGCACCCGCTTCGCTGGGCTGGAGTCCCTCGGCGACGATCCGCATGATCTCGCCGAGGGACTTCTGCTGTTCGGGGGTGAGCCGGTCGAGGAGCGCCTGCCGTACGGCCTCCACGTGACCCGGTGCGTTACGGCGCAGCACCTCGAAACCGTCGTCCGTCAGGACGGCGAACTGGCCCCGCTTGTCGGACGGACACTCCTCGCGGCGCACCCAGCCGTTCCTCTCCAGGCGGGCCACGGCGTGCGAGAGCCGGGAGCGGGTGATCTTCGCCAGCATCGCGAGCTCGGTCATCCGCAGCCGCTGCTCCGGTGCCTCGGCGAGCTTGACCAGCAGGCCGTAGTAGAGGTGCGGCATGCCCGCGTCCCGCTGGAGCTGGCGGTCGAGGTGGTCCTCCAGGAGGGTGCTGGCCTCGATGTACGAGCGCCAGACGCGCTGCTCCTCGGCGCTGAGCCAACGGGGCTCGTCGGTGCCTGCCGGGCCGGGTTCCGAGCCCGGTGCCGCTGCGGAAGTGGGTGCCGTCGTCATACGGTCCACTCTACGACCCTTCTTCTTGAATGTTAAACAAAATCGCGGTAGCGTCCGGAGGGGAAATTGAGGTTTCAAGTAAAGGATCAGCCCGCCCCGCCGGCCGGGCCCGCACCGATCGCCGGAAGGAGTCGCAGCCATGACCGCCGCCACTCAGGAACGCATGCCCGCGCTGTACCTCAGCCATGGCGCCCCGCCCCTGGCCGACGACCCCGTCTGGCCCGGCGAACTGGCCGCCTGGTCCGCCGGACTGCCCCGCCCGAAGGCGATCCTCGTCGTCTCCGCCCACTGGGAGGAGGCCCCGCTCGCCCTCGGCGCCACCGAGACGGTTCCGCTCGTCTACGACTTCTGGGGCTTCCCCGAGCACTACTACCAGGTGAAGTACGGCGCCCCCGGCGCCCCCGCGCTCGCCGACTCCGTACGCAAGCTGCTGCGTGCCCCCGGCGTCCCGGTGCAGGACGTTCCCGACCGGGGGCTGGACCACGGCGCCTACGTCCCGCTGGTCGAGATGTTCTCCGGGGCCGACATCCCGGTGCTCCAGGTCTCCATGCCGACCCTGGACCCGGTGAAGCTGATGGACATCGGGCGCAGGCTCGCACCGCTGCGCGACGAGGGCGTGCTGATCATCGGATCCGGGTTCTTCACCCACAACCTGGCCGCGCTGCGGCAGGACGGCATCCCCAGGTGGTCGGCCGAGTTCGACGACTGGGGACACCGCGCGCTGAACGCCGGTGACGTGGACGGGCTGCTCGACTTCGCCCGCACGTCCCCGGCGGGCATGCTCGCCCACCCGCGCACCGAACACTTCGCACCGCTCTTCGTCACCATGGGCGCGGCCGACGCCGCCGGCGACCTGGACGCGCAGCGGTCGGTGATCGACGGGTTCTGGCTGGGGCTGGCCAAACGGTCGGTGCAGTTCGGCTGAGCTCTCCGAGGGGCGGCCGGCTCCCGGCCCCATGCCCGGTGCCCGGAGCCGGCGACTACAGCTCCTTCTCGTACCAGGCCACGTCCCAGTAACGGTCGAACTTGCGGCCCACCTCACGAAACGTGCCCGTGTGCCGGAAGCCGAAGCGCCGGTGCAGCCGCGTGGAGGCCTCGTTCGGCTGGGCGATGCCCGCGTAGGCGCGGTGCAGGTCCTCGCCCGCCAGGGCCTCGAACAGGGCCGTGTAGAGCAGGCTGCCGATTCCGCGGCCCCCGGCGTCCGGGGCGACGTAGACCGTCGTCTCCACCGACGTCGCGTAGGCGGGCTTCGCCCGGAAGGGGCTGGAGGTGGCGTAGCCGAGGATCCGCCCGGTGTCCGCGGCGGTGGTCGCCGTCGCGGCTTCTGCTTCGGGCGCGGGTGTGGGCGCGGTCGTGGCAACCATCAGGCGGTACGGGCCGTCTACAGGGTGGGAGAGCAGCCACGGGCGGCGGTCGTCGGGGGTGAGGACCGCGGTGTCGAAGGTGATGGGCGTCTCGCGCACGTACTGGTTGTACAGATCGGTGAGCGCCGGCAGATCGCCCTCGGCCCCTGGCCTGACCTGGGCCTTCGCGTAGTCCGACGACATCTTGACCCCCTGTGACCGGACAGGGTACTGCATGATCAGAAAATTCGGGGGTCGGGTGGGGAATTCTGTCCGGATTCCAGTCGTTGTTTCCAACAGATGCCGGGCACCCGAGCAGAGTCCGAGACAAGAGACATCGAGACTCTGACGTGTGTGCCAGGCATGCGCAGAACCGCCCGCTGACCTCATCATCGTAAGGGAGCAAGCATGGCAACCCGTGCCGTCGCCCGTCGTAAGTCCGCCTCCGGCGAGACGGCCGACTCGGCAAGCAGTGTTCGCGCCCATCGTGGCGAGATCGCCGACCGTGACCTGGTCGGCATGTACCTCGACGAGATCGCGCGCACGCCGCTGCTCGACGCCGCCAAGGAGGTCGAGCTGTCCCAGATCATCGAAGCGGGTGTGTTCGCGCGGCAGATCCTCGACGGCACCGAGGGGAACAAGGTGGGCGCCACCACCGAGGAACTCCAGGCGCTGTACGACGCGAGCGAGCGGGCCAAGGACGTCTTCATCCGTTCCAACCTCCGCCTGGTCGTCGCGGTGGCCCGCCGCTACCCGCGCAGCGGTCTGCCCCTGCTCGACCTCATCCAGGAGGGCAACGCGGGCCTGGTGCGTGCGGTCGAGAAGTTCGACTACCGCAAGGGCTTCAAGTTCTCGACCTACGCCACCTGGTGGATCCGTCAGGCCATCACACGGTCGATAGCCGACCAGTCCCGCACCATCCGCCTGCCCGTCCACCTGGTGGAGGAGCTGGGCCGGATCCGGCGCGTGCAGCGCGAGTTCAACCGTGAGCACGGGCGGGACCCGGAACCCGGGGAGATCGCCGCCGAGCTCGGCTCCACACCGGAGCGGGTGACGGACGTGCTCGACTGGGCCCGTGACCCGGTCTCGCTGAACATGTCGGTGGACGACGAGGGCGAGACCCAGTTCGGCGACCTCCTCGAGGACACCTCCGCGGTGTCACCGGAGCAGTCGGTGCTGACGCTGCTGCGCAGCGAGGAACTGGACGACCTCATCGGCCGCCTCGACCAGCGCACGGCCTCGATCATCAAGATGCGCTACGGCATCGAGGACGGCAGGGAGCGCACCCTGACGGAGGTGGGCAAGCAGCACGGCCTGACCCGCGAGCGGATCCGCCAGATAGAGAAGCACGCGCTGATGGAACTGAAGAAGCTGGCCCGCGACACCGGGTTCGACGCGGCGGCGTAGAACCGACACGGAACCGGTGCGGGCCAGGTGCGGGCCCTTGAGGGCGCCAGGTGGTGAAATACGGCGCAAACACGACGTCCTGACACTGCTTCAATCCGCTGGACCAGGGAACAAGAATGCAGAGCCCGGGAGTTGCGGGGCCAGAGGATCCGGAAGTCCGGAGATCCCGGCCCCCTCCTCCCGGACGACTCTCCCGAGCCACGTCCCGTCGCACCACCCCCCGGCGCCGGGACTTCCCAAGCCGGGTCCGGCGCCCTCCCCCCGGGTGCCGGACCCGGTCTCTCCCTGTGCGGACGGGAAAGCGGGCCACCCCGAACCTGAACCCCGGGGCGGCCCGCCAGATGGCAGATTGTGTCACATGGGCATAGCCTGCCGGGCATGAGCAGCAACACCGTTCCGCCGTCTCCCCCGGTCCCGCTGATCGAGCGGCGCAAAGCCGAGACCCGTATGGAGATCGCCCGTGCGGCGGCCGACCTCTTCGTCCGCCAGGGCCTGAAGGCCACCCGTGCCGAGGACGTCGCACAGGCGGCGGGCGTCGCCCCGCGCACCTTCTACCGGTACTTCGCCGCCAAGGAAGAAGCCGTCGCCCCGCTCTACGAGGCCGGCGCCCGGCGGTGGGTGGAGGCGGTGCGTACGGCGCCGCCCGGGACGTCCGTACCGCAGGCCCTGGAGGACGCCGCGCGCTCCATGCTGAGTCCGGGCGCGGGAGTCTCGTCGGATTCCTGGGCGTGGGTGCGCACCCTGGTCCGCCTGGCCCACGCGCATCCCTCCCTGCGCAGGGTGTGGGCGGAGGTCTGCCAGACATCGGAGCGCGCACTGGCGGAGGTGCTGGCGTCGCGGGTGCCGGCCGGCCCGGCGGCCGACAACGATGCCGGGCGTGCCGGGCGCGCCGTCGGTGTCCCCGGCGCTGCCGCGGACGCGCGGCTGCGTTTCGCCGCCGCCGTCGCGAGTGCCGCCGTCCGCGCGGCCGTGGAGAGCTGGGCGGCGGGTGACGGTCCGAGCGACGGTCCGCAGGGGCCGGCGGAGCTGGCCGTGGCCAACCTCGCGACCCTGCGGCACTTCCCGTGGGACGACCTGGCGGCCTCCTGACGGCCCCTGCTGGCGGCTGCCGCCTGGCGTCCGGTCCGGGGCCGTGCCTGACCTCACCCTCTCCTGCCCTTCCGGTCGTTCGCGCTGCCCGAGTCGCCGGAGAGGGCGGACTCGCCGATGGTGGGGAGGGGGGATCCGCACCCACGCCCTGCCCGGACTCCGGCCGTCCTGGCCGAAGAGCGGAAGAGGGGGGGGGGAGAACGGAAGAGCGGAAGAGGGGGACGGCGCACCGCATGCCCGTTCATGCCTGGTTGGGTCCGTTCTCGTTTACTTCTTGTGTAACCCGGCGTAATCTTCGAGGCGAAACCACACGTTCGGGCATGGTTCGGAGGTGAGTCGGCATGTATGCACCAGAGCGGCAGCAGGAGATCCTGCGGCTGGCCCGGGACAGTGGCCGGGTGGACGTGGTCTCGCTGGCCGAGCAGTTCCAGGTGACGGCGGAGACGATCCGCCGGGATCTGAAGTCCCTCGATCGAGCGGGTGTCGTCCGCAGGGTGCACGGCGGGGCGATCCCGGTCGGGCGCCTCGACTTCGAGCCCGACCTCGCCGAGCGCGAGACCACGGCCGCCGGCGAGAAGGACCGCATCGCCAGGGCCGCCCTCGCGGAACTTCCCCACGACGGCACGATGATCGTCGACGCCGGTTCGACGGTGGCTCTGCTCGCCGCCGCCCTGCCGGCGAAGTCCTCGCTCACCGTCGTCACCCACAGCCTGCCCATCGCGGCCCGGCTCGCGGACCATCCCGGTGTCCAGCTGCACCTGGTCGGCGGTCGCGTACGGCACCGCACCCGGGCCGCCGTGGACGCCTGGGCGCTGCGCGCGTACGGAGAGATCCGCGCGGACGTGCTGTTCGTCGCGGCCAACGGCTTCTCCGTCGAACACGGTCTGACCACTCCCGACCTCGCCGAGGCGGCGGTGAAGCGCGCGGCCATGGCGGCCGCCCGCCGTGTGGTGCTGCTCGCCGATTCCTCCAAGCACGGCCAGGAGCACTTCGCCCGCTTCGGCGCCCTGAACGACGTGGACCTGCTGATCACCGACACCGGGCTGAGCCCTGAAGACGCCCTCGCGATCGAGCGCGGCGGCACGGAAGTAGTGCGTGCATGATCCTCACCGTCACTCCCAACCCGTCCCTGGACCGTACGTACGAGATCCCCGCGCTGGAGCGCGGCGAGGTCAACCGGGCCACCGGTGAGCGCGTGGACCCGGGCGGCAAGGGCGTCAACGTCTCCCGTGCCGTCGCCGCGGCCGGCCGGCGCACCGTCGCCGTGCTGCCGCTGGGCGGCGCGCCGGGCGCCGTGGTCGCCGGACTGCTGGACGCGCAGGGCATCGAGGTCGCTCCGGTGCCGGTGGCCGGGGCCACCCGTTCCAACATCGCGCTCGCCGAGGCGGACGGCGTCCTGACGAAGATCAACGCGCCCGGCCCGGAGCTGACCGCGGCCGAGCAGGAACTGCTCCTGGAGACGGTCCGCAGACAGTCGCGGGGCGCCGACTGGATCGCCTGCTGCGGAAGTCTGCCGCGGGGCCTCGCACCCTCCTGGTACGCCGATCTGGTCGCGCGGGCGCATTCCGCGGGCGCACGTATCGCCCTGGACACCTCCGGGCCGGCGCTGGCCGCGGCGCTGCGCGAGCGGCCCGACGTGGTGAAACCCAACGCCGAGGAACTCGCCGAGGCCGTCGGATGCCGGCTGACCACCGTGGGCGACGCGGTGAAGGCGGCCGAGGAACTGCGCGGGATGGGCGCCCGTGCCGTGCTCGCCAGCCTGGGCGCCGACGGGCAGGTACTCGTCGACGAGCACGGCGCCTGGTTCGGCTCCGCCCGGGTGGACGTCGTCCGCAGCAACGTCGGCGCGGGCGACTCCTCGCTCGCCGGCTTCCTCATCGCCGGCGGGCACGGACCGGAGGCGCTCGCCTCGGCGCTCGCCCACGGAGCGGCTGCCGTCCAGACCCCCGGCAGCGTGATGCCCACGCCGGGCGACCTGGACCCGGCCGCGGTCACGGTCACGGCGACGGTGCCGGTGGACCGCGCGTTGAAGGAGCCGGTGACATGAACACCGATGTTCATGAGGCCCCGTCAGCCCTCACAGCCCTCTCGGTCACCACCGCTCCCCATGCCCCCGCTACCCCCAGCACCCCCGCTACCCCCAGCACCCCCATGACCGCCGCCACCGTCCTCACAGCCCCCCACCGAACCACCACCCCCGTTCACCCTTCCGCCCATTTCACGTCAAGGGCGATACGCGTGCGAAGGAGCCCGCGATGAGCGAGATGATCACCGCGGATCTGGTCGACCTCGACCTGTCCGCAGACACCAAGGAGGCGGCGGCGCGAGCCCTCGCCGAGCGGATGGTGGCCCTGGGCCGGGTGACCGACCTGGAGGGCTTCCTCGCCGACGTGGCCGCCCGTGAGGCCCAGATGCCCACCGGCCTCGACGGCGGCATCGGCATCCCGCACTGCCGCAGTGAGCACGTCACCGAGCCGACGCTGGGCTTCGGGCGCAGCGCCGCCGGGATCGACTTCGGTGCGGCGGACGGGCCCGCCGACCTGATCTTCCTGATCGCCGCTCCGGCGGGTGCGGACGACGCACATCTGACGATCCTCTCCTCGCTGGCCCGGAAGCTGATGAACGCCGAGTTCACCGACGGGCTCCGCGCGGTCGGCGACACCGAGGGAGCCGCGGCGCTCATCCGCGGGGACGACCGGCCGGCCCCCGCCGGAACCCCGGCCGAGACGGCCGCCACGGTTGACGCGGCGGACGCGCCCGGCCCGGAGGCCTCCGACAGCCCCGCAGGATCCACAGTCCCCACGGGCTCCACGGACTCCGTGGCGGTGCCGGTGGCGGCCTCCACCGGCACCGCCACGGGCACTGCCGACGACGGCTCCACCGGTGCCGGCACCCGGGACGCGGGAACCTCCGACGCGGATGCGTCCGGCGGGAGCGCGCGCCCCTTCCGGATCGTCGCCGTCACCTCCTGCCCCACCGGCATCGCCCATACGTACATGGCGGCGGAGTCGCTGGAGAACGCCGGCCGGGAAGCGGGCGTCGAGATCGCGGTCGAGCCGCAGGGCTCGGCGGGCTTCACCCGGCTCGACCCGGCCGTGATCGCGGCGGCGGACGGTGTGATCTTCGCCCACGACGTGCCCGTCCGGGAGAAGGAGCGCTTCGCGGGCAAGCCGACCGTCGACACCGGCGTCAAGGCGGGCATCAACCGCCCCGCCGAGCTGATCGACGAAGTCCGCGGCAAGGCCGCGCGCGGCGAGGCCACCGCGGCTGCCGCACCCGGCGACAACCCCGTGGACCGCGCCGGCGAACCCGGTGAGGGCTACGGCACCAAGCTGCGCAAGTGGCTCATGTCCGGCGTCAGTTACATGGTCCCGTTCGTCGCGGCGGGCGGTCTCCTCATCGCCCTCGGCTTCGCGATCGGCGGCTACGAGATCAACGAGGCGCCGTCGGTGATGGAACGCTTCGTGTGGACCCAGACCGACAGTTGGGGCGCCCTGCTCTTCCAGATCGGCGGCGTCGCCTTCGGGTTCCTCGTCCCGGTCCTGGCCGGCTACATCGCGTACGGCATGGCCGACCGGCCCGGACTCGTGCCCGGCTTCGTCGGCGGTTCGATCTCCCTCACCATCAACGCCGGTTTCCTCGGCGGCCTCGTGTCCGGTCTGATCGCCGGTGCGGTGGTACTGGCGATCCAGCGGGTGCACATCCCGGTGGCGCTGCGCGGCATCATGCCGGTGGTGGTGATCCCGCTGATCTCCTCGGCGGTGGTCGGCTTCCTGATGTTCGTGGTGATCGGAAAGCCGATCGCCGAGGCACAGAAGGCCATGACGGACTGGCTGAACGGCCTCACCGGCACCAACGCCATCCTGCTCGGCACCCTGCTCGGCCTGATGATGTGCTTCGACCTCGGCGGCCCCGTCAACAAGGTCGCGTACACCTTCGCCACGGCCGGTATCGCGGTCGCGAGCCCCAGCGACTCCGCGATGAAGATCATGGCCGCGGTGATGGCGGCCGGCATGGTTCCGCCGCTGGCGATGGCCCTGGCCACCACGGTCCGCGGCAAGCTCTTCAACCGGACCGAGCGGGAGAACGGCAAGGCCGCCTGGGTCCTGGGAGCCTCCTTCATCTCCGAGGGCGCGATCCCGTTCGCGGCGGCCGACCCGCTGCGCGTGATCCCCGCCTCGATGGCGGGCGGCGCCGTCACCGGTGCCCTGTCGATGGCCTTCGGCGCCACCCTGCGCGCCCCGCACGGCGGCATCTTCGTGGTCCCGCTGATCGGCAACCCGCTGCTCTATCTGGTCGCCATCGCGGCGGGTGTCTGTGTCACGGCGGCTCTGGTGATCGTCCTGAAGGGACTGCGCAAGCCGGTTCCGGGAGCGGGCGGCGCGCCCGGCAGCGAGGGTGCGGCGGCCTCGGCGGCGGCATCGAAGCAGCCGGTCGCCGCGTGACACGGGAGCGGACCGCACGCAAGCGGGTAACGGCCGCAGACAGCGGCGCGGGCGGCAAGGGCATCGAAAAGCCCCAATAGGTACATGTGAGACTTTCGCAGGTAAATGACTCAACTGCGATATAGATCACGTTCATCACGGTCCGGGATCAAAGTCCCGGACCGTGATGTGTACTGGGCGCATGCCTGAGCGCGACTCGATCTTGAGGGTGACGGGCGCCGCCGTCCTCACCCTGGTGGCCGCGGCCTGCACGGTGGGCCTGGCCGGTGTCCTGCGGCGGGACCGCAGGCTGGTCCGGGGCAGTGGCGTCGCCCCCCGTTCGCAGCGGAAGCCGCGTCGGGAGCCGCGCCCGGAGTCGGAGCCGGTGCGCGACGTTCCGGGGCCGCAGGAGGTGTGGGTGCTCCGGACGATTCCGCATCAGCGGCGGACGGGCCCGTCGGTGGAGCAGGTGCTGCTCACCCAGGCCGAACGCGAGGCGTTCGCCACCCTGGTCCGGCGCTTCACCGGCGGCCGGGAAGCATGATGACAGCGGATCACGGATCACGGATCACGGGGCGCAGGTCGCGGGTCACGGGGCGCGGGTCACGGGTCGGACGGCCCGGTCCTGGTGGTCAGGGCACCTGCGCCGCGCGACGCTCCATCGCCTCACGGGCGGCGTCCTCGGTGATGTACACCTCGCACATGTGCCGTCCGTCGGGAGTGGCCGTGTGCTCCACCTCCCAGAGAGAGATCTCCGCACCGTCACGCAGCAGGAACGCGTGCTCGTACAGCGAGAAGGACAGTCCCGGGCGGCCGGGGCCGCCCACGGTGGACGGGCGGCCGAAGGCCTGCGTGATCTGGTGGGCGGACGCGGTGGTCAGCAGGGCGGCCGTCCCGGGACCCGGACGGTCCGTGTTCTCCGCCCGGCGCAGTAAGCGGCGCGCGTGGTCCGCCGAACCGTCGGGGACGTAGACGGGCCGGGGCTCGGGGATCCGGGACAGCTGCACCAGCACCGGCAGTTCGAAGTCCGGGGTCTCCTGCGGCAGCGGCAGGCGGGCGGTGGCGAGGCCCAGCTCCTCCTCGTCCACGTACACCTCGTGCTGCGGCTCGCTGCCCGGGGTCGTGTTGTGGACCAGCTCCCAGAGCATGAGCGCCGAGCCGTCGGCGAGCAGCCAGGTGTGCCGGTACGTCTCGCGGTGCAGGCCGGCGCTGTGGTGCGCGGAGTGCAGTGAACTGCTGTGGGCCAGCGCGCAGTCGAGCAGGTGTACTGCCTCGTCGGGCAGTTCGAAGGAGTTCAGGGCGCGGCCGAGCAGTCGCGCGAGATGCTCCTCAGGAGACTCGGGCGAGTCGGCTGGTTCGTACGCTGCCGTCTCGTACGGAACGCTCAAGGCTTCTCCCGGCGTCGCTGCATGTCACCTTGCGGGTGCATACCGTAGCCCCTCGGTCGGACATCATGTCCGGGAACTGAGAAAACGTGCGGCATGACAACGAACGGACCGTGCGAGGAATTCCCGTCCGTTCCCGCCGGGCACCCGTAACCCCTGTTCAGACGCCACTCCTGCCGCTCGCCGCCGACCCGTCGGCCACCGGTCACGCACTCCGCTCAGCGGACGGCTCCCTCCGCTCACCGGACATCCCCGCCGCCCCGCCCGATCTACGCTTCCCCGTCCGGCGCGCCCCACGCCTCCCTGCCCGGTTCGTCGGACAACTTTCCGTACGTCTGTCCGAACGGCCACCCGTACCGCCTTCCGTCACCTATCCGTACAACTCCTCGTACGACGGCCAGACTCCGCCCGGCCCGTCCACCGACCCGGCCGCGCGCAGGGCCCGTACGATCGCGCGGGTCACCAGGTCGGCGCCCGCCGCGAGGATCCCGTTCAGGGCGAGCGGGTTCGCGGCGTCGAGCGGGCGGGCGCCTGTGGCGAGGGCGAACACCGTGTCCCCGTCGTTGAGCAGGTGCACCGGCCGCACCGCCCGCGCGATGCCGTCGTGCGCGGTGCCGGCCAGCTTCTGCGCCTGCGCCTTGGACAGGTCCGCGTCGGTGGCGACCACCGCGAGCGTGGTGTTGAGCGGCTGCGGCCCGTTCTGCTCCGCGATGCCGGTGAGCCGCCGGACCGCCGTCGCGTGCACCTCCGCGTCCGGATGGCGCACCCGGCCGCCCTGGAAGAACTCTCCGTACAGGGCCCCGGTTTCCGGGTCCAGCGCCGACCCCGCCGCATTGGCCACCACCAGCGCGGCCACCGTGATACCCGAGTCCAGCACCGTGCTCGCGGTGCCGATCCCGCCCTTCACCGCTCCGACCACGGCCCCCGTACCGGCGCCCACGCACCCCTCCGGCACCCGCGCCCCCGGCGAGGTCGCCGCGGCCGACTCGACGGCCGCGCGCCCGGTGGCCGCGTCCGGCCGGGCCCCGAAGTCCCCGCCCCGGCCCAGGTCGAAGACGCACGCGGCCGGCACCACCGGCACCACGTGCGCGGGATCCGGGCCGACCCGCACCCCGCGCCCCTGCTCCTCCAGCCAGGCCATCACCCCTGACGCCGCGTCCAGTCCGTAGGCACTGCCACCGGTCAGGACGATCGCCTCGACCCGCTGCACGAGGTTGCGGGGATCGAGCGCGTCGGTCTCCTTCGTACCGGGACCGCCACCGCGCACGTCCACGGCGGCCACGGCCCCGCCCTCGGGTGCGAGCACCACCGTGGTGCCGGTGAGCAGGCCGTCGCCGGCACGGGTCGCGTGGCCCACCCGCACACCGGCCACATCGGTCAGAGCGTCAACAGTCATGGCGCCAGTCTCGCGCGGTCACCGTCGGACCGGGGAGCAGCGGCCCGCGAGCGCAGCCACCGGCGAGGAGCCGAGGGAGGAGCCGCCGCCCGGAGAAGGTTCCACCGGGCCCGTATTCTGGGCGCATGAGCACTGCTCCCGATCCCGGGCCGCGCGAGCCGAAACCCGCGCTGGTCTTCGACGACCCGCTGGACCAGCCGTCCGCGGACGACACCGACCGGGGGTGGGGCGACCGCCCGTCCGGTGACAGCGCGTCGGACCTGAAGCGCTTCCTCGACGAGAAGCCGCCCCACCACATCTGACCCGGATCGCCCCGCCACATCCGGCCCGGGGGCCGGGCGGACCGGGGTCGGCTATCGCTCGCCGTACCCCGCGCCGTCGCCACGTGCCGGGACCCCGTCGTGCTGCGGGCGGCGCTGCGCCACCAGTTCGTCGCGGATCTCCTTGAGCACCTCGAGCTCGGAGATCTCGACGATCTCCTGCGTGCCCTCCCTCGCCTTCCTGCGGGCCTCGACCCGGGCCAGGTACCGGGCCATGGGCATCACCATCAGGAAGTAGACGACCGCGGCCGTGATCACGAACTGGAGTGTCGCGCCGAGGACCGAGCCCCACAGGATCCTGACGCCCGTCGCGGCATCGCCGGTGCCCGTGCAGGGGCCCTTCAGGCACGAGCTGTAGGTGTCCAGGTTCTGCGTGCCGAAAGCGCCGACCAGCGGATTGATCATCCCCTTCACCACCGCGTTGACGATGTTGGTGAAGGCGGCGCCGATGACCACGGCCACGGCCAGGTCGACGACGTTCCCCCGCATCAGGAAGGCCTTGAAGCCCTGCCAGACACTGGTCTCGTTCTTCTCGCTCACCCCGGGGCTTCCTTTCGTAGGTGTGACGCTGGGAATCAAACGCTCCGCAACCTACGTCAGCGCTCCGCCGGACAGAGCGGTCGGGTCCCTCGAACGAGGTGCTCGACACGGCTCCCGCGCCACCGGCCCGGGAGGACCGGCTCACCACAGGGTCACCGCCAGCCGCGAGGTGGCGCCCGCGCCGGCGAGGCCGGCCGCGACGGCGCGCGGAACCGACAGCACCACCAGGGCCCCGCCCGTGCCCGGGCCCATGCCCGTGTCCTCCAGCGGTTTGGGTACCTCGGTGACCCGCGCCCCACGGGCGACCACGCGGGCCCCACCGTCCGTCACCCGCTCCCCGGCGGCGATGACATCGACCCGGTCGCCCGGCCTCAGCAGCCGCACGGTGGCGGCGTCGGCGATCCGCACCGGCGCCGTGACCCGTGGTTCCGCGCGCCGCGCCCGTACGGCACGGTCGCCCGGGGACGCCGGCCCGGCGTGGGCGCTCGAAGCGCCCTCGGGATGCCCGCGCGGCCGGTCCGCGTCCCGGGGGCCCGCCGCCACCAGCGCCACCGCCGTGACAGCGAGCCCGACCGCCGCCGCCCGCCGCCGGTGCCGGACCAGCCGAGCCGACCGAAGCGGCCCGCCACGCACCCGCACCGGCGCGAAGTGCGGCACCTCGCAACGCGGTGGGACACCGGCCCCGGGCGGGTGCGGGACGACGGCGGGGCGGGAGGGAGAAGGCGGGAGGGAGGGGGAGGGAGACGAAGAAACGGAAGGGAAGGACGGAGGGAACTGCACGGGACCACCACCTGCCACGAGGGAACGGCTTGCGGACCCCACGATGAGGCTTCCCGCCGTTCTCCGCCGGAGCCTGTGGACAGACCACGGCCTGTGGAAAACTCCCTCACCCGGACGTGCACCGCCGGCGCGAGCCGCGCACCGGCGGCCCGCGCAGGCAGTCTCCCTACGGCACCGCGAGCCCCCGCCGGTGGCCCGCACACCGCGAGCCCCCGCCGGTGGCCCTACGGCAGTGCGAAGCCCGGATCCATCCCGCCCAGCGCCGAGGCACACGGGCAGTCCCGCTCCTCCGTCGTCGGCAGCGCCGACACCGTGTCGAAGAGCACGTTCCGCAGCCGGTCCACGTTGTCCGCGAACACCCGCAGCACCTCGTCGTGCGAGACGCCCTCGCCGGTCTCGGCGCCGGCGTCGAGGTCGGTGACCAGGGCCAGGGACGTGTAGCAGAGCTCCATTTCACGGGCGAGCGCCGTCTCGGGGTGGCCGGTCATGCCCACCACCGACCAGCCCTGCGCCCGGTGCCACAACGACTCGGCGCGGGTGGAGAACCGCGGCCCCTCGACCACGACCAGCGTGCCGCCGTCCACCGGCTCCCAGTCCCGCCCGCGCGCCGACTTCAGGGCGACCGCCCGGCCGGCGGGGCAGTAGGGATCGGCCAACGACACGTGCACGACGTTCGGGACAGTGCCGTCGGGCCGGGGCAGCCCGTCGAAGTAGGTGTTCACCCGGGACTTCGTACGGTCCACGAGCTGGTCCGGGACCAGCAGCGTCCCCGGTCCGTACTCGGGCCGCAGCCCGCCCACCGCGCACGGCCCGAGCACCTGGCGCGCGCCGACCGACCTGAGCGCCCACAGGTTGGCCCGGTAGTTGATCCGGTGGGGCGGCAGATGGTGGCCGCGCCCGTGCCGGGGGAGGAAGGCGACCCGCCGGCCGGCCAGTTCACCGAGGAAGAGGGAGTCGCTGGGCGCCCCGTACGGTGTGTCCACCTGGACCTCGGTCACGTCGTCGAGGAAGGAGTAGAAACCGGAGCCGCCGATCACGCCGATCTCGGCGTTCGCCTTGTTCGCCATGCTCCGCACCCTAACCGGCCCCGGAGCCGCCGAGGACCCCGTCGTCGGAAGACGACAGGGTCCTGTAAGGGAATCCGGCCTCAGGCGGCGCGCAGGGATCCGGCCTCAGGCGGCGGTGCTGCCGGCGGTGCTGCTCTTGGCGCTGCCGGATCCGGACGACGAGCCGGAGCCCGAGTCCGAACCGGAGCCCGAGGAGGACGAAGCGGAAGAGGACGAGGAAGACGCGGAGGACGAAGACGAGGGCGAGCCCGTCGACGAACCGGCCGTCTTCGACGCCGGGGCGCTGCTCGACGAGGAGCCGCGGCTGTCGTTGCGGTAGAAGCCGGAGCCCTTGAAGACAATGCCGACTGCCGAGAACACCTTCTTCAGGCGACCCTGGCAGTTCGGGCACTCGGTAAGAGCGTCATCGGTGAACTTCTGCACCGCCTCGAGGCCCTCGCCGCACTCGGTGCACTGGTACTGATAGGTGGGCACTGTCTTCCTCCTGGCACTCTCACTCGATGAGTGCTAACGATCGTCAATGGTAACCCGTGCCGCAAGTGATCGGCGTAACGCACGTCACCCCGCCCCGGCGGCGGCCGGAACGCGACCGTCATGAGGGCGGGCCCGTGCGCGGGCCCGCCCGTGCCCCGAGTGGGCTCCGGACGCGTCCTCGGGGCGTGCCTTCCCAGGCGGGAAGGCACGCCCCGAGGGCCCGCCACCGCCCGCGCGTGCGCGTCGGCGGGCCCGACGGGGGGTCTGTCCGGGGCCCTGCGGGACGGCCCGCCGATGCGTCACATCTCACTGACCCCGACGGGGTTGCGCCGGACCATGCCGCGCGTGACCTCGCGGGTCGTCCTGGGCGGCACCAGCCGTGACCGCAGGGCCAGCAGCGTCACCAGGGCGAGCACCGTGCCGCCCATCGGCACCAGGAACCCGGCGCCGGCCCGGAGGTTGTCCTCCAACTGCCCGGAGACCGTGACGGCGGTCGCCTGGCCGAGGGCCACCGCGCCGGTCAGCCAGGTGAAGGCCTCGGTGCGGGCACCGGCCGGGACCAGGTCGTCGACCAGCGTGTATCCGGTGATCAGGGCGGGCGCGATGCACATGCCGACCAGGAGACCGAGACCGGCGAGGAGCAGTGCCGAGTGGGCGGTCCACAGGGCGGAGGCGGTCACCGCGAGCGCCGCGTACCCGATGACCAGGCGCCGCTGGGGGGCGGCCTTCCAGGCGACGGCGCCGCAGGCGATGCCGGAGAGCATGTTTCCCGCGGCGAAGACGCCGTACAGGATGCCGTTCAGCCCGGGTTCGCCGATCGACTCGGTGTACGCGGCCAGCGACACCTGCATGCCGCCGAAGACGGATCCGATGCCGAGGAAGACGACGATCAGGACGCGCACCCCGGGGGCGCGCAGCGCGGAAGCGTGCTGCACGCGCGCGTGCCCGCGGGCGGCGACCTCGGGCTGCGTGCCCTTCTGCGCGGCGAACAGCAGGCCGCCGACCAGGGTCAGCGCGGCCTCGGCCACCAGGCCCGCCGCCGGGTCCACGGCCGTGCACAGGGCGGTGGCCAGCAGCGGTCCGACGACGAAGGTCAGCTCGTCGGTGACGGACTCGAAGGCCGCCGCCGTGGTCATCAGCGGTGAGTCCTTGAGCTTCACGCCCCAGCGGGCGCGCACCATGGGACCGACCTGGGGCACCGAGGCGCCGGTGGGCACGGCGGCGGCGAACAGCGCCCACAGCGGGGCGCCGTTCAGTGCCAGCGTGGTCAGGGTCAGCCCGGCCAGGGCGTGCAGCAGGACACCGGGGACGAGGACGGCGCGCTGTCCGTGGCGGTCGGCGAGCCGGCCGCTGTAGGGCGCGAACACGGCCATGGCGACGCCGGTGACCGCCGCGACGGCGCCGGCCGCGCCGTACGAACCGGTGGTGTGCTGCACCAGCAGCACGATGGAGAGGGTGAGCATCGCGAACGGCTGACGTGCCGCGAAGCCGGGGAGCAGGAACGTCCAGGCGCCGCGGGTGCGCAGCAGGCGGCCGTATCCCGGACGGGAGGTGGCCGCAGGGTCCTTCGACGTGGTGACCGTGGATGCCACGGCCCGTGCCTTTCTGCCGCCTGGTGGCGTGTGGGCCCCTGGTGTCGGGCACGCCGAGAGCTGTCCTCTTGCGCTGACTGCGGTAGATGCCGGTGCCACAGCTCAGGGCGTGCCGGCCGCCATACGGTCGCGCCAGCTCTGCGTCAGGCAGAGTTGGTTCGATCTGGTCTCGCTTGCATGATACAGACGGTTCCAGGTATACACAGGCGCCAGGCGCTCGTGATCCTGTGAAAGTGGGCACGGGGGAGCTGTGGCCCTGCGAATGGCGGGTCGCGTGACGGGCCGCGCCCGATCCGCGCGAACGGCGTCGGAAGTGGCCTCTCGGCCCCCGCCTTCGCCCGTCCGGTCACCCCCGGGCCCCGCCCCCGTCCGCCCCCAGCCAGCCGGCCAGTTTGCCGCCGCGGCCCACCGCGCGGAGGCGGCGTTCGGCGGCGTCGCGGACCGGGTCGGTGGCGACGACGAGCAGTTCGTCACCGCGCCGCAGGATCGTCGTCGGCCCCGGAACGAACGAGGTGCTCCCGCGCACCACGAGCGTGACGGCCGCCCCCTTCGGCAGCCGCAGCTCGCCGACCTCCACGCCGTGCATCCTCGACCCCTTCGGGATGCCGACCGACAGCAGGTGTCCGCGCAGCCGCTCCAGGGGCGCCGACTCGATGCCCAGGTCGGCGGCCTCCGTGCCCTCGCCGAGCCGCAGTGCGCGGGCCAGCCACGGCAGTGTCGGTCCCTGGACGAGGGTGTAGACGACGACCAGGATGAAGACGATGTTGAAGATCGGCCGGCTGCCGGGAACGCCCTGGACCATCGGAATCGTCGCCAGGACGATGGGCACGGCGCCGCGCAGCCCCGCCCAGGACATCAGCGCCTGCTCCTGCCAGGGCACCCGGAACGGCACCAGGCACAGCACGACGCTCAGCGGGCGGGCCACCACGGTCAGCACCAGCCCGATGATCAGCGCGGGCACGATGTCGTCACCCAGCTCGTGCGGGGAGACCAGCAGGCCGAGCAGGACGAACATGCCGATCTGGGCGAGCCAGCCGAGCCCTTCGGCGAACCCGCGCGTGGCGGGCCAGTGCGGCAGCCTGGCGTTGCCCAGCACCATCGAGGCGAGGTAGACGGCGAGGAAGCCGCTGCCGTGGGCCATGGCGCCCGCCGCGTAGGCGGCGGTGGCGATGGCCATGACGGCGATCGGGTAGAGACCGGAGGCGGGCAGCGCCACGTGTCTGAGCCCCAGGGAGCCCAGCCGGCCCACCGCGAGTCCGATGGCTGCGCCGATGACCAGCTCCAGGGCGATCTCGCCGAGCAGGACGTACCAGTGCTCGACCGGACCGGCCGTGGAGAAGGCGAGCACCAGGATGACCACGGGGGCGTCGTTGAAGCCGGACTCGGCCTCCAGCGTGCCCGTCACCCGTGCGGGGAGCGGGATGCGCCGCAGCACGGAGAAGACGGCCGCCGCGTCGGTCGAGGACACCACCGCGCCGATGATCAGCGCCTGCCGCCACTCCAGCCCGATCAGGAAGTGCGCGGCCGACGCGGTGACACCGACGCTCGCCGCGACGCCGACGGTCGCGAGGACGGCGGAAGCGGGCAGGGCGGGTCTGATCTCCGTCCACTGGGTGCCCAGACCGCCCTCGGCCAGGATCACGACCAGGGCCGCGTATCCGAGGACCTGGGTCAGCTCGGCGTTGTCGAAGTGGATGTCGCCGACGCCGTCCTGGCCCATGGCGATACCGATGCCCAGGTACACGAGCAGGCTGGGGAGCCCGCTGCGCGAGGAGATGCGGACCGCCACGACGGCGACGAGCAGGACCAGCGAGCAGACGAGCAGGAGCTGGTTGAGGTGGTGGACAGTCGTGGCCGCTCCCTTCCCTGGCAGCCGCGCGGTGCACCGGGCTCCTGTCCGGGCCCCGGTGGCCGGCGCGTTCACGGCGAACCGATTCGTTACCTTACCTAACTCTTGACGCTTTCTTGACGCGCATCCCTGGCATCATCGAACGTCCGTCCGGGGTGGTACCCGACTCCGCGTCAAGTGGCGCAGGGCCCTGCGCCTATCGTTGCTCCAGCGCTCAGTTAAAAGCACAGCCCGCCCTGCCGCTCGCGTAAGGACAGCAAGGACAGCGATGCCCCCCAATACCACCGCCTCCACGGGTCAGCAGCCCGGCAAGTCCGGCAGGAAAAAGGGGCGCAAAGCCCGCCTGATCGTGTTCGTCCTGGTGCTGGCACTGATCGGCGGTGCCGTCTACGGGGCCTACTGGTCGGTCAGCACCGTGCGTGCCTCCTTCCCGCAGACCAAGGGCTCGATCACCCTCGAGGGCCTGTCGGGCACCGTCGACGTGAAGCGTGACGACCACGGGATCCCGCAGATCTACGCCTCCTCCGACGAGGACCTGTTCATGGCGCAGGGCTACGTCCAGGCGCAGGACCGGTTCTACGAGATGGACGTCCGCCGGCACATGACCTCCGGGCGCCTGTCGGAGATGTTCGGCGAGAGCCAGGTCGAGACCGACGAGTTCCTGCGCACCCTGGGCTGGGACCGGATCGCGCAGGAGGAGTACGACAAGACGCTCTCCCCGGCGACGAAGAAGTACCTCGACGCCTACGCCAAGGGCGTCAACGCCTATCTGAAGGGCAAGGACGGCGCCGCCATCTCCCTGGAGTACGCGGCCCTGGGCTTCACCAACGACTACAAGCCCGGCGCCTGGACCCCGGTGGACTCCCTGGCCTGGCTGAAGGCGATGGCCTGGGACCTGCGCGGCAACATGCAGGACGAGATCGACCGCGCCCTGATGACCAGCCGCCTCGGCCCGGAGCAGATCGCCGACCTGTACCCGGCCTACCCGTACAGCCGGAACAAGCCGGTGGTGCAGGAGGGCCAGTACAACGAGCTCACCGGCACCTACGAGGCGGACGGCACCGGCACCGGCACCGGCACGGGGATCGGCACCGGAGACGGCACCGGCACGGGCGCCGGCACCGGCACGACGGACCCCGGCACCGGTGTGGAGGGGGCGGCCGGGACGGACGGCACCGCAGGCGGCACCGCCGGCACCGGGAGCAGCCTGGAGAGCCAGCTGACGGGCCTCCAGCAGGTCCTGCAGGACCTGCCGACCGCCGTCGGCGTCAACGGCGACGGCATCGGCTCCAACTCCTGGGTCGTCTCCGGGAAGCACACCATCACCGGTGAGCCGCTGCTGGCCAACGACCCGCACCTGTCGCCCGCACTGCCGTCCGTCTGGTACCAGATGGGCCTGCACTGCCGCAGCGTCTCCGCCGAGTGCCAGTACGACGTCTCCGGCTACACCTTCGCGGGCCTGCCCGGCGTCATCATCGGCCACAACCAGGACATCGCCTGGGGCCTGACCAACTCCGGGGTCGACGTCACCGACCTCTACCTGGAGAAGGTCACCGGCGAGGGCTACCAGTACGACGGCAAGGTGGTGCCCTTCACGACCCGCGAGGAGACCATCGAGGTCGCCGGTGGCGACGCGCAGAAGATCGTCGTCCGGGAGACCAACAACGGCCCGCTGCTCTCCGACCGGTCCAAGGACCTGGTGCGGACCGGGAAGAAGGCCACCGTCGACTCCGCCGCACCCGACCGGGGCGACGGCTACGGCGTCTCCCTGCGCTGGACCGCGCTGGACGCCGGCCGCACCATGGACTCCGTCTTCGCGATCAACCGCGCGAAGGACTGGGACGGTTTCCGCGAGGCGGCCGCCCTGTTCGAGGTGCCCTCGCAGAACCTCGTCTACGCGGACACCGAGGGCCACATCGGCTACACCCTGCCCGGGAGGATCCCCACCCGCGCAGAGGACCACGACGGCTCCGTCCCCGCCCCCGGCTGGAACCCCGACTACGCATGGACCGGCTGGATAGAGCAGGACGAACTGCCCTACGAGTTCGACCCCGGCCGCGGCTACATCGTCACCGCCAACCAGGCCGTCGTCGACCCGGACGCGTACCCGTACACCCTGACCACCGACTGGGGCTACGGCGCCCGCAGCCAGCGGATCAACGATCTGATCCAGTCGAAGATCAAGGACGGGGGCAAGATCTCCACCGACGACATGCGGCAGATGCAGCTCGACAACAGCAGCGGCATGGCCAAGCTGCTCGTCCCCGAACTGCTCAAGATCGACGTCGACGACCCGGACGTGCGCGAGGCGCAGAAGCTGCTGGAGGGCTGGGACTACACCCAGAACGCGGACTCGGCGGCGGCGGCCTACTTCAACTCCGTCTGGCGCAACGTCCTCAAGCTCGCCTTCGGCCACAAGCTGCCCAAGGAACTGCGGGTCAAGGGCCAGTGCCTGTGGGTCGACCCGGTCAACCCGACCGGGCCCGCCGAGGAACGCGTCAAGGTCCGCGAGTGCGGCCTGCGCGAGGCGGACCAGGCCCAGCCCGACGGCGGCGACCGCTGGTTCGAGGTGGTCCGCACGCTGATGGAGGACGAGGACAGCGACTGGTGGAGGACCCCGAAGTCGGGCACCCGCCCCGGCGCGGAGAACCGCGACGAGCTGTTCCGGCGCGCCCTGATCGACGCGCGGTGGGAACTCACCGCCAAGCTCGGCAAGGACATCGACACCTGGAGCTGGGGCAGGCTGCACCGCCTGTTCCTGAAGAACCAGACCCTGGGCACCTCCGGGCCCGACGTCGCGCGGTACGCCCTCAACCGGGGCCCCTGGAAGCTCGGCGGCGGCGAGGCCGCGGTCAACGCCACCGGCTGGAACGCCGCCGGCGGCTACGGGGTGGTGTGGGTGCCGTCGATGCGGATGGTGGTCAACCTCGGCGACCTCGACAAGTCGCGGTGGATCAACCTCACCGGCGCCTCCGGACACGCCTACAGCGCCCACTACGTCGACCAGACGGACAAGTGGGCGGAGGGCGAACTGCTCGAGTGGTCCTTCTCGGAGAAGGCGGTCGGGAAGAACACCGAGAACACCCTGCTGCTCAAGCCGTGAGCAGCGGCCTTCGCTGATACGGAAGCGGCCTCCACGCGTGCGTGGAGGCCGCTTCCCGTGCACCGGATCAGCCGAACCGCCGTACCCCCGAAGGCGTCACCACCGCGTGCACCGGACGGTCGTGCGGCTCCTCGGGAACCCGCTCGACGACCTCCGTGCCGTACAGCAGCACCACCAGCGCCGGGTGCGCGCCCGCGCGTTCCAGCCGGGCCAGCACCCGGTCGTAGGAGCCCCCGCCGCGTCCCAGCCGCATCCCGCGCCCGTCGACGGCCAGGCCCGGCAGCAGTACCACGTCCGCCCCGGTCACGGCGTCCGGACCGAGGCGCTCCCCGGACGGTTCGAGCAGCGTCAACCGCCCGCCGCCGTGCCGCACGCGCGCGAGGGACTCCCCGCCGGTGTACACGCCCCAGTCCAGGTCGTTGTCGGGGAGCAGGGCCGGCAGCAGCACGCGTACGCCCCGCGCACGCAGGGCGTCGAGGAGCGCGGGCGTGCCGGGTTCACTCCCCACGGAGACGTACGCCGCCACCGTGCGCGCGTGCGCCAGTTCGGGCAGTCCGAGCGCCCGGTCGGCCAACGCGGTCGCGGACTCCCGTACGTCATCCGCCGTCAACCTCCCCCTCGCCAGGAGGATTTCCCGTCGCAACGCACGCTTGGCATGATCGTTCGCACGTTCGTTCTGTCTCAACTCTGTCCCCGTACCGTTCCAATATGCTCATATGAGCTTTAAATGTGCGGAGCCCCAGATTCCCTGCGAAGGCAGCGGATATGGTGGCGGGCATGATTCAGTCGCACCCTCGGATCACCAAGGCTGTCATCCCCGCGGCGGGCCTCGGCACCCGGTTCCTGCCGGCCACCAAGGCCACTCCCAAGGAGATGCTGCCGGTCGTCGACAAGCCGGCGATCCAGTACGTGGTCGAAGAGGCCGCCGCCGCCGGTCTCGACGACGTCCTCATGGTGACGGGCCGCAACAAGCGCCCCCTGGAGGACCATTTCGACCGCAACTACGAACTGGAGTCCGCCCTCAACAGGAAGGGCGACGCCGCCCGCCTCGCCAAGGTCCAGGAATCCAGTGACCTCGCGACGATGCACTACGTCCGCCAGGGCGACCCCAAGGGCCTCGGCCACGCCGTCCTGTGCGCCGCCCCGCACGTCGGCGACGAACCCTTCGCCGTCCTCCTGGGTGACGACCTGATCGACCCGCGCGACCTCCTGCTCCAGCGCATGATCGAGGTCCAGGAGCAGCACGGCGGCAGCGTCGTCGCGCTCATGGAGGTCGCCCCGGAGCAGATCCACCTCTACGGCTCCGCCGCCGTCGAGACCACCGCCGACTCCGACGTGGTCCGGGTCAGCGGCCTGGTCGAGAAGCCCGACCCGGCCGACGCGCCCTCCAACTACGCCGTCATCGGCCGCTACGTCCTCGACCCGCACGTCTTCGGCATACTCCGCAGGACCGAGCCGGGCCGCGGCGGCGAGATCCAGCTGACCGACGCCCTCCAGCAGCTCGCGGACGACGAGAACGTCGGCGGCCCGGTGCACGGCGTGGTCTTCAAGGGCCGCCGCTATGACACCGGCGACCGGGGCGACTACCTGCGTGCCATCGTGCGACTCGCGTGCGAACGTGAGGACCTGGGACCGGACTTCCGGACCTGGCTCCGCCGTTACGTCACCGAGGAGATGCAGCAGCCTTGAGCACCGCCGCGCCCCGCACCGCAGGCCCGGACCACCTCTGGTCGGTGGACGAGCACCTGGACGACATCCTCGCCACCGTCCGCCCCCTGGAACCCATCGAGCTGAACCTCCTCGACGCCCAGGGCTGCGTCCTGGTCGACGACGTCACGGTGCCGGTGTCCCTGCCGCCGTTCGACAACAGCTCCATGGACGGGTACGCGGTGCGGGTCGCGGATGTCGCGGGCGCGAGCGAGCAGTACCCGGCGGCCCTCGAGGTCCTCGGCGACATCGCGGCCGGCCAGGCCGACCTGCTCCGGGTCGGCCCCGGCCAGGCCGCGCGCATCATGACCGGCGCCCCGCTCCCACCCGGTGCCGAGACCGTCGTCCCCGTCGAGTGGACCGACGGCGGGCTCGGCGAGGGCCCGGTCGCCGCGATGCGGGCCCGCGGCCCGGCCCCCGAGGGGGCCACCGGGCAGGTGCTCGTGTACCGCCCGGCCGAGGCACGCGCGCACGTGCGTGCCAAGGGCAGCGACGTACGGGCCGGGGACCGCGCGCTGGAGGCCGGCACGGTCCTCGGCCCGCCGCAGATCTCCCTCCTGGCCGCGATCGGCCGCGGCACGGTGCGCGTGCGCCCGCGCCCGCGCGTGGTGGTGATGTCCACCGGCAGCGAACTCGTCCAGCCCGAGAGGGAACTGAGCGCCGGCCAGATCTACGACTCCAACAGCTTCTCCCTCACCGCCTGCGCCCGCGACGCCGGCGCCATCGCCTACCGCGTGGGTGCCGTCGCCGACGACGCCGACACCCTGCGGGACACCATCGAGGACCAGCTGGTGCGCGCCGACCTGATGGTCACCACCGGCGGTGTGAGCGTCGGGGCGTACGACGTCGTCAGGGAGGCGCTGTCGTCCGTCGGGGACGAGGACGAGCCGGGCAGCGGCATCGACTTCCGCAAGCTCGCCATGCAGCCCGGCAAGCCCCAGGGCTTCGGCTCCATCGGCCCCGACCACACCCCGCTGCTGGCCCTCCCCGGCAACCCGGTCTCCTCGTACGTCTCCTTCGAACTGTTCGCCCGCCCCGCCATCCGCACCCTGATGGGTCTCACCGACGTCCACCGGCCGAGAACGCGCGCCACCCTCACCGCGGACGGGGCGCTGAGGTCCCCGAAGGGCCGCCGCCAGTTCCTGCGCGGCCGGTACGCCGACGGTGAGGTCACCCCGGTCGGCGGCGCCGGATCCCACCTGGTGGCCGCCCTCGCCCGGGCGAACGCGCTGATCGTCGTGGGCGAGGAGACCGAGTCCGTCGTCTCCGGCGCCGACGTCGAGGTGATCCTGCTCGGCTGACCCGCACGGGTGGGCGGTACCGTGTCGCGCACAGCAGGCCCGTGCGCCGCACCGCGGCGGGCCCGGACCGGGAGCGCCACACTCATGACCGTGCCTTCCCGGGGGGACACCCCCGGACCCCCTGACCAGCGCCGCCTGAGCGACCCGAGTCGCCCGACCGACCAGGGTCGTCCGACCGACCAGGGTCGTCTGACGCACATCGACGAGGCGGGCGCCGCCCGCATGGTCGATGTCTCCGGCAAGGACGTGACCGCGCGCACCGCCCGCGCCACCGGCCGGGTCCTGGTCTCCCCCCGCGTGATCGAACTGCTGCGCGGCGAGGGGGTCCCCAAGGGAGACGCCCTGGCCACCGCGCGGATCGCGGGCATCATGGGCGCCAAACGCACCCCCGACCTGATCCCGCTGTGCCACCCCTTGGCGGTGTCCGGTGTGAAACTGGACCTGTCGGTCGCGGACGACGCCGTGGAGATCACGGCCACCGTGAGGACGACGGACCGCACGGGCGTCGAGATGGAGGCGCTCACCGCGGTCTCGGTCGCCGCGCTCACCGTGATCGACATGGTCAAGGCGGTCGACAAGAAGGCGGTCATCACGGACGTGCGGGTGGAGGAGAAGACGGGCGGCACGTCGGGCGACTGGAGCAGAACATGACAGGCGACGCATCCGCCGGCGACGCGTCCCTCACCGGCGCGTCCGCCGGCGGCGCACTGCTCGCGCCGTACAGCGCGCTGGTGGTCACCGCCTCCAACCGGGCCGCCGCCGGCGTCTACGAGGACACGGGCGGCCCGCTGGTCGCCGAGGGCCTGCGGCGCTTCGGCTTCGCCGTCGACGGCCCCCAGGTGGTCCCGGACGGCGACCCGGTCCAGGCCGCGCTGCGCGCCGGCACCGAGGCCGGGTACGACGTCATCGTGACCACCGGCGGCACCGGCATCTCGCCCACCGACCGCACTCCCGAGGCGACCCGCGCGGTGATCGGCCACGAGGTGCCCGGCATCGCGGAGGCCATCCGGGCCCACGGCCGGGACAAGGTGCCGACGGCCGCCCTCTCCCGGGGCGTCGCGGGGGTCACGGAGAACGGGACCCTGATCGTCAACCTGCCGGGGTCCCGCGGCGGGGTGAAGGACGGCCTCGCCGTCCTGGAGCCGCTGCTGAAGCACGCGGTGGACCAGCTGCGCGGCGGTGACCATCCCGGGCCGGGGGCCAGTGGCGGGGGTGCGAGCTGAACGGCCCGGCCTGGCCCGTGGAGCTGGCCGCCGGCGACGTCGTCCTGAGGCCCATGAAGATGCGCGACCAGCGGGCCTGGCGCGAGGTCAACCGCCGCAACCGTGACTGGCTGCGGCCCTGGGAGGCGACCATCCCGCCGCCCACCCCCGCCGGCCCGGTCGCGCACCGGCCGACCTACCGCCAGATGGTCCGTCATCTGCGGGCCGAGGCGCACGCGGGCCGGATGCTGCCGTTCGTCATCGAGTACCAGGGGCTTCTGGTCGGCCAGTTGACGGTCGCCGGGATCACCTGGGGCTCGATGTGCTCGGGCCACGTCGGCTACTGGGTGGACGAGGCGGTGGCCGGCCGCGGAGTCATGCCGACGGCCGTGGCGATGGCCGTGGACCACTGCTTCCGTACGGTCGGGCTGCACCGCGTCGAGGTGTGCATCCGCCCCGAGAACGGGCCCAGCCGGCGGGTCGTGGAGAAACTCGGATTCCGTGAGGAAGGGCTGCGCCCGCGTTATCTGCACATCGACGGAGACTGGCGCGACCACCTCGTCTTCGCGCTCACCGCGGAAGAAGTGCCCGAGGGGCTGCTCGGCCGCTGGCAAAGGACACGATCCCGGCGTGAACAGGCGGAGGAGCAAGGCCGGCCGGAGCGGTCGGGGCGGCCCGAGGGCGGATGGCGTCATCCCGGAATACCGCACAGCCCCGGTAATTGAATAAACGTTCGAATTCAGCCGCCCGGTGACCGTCCGAAGCCGGTGGGGGCGGGGGATTTCGCGTTTCGGGCGGTCTGCTGATCGCATCGATCCAAAAAAGTTCGAGATATCAGCCGGATCGTGCGACACACCGGCTCAATTGGCGGATGGCCCCACCTGAACCCCTCTACCGTGTGAGGCGTGAGCAGCAGCGGCCTCATCTACGCAGTCATTGTCGGGGCCTGGGCCGCCTACTTGGTGCCGATGTGGCTCCGTAGGCAGGACGAGCTGAACGAAGCCCGTCCGACGGAACGCTTCAGCACGGCCATCCGTCTGTTGTCCGGACGGGCGGGCATGGAGCGCCGGTACGCCAAGGACCTGCGGGCGCGCTCCACCGACGAGGAGGAGCGGGGCGTCCACGACCCGGACGCGGTCACCGATTCGGTGGACGTCCGGGCCTTCGCCGTGTCCCGGACCCGCCCGCAGGCGCAGGCACCCGTACGGGAGCAGCCGCCCGCGCAGCGGCCGGACCACCGCGGCCCCGAGCCCGAGCCCGGCTCCGAATCCGGCTCCGAAGCCCGTGCCGCACGCGGGCGCGTCCCGTCCGCCCGCCGCGAACGCGGCACCCGAAGGGTGCGGCCCGCCGGACCGGACCGGGCCTTTGCCCAGCAGTCCGCGGCAGCGCAGGCCGCCGCGGCACGGGCCCGGCGCTCGAAGGTGCTCGCACGCCGCCGGCGCACCACCACCCTGCTCTTCCTCGCCTTCACACTCGGCGCGGTCGTCGCGGCGGTCGGCGGACTCGCGTTCCTGTGGGCGCCCGGAGTACCGGCCGTGCTGCTGAGCGTCTACATCGCGTACCTGCGTTCCCAGGAGCGCCGCCGGTTCGCTTACCAGATGGACCGCCGCCAGGCCGAGGCCGCGGCGCAGCGGCTGCGTGAGCGCGAACGCCGGCCGCGCCGCCGCCCGCCGGTCGCCGACACGGACACCGACGAACCGGAGGGCCCGGAGCAGGGCTTCGAGACGGACGTGGACCCCGCCACCGACCCCGGCCTCTCCGCCCTGGCCGCCGACCGGCGGGCCCTCGTGGAGCAGACCGACCACGCCGAGTGGATCGACCAGCAGCGCGAGCGCCGGCGGCGCCCCGGCCAGGGCGGCGACAGCTGGGACCCGGTCCCGGTTCCGCTGCCCACGTACGTGACCGCCCCGGTCGCCCCGCGCGCCACCAGCGGCGTGGACCTCGGCGCCCCGGACACCTGGAGCTCGGCCCGCTCGAGCTCCATGGCCCCGGGCCCGGAGGAGACCGCCGCGTCCGACGACGCGGACCCGGAGGGTGCCGGGACCGGCGAGGACGGCCACCCGGACGACCCCGGCCGCACCGGCGCCCTCCCCCACGCCCGGAGGCGCCCGCGCGAGGGGACCCCCGCGGCGGCCTCGGCCCGCCGGGCCCGCGAGCGCGACCGCACTCCGCTGTTCGACCAGTACGAGGACGGCGACCGCCCCCGGGCCGCCAACGAATGACCTTCCGAAACCGCAGGTGACCCCCCACCGGCAACGGATTTCCGAGCACCCCGATCGGGGTGCTAAGGTTTCTCTCGTTGCAAGGGCCTGTGGCGCAGTCTGGTAGCGCACCTCGTTCGCATCGAGGGGGTCTGGGGTTCAAATCCCCACAGGTCCACCGCACGACTGTTCTTGAGTTAGCTCAGGGGTAGTTGACGAGATCCCGCTGATCTTCATGATCGGGCGGGATCTTCGTCGTTTCCGGGGTCTGTTCGAGCCTGTTCGGGGTGGTGGATGGCGGCGGACGTCGAGTGTGACTGTGTCGCTGTCCCGCTATTCCGTGTCGCGGACATCACAGCCAGCCCCGGGGTTCCGGGGCTGGCTGTGGTTGTGTTCGGTTCTCGTGGTTCAGCGGCCTGTGGTGGGCGGCGGCGGCCGCCCGGCCTGTGCGGGTGGTTCAGTCTCGGGCCATGTCGGCGGCTGGGGATCGGTGTTGTCGAAGACGCTGTCGGTGAGTTGGCTGCCGGTGCGCTGGTAGAGCCAGGTTTCGAGGATGTCGAGGTTTCCGGCGGTGACCATGAGGGCGACGAGGAGCGTCTGGGCGACCTGGCCCGGTGCCGGGCGGTGTTTCGGGTTGCCGATGTCGATCTCGTCGCCCTTGAGGCGGCCGTGGATGCCCTCGTTGTGGGAGCGGATGGGCTTGTAGGCGGCGATCCAGTCGTCGGACAGGTAGTGGCTGTCCTGTCGGAACTTGGCGGTCTTGAGGTCGCCGGCGGCGTCGGCGGGGACGGTGATGTCGGACTTGCTGCAGACACGGGGCAGTTCGTCCGCTGGCGGTGGGCTGAGCCATTCGTCCTGGGGGAGTTGGACGGTGGGCCGGGCGGCGGGATGGGCAGCGCGTTTGCGGCTGTCGCTGAAGTCGACCACTGCAGAGGGCGGGCCCGGCGTGCGGGGTGTGCGGGGGCGGTCGCGGCGCGCACAGTTCACCGACGGCGACGGTCCGGCGGCCGGGCACTGGAGGCGGATGGCGCCGCGTGCGTCAGGCCCCTGCTTGGTCTTGAGGTAGTGCGGCTCGCGGGCGGTGATGTGTTCGGTGAGCTGCTGGTTGTCGCGGATCTCGCGGACGGCTTTGTCGCCCAGCCCGTGGGTGACCTGCACGAGTGCGGCAGGCATGTGCGGGCAGGCGAGGGAGCCGTCGACGAGCAGGGCGCCCTGCCAGCTGCCCTGCTGACCGCGGTCGTTGACCTTGTAGTCGAGGGCGAGTCGGTAGCCGAGACGGCGGACGGGGATCTGGAAGTTCTCGGGAGAACACCCGGTGTAGGCGCGGTCGGCCGCGCAGGTGCCCGCCGGCACGCCGAGTACGGACAGCTCTTCCAGGGCGAGGACCGCGTTGCGGCCGGTGCGGACGGTGGGGGTGTCCAGGATCAGGCCGACACACATTTGCGGGTAGGCGGTCGGTTTGCCCGCGCTCTCGCCGGGGCGGCGGCGGTGGGCCGCGACGACGAAGGTGGCGCTGTAGCCGAAGGTGCCCTCTCCGGAGCCGCCGCTGTAGTGCCAGCCTGCGGTGATCTCCACCGGCGCGGTCGGGGTGCGGTCGCTGGCAGGGTGGGCCAGGACGGGGATGGAGGTGGCATCCACGCCGACGTCTCCGCGCCAGCCGCGCAGGTGACCGCGCTTGTGAGCGAGACGGACCGGGGAGCGGACCAGTTGGTTGGCCAGCTGTTGGAGCCGTTCTGCGGCTTGTCGGCCGGAGGGGACGTTCCAGGCGTCCGTGTAGGCGTCGGCGATGTCCTGGGGCAGACGGGAGCGGCGGTCGCAGCGGGCGGGGTCGAGGACGGTGGTGATGCGGTCGAAGCCCCGGTAGAGGCGGCGGCTCGCGGCAACGCACTGCCGCGCCGTTGTCGGGGCTTCGGCCGGGATGTCCAGCCAGGTGCGGGCTCTGGGTTCGAGGCGGAAGTGGAGGATGCGCCAGGCTTCGGCGATGGTGGCCCGGCCCGTGAAGTAGGCGGCCAGCAGCAGACCGGCCAGCACCGTGCGCGGACGCACCCCTGCCGGGCCCGGCCGCCCCGCCAGGAGTTCCTCCATCTGCTGAGGGACACCGGAATGATCGAGCAGGGTGAGCAGCTGGCCGACCTTGGAGTCCTCGATCTTGGTGATCTTGCCGGGGCGGATGCGGGGCCGCAGGGCTCGTGCGGCTGTTTCGTCCGCCGCCGGGCGGGGCATCATCGGCGGTGCCCGTGCAGCAGCCGGATGACGGGCCTTTCCCCAAGGCCGGGTAGTTAACGTTTTCGCAGGTCACGCAAGCCAGTTGAAGGATTTCCGACGCAGAACAACGGAGCTCGTTGGTACAGGCAGTCGTCCAAGACAGCTTGTACTTGAGGAGCTCCGTTGCCGTTTCATCCTGTCCTGCCGGCCCCGGTGATGGCCATCACCCGTACGGTCACAGTCGCTGCGGGCCGGTTCGCGCCCGGGCATCTGGGCGAGCTGACGGCCGTCGTGCCGTTCGAGTTGGTCGACGCGGTCCTGGCGGAGACCCGCTCGGTACAGAGACGACTGCGTGATCTTCCTTCGCGGGTGGGGATCTACTTCCTGCTCGCGATGTGTCTGTTCCCTGAAGTCGGCTACCGGCTGGTCTGGGACAAGCTGACGGCCGGGCTGGCCGAAGTGCCGGTGGCCTCCCCGACGCCGAAGGCCCTGCGTGATCTGCGCCGACGACTGGGCAGCGCGCCGGTGCGGGCGTTATTCGAGGTTCTCGCGGGGCCTGTGGCCCGGCCGACGACACCCGGAGTGCGGTTCGGGCCGTACCGGACTGTGTCATTCGACGGCTGCAGCTCCCAGAAGGTCCCCGACTCTGGGCGAAACAGGGCCTGGCTGGGGCGAACCTCCCATCACGGCTATCCCACAATGGAGTTGATGACGCTGGTCGAGACCGGCACACGGGCCCTGCTCGGCGCGGTGTTCGGGCCCACCGCCGAGGGCGAGACCAGCTATGCCTCGCGCCTGCTGCATCTGCTGCGGCCGGACATGCTCGTCCTGTGGGACAAGGGCTTCGACGGCAACGACTTCCTCGCCTCCGTCACCGCGACCCGCGCCCAGTTCCTGGGCCGGCTCCGCAGCAACCGGCGTACGCCCGTTCTCACACGTCTCGCCGACGGCTCATACCTGTCGGTGACCGCCGCCGAGAAGGTACGTGTGATCGACGCGAACATCACGGTGACCTGCGCGGACGGTACCGTCTTCACCGGCTCCTACCGGCTGGTCACCACCTTGACCGACGCCGGCCGCTACCCAGCGGCCGCACTGGTGGGCCTCTACCACCAGCGGTGGGAACACGAATCTGCGTACTACGCGCTCCGCCACACGATCATGAACGGGCGTGTCCTGCGCTCGGGCGACCCGGCCGGCGTCGAACAGGAGATGTGGGCCCTGCTCACCCTCTACCAGGCTCTGCGAACCATGATGGTCGAGGCCGCCGAGTCGCTGCCCGGCACCGATCCGGACCGTTGCTGTTTCACCGTCGCCCTCCAGACCGCCCGCGACCAGGTCGTCCAGGCCGCCGCCGTCATCACCGACCCCGCCGATGTCGGCCGCGTCGGGCTGATCGGGCACCGGATTCTGGCCCGTCTCCTGCCGCCCCGGCGGCAGCGCGTCAGCACCCGCAAGGTCAAGTCACCGATGTCCCGTTACAGCACTCGCCATGACGACGGCAGGCCCGACACCAGCCGCACCATCACCCGTCTCGATATCAGCGTCCTCGAGCCTCGCAAACCGCACCCTCAACTCCCCGCCATCTCCCGCGACGATCGGAACACCGCCCCCGCCGACCGGCGCCGTCACCGGATCCTGGGCCTGCTCGAGGAAGACCCCACCCGCCTCTGGCGCCCCCGTGACATCGCTTCTCACTTCGGCGACATCACCATGGAGACCATGTATCGACAGCTCTCCAGATGGGCCGAGAGTGGCCTCATCCACAAACTCGGCCCGGGCCTGTACGCCGCCACTGCCTGGACCCCAACAAGCCTTGCATGACCTGCGAAAACGTTAACTACCCGGCCTTGGG
>NZ_BBNN01000053.1:3569-60005 GCF_000829695.1 Streptomyces sp. NBRC 110035 | reverse complement strand
GAACCCGGCCAGCACCGCGCGGGCGGCGTTCTCGGCGTCCAGGGTGTCGGACTTGCCGTTCATGCGCCGCAGCCGCCGGTCCGGGCGGCCGGCCTCGACCACCTTGTGGCCCGCCCTGCGCAGGAACGAGGTCAACGTGGCACCGTAGGAGCCGGTGCCCTCGATCCCGAAGGCCAGAACCTTGCCGAACGAGGCGGCCCAGTCCGCCAGTTGCCGGAAGCCGCCGGTGTCGGTGGGAATCGTCAAGGTGGCCAGGATCCCGCCGATCGTGTCCATCACCGCCGCGACGTGCACGTGCTTGTGCGTGTCGACGCCGATCACAACATGCCCGGACCTGGGCTGCTCGCTGTGGTGCACGGTTGGTCCTTCCGGTCGCTAACGTGGGTGTTCACGCTGTCGCCGGTCGGACGGACAGGACTGTCACGGGGACGCTTTGGTGAGTCGGCTCCAGGCTCCTATACAGATCAACGCCAGGACACTCACGGGGTCAGTCATACGCAAGAGTCAGACCGCCTCAGCCGGGACTACCCGATCCTTGCGGGATCCGGTGCGAAAAGACTGACAGTCATATGAGTCCCCGACGGAACCCATCGACGCTTGAACTCCCGCTCTCACCAGGCGTGTTGTGAGCTTGATGGACGTGTACTGACAGCCGTGGTCGGCGTGATGGATGAGCTTGCCGGGCTCGACCTCACGGGACGCGAGCGCGTACTCCGGCGTGGTCAGGACCAGGTCGGCGTCCGCGCGGGCCGGGGTCTCCCAGGCCACCACCCGGCGGGAGAACGCGTCCCGGATCGCCGAGAGCCACAACGGGCCCTCCCCGGTGGAGATCATGGTGAGGTCGGTGACCCACAGCCGGTTCGGCGCGGACGCGGTGAAGTCCCGGTTGACCAGGTCCGGGGCGGGCGTGGCCTTGGCATCGCGGCGGGTGAAGCCCTTGCGGCGTGGGCTGATGCCCGCGATGTCGGCCTCGCGCATCAGACGTTCGACCCGCTTGCGGCCGACGCGCGTGCCCTCGCGTCTGAGGACGGCGTGCACGCGTGGTGATCCGTAGACGCCACCGGATTCCGCGTGGATCTCCTTGATCTGCTCGGTGAGTTCGGTGAGCCCGGCGTCGCGGCGTTGCCGTTCGCACGGCTCGCGCTCGGCGCGGCGCCAGCGGTAGCAGGTGGAGGAGGGGATGTGCAGTTCCCGAAGTACGCACTCGGCTCCCAGGCGGGGATGCTCGTCGAGGAGCGCCGTCACCTGGGCCGGGTCGGGTCGAGTTGCGCCGCGAAAAACGCAGACGCCGTCCGCAGCACGTCGTTCGCCCGCTTGAGCTGGGCGTTCTCCTTACGCAGCGCCACCAGCTCGGCCCGCTCGTCGGTGGTGAGCCGGTCGTCGCGCTCGCCGGCGTCCGCCTCGGCCTGCCGGATCCAGCCGCGCAGAGCCTCGGGATGCACACCGAGGTCGACAGCCGGCTTCTTGATCTGCGGCCTCGGCTCCGTGGTGCGATACATCCGTACCGCACGCTCACGCAACTCCAGCGAGTACTTTCTGGGTGCAGCCATGGCCGATGCTCCTCTCATGAGAACCATCTGACCCTCTGTCACCACCCTCCGCATCTCGGGGGAACCTCACCCCTGGCCGCCCGCGTCTCCCCCGGTCGGGCGCCCCTCCCCCCGGCGCGTGGCCGACATGACCGACACCGGCGCCGCCGAGTTCACCGTCACCGCCTTCAGTGAAGCACTCCGCCGGGAGCCCACCCGGCAGCACGTACGCGTCAGCTCCATCGAACCCGGCGCCGGTCACCACCGAACAGAGCCGTCCCCCGCCACAGACCGGCCCCCCGGGGCACACCCGCACCGCTCGTCTCCGGCGCGCCGAGGTGGTGACGTACCGCGGAAGCGGCTTCGAGCCCCAGGAGGTGCCCCATACGGACGGAAACGACGAGGCTTCCGTCCAGGGCGGCGAGGAGGAGGTGGCGGCCCTGGAGGACGGGCGGGGCCTGCCGCTTCCAAGACGCTCCGGGCGGGCCGTCCGCCCCGGGCCGGAGTCCGGATCGCGGCAGTCGGTGCACGAGGTCCGGCACCCGCGGGCGTGCTTCCCGGACCCCGGCCACGATCCGGAATCCATGATTCCGTGACACCTGTCACACCACGTCCGCGATCTACGCAGGCCGTTTAGTAGAACCCGCTCAGACGACATAGGGGATTTGTCCGTCTTGCCGTGGGCGTGAGGCGGGCCGAGGCGGGCGGCGATCCGGTGGGGAGCCGAGTGCTGCGGTTCTTTCGCCGGACGAGGGCTTCTGACGAGGCGGCAGGCGTCCCGCGGGGCCCGGCGCGAGCGGGTCGGCACGCTCTCCCGCCCGCCGCAAGACCCTCGCGGACCTACGAAGCCCGGTAGTGCGACGGCCTTTGCGCCCGACGCCGGGCCGTCCCAAGAATGACGACCTCCGGACAGCAGCAGGTGAGGTCACGCATGGGAAAGCATCGTCATCAGAAGCGGTACCGGCGGACGGTCGTCACGGCAGTCGCCATGAGCGCCATAGGCATACCCTCGGTCGCCATGGCCTGTGCCGACTGGCCCGGCAGCGGGCAACGGCAGAACCAGGACACCGCCGCCCCCGCCGCGGCCGAGGACAGGTGGGGCGACGCCGACCGGCACCGCCCGTGGAACGGCCGGCAGCACGGCGGGTCCACGACGGCGCCGACGAGCACACCGGCCGCCACCGCGAGCCCCTCGAAGGCCGGTGCACCGAAGCACGGCAGCGCCAGGCCGTCGCACAAGCCGAAGAAGACGGCTCCCGGGACATCCGCCTCCAGGCCCATCAGCACGGCCCCGAAGCCCACCGCCGAGCCCACCACCGCGGCCCCGAAGCCCACCACCGCGGCCCCTGAGTCCTCTACGACCGCGCCGCGGCCCACTACGGCCGCCCCCGAACCCGCCGCCGGTGCTTCGAGCCCCGCGGCGACGGCTGACGCCACCGCCTCCGGAGCCGTCGCCAGGGTCGTGGAACTCGTCAACGCCGAGCGCGGCAAGGTCGGTTGCTCCCCGGTGAAGGTGAACCCCACCCTGACCGAGGCCGCGCAGGACCACAGCGACGACATGGCGGCGAGCGGCAGCATGTCGCACACCGGCTCGGACGGGTCCTCGCCCGCCGACCGCATCACACGGGCCGGCTACAACTGGAGCACCTACGGCGAGAACGTCGCCTACGGCTACTCCACTCCCGAGCAGGTGATGGCCGGCTGGATGGCCAGCCCCGGCCACAAGGAGAACATACTGAACTGCGCGTTCGAGGAGATCGGCGTCGGTCTCGCGCAGCCCGGTGACTACTGGACCCAGAACTTCGGCACGGCCCGGTAGCCGCCGCACGCCCGCACCCGCCGGCGGTCTGCCGTCAGCGCGACGTGCACGGCGAGCCGCGCCGGCCGACCCCGCGCCGAACGCACCACCCCGGCCGACCGAGCCGTCACGGCGGGCGCGGCCGGGCTGTCTCCGCAGCCGTCCCGGCCCCGGCATCGGGGCACCGACCGCCCTGGCTCCCGGTTCCCGGCCGGGGCCGCGGGACACGAGGTCCGGCCGGAGTGCCGGCTCGGTCACCTCGTCCTTGATGGCCGTCGGCTCCTTTTGCCGGGAAGGACCTCGAGTCGGGGGCGCGTTGCCGTTGGACGGGTCATGCTCTGTGGGTGTGTTGTCCGGTGCCCGGCAGGTGGGCACGGTGACCGGCAAGTGTCCGGGGAGTGGCGATGGATCCGATCTCGGCAGCCGCGCTGGCGGCTCTGGCAGGGAGTGTCGGCGGCGAGGCCGGCCGGCAGGCGTGGGCGGCGTTGAGCACGCTGGTCCGTCGCCCGTTCCGGCGTGATGAGGCCGATGGTGGGGCCGGTGCACTGGTGGTGAGTTCCGGTGAGGCCGAGCTCACGGCGCTGACGCAGGATCCCGGCGAGTTGGAGCGAGCCCAGCGGTTGAGCACGGCCCTTGCCGTACGCGCCGCGCTCGACGCGGAGTTTCGCCTCGCCCTGGAGAGCTGGTGGCAGCAGGCGCGGTCGGTGCGTACGGGTGAAGGTGCGGTGACGAACCGGGTCAGCGGGGGAACGCAGTACGGTCCCGTCGTCATGGGCAGGGACTTCTCCGGTCTCACCCTCACCACCCACGGCCCGGCCGGGCCCGGTGCGGTGTCCACCGACAGGCACGGACCGACGCGCCCTGCCCCGGACGGGGCGCGCCTTCCGCGACGGGTGACGCGCAGGAGGGCTGAACCGGCGTCGCCGGCGGGCAGCGGCTCACGCCCTCCCGGCGAGGCGACGCTGCAGTTCGGCGTGGCGGAACTGGTACGTCGCGCCGACCTGCCGAAGCACTCCCCTCCGGTGTGCGTCCGCGAGGAACGGCATCAGCCGCCATGGCACCTGGCCGCGTAGGGCGAGACACCATCGGGCGAGCGTGAACGATCCGTACCTGGCCTGGAGGAAGCCCCAGGCCAGGCCGGTGGCCAGCCCGTCGGCCACTCCGGCCAGGGCTCCCCGCCACGGCCCCAGGAGCGATCCGATGACGAAGGAGGCGGCGATGCCGATCGCGAGGCCGCCCGCCATGGCGGTGGTCCAGAACGTGGCGCGGTCCTGGGCCAGTGCGGTCTGCGGGTCCGCCGCGGCCGTCGCCTCGGCCGGTTTGGCCTCCAGCCCTGCGCCGAAGGAACCGCCAACGGCACCCACCACGCCCGACAGCAGCCCGTTGAGCAGGCCGGCCTGCAGGGTGACGGCGATCCGAGGGCGAGACCGCCGCCCAGGCCGGTGAGGATGCCGATCGGTGACCAGCGGAGTCCTCTCGCCGGAAGGCGGCTGTGCCCCAGGGTGACCACGCAGGCTGCGGCGACGGCGAACCCGACGCTGTTGACCCACGGCGCCGAGTCCCCCATTTCAGGCTCTCCGACGAACGCCCCGACGAAGGACGCCGCGAGACCGCCCGCCAGTCCGGCCCGGAAGCCGCCGAGGAATCCGGGCACCAGGCCCAGTGCGAGCCCGCTGACGAGGTACCCCGCCGGGCTTTCGATCCCGAGCGTGGCGCGCATGCCGAGCCCGAACGCGGACCCGAGGAGGCTGCCGATCAGACCTCCTGCCAGCCCGCGGTTGAAGGTCCGGTTGGGTGGACTCCACCGGCGGCCCAGCAGCGCCACGGCGACACCGACGATCATGCCGGCCCCGAGCCAGGCGCCGAAGGGCATCACCACACCGGCCGGCACCGCCACGAGTCCCACCACGGGTCCTGCCAGAACCCTCGGCGCCGCGTCGGGGAGATCCCACCATCTGAGGTCGGTGGTGCCCTGCTGACGGTCTTCCAGGTCACGGGCGAGACAGGTCAGGAAGTGGGACGCCTGCCCGAGCGTCCAGTGGGGCTTCGGCCGTGAAGGACCGGCCGTCCGGGCCGGGGGTGGGGGTGGGGTCCGGTGCCGCGCGTAGGAGGCGGGGATGAAGGAATCCAGCAGATGTGCCCGGATCGCGGCGGGCGTGGGGAAGGGTGAGCGGTCCAGGAGTTCGGCCGGATGGCCGGCAGGGGCGTGGTGTCCGTCCGGCGCGGGGTCTCGTTCACAGTCCTGCGCGGGGACGTACGCGGAGTCCTGTGCCGGATCCGACGGGCGGCCCTCCGGTCCGGAGGCGTACCCGATGTCCTCCCCTGCGTCCGGCGGGGGGTCGTAGGCGACGCGGGCCAGGTACGCCATCAGCGGCGTCGTGAGCAACTGGGCCAAGGGATGAGGGTCGTGCCCGGCGGCCAGCGCGGCGAACACCTTCTGCCGGCGGGCTTCGTTGGTCGGCCCGCCGGCGGAGTCCCGGAGGTACGACGCGACGGTGTCCAGGTCCAGCGGCTCGACCTCGACGCCCGCCGCGCCGATCACCCGCACCTCGGGCCCGCTGCGGGGCCGGACGGTGGCGGCGAAGGGAGCGCTGCGTGAGCTGAGGACCATTCCGAGGTCCGGGTGGAGGCCGAGGGTGTCGTTGATCCGGGCGATCGCACGACGGCGGACACCGTCGGGGATCTCGTCCAGGCCGTCCAGCACCAGCATGATGCAGCCGGCGTCCAGGAGTTCCCGTCCCCTGCTGGCTCCCGTGCGGCCGGGATCGCCGAGCCACGGATAGTCGATGCCCAGCCGCTGTTCCAGCCACAGGTCCAGTTCCTCCCGGTCCGGGTCCCACGAGGCGAGTGGTACGAGCACGGGCACGGGGCCCCCGGGGCGGCGGCGCACGAGCAGGTCCAGCACCAGCCGCACCAGCAGCACGGTCTTGCCGGAGCCCGGTTCCCCGAGCACGACCAGGCGCCCCGTGGGTACCCGGGTCAGCACCCCCACCAGTTCGCCGCCGCCCCCCGGACAGCGCTTCGGGCCCGGAGGCCCAGCCGGACGGCGAGGCCGGCGCCCAGCCGATTCCGGTCGTCGCCAGCCGGAGCAGCGAACGCCAGGGCTCCATGAGTTCAGGATCGGCGGACCGCCACCGGACCGGAAGCGGGTACGGATCGTTCAGGCGCCGCAGCGCCGCCTCCTCCCTCCACTGGCGTGTGACGGCGGACGCGAGGTCGTCCGCGGCCCGGACCAGGTCGGCCTCCCCCGTCGTCCTGGACGGCGGGTCGACGGGAGGGTTGACGGTGACGGGACCGAGGAAGTCCCGCCGCAGGACGACGGGCCCGCCGACCCCCGAGAACTCGTTGTGGGTGTCGCCGTCCCCCCGTCCGCTCCTCCTCCTGCGCGTCCCGTTCCACGAGCGTCCCCCTTTGGCCGAGAACCCCTGCCGCTCCTCGCACCCGCCTGTACACGGCCCGACGCCCCCCACGCACACGGCCGAGGGGCACGGATCAGGTTACCCAGCCACTCCCGGCCCCGTGAGACTCACGCGCGCGTGGCAACCGCCCGGGCTCCCCCGGGCCGTACGGACCCGGCGCCGGTGGGCTCTCGTGCCTCCGGCCCGGTCGAGGTGGTCGCGGACGAGGCGCCGTCGTCGTCATGGACACCGGTGCCTCGCGGCGCGAGGGCAGCGGTCGGCCCGCCGAGCGGCCGGCGCTCGACCCGGCGTCGGCACAGTTCATGGGCGTCGGCTTCGCTCGTCGTCGGGTCCACGTCGTGCCGGCCTTGTACGGGGCCTACTCCGGTAGGTGTGCCTCCGGCGCGTCCGGGCGGTGGTCGGGGAGGGCCGACCCGGCCGCCGCCTCGTGGTGCAGCCGCAGGAACTCCAGGTGCCGTTCGTACTGGTCGAGGCTGTCGGCGATGAGCTGTTCCTTGGTGTAGCCCATCACGTCGTATCCCTGGTTGCCCTCGGCGAGCTGGACCTCGAAGCGCACGTAGGTGTCGTGGGTGCTGACCGACTTGGTGGCGAACGCGGGCGTCGGCAGTTCCACGGGCCAGATCCGGTAGACGAATTCGTCGCTCGGGCCGCTCGGTACCCGGAGGCCGACGTGCGTCAGGCCGTTGTCCTCGTCGACCCCTTCCAGGAGTTCCGCTTCCGCTCCTTGTTCCCGCAGTTCCTGGACGACCTCCTGGAAGGCGGGGCGGCCCACCTCGTCGACGAACCTGGTGGCCGCCCGCCGGCCGGGGAAGGCCATCACCCGCGCCAGCCGGTGCCGCCAGTTGCGTGCCCCCGGCGGGCCCTGCAGCGTGGTACGGCTGGAGAGCGACGCCGGCAGCGTGGTGATCAGCGCCTCCGCCCGCATCCGTTCGGTGCGCAGCGCCAGATAGAGCCCCGCCATGATCAGGAACATGACGAAGGAGAAGGGCAGCCCCATGATGATGGTGGCGTCGGTGAGCGCCTGCACACCGCCCACGAGGAGCATGGCGAGGGTCAGCAGCCCCGTCGTCACCGCCCAGAAGATGCGCAGCCACGGGGACGCGTCGGTCACCGGGGTGGGCAGGTCGGAGCTGAGGTTGCCCATGACCAGGGCCCCGGAGTCCGCGGAGGTGACGTACAGCAGCAGCCCGACGAACGTGGCGAGGCCGACGCTGAACAGGGCGCCCGGGTACTGGTCCAGCAGGCCGTAGAAGCCCTGCTCGGGGGCGTTCATGGCCGTTTCGCCGAACTCGGCGTTCCCGTCGCGCACCAGGAACAGGGCGCTGTTGCCGAAGACGGCGAGGAAGAGGCCGGTGAAGAGGAACGGGATGATCAGTGTCGCCGCGACGAACTGGCGCAGGGTGCGGCCCCGGGAGATGCGGGCCAGGAACAGCCCGACGAACGGCGCCCAGGCGATCCACCAGGCCCAGAAGAAGAGCGTCCACGCGTCCAGCCACTCGGTGGGCTGGTCGTAGGCGAAGGTGTTCAGGGTCATCGACGGGAAGCGGCTGACGTAGTCCCCGACGTTCTGGACGAGGGAGTTGAGCAGTCGGAACGGTTCGCCCACGACCAGGATGAAGAGCATGAGCAGGACGGCCAGCAGGACGTTGAGCTGCGACAGCCGGCGGATGCCCTTGTCCACACCGGCCACCGCGGACACCGTGGCCATCACCACCGCCACGGCGATCAGGCCGATCTGCGCGGGAAGCCCCTCCGGCACGTCGAAGAGGACCTTCAGTCCGTAGTTCAGCTGCACCACGCCGATGCCGAGCGACACGGAGATGCCGAACACGGTGCCGAGGATGGCCGCCAGGTCGACGGCGTCACCGATCCGTCCGTGGATCCGGCGGCCGATGATCGGGTAGAGCGCGGAGCGGATCGCGAGCGGCAGCCGGTACCGGAAGGCGAAGTAGCCGAGTGCCATGCCCATCAGCGCGTACATGGCCCAGCCGGTGATGCCGTAGTGGAACAGGGTCCACACCACGGCCTGCCGGGCGGCCTCGACCGTCTCCGGGTCGCCCTCCGGTGGCGCGAGGTAGTGGCTGACGGGTCCGGCGACCGAGAAGAACATCAGGTCGATGCCGATGCCCGCCGCGAACAGCATCGCCGCCCAGGCGAAGAGGCCGTAGTCGGGCTTGTAGTGCTTGGGCCCCAGCTTGACCGTGCCGTACTTGGAGACGCCGATGAAGACGACGAACGCCAGGTACAGGGTCGCGGCGAGGAAGTAGTACCAGCCGAACCACGAGGAGATCTTGTCGACCGCCACCCCGATGGCCGATTCCGCGCCGGAGGGCGTGATGATCGCCCAGATCGACACCGCGAGGATCAGCACGGCCGACCCGAAGAAGACCACGGGTTTGAGCGTGCCCGCGCCCGCCGTCGCGGCTTCCACCGTCGGTTCTTCCGGTGCTGTTCCGACGCCCTTGTCTCCTGTGGTCGACACGGCCGTTTTCCTCCTTGGTCGAGGGTCAGGACATCGGCTCGCGGCGGCCGGTGGCTGCCGCGGCGGCGCGCACGGAGCGCGGGAGGCCTCTCGTCGGTGTCCGGACTCGCCGTGGTACGGGCGGTACGGGCGGTACGGGTGGTACGGGTGGTACGGGTGGTACGGGAGCGTCCTGGTGGTTCCGCGTCCCCGACCGGCACCGGTGAAACATGGTGGCCTCGCTCGCCGGTCCCGGGACCCGGACGGCTGCGGTCCGGGTCACCGCCCCGTCCCCCCGGCGGGCCCCGGGCGGCCGGTGAGCAGGTCGGCGGCGCGTTCGGCGGCGAGCAGGACGGTCACCATGGGGTTGATGGTGGGCATCGTCGGGAACACCGACGCGTCGACGATGCGCACGCCCTCGACACCGCGCAGCCTCAGCTCGGGGTCGCAGACGGCCATCGGGTCGTCCGCGGCGCCCATGCGGCAGGTGCCCGCCGGGTGGTAGACGGTGTGCGCCGCGCGGCGCCCGTACTCCGACAGGTCGGCGTCGGAGGTGACGTCCGGGCCGGGTGCGACCTCGCGGACGAGCCAGTTGCTCAGGGGATCGGTCGCCGCGATCTCGCGGGCGATCTTCAGTCCCTCCACGAGGGTGTGTGCGTCGTGGCCCTCGGGGTCGGTGAAGTACCGGAAGTCCAGGGCGGGATGGTCGATCGGGTTGGCGCTGCGCAGCCACATGCGGCCGGTGGAGCGGGCGCGCGGCACGTTCGGCGTCATGCACACCCCGTGGTCCGGGACGGGGTAGCCAAGGCGTTCGGTGTTGACGGTGAACGGCACCTGGTAGAAGTGGAACATCAGGTCCGGGCGCGGCTGGCCGGCCTCCAGGCTCAGGAACAGACCGGCGTCGGAGTCCATCGCGGAGTTGGGCGGCAGGGGGCCGTCGGTCTCCCAGACGATCACGGACTCGGGGTGGTCCAGCAGGTTCTCCCCCACGCCGGGCAGGTCGGCCCGTACGGTGATGCCCAGGCGGCGCAGGTCGTCGGCCGGGCCGATGCCGGACAGCATCAGCAGCCTCGGGGTGTCGATGGCGCCGGCGCACAGCAGGAGTTCACGCTCGGCGCGCACGGTGGCGGGCTCGCCGTCGGCACCGCGGACGGCGACGCGGGTCGGCCTCCCCGACTCGTCGTCGAGCAGCCGGTGGGCCCAGGTCTCCAGGAGGAGGGTGAGGTTGGGGCGGTCCAGGACGGGGTGGAGGTAGGCGACGGAAGCGGAGGAGCGCAGGTTGCCCTCCGGCTCGTAGGCCAGGGAGAAGAAGCCGGTGCCGTCGGCGAAGGGCTCGGCGTTGAAGTCGTCGACGACGGGGACTCCGGTGGCCCGGGAGGCGGCGGTGACGAAGTCCTTGGCGATGGGGTTGCGGTCGGCCTCGGCCACCGGGACGATCTTGGTGAGCAGGCGGTCGCGGTAGGGGAGGATCGTCGCCGGGTCCCAGCCGGTGCAGCCGTGGGCCACCCAGTCGTCGAGGTCCTGCGGCAGCGGCAGGAAGCTGATCAGCGTGTTGTGGGAGGAGCAGCCGCCCAGGACGCGGGCGCGTGAGTGCAGGATGTGGGAGTTGCCGCGCGGCTGCTCGACGGTGGTGTAGCCGTAGTCGAACTCCGAGCCGAGCAGGTTGATCCAGTTGCGCAGGCGCAGGATGCGGTCGTCGCCGACGTCGCTGGGGCCGCCCTCGATGACACAGACGCGGCAGTCGGGGTCCTCGCTCAGGCGGGCGGCGAGCACACAGCCGGCGGTGCCGCCGCCGACGATGACGTAGTCGTAGGCGGACTCGGCGCCGTGCGGGGTGGTGGGGGCCATGGGATGCCTTTCTTCGGCAGCCGTCGGGAGCGGGCGGTGAGCGGTGAGCTGCGGGCGGTGTGCCGCGGCCGGTCAGCCCTTGAACCAGCCGGAGGGCGCGGGGGCCAGGTTCTGGTAGATGTGCTTGGCCTCCTGGTATTCGCGCAACCCGGTGGGGCCCAGCTCGCGCCCCACGCCGGAGCGGCCGAAGCCGCCCCACTCGGCCTGCGGCACGTAGGGGTGGAAGTCGTTGATCCACACGGTGCCGTGCCGCAGCCGCTGGGCGACGCGCTGGGCGCGGCTCGCGTCGGAGGTCCACAGGCCGCCGGCCAGGCCGTAGCGGGTGTCGTTGGCCAGTTCCACCGCCTCGTCCTCGGTGCGGAAGCGCTCGACCGTGACGACCGGTCCGAAGACCTCCTCCTGGACGATGCCCATGGACCGGTCGCAGTCGGCGAAGACGGTCGGCAGGAGGAAGAAGCCACTGCTCAGCGCCGGGTCGTCGGGGCGGGTGCCGCCGGTGACGAGCCGTGCGCCCTCCTTGAGGGCGGCGGCGATGTGGCGTTCGACCTTCTCCCGGTGCTCGGCGGAGCTGAGGGGGCCGCTCTCGGTGCCCTCCTCCATGCCGTTGCCGAGGCGGATCGCCCGGGCGCGCCGGGCGAGGGCGTCCACGAACCGGTCGTGCAGGGAGTCCTGGACCAGCAGTCGTGAGCCGGCGGAGCAGACCTGCCCGGAGTGCAGGAAGGCGGCGTCCAGCGCGTAGTCCACGGCGGCGGCGAAGTCGGCGTCCTCGAAGACGATGTTGGGGTTCTTGCCGCCGAGTTCCAGGGCGATGTTCTTCGGCCCCCGGGCGGCGGCGGCCATGATGGCGCGTCCCGTGGCCAGGCCGCCGGTGAAGGACACCAGGTCGACCTCGGGATGGTCCGTCAGGGCGGCGCCGACGGTCGCCCCGGAGCCGAGCACCAGGTTGGCGACGCCGGGGGGTGCGCCGGCCTCCTCGATCAGCCGGATCATGGCGATCGTGGTGAGCGGCGTCGTCTCGCTGGGTTTGAGGACGAAGGTGTTGCCGGCGGCCAGCGCCGGCGCGACCTTCCACGAGGCCTGCAGCAGCGGGTAGTTCCAGGGGGCGATGAGCGCGCACACCCCGACGGGCTGGTAGACGACGCGGCTGAGGACGTCCGGGCCGACGTCCACGACCCGGCCGCCGTCCTTGCCCGCGAGTTCGGCGAAGTAGCGGAAGGCGTTCGCCACGTCCTCCACGTCGATGCGGGCCTCGGTCAGTGTCTTGCCGGTGTCGAGGGTCTCGGTGCGGGCGATCTCGTCCCTGTCGCGCAGCAGCAGGTCGTGGACGCGCAGCAGGAGGTCGGCGCGGTGGCGGGTGGGGGCGTTCGCCCACTCCCCCTGGTCGAAGGCGCGCCGGGCGGCGCGCACCGCGCGGTCCACGTCGGTGGCGTCCGCCTCGTCGACGGTGGTGACGACGGAGGCGTCGTACGGGTTGACCACCTCCCGCCGCCCGCCGGCCGCGGCCTGTGTCCACTCGCCGTCGATGTACAGCTCGCCCACCGCGGGACCTCCTTCGCATCCGGCCGGTGCCGACCGGTGTGCCGGTCGGCGACACGGCCCATCGTGCGGTCGGCGGCCGCAGGCCGCACCTCCACGCTCGCGACCGGGTGGTCCGGGCGCCCCTTCTCCGCGTCTCCGCGTCTCTTTGTCTTCTTGTCTCCGGTCATGAGAACGCGTGTCCTTGCCGCCACACGATCGTTGGTCCTCACGCCGAAGCGGCCGGGACGGCCACCTCCTGACGGTGGAAGCCGGGCCATGGCCGACGCCGGAGGGCATCGGCCCCGGCATGCGCCACCGTCGCTGTTCACCTCCCCAGCGCGCCCCGGTAGGTGGCCTCGTACGGGCCGGGGCACCCCGACGAACATCGGAGTACGAGAGACGTGAAGAACCGCTCACGCGCCGCCCTGTCCGCGCTGTCCCTGGCCTTCGCAGCCGCACTGCCCCCGGCGACCGCGACCGCGTCCACCCCCGCACCGCCCACGCCCCCGGCGGCCGAGGAGTACCAGCGGACGGAGCAGGCGGCACCGCGTCCGGTGTCGCGTCCGGCCCCGTGCACCGGCGCGTACCGGGGCGACGCCCGGCTGGGTCCGAAGACCCTGCCCCGCCCCTGGGAGGCCCCGGTGGGACCGCTGCTGAAGGACTACCGGCGCACCGGTGACCTCTCCCCCGACGCGTTCCTGGCGACGTACTGGAAGGAGGAGGATCCTGAGGGCCCGGCGGGATGGAAGTACCCGCCCAACGACGGGTTCGCCGAGGTCAACGGGCAGGTCGACAAGCACGTGGAGGTCCTGGAGCCGGGTGAGGACCTGGACCGCTTCGGCTCCGAGTACGGTTCCTACCTCGCCCCCGCCGGCGACCCCTACGCCAAGCGGGCGCTGCCGCCGCAGAACCTCAACACCCGTGAGCCTGACCACCCGTGCGACTACCACCGCTACACCGTCACGCAGCCCTTCGCCGTCTGGCAGGGCGGCGTCGCCCCCTGGTTCGAACAGCCCGGCGGTGGACAGCAGATCAAGCTCGACCCCGCGCTGCTCGCCCCGGGCGACGGCGAGCGTCTGAACGTCAGATGGCTCCTGGACCACGGCTACCTCGTTCACGCGACGGGCTGACCCGGGCCTGCCGGTGAACCGCGGCACTCTGCGCACCGTCCTGCGCGCCCTGGGCGTGCGGGACGGCCACTACTACATCGAGGGCGTGCACGAGCCCTCTCCCCTGCCGACCGACTTCCTCTACCTGCGCCGTTCCCGCACAGCCCCGGGCATGTGGGAGACCGGCGCCTACGAACGGGGCACCTGGGAGATCGTCGCCCGGCACACGCGGGAGGAATCGGCCTGCACGCACCTCCTGCGCCTGCTGACCGCAAGCGGCTGCTGACCGGCCCGGAACTCCGTCCTGGGGCGGAAGCCCCGTAGGGCGTCCATCCGTGCGACGTGCCCGACCCGTCGTGCATCGTCCGGCACCGGTCCGCCCGCGCGGCCGCTCACGAGCCTCCGCTGTCTCCTGTGACGGCCGGTTCGTTCCGCGGGTGCCCGGCGTCATCGGATCCCGGTGTGTCCCGGGTCGGAGATACGGCTTCCGGCCCCGGTCGCCCCATAGCCTCGGACCATGACCGAAGAGGCCGAGACCGCTCTGAAGAACTACGACTGGATGGTCCGTCACCGGGGGCCGGAGCACGTGGAGCTGGACTGGGGCTCCCGCACTCTGGTGTGGGGCGGCGGGGGCTCCGACCTCGAAGACCTGTGCAGGCCGGGCTTCACGCCCGCGACCGGCGTCGGCTGACGCGCGGAACCACCGACCGGTCGTTCTTCCCCGTGGTCGGAGATCGGTGGTCTCAGGCCAGTGGTCGGAGACCGGTGGTCGGCTCCGGGGTTCCGCTCGTGGTCCCCGTCTCCCGCTGTACCGAGAAGGTACCCGGCCGCGGTGAACGGCACAGCGGGTCGGCACCCGCTCGGCCAGGGCTCCGACGTGCGTGACGAAGCCGGCCGTGCGGCCCTGCGGATCGCGGGTTCTTCCGGCGTGGCGGGGACCGTCTCCGGTGCCGTCTCGTCCTGCGTGCCGAGTCCCTCGGCGAGGACGGTGGACTCCTGGCCTGCGGACGCGCCGGGCCTCGCTGCGGGCCGTCCCGTTCCCGTCGTCCGGCCACCTCGGGGCGGTGTGCCGGCGGTCGGGGGTCGGCGGCCGGGGCAGGTCGGGCCGACGGCCGCTGCCGGGGTGCGGCTCTCGAGTCGGGGCGGCCCGCAGGGCGGGAGGGCGTTCATGACGGTCGCCCTGCGCTTCTCGGCCGGTTCAGAAGGGGAACGTGGGGCTGTTGTGGTCGTGGGAGGGGTTCCTGTCCCCGTCGGACGCCCCCTGTTCGTCGTTCGACGCGGGCGGAGCGGTGTCGAAGAGGGTGCCGCCGGGTCCGCCCGCGCTCGGGATCCTGCTGACCGTCGCGTCGGCGTAGCGCAGGGAGGGGCCGATCTCCAGGGCCTCCAGCTCGATGACGGTCCGCTTCTCACCTTCCCTGGTCTCGTAGGTCCGCTGGTGCAGCCGCCCCTGGACGATGACGCGGGTGCCGCGGGTCAGGGACCGGGTGACGTGTTCCGCCGTCTTCCGCCAGGCCGAACAGCGCAGGAACAGTGTGTCGGCGTCCCTCCACTCGTTGCTCTGCCGGTCGAAGGTGCGGGGCGTGGAGGCGACGGTGAAGTGTGCGACCGCCTCGCCGGACGGGGTGCTGCGGATCTCGGGGTCGTCGGTCAGGTTGCCGACGACGGTGACGACGGTCTCGCCGACCATGAGAGGTGCTCCTAACGCATGTACGGACTGGAGGAGTGGGTGGTCCGACAACCACGCGGGGACTTCGGGGTGTCTTCGGGTTCGCCGTCCGGTGTGCCTCCCCCTCGTTCGGCGGGCCCCGCCGTGACGAGTCCCGAAGCGTGAGCCGGGGCGTTCCTCAGCGGGACACCGAGCCGGGGGACGGTGCAGGGACGGCCGACGGCGGCCCGGCACCAGGGGCAGGGCACGCGCAGGGCGTGGACGCGGAGGTCGTCCCTCGGCCGGCCCGCGGGGGCGGGGGACGGCTGGACCGGGACGGCGGGTGTCCGCCTGACGCGCTGCCCCGAGGCGATCGCGGTCACGATCGCGAGGAGTTCCGCGCGATAGCGGTGCGGGTCGTCCGGGTCGGCGTCCGGGAGCGGCAGCGGGTCGCGGGCGAGCCGCTCCTCCCGGAGCTCGCGCACCTCGGCGCGGATGTCGGCGGCGTCGAAGCGGGGCTGTCTGTGGCCCAGCCGGATCACTGCCTCCCGCGTGTCGGCGACGTCCAGGTCGGCGAGCAGGAGGTGCCAGGCGTCCGTCGTGGTCTCCTCCAGATGCATCGACGGGCACATCGCCGCGACCAGTGCGGCGAGCCCGGCGGTCTCGGCCGGCGTCATCCGTTCCTCCCTTCCGCGGGGGCGCTCCCCGGGTGGCCCTGGTCCTCCGCTTCCCGCCCCGTCCGCCGGCTGCGGGTACAGGTACAGGACGGTGCCGCAGGCACAGCGCAGCCGCCCGTCGTCCCCGAGGCTCCAACGGCCGCAGCCGAGGTGAGCGGCCTGCGAGATCAGGAACCACAGGGTGGCGGTCGAGTCCCTGTCGGAGCGCGCCGTGGCGGTGGCCGTGGAACGCGCCATGACGGTGGTCATCACGTCTCACCCCCGTCGAGGGCGAGCAGTCCGCGCAGGTCGATCTCGCCGGTGCGCCAGGCCCGGGCGACCCGTTCCGTTCCGCCGGGCACGGGCCTGAGGCTGAACGAACGCGGTTCGGGGGCCGGCGCCACCGTCAGTCCCGGGACCACCTCGCCGGTGCGCGGGTCGGCGACCGGGCCGGAGCAGGCGAGCCGGGCGAAGAACTCCCGCTGCCAGGCGGAGCGCACCCGGACCAGGGTCTCCACCTCGCCGGGGTGGTTCGCGGCCGTCCAGGCGGTGAAGGCGTCCTCGTCGGCGACCACGACCGTCGGCTGGGGGTCGATGAGTGTGAGGGTGGCGATCGGGGTGTCGTCCGGCATGGTCACCCGCATCGACTTGAGGGCGAGTTCGGCGCGCGCCGCGCGCAGTCCGTCGAGGACCGCGCAACGCTCGGCCCGGTACTCGGCCTCCACCGCGTCGCGCAGCACCCTGAGTACGACGACCCGGGTGGCGTGGTCCCGGAGGTTCACGCGGCCTCACCCTTTTGCTCGGTCTCTTTCCCGGTGTCCTTCTTGGCCGCGGTGCCGCGGCGCACGATGAGCTCGCCCAGCGTGGTCGATCCCCCGGCGGGGTCCAGGACGGCGGAGGCGAGCAGGTTGTGCCGGCGCACCTCCTCGTAGAGACCGCGGAGTTCCTCGTAGGCGGCGTGCGGGGCGGTGGCGGCCGTGAGGTAGTCGGACGCGCTCGGGGTGGGCTTGCCTGCGTTGAGCCATTCCAGGACGGCCTCGGCGAACTTCTCGTCCGGCTTGCGGATGACGCGCCCGGAGAGCGGCTTCGCCCGGGACTTGGAGATCACCAGGGTGTTCTCGTGGTCGAGGTCGCCGACGATGTCGAACTCGTACTCGATGCCGTCCCGTTGCTCGGGCTTGAGCCCGACCTTGCGCGGCACCTTGCGTCCGCGGTCGTCCGCCTCCACGACGTACTCGGTCTTGGTGCGCATGGTGGCGATGATGTGGCCGGGGTAGGCGAGCAGGGCTTCGATCATCGCCCGCTCCAGGGGGCGGGCTTCCCGCCAGCCGGCGAAGGTGTTGCCTCCCGCGACGCGTTTCGCGGCGTTGTCGACCTGCTCCAGCATTCCGCCCGAGCCGGACCAGAAGTGGGTGAGCGAGTCGACGATCACGACATCGTAGCCCTCGTGGGCGGCCACCGCGAGCGCCTCGACGAGCGCGGGCGGCTCGAACGTCGCGAGCGGGAGGACGTCGAAGGTGAACTCGTCGGCGTACTTGGAAGCGCTGCCGTGCTCGGTGTCGATCAGGGCGATCCGGTCGCCGATGCCGGTACCGAGGACGAGCGCGGTGTAGGTCTTGCCCGAGCCGGTGGGCCCGGTGAGCGCGATGCGGGCCTTGGCCTGTTCCTTGGTTGCGGGGGTGAAGGTGAAGCTGTTCACGCCGTTCTCCTCTGGCGCATGCCACGGCGGTCCGGGGTGGGCTTGGGGAGGGACGGGAAGCGGTCCTCTTCCGGCAAGACGTGCACCCACACGGCCGAAGCCTCGGTTCGAATGCTAGTTCGAAATTGCGTGGAACCCCACGCTAGACACCGAGCGAGAGAAAAATCAACACCTTTCTACGGAAAATCACCAATACGCCATATGTCCGCATCGGGGAGCGGTCCGAGTGCGCCGCGCCGGCGGTGCGGCCGGGTCAGCCGCGGCGCGCATCCGGCGGGAACCGGTCCCGTCCGTCGGCAGGACCGCCCTGCCGCGCCGGCACGAGGCCGAGGTGCTCCCACGCGGCGGGCGTGGCGACCCGGCCGCGCGGGGTACGGGCGAGCAGCCCCTCCCGTACGAGGAAGGGTTCGGCGACCTCCGCGACGGTCTCCCGTTCCTCCCCCACCGCGACGGCGAGCGTGGACAGGCCGACGGGGCCGCCGCCGAACAGCTTGAGCAGGGGCTCCAGCACCGCCCGGTCGAGCCGGTCGAGGCCGCGGGCGTCGACCTCGTAGACCGCGAGGGCCGCCTCGGCGATCTCCCTGGTGATCCGCCCGTCGGCCTTGACCTGCGCGTAGTCGCGCACGCGGCGCAGCAGGCGGTTGGCGATGCGGGGCGTGCCACGCGACCGGCCGGCGATCTCGGCGGCACCGTCGGGGGTCGCCTCCAGCTCCAGCATCCGGGCGGAGCGGTGGACGACCCGCTCCAGCTCGGTGGGCTCGTAGAACTCCATGTGCGCGGTGAAGCCGAAGCGGTCACGCAGCGGGGGCGGCAGCAGGCCCGCCCGTACGGTGGCGCCGACCAGGGTGAAGGGCGGCAGTTCGAGGGGGATGGCGGTGGCGCCGGGGCCCTTGCCGACGATGACGTCGACGCGGAAGTCCTCCATCGCCATGTAGAGCATCTCCTCGGCGGGCCGGGACATGCGGTGGATCTCGTCGAGGAAGAGGACCTCGCCCTCCTGGAGGGAGGACAGGACGGCTGTCAGGTCGCCGGCGTGCTGGACGGCCGGTCCCGAGGTGATGCGGAGGGGGGCTTCCATCTCGGCCGCGATGATCATGGAGAGGGTGGTCTTGCCGAGGCCGGGGGCGCCGGAGAGCAGCACGTGGTCGGCGGTGGCGCCGCGCGCGCGTGCGGCGCGCAGCACGAGGTCGAGCTGCTCACGGACCTTCTCCTGGCCGATGAACTCGTCCAGGTCCTTGGGCCGCAGGGCGGCCTCGACGGCCTGGTCCTCCCCGTCGGCGACGGATCCCACCAGCCGCTCGGCGAGGGCGGCGGTTTCGGCTTCGTCCGAGGGCATGCGGTCCACTCCTCTCGGCGCGTGCGGTTCAACCGGGCGTGCGCGGTTCGGCGTGCGCGGAAGGGGAGGGGGCGGCGGAGGGGGCGGAGGGAGGGGTGGCGGTGTGCACCTGCTGCCGGCGGTTCAGGGCCGGGGCACGCCGGATGTGGCAGATGGCGAGCGCCAGGGCGTCGGCGGCGCCGGCCGGCCCGAGCGGGGAGTCGAGCCGCAGGAGCCGGGTGACCGTCGCACCGACCTGGGCCCGGCCGGCGACTCCGCTGCCGGTGACGGCGGCCTTCACCTCGCCGGAGGTGTGCCAGGCGACGGGCAGGCCACGCCGGGCCGCGCACAGGATCGCGACCGCACCCACCTGCGCGGTACCCATCACGGCGCGCACGCCGTACCGGCTGGACACCCGCTCCACGGCGACGGCTCCGGGCCGGTACTCGTCCAGCCACCGCTCGATACCGCGCTCGATGAGGAGGAGGCGGTGACCGGTGTCCGCGTCCGCCGGGGTGCGAAGGACACCGGCGGCCGTCACCGCGAACGGCCGTCCGGGGGCGCCGTCGACCACTCCGAGGCCGCACCGGGTCAGCCCCGGGTCCACGCCGAGCACCCGCACGGCGCTTTCCTCGGGAATCGAAGCCTTCATGATCGAACCAAGCCTGTGCATCGGGTCGCGTCGACACCGGTCGGGCGGAGGGTCCGCCCCGCGGATGCGGGACGGACGGGCCCTCCGGGCACATCGGGAAGTCCTCCTCGGGCCCCGGCCGGCGGGGGCGGTTCCCCCGGGTGTCCGGCAGGCCCTGAACTTCACCGTAACTCGAACAGGTGTACGACGCGAGGTCGCGGCCGACGTGAACCGCACGACGCCCGCGCGTCGCCCGCCGCACCGCCGCGCCGGGTGCGTCATCAACAGGACCGGCACCAGCACCTCGGGCACGGACACCGCGCCCGAGGTGCTGGTGCCCCGCCCCTGATCCCGACGTCCGACCACCCGCGCCACGTCACCGCCCGCGCGCCTCGCACAGCCCGCCCCGCCCCTCCCACCGGCAGAGGCACAGGGTGCCGAGGAGCGGCAGCGTGGATCGGGCCACCTCCCCCCGCCGCCTCCCCACCCACTTGTGACACCCCTGTGACCGTAGCTGTGATCTTCCTCGCACGCGTCGGGTCCCGCGCCTTGATGGGATGAGCCGATGCGCAGACCCGCCGGCCTCCGCCCGCCTCCCGCCGCGACCGTCCTCCCCTTCCTGTCGGCCCTCGCCGCGACCGCTCTGCTGCTCACGGGCTGCGGGACGGAGCACGCGGGTGCCGGGGGCGGCGGCGCCGGCACCGACGCGGTCGCGTCGCAGGAGGGCACACGGATCGACGATCCGGGCAAGGACGGCGTACGGATCACCTCGCTGACCCTCCCGTCGGCCTCCCCCTCGCCCACCCGCAGTCACTCGGTCTCCGCCGACAGGCTCACCACGGGCTCGGACTCGGGGGTCTTCGCCGCCTACGAGGTCACCAACGAGGGCGCCGAGACCCTGACCTACTCGGTCGTCTTCACCTTCAGGGGCGGTGACGGCGGGGCCGTGACCAACCGGACCGGGACCGTGCGCGACGTCGGCCCCGGGCGGACCGTGCGGGGTACGGTCCGGGCCGGGGAACTGCCGCCCACCTCGCCGCGGGTGACCCAGGCCGAGGTGCTCGAGGTGACCGGGGTCCCCGCGGGCGAGGCGCCGGCCGAGCCGGGCGCGTGCCCCGCCTCCGGGATCCGGGTCAGCGCCGACGAGGGCAACGCGGCGATGGGACTGCGCGTCGTGAGCCTGCGGCTCGCCAACTGCGGCACGCACGCCTACAGCGTCCAGGGCTATCCGCTGCTGGAACTCCTGGACGACGGCTTCGAGCCCGTCGACGGTGTCGAGATCCTCGACGGCAGCGGCGAGATCACCACCGCTGCCGGCCCCGACGAACAGCCCCGGCCCGTCACGCTCGAGCCCGGCGAGTCGGCGACCGCCGGCCTGGTCTGGCGCAACACCACCGGGTTCGGTACGGCCGTCAACGTGCCCTACGTGCGGGTCAGGGCGAAGGAGGGCGCCGCCCCGGTGACGGTGACCCCCGACCTCGACCTCGGGACCACCGGAAAGCTCGGGGTCAGGCCCTGGAAAAAGGCGGAACCCCAGTAGCGCTTCGTCACGTCGGGTGGTCTTTCCTGCTGGTGGGCATCTTCCTGGTGCGAGGCCGGGGAGGTGGAACGGCTCCGGGGGTGAGGTGGTGGAGTTCGCTGCCGACGTGTTCCCCTCGTTGCCGTGGCGGGATCAGCGTCGGTGGAGCGGAGGTCGTCTGCGGGGGCTGGTGCCGGACGGCCGGCGCAGGCAGGTCCGGCCGACGGCCGAGCAGCTGCCGGACGGGGACATGCAGGCCCTTGCAGCAGTTCGTGAACCAGTGCCGGAGGCCCTGGCACAGTCGCCGACGGCCCTGGCCCCGGCCCGGCCCCTGCTCCACGCCGAAGCGGCCCTTACGCGGCCCGCCGGGCCTCTCCCCCGTGCCCTCGGATGATGTCCGCGTACCGGTGGCCGCAACCCTTGATGGTGCGGGTCCGGGTGGCGTAGTCGACGTGGACGAGGCCGAAGCGCTTGCCGTAGCCGTAGGCCCACTCGAAGTTGTCCAGCAGGGACCAGGCGAAGTAGCCGGCGAGCGGGGCGCCCCTGCGGGCGGCGGAGGCGCAGGCGGCGAGGTGCCGCTCCAGGTAGTCCTGGCGTTCGGGGTCGTCGATCGTGCCGTCGGGGCGGACCACGTCCGGGAAGGCGGAGCCGTTCTCGGTGACGTAGAGCTTGCGGGCGCCGTACTCGTTCGTCAGGCGCAGGAGCAGTGTCTCGATGCCGCCGGCGTCGATCTCCCAGTCCATGCCGGTGCGCGGGACGCCGGCGCGGCGTACGAACGCGGCGTGCGGGGCGGGGCCGTTCGGGTCGGCGGCCACCACCTGGGGGAAGTAGTAGTTGAGGCCGAGCCAGTCGAGCGGGGCGGCGATGGTCTCCAGGTCGCCTGATCGCTCGGGGAGTTCGACGCCGTAGACCTCGCGCATGTCGTCCGGGAAGCCGCGGCCGTGGACGGGGTCGAGCCACCAGCGGTTGGTGTGGCCGTCCATGCGGGTGGCGGCGGCCAGGTCCTCGGGACTGCCGGTGGCCGCGTGGATCGTGGAGAGGTTGTTGACGATGCCCACCTGGGCGTCGGGGGCGGCGCGGATGGCCCGGGCCGCGAGGCCGTGGCCGAGGAGCAGGTGGTAGGAGGCGCGGACGGCTGCCGTGAGGTCGGTCAGGCCGGGCGCCATCGTGCCTTCCAGGTGGCCGATCCAGGCCGAGCACAACGGCTCGTTGAGGGTCGCCCAGTGGTGCACCCGGTCGCCGAGGCGTTCGGCGGCCGCCGAGGCGTACGCGGCGAAGTGCTCGGCGGTGTCGCGCTCCGGCCAGCCGCCGCGGTCCTGGAGGATTTGGGGCAGGTCCCAGTGGTAGAGGGTGACCGACGGGGTGATGCCCGCCTCGAGCAGGCCGTCGGTCAACCGGTCGTAGAAGTCGAGGCCCTTGGCGTTGACCGGGCCGTCGCCGCCGGGGACGATCCGGGGCCAGGCGAGGGACAGGCGGTAGGCGTTGGTGCCGAGGCGGCGCATCAGGCCGATGTCCTCGCGCCAGCGGTGGTAGTGGTCGCAGGCGAGGTCGCCGTGGTCGCCGTTGTCGGTACGGCCCGGGGTGTGCGAGAAGGTGTCCCAGATCGACGGTGAGCGGCCGTCCTCCGCCACGGCTCCCTCGATCTGGTACGCCGAGGTGGCCGTGCCCCACAGGAAGTCGTCGGGGAGGGCGGCGTAGTCGATGGTCACGGAAGTCCCTTCGTGGGGGGTGGAGCCGGTCACTTGACGGCTCCTGCCGTCAGGCCGGCGACGAGGTAGCGCTGCAGCAGCAGGAAGCCGGCGACCACGGGGACGCTCACCACGAGCGAGGCTGCCATGATCTGGTTCCAGTACACGTCGTTGAGGGTGGAGTAGCCCTGGAGTCCGACGGCGAGGGTGCGGGTGGTGTCGTTGGTCATCACCGACGCGAAGAGCACTTCGCCCCAGGCCGTCATGAAGGCGTAGACGGCGACCGCGACGATGCCGGGGACCGCGGCCGGCACGACGACCCGGAAGAGCGCGCCGAGCGGGCCGCAGCCGTCGACCAGCGCGGCCTCGTCGAGGTCGCGGGGCACCGAGTCGAAGTACCCGATGAGCATCCAGACGGAGAACGGGAGGGAGAACGTCAGGTACGTCAGGATCAGGCCGCCGCGCGAGCCGAACAGGGCGATGCCCGTGGCGTTGCCGATGTTGACGTAGATGAGGAACAGCGGGAGGAGGAAGAGGATGCCGGGGAACATCTGCGTCGACAGCACGGTCACGGTGAAGACCCGCTTGCCGCGGAAGTCGTAGCGGCTCACCGCGTAGGCGGAGAAGACCGCGATCAGCACCGAGCAGACGGTCGCCGCGCCCGCCACGATCAGCGAGTTCACGAAGTACCGGGCGAGCGGGACCGTGGACCAGATGTCGATGTAGGGGCGCACGGTCAGCTCGCTCGGCAGCCAGCGGAACTCACCGGTGACGTCCGCGAGCGGCTTCAGCGAGCTGGAGACCATGACGTACACCGGGACCGTCACGAAGCCGGTGAGCAGGGTGAGGAAGATCCGCCTCGACCAGAGGAACGAGCGGGGCGGGGCCATGGGCGACACCGGGGAGGCCGGGGGCCTGGAGGCCGCGGAGGCCGCCGGAGACACCCGGGTCCGGGTCTTCGTCGGTGGACTAGCCATGTGACGGCCTCCGTCGGCGCGAGGTGAGGACGAGGTACACGCCCGTCACGACGAGCAGGAAGATCAGGAGCAGGACGGACATCGCGGAGCCGGTGCCGAAGTTCCAGGTGACGAAGGACGCCTGGTAGATGTGGACCGAGACGAGGTCCGCGGCCTCGGGGGCGGCCTTGCCGAACAGGACGAACGGCGTGTTGAAGTCGTTGAACGTCCACAGGAACAGGACCAGGACCAGGACCTGGTTGACCGGGCGCAGCGACGGCAGGGTGATGCGGCGGACCTGCTGGATCATCCCGGCGCCGTCGAGGGCGGCGGCCTCGTACAGCTCGCGGGGGATGTTCTGCAGGCCGGCCATGACGATGAGGAAGGCGAACGGCCAGCCCTTCCACACGGAGACGGTCAGCAGCGCGAAGAAGCTGTTGTCGCCGATGAGCCAGAAGGACGGCTTGTCGGTGAGGCCGAGCTGGTCGTGCAGGACGTGGTTCACCAGCCCGTTGTCGTGCTGGAACATGAACACCCAGGTGATGACGGCGGCGTAGACCGGCAGCGCGTACGGCACCAGGAACAGGGCGCGGAGCAGGCCGCGTCCGCGGAAGGTGTCCTGCAGATAGATCGCGGCGGCGGTGCCGAGGAGCCAGCACAGGCCGACCGACAGCACGGTGAAGGCGACGGTGACGAAGAAGGAGTGGAGCAGGGCCGCGCCGACGGGGGCGTCGAAGTCCACCGACACCTTGTAGTTGTCGAGGGCGGCCCACGGGGCGGCGCCCCAGTCGCGGAGGGAGAACTGGGTGAGTTCCTTGAAGCTCATCACGATGCCGATCACCATCGGCACCAGGTGGACCAGGAGTTCGAGGAGCAGCGCGGGCAGGAGGAGCAGGTACGGCAGTCCGATGCGGCGGACCCGCCCGGGACGGCGGCGGGGGCCGCGCGCCGCACCGGGGGAACCCTTCCGCGCGGCGGCCTGTGCTGCGGGGACGGTGGCGGTCATGGCGGTGTCGGGACTCACTTCTCGGGCATCTGCTGCTGGGCCTTGGTGAGGGCGGCCTCGACCGAGCCGGTGGTCACCTCGCGGCCGCCGGCGGCGTCGGCGAACAGGTCCTTGACCGCCGTTCCGACGGCGGTCTCGAACTGGGACTCGTCGGGGACCTGCGGGAGGGGTACGGCGCTCTCGGCGAGGGTGTCCTTCAGGACGGCGTCGGCCGGGGAGTCGAAGGCGTCGTCGTCCTGGGCGGTCTTGACCGGCGGGATGGAGCTGTAGGCCGTGTTGAGGATCCTCTGCTCGGCGTCGCTGGTCATGAACTTCACGAACTCGGTGGCGCCGTCGATGTTGTCGCTGTTCCTGAAGACGGCGAGGTTGATGCCGGCGACCATCGAGTTGACCTGTGTGCCGGCGCCCGGGGTGCCGGACTGCACGGGCACGGGGGCGATGCCGTAGTCGTCCTCGCTCATGCCCTGGGACGTGAGGTTGGCGGACGCGGACTGCCACAGCAGCATCGCCGTCCTGCCCTTGGCGAAGTCGCTGACGGACTGGTTCTGGGCGTACTCGGCGTTGCCCGGGGCGATGATCCTGTCCTTGGCCATGAGGTCGACGTACTGCTTGACCGCGGTGACCACGCCGTCGTTGGTGAAGTCGGGCGTGCCGTCGGCGGTGAAGAAGCCGGCGCCGTGCTGCTTGGCGAGGACGAAGGCGTGGTGGACGTTCTCGGAGGGGTTCGAACCCTCCATGGCGATCCCCCACTTGCCGTCCCCGGAGACCTTCTTGCCGGCGGCGACCAGTTCGTCCCAGGTGGCGGGAGGCTCGTCGACACCGGCGTCGGCGAGCATCTGCTTGTTGTAGTAGAGGGCGTACGCCATCGAGTACAGCGGGACCGCGGCCGGGTCCTGGCCCTCGGCGCCGGTGGAGCCCAGCGCGGAGTCGACGAAGCGGTGCCTGCCGCCGATCTTCTCGAAGTTCTTCGCGTCCCACGGCAGCAGCGCGCCGGTCGCCTGGAGCGAGGCGGACCAGGTGTTGCCGATGTTGAGCACGTCCGGTCCCTGACCGGAGGTGGTGGCGGTGAGGATCCGGTTCAGCAGGTCGGACCAGGGCACGACCTCCAGGGTGACCTTGATGCCGGTCCGCTTCTCGAACTTGTCCAGTTCGGGCTGGAGCACCTTCTTGTCGATCTCGACGCTGGCCCCCTGGTTGGAGGCCCAGTAGGTGAGTTCCCCGGGCGAGTCGTCGGATCCGCCGCCCGTGGTGGATCCGCCGCCGCAGGCCGTGGCGGTGAGTACGAGAGACAGGATGACGGCGCCGGTGGCCGCGGCTCGGATGCTGCGCATGGCTCCTGATGTGCCTTTCCGCGAGGGCAGGGGGCGAGGGGGTCAGGGGAGGTGCGAGGGGCGCGGGTGTGTGCGGGGATGCGAAGGGAGGGTGCGGGGGCATGCGGGGAGGACGGAGGGGAGGCCACTCATGGCTTAATTTAGGACGTGAGTTAAACCCTCGGAAGGAACGCCGTCAAGGGTTTGGACAGAGTCGCCCCACTCTTGCCGCACCCCTTGACTCGTCTGTTCCACGGATGAACCATCAGCGGCGAGAGAGCGCTCCCACCTCCCCCACACCGTTCACTTCCTGAACCAGGAGAGCCCCCATGACCTCCGACTCCCCCTCCGCCCAGCCCTCCGCCGACGACCCCCGGACCGACCTCCGCCGCCGGGCCGTCCTCGGAGCCGCAGCCGCCGCACCCGTACTGGCCGCACTGACCACCACCACGGCCTCCGCCGCACCGGCCGCCCCCTCCGCGCCGACCGCCCCTGTCGCCGCGACGAAGCGCGGGAGGCGGCACCGACTGCGGGCCGGCGGCGATCTCGGCCCGAACGTGATCGTCTTCGACCCGTCGACGCCGGGCATCCAGGCGAAGCTGGACGAGGTGTTCGCCCGGCAGGAGTCGGACCAGTTCGGCCCGGGGCGCTACCAGTTCTTCTTCAAGCCAGGCACCTACCACGGGCTCAACGCCCAACTGGGCTTCTACACCTCGGTCTCGGGCCTCGGCCTCTCCCCCGACGACACCACCCTCCACGGCGACGTGACGGTCGACGCCGGCTGGTTCGACGGCAACGCCACGCAGAACTTCTGGCGTTCGGCGGAGAACCTGGCCCTCGTCCCGGTCAACGGCACCAACCGCTGGGCGGTCGCCCAGGCAGCCCCGTTCCGCCGAATGCACATCCGCGGCGGCCTCAACCTGGCGCCGGCCGGCTACGGCTGGGCCAGCGGCGGCTACATCGCCGACAGCCGGATCGACGGCGAGGTCGGTCCGTACTCGCAGCAGCAGTGGTACACCCGGGACAGCTCGGTCGGCGGGTGGACCAACGCCGTGTGGAACATGGTGTTCTCGGGTGTCGAGGGCGCCCCCGCACAGAGCTTCCCGGAGCCGCCGTACACCACGCTCGACCGGACGCCGCTCTCCCGCGAGAAGCCGTTCCTGTACCTGGACGGCGCCGACTACCGCGTGTTCCTGCCCGCGCTGCGCCGCGACGCACGCGGTGTCACCTGGGGCAACGGCACTCCGCGCGGCACCTCCCTGCCCCTGGACCGCTTCTACGTGGCGAAGCCCGGCGACTCCGCCGCCACCCTCAACCAGGCACTCGACCAGGGCCTCAACCTGCTGCTGACGCCGGGCATCTACCACGTCGACCAGCCGGTCCGGGTCGACCGCCCGGGCACGGTCGTCCTCGGTCTCGGCTACGCCACCCTGATCCCCGACAACGGCGCCACCGCCCTCCGGGTCGCCGACGTCGACGGCATACGGCTGGCCGGCTTCCTCGTCGACGCCGGACCGGTCAACTCCCGCACCCTGGTGGAGATCGGCCCCAGCGGCGCCTCCCGCAACCACGCCGCCGACCCGATCACCGTCCAGGACGTGTTCATCCGGATCGGCGGCGCGGGCCCCGGCAGGGCGACCACCAGCATGGTGGTCAACGCCCGGCACACCATCGTCGACCACACCTGGGTCTGGCGCGCCGACCACGGCGAGGGCGTCGGCTGGGAGACCAACCGCTGCGACTACGGTGTAGTCGTCAACGGTCACGACGTCCTGGCGACCGGCCTGTTCGTGGAACACTTCAACAAGTACGACGTGCAGTGGAACGGCGAACGCGGGCGCACGGTCTTCTTCCAGAACGAGAAGGCGTACGACGCCCCGAACCAGGCCGCCATCCAGAACGGCTCGGTCAAGGGCTACGCCGCGTACAGGGTCGGCGACCGTGTCACCACCCACGAGGGCTGGGGCATGGGCAGTTACTGCTACTACAACGTCAACCCGACGATCGTGCAGCACCACGGCTTCGCCGCCCCGAACCGCCCGGGTGTCCGCTTCCACCACCTGCTGGTCGTGTCGCTCAGCGGCAACGGACAGTACGAGTGCGTCATCAACGACACCGGCGCGCCGACGTCGGGCACGAACACCGTGCCGTCGAAGGTGGTCTCCTACCCCTGATCCCGGAGCCCTGATCCCGGGCTCCGGGCTCCGGGCGCCGGTGTGTCGCCGGTGGCGGGCCCTCCCGGGGTACGTGACCGGGAGGACCTGCCGTTCGCACGGGCCGGCTACCGCGCGGAAGCGGGCGACGGCCCCGCCGCCGTCGCCGGGGCGTAGCCGGTGGGGCGGGTGGTGAAGGTGCCCCGGCCCTGGGTGCGGCTGCGCAACCGGGTGGCGCGGCCGAACAGTTCGGCCAGCGGCACGGTGGCGGTGACCGTCGCGGTGACCGCCCTGCCGCCCGTCCGGGTGTCCGAGCCGGTCACCCTTCCGCGGCGGGCGGCCAGGTCTCCGAGCACTCCGCCCACCGCATCCTCGGGCACGGTGACGGTGGCCTCGGCCACCGGTTCCAGCAGCACCATCGCGCAGGCCCGCACGGCGTCCCGCAGACCGAACCGGCCCGCGGTGCGGAACGCCGTGTCCGACGAGTCCTTCACGTGGGTTGCCCGGTCGGTGAGCGTGACGCGCAGACCGGTCACCGGATGACCGGTTCCGCGGTCATCCGGAGTTGTAGCCCCACCGTGCGTTGCCGTCCTTGCCCATGAAGCACTTCGCGGGCCGCCCGTCGATGGTCGTCGCGAAGGCACCGACGGGAGAACAGTACTGACCGAACTGGACGCCGGGTCGACTCCCGGTGCCGCCGGTGCTACCGCCCGAGTTACCGGAGGAACCACCGCTGGTGGAACCTCCGCCGGACGAGCCGCCACTGTTGCTGCCGCCTGTGGTAGCGCCGCCCGAGCTGGTGCCGTACGAGGGCTGGGGTCGCGGCTTCGGCTCGGGTTTGGGCTCGGGCTTGGGCTTGGGCTTCGGTGTCGGCTTCGGGCTGGGTTCGGTGCAGGGGCCACTGAGGCCGATCAGCCACAAGTCGATCTGCGGCCCGGTCGAGACCTCGGTGTCGGGTTCCGGCTGCTGTCGGCACACCTGCCAGTCGGCCAGGTCCTGCAGTCCGTCGTGCAGACGCTTTCCGGTGTAGGCGTGGAAGTAGATCACGCGTTCGAGGCCGAGGTCGCCGAGAGCGTGGGAAGCATCGTCGGCCTGCTCGCCGACGAGGTCCGGCATGACGATCCGGCGGGGGCCGTGCAGCCGGTCCGGGCATTCCTCCTGCTCCGGAACCGCGTACAGAGTGAGTGTCCTGACCGAGGGACGGACCATCTCGTCACGGGACGGACTCTGGAAGCAGACCTGCCAGCCGCTCGTAGTGGTCTTCACAGGTCGTTGGTCAGAGGAGGCGTCGGCTGCCGACACCGTCTGCCACGGATGCAGGCCGGCCGACGCAGCCGCTGTGGCGAGAGAGGTCCCCTCGAAGTCGGGAACGGCCAGAACGGGTTCAGGCTTCTGGGCCACGACCTCCTTCTCGCCGGAGCCCGGGCCCAGGACGGCGAAGAGGACTCCGAACACGGCTGCGGCCATGAGAACAGGGTGTCGGCTCATCCAGGTGGAGAGCCGTATTCCGCGGCCGGGGCGCAAGGGGGAGCCGGAGGGCAGGATTTCGCCCATGGCCATGAGGAGCTCACCCTTCGGGTCGAGTTTCGAGCCCCACAGCTTGTACGGATGCCCGAGGACGAGGACATCGACGGAGTCGGACATGCCGTAGGTGCGGCGGAGGATCCGCAGGGGCGCGGGGACGCAGATCGCTATGGGCTTCAGGAGGCTCCGCAGAAGGATGAGGCCGTCCTTCGCGAGCACGACGCTGCCCCAGCCGTTGTGGTAGACGGCCAGGACGTCTTCCTGGGGTCCCAGTTCCCCCAGCAGCACCTTCGCCTGCTCGTCGGACAGGGAGATGCTCTCACCAGCGGCGGCTCTGGCGGTGCGCCGGTCCATGGCCAGCAGATCGGACAACGGTTCTCCAGCCCTTTCGACGAGTTCTTCGGACGTGTCGAGCTGTGGGCCCCGGAGGCCGGTACGCCGCCCCTTCACAGAGACACGTCCCGCGCCGCCGGACGCCATGCAGGAGGCGCTGCGCGACAGTTACCGACATATGGAGATGTTAACGGCTGCCGATCCAGGCCCGGACACCAGCAGGAGTCACCGGAGGCGCTCGTGAACTGTGCCGATTCCCCGGAGTCGTACGGGTCGTCGCCGGCACGCGACCTCGGCCCGTACCGTCGGACGGACGCCCCGCCGCCCACGTCGGCAAGCTGTCCGTCCGGCGGCGACTGCCGCAGGTCGAACCGGTCGCGGAGCAGGGCCGTGTGGAGCCGCAGGGTGGGGCCGCCCGGGAGGGTTTCCAGGACGTGGACTCCGTCGTGGTTGAGGAGGTGCCGCAGGACCACCGCGGAGCCGCCGCCCCGTGTGGGCGGCAGCCACACGCGCTGGGCGAGGGCGGTGACCGGGAGGGTGCCCGCGTCGACGAGCCTCGCGAGCGCCTTCCTGATCTGTTCCTGCGGCGGCTTGCGGGCCAGGTGCCCGAGACCGGACAACGCTCTACCAGGACTCCGTTAGGTCTGCCTCGGTCTTGGTGTCGTGTGCGGTCTGCGGGGCAGGGGTTGCTGGCAGGTGGTGCGGATCGGACCTCCCCGGCCGCACCGACTGCCTGGATCTCCGCAGGTCATCCACGCCGAAGAAGGTGAACGGCGAGGCCAAGAAGGCGGTGTACCGCGCCGACGCGGTCCCCTCGCACCTGGCGGCCTTCCGTCTGCCGCAGTTCCCCGGCGCCGTCCAGTGGAACGGGTGGGCGGTCGAACGGCTCATCGAGCTCACCGGTGCCGAAACCGAGGCCCGAATGCTCTGGTCCGAGGACCCGGCGGCGGTAGCGCACCCCGATCCGTGGGCATCTGAGGACGACGGGTGGCCAGTGGGGGAAATCCCGCGGCGGCCGTCCGGGCCTTGCGGGTGGCTTCCTCCGCTGTGGGCACAAGCGTGGTCGGGCTCCGGGCGTGGTCGGGCGTGTGGACGGTCCCACCGGAGCCTGCTTCACGCCCTGCGGGGCACCGGTCTCTCGGTTCTCAGGCGGAACCGCTCAAGCCGACGAGCCGTACGGGTTGCGACAACACCGCGCGAGCGCCCTGGAAGTCGGCCAGCCGGGCCGCGACCGTGGCGACGGCGAGATGTTCGGGGAGGGCGGCGGAGAACTTCAGTCCGCGTACGGCGCGGGGGTCGACGTCGGGCAGGACGAGGTTCGCACCGACGCTTTCCCGGGCCGCGTGCCAGGCGGCCGGGGTGAGGTCCTCGCGCAGGCGCAGCCAGCAGTCGGTGGGGCGTTGCAGGGGGTCGGTGACCGACTGCAGCGTGGCCGCGAGGGTGGCGTTGGCGCGGTGGCCGGCCCAGGTCCACCAGCGGACGTCGCTGCCGACGCGGGTCACCAGTGTGGTGTGGGGGTGCACGGTGTCGGGTGCGTCGGTCTCGCGCTGTTCGGCGAGGTGCGCCTCGGCGCGCCGAGTGAGGACGACGGGTGGGTCCGTGCCCAGCAGTACCTCTCGCATGGCGCGGCTGAGGGCATAGGACAGTCCGGCGACGCCGCCGCTCATCCACTTGGCGACGCCGCCGCCGTCGGCAGGTTCGACGAAGACGCGTTTGCGCAGCCAGTCGATGTAGGTGACCTGCCAGCTGCGTCCGCCGAGCAGCAGGCGGCGTGGGCCGGGGCGTTCCTCGGTGAGGACGCTCGGGTCGGTTCGGCCGATCTCGGTACGCCCGGACAGGACGGTGAACTGCGGCGGGGCGGTGAAGGATGCCGTGAGTTCGATGAAGTGCCTCTTGCCGAAGCGGCGTTCCGCTTCCGGGCCGACGAACAGGAGGCCGCCGTCGGTGTCGAGGAATCCCTCCTCGGTGAGGTGGCGCAGGATGGGTGCCGCCGACCGGTCGAAGGGGGCGAGGCCGTTCCATTGCCGGTGCCACAACTGATCGCCGAGCTTGTGCTGTTGCAGGGTGACGGCGAGGAGTTGCTGGGCCACGAGGTGACGCGGCTCGGGTGGCGCGAGGACGGGTTCCACCCACCCCCGCGACCACAGCAGCAGCAAGCCCGCCGCCTGCAGCAGCGAGTCCTTGCGGGTGGTGAGGAACAGGCAGTTGCGGACCGTGTCCGCACGCCGGCCGGTGCGGCCGATGCGCTGCAGGAACGAGGCGACGGAGGCGGGTGAGTCGATCTGGATGACGCGGTCCAGGTCACCGACGTCGATGCCGAGTTCGAGGGTGGACGTGGAGACGATGACGCAGTCGCGTGCCTCGGCGAACGCCTGCTCGGAACGGTTGCGTTCGTCGACGGAGAGGGAGGCGTGGGAGAGGAACACGGTCACCTCCCGGGCCCGCAGAGCCGCGCCCAGTTGTTCGACCTGTGCCCGCGAGTCGCAGAAGACGAGGCGTTTCTCCCCCCGGTGCAGCGCCGCGATGAGTTTCGCGGCGTTGTCCAGGGACCCCACGTAGTCCAGTTCCACGTCACCCGCCGGTCTGGAGGTCTGCTCCGCGGCGGTCGGGTCGCCGTCGCCCGCCCCGTCGGACGCCGGGAACCGGACCCCTGGGGCCACGACCTGCCCGGTACGGGTCCCCGCGCCCGCGCCCTGCAGCCAGTGCAGCAGGTGGGCGGGGTTGCCGACGGTTGCGGAGAGGCCGATCCGCTGGATGGGCCGGCCGGTGACCCGTTCCAGCCGTTCGAGCACGGCGAGCAGGTGCCAGCCCCGGTCGTCGCCCGCGAAGGCGTGCACCTCGTCGACGACGACGGCCCGTACGCTCCCCAGCAGGCGGGCGTGATCGGTCTTGACGCCGATCAGCATCGCCTCGAGCGACTCGGGTGTGGTCAGCAGAACGTCCGGCGATTCGGTGCGGATGCGCTGCCGCTGCGACTCCTTGGTGTCGCCGTGCCAGAGGGCGGCGCGTCGTCCCAGCCACTGGGCGTAGGTGTCGACGCGGCCGACCAGGTTGTTCAGGAGCGCCTTGAGGGGGCACAGGTACAGCACCGAGGTGCCGGTCCACCGGTGTTCGGCCATCGACGACAGCAGCGGGAAGCAGGCCGCCTCGGTCTTGCCGCCGGCCGTCGGGGCCAGCAGGACGGCGTCCTCGCCGTCCATGAGCGGGGTGACCGCCGCCCGCTGCAGGGGGCGCAGATCGGGCCAGCCGAGGGTGTTGACGATATGGTGCAGGACGACGGGGTCGAGCCGGTCCAGTACGTCGGCCCCTCCCCCGGCCGGGCCGTCCGCGTCCGCCATCACAGCTCCAGGTCGATGTCGTCCGCGGACGCGGATCCGCCGACGACCGTGGCGGCCAGGTTCCGCTCCACGTCGGTGAGTTCGCTGCTCGCGACCGTCAGCTTGTAGTGCTGCCGGGGGTCGAATTCGTCGAACTGGTCCACGCGGTCGAGGACGTCCCCGACGAGCTTCTTCAGGAACAGCCGGGGCGCCACGCCGACCTTTCCGCCCAACGCTCCGCCGACGGCCCGCGCGAGGTCGGCGACGTAGGCGTCGTCGACGACCGCCCGCACGCGCTCGGGTGATGTGGCGGCGTCCGCGTACAGGTCCCGGATGGTGACGCCGAGACCGACCAGGGACTCCTGGGTGAAGCCGGGCAGCCGGATCTGCACCGCGCGGGGGTTGTCGAAGCGCGGGTCGGTGGTGAAGTCGGTGGCGAGCCGCTGGGCGAGCGGAGCCAGGCGCTGGACGCCCTGCTGGCCGTCGTAGAAGGCGGGTGTGCCGGTGATGACGAGGTACAGGCCGGGGAAGCGGCCGGAGTGCACCTCGTCGATGAGCTGCCGCAGCGCGTTGAGCGCCTTGTCGCGGGCGTCGGAGCGGACCCGCTGGAGCGTCTCCACCTCGTCGAGGACGACGAAGAGCCCGGTGTGCCCGGAGTCGCGCAGCACGGTGAGCAGGCCCTGCAGGAAGCCGAGGGCGCCGAAGTGGTCGAGGTCGCCGCGCACCCCGGCGGACCGGCGGGCGGCGGCGGCGACGTGCGGCTGACCGCCGAGCCATGCCAGGACGGCCGCGGCGGTCGCCTCGTCGCCGTCGGCGAGGGCGGCCCGGTAGCCCCGCAGGGCGGTGGCGAAGGACGGCGCGTGCCGGGAGACCTCGGCGAGCCGCGCGACGAGCAGCTTCTCCACCTCTCCGGGCAGATCGTCCTCGGTCGCACCGGCCGCGAGGACGTCCTCCTCCAGGGCGTAGAACCAGGCGTCCACGACCGGGCGCAGGGCGCTGGGCGGGAAGCTGGAGGTGGTGAGGCGCTCGGTGAGCCGCCGGTAGACGGTCTCCAGCTTGTGCAGCGGCGTCTCGTTCTCGGAGACCTGGATCTCGGCCACGGCGAAGGTGCGGCGCTTGGCCCGCTCCCCCAGCCAGCGCGTGAAGAACGTCTTGCCGGACCCGTACTCACCGCGCACGGCCTTGAACACGGACCCGCCGGACGCGACGGCGTCCAGTTCCGCGTCGAGGGCCGCCTCGAACCGGTCGAGCCCGGTGGCGAGCAGGTCGAGCCCGCTCTCGGGCACGGCCCCCCGGCGCAGGGCGTCGACGACGGTACGGCGGCGGGCGGCGCTGACCTGGGCGGGGCGCTTGGATCCGGTGGTGCTCACGGGGACCAGTGTTCCATCTCCCCGTGGCCGAGCGCCCCGGCGCAGGGTCACGGGGTCCGGTTGGTCATCCAGGTCGCAACGCCCGACGTCCCGCGCCGCGTCGTGGTGCACCTGTCCCGTCTGCCGGCCGGGCACCGGCGGCGCGGTGATCCCGTTTCTCTGCGAACCGGCTTGACCGTCACAACAGAGCACTGCTGGAATCACTCTCCGTACAGGCAACAAGGCGGGAAGTGGAGTCACATGGCGGCGCTCGACAACGTGAAGCTCAAGGACGTCCTGGCGGATGTCGCCTCGGGTTCCTTACAACTGCCCGACTTCCAGCGGAACTGGAAGTGGGACGACGACCGGATCCGGGCGATCATCGCGACGGTCACGCTGGACTATCCGCTCGGCGTCGTGATGACGCTGCAGACCGGCGGCGCCACCCGGTTCCGCTCCCGGACCCTCACCGGCGCCCGGCCGGACGGGGACCCGGAGGCCGACCTCCTGCTGCTGGACGGGCAGCAGCGCCTGACCTCCCTCTTCCAGGCTCTGTGGCAGGACGCCCCGGTGGAGACGGCGGACGCGCGGGGCAAGCCCATCCAGCGGTGGTACTACGTCGACATCGCGAAGGCCGTGGGGCAGTCCGCGGACCGTGACGAGGCCATCGTGTCCGTCCCGGCCGACAAGGTGCTGCGGACGGACTTCAACCGCACCGTGGTGCTGGACCTGAGCACCACCGAGGACGAGTGCACGGCCGGTCTCTTCCCCCTGCACCTCGTCTTCGACGCCCAGCGCGTGAACGAGTGGAAGAGGTCGTACATCAAGGCGGACGAGGACCGGAACTGGGACCTGTGGGGCCAGTTCGACGAGGCGGTCCTCCAGCAGGTCCGCGCCTTCCAGGTCCCGATGATCCGGCTGGCCGCCTCCACCTCCATGGACGCCGTCTGCGCGGTGTTCGAGCGGGTCAACACGGGCGGTGTGCCCCTGAACGTCTTCGAACTGCTCACCGCGACCTACGCCGGGGACCGCGACTACGTGGAGCGGACCGGGGACTACTACCAGCTTCCGGTGGTGTGGCGGGAGGTCAAGCAGGCGCTGGCGAGCAAGTACCCGGTCTTCGGCCGGCTCGACAGCGGCCTCGAGAACGGGCTCAGCAGCATCGACTTCCTGCAGGCCATCGCCCTGGTACGCACCTGGGAGCGGAAGCAGGAGGGCATCGGGGCCACGGTGTCCTGCAAGCGCCGCGACCTGCTGGACCTGCCCCTCGCCGACTTCGTCCGCCTGGCGCCCAAGCTCGCCGACGCCTTCGCCTGGGTGGGCGACTTCCTGGAGCGGCAGTGCATCGTCCGCCCGGCCGACCTGCCGTACAAGACGCAGCTCGTCCCGCTCGCGGCGGTCCGCGCGATCCTCGACACGGGGACGGACGGTCTGGGGGCGGAGGAGAGGATCGAGCAGTGGTACTGGTGCGGGGTGCTCGGTGAGATGTACGGCGGCTCCACGGAGACGCGCTTCACCAAGGACGTCGAACAGCTCGTCCCCTGGATCGCGCAGGACGAGAGGGCGCCCGAGACGGTCACGGAGGCGTTCTTCTTCGCCGAGCGCCTCGACACCCTCAGCACCCGCAACAGCGCCGCCTACAAGGGGATCTACGCCCTGCTGATCAAGCAGGGGGCGGTGGACTGGCACCACACGGGCGCCCCGCTCAGCCCCGGCAGGCTGGACGAGTACGGCGTGGACATCCGGCAGATCTTCCCCAAGACGTGGTTCCGGCGGGGCAACAGCGAGGGTCTGCCCACGGGTTCGATTGTGAACAAGACCCCCTTGTCCTACCGTGCGGCGATGGACATGACGGGGGCGCCGTCGTCGTACCTGTCCACGATGATCGCCGCGTCCGACATGCGTCCGGAGTGGTTCGACGACGTCCTGTCCACGCACCTGATCGATCCGGACGCGTTGCGCGAGAACGACTACGAGCGTTTCTACCGGGACCGCTCCAAGCAGTTGCAGAACCTGGTGCACTCCGCCATGGGCAAGAAGACGATGCTCCGCGACCTGCCGGAGGCGGACGTCCGATGACGACCAGGTCTCACGAGCAGGACGTCGCCTCGCTCAAGGGCAGGACCGTGTCCGTGCAGGAGATCCTCGACCTGTTCCAGGTCAGGGTCCGCGACCACCGGACGGTGCACCGCATCTCGCAGGCGTTCACGGACGCCGGGCTGACCACGCTGCCGGACTTCGCCGTCTGCGGTCTGCGCAGCAGCGTCGACGTCGTGCCGCTGGCGTCCGTTCCCGCACAGCGGGCGCCGGCCGGTGCGGGCGACGAGGCCGACGCGACGGATGACGCCCTTCCCTCGCACGCCCTGCCGCAGCGGTTGCTGCTCGGCGACATCCCGTCGGCACGGCGCGGCGTGGTGTCCGTGGGCCCCGGCACTCCGCTGTCCCAGACCACCTTCCTGATGCGCACGAAGGGCCTCTCCCAGGTCCCGGTGACCACCGGAATGGCGCAGGTCCACGGGGTCGTCACCTGGGGGTCCGTGGCCAAGATGTACGAGGCGGGGAAGCCGGCCACCCTGGACAACGCGATGGAGAAGGACTCCCTGCCCGTCGCCGACGCCCGGCAGGAGTTCTTCACCGCCCTCCCGGTCGTCCGCGAGCACGGTTACCTGCTCGTCCGCGGCGACGACGGCTGCCTCTCGGGCACCGTCACCGCCGCGGACGTCACGGAACGCTTCGAGGGGGCGGCGCGGCCCTTCTTCATCGTGGGCGAGATCGAGTCGCTGCTGCGGCGCTGCCTGGGCGCGGCACTGGACACGGAGGCCATCAAAGCGGTCCAGACGAACAAGAAACCGGAGCATCGCACCGGCCAGGTGTCGGACCTCATGTTCGGCGACTACCTGAGGCTCCTGGACGGCGACCAGACGAAGCAGTCCTTCGCCGAACGGGCCGACCGCAACTGGGAGGCGCTGAAGTGGCCGAACATGCCCCGGAAACAGTTCGTCGGCCTGCTGAAGCGGGTGAAGGACATCCGCAACCGGATCGCCCACTTCGACGAGAAGCCGCTTCCGCAGGAGATGATCGACGAGCTGACGACCTTCGCGAAGGTGCTGCGGGCGTTCGCGTCGTGAGGTAGCAGGGGGGCGGGCTGCTCCTCACCGCGGGCACGCGCTCTCGGCCCACACCGTCTTCGTGCAGGTGTCCCGTACCTCGCAGCCCCGGCGTTCGGCGTACGCCGCCACAGGAGCAGCCCCGTCCCGAGTCCGCGTCCAGTGAGCGGGACTCGGCGGCGGGGGTTGTCGGCGGCAGCCGTTCGGGGCGCGCGTCGGTCACCTCGACATGAACGTGCTCCGGGCAGCCGCAGCAGGAAGAGTCTGAAGTCCCGTCCCGGCAGCCGGCCGTGGGTGAGTACCGGTGGGCCGCGGCGAGGTTTCCGCTGTTCGAGATCACCGTCTGTCGACGGACCACACCCGGGGTGCCTCCGGGACAAGCTCCGGAGGCACCCGGAGTCGTGTCCTCAGCCCGCTCCGAGGGCGAACTGCTCGCGCAGCAGCGCCTCGTGGAGCCGCAGGGTGCGGCCGTCCGGCAGGGTCTCCAGGACCTGTACGCCGTCGTAGTTGAGGAGTTGCCGCAGGACGGCGGCGAAGCCGTCGCCCCGGGTGACGGGCATGCCGGCGCGCTGGGCGAGCGCGGTCACGGGCAGGGTGCCGCCCGCGTCCAGCAGGGCGGCGAGCGCCTGGTGGACCTGCTCCTGCTGCGGCTTGCGGGCCAGGCCGCCGAGCTGCGCCTGGTATGTCTCCGAGTCGAGCAGTGCCGTCACCAGCGTCTCGGCCCGGGAGACGACGGTCGGGGTGAGCAGGGCGTCGTCTCCCCCTGCCGTCAGCGCCACGTCGAAGAGCGCCTCGTGCATCCGGGCGACTTCCGCCTGCTCCTTCTTGGCCTTGCCCGTCGGCTTCTTGGGAGCGGGAGGCGTTGCGGTCACCGGCCGAGCCGCGTGCTCGTCCGGCAGCGGTGCCTTCCCGGTGTCCTCCGGAGCCCACCAGACCGGCCGCTGGTCGCCCAGTTCCCGCCACCCCTTGGGCGGCTCCGCACCGAACGGCAGGAAGGCCAGCACCGGGATGGTGACCTCGGCGAGCGACACCCCTCCGTGGTAGCCGGCCTTGAGGGCGGTGTAGCGGGAGTCGGCGTCCCACAGGGCGACGACGGACGCGCCGGGCTCGGGCCAGACCACGCGCGGCCCGGACAGGGCGATCTCGTGTTCGGCGAGCGGGCCGCCGCCGGGCAGGCGGTGGCGGGCGGACGCGGGGTCGGCGGCGGTGTCGACCTTCGTGCCGTGCCGGTCGACGACGTGGCCGTGGTCGCTGGTGACGAGGACCGCCATGCCCTGGGTGGCCGCCACCCGCAGCAGGTCGCGCAGGCCGGGCACGTCGTCGGTCCGCCAGGCGCCGTCGCCGAGTTTCTGCTCCTTGGCGAGCCGGTCGTCGAGGGCGTTGAGGACGACGGCGACGTGGGTCCTGCCGTCGGCCAGCGCCTCCGTGAGCGCCGGGCCGAAGGTCTCGCCCGCGGTCTCGGTGCGCAGGTCGTCCTTGTGGAACACGGCGGCCCGGGCTCCGCCCCACAGCTTCAGTGCGGGGAAGAGCCGCTTCTCGTCGGCCTGGGTGCCCTTCATCAGCGTGCCCGCGAAGAGTGAGGTGCGGGACACGGCCGTCACGGTGGGCAGGGCGGCGGCCATCGCCCGGCGGTGCGGGGCACTGCCTTCGGGCAGCGGGTCGAACTCGGCCCAGGAGCGGCGCAGTTCCTCCCCGAGTTCGTTCGCGATGGCCGCGCTCATGCCGTCGAGCACGAGCAGCAGCACCCGCCGTTCCTCCCCGCGCCGCACGGCCGGGCCGACCACGCGGTCGAGGAAGGTCTCGACGGTGAGCATGGAGCCGGGCTGGGTGCCGGCCTGGGTCCAGGAGGCCAGGGAGCGGGCAAAGGACGCGTCGATCTGCCGGCGCCGGTCCCGGACGCGGGTGCCGAGGACGTCGTAGGCGGCCTTGAGGGCGGGGTCCGGGTCGCCGCCGGCCTCGATGTGTTCCAGGGCGAGGTCCGCCCAGCCGGTCTCGGCGATGTGCCGCTGTACGGCGTCGGCGACGGTGGGTGCGTCGGCGGGCGGGTCGGTGGCCAGCCAGCGGGCGAGGCGCTGGCCCATGCGGGCGCGTTCGACACGGGCGGACTCTTCCGGCCCGGCGGCGAGCCGGTGGTCCTCCAGGCGGCGGACGGCGTCCGTCACGGCGGCCGTGTCGCCCGCCGCGAGGGCCCGGCCGACGGCGGTGAACCGGGCCTCGAGTCCGCCGCGCAGGACGGGGCTCGCCGCCACGGCCTGCTCCGCGCCGAACCGGCGGGCCAGCGCGGACGCCCGGTCGAGCACGGTGCCGGTGGTGCGGCGCGCCTCCCGGGCCTGGTCGGCGTCGGTGCCGCCGGTGCGGTGTCCGGCCGCCGGCAGCGTGGTCACGTACTCCTCGGCGGCCCGCCCGAAGACGGTCACCAGGACGTCGAACCGGTCGCCGACCACCGGGGGCTGGTCGCCGAAGTAGCGTTCGGCCCGACCACGGGCCCGGTAGGTCTCGGGGGCGGGCTCGGCATGCTGCCACAGCGCCGCGCACACCAGGCCGAAGGCGGCGGCGTCCGCGCCGCGTTCGGCGTCGACGAGGGCGAGCAGGGCACGGCCGGCGAGACCTGCCTGGTCCTCCTCGCCGAGGAAGGCGGCCAGTCCGGAGCGTTCGGGGCCGCGCAGGGCGAGGAGCCGTTCGGGGGCGCCGGGCCGGGTCGACCAGTGCAGCAGGGCCTGGGCGTCGAGCCGGTCGTCGCCGGGGCGGCGCGTGCCGTCCTCGGTGTCGTAGCGGCCCAGGCGCAGGCGGCGCTGGGCGAGCGCGGTGAGGGCGTACTGGCGGGACAGCCAGCCGCCGGGGACGGGCGGCCAGCCGCCCGTGGTGGGCGGAGTGGCGTCGAGGAGTGCCTCGGAGGCCCAGTTGACGTCCTTGAGCCGGGGGTCTATCTGCCGGGCGCCGAACGCCTCACGGACGACGTCCCAGCTGTCGACCGTGTCGATGCGCAACTTGTGGACGCGGGCGAGGATCGCCGGGTCGAGTTCGTGCTGCTCCCGGTCGGTGAGGACGACCAGGACCGCGGGGCCGGGACGGCGGCCCGCAAGGTGGTCGAGGACGAGTTCGTGGACGGCGAGCGGCGACGGCGCCACCGAGACACCGGCCGTACGGCCCTCGCCCCAGACGGGTTGGGCGGGGCCGTCCCACTGGGGCGCGGACCGCAGCAGCACGACCCGGCGCCTGCCCTCGACGTCCCCCGTCAGTGAGGCGGCGAGGGAGGACTGCGAGGACAGGTACTGGGTGACGGTCGCGGTGTTCAGCCGGACCGCGCCCGGGACGGCGGCGACGGCGGTATCCGTCATTCGACGACCTGCCAGGTGATCTCGATGGTCGCGTTCGGGTGGCGAGCAGCCAGTTCGGACAGCTCCGCCTGGAGGTCGGCGGCGGCCCGTACCACGGTCGTACGGCGGCCTCCGGACTTCCGCGCCGTGCCGCTGCCGCTGCCGCTCGCCGCGGAGGGCGTCTCCTGCGGCTGGGTGTAGGAGATGCGCGGGTCGCTGGTCGACGTGTCCAGGGACAGGTCACCGGCCGTCGGCTGCGGCGCGACGGGTACGGGCGTCGGGGTGGCGGCGGCCTGGCTGCGCTTGATCAGGGCGACGACCTCGCGCTGGGTGCGGGCGAGCGTGTCGCGCAGGTCGGCGGTGCGCTGGTCGTCGCGGGCCACGTGGCGCAGCGAGTCGAGCAGTGCCTCGCCCTCGGGGCCGAGCCCGGCGGCGAGTTCCAGGGTGCTCCAGGGGGCGGAGGCGACGGCCTCCGCGACCGCGCGGGCCTTCTTGACGGAGGTGCCGTACCGGTCGGCGCTGGTCTCGCCCAGGTCGAAGGAGGCGAGGGCCTCCACGGTCTTCTTCGCCCCGGCCGCGCCCTTGCCGGCCTCCGCCGTGAGGGCGTCCAGCAGTTGCAGGGAGCGGCGGGCGAGGGCGAGCCGTCCGGTGCCGGCGGTCTGGTCGAGGCCGAGGAAGGAGGCGTGGGCCTCCAGCTGGTGCACCAGGTCGGCCGCGTGGTCCCGGTGGGTGCGGGCGGCCTCGATGATCTGGCGGGCGAACTGGTTGACCATCCGGCCGCGCCGCAGCGCGGGCGGCTTCGCCCCGAAGACCGTCTCGAAGCGCTGGCGTGCGGTGTCCCAGTCGGATTCGGCGGGCAGCGGCTGGCTGCGCAGCGCGTCGTGGTCCTTGATCGCGGACAGTTCGGGCGCGGGGTCGAGGACGGTGCCGCCGCGCACCCACACCCGGTCGTCCGTCTCGGCGAAGGCGGCGACGACGAGCCGGGCGAGGAAGTCGGGCAGGCCGCGCGGGTCGGGCCGGTCGGTCCAGTCGGTGAGCGTGATCAGGGACAGGTCCCCGGTGACGCCCTGGGAGCGGGCGAGTTGCCGGAAGTGGTCGGGCCAGTACCGGGACAGCTCGAAGTACGCCTCCTTCTGCTGCCCGAGGCGCAGCGGTCCGGCGATGCGCTGCATGAGCCTGCGGTCGGCGGCCGGGACCTCCACCCGCCCGTCGCGTGCCTCGGCGGCGGCCCGGACGTGGGTGAACACCTTCTTGGTGTCGGCGGACCTGACGGCGGTGCCGGTGGCGTCGGGGTCGAGGTCGGGGTGGGCCGGGTACTGGTGGACGAGCAGCTTCCCCGCGACGTGCCGGATGCCGTCGCGCAGGCTCTGCCCGAAGGACAGGGTGAGCCCGTCGACGTCGGGCAGTGCGACGAGGTGGTCGTCGAAGTCGGGCACGACGTCGGCGGCCTGCTTCTGGGCGAGTCCGTACGCCTGCTTGAAGGCACCCTTGACCTGCTTGAGCAGAGCCTCGCGCTGGGTTTCCAGGAGGCCCTTGGCGCGGCTGCGGTTGTCGGCGTTGAGGTGGCCGGCGTACTGGGTGTCGAAGCGGTGCTCGTCGGCGAGGGCCTTGTCGATGACGACGAGGCGCCGGAAGTCCTGGAAGCGCTGCGCGGACAGGTGCGCGGGCAGCCAGGCGACGGTGCGGGACCGCTCGCCCTGCTGGCGCTCGCGCAGGCGCTGGACGCGGTTGACGTCCTCGACCGGGCCCCACTCGCCCTCGTCGAAGGGGAGGTCTATGGCGATCCGCCAGCGTCCCTCCTCCTGCGGCATCAGGTCGTGGTCGGGCAGCTCGTCCTCGTCGGCGACGTTCCCGAAGACGATCTCGGCGGTGCGGGCGGTGCCGCGCCAGGTGAAGTGGAGCTGGTCGCTCAACTGGCCGTGTTCGACGCCCAGTTCCTCGGACAGCAGGCGGCGGGCGAGCGCGACGCGGTTGCCGGGGTTGTCGTTGACCTGGGCGTTGGCGATGACGGAGTCCACGTCGACGCCGGAGAGTTCGAGGCGGACGCCGGGGTTGGCGTCGGTGCCGGTCTCCTTGATCTCGGGGAACCTGGCGGCCCATTCGGCGACCTTGTTCTTGATGATGCCGACCTCGGCGCCCGGGATGGGGGCGAGGACCGACCCGTGGTTGAGCGCGCCGAGCCGCCGGATGGTCAGTTCGGACAGTGCGGGCACGCTGGGCGCGAGCGCGGACAGCAGCAGGGTGCACACGAGCCGGTTGTCGCCGGTGAACATCCGGCAGCCGCCCAGCCGCTTCGGGTCGGTGAGGGACTCGGGCCGGTTGCGGTACTGCTCGACGTCGTCCTCGGTGATGTCGTACGAGCTGAGCAGGTAGGGCCGCAGTTTGGTCCTGTAGAGCTTGTCGGCGGCCTCGAAGACGACCTTGAGGCTGTCGGTGAAGGGCTTGTCGCCGCCGGCCGCGATCACCGGGTAGAGGTCGCCGACCGGGATGAGCTGCCCGAGCCGGAGCTCGCCCCGGTGGTCGGCGAGCAGCTGTCCCATCAGTTTCAGACCGGTGCGGGAACGCTGCAGCGCGGACGAGATGTGGACCAGGGTGTCCATGAACGCCGGTGAGAACGGGTATGTCAGCCGGAACGACTCCGCGTCCGCGCCGGTGGTGCCCTTCTCCGAGCCGAGGAGGGTGTCCCAGACCTGGGTGCCGACCCGCTTGGTCTGCTCGAAGGCCGCGTCGACGAGCCGTTCCGCCTCGGCGTCCTTCGGCTTGAGGAGGCGCGCGTGGGCGATCTGCGGGAGGTTGCGGTCCTCCAGGGTGATCTTGTCGAACCGGCCGGAGGCCAGGTTCAGGGTGTCCTGGATGGAGGCTTCCGCCGCGCCGGACACCTCTTCGCCGACGAGTTCCCGCAGGTCGCGCTGGCGGGCGATGAACGACACGACGGGGATGGCGCGCCGGGCGTCGCCGCCCTCCACGAAGTTCGTGATCTTACTGGCCTCGCGGGCCACGAACTTCTGCTCGTGGATGAGGGTCGCGAGCCAGAGGATCAGCTCGTCCAGGAACAGGACCAGACCGTCGTAGCCGAGCGACTGGGCGTGCTCGGCGATGACGGACAGACCGGCGTCCAGGGAGACGAAGCCGTGCTCGTTCTCGGTGGCGTTCCTGGCGAAGCCGGGAAAGAGGTTCGTGCTCGCGTCGTTGACCAGTTTGGCGCGCAGTTCGGCCGGGGTGGAGGGGTTGCGGAGGTCGAGCGGGGTGCCGCCCTCGTGGTTCTCCTCGGCGGCGAGGGCGGTGTCGAGGAGCTGCGCGGTCCAGGCGAAGCCCTCACCCCACTCGTCCGTCTCGTCGTCGTCCGCGTCACCGCCGCCCAGGCCGCGGACGACCGCCTCGTCACCGTAGGTGGCACGGTTGGCGCGGATGTCGGCGAAGAGGGAGTCGGTCCGGTACACCTGCGGGGTCGGCGCCTCCGGGTGCAGCTTCCTGACGTGCGTGACGTACCCGCCGAGCACCCGCTGTTCGAGGGCCTTCGCGCCGAGCATGTGGTACGGCACGAGCAGGAACCGCTTGCCGTCCGTGGTCAGCCACTCGTGCTTGGTCAGCACCGGGTCGAACTCGGTACGGACACGGGCGGACGCGTCGCCGCTGAGCAGCGCGTACAGCACGGCCATGAAGTGCGACTTGCCGGAACCGAACGAGCCGTGCAGGTAGGCGGCCTTGGACCGGTGCCCGTCGAGGGACGATTTGATGAGCGCCAGCGCCTCGTCGAAGTTCTCCAGCAGCCGCTCGGTGACGACGTAGTCCTTGAGGGCGTTGCGGGCGCCCTCGGGTGTCGTCGCCTCGGCGAGGGACAGGACGAAGTCCGAGGTGGAGATGGACTCCTTGATGTCGATGACATCGCGAAGGAGGGGCGGCTGGGCCATCGCGGGTCTCGCTCTCCCTGGGGGTGGTCGGTGCTGCTGCTCGTACGGGGTGTCGTGCGGGGGCCGCCGCCGAGGCCCGGGCCGGTCCGAGGAGTGGGGCAGGGCTCAGGGGTACGGATGGCCGGTGCGGCGGGCCGGCCGTCCCGGCCGGTGGCGGGGACGGATCCGGTCGCGCGGCGACCGGACGGGAACGGCGCCCACGGCGTCGGCCGGGTCAGGTCGGGCGGGTTTGCGACGTCTGCACTCTTCGCCCCCCTCGTGCTGATCGTCACCCGTACGGCCTGCGCACAGCACCCTACATCGGTCCCCCCCTCGGCCCCGTGCCGTATACCCGCGCGCACCGCCCGTCCGCGCCGGCCGCTGCGGTCCCGCCGTGAGCGCTACGGCCGCCCTCGCCCCGACCGGTAGGCGTCCAGGAGGTGTCGGCTCGCGACGGTGAAGGGGTGGTCGGGGCCCAGGCCGCGTTCCCTCCGCTCGACGACGTCGGTCATCAGCGCGATCCCCTCGTCCGTGTGTCCGAGCGCGGTCCGGGTCCGGGAGAGGAGTTGCCGGGCGGCGAGCACGATCGGGTACTCGGGCCCGAAGCGCCGCTCGTACGCCTCGGCGACCTGCCGGATCCCACGGTCGGCCTCGTCGAGGCGGCCCAGGAGGTACAGCGCCCACGCGTGGTTGTGCCGGGCGCCCAGGGTCACGGTGTGGTCGGGGCCGAGGACGCGCTCGCACTCCGACGGCAGCGTGAGCAGGGCGCCGCCTTCCTCCGCGACCACGTCGGCGGCGGGCAGCATCTCCAGCAGGCCGGCGCGGGCCCGCAGCGTCAGCGGGTGCGCGGGGCCCAGCGCCGAGCGCCGCCCGGCGACGGTGTCGCGGAGCAGCGCGACGGATTCCTCGCGTCTGCCGAGGTTCGCCAGGACGAGCTGGAGGCCGTAGCCGCTGTCCGTGGTGTCGGGGTCGTCGGCGCCGAAGAGGCGCTCCTGGGTGTCCCTGACCGCGCGCAGTGCCGCTTCGGCCTCGGTGTACCTGCCCAGCCGGAACAGTGCCCGTCCTGCCCTGGAGCGGGTGGCGAGGACCGTGCGGTGGTCCGCGCCGAGGAGTCGCTGCCCGAGGTCCGCCGCGTTTCGGGCGGTCTCCCAGGCGGAGAGGTAGTCACCGGTGCGGTGCAGGGCGGTGGACAGCCGCGTCGCGACGGCCAGGGCGTCGGCGGCGGCCGGTCCGCCGACGCGCCCCAGCAGGGCCAGCGCGTGCGGTACCAGCAGGCGCATGCGCGGATCGTGGGGACCGGCGTCGGGTACGCCGGGCACGGCCGCGTCGAGCAGGCGGACGGCCGTCGTGTCGAGGGCGGGCACCAGGTCCGCGGGGGTCGCCGCCGAGACGCTGTCGAGCAGGATGCCGTGGCTCTGTACGCAGCGCGCGCCGGCGGCGTCGACCCGTTCCGACAGTGACTGGTCGAGGAGGGCTCTGAGCGCCGTCTCGGTTCGGGCACGGGGCAGTACGGCGCCGATGCCGACGTGGTTGAACAGGGTCAGGGGCAGCGGCTCGGCGGCGAACCGGGCCAGCAGCCGGAGCAGGGCCGCCGCTTCGGGCAGCCCCCGCGCCTCGAACGCGTCGAGGGTCAGCTGCCAGGTCAGGCCGACCAGGTGCCGGGGATCCGCTGCGGACAGCGCGTCGGCTCCCCGGTCGATCAGCTGGACCCGTTCGTCCCCGTCGAGCTGGTCCCCGTAGGCGTCCAGTGTCCAGGGGTCGATGACCTGGTGGGAGAGGAAGCCGCCCGCCAGGGTGAGGGCGAGGGGCAGCCGCCCGAGCCGGTCGGCGACCCGCGCCGCCTGCTCCGTGGTGCCGCTGTGCGGGGCGAGATCGCGCAGTACGAGCGCGGCGTCCTCCCGGGGCAGTACGCCGATGTACTGCAGCTCGGCGCCCGGCCACCACCGGGCCGCCGCTCGCCGGGTGGTCACCAGGACGGTGCCGCGCGGGCTGGTGCGCAGCCAGTCGCCGTCCCGCAGGATCTCCGGCTCGTCGGTGTTGTCCAGGACCAGCAACCAGGGTTCGGCGGAACGGTCGAGATACGTCCAGGCGAGATCGGCGGCGGGCCTGAGGCCGTTGCGTGCGGCCAGCAGTTCGGCGTCCTCCGCTCCTCGGTCGGCCGCGACGGCGAGCATGCCGGCGCGCAGGCTCGCGCGGTCGGAGGCGTTGACCCACAGGCCCACCCGGTCCTGTTCTGCGGTGACCTCCTGGAAGAGGGCGCAGGCGACCGCCGTCTTGCCCGAGCCGCCCATGCCGTACAGCACGTAGACCTGGCCGCCGCGCTCCGTCTCGACGCTCGCCCGCAGGCGCTCCATCACCTCGCCGCGGTCGCGGAGCGCGACGGGGGGCCGGCCGACCGCCGGGCGTCGCACCGAGTCCGGTCCGCCGCGCTCCGGCCCGTCACCGCCGTAGTGGTGGTGCTCGCTGATGTGCTGGTCGCCCGACGACTGGTAGACGCGCCCCTGGTCCTCGGCGTGGCCGTCCGTCCCACCCGTCATCGCTCGGCGATGTGCTGGTCTCGTCCCGCCTGGTAGACCCGGGCCTGACCGGACGCGGTGGCGTGCTGGGTGATCTGCCGCGCGGCCGAGCCACCGGGGTCGAGCTGGTCCAGCAGTGCGCGCAGTTCCTCAATGGCGGCGGGCCGGGCGACGAGCAGCCGTCGCACCGTCCCCTGCCACTGGAGGCGCAGTTCGTCCAGGGTCTCCCGGTCGTCCGCGGCCACGGCGGCCAGCGCGTCCTCGCGGCCGGCCTCCCACTCGGCGGTGACGGTCTCGGCGCGCTCGGGTTGCGTCCGGCGCCAGAGCCGTGTGATCCCGTCACGCGCGTGGCGCCAGGCATCGGTCGCCATCAGCGCGACCAGAGTGGTCCCCGCGCTCTGTGCGAGCAAGGCCACTTCTGCTTCCACAGCCGCCCCTCCATTCACCCGATTATCCGATACCACATAGGGAAAACGCCACCTGCCGGGCGTTGGTATGACTTTCTTTCCGATCAATATCATTCCACCTCCGAACGACAGGGAACAAGGAGGAATCAATCCTCGCCATTACCCCGCCGCCAGGCTCTGGCATATGGCCAGGCAGGCCAGTTGCACGCTACAGTGAAGCATCCTGACCGATCCAGGGGGCGAGGGAAATGACCAGGCCATGGGAAGCAGATCCGGACACGAGTTTCAAACAGCGTTTAGGGAGGACTCCCCAGGACCTCGGAAACACCACCGGAACTCCTGACTGCCCGGACATCTGGGAACTCGCCAACGGCGACATCGCCGTCATCGGCCGGGACCTCACCCAGTCACTCGGCAGGAACCTGCCCGCCGGAGTCTCGATCGGGTCGGACGAACGCCTCGTGGTCATCCCCAGGAACATGCTCATCGCGGCGAAGCCGGACATCCCCAGTGTTTGACTCCTTCTCCAGAGGCACCTCCGAACGCCTGGACCGCCCCACGTACCACGCCGACTTGGGCCGGGTCTACACCGACGGGATCGACTTCCTCAACAAGCTCGAGCGCGGCCAGCACTTCAAGGAGCGCGGCTTCCCGAGCTGGGAGGCCTTCGCCGACGGCGACTGGGAGAGGGCGCTGTCGCTGGCCGACGAGAGGCGCGAGGACTACGCCCGGGAAATCCGGCGGGCGTCGGAACTGGGCGTCACGCACCGTCGCCTCCGGGTGGTGGAATTTCCTGTCACGCCGTATGTGCAATGGGAGTTGTCCGTCCTGCGTGTGCGCGTGGACGCGGGTGACGCGATCAGAGTCATCGACGCTCGCGATATTTCCGGCATCGAGCGAAATCACCCGGTCCCGGAAGTCGTGATCCTCGGCGATGTGGTCATGTACGAGGTCGTGTACGACGAGGACGGAAATGCGGCCGGCGCCCACCGCTACACCGACCGCTCACTGATCCGGGAGACGAACACCGGGTTCGATGCGCTGTATGAGCGTGGTGAGGAATTCCACGATTTCTTCGACCGGGAGATCGCTCCCCTGGCCCCACCGCGGGGGGTCGGTGCTTCGACGGGTTGTCGCGGGTAACGGTGATCAGCGGGACGGGGTGACGAGCAAGCCCACAGGCCGACAGATCCCCGCCCCGGTGGTGGGCACTCGCGGCGTCAGGGCCTGGGTTCCTCCAGCTTGAGGGTAGGAGTGTCCGCACCGTGCAGTTCGGCGTCCACTGGTGCGAAGGTCTCGTGTTCTTCCACGACTTCGCCGTCCACGACGTCCCCCTCCGACACTCGGTGCGACGGGTCCGCCAGGGGCAGGCCGGCGAGGTGGTTCTTGAGCCTCTTGGCCATCGGACGGTAGGTCGCGAGAGTGAGCCCGCCGGACACGACGGCCCCGATGACGGGGATGGCTTTGGAGACGCCCTTGACTCCGTTGCTCAATTCGGGGGATGGTCACGCACCGCAGCCGAGAGGGGCCGGCCGGGGCCGGACCGTTTCCTCGCGAGGTCCGTTCCCTGCGCCCCGCCGACGGGCCGGCGTCACTCTCCGTAATGGAGCAACAGAGTCGCCCTTGGCGAAGGACTGCGTCGTCATCTTGACACCGAGGTACTTCGCGACCTTCTTCACCATCGGGTAGACGACCCCATGGGTGAGTGCCTTCTTGGGCAGTTCCTTGGTGACCTGCTCCGCGATCATCCCCGCGACTTTCCCGCAGCGGCGTTCGCCGACTGGGTGCCGAACATCACGCCGAAGAACAGTGTGAGCACCGCCTTGGTCGCGTCGTCGACGCCATCGCCCTCGCCGGAGAACAGCTCGGGCCAGCTGTAGAGGTAGGCAAGCTTCTGGGCGATGCGCAGCATGTGGCCGACGTACTGGGCCGTGTCGGCGGGCACCGTGGCGGGAAGGGCGAGGATGCCGGGTATCCCGGCGGCGGCCGAGAGAGCGCTGACCGTGGTGGTTTCGTAGCGGATGGATTCGTTGGCGACCTTGTCGAGGACCTCGACGGTGATGCCCGCGGCAGCGGGAGTCTCCTCTATCGCTCGTCGGATCTCGTCCTCGGAGCAGTGGCGAGCCGGCGCACTCCGGAGGTACGCCTCCCTGCGGATACGCACACGCCGAAGATCGTCCAAGTGTCCCGCAGGACGGTCACGGTTCCCCGGCTGCGTGCCTTCGTGTCCCGGACCATCACCTTGTTCGGATCGCTGTCGGCCAGTTCAACGCAGTTCTGTGTCTCGGTGTAGGAGCTGGTTCGCCAGTTCGGGGTCACGGGCTGCATGGGGCCGCTCTCCTAGTCCGTAGGCATCTGGTCGAAGTGCTGCATCGCTGTGGAGATGAGGCCGCGGACGGCGGTGCCGTAGACCGCTGACTGTTTCAGGAGAGCGAACGCCTTGGTGTACAGCTCGATTTCTCGGGGCTGGGTGACGGAGAGCTCGGCCGAGTACGGCCCCGGGGAACAACGGAACTAGCGCCAAGGCCGTGATCTTGATCGCGTAGCACAGTGACCCCATGCTTCGTGGATGTTCGCCCGAAGATCGCATGAGTGGTTCGGTTTGCGGTTAGCGTCCGCTGCGTGCCGGTGGAGTTTCTGACTGACGAGCAGGCTGCGGCGTACGGGCGGTTCGTGGAGGAGCCGACCCGTCCGGAGCTGGAGCGGTTCTTCTACCTGGATGACGTGGATCGGGAGCTGGTCGGGAAGCGGCGGGGGGATCACAACCGTCTCGGGTTCGCGCTGCAGATGTGCACGGTCCGCTATCTCGGGCTGTTCCTGGAGGATCCGCTGGATGTGCCGTGGTCGGTGGTCGAGTACCTGGCGGAGCACCTGGGCGTGGAGGACGCGTCGTGTGCGAGGCGGTACACCGGGCGGCAGATGACGGCGTACGAGCACGCATGGGAGATCCGGGACGCCTACGGCTACCACCAGTTCGAGGACCACGAGTGGGGGCGGAAGTTCCGCGCGTTCCTGCACGGTAGGGCGTGGACGCACGCCGAGGGGCCGGTGGCGCTGTTCAACCAGGCGGTGGGCTGGCTGCGTCGCAACCGGGTGCTGCTGCCGGGGGTTTCGGTGCTGGCCCGGCAGGTGGCGGAGGTGCGCGGGACGGCGGAGAAGCGGCTGTATGCCGCGGTGGCCAGGGCCGCGCGCCGCGCGGACACGTCCTTGCCTGGCGACCTGGTGGCGCTGCTGGAGGTTCCGGAGGGCCGTCGGGTCTCGGAGCTGGAGCGGCTGCGCCGGCAGCCGACGCGGACGACGGGCACGGGTATGGCGAAACCGTTGGAGCGGGTCGATGAGATCTCTTCCTTCCGCTTGGGCCGGGTGAAGGTGGACAGGGTTCCGCCGAACCGGCTGTCGGCGCTGGCCCGTACGGGGCTGGGGTCGAAGGCGCCGAATCTGGAGCGCACTCCGGAGCCGAAGCGCACCGCGCTGTTGACGTCGGTGGTGCGGCATCTGGAGGCGTCCGCGATCGATGACGCGCTGGATGTGTTCGCGTTGCTGATGCAGGTGAAGCTGATCAGCGCCGCTCGCCGGGCGACGGACAAGGACTGGCTGGCGGCGAAGCCGCGGTTGGCGAAGGCGTCCCGTACGGTCACGGCGGTCTACCGGCTGTGGAGCGAGCAGCTGAACCTCGTCACCGAGCACGGCGCCGACATGGACGCGGCGGCGATGTGGCGGGCGCTGGAGACGGAGATCGGGCCGCGGGACGAGGTCGAGTCCGCCGCCACGCTGCTGGACGAGCTGCTGCCGCCGGGCGACGACGAGGCGGAGGCCGAGATGAGGCGCCTGCTCGCCACCCGCTACAACACCGTCCGCCCGTTCCTGTCCCTGCTTGGTGAGTCGGCCGCGCTGGGGGCGGCCTCCGGCGGCACGCGGGTGCTTCAGGCGGTGAAGCGGCTTCCCGCGCTGGCCCGGCGCAAGGTCAAGCAGAAATCACTGCTCCCCCGCGAGATCGACGGCAAGCTGGTGCCGCCGGCGTGGAAGCGCGCGGTGTACTCCAACCCCGGGCTGCCGGAAGGGGCAGTGGACCGTGACGCGTACATGGTGTGCGTGCTGGAGCAGCTCTACCGCGCGCTGAACCGCAGGGACGTGTTCGCCTCGCCGTCGAACCGCTGGGCCGACCCGCGGGCGAGGCTGCTGGACGGCAAGCGGTGGGAGGCCGTCGCCGAGGACGTTCTGCACGGCCTGAGCCTTCACGAGCCGGTCGAAGAACACCTCGCCGGGCGGGTGCGCGCTTTGGACGCGGCCTGGCAGCTGATGGCCGAACGGCTTCAGGAGGCCGGGCAGGACGCCAAGCTCAGCTTCGAGGTCCAGCCGGGCGGCCGGCTGAAGCTGAACGTGGACCGGCTCGGCGCCCTCGGCGAAGCGAAGTCGCTGCGCTGGCTGCGCACGACCACCGCGACGATGCTCCCGAAGATCGACCTGCCGGACCTGCTGTTCGAGGTCGACTCCTGGACCGGATTCCTGGACGCCTTCGTGCACCTTGGCGACGGCCGCACCCGTATGGAGAACCTGAAGACTTCCCTGGTGGCGCTGCTGGTCTCCGAGGCGTGCAACATCGGCTACACCCCCGTCGCCGACCCGGGCGACGAGGCACTCACCAGGGCCCGGCTGGTGCACGTCGACCAGTACTACCTGCGGGCGGACACCATCGCCGCGGCGAACGCGCGCCTCATCGAAGCCCAAGCCCAGGTGCCGATTGTGGCGCACTGGGGCGATGGCCTGCTCGCCTCGGTCGACGGACTGCGGTTCGTGGTGCCCAAGCGCACCATCAACGCCGGTCCGTCGCCGAAGTACTACCACTTCAAACGCGGCATCACCTGGCTCAACGCCGTCAATGACCAGGTCGTGGGCATCGGGCAGATGGTGGTGCCGGGCACCCCGCGCGACTCCCTGCACATCCTGGACACCCTGCTGAACCTGGACGCCGGGGTGAAGCCGGAGATGGTCGCCACCGACCACGCCTCGTACTCGGACATGGTGTTCGGCCTGTTCTCGATGCTCGGCTACAATTTTTCGCCCCGGTTCAGGGACCTGGCCGACCAGCGGTTTTGGCGGGCGGAGTTGCCCGGCGTGGAAACCGGCGGCTACGGGCCGCTGGAGCCGCTGGCCCGCAACAAGGTCAACCTGGGCAAGGTGACCACGCACTGGCCGGACATGCTGCGGGTGGCCGGCTCCCTGGTGACCGGGCAGGTCCGCGCGTATGACCTGCTGCGGATGTTCGGCCGCGAGGGTCGCCCGACCCCGATGGGGCAGGCGTTCGCCGAGTACGGGCGGATCGCCAAGACGCTGCACCTACTGCGCGTGGTCGACCCGGTGGACGACACCTATCGGCGGCAGATGAACCGGCAGCTCACCGTGCAGGAGTCCCGCCACAAGCTGGCCCGGGACATCTGCCACGGCAAGCGCGGGCAGATCATGCAGGCCTACCGGACGGGCCAGGAGGACCAGCTTGGTGCGCTCGGCCTGGTCCTCAACGCTGCCGTGCTGTGGACCAGCCGCTACCTGGACGCCGCCGTCGGACAGCTGCGCGCGCTGCCCGCCGACCAGCGTGAACACGACGTCCTGGACGAGGACGTGGCCCGGCTCTCCCCGCTCAAGCACGCGAACCTCAACTGCCTGGGCCGCTACAGCTTCCGGCCCGCCCTTCCCGACCGCGGGACGCTGCGGCCTCTGCGCGAGCCGGCCGACGCCGCACACGACGAGGACCTGGAGGACGGCATGTAGAAGACGGCAACGCCGTGTCCCGCCCGGGATACGGCAGGTTCTCCACACCCGCCCAGCATGGTGTGGTTCTTGAGACGCATTCCAGGAAACAGGACTAGGACACGTCTTTCCTCCTGCCGGGAGGGCAGGGGTGGGCGTGGTGACACGGAGGGGGATGGACATGAGCGCAAACAGTTCGGACGAGGAGTGGATGGACCTGGCGGACGCGATCACCCTGCTGCGGGATCAGATCGCCGAGGCCCAGGACCGGATCGCCGACCCAGCGGGACGGGGCGACCGGGGGGTGCGGTTCACGATGGGGGAGATCACCCTGGATCTCGGTCTGGAACTGACCGGCACCAAGGGCGTCAACGGTGGTCTGCGCTGGAGCGTGATCAGCCTGGGCGGGAAGAAGGAGAGCGGCCGCAAGGCCACCCACACGGTGACCGTGAAGCTGACCCCGCACCGGCCCGGCGGCGGCGACATCGACGTCAGCGACGAGGAATAGCCCAGCCCACCAGCGGCACACCGCATGTGACAGGACGACGAACGGGGGACTGCTGTGGAGTTCGACCGCCGGGTACAGATCCGGGTGAACCGTCTCAAGAACGGTGAGAAGAGCACGGGCTTCGGAACGGGCTACCTCATCGCGCCGCGTCTGGTGCTGACCGCGGCCCACGTCCTGGAGGGGATGGACCAGGCGCAGTGGGTCCCGGTGACGGTCCGCCTGCCCGACACCGGCGGGCGGGAGTTCGCAGCAACCGTACGCTGGCAGCACTCGGACAAGACGGTGGACTCCGCCCTCATCGAGGTCACCGACCACCAGGACTGGCAGGTCCCGCAGTCCCTCGCGGATCTGCTGGCCCGGCCGCCCCAGCGCTACGGGCTGCTCATCGGCACGCGGCCCCACGCGGTCACCGCGACCGGCTTCCCCCGCCTGCAGAAGGACCCTGACGACGGCCGGCGCCTGGACGAGCAGGTGACCGGTTCGATCGCCCCGGGCACCGGTGCCCTCGCCGGCCGCTACGAGATCACCAGTACCACCCCCACCCATGAAGGCCCCGCTGGCGGCGGCACCCGCTGGTCCGGCATGTCCGGAGCCGCCCTCCTGGCCGACGACGGCTACGGCGGGGACATGCTGTGCGGGGTCGTCCGCCGCGACCGCCAAGCCGACACAGGCGCCCGCCTGACCGCCACCCCCGCCAAGAGCCTCCTCGACGACCCCGGCTTCCGCGCCCTGGTCACCGAGCACACCGGCTGGGAACCCGCCCTGGAACCCGTCGAGCCCGCCGCCCTGCTCACCCCGGCGGCATCCGAACGACTTCTGGACTCACCCGCCGCCCTCCTGCGCGCCGACGCCGAGGCCGTCACCTTCCACGGCCGCGACAGCGAACTCGCCGACCTGCGCGCCTGGTGCCAGGACGGCCCGCCCGCAACGGCGGTACAGGTGCTGACCGGGCCCGGCGGACAGGGCAAAACCCGCCTGGCCCGACGCCTGACCGACCTCCTCAGCCACCACGGCTGGGTCACCGGACACCTACGCCCCGACCTCACCGACCACGACACCCCACCCGACTTCACCCCCCTGACCACCGCCCTGCCCCTGCTGATCGTCATCGACTACGCCGAGACCCGCCCCCGCCTGCTGCGCCGCCTGATCACCCACCTGCACCGCTCCCGCCACCGCGTCAGGCTGCTGCTGCTCGCCCGCTCCGACGGCGAATGGCGCACCGACTCCACCCTGCGCGAGGCCGACGCGCCGACCCGCAGACTCCTCAAACAAGCCCAGCCCGTCGAGCTCGCCCCGCTCATCCCCCGCAGCCGGCCCGCCCAGGACCGCCGCACCGCGTTCACCCACGCCGCCGGCGACCTAGCCCGCCTGCTGCCACGCGTCCACACCGTGCCCGACCACGACTGGAACACTCTGGCCAAAGCCCTCCAGCCCCCCGACGACCTCGGCCACCCCCGCTACGACAACGCCCTCACCCTGCAGCTCACCGCCCTGGTCACCCTGCTGCAGCACGGACCCAAACCCGCCGACACCTCCCCCGGCACCCCGGCCGAAGAAATCCTCCTGGAGCACGAGGCACGCTTCTGGGAAGACAGCGCCGAAGCCCCCGCCTTCAAACTCAACCTGCCCACCACCACCCTGACCGCCGCCGTCGCCGTCGCCGCGCTGTGCGGAGCCACCACCACCGAAGCAGCCACCCACGTCCTGGGCACAATCACCGACCTGCCCGCCGACAAAACGGCACGCACCGCGGCATGGCTGGCCCGGCTGTACCCGGCCGAACCCGGCCGCTACTGGGGCTCCCTCCAACCCGACCGCGTCGCCGAATACCACGCCTGCCAGGTCCTCGAAGAAGACGGCATCGCCCTGCCCGCCCTCCTCGCCGCAGGAACCCCCGCCCAGCAGGGCCAGACCATCACCGTGCTGGCCCGCGCCGTCATCGCCCACTACAACTCTGGCCGGACCGCCGACAGCGAACACGTCCTGCACACCCTGGACACCTCCCTGGACACCACCCCGCTCGCCTACCAGGCCGTCCAGTCGGCCTCGGCCGCACTTCCCTACCCATCCCGCATCATCACCCCGCTCGCTCTACGGCTCGTCGGTGCCCTCGTCCAGGCCCGCCGGCAACTGGCGCACAGCAACCCCGCCGCCTTT
>NZ_BBNN01000053.1:0-2897 GCF_000829695.1 Streptomyces sp. NBRC 110035 | reverse complement strand
TCTGTCTTGGCCATGATTTTGGCGGCGGGGGGTGAGCTTCCCAGTGCGCTACGCGCGACGGGGGATGCGGTGGAGCTGTACCGCCGCCATATCGGCACGCTGCCTTCAGCTTTCCCGCGACTCCATGTCGTGTCGGGCTTGCAGGCGCAGTTGCTCGACGGCGTAGGACGTCAGCAAGAGGCGGAGGCGGTCCGGCGCTGGCTCAGGGAAAATCCGCTCCCGTCTGGTCCTCACAACTGACCGGTTGCGAGAGTTCTGCGAGAGCCCCGGAGCCGATCACGTTTCCGCAGGTCGCCATTCGCAGAAGTCCTCTCAAAACCTGCACGTTGTGCGAGACAGTTCTGACAGACTTCCGGGGTGGATCTGACGCCCGATCAAGCCGCAATCGCGGTAGAACGAAACGGCTGTCCGAACTGTGACGCGCCCGCTGGCAGCGCCTGCCGCACCCGGGGCGGGAAGACCGCCGCGAAGTACCACACCCCCCGCTTCGTCCTCGTCCCCGCGCTGCGCGAGGAACTGGAGATCCCCGTTCCCGCCGACCGCGGGCCCGGCCGCGCGTGGAAGCAGGGCCCCGCGCTCGCCGTGGTCCCCGCGCCGCGTACCGAGCGGCCGGTCCGCATCGGGTACGCGAGGACGTCGACCGCCCGGCAAGAGCTGGCGAGCCAGATCGAAGCTCTCCGCCGGGCGGAGTGCCACAAGATCTTCCAGGAGCAGATCAGCACCCGCGTCAAGGTCCGGCCCGAGCTGGAGAAGGCCCTCGCGCTGGCCCACCAGTTCAGGGAGGCCGCGCCCGACACCCCGGTCATCTTCACCGTCCACGAACTCAAGCGCCTCGCCCGCAACGCCGCCGAACTGATGACGCTCTCCGCCAACCTCCAGGCCGGCGGCATCCAGCTCGAACTCCTTACCGGCCCGCTCACCGGCATCTACGACCCCAACGGCATGGGCGCCATGTTCTTCGCCGTACTCGCCGTCGCCGGACAGATCGAACGCAACTACATCCGGGAGAAGACCCTCGAAGGCCAGGTCATCGCTGCCTCCAAGGGCAACCACGGCGGACGCCCGAAGGTCATCGACGACGACATGCTCACCTTCGCCGTCGCCCTGAAGGACAAGGGCGTCCCCGTCCCCGAGATCGCAAAGAAGCTCACCATCAAAACCGGCAAGAACGCCGGCAAGCACCCGTCCGTCGCCTCCCTCTACCGGGCCCTCGCCGAAGCCGAGCACGCCGCCACAGACGACAACCTGCCACTCCGCCCCAAGCCAGCACGCATCCGCCGACCCGAGGACCCGCTCACCCCCGAAGAGATTGACCTCCGCGAACGGCTCCAGGCCCAGCCCCACCCGAACGCCGAGACGCCGTAGCGACACATGCCGGAACCGCCTGGACACCAAGATCCATCCCTAGCGCTAACGGCTGCTCCGCTGTTCCCCGAGGCCGGAGTAGGTCTCGACGAGGACGAGTCGGCTGTCGAACATCGAGAACGCGTTGCCCGGCCAGATGCAGGTGGGGGCGGACTTGGGGACGATGCCCAGGCTGAGGCGGGAAAGTCCCATCACGGCCAGGAGACGGTCGAGTTGCCCCTTCATCACTTCCGAACCACCGAAGTTGGTGTACAGGGCCTGTTCGCCGAGGAGGACGTTGAAGATGCGGTCGCCCCTGTACAGGTACTGCTGGCGCTCAAGTCGCTTGGCCACGGCCGCTTCGGCGTCATCGGGAATCTCGTAGTAGCTGACGCCCTGTCGGAGGACTTCGGCAGCGTACTCAGAGGTCTGGAGGGTTCCCCAGATGAGCGTGGGGTGCCAGATGCGGAAGACCTTGGTCCTGGCGTACACCGGGATCGCCTGGCGCTGTCGTTTCTCGACGCCGGTCTGGAGTTGCCTTCGCCATTCGAGCCACAGCTCGTCGACATGACGGACGATCGCGACCAGGTCACCCAACTGCTCGCCCCGGCCGGTCGTCTCGCACCAGACGCGCATGTCGTCCTCGCTGGGACGCTGCTTGCCGTTCTCGATGCGGGAGACCTTCGACTCCTGCCACGAGGTGGCACGGGCGAATGCCCGGCCGCTGGTGAATCCGGCGTCCTTGCGGAAGCCACGCAGCCGGGCACCGAGCGCCTGCAGTGCCTCTTCCACCTGCTTGCTCACGGGTCGGTCAGGGCTTGTACTCGGGATGGGGAATGGCGTCTGCCCACAGCAGGTCCCGCAGGCGCACGCACTCGGCCACGGTGTCGGGGTCCTCGACGATCTCCGACCCGGGCACTCTGCCGTCCCGGAAGATTTCAAGTCCAGTGAGACGGTCGTGACGTTATGAGGTTTGTGGTGCGGGTTCCCTGCGCTTGGCCGGGTCGTTGATCCACGCCTGCTGGGGTATCCGGGGTGGTCGGGGGCGGCGGCCGAAGCGTTCGGGGTGGCGGGCGTATGCCTCGGCGAGGGTGACGGCCCGCTGGTCGCGGACCTCCTCGGCGGTGCCGAAGTGCACGCTGGCGGGCGTGTGCCAGGCGATACCCGAATGCCGGTGTTCGTGGTTGTAGTACGCGATGAACGCCTCGAACCACTCGCGGGCATGGGCCAGCGAATCGAACCGCTCGGGGTAGTCGGACATGTACTTCGTGGTCTTGAAGTGGGCCTCGCTGTAGGGGTTGTCGTTGGAGGTCTTCGGCCGCGAGTGCGACCGGGTGACGCCGAGGTCGATCAGCAGCTGGGAGACTCTCTTGGAGGTCATCGACGTGCCGCGGTCGGCGTGCACGGTCTCGGGAACGATGCCGTTGCGGCGGATGGTCTCCCGGATCAACTCCTCGGCGCGTGCGGCCGATTCGGCGGCCTCGACGGTGTGGCCGACGATGTAGCGGCTGAAGATGTCGATGATGACGTAGGCGTGGTACCAGACGCCCTTG
>NZ_BBNN01000054.1 GCF_000829695.1 Streptomyces sp. NBRC 110035 | reverse complement strand
ACCGGCGCACCTGGGTGGCCCTCGTGGACGGCGCACCCCACCAGATCGATCTGATCAACGAGCAGGCCGCCGCCCGCGACGTGCAGGTGCACATCGTGATCGACATCATCCACGTCCTGGAATACCTGTGGAGCGCCGCCCACGCCCTGCACCCCGGCGGCAGCAAGGACATCGAGGCATGGGTCGCCCGCACCGCCCGCACCATCCTGGCCGGAGACGCCCTGACCGCAGCCGAGACGATCACAACGGCCGCCACCGACGCAGGGATCGCCCCGGGCCAGAACAAGAGCATCGACGACGCCGTGGCCTACCTCACCAACAAAGCCGACTACCTGCGCTACGACACCGCGCTGGCCGCCGGCTGGCCCATCGCGACCGGGATCATCGAAGGCGCATGCCGCCACCTGGTAAAAGACCGCCTCGACATCACCGGGGCCCGCTGGGGCCTGACCGGAGCCGAAGCCGTCCTGAAACTCCGCGCCCTGCGCACCAACGGCGACTTCGACACCTACTGGGCCTGGCACGAACAACAGGAGTACACCCGCAACCACCAGGCTCGCTACCGCAACACCCTCATACTCACCGCCTGATCACACAGACACCCTCAAAAGATGCACACCCATCGCAATTCGCTGAGTTCGCCCCGTTCACAAGTGGTCCATGGCCTGGCGCTGATCACTGCGCCAGGCCATGGACAGGTAGAGCAGGCCGAGAAGTTCAGAACAGGAACCAGTAGTTCCCACCCGCGACACCAACGGCAACGGCCAGGAGCGTGAGGAAGCCAGGCGAGACCGACAGGGACACGAACAGGTTGAAGTGCTTGCCGATGGTCACGCGCACGCATCGGGGCGTGCCTGCGAGTTGAACCTCGGAAGTGACCAGGCCGTCCTTCTGGCTCTCGGTGGCAGACATGTCATGCTGGTGGTTCATGGGTAACCCCCTTCGCGGTGGGGCGTCGCCGCTTTCGTGGCCTAGGAACCTGATGACGGCGACGCCCCCACTCACCTCCACCGCTTGTGCAGAAGAGGACAAAAAGGGGCCCCACCATGGCATGCCACGGTGGGGCCCCTTAACGTTACTGCGACGTTAGCGAGTTACCGCTGAGTAGGTCAACTCAGCGCCCACCTGGGGGAGTTGGCGCCGCTCCTGGCCAAGACTCTCGACTCCAACGGTCGTAGGGTTCAGCCCTCCTTGGCGTTGGCCAGACCGCTGGTTGGTGCGACCCGGACGGTGAGCCGCCGCCTTGATCGTTTTGTGGTAGGGGGCTGGCACCGCCAGTGGTGGGTCAGGGGTGGTTGTAAGTGAGGGTGGCGATGGCGTCGTGGCTGTGGATGCTTTCCAGGTTCTTCGCGCGGATGGTATGCGTAAGGCCTTTTTGCCGACAGGTAAGGCTTATGTCACGGACGATGTCTTCGACAAAGACGGGGTGGTCATAGGCCTGCATAGTCACGACACGTTCGTCGGGGCGCTTGATAAGGGGGATGACGGGGGCGGAACCGGCGCTGCGCAGCAGGGTGACCATCTCGTGAACGTGCAGGGGGTAGGGAGTGTCAGCGGCGCCGGTGACCTCGAGGGTGATCTCGCTGCGCTGATTGTGGGCGCCGTAGTCGGAGATGGCCTTGGAGCAGGGGCACAAACTGGTGACGTGGCTGGCCACTGCCGTGGTGACTGTGCATCCAGAGTCATCGATGTGACCGGTAACCGTGAGCTCGTGTGTCTGCCAGGACTCCTGGCCGCTGGCGGGAGCAGTCACGGTGGTGGCGACGGGTAGTGAGCATGTGAGCGTGAGAGCCGGGGCGTCCAGCAAGGTCAGCCCGCGCTTGAGAGCGATGGGCAACTCCTGCGGGGTGAGGGTCGCTACGTCCTCGTGGACGAGGGCGATCATGCGGCTCATGTGGGTGCCGCGCCGGTCGGCCTGCAGGCGGACGGTGACGGCGATGTCGGCGATGCCGTGCTGGCGGGTGTGGCCATCATCGAAGGTGATGGGGTAGCGCAGGCCGCTGATGCCGACCTCGTCGATAGGGATACCGCGGCCGTCGGGCTCGTTTTGGATGTCGTGCATGCCGTCACTCGCCTCGGTAGGTGCAGCCGGAGGTGCAGGTTTCGCGTACGGTGATCGCGGACAAGCTGGGAAGCTCGGTGATCATCCGGTCCCAGATCCAGCGGGCCAGGTTCTCGCTGGTGGGGTTGTCGAGGCCTTCGATATCGTTCAGGTAATAATGGTCGAGCTGCGCATCAATAGGCTTAAACGCCCGCTTGATGTCGCCGAAGTCCATCACCCACCCCGCCTCCACGTCGACGGGCGCTTCCACGTGCACGGTGACCTTGTAGGAGTGGCCGTGCAGGCGGGCACACTTGTGGCCCTCCGGCACGCGCGGCAGGCGGTGGGCTGCCTCGAAGGCGAACTCGCGAAAGATTTCCATTACTGAATTCCCAGATACTTGTGCGTCTGGAGGGAAAGCGTCCAGCGCGGGTTCTTCATGCAGTACTCGACGGCGGCACGAGTGTGGGCCTCGCGGTCGGCATCATCCAGCGGTTGCAGCCTAAAGTGGCGAAAGTCCAGCCCCTCGAACTGGGCGGGGTCGCCACCGGCCTGAGGGTAGACGAGTTTGAGTTCGTCGCCGCTCGTGAGGGCCAGGGTGGAGCCGATCTTCGGGCTGACGCACAGCCAGTCGATGCCACGGGGGGGCGGGCGGGTGCCGTTGGTTTCCACGGCGATCTCGAAGCCGCGCTCGTGGAGGGCGTCGATGGCGGCCTCGTCCAGTTGAAGCAGCGGTTCTCCGCCCGTGCACACCACAAACCGGTGGGCTTGATCAGCGGTGGGCCAGGCGGCCTCGACGGCTTCGGCCAACTCCTGAGCCGTGCGGAAGCGGCCGCCGCCTTCGCCGTCGGTGCCGACGAAGTCGGTGTCACAAAACTGGCAAATGGCGCGGGAGCGGTCGCGTTCCCGGCCGGTCCACAGGTTGCAACGGGAAAACCGGCAAAAGACCGCGGGGCGGCCGGCGTGGCCGCCTTCTCCCTGCAGCGTGTAGAAAATTTCTTTGATCAGGTAGGTCATGCTCAGGCGTTCTGGTACCGGACGGGGTCCTTGACGCCAGCTTCGGCGAAGCCTTTCAGCCGCAGCAGGCAGGTGTCGCACCGGCCGCATGCCCGCCCCTGCTCGTCGGGGTCGTAGCAGGATGAGGTGAGGGAGTAGTCCACGCCCAGACGCAGCCCTTCGCGGACGATGTCGGCCTTGGACAGGGCGATCAGGGGGGAGTGCAGCGTGATCTTGGAGGTGCCTTCGACGCCGGCTCGCGTCGCCAGGTTGGCCATGGTGGCGAAGGCCTCCATGTATTCGGGGCGGCAGTCGGGATAGCCGCTGTAGTCCACCGCCGTGACCCCGGTGAAGATGTCGCTGGCGCCGACGGTCTCGGCAAACGCCAACGCGAACGACAGGAAGATCGTGTTGCGGGCCGGCACGTAGGTGATCGGTACCCCCGCATCCTCCACGTCAGTGAGGGACTCATGCTTGGGCACTTCGATGTCGGCCGTCAGAGCAGAGCCGCCGAAGACCCGCAGATCGATGTCGGCGATGACGTGCCGGGCCACCCCCTGGACCTCTGCGACGTGCTGCGCCGCCTCCAACTCGATGGAGTGTCGCTGCCCGTAGCGGAAGCTGAGCGCGTAGGGAGTGAAGCCCTGGTCCTTGGCGATGGCCAGCACCGTGGTCGAGTCCAGGCCGCCGCTCAGCAACACGATCGCGGGACGGTCCATGCTGTCACTCCCTAACCTAAGGTCCAGTTGCCTCCGTTGAGACAAGTGCAGCCTACCCTCTTAACTACCGGCTACAGTAACCACAACAAGAATCGAGTTATGGAAGTCAGAGGTCGATCCGTAGTGAACGAGTTGCCCATCGTGGTCACGTGCACAGACCGGAAGACCTCACCCCCCGAACCCGGCCTGCGCGTGCGTGAACTGCCCGCCACGGACATCCGGCAACGCGCGGCGGAATGGGCACGGCGTCTGCACGCCGCACCGGGCCGGCGGACCGCTTTGGGGGAGCTGTACCAGGGAGACCAGTGGCGCCGCGCCGCGGCCCTCACGAAAGCCGCCTCCGGGGCAGGGTTTACGCCTCGCCTGTACGTGGCCTCGGCCGGCCTGGGCCTGCAACCAGTCTCCAGCCTCGCCCCGTCCTATGCGGCCACTTTTATGCCTCGACACGCAGATTCCGTGGCATCCTCCAGCGCGCAGGCAGCCCAGTGGTGGGGTCAGTTGCAGCGTATGGAGGCCAGCCGTCATCTTCCCCAGATCGCGGCAACTGCCGGACAGGCACTGGTGGTGCTGTCCGAGACCTACGCCCAGGCCATGCACAACGACCTTGTCGCGCTGGCAGCCACCGGAGCTGACGTGGTACTGATCGGCGGCGCCAGCGATGTGGACGGGATCGTGCGCATGCCGGCCAACGCCGCCCTCAGGCAGGCCCTGGGCGGAACGCTGACCAGTTTGAACGTCCGCATGGCAGCCTCTTGGCTCGAGCACTGCACGCCGGGCCACCTCATCACCCCAACTGCCAAGGAGCGTTGGAGCACATGGTCGTCCCAGGTAGCCCGCACGGAACGCTATGCCCGACAGCCGATGTCGGACCAGGCCGTGATCGCCTTCATCAGAGATGTGAAGGGCCGCTACCCCGACTACTCGCGCACCCGCCTGCTGCGCCTGCTGAGAGACAAGGGGATGGCCTGTGAGCAGAAGCGCTTCGCAGACCTGTATACCTCAACGATTGGCCCTCGATGACCTCCACTGTGCTTAAGCGCCGGGCCCTGCGGATCGAGCAGCACCCCACGATCCCTCTGTATGTGTTCACTCTGGCAGCAGAAGAGGTGCATCAGGTCGCCGACGTGGCACGGATCTCCCGAGACGAAGCCGGCAAACTGATCGGCTACCAGCGGCCCGAGAAGAAGCAGCACGTACGCCAGATCCTCGACTACCTCGACGGGGAAGAGGTGCTTTTTCCCAACGGGCTGATCCTGGCGCTTCCCTCGAGCGTGCGGTTCAAGTCCAGCCCGGGCCCGGGCAGCAGCGACGGTCTGTGCACGTCGGGCACCTTGGAGATCCCTGTGCCCGATTCCCTCGATGCCCCGCGACCCGCCTGGATCGTCGACGGCCAGCAGCGCAGCCTCGCACTGGCACGCACCCGTAACACCCGCCTGGCCGTAACTATTGCCGGATTCGTTGCCGAAGACCTCGAAACCCAACGAGACCAGTTCCTGCGCGTGAACACTGTCTCCCCGCTGCCCACCAACCTGGTCACCGAACTCCTACCGGAAGTCGGCACGGCCCTGCCCACCAAACTCTCCGCTCGCAAACTCCCCTCCGTCCTGGTCGAAGCCCTCAACCACGACAAGGATTCACCGTTCCGGGGCCTGGTGCGCCGCCCCTCCACCACGTCCGAGCAGAAAGCGGACGCCGTCGTCACAGACAACAGCCTCACCACGGCCATCCAGGAATCCCTCAACTCCCCTGCAGGCGTCTTCTTCCCGCACAAGAACCTGTCCAACGGCACCGTCGACACGGCCACCATCCGCCAGATCCTCGTCATCTACTGGAGTGCTGTGCGTGACATCTTTCCCACCGCGTGGGGGCTCCCGCCGACACGGTCGCGGTTGATGCACGGCGTGGGCATCCGCTCCATGGGACGCCTCATGGACCGAGTGATGATGGCCATCGATCCGGCATCGCCCCTCGCTGTGGAACAGGCACGGGCCGAACTCGCCCTGATCGCCCCTCATTGCCGCTGGACCCAGGGACGTTGGCCCGACCTGAACCTCCCCTGGAACGAACTCCAGAACAACCCGCGCCACATCAGTACCCTGTCGAACTACCTCCTCCGTATCTATGTGCAGGAAAAGGCAAAAGCCGCGTGAAATTCTATTTCCCTGACAGCCAGGACTTGGTGAGCCCCACCTACGACTTCATCAACGACGAGTATTCGCCCTACCGAGTGCGCCAGCGCGATGACGTGTACGCTCACCAGGCCGTGACGCCGATCCCCTACGACGGGATCCTCGTCAGCAAAGCGGTTGTCGACGGATCCATGAAGGGGGCAGGGAAATACTCTGCCCCACAGCGCGAGCGGCTCTACCGTCTGGGCGTGCGGAATTTCTTCCGCCTTCCCGACACCTGCTCGACGATCGGTGACTGCGGCGCCTTTAACTACATCGACGAAGAACGCCCACCGTATGAGGTAGACGAAGTCCTTGATTTCTACGGCCGCTGCGGTTTCGACGCAGGCATCAGTATCGACCACATCATTTTTGGATACATCCCGGAAGAGTCCGATGCGGAACCCGAGTCGGCGTGGGTGGAGCGCCAGGAGATCTCCCTCGAACTTGCTGAGGACTTCATCACCGCAACCCACGCGCAAGGCGCCCGCTTCGAACCAGTTGGTGCCGCCCAGGGATGGGGACCCGACAGCTACGCCCACAGCGTCGCGGAGCTGCAGAAGATGGGATACCGGCGCATTGCCCTCGGTGGCATGGTCCCACTGAAGTCCCACGAGATCCTCGCCTGCCTGCGGGCCATCGACGAAGTGCGCACTCCCGAAACCGGACTGCACTTGCTCGGCATCAACCGTGTCGAGAGCATGGAGCAGTTCGCCCGCCACGGCGTGACCAGCTTCGACAGCACTTCCGCCTTCCGCCAGGCCTTCATGGACGACCGCAACAACTACCACACGGCCACCGACTCCTACACTGCCATCCGCGTCCCCCAGGTCGACGGAAACCCTGCCCTGAAGCGCCTCATCCTCTCCGGCCACGTCTCCCAAGCCGAGGCAATCGTCGCCGAACGCTCCTGCCTGCGCGCCCTGCGCGAATTCGACCAAGAAGAAACAGCACTCGAAGGAGTCATGAGTGCCCTCGCAACGTACGAAGCTCTCGTGCTCGGCCCGAAAAAGAAAAGCTATCTTGAGTACTACGAACGCACCCTAAGTTACGCCCCGTGGCGCACTTGCCCCTGCGCTCTGTGCAAGAAACATGGAATCGAAATCGCTATATTCCGCGGCAGTGAGCGTAATAAACGCCGCGGATTCCATAATCTCGCCGTACTCGAAGCCAAGATAAGACAACTTACCTTCGCGTAAATGCACCCCCTTCTAGCTTTTCTTTCCAACCCTGCCAGGAGATGTGATGGCCGACCGATACGAGTTGAGGCTTCCCGCACTTGAAGTGCGCCAAGGCAACCGAAAAATCTACTGCTTTGCCGTCGACGGGAAGAAAATCCACAGTTTCGCCGCTGTCTCCCGCGTCCGCCGCAACGACAGCAGCGAACTGCAGGGCTACCAGCGGCCAGAGGTTCTCAGCCACATCCGCGGCATCCGCCGTTACCTCGAGTCCGACCACGCCATGCTCCCCAACGCGCTCGTCCTGGCATTCGATGACACCGTCCGCTTCGAAACTGGCATCCGCCCGAAAGCCGGCGTGGACTACTCAGTCCCCGGCGTGCTGGTGATCCCGGTGGATGAATCTCTTACCGACGAGGACAAGCCCGCCTTGATTGTGGATGGCCAGCAGCGCAGCGCCGCCATCCGCGACGCGGACCTGGCCGAATTCCCCGTCGCCGCCGTCGGGTTCATCGCCGACAACCAAGAAGACCAGCGCTCTCAGTTCATCCTGGTCAACTCCACCAAACCGTTGCCTAAGGGCCTCATCCACGAACTGCTGCCCGAAACCAGCGGACAGCTTCCCCCCGCCTACGCCCGCCGGCGCCTGCCCGCCCAGTTGATGATCCGCCTTAACACCGATGGCCAGGGCCCCTTCTACGGCAGGGTGGCCAGCCCCACCTCACCGCACGGCAACATCAAGGACACCAGCATGCTGCGAATGCTGGAACACAGCCTCTTCGAAGGCGCTCTCTACCAATACCGCAACCCCGAAGACGGCTCCGGCGACGTAGAGCGCATGCTGAAGCATCTGCGCGCGTATTGGAACATCGTGAAGGACACCTTCAGCGACGCTTGGAAACTCCCGCCTCGCCAGTCCCGCCTCACCCACGGTGTCGGCATCCAGGCCATGGGTTTCGTCATGGACACCCTCACCGACGGCATGCCTGCCGAAGCCGTCGACTGCGACGAGGTACGCAACGCCGTCCTGGGGCTGATGCCCATTACCGCCTGGACCTCCGGTATGTGGCGCTTCGCCGACGGCGAACAGCGTCGTTGGAATGGCCTGCAAAACACACCTAACGACATCCGTCTCCTTACCGACCTGCTGGTACGTGCCGTCCGCAACTGACGTTGCACCCGTTCACCGTGCCCTGGCCCGGCACGGTGACTCCGGGATCTCGCCTGTCGGTCAACCGTTTTGCACACCCTCGATGAGGGTGCGTCCGCACTGTTGCAACAGCAGAAGTGGTTGGTGCCGCGTATAACCTGCCCATTGGTGCTGGGCAGAAGCACCGCGACATCGGCGGTGTCGGCGTCGTACCTGGCTTGAGCGGCGTTCCAGGCACGTAAGCCGAGGCGGATCCAGGCGGCCGTCTTGCGCGTTACCGCTGTCGGCAGGCACGGCGCAACATCGGCCGGCCAGCGGCAGGCGCACCACGCAGCGAATTCTCCGCCCTGTCCACGGTCAGCGCCAACGCTCACCACTGCCGACGAGACGCCAGGACAAGCAAGCACCCCCACCGCGCAGCGAGTGTGGCCCTCCCACGGCAGCCGTATAAGGTCCGGCGTCGCGTTCCGAACAGCCCTTCATCCTCGCACCGTTGGCCAGTGACGCAGTCGGCGCACCGCGCCGGCCTCCTCGTGCGGCGTACCGTTGGCCATCGAGCGCACAGCGCCCGACTCGCTCCGCTGCAACGTTCGAACACCTCGCCTGCATCTGCCGTCTGAAGGGCCGCGTCGGCTTATCGGCCTGGCTCCAATCGCTCCCCGGGCGGCCCCGTCCGCCTCCCGTCAGACACACTGCTTTGGTGGAAACAGTCCATCGCCTTGCACGTGCCTCATAGATCGGTATTCCATGGTGATCGTGAACGGCACGATCACCGCCAACGTGTGCTGAACATGCCGTAGGGGGCGGGGTGGCGCGAGTTGGTACGCGACCGTGGTGACGTCGAGCGGGGCAGGGGGAGCTTCCGGCATGGTGAGCAGCATTTTTCCGTCGCGGGGCCGCGGCAGACCGGTACGCCCGGGCGGAGGCACTGTCAGTGGCTCCGGTTACGCTGCAACCAGCTGGATGTGAGCACCTTGTGAAGGAAGTGCAATGCCAAGGCTGAGCGTGGGGGAGTTGTGCTGCTTTGCCGGTTGTTGGAGGTGTGGGCGTGCCGTCTTACACAAGTGGGAAAGCTCCACATTCACCAGCTGTGAGGCCGTAGAGGAATCCGTGCTGCTGGCACACTGCACCGCTGCGCATGTCCGTGCACCGACGCGTGGGTCGGTCGGCTCCCCAGCCTGCCGACGCGGTGTTCTGCATCGTCAGTCGGCGCCGGGTAGCGGACACGTGCACCACGTGGGCGCCCCGCTCCGCACGGACGCGCAACTGCCTGCCGTTGCCTCCACCCAGCGCGTGCGTCAGGACCTGCGTGTGCGCACTCCACGGCCGTCCCGGCAGCCCGGCAGAATATCGCCGGGCCGCCTGCGCCGTCCTAACCTGCCGACGGCGCCTGCCTACGCTGCTCTTTCGGAGTGTGCCTGTGACGGATGATGCTGTCCTGTGTCCCCGGTGCGGCGCCAAAATGGTCATGCAATTCGCATCGCGGGGACCTAACGCAGGCAACTGCTTCTGGGGCTGTTCACGGTTCCCGCAATGCCGTGGATCACGGACCATCGACGGCGGCGCGGGCAAGGCGGCGCCGGCCCGGCCCCGCACAGCGAAGGCGAGCCGTCCGGCGCGCAGCAGCGACACCTCCCGCGGCCTGTCGCTGCGCCCAGGCGACCTGCTCGTATCCAGCGCCAACACGCTCGGTGCAGGCAAACTCGTAGGCAAGGACGGCGATGGCCTGATCCTCGAGTACTTCGACACCCCAGGACAGCCTCCGGACGAGCGCAGTCGTCACACCGTCCCCAGGAAGGGGCTTAAGCGGTTCACGCTGGCACCCGAGACGCGGGTGTTCTGGCCCACGGGTGCCGCATGGCGCTCCGGGCGCGTCATCGAGGCCACAGCCCATCGGGACATCCACGTGCGGGCGCGCAACTGGGAGGGATACCTTGCCGAAGAGGACCTGTATGTCCGCTGGGACCAGCCGCTGACCGACCCCGTCGGCTTTGCCGGCGCCGGACTGCTCGAATCGCCTCTGCTGGCCGACATGCGGCGCCCCTTCCTGCAGAGCACCCTGACGCAGCGTTCGGCGGCCCATGGCATGCGCGGCGCCCTCTCGAGCGGTATCGAGTTGTACGAGCACCAGGTCGAGACCGTGTGGCGCGTGCTGCAGGACCCAGTGCAGCGCTACCTCCTGGCCGATGAGGTCGGTCTCGGCAAGACGATCGAGGCCGGCCTTGTCGTGCGGGAACTCCTGCTGGACCAGCCCGACCTCACCGTGCAACTGATTCTCCCGCCGTTCCTCGTGGAGCAATGGCGCCGCGAACTGTCGGGCAAGTTCCGCACCGGTGACTTCCCGGGCGCCCGCATCATGTACTCCCGCGACGACGCACCCGACACGTGGGTACCGGCTGATCTCGTCGTGGTCGATGAGGCGCACCATCTGGCCCGCCTGGCGCACAGCGAGCAGCCCGAACTGTCCAGCCGCTACACGCGCCTTGCCGAAGTTGCCACCGCCAGCCCGCGCTTGCTGCTGCTGTCGGCGACGCCCGCGCTGCACAACGAACGTGCCTTCCTGGCCATGCTCAAACTGCTCGACCCGGCCGTGTACCGGGACACGACGACCGAGGACCTGCGACGGCGCATGGAGGCGCGTTCCGCGCTGGGCCGGCTGTTCCTTGGACTGCAGCCCCATTTTCCTGGCGTGCTGCTGAACAAGCGCCTCACGGAGATCGGCGCCGCGTTCCCTGAAGATGCTGAAGTCGCCGCCTTGATCGGTGAGGTCAGGCAGGCAGTCGCAGGACCGGACCGGCATGCGCTGGCCGTTGCGATCGGCGCGCTGCGCACCTATGTGTCCGAGGTGTATCGGCTCCACCGCCGGATGCTGCGCACTCGTCGTACCGCTGCGCTGCACGAGTCGTACCGGGTCACCGGGCGTCTGCGCCCCCAGCAGGTGGTTCTTCCCTCGTCCGCTTTTGCCGGCCTTGCCTCCCTTTTGGACAACTGGCGCCAGGAGGCTCTTGCTGCTTGTGAGTTCGACGAAGAGGCCCGCCGCGAGGCAGCGTCGGCCTTCGCGACGGGCGTGGCATTGTCCTTGGACCCGGACGCCCTGTGCGCGTGGGCCCAGTCCCGAGTGGCCGCCACGCCGGGCGAGCAGGACGCGCTCGACCGCATCGAGAGTGACCTGCGCTTCGTCAGCCGCCGCCGGGGCATGGCACGCCCACTGGCCGACGCACTGACCTACCTGTTCAAAGCACGTGAGCGGGTGGTCGTCTTCTGCCCGACCCCGCAGTTGGCAGGGGAGTTGGTCGGCGCGTTCAAGGAAGTGCTTCCCGGGGCTGTCTACCAGCACCTGGCGAGCGACTCGCCCGCAGCCTCCGAGCAGGCAGTGCGGGATTTCGAGCAGAGCCGGATGGCAGCCGTCCTCGTTGCCGATCACTCAGCGGAAGAAGGACGCAACCTCCAGTTCGCCGATCTCCTCATCCACGTGGGCCTGCCGCCCAGGGCGAACCGCCTCGAGCAGCGTATCGGCCGGTGCGACCGCTGGGACGCCCGTCGCGAAGGCGGCGCCTGGCGCTCCTACTGGGTGGCCGAGACGACCGACCCGCAGTCGTTTGCCGCAGCGTGGATGCAGATCCTCAGCGAAGGGTTCGCCGTCTTCGACACGTCGATAGCCAGCCTGCAGCATGCGGTGGACGCCGCCACAGACGCCGCCTGGGACCTGCTGTTCGAGCACGGTGCCGATGCCGCACCCGACGCCATCCGCATGGTCCGCACCATGCTCGAGGACGAGGTCAAGCGCGTACAGGAACAGGACGCCCTGGACAGCATCGAAGCACCCGCTGACGAGCGCTCGGTGTACGGACGGATGATGGCATCGGAGAGTCAGGCAGCCTCGTTCGCCGACGTCACCGATGCACTGCTGTCCTCGCGGCGGGCGGCCGGGAACCTGCGGTTCGCCCCCGCAGGCGACCCCGCCCATGCGATCGGCAGCTACGAACCCGTCAGCCGGCTGGCAGCCGGACACGTCCAGATGCCGCTGGTATCCGCAGCGCGACTGCAGCGCGACTTCGTGCCGCTCGCAGGACACCGCGGCACCTTCGTGCGCAAAGTGGCCGTCGAGCACGAAGACGTCCGCCTCTACCGCTACGGCGATCAGTTCATCGATGCCGTGTCCGACTTCCTGTGGAACGACGACCGGGGGAGAGCCTTCGGCATGTGGCGGTGGATCCCCACCTGGCCCTACGCAGAGCGCCTTGCCTACCGCTTCGACTACGCCATCGAAGCGCAGCCGTTGCAGGCCAGCCCGGAAAGCGACCTGCTCGACCAACTTGCTGCAGCCTGGACCAGCGACCTGGTGGACTTGCCGTCGCTGCGACGCCGCGCCGACGCGCTCTTCCCGCCGCTCATTGCGACCGTGTGGACCGACGCAGATGGCACACCCATCACCGACGGGCGCCACCTCGACGCCCTGCAGGCGCGCTATGCCAAGCCGACGCCCGCAGAGCCCGGAGGCGACTACGCACTCAACTCAGAGCGCATCAAACACGCATACGCATTCATCCCGGCCGACCAATGGGCGCCGCGCTGGCGAGCTGCTGAACACAGTGCCCAGCGCCTGGTCCACAGCAACGACGCCGTAGAGGCGACCCGCACCCGAGCCCTGGCCATGGCCGAGACCGACATCGCCACCCGACTGCGGCAGTTGAGACTGCGTGCCGCGCGCTCGGAGGGAAACGAGCGCGCTGAACTGGAGGAAGAAGTGGAAACGGAAGCGCTGGCGGGCCAAGCGCTCATGACAGCCCTCCAGACACCGTCGCTCCGCCTGGACAGCACCGGTGTGGTCGTGGTCTCGGGCCGCAGCCCGGAGCAGGACGGGTGCGTGTGACCGCTCAACTCGACATCATCCAGCGCATGGTCCTGGGAAAGGAGGCATCGACAGAACAGCTCACCGGCCCCCACCGCCGGTTCGCCGATGCCTGGCGCTCACCCCTTGCCGGGCCCGCCTTCAGCGGCGACATCGCCGCCCTGCTGGCTCAGATGCTCCGCCATCAAGCCGGCGTGACGGGCCAGCGCCACCACGAACTGGAGATCAACCTCCACGACCGCGGAATCGACCTGCAGGCGCTCCAGCGAGCGCACCTGCGTGTCGAACGGTTCGGCGCCACACGGCACACCGTGCGCCTCGGCGACGCCTGGACGCCTGACTGGCTCCACGGCGACCCCCGCTGGATCGATCTCGCCTGCGCAAGCCCCGGTCCGTTCGTCTTCGCCGACAACACGACGGTGGAGACCAGCGCTCGCCCGAACAGTCCGGTGCCCGTCGATCCAGCCCTGCACGCGATCGCTCCCGACATCGATCACTACCGCTCACGCAGCCAAGCCAGCGCGGTGCGGACCGCCTCCCTGGCCGATCCGGCATCCACCCTGCACGTCGTCCTGCCCACCGGCACGGGTAAATCCCTCGTCGGTCTGGCCCCTGGGCTGCTCCGGCAGCGCGGAACCACCATCGTGGTGCTGCCCACCATCGCCCTGGCGCTCGACCAGGAACGCCACATGCGCAAACGATTCCCGGCGTCCGTGCTCCCCCGCGAACTGGCCTATCACAGCGACCGCGTCAGCGAGGAACGCGCAGCCATCAAGGAACGCCTGCGCGAGGGAAGGCAGCGGATCCTCCTCACTTCCCCCGAAGCCCTTGTACGCGGATTCACCGCGACGCTGCGCACCCTTGCAGCGTCCGGCCAACTCACCAACCTGGTCATCGACGAGGCGCACCTGGTACGCCTGTGGGGCTTGAGCTTTCGTCCGGAGTTCCAGATCGTCGCCTCGCTCGTGGGAGAACTGCGAGAACTCGCCACCGGGGCCGGGCACCCCCCGCCACGCGTCACACTTCTGTCCGCAACGCTGTCGGCGCCCAGCCTCCAACTCAACGATCAACTCTTCGCGGGCAGCGCCGAGTCACTGTTCGTCGGGTCGACCTTTCTGCGCTCCGAACTGCGGTACTTCCTGGGCACTACCACGTCCTCCGGTGCCCGGATGGAACGCCTTGTCGAAGCGATGCACCACCTTCCGCGGCCGGCGATCATCTACACCACCAAGAAGGAGCCCGCCAGGACCATCGCTGAGCGTCTGCGGGCCGCCGGGTTTGCACGCACCGCCGTTTTCCACGGAGGCCTCGGTTCTGCTGAGCGTCTTGGCATCATGCGTGGATGGTCCGGCGACGACGGGCCGACAACGACCGACATCGTGGTCGGCACCAGCGCTTTCGGTCTGGGGGTGGACCAGAGCGACGTCCGTACCGTGGTGCATGCGTGCGTCCCCGCCTCGGTCGACCGCTTCTACCAGGAAGTCGGCCGCGCGGGACGTGACGGCCACGCGGCGCTGTCTGTCTGGCTTCCCGCCCTCCCTGACGCGGCCGAAGGCCAGCAAGTCGAAAACGCGACCGTGATCGGGGACGTCAAGGCGTGGAACCGATGGCAAGCCATGCGGGATCAGGACCTGTCCCCGAAGGAGGCGGGCAACGGTCTGGTCTTGGACACCACGGTGGTACCCGAGCACGGCGACGAGCCCTCGGACGCCAATCAACTGTGGAACCGCAACACGCTCGTCCTTATGGAACGTGCCAACCTCATCACCATCACAAGGCTGGCCCCTCCGGTGGTCGAACGCATACCCGGCGAGTCCGAGCAGGCGTGGCAAGCACGGTTCGACAAGGAGTGGACGGCCTTCGTGAGCCACGTCCCGGTACGGCTCAGACCGCACGTGGCCAACCTGGACCAAGAGACTCTCGAGGCTGCCCTGCAGCGGACCCGCGCGGAGATCAAGAACGCCGAAGCAACCTCAACGGCGCGCATCACCCGCCTGCTGGAAAGAAGAGAATGCTGGGGACGCGTACTGAGTGAGGAGTACACCTACACGGGCATAGGTGCGATGGGGGCCAGCCAGAACGTGGCGCCCGCGTGCTCCGGATGCCCGGCAGAGGGGCACGCGCACCAGCCCATCTTGCACACCGCGCGTCCCCTCGTCGCAGAAGCGCTCATGCCAGATCTCGGCAGAAGCCCCAGCGCGGCCCTGGCGAACCTGGCCGCTGGCCACCCCAGCATCGTGGTCACCTACTCCAGCGGACGCCTCAGAACTGCCCTGAGCAACCTCATCCAGTCATGCGTCACCAACGGCGTACGCGGCATCGTCGCCCCCGACGCACTGCTTGGGCTCCCGGCCATCCGTACGGCCTCGCGGTTCGCCGACGAGGGCCTGGTCGTCGTGGACCCCCTGCGCACCGGCGGGGTACCTGCGCGCCTCTCGGTGCCGAGTCTGATCCTGATGGACCACGGGCAGACGCCGCCCCTGTCGTGGCTCGCCCCCACCAGCGGACCGCTGCGCGTCGTGGTCGTCCCGGAAGACATGCCCGACCCGGCCTATCCAGATGCCCTCATCAAAAGCATCCGCAGCCCTCACTGGACCATTGACGACTTCCTCAGGAGACTCTGATGGCTGTTCTGAACCCACCGCGCAGCCTTCCGGCGCTTGGCCGCTCCATCATCAACTTCCTTACCGGATCTCGACGGGTCTGGACCGAGGAAGAGTTGATCGAGGCGTTCAGACCGCCAGGCCTGAACGAGGACAGTTTCTCCTTTGAAGGTGTCGCGCACACCGTGTACACCTTCCGGGCAATCGGGATGCTCTGCAGCGACACGGCCGGTGTGATCACCGTGAGCGACACTGTCGCTGCCACAGGAGGCACCCTGTCGCCGGCGGCGTTCCGCCGGACACTTCAAAAGCATGCCCTCGATCTGGACCGAGACGGAGACCCGTGGCAGACCGGCCCGGGAGAGAGCCTCACCGGCGGGGCACGTGATCTGCTGAGAGCGATGTCGTGGTTCCTCGCGCAGGATGCGCTCGGGCGTCCCTTGTCGTGGACCAGCGGCGTTCAGGCCCTCCAGCACGCGCAGTTCCCGGACCCGGACAATGAAACCTGGGCCATCACCAACGACACACGCTGGGGTGCCGTCACCCGATGGGGACAGGCACTTGGCCTCGCGGCGCCTTCGCTCGTACAGGCCAGATCGGGACTTGTGCCCCTCCCCGTCGTGGCGATCAACGACGTCTTGGACGAATTGCCTGCCGGACAGATGCCCATCGCCGAATTCCTGGGCCAGTTGGCGGCCAAACTGCCTGTGCTGTACGGCGGTCTCGTCCGCGCCTCCCTCGTGGCGTACCTTCCCGACGGAGACCCCGACCCGGGCATCGCACAAGACTGTGCCGACAGTTCGGTAGGCCAGGCGCTGCGCATCTTGCAAGACCGCGGCCGACTCGTCTTCGACACCCTGCCGGACGCCGACGGCATCCGGCTGTCGCGATTCGACAGCCAACGTCAAACACACGTCACCCTGGTTCAAGGAGGAAAACGATGACCTGGCGGGGCACTCTTCCTGCTGCATGCTGGGAGGCCCGTGAGGCCCCGGCCATCATTCCAGTCGAGGCGGAGAGCACCTCCAACGGGGTCTTCCTCGCCACGCACACCTCGATCCCGATCCTCCTGCGCGACCGGGTGGACAGCGCTGTCGGCGGCACCATCGTCGACGAACACAACCTGCGGCGCGCCGTCGAGGAACTGCCGGCGGACCAGCCCATCATCCCCATCCTCGGGAAGTCGGGCACAGGCAAGTCGCACTTGATCCGCTGGCTTCGCATCAACCTGAAGCCCAACGACGCGACTCGGCTGATCTTTGTCCCCAAACACCGCATGTCGCTGCGCGGGATCCTCGAACTCATCCTGGAACACGCCACCAGCGAACGCGCCGCGGAGGTGCGTGCCAAGGTCGCCGCTGCTTCGGACGCTGCCGCGGACGAAACCACAGCACAACTGCGCCTGCGCAACGAGTTGGCTGTCCTGGTCGAGACCCGCGGAGCAGACAAAGACGGCACACCCGAGGAGAACGACCTCCGCGCCTTCCTCGCCTCCGCGGAGGGCCTGCCCGCACTGCTGGGCGACCTCGTCTTCCGCAGGCGACTGCTCACCGACAACGGTCCCATCGCGCGTCTGGTCCGGGAAAAGCTCTCCGGCAAGGGTTCCGAGGACAAGGAGGACGCGTTCGGCTTTACCGCGGCAGACCTGGACCTCTCGGTCGACGATGTCAGCAGGGCCGGAGTCGACGCCGCCAGTGTCGCCAGCGCACTCGCCAGCGACGCCCCCCTGCGGGACCTGGCAGCGAAGATGCTCAACGAGCAACTCGGGCCGGCGGTCAGCGAGGTCTTCGGGATCGGGGGAGACGACCTCAAGCAACTCCTCGTCGAACTACGCCTCGACCTGCAAAGGCAGGGGCTGGAACTCCTCCTCCTGATCGAGGACTTCTCGATCTTCCAAGGCATCCAGGGCGGCCTCATCGACGCAATCACCCTGCTGCCCACCGAGACGCTCGCCCTGTGCCCAATGCGTGTCGTCATGGCCGTCACCACTGGTTACTTCGTCAACCAGATGCCGGAGACGGTGTACACGCGGACCTACAAGGTCTTCGATCTTGAACTTCCCGCGGATATGACAGCCCCGTTCGACCCCGCACGGTTCGCCGCCCGTTACCTCAACGCAGTACGCGTCGGCTCCCAGGAGATCGACAAGCACCGCACGGACGAGCGCCCGGAGCCCAACCACTGTCAGCAGTGCCCCGTCCGGGACAAGTGCCACCAGGCGTTCGGGGAGGTTGAAGGCGTCGGCCTGTTCCCGTTCAGCAGGACGGCACTCGATCGGGCCATCCGCAGCCAGTCCAAGGGTGATGCCTTCGTCGCCCGCGACGTGCTGACCCGCGTCCTGCGCCCCGTCCTCCACCGCGACCAGACCGAACTCGACGAAGGCCGCTTTCCCAGCACCGGATTCGAGAGCGACTTCCGCACCGGTGCGCTGGACATCCTCGACAACGTCGAGGACCAGGTCCGGCTGCGCACGCCAGGTGACCCCGAACTCTCCGAGCGTCGCGTGCGGATGGTGCGTTTCTGGGGACCAGGCCACGGGCCGCAGAACCTTCACCCGACGATCCACGAAGCATTCGCCATCCCGCCCCTGCCTGACCTCATAACCGAGCAGCAGACCCTCCCGCATCGGCCGGCAGTGCAAGAACCCGTCCTGCCCTTGAACGGTACGCAGACACCGATTGTGGTGGCCCCCCCGACGCCGCCCCCGCCCACGTCGGCACCCGCGCGTCCGTCCCCGGCGGCTTCGAAGCCGACTCTGGTCCAGGCGGTCGACGAATGGCACAAGACCGGCCAGCTTGTGCAGAGCCACCGCAACGATCTCCGGAAGATCGTGCACACCGCCGTCATCGGCTGTCTGGGACTCGAAGACGGATACGGAGGAGACAGCGGAGACTGGACCAAGGCAAGGGCGGAATTCACGCCGAGCTTTGATGCCAAAACCTCGATCGCACTGGACGGCAGTGCCCTGCAGACCGCGCTGATCTCGATCGACCACCGCAACGTGGAGGACGTCCGCGTTCTGCGTGCCCTCGCCTGGGTAAACGCAAAAGGGTCCTGGGAGGACGTGCCGCAAGGAGATGCGCTGCAGAGCTTGTGCGTGAACAGGGTCCAGGAATGGGCGGACAGCGTGTCCGCTTTCCTCCTTCCGTCGGAAGGCGACGACGCCGAACTGGGCCGGCTCGCGCACGCTCTTCTGTCCGTCAGTAAGGCCCTGGGGATCGCCGACTCGTTCAAGAGCGACACACTCAGCCGGGTCAGGGCGCTCTTCGCCAGCCCGCCGAAGCTGGCCGATCCCGTGCGGCCCCACATGCGACAACTCCAGGACCGCTTCGTCGACCCGAAAGCGGATCGAAACCTCCTTCAGCAGCGACTGCTCCGCTTGACGTCCTACCGCCAGGGCGCTGGCAAGCCGCTGGCCATTGACCTGCCCCGCCTTGTGCGCGCATTGCGCGACAACGCAGCTGAGGTGCCCTGGCCCGAGCACGTCCCCGAGCAGATCAGAAAAGCGGCGGACGACATCCAGAAGCGAACCACCACGCTGGACCCGATGCTCGACGAAACCCGACGGCTGACACCCGACGTGAGCGATCTCGGCGGTGACGTCGCCCAGGTCGCCCATGCCCTCAACACCCTGCTCTCCGACCTGGCGGCGCTTGGCCAGTCAGCCAACTCGATCAACCTGCCCGCCCTCCACGACGCGGCGAAGGCGGTGAAACCCAGTGATCTGAAGAAGGTGACAGACCTGACTGAGGGCCTCAACGCCTGGTCCACCCTCACCGCCGATCAGCGCCTGCGCCTGATGACCCAGGACGAAAGGCCGGCCCTGCGCATTCGAGCCTGGCTCGAGCCTGCATTGGAAGCCGTGAACGCACTGGAGCAAAAGCTCCAAGCCGGACCTGCCTCGGAGGCTCAGCGCGAGTACGACGAGACCCTCCAGCGGCTCATGGCCGGGCTGGAGACATTGAGCCGTGAGGTCATGGACGTGGCCGGATGCGAGGGGGGCGCATGACGCTCATCGAACAAGTTCAGCGTCTGCGTGTCGCAGCGGTCGCTGCCCACGACGAGAACAAGATCAACCGCCGCACCGGCGAGTTGGCCGAGTTGGCCGAGAGGGTCGAGACGCTCATCGAGACGATGCAGCGCCTCAGCCGAGGCGTCGCCGAACTGCGCGCAGCCCATGCGGCTTTCGACGCAGACCTCGGTCCGCAGGCCGCCCAACTGGCCGCAGACCTGCACGTGCTCGCCGAAACGCTCCCCAGCCAGGACGCCGATACCCCACCGCAAGCACTGAAGGCGCAGATCAAGGCGGCCGATGGCTTCGTCAAGGGCCTTCGCGGGAGCGTTGAGCAGGCATGGACTGCTGAACGCAACCGCGAAGTACCGGTGATCAATGAGGATCTCGTCGCTACGCTGAACAAGAGCGGGATCGACGTGGAAGAGATCCGCATCAAGATCGAGAAGGCGCATGGCGTGCTCAACGTCCTGAAAAACCGTGCCGTCCCCGAGTTGGGCGACGTCGCAAGGCTGGCCGCGGCGCTGGAGAGCCTCCACGCATGCGGCCAGCAGATCTCCGAACTCGTTGACCCGGTCCTCGCCCGAGTGATCACGGGCGCTCAGGAAGCCACCGGGACGCCGCTGAACTCCTTCACCCCCGAAGTCCTTGCAGGGCTGTCGAGGCTGGGAATCCTGGACCGCTTCTGGGTGAGGCTGCGATGACTCCTGAGACCGAGAGTGAAATCCTCGACGTCCTCGAAGCACACGAGGACCCCCTGCTGTCCTGGGGCGTTGTCGACGGCGGATTCACCGACGACGAACTGCACACCCACGTCGATGACGTTCTCATCAAGCGCGCCGAACTGGACACCGCACAGGAGGCAATCGAGGCCCTCGAGGACAAGGGTCTGATCATCCGCGATGATGCGATCTCGCCGTCGCGGTGGCGTACCCGCAACGGCGAGACGCTGCGTCTGCTGGCCCGGCTGCGCCAGATCTTCCCTTCCGGCGACCCCGCGGCCTGGCGTCAAGGTGCCGCTCTTGTCTCGGACTTCCGCTACGCCCGGCGCCCCCGCGCCTACCCCCGGCGCGACCAGCCCAGACACGCCGTCATCGAAGGCACCGATGCTCTCCATGACCTCTACCGGCAGGTCATCGATGCCATGACGCGGCGGGGTCCCAAACACGCCGACCTCAGCGGGTTCCAGGTCCGTGCCAGCCGTCAGATCTTCACGGCCCTGCAGTCCAACATCACCACCGCCACAGTCGTGGGTGCCGGTACCGGCAGCGGAAAGACACTCGCCTTCTACCTGCCGGCCTTCGCCTACCTGACGGGCCTGCAGGACAAGTCGGCATGGACACGTGCGCTGGCCGTCTACCCGCGCAACGAACTTCTCAAGGACCAACTCAACACCGCTTTTGCGAACGCCCGGCGACTCGACCACCTGTGGACGAAGGCCAACGGTCGGCCCATGACTATAGGGGTGCTCAACAAGGACACCCCAACCAGTACGAAGAGCCTGACAGCCTCCTATTCCGCATGGACGAAACGGGCTGAAGGCTTTCAGTGCCCTCACTTCACCTGTCCCGGCGACGGATACACCGTGTGCGGGGGCGCATTGTTCTGGTCAGAACGGGACGCCAGGGCCAGAACGGAACGTCTGACCTGCGGCACCTGCACGCGCGTGTTCGATGACTCCGTGCTGGTCCTGACCCGTCATCGGATGAGCCAGCGGCCTCCGGACGTGCTGTTCACCACGGCCGAGATGCTCAACCGCGGCCTGTCCGACCTGTCGCTGGGCAAACTGTTCGGTGTCGGCGCGGCCAAGAAACCCCGCTTGATGTTGCTCGACGAGATCCACACCTACAGCGGCACCACCGGCGCCCAGGCAGCCCTCGTCTTGCGGCGCTGGCACCACTCGCTGCGCAGTCCGGTCACCTTCGTCGGCTTGTCCGCGACGCTGTCGAACGCCGTTCGCCACATGGCCGATCTGACCGGTGTTGACGATGGACTCGTCACCAACATCGAACCGGGCGCAGATGAAATGGAGTACGAGGGCGCCGAATACATGGTCGCAGTGCGCAGCGACCCGACCAGCGGCGCCTCCGTGCTGTCCACCACCATTCAGACAGCGATGCTCCTCCCGCGCGTCCTCGACCACCCTGCACAGCGCACGTCCCAGGGACTTCTGGGCACCAAGGCGTTCGTCTTCACCGACGACCTCGACGTCACCAACCGGCTCTTCTTCTACCTCCTCGACGCAGAAGGCCAGCGCTACCGCAGCCCCCGTACCCAGCAGTTCAAAGACCCCCTGGCATCCATGCGTCGTCCCGGTCAAGACGGACTGACCGACCAGCGGCGCGCCGGCCAGGTCTGGGACCTGCCGGTGAAACTGGGCCACGCACTCCATCGCCCGGGCCTGAACGTGAGCCGGACCACCTCGCAAGACGCAGGAGTCGACACAGCGTCCCAACTCGTCGTCGCAACCGCCTCGCTCGAGGTCGGCTTCGACGATCCAGACGTCGGTGCCGTGCTGCAGCACAAGGCGCCCCGCGGCGTCGCCGCATTCCTGCAGCGCAAGGGCCGAGCCGGCCGAAGCCGCCGCATGCGCCCGTACACCGTCGTTGTGCTCTCCGACTACGGACGCGACCGTGCCACCTATGAGGCTTGGGACGCGCTGTTCGATCCCGTCCTGCCCGAACTGGTTCTTCCCATCCGCAACCGCGCGGTCCTGCGTATTCAAGCCACTCTGGCAATGCTTGACTGGCTGGCGGATCAACTGCAGCCCGTTCACCGGTATGCAAAGCTGTGGCGTGACTTGAAGGGTCTCGCCGATCCGGACTACCCGGACAACCGCAAGGTCCAGCAGACAGCCGTCACCATCCTGCGTGACCTGCTGCGCGACCCCGGCCGCCAGCGCAGCCTCCGTCTGTGGATCGAAGGCGCACTCCAGGTGCCCGAGGAGTTGGCCGCCGAGATCCTGTGGCACCCCCCTCGCCCGCTCATCCTGGCGGCCGTGCCCACACTGGCCCGACGACTGGACAACGAGTGGGCCATCGCCGAGGACCACACGTACGCCACGGGCAAGGACACAATGGGCAAAAATCCGCTGCCCGACTTCTTCCCCGAGAACCTCTTTAGCGAACTCGCACTTCCCGAAGCGTACGTGGTCATCCCCCCCCAGCAGTCGTGGGAAAAGGAACCTGAGTTGCAGGCGATGGGCCTGGCCCAGATGCTGCGCGAATACGCGCCCGGACGAGTGTCACGGCGCTTTGCCACCCGCAACCTCGAGCACCGGCACTGGATCCCCATTCCCTACGGGCAGCGCGAGACCGTCATGGACCTCGCCCCTGTCCTTCAGGCGCACCATCGGGAGGAGGCCGCCACCGTCGAAGTCGGCGGGGTCCCCACCCCCATCCCCATCGTCCGTCCCGACAGGGTGGAACTCCAACTCGCACCGCCGGAACTCAAGGATGCTTCCAACGCGGCCCTGGTCTGGCGATCCCAGTTCCTGGAGAGGGGCCTCGGCCTGGTCGCCCGCCTTCCCCTGTCGGACCCCATTGGCGGCCTCATCGATGAAGCACGCTTCTTCCTGCACGCTCAAAACGCCCACGTCGAGGTCCGCCGTCTTGCCGTCCAGAGCGAGGCCAGCCTGGTCTTCGCCCGCGGCGGCGAAGCCCGAGTCAAAGCACAGTTCTCGCTCGATGACGAGCGGATCGGTCTCGGAGCCACCTACGACGTGGACGGCCTACGCCTGACGATTACGTTGCCAGAGGTGATTGCTCCACCCGGCGGCATCGACCCAGCCCTGCGCAGCGCCTGGTTCCAGCACGTTCTGACGAACGACCCCGAACTCCTGGAACAGATGAACAAGTTCCAGTTGGAATGGCTGCACCAGACCATCGAATGCATGCTGCTGATGTCCGCCGTGACCGACGGCACGCCGCTTCCCCACGCCTACCAGGCGGTGCGGGAAACCTTCGCCGACCGGTTGACGGACACCCTGAGGGCAATGTTCCGCAGTTCGGACGTCGAGGAGAGCGAATCCGCGACACTCGGCCGAGTGGGTGAGCGACTGCGCCAACTCCTCGCAGACAAGGACATCGTCGCCCGCCTGGACCACCTGACGGATCAGGTCTGGAACCCTGATCCCGCACAGTTCCAAGCCTGGCTGCGCCAGCGTGTCCTCGCCACGCTGGGACAGGCAGCCCTGTGGGCCGCCCGGGAGATCTGTCCCGAGCACGACCCCGAAGGCATCATCGTCGACATAGAGCCCGGCTACGCCCTCGATGGCACATGGCGCCGCGGCCAGGTCTGGCTCACCGAAGCCTCGATCGGCGGCGGCGGCTTCATCGAAGCGCTGGCGACGCGCGTGCGCCCCGATCCGCGGCGGTTCCTACGGCTGATCATGAGAGCCGTCCAGCCTTCCACCAGCGAACTGGTCGACGCACACATGCGGCGGATCGTGCGCTACACCACCGAGCGCAGCGACTGGCTCGACCTCGTTGCGGAATATCGAGGTTCGGCGACACAGGCAGACCGGGTGAAAAACCTTGACCGCATACGGGCGCAGTTGCGCGCCTCAGGCATCCACGGCGCGGAACAATCCGTCGTCTCGAGCCTGGCAAACCGCCTGCTCCGGCCCGGATCGACCGCACAGACGGACCAGGCACTACGCACCCTCATCGACGAGTGGGAGATCCAAGAGCAACGTCTGGGCCTTGAAATCTCGCCGCGTACCTGGGCTTATCTGATGCGTCAGAGGCACGACTTGGACGCCGGACTGAACCTGTCCGCGAACTCCTCGGACCGCCAACGTATCGACGCCATCCAGAGCGCTCTCTGGCCACGCGGATGGGCCATACGCTCCGGAGCACTGCAGTCGTGGAACCCCTACTTCGACAATTTGCCGGCCGCACCCGATCTGCTCCGGGGGCTGTTCACGTCAACAGCCGACCTCATCAGCGTGACAGATCCCGACGCGGTCACCCTAGTGCGCACACGCCTGGCCCAACAGGGATCCGCCCAACTCATCGCACCCCCCGAGGACGTACCCGCCCTGGCAGGCATGCTGGTGGATCTGTCGATCCGCGCCATCGAAACGGACTTCCTCCAGGTCTTCCCACGAGCCGTCGAGATCGACCACCGCTCCGAGGGCAGCGTCGTGGTCACCCTCGAACTTGCCGAGGTGTCCGCATGAGAAGGATCATCACCGCCGGGGCTGGCGAGACTCGACAACTCACCGATCTGGTGCAGAACCTATTGGTGTCAGAGCTGCTGGCGCCGTCAAGTCGCTTGTGGGTACTGTCCCCGTGGATCTCCGACATCGTCGTCATCGACAATGCATCCGGACAGTTCAAGAGCGTGCTCCCCGCCTTGCCGGCCCGACCCATCCGGCTGACGGAAGTACTCATCGAACTCGCCCGTCGTGGCTCGGACGTCCGAGTGATCATGCGCGACGAGCCGCGCAACGTCGTCACAGGACAACGCCTCACCGACCTCGCCCCGGTGGGGCCACGGCCGACCCTGCTCATCCGGAACACACTGCACGACAAGGGCATGGTGAGCGACCGATTCCATGTTCACGGCTCGATGAACTTCACCTTCTTCGGCCAGAGAGTGAACCAGGAAGGCGTCACCGTCGTATCCGACCCCGACCAGATCGCTCGCGCTTGGGTCGAATACCAGAACAGGTACCAATTGCCATGAGCGTCGACTTCAAGGAATTCTTCGGTCCGGGCAATGACATCACGCCCACACGGGTAGAACCGAACCTACAACTCATCCTCGAGAACTTCATGGCAGGCATCCAGCAGCGCCAGATCGGATTCCTGCCACGAAGTTCTCACGGCCGTCTGTGGTGGTACGGGTTCGCGCCCACCCCGCGCCAGCAGCGCGAGACACTCGCCATTCTCGACAGTTGGATCGGCCCCACTTTCAGCGACCTGTCCCGCCACCGTGGTGCCCTCAACCCGGCTGATCCGTTCGACGCCGCACTGGCAAAGGCACCTGTCAAGCCACTGCGCTTTGAGGTGCTGCCCCGCCCGACAGCGGATTCGGAGGATTGGAAACACGCGCGAGGCCAGGTACGCGACGCCCTGCTGGTTCTCAGCAAACTCCTCAACGGCAGGCCGCCCTCGGAGTTCGACGCCCCCCGAACCACCGTCGAGGTCCTCGACGACCTCGGACACGCCATCGCTGCCCGCGACCGTACTGTCGCCTTGGCCTGCCTGCGCGAACTTGAGGCGACCGCCGATCTCGACCAGCCGAACCTGGCATTCCTGCGACTGCGACTGTTCGCTGGACTCGAGGATTGGAAGGCCGTTCTCGGGGACCGGGATCTCGACCACGTCCTCGCCATGCGTCGCCCCTTGAGCGTGACTCAAGTGATCCAGCAGGCGGTCTACGCCAGATGGTTCGCCTCGCACGACGCAGCAGGCGCAGAGAATGAACTACTCGGTGCTGTTGCCGCGCTCCCCGCGGCATTCCGGCCCCTGTTCTCGGGCACACCGATAACGAGTCGGGCGCAGGCTGTCGTGGAGTTCCTCATCGCGGTCGAAGAGGACGCGGGAGACGACACTCTCAACCGACTCCTCGACGAAGCCGGCACGGTCGAACCCGGCCTCCCCGCCCATCTGCGCAACGTGCTGCACCTGCACCGGGAACAAACCCCTCAGCCCACCACCCCGTCGGAGCCACCCGCCCCCCTGGACCAGCCCGGCGCCCCGAGCGAATCGCCCCTCGAGCGCGCGACCGGGATGATGGCCCGGGGCGAGCTTCAGGCAGCCATCGAACTCGTGCTGACACTCGAACCGAGCCTCCACGCGGCATACCTGCTCCTGACCTGTGCACGCGACCTGCAGTCACCACAGCAAGCAGCATTGGTGCTTGAGTACGTCTCCACCCATCACCTGCATGGCTTGATCGACGGAGCGAGTGCACGCCTGCGCGATGATCTTGCCTGGCTGGAGCAGTTCACCCAAGACGGACCCGACGTGGATTGGCGCACCTGGCTGGACGCTCTGGAAGGCGACCATGGCAGCGCAGCACTGGCGGCCGGCCCCGAAATAACTGACGCCTGGACGCCACTGAGCAACAGTGCACTGACCGCATGGCTTCACGATGCATCCGACGAGGTACTCGGCAAACTCGGTGAGATCGGAGGCCAGTTCATGGCGGCGCACCGCGACATCTTCACTGAAGATGGAGCGGCCGAACTCAGCGAACGTGTCCTTGCCGGTCTCGCGCTGAGCGGCAAGAATTCGGCTGGCGTTCGGGTGCAGACCCAAGCCCTACTGGACTATCTGCTGTCTGCCAACCCCACATCCGAGGTGTTCGCCTCAGCGCTCGAGTGGACCGATCTCATCATCTCCGCGAACGTCTCAGCTGTAACGACGACGTGGGCGATCGACATACTGCAGACGGCGACAGCTACATCGGCAGCGGCAACGAGTCCCGCCACTGTTGATTTCTTCTACAAGATCACCAACACGGTAAGGCCGTTTAAGACGGCACTGGACCCAACCGACATTGAGGCCATCAAGCTCATAGCCGGCGAACTGGGAGTCGGCGTCCCGGAAGACTTGCTTGCCGAGCAAGTACAGGACAGCGACCCTGGAGCGCCGTACCGCTACCTGCAGGACTCAAAGGTGGTGCTGTATTCCCTGACCGAGTCGGCCACCATCCGGGCGGCACAGGTACTGCGCATCCTGGTACCCAAGATCGACGTCGAGACGAGCGCCGAACACGACGGCAGCAGCAAACTTGCCGCACAGGCAGCGAACGCTGACGTCTTCGTCGTGGTGACAGCATCGGCGAAGCATGCCGCCACCGACTTCATTACTGCCAAGCGGGGAACGCGACCAGTCGTGCTCGTCAACTCTCGGGGCTCGTCTGCTATCTTGCGCGAACTCGCGGAAGGTTGAGTCTGTCGCACTCTTCGTCTGGAAGTAGGGACAACGCCTCCAACCGTAAGGTCCGCGCCCGCGTCGAACACGCCTTCGCCCCGATCGAGACCTGGAAGATTCTTCGCGACTTCCGCCTGAAGGGAGAGGGAGTTCACCACGTCACGCATGGCCTCGTCCGCCTGTGCAACCTCGCCTTCGCCGGGTGATGCAAAAGCCAGCAAGTCACCCCGTGCGTCATGAATCATTTGCAGAGTAGGCCTTAGTGGAGAGAGATGGGGCCATCGGGAAGCCACCCCTCTACGTAGCCTGAGGCGAGGGGGACGACTCCCTCTGGCGAGACTTCCCGGTAACGGGACTTGAGTTCGCCGAGTCCCCACCTGGCATGTGTCCGAGAAGTTGCCTGAAGCGCATCGGACTCGTCAGAACTGATCCTCACGATCAATACGTGTGAAATGGTGTGGCGGTCGTGCTCCCAACAGTTGGGATCCTGTGTTTCAAGGACTCCATAGACAGATCCGAAGCGGGGGTTGGTGATGCGAAGCCGTTCGGCGAGGCAGTGAGCGGCTCCGTCTCGAAAGTCGGTGCCGGGAGCGAGCCATAGTTGAGGGATAGTCCAGCCGCTGCAGCAACCGCCGCACAGCATTAGGCGGTCCTGGTCATCGAGGAGGAGCAGGCGGACGCGGCGGTCGATGGGCTGCTGTGGGTTGGAGTAAGAAGTCATCTCATTTGGCTCGGTAGGCTGTCGGCCGTGGCAGGGATCGTTGAGCGGCTGGTGCCGGACGAGTTGTGGGAGCTGTTCCAGCGGGTGGTGCCGGAGGCGCCTTCGCGGCCGCAGGGTGGTGGCCGGCGTCGGCACGGTGACCGTGAGGTGCTGGCCGCGATCGTGTTCGTGGCGACGTCGGGCTGCACGTGGCAGCAGCTGCCCGCCGCTTCGTTCGGGCCGTCCGGAGCGACGGCGCACCGCCGGTTTGCCGAGTGGACCAAGGCCCGGGTGTGGGCCAAGCTGCACCGCCTGGTCCTGGACGAACTCGGCTCCCGCGGCGAGTTGGACTGGTCGAGGTGCGCGATCGACTCGGTGAACATGCGGGCCCTGAAAAGGGGGACCTGACAGGTCCGAATCCTGTCGACCGGGGCAAGTACGGCTCGAAGATCCACCTGATCACCGAGCGGACCGGTCTGCCCCTGTCCGTCGGAATCTCCGGCGCCAACGTCCACGACAGCCAGGCCCTGATCCCGCTGGTGAAGGGCATCCCTCCCGTCCGCTCTCGCCGGGGTCCCCGTCGACGCAGGCCCGGCAAGCTCCACGCCGACAAGGGCTACGACTACCGCCACCTGCGGCAATGGCTGTCCCAGCGCGGCATCACCCACCGCATCGCCCGCAAGGGCATCGAGACCTCGCAGCGGCTCGGCCGGCACCGCTGGACCATCGAACGCACCATGGCCTGGCTCGTCGGCTGCCGCCGCCTCCACCGCCGCTACGAGCGCAAGGCAGAGCACTTCCTGGCCTTCACCAGCATCGCCTGCACCCTTATCTGCTACCGCAGACTCGCCAAATGAGATGACTTCTAAGTGGGCACACAGCAAGACTGCGCAGATAGCTATTCAAGTAGCAAGTGGTGTGCCCTCCTATGGGTGAGCCCCTCACCCTCAGAGCGCCAGGCGCGGGCGGCCAGCTGGGGCGCCCTGCTATCGCGGGCGTGCACAGGTTGCGGTGTGTCACGCCTCGTTTTGCCGAGTGCGACACGGGTCGTGAGCTGCAAAAACACGGCAGAGGCGTTTGGAATTCAGCGCTGCGGCGTTTGGGGGCGTCGCATGGCATGAGGCCTGAGCTGCGATGACGGAATTTCCGACAGATCCCACGAAGGCGGGGCTTGATCGAAACCTTGCACGGAACTCGGTGAAGTGCCCGTGGCCAGGTCTGTCTGGCAAGCCCTGAGCATCCTGGAGGCGACCGCTGTGGCGTGGAACAGGCTGGACCTGTTGACATGCCGCAGCGCCCGCCGGGACGCTCGATCCACAGGGTACCGGATCGGGGCTCGGGCGGGCGCTGGTGCGGGTGGGGCGGCGGTGGGGTGCTCAGGCGGTGGGGCTCGGCAAGGGTGGCCCCTCTTCGTGGAGGGGCCCGGCTCGTCGAGTTCTGAGCGAGGACGAAACCGGGGGTGAGGAGCCTCTGGGCCTCGACACCGTAGGAGGTCAGGCGCCCGTTCCACAGTGAGGCGTCGAGCTGGGAGTGGCCCGACCCGGCGTCGCTGCGGTAGGGGCGGGCGAGCTGGTGGGTGCGGGTGTACTCGGGGGTCTGCCGGAGGTGCTCGGCGCGGTGGAACCCGCGCTCCTCGTCGTTTTCGCCGGCCGGGCGTTCACCGGCACGGCCTGCGGTGGCGACGGCGACGCGGTGGAGACGGGCCCCGCGGCGGCAAGGGATTTCCAGGACGTGTACCGGCGGTAGGTGCGGGTGCCTCGCCCTTCCCGTCCTCTGATCGGCACCGGGCACCGGGACCGGTTCCGTCGTACCGTCGGCGAAGGGGACCTTTTCCGTGATGCGTCCGTTGGCGGCCCACGGTTCATGGATGAGGCGTCCTGGCCGGAGCGTCTCGTGGAATTGCGGTTCGTTTCCTTTGCGCTGTTTGTTGATGACGAGGCCGCCGCGCCGGGCGATGGCGTCTCGGTGGGTGCCGCGGAAGGCACCGTCGTAGAGGACGCCCGTGCATCCGGGGGATCTGTCCACAACGGGCGGTCTCCAGCGGTCGGTGCAAGAGCACCGAGGAGCCCCGGCCGAGGTATGGCTCGGGGACGGGCGCGGGTACACCGACGTCACGAGAGCCCGCCGCACCGTGCCGGGTTGCCTCGCACGGTGCAGTGGACGACTCTGCTGCGCAATTCCGGGACGTCTCCGTCGAGGGGACCGTGACCTGTGACAACCCGGTGATCGTCGCGGCCTCCCCGGTCGGTTTCTGCTGCCCGGCCGCATCGCGCAGCAGAGTCGCGGACGGGGACAAGGCAGCCCCTCTGTCCAGGGCTCAGCCCAGTCCGCAGCGGTCGAGCGAGGCACGAACCCGGTTGAGCCCCTCCGCTCTCCAGCGGTCCCGGTCGGGCATCTGGTCTTCCCGGCGCCAGCGCCAGGCCGAGAACATGGCCCAGTCCACGGCGCGGCACCGGTGGATCAGGTCCTGGTCAGCCCCCGCATAGTGCTTCTCCACCTCGTCGGGCGCATGGGCGAGGTCGAACTCGACCGGCCCACGACAGCACGTGGCGAGGTCCACGAAAAGCGGCCCCCTCTTCGTGTTGAGGAGGTTGCCCGGATGCGGCTCGCCGTGCAACAACTGGTCGTCGGCCTTGTTCACGCTGATCGCGGCGCTCAGTTCACTCAGTGTGCGGCTGAGGAGTTCCCGGTCGGTGTCGGGCAGTTCGGGGGACTGCTCCCGGTCGTTCACCTCTCTCAGTGCCCCGGCGACCCGATCGGTGAAATGCGGGGCGTTCAGATCGACCTGGCGCAGGGCGGCGTGGTGCCGCATGAGCACGTCCGCGTAGTCGGCAGGAGCGATCGCCGTTTCCACAGGTTCGTAGTAGGTCCACAACGAGACGGCGAAGGCATCGCGCACATAGACGCGGCTGTCGACCCGGGGCTCCAGTTCGGCCAGCGGAGCGTCGACCTCCGCGAGACGGCGAGCGACCTCCACTTCGAACTCGGAGTCGGCCAGATGCCCCAAAGGTGCGACCCGGGCCAGAACATCGCAAGGGACCAGGCGCAGCGCGACGCGGTCCGAGTTGTTGACGACGACCACATCGTCGACCCGAAGGCCCAGGTCCGAAGCGGTCGCCCGTCCTGCCTCGACTGCGCGACGCAGTTCCGAAGGCTCCATGTCATTCTCCTCATCGTCGGGTACACATACACGTCCGGGGACGACAACGACGCTCCCGATGCCTTCGTGACCATCATCCAGCACCCGGCACCGGAGAGAGCCGCTCCCAGTCGGCTCCGCTGTAAAGCCGGACGCCCAGCCCCGGGGCAGCCGCCTCGGCCAGCACCGCCAGCTCGGCACGGTCTCCCTCGTCGACCAGGGCGACCGCGTCCGCGCCGTTCGCCACCGCGTCCTGAACGGCCGGCAGCGGGTCGTCCGACCCCGGCACGCGGACGACGAGAAGGCCGGTCATGTCCGCCGTCGTCGGCCCGCCGTCGAACCTGCGGTAGACATCGACGTAGTCGACGTTCCGGGACGGGTCCATGCCTGGCACGAGACGCTCCAGCGCCGAGGCATCCTCGTGACTGTCCACGAAGCGGCGGAGGTTGGCCTTCCATCCGGCGAACCGCTCGGCTGTCATCGTGCGGTCATGGTGCAGGTGCGCGCCCGAGGCGGCGCGAGAGTACGCCCATTGCGCGCCGTGCCCGGCGAGTCGGTGGGCGAGCTCCTGGTCTTCGAGGCCCCACCCGACGAACGACTCGTCGAATCCGGCCGGCGCGGCCCGCTCCAGGAACCACCGGTCGACCGACACGTTGCATCCGTACGCGAGCGACCAGGGATGGGCCAGACACGCCATGTTGTAGGAGTAGACATCAAGCAGGGCCTCGCGGCTGTCCCGGCGGAGTACGTCGCCGCCGGCCGGGTCGGTGACGCCGGGCGGCAGGTGGTGGCGGCCGCCGACCACCACGGTATCGTTGGCGGCCTCGTGCAGGCGCAGGTGCTCGGCGAGGAAGTCGGGCTCCACGAGCATGTCGGAGTCGAGGAAGACGACGACGTCGCCCGTCGCCACCTGCAGACCGGCGTTGCGGGCGCCGCTACGGCCACGCGTCGCGCCGAGCGAGACCACCTGAGCGCCGCCGGCCGCCGCGACGGCAGCGGTGTCGTCGGTCGAGCCGTCGTCGACGACCACGATCTGCACGTCACTGGTGCAACCGGCCGCCGCGGCCGCCAGCCTCGGCATGACCAGGCCCAGTTCGTCCTGGCTGCAGCGAGCCGGTATCACCACCGACACGGACCGCCGTCGCCGGCCCAGCGTCACGTTCACGCGCTCGTGCAGCCGCGAGACGGTGTCGTGCAACGACCAGGAGCTCCGGTTCCAAGCCATCATGCCGAGCCGCAAAGATGCCTCTGGCCGTGCGGCGTCGAGTTCGAGCCCGGCCAGGTCCCGCCGTGCGCGCTGCGCCGGTGACGCCCACAGGTGAAGGCGCAGCGCGGCCCGCGGGAACGCCTGGCCGGCGCCACGCCCTTCGACCACAGCGTCATGGCTGCCGACGAACCGGCGTACTTCGGCGGTGACGGCCGCCCGGACACGCGGGTCGTCCGCGAACGAGTCGGCGCCGGCCGCGCCGGGCCCGTGCAGGCCGTCGATCCGCCGGCCCTTGTACGTGGGGTGTGGGTGGCCGCCCGATGCCCGGTCGGCCCCGGACCGGATGTCGTCGACGGACATCCGGTCGCCGGTTCGGCGGTACACCACGGCGCATGCGCGGTACAGCTCGTCCATCGAGCACCACCGCCAGCCGAGCCGGGCGGCCAGGGCGGCGGCCACCGCTGTCCTCCCCGTTCCGGCCGCCCCGTCGACCGTCACGACGCTCGCCGGCGGCCCGCTCCCGGCCCGGCCCGCCACCGGCGGTTCAGCCGGCCGCATATGCCTTGGCCTGGATGCCGTACAGCTGCGCATAGCGTCCGCGGATCGCGAGCAGTTCGTCGTGGGTGCCGGATTCGGCGATGCGTCCGGCGTCCAGCACCAGGATCAGATCCGCGTCGGTGACCGTGGAGAAGCGGTGCGAGACGATGACGGTGACGGTCCCGGTCCGTGCGCTCAGTTCACGCGCGCGGGCCATGTAGCGCTCGAAGATGGCGTGCTCGCTGGGCGCGTCCAGCGAGGCGGTGGGTTCGTCCAGGACGAACAGCAGCGGCGTCCGCCGCATCGAGGCACGGGCCAGTGCGGTCTTCTGCCACTGCCCCTCGGACAGATCCACGCCGCCGAAGCGGCGCCCGAGCTGGGTGTCCATGCCCTCGGGCAGGCGCTGGACCAGCGTGTCGGCGTCGGCTGCGCGGATCGCCTCGCGAACCGCCTCGTGGTCGTCGAGCCGCTCCACGTCGCCGAGTCCGACGGTCTGCCGGAAGCGGATCTGGAAGCGGCCGAAGTCCTGGAACGCCGCGCTGGTGCGGGCGTGCCAGTCCGTGGTGACCAGACGGGCGAGGTCGATGCCGTCGACCCGGATCGTGCCGGCGTCCGGCTGGTACAGCTTGCACAGCAGTTTGATCAGCGAGGTCTTGCCGGAGCCGTACTCGCCGACGACGGCGACCACGCTGCCCGCGGGCAGGTGGCAGTCCAGGCCGTCCAACGTGGCCCGGCCGGTGCCGGGATACGAGAAACGCACGCCCTCCAGGGTGATGCCCTCGCGCAGTGCCGCCGGCACGGGGAGGTCGCCGGCGTCGGCGTCCCGCTCGCGGGCGGCGTACGCCTGCAGCCACAGGTACGCGTCGACCACTCCCGCGCTGCTGGCCGTGCGGCTCACGCGGGCCACGGTCATCTGGATCGAGTCGCGCAGGGTCACCGCGATCGTGATGGCCAGCACCACGTCGCCCAAGCTGCCCTGACCACGGGCGGCACGGTCGAGCAGCATGACGAGCCCGCCGACGAAGCCCGCGGTGAACAGAACCCAGCCGACGACCTTATGACCCGCCGCCCGCAGGCGCGCGCGGATCCGTCCCCGGACCGCCTCGTCCCAGGCCCGCGCCTGCACCTCGGTGACCGCGTGGCCCGCGCCGGAGACCCGGATCTCCTTGCCGCCGACTGCCTCGGTGGCCAGGTTGAACAGGTGGCGCTGCAGCCGGAACACCTCGGCGGTGTCCGTCTCCGCCTTGGCGACCGCGCGCTGGCCGCGCCGGTCCAGCCACAGGGGCAGGGCTGCGAACAGCAGCAGGAGCAGCAGCCACGGGCTCACCGTGCCGAGCAGCAGCAGGGTGAGCCCCAGCCGGACCGCGCCCGCCACCACGTCCACCACCGTCCAGGCTCCGTAGACGAGGCTCCACCCGCCGGTCTGGACGACGGTGATGCGGTCCAGGACTTCGGTGCGTTCCAGGTGGTCCAGCGCGTCGAGGCCGACGATCTCGCCGTTGATCCGCCGGGTCATGTCCAGCGCACCGACCGAGTCGACCATCAGGATCGTCAGCGTGAAGTCCAGGTTGAGCAGGTACGCGGACAGGGCGTACGCGGCCGCGGCGCCGGCACCCGCGGCGGCGGCGCCGGTGACGTCGCCGCGCACGATGCCGTCGACCGTCGCCTGCAGGGCCAGCGCCGTGGCCGCCACGTTCACCGACGACACGGCCTTGACGGCCAGCAGGCCCGTGGTCCGCCCGGGGTACGCACGCCGGCACAGCCCCAGCAGCTCCAGCCAGAGGTGGAGGTATCGCGACCATCCAACGGGGACGGCCGGCGCCGTCACGGTCATAACAGTTCATCCTCCTCGATGCGGTCGTCGTATCCCCGGTTGAACCGGTCGGCCTGGATCGTGAACATCTCCGCGTACCGGCCGTCGGCCGCCATCAGCTGCTCGTGCGTGCCCGACTCCACTACCCGTCCGCTCTCCAGCAGCACGATCCGGTCCGCCTGGCGCACCGTGGACAGCCGGTGCGAGATGAGGACGACGCTCGCGTCCCCCTTGTGGGCCGCCAGCCGCTCGAACACCTCGAACTCGGTGCGCACGTCCAGGTGGGCGGTCGGCTCGTCGAGCACCAGCAGCCGCGCACCCGTCCGCACCGCGTACAGCGCCCGCGCCAGTACCACCTGCTGCCACTGGCCACCCGACAGGTCCACCCCGCCGGTCCGGGTACGCGCCAGGGGGGTGTCCCAGCCGTCCGGCAGGCGGTCCAGCACCTCGGTCAGGCCGGCGTCACGCGCTGCCGCCCGGACCGCCGCCGGGTCCACCGGCACCGTGGCGTTGCCCAGGGCCACGTTGTCCGCCGCCGACAGGTGGTAGCGCACGAAGTCCTGGAACACCACCGCGATGTGCCGCCGCCACGCCACCGGCCCAAGCGCCGCGATGTCCACCCCGTCCGCGGTGATCCTGCCCCGGTCCGGCTCGTACAGCCCCGCCAGCAACTTGATCAGGGTCGACTTGCCCGCGCCGTTGAGCCCGACGATCGCCACCAGCTCACCCGGCCGGATCTCCAGGTCCAACTCGTCGAGCACCCGCCTCGACGACCCCGGATAGGTGAACCCCACGCCCTCGAACCGCACCGGGACGGCCCTCGGCGCGGCGTCCGGCCGCGCCTCGGGGGCCGCGGCCGGCGCGCCCGGTCCCAGCTGCGCCCGCAGTTGGTCGAACGCGTGCAGACTCGCGATACCGCCGATCACGTCCCGCGGTTCGCCACCGAACGCCCGGTACAACGCCGCGCCGGCCGACAGCACCGCCATGGCGACCGCGAGCGACCGGTGTCCGCGCGCCGCGGCTTGCGAGACCGCCAGGAAAGCGACCGTCATCGGAACCAGCAGCAAGGCCAACTGCCGCCATTGTGTACGGATCTGATGCTTCGCCACGGCGAATACCGGGTCGTACAGGGTGTGGATGTGCTCCTCGGTGCGGTCCAGCGCCCACTCTCCCAGACCGAAGACGCGGATGTCCTTGCCTTCGCTCGGCGACACGATGGCGTCGTACCAGAGGCCTGCGCGCAGCGCCGCACCGCTGTTGCTGCGCCAGGCGCGGTACCACCTCATCGAGTTCATCCGCACGAGCTGCTGGTACAGGACGGCCGGCAGCACCAGCACGGGGATCAGCCACCACGCGTAGGCGGCGAGCACCACGGACGAGCTGAGCATGGTGACGGCGCGTCCGAACTCGGCGAGTTGGGCCACCGCGCCGGCGCCCGGCGTGCGTTCGGTCCAGTTCTCCGGGTCGGCCCGCGCGAGCCGGATCAGTCGTTGCACCTCCGGCCGCTCCAGCGCGTCGATGGTGTGGCTGGTGGCCGTGAGCCGGGCGACCGCGGCCCGGTGCCTGCCGTCGACGCGCGCCTGTGCGGCGTAGAACAGCGGATCGCGCACCGCCTCCAGCACGTGGCCGAGCAGCAGCACGCCCGCGAACACCAGCAGCGGCGCGGCGGCGGCGGCTGTCGAGCCCGCCCGCACCTCCTGCACCCGGTCGAGGAGGTAGGCCAGGGCGACGGCCGTGGCCGGAGGCACCACGCTGATCAGCATGATCTGGCAGCAGAGCAGGGTGACCAGACCAGGGCCGGTGCCCCGCAGCAGGGCCAGCAGCCGTAGACGGTCCCGTACAGCGCTCGTCATCGGCGGCGCTACCTCCGCGGATTCGACGGCGCGGCCCCGGGCCGGGCAGGCAGTCTCCCGTACGGAGCCGCGTTCCGCAGGCCGCCCGCGCCGTCCGGGTACGCGACCCCGTCCGCTTCGACGAGAGCGGCGATGTCCCGTACCCGCAGTTGTTGCATGGTCGGCACGACAAGGTCCGCTCCCGCCCGCTCCAGCTCGTGCGCCCGCGCGGCCCCGGTGGCGACGCCGACGCAGCGCACGTCGGCCGCTCGGGCAGCGCCGACATCGCTGGTCGTGTCACCGATCAGAACGACGCCGGTCTCGCCGAGCACCTGTCCTCGCGTGCCGGCAGCCAGGCGGACGGCCGCCACCGCGTCCCGCCGCCCGCGCGGCCCCGGTGGCGACGCCGACGCAGCGCACGTCGGCCGCTCGGGCAGCGCCGACATCGCTGGTCGTGTCACCGATCAGAACGACGCCGGTCTCGCCGAGCACCTGTCCTCGCGTGCCGGCAGCCAGGCGGACGGCCGCCACCGCGTCCCGCGAGATGTCCGACCGGGCGCCGTGGGTGTCGCCGAAGCCGCCCAGGGCTTCCAGGCCGGTCAGCCCCGTGGCGCGCATCTTGCAGGCTGCCACCGCGCGCGCGTTGCCGGTGGACAGCCCGACGATCACTCCACGGCGTCGCAGCTCGGTGACCAGCGCCGCGGTTCCGGGGAGCAGTTCGTGGCGGCTGTCGAGAGTCTCGGTCGCCGCCGCGACCAGGTCGCACATGTTCTCCACTATGGTGGCGCGCAGGCAGGGCAGCTCCGGGGCGGGCACACCTGCCGTGCGCAGGACGAGATCGACGGTACCGGCGTCGGTGCAGCCCGCCAGATTGTTGCCGTTGACGAACAGGTCACCGCCGTCGTAGCGGAATTCGGTGTGAATGCCAGAAAACCGCTCGATCGCGGTCGCCATCGATCCCATGTGCACGCGCTGAAGGGAGGAGCCCGGCCGCAGCAGTGTACCGTCGATATCGAAGACGACGGCTGCTCCCCGGCCGGTGCCGGGCCATGCCACGTGGTCCATACCGTCCCGTCCGTCCATGGATTTGATTCGCCGCATCACCGTACCCGAGTTTTCCGGCGCACCGTTGCCGTGGTGCTGGTCAACGGCATTGTTTAACTGCTGATAGGGGGCAGTTGAACACCTTGACAAAAGTCGCCGGACTCGCCTGTGTGCCCTTCTTGGAGAGTGCGTTGATCGCTGTTCTCCCGAAGATCCGGCACTCGTAGCATGGCGGCCGGACCCCACCACGAGGAGTCGTTCGGTGTCGCACAGTCATGACGGTCAGGATCACGATCACCGCGCGTCGCCGACCGGCCGGCCCGAGGCCCTCGACGCGGCGGTGCCGGACGGCGGGCGCGCACTCCGCTGGCTGGCCGGGGACCACCACGTGCACACCCGGTACAGCGCGGACGGTGTGTACCGGGTGATCGACCAGGCCCGACACGCGAGGGCCTACGGCTTGGACTGGCTCGTCATCACCGATCACGGCGGGAACGAGCACAGCAGGATCGGTGTCGACGCGGTGCATCCGGAGATTGTCGCCGCGCGGGCCGAACTGCCGGACCTGCTGATCTTCCAGGGGCTCGAATGGAATATCCCGAATGCGGAGCACGGCACGGTTTTCGTGTCACCGGGGCCGAACGAGGTGACCGTGCTCAAGGAATTTGAGCAGGTTTACGACGGCTCGCAGATATCGGCCACGCACTCCGCGGAGCAGCGCGAGGCGATGGCGGTCGCCGGTATCGCTTTCCTCGGCGAAAAGGTACGGAAGCGTCACGTGGACGCGGCGCTCATGCTGGCCAATCACCCCTCCCACCGGGGGATCGACTCCCCGCACGAGCTTCGTGCCTGGCGGGACGCGGATCCGAGTGTGGCCATCGGTATGGAAGGCGCTCCCGGCCATCAGGCGGGGGGCATTCCGAAACCACACGGATTCGGTGGCGCCCGGGGCTGTTACTATCTCAACCCGACTGCGGCGTCATTTCCCGGATATCCGTTGGAGGCCTACCGGTCGTGGGGCGGATTCGACTGGATGACCTCGACCGTCGGCGGGCTGTGGGACAGCCTGCTCGCCGAGGGCCTGCCCTGGTGGATCACCGCCAACTCCGACTCCCATGCCGTCCACCTGGACCATGCCGGGCCCAAACCTGGCAGCGACTTCGCCGCCAACGGCCGCAACGACGATCCCGTGTACTCGCCGCTGCCCATCATCGACGGTGACTTCTGGCCCGGCTTCTACTCCAGGACCCATGTCGGAGCGGCGGAGTTCGGGTACCGCGCCGTCATGGACGGCCTGCGCGCCGGCTGTGTCTGGGTCGATCACGGTGGCCTGGTCGACTCGATCGATACGCGGGTCCGGGTGACCGGCGGCCCGCCCCGCTCGGGGGCCGTGCTCGGCGGCACCCTCACCGTCCCGCGCGGTACCCCGGTGGAACTGGCGTTGGAGATCGAGCTTCCGGTGGTACCGAATCGGGCCCAGTTCGTGCCGCGGCTGGCCCGCGTCGACGTCATCCAAGGCCAGGTGACCGGCCCGGTGGCCGACCGTGACACCTTCACCGCTCCGCGGACCCGGGTGGTCACCTCGTTCGAGGTCGGCCCCGGCGCGCGGAAGCTCTCGGTGCGCTTTGACCTGGGGCCGGTGGACGAGCCCTTCTACGTGCGTCTTCGCGGCACCGACGGCAACCGGAGCCAGCCCGGTCCGATGGGCGCGGACATCGATCCCTACGGGCCCGCGCTGGACGTGGACGGCGATCAGGACCCCTGGACGGATCTGTGGTTCTACGCGAACCCGATCTGGGTGCTCCCCCGATGAGCCCGGGCTTCCCCCGGTCGCAGCGGCACGGCGGAGGCGTTGCGGCGCCGGAGGCCGGGACGTACGCCGGCAGCGGCCTGTCGGAGAAGAGTTGGAGGTGCTCGCGAGCTGGATCGGCCCGAGCGCCTCCTTCGTCCTCGCGGACGGCGGGGAGATCGCAGGCTGCGCCCTCGCCCTGCCCCGGCTCCGCTTCCCGGACCTGGTCCGCGCCGACACGAGGTCCTTCGCCTCCCCCCACCTGCATCTGCACGACCTTGTCGTCGCACCCGGTCGCCGCCGACGGGGGCTGGGCGGGCTGCTGCTGAACCATCTGACGACCGAGGCGCGTCGGCAGGCCTACGCGGTCGGCAGGCCTGCGCGACAGTGCCGCTCGTCGCCGTGGGCGACGGCGCCGGTTTCTGGGCGGCGCACGGCTTCCTCCGGTATTCCGGGATCATGGAGCCCTTCCCAGTAATGGATCATG
>NZ_BBNN01000055.1 GCF_000829695.1 Streptomyces sp. NBRC 110035 | reverse complement strand
CCCCACGGATACAGCCGCCCACTCACACCCACCACGGGCTTCGCAAAGATTCACCCCGACGAGCTGAAGTCAGTAACGGGAGGGCCCGCTGTCGCGTCCGCCGTCCGCCTCCGTGCCGCCGGCGTCCGGATGCTCCGCGCTGCCGGCCGTGGGCCACCCGGTGGCCACCGTCGGTGCCCTGCTGCTCTCCGGCGACCGCCGCCTGCGGGTCCTCGGCGTCCTGGCCGGCGCGGGAGCGCCCGCCTGCCGGGCGCCGTGGCGGCTGGAGTCCGTCTCGACCTGGTGCGCGTTCGCCGTGGACGTCGTCGGCGGTGCGGTCGACGAAGACGCCGAGGTGGCGCGACTTCCTGCCGGTGCTCCTCATGACAGCGACGGCAGCGGGACACCCGTCTCCGTCCTCTTGGACGAATCGGACACGTACGACCGCCGGGTGGTCCCTGAGCGCACCGGTACCGGACCCGTCACCCGAATGGCGTGCCCGTCCTGACGGACGGACGATGGAGGGGTGGGGCCAGGACCGCCCCGCCGGTGCTGTCGCGGACGGACGGACACCGGCCCCGGCCGCGCAGAGCGACGGCCGGAAGGGAGCAGGGACATGCTGGAGATCAAGACACTGGACAAGCCGGACGAGCGGCGGGACTTCCCCAGGGGACACCTCGAAGCCGTCCACATGACCGGGCTGGACTTCGCCGTGGCCGTCTTCGAGCCCGGGTGGCGCTGGTCCGAATCCGTCGGACCCCTCGCCGGAACCCCGAGCTGCCGAATCCACCACAACGGCTACGTCGTCCAGGGCCGGCTGCACATCCGCATGGACGACGGCGCCGAGAGCGAGGTCGGCCCCGGCGACGTCTTCGTCTGCACACCCGGCCACGACGCCTGGGTCGTCGGCGAGGAACAGGCCGTGGTGTACGACTTCGCGGGCGCCATGGCCCAGAGCTATGCGAAGGCCGCCGGCTAGGGTCTGCCACGCGAGCGGAGCCTGCCGCGCGACGTGTGGCACGCACTCCCGCCGCACCGCCCGGAAGCCCTCGTACCGGGCACGCCCGGTACGAGGGCTTCCGGGCGGTCCTGCGCCGGCAACACCGCACCCACCGAAGCCCTGGCGGACTTCCTGCACATCCGCAGCCACCCCCGCCGGCCCACCGCACTCGAAGGCCGGCCACCGGTCAGCCGTGTGAACAACGCTGCGGGTCCCTGCACCCGGCCCTCCCACGAGACGAGCGTGCCGGGCGGTGGTGACCCACGGCGACTGCGGGGGGACCGACCCGTGCGGAGGCCGCTGGATCAGCGGACCAGGACGACCTCCAGGGTGCGCGGGCCGTGCACGCCCTCCACCCGGTCGAGTTCGATGTCGCTCGTCGCCGACGGGCCGGAGATCCAGGTGAGAGGGCGGGCCGGGTCGAGACGCTCGAGGGCGTACGGGACGGAGGCGACGACCTGGGCGGCGCGGACGACGCAGATGTGGTGGTCCGGGACGAGGGTGATCCGGCGCCGGCCCTGGTCGGGGGAGCCGTCCAGGACGATCGTGCCGGTCTCGGCGACGGCGACCGCGCAGGCGGTGACCACGCTGTCGACCCGGTCCAGCTCCTGCGGGGTGCTCTCCGCCCGGTCCGCGACCCGCCTCACCCCGGTCCGGGCGAGCCAGCTCTCGTCAAGACCCGGCGGTACGAGCACCGACGACGAGCCGCGTGCGGCCAGGAGCCCGGCGACGACCTCGGCCAGCCCGCCGGCGCCGGTGCGGTGGACGACCGCCCGGTAGTCGGCGAGGTTCTCGGCGAGGAGATCCAGCGTCCGGGCCGGGGTGCGGTCACCGTGCTCGCGCAGGTAATCGCGCGGGACGGCCTCCTCGTACGGCCTGGCGTCGGCGCGCGGGACGTCGGCGAGGGCGCGCCGCACCCGGCCCAGGATCCGTTCCCTGCTGCTCACCGGTCACCGTCCTCGCCCTTGGTCCTGCCCTCGTCCTTCACCGGGGTCCCGGCCGCGTCCGACGAGGGGGGACCCCCGGCGCCGCGTGTGCGCTGCCACCAGTCGCGGAAGGGCTCCGCCGGCACTGCGGGAAGATCCCGGGTCCCGCTCCACGCGCGGCCGGGGCCCGGCAGGGTGCGCGGGTGCAGGCGCCGGGTGCGGGAGGCGAGGCGCTGGCCGGTGCGCAGCGCGCCCGGGTGCGAGAACGCCCAGCGGGCCGCGCGCATCGCGGCGCGCTCGGCGGCGTGGCCCTTCGCGGGCTGCAGCACCACCTTGTTGCCGCCCCGGACCACCTGGCCGCCCTCCACGATCCGTTCCCGCAGGTGGACCAGCACCTCGGGGATGTCGATGGCGACCGGGCACACCTCGTAGCAGGCCCCGCACAGCGACGAGGCGTACGGCAGGGACGCGTCGATCTCGCTTGCCGTGCCCCGCAGCTGAGGGCTGAGGACGGCTCCGATCGGGCCCGGGTAGACCGAGCCGTAGGCGTGGCCGCCGGCCCGCTCGTAGACCGGGCAGACGTTGAGGCAGGCCGAGCAGCGGATGCACCGCAGCGCCTGCCGGCCCACCTCGTCGGCGAGGGCGTCGGTGCGGCCGTTGTCCAGCAGGACCAGATGGAAGGCGCGCGGGCCGTCCGCGTCGGTGGTGCCGGTCCAGGTGGACGTGTACGGGTTCATCCGCTCGGCGGTCGAGGAGCGCGGGAGCGTCTGCAGGAACACCTCGAGGTCCCGCCAGGTCGGCACGATCTTCTCGATGCCGACGACCGAGATCAGCGTCTCGGGCAGGGTCAGGCACATCCGTCCGTTGCCCTCGGACTCCACCACCACCAGCGTGCCGGTCTCGGCGACCACGAAGTTGGCCCCGGAGACGCCCACCTTGGCCCGCAGGAACTTCTCCCGCAGGTGCAGCCGCGCGGCCTCGGCCAGTTCGGCGGGCGTATCGGTGAGACCCTCGGGCGCCGGGCGGCCCCAGCCGCTCATCTCGCGGGCGAAGACGTCCCGGATCTCCCCGCGGTTGCGGTGGATCGCGGGGACCAGGATGTGCGAGGGACGGTCCCGGCCCAACTGCACGATCAGCTCGGCCAGATCGGTCTCGTAGGCGCGGATGCCCGCCGCCTCGAGGGCCTCGTTGAGCCCGATCTCCTGGGTGGCCATCGACTTGACCTTGACGACCTCGCGCTCGCCGGTCTCCTGCACCAGGCGGGTCACGATCGCGTTGGCCTCGTCGGCGTCGGCCGCCCAGTGCACGGTGCCGCCCGCCGCCGTGACCGCCCCCTCGGCCTTCACCAGGTAGTCGTCGAGGTGGCGCAGGGTGTGGTCCTTGATCCGCTTGCCGGCCTCGCGCAGCGCCGCCCAGTCGGAGACCTCCGCGACGGCATGGGCGCGCTTGGCGCGGATGGTGTGCGTGGCGTGTCGCAGATTGCCCCGCAGGGTCTTGTCGTGCACCGCCTCGCGCGCGGCCTTCGGGAAGGCCGGCATCCCTACGAACGTGCCGCTCATGCCGCCGGTTCCTCCTTTGTGCCCGCCAGGATCTCCGCGATGTGCACCGGCCGCATGCCGGTCCGCAGCCGGGTCATCGTCCCCCCGATGTGCATCAGACAGGAGTTGTCCGCCGCGCACAGCACCTCCGCGCCGGTCGACTCGGCGCTGCGCACCTTGTCGGCACCCATCGCCGCGGAGACGTCGGAGTTCTTCAGCGCGAACGTGCCGCCGAAGCCGCAGCACTCCTCGGCCCCCGGCAGTTCCACCAGCTCCAGCCCTTCCACTGCCTCCAGGAGCCGCCGGGGCCGGTCGCCGAGCCCCAGCGAGCGCAGCCCGTGACAGGTGGGATGGTAGGTCACCGTGTGCGGGTAGTACGCGCCGACATCCGTCACCCCGAGCACGTCCACCAGGAACTCGGTGAGTTCGTACGTCTTCGGCACCACCGGTGCCAGGGCGGCCGCGAGGGCGTCTCCGCGCCCCTGGGCGCGGGCCCGCTCGCCCATCCGCGGATACAGCTCCCGCACCATCGCCCCGCAGGAGCCGGACGGCGTCACGATCGCCTCGTAGTCCCCGAAGACCTCGCAGAAGTGCCGCGCCAGCGGCTCGGCCTCGTGCCGGTACCCGGTGTTGTAGTGTGCCTGGCCGCAACAGGTCTGCGCCATCGGGAAGTCGACCTCGACACCGAGTCTGGTCAGCAGCTTCACCACGGCGCGCCCGGTGTCCGGATAGAGCGTGTCGTTGACGCAGGTCAGGAACAGGGCGACACGCATCGCGGCTCCTTCTGGATCGATCATCGAGTGGATGCAGGGTAGTGCGCGGACACGGCCCGGGGGAGAGCTCGGGTCAGCCCCGGGCGAGCCGGGCCTGCGCGGCCTTCCACCGCCGCGTGCCGCCGCGCGGTTCGTACCGGGTCGGCGACTGGGTACGGGTGAGCAGGCGCCGCATCCCGGCCAGGTCGCCGGCCGGCCCGTGCGCACGGGCCTGCACGAGGACGTTGCCCAGCGCGGCCGCCTCGGTCGGGCCGGCCACCACCGGCAGCCCGCAGGCGTCCGCGGTCAGCTGGCACAGCAGGGCGTTGCGGGTGCCGCCGCCCACGATGTGCACCACGTCGACCGACCGCCCGGCGAGCCGCTGGGCGTCCTCGACGGCCCTGCGGTGCGCGAGCGCGAGCGAGTCGAGGATGCAGCGGGTGATCTCGGCGGGGGAGCCGGGCACCGGCTGGCCCGAGAGCCGGCAGGCCTCGGCGATCCGCTCCGGCATCCGTCCCGGTGCCAGGAACACCGCGTCCCCGGCGTCCACCACCGACCGCAGCGCGGGCACCCCGGCCGCCTCCCGCAGCAGCGACCCCAGAGCGTCCGGCTCGCCCCAGGCCCGTACGCACTCCTGGAGCAGCCACAGGCCCATGATGTTGCGCAGGTACCGGACCGTGCCGTCCAGCCCCAGCTCGTTGGTGAAGTTGGCGGCGCGGCTCTCCTCGGTCAGCACCGGGGCGTCCAGCTCGAGACCGGCCAGCGACCAGGTGCCGGTGCAGATGTACGCGAACCGCTCACCGGTGGCGGGCACGGCGGCCACCGCGGACGCCGTGTCGTGCGAGCCGACCGCCGTCACCGGCACGGGCCCGGCCAGCCCGGTCTCCTCCAGCACCTCGGGCCGCAACTCCCCGGCGGGATCGCCGGGCCGGCGCAGCGGCGCGAAGAGGGAGAGATCGATGCCCAGGCGCTGTGCGACCGGGTGGGACCAGCCGCGGGTGCGCGGGTCGATCAGCTGCGTGGTCGAGGCGTTGGTCAGCTCCGTGCCCTGCGTACCGGTGAGCCAGTACGTCAGCAGGTCCGGGATCAGCAGCAGGCGTCGGGCCTGCGCGAGTTGGGCGGTGGAGCGGGCCGCCGTCAGCTGGTAGAGGGTGTTGAACGGCGCGTACTGCAGACCGGTCGCCGCGTACAGCTCCCCGGCCGGCAGGGCCGCCCACACCTCCTCCGCGATCCCCTCCGTGCGGGGGTCGCGGTAGTGCACCGGGTTGCCCAGCAGCGCACCGTCCGCGTCCAGCAGGCCGTAGTCCACGGCCCAGCTGTCGATGCCGACGGACGCGAGCCCGCCGCCCGCCGCCCGCAACCCCTCCAGCACTCCGGCGTACAGCCCGAGGACGTCCCAGCGCAGCCCCTCGGGCACCCGCACGGGCCGGTTCGAAAAGCGGTGGACCTCGGTCAGCTCCAGGGTGTCGGGGCCGACGCGGCCGACCATGACACGCCCGCTGGAGGCGCCGAGATCGACCGCCGCGTACGGCCGCACCTGCGCGCTCATCGCAGGAACGCGGCGGCGACGCCGGCGTCGACCGGGACGTGCAGGCCCGTGGTGTGGGTGAGGTCACCGCCGGTCAGCGCGAAAACGGCGGCTGCGACATGCTCGGGCAGCACCTCCCGCTTCAGCAGCGTGCGCTGCGCGTAGAACTCGCCCAGCTTTTCCTCGGGGACCCCGTACACCGCCGCCCGCTTGGCCCCCCACCCGCCCGCGAAGATGCCCGAGCCGCGCACCACGCCGTCCGGGTTGACGCCGTTGACCCGGATGCCGTGCTCACCCAACTCGGCTGCGAGAAGCCGCACCTGATGGGCCTGGTCGGCCTTGGTGGCCGAGTAGGCGATGTTGTTCGGACCGGCGAACACCGCGTTCTTGGAGGCGATGTAGACGATGTCGCCGCCCAGTTGCTGCGCGATCATCACCCGGGCCGCCTCGCGGGAGACGAGGAAGGAACCGCGGGCCATGATGTCGTGCTGGAGGTCCCAGTCCTTCGCGGACGTCTCGAGCAGCGGCTTGGACAGGGAGATCCCGGCGTTGTTCACCACCAGGTCGACCCCGCCGAACGCGAGCACCGCGGCCCGCATCGCCTCCGTGATCTGCTCCTCCGACGTCACGTCCACGGTCACGGCGACAGCCTTGTCCGGCCCGCCCAGTTCCTCGGCGACCGCGGCCGCGTCGTCCCCGTTCAGGTCCGCCACGACGACACACGCGCCCTCCGCCGCCAGCCGCCGCGCGATCGCCTTCCCGATCCCGCTGCCGCCACCGGTCACCAGCGCCACCCGGGTGGCGAGCGGCTTCGGCTCCGGCATCCGCCGGAGCTTCGCCTCCTCCAGGGCCCAGTACTCGATGCGGAACTTCTCCGACTCCTCGATCGGCGCGTACGTCGAGACCGCCTCCGCCCCGCGCATCACGTTGACCGCGTTGAGGTAGAACTCGCCGGCCACCCGGGCGGTCTGCTTGTCCTTGCCGAAGCTGAACATGCCCACGCCGGGAACCAGCACGATCGCCGGGTCGGCGCCGCGCATGGCGGGGGAGTCGGGCACGGCGTGGGCCGCGTAGTAGGCGGCGTACTCCTCGCGGTAGGCGGCGTGCAGTTCCTTCAGCCGGGCCACGGCCTCGTCCACGGGGGCCGCCGGCGGCAGGTCGAGGACGAGCGGCCGGACCTTGGTGCGCAGGAAGTGGTCCGGGCAGGAGGTGCCGAGCGCGGCCAGCCGCGGGTGCTCGGCCCGGGACAGGAAGTCCAGGACGGCTTCGGAGTCGTCGAAGTGCCCGACCTGCGCCCGGTCCTGGGAGGCGACGGCCCGCACGTACGGCGCGAGAGCCGCCGCACGCTCCCGGCGCCCGGCCTCGGGCAGCGGCTCGTACCCGTCGAGCACCGGCCCGAACGGCTCCGTCCTGCCCCGCTCGGCGAGGAACCGCTCGGCGGTGCGGATGATGTGCAGCGAGTTGCGCTCGCACTCCTCGGAGGTGTCGCCCCACGCGGTGATCCCGTGCCCGCCCAGGACACAGCCGACGGCCTGCGGGTTGGCCTCCTTCACCGCGGCGATGTCCAGGCCGAGCTGGAAACCGGGCCGACGCCACGGCACCCACACGACGGTGTCGCCGAAGCACTCGGCGGTCAGCTTCTCCCCGTCGGCCGCACAGGCGAGCGCGATCCCGGAGTCGGGGTGCAGATGGTCGACGTGCGGGGCCTTCACCAGTCCGTGCATCGCGGTGTCGATCGAGGGGGCCGCACCGCCCCTGCCGTGCAGGCAGTAGTCGAACGCGGCGACCATCTCGTCCTCGCGTTCGACGCCCGGGTAGACGTCGGCCAGCGCCCGCAGCCGGTCCAGCCGCAGCACGGCGAGCCCCGCCCCGGTCAGCGTCCCGAGATCCCCACCGGATCCCTTGACCCACATCAGCTCCACATCACCCCCGGTCACGGGGTCGGTGGCGGTGCCCTTGGCGGAGGTGTTCCCGCCGGCGTAGTTGGTGTTCCGGGGATCGGCACCGAGCCGGTGGGAACGGGCGAGGAGGGCGTCGGCCCGGGGATGGTTCGACATGAACGTCATTCCTTGTCTGAATCCGAGAGGTGTGGGGAAACGCGCACAGGGGCGCGGGGAACTGCGCGATCAGCCACGAGGAGCCGGCAGCCCGCGGCGCACAGGACCAGGCAGAGGCTCTACGCCCCCCATCCCGCCTGCTCCCCGCCCACCCGCTCCGCGACAATTCTTTCGGCCCACCCGGATCGCCGGTACGCCTCGATGGGGTCGGGGTCCAGCCCCGTCTCTTCCCGCACCTCACGCAGCAACGGCCGCACATCCGTGTTGTACGCGTCCATCAGCACGGCGTTGGCACCCAGCACGTCGCCGGAGGCCTGCGCAGCGGCCAGCGCCCCCGCATCGACGAGCAGCGCCTTCGCCGTGGCCTCCTGCACGTTCATCACGGACCGGATGATCGCCGGGATCTTCGCCTCGATGTTGTGGCACTGGTCGAGCATGAACGCGGTCCCGGAGGTGAACCCGCCCCCGCGCACGACCTCGTGCATGATCCGGAACAGCTGGAAGGGGTCGGCGGAGCCCACCATCAGGTCGTCGTCGGCGTAGAAGCGCGAGTTGAAGTCGAACCCGCCGAGCCGCTCCTCGCGCAGCAGCGTCGCGACGATGAACTCGATGTTGGTGCCCGGCGCGTGGTGGCCCGTGTCGACGACGACCTGGGCCTGCGGCCCGAGCTTCAGGCAGTGCGCGTACGCGGTGCCCCAGTCCGGCACGTCCGTCGTGTAGAACGCCGGCTCGAAGAACTTGTACTCCAGCAGCATCCGCTGGCCCTCGCCGAGCCGCTCGTACACCTCGGCGAGTGCTTCGGCGAGCCGGTCCTGGCGGGCGCGGATGTCGTCCTGGCCGGGATAGTTCGTCCCGTCGGCGAACCACAGCTTCAGGTCCGTCGAACCGGTCGCGTCCATGATGTCGACGCATTCGAGGAGATGGTCCACGGCCTTGCGCCGGACCGCCGCGTCGGGGTGGCAGACGCTGCCGAGCCGGTAGGCGTCGTCCTGGAAGGTGTTGGAATTGATCGTGCCGAGCCGCACACCGCGGTCCTCGGCGTGCCTGGCCAGCGCGGTGTAGTCGTCGACCTTGTCCCACGGGATGTGCAGCGCGACGGAGGGCGCGGCCCCCGTGAACGCGTGCACCTGGGCCGCGTCGTCCAGCTTCTCCTGCGGGGTGCGGGGCACACCCTGCTGCGCGAACACCTTGAAGCGGGTCCCCGAGTTGCCGTACGCCCACGACGGCGTCTCGACGGCCTGTGTCTTGAGAGCGGCCTTCGCCGCGGCGAGCTCGGTCACGTCAGGGCTCCTGTGACATCGGGTCGTATCGACCACTGAATAAAACGGCTGCCTGAAAGGTTGAGTGAAACGATTCAGAAGGGGAAGTTATGGCGCCCTCGAAGGGGTGTCAACCCCTTCGGCCGGGACCGTCCTCCGTGACCAGGGTGTGACCTGAAGCTGTCGAAAGTTTTTCGACCGGGACCCATTGACGTGACATGCGCCGCGCGCCTAACGTCCCGGCAATCCAGTTGAAACCTTTCACGGCGCCGCGAGGGCCGCCCCGCCGGACGTCGTCGAGGAGCCCTCATGACCCACCCGTCCGACACGGGTTCGGCCCCGGTTCTCGCGCTGAGGGACATCTCCAAGTCCTTCGGCGCGGTCCGCGCCCTGCGGGACGTCTCCCTGGACCTGTTCCCCGGCGAGGTGCACGCCCTCGCCGGGGAGAACGGGGCCGGCAAGTCGACCCTCATCAAGACGCTCGCCGGAGTGCACCGGCCGGACGCCGGCCACGTGCTGCTCGACGGCGCGCCCGTCCTCTTCCACGGGCCCGGCGACGCCCGCGACGCCGGGATCGCCGTGATCTACCAGGAGCCCACGCTCTTCCCCGACCTGTCGATCGCCGAGAACATCTACATGGGCCGCCAGCCCCGGCGTGCCCTCGGCCGGATCGACCACAAGGCCACCCGCACCGCGACCGCCGCCCTGATGCGGCGGCTCGGCGTCGAACTCGACCCCGACCGCCCGGCCCGCGGCCTGTCCATCGCCGACCAGCAGATCGTCGAGATCGCCAAGGCGCTCTCCTTCGACGCCCGCGTCCTGGTCATGGACGAGCCGACCGCCGCCCTCACCGGCAGCGAGGTCGCCCGCCTCTTCGGCGTCGTGCGCACCCTGCGCGAACAGGGCGCCGCGGTGCTGTTCATCTCCCACCGGCTGGAGGAGATCTTCGAGATCTGCCAGAGGGTCACCACGCTCCGCGACGGCGCCTGGATCTCCAGCGAGCCGCTGGACGGCATGACCGAGGACGACCTGGTCCGCCGCATGGTCGGCCGCGACCTCGAGGAGCTCTACCCCAAGCAGGACGTGACACCGGGCGAGACCGCCCTGAGCGTGCGCCGGCTGACCCGCGAGGGTGTCTTCACCGACGTCTCCTTCGACGTGCGCCGCGGCGAGATCGTCGGCCTCGCCGGGCTCGTGGGCGCCGGACGCACCGAGGTGGCCCGCGCCGTGTTCGGCATCGACCGCTGGGACGCCGGCGAGGTCGAGATCGACGGACGTGCGCTCACCAACGGCGCCCCGTCCACCGCCATGGCCGCGGGCCTCGCCCTGGTCCCCGAGGACCGGCGCGCCCAGGGGTTGGTGATGGACATGTCCATCGAGCGCAACATCGGCCTGACCGGACTGCGTACGACCGTCCGTGCCGGCCTGATGGACCGCGGCGCGGAACGCAGCCGCTCCCTGGACTGGGCCGTCAAGCTGCACGTCAAGTACGCCCGGATCGCCGACACCGTCAACACGCTCTCCGGCGGCAACCAGCAGAAGGTCGTCCTCGCCAAGTGGCTCGCCACCGGCCCCAGGGTACTCATCGTGGACGAGCCGACCCGGGGCATCGACGTCGGCACCAAGGCCGAGGTGCACCGGCTGCTCTCCCAGCTCGCCGCCGACGGCGTCGCGGTGCTGATGATCTCCTCCGACCTGCCCGAGATCCTCGGCATGGCCGACCGCGTGCTGGTGATGCACGAGGGCCGCCTCACCGCCGAGATCCCCCGCACCGACGCCACCGAGGAAACCGTGATGGCCGCAGCCACGGGGAGGGCCGCCGCATGACGGTTGCCGCTCCCGAAGAAGCCCCCGTCGCCGAGGTGCCGAAGGCCGACGGCACCCGGCTGGTCGACCGCGTGTTCACGGTGCGCGAACTCGCCATCCTGCTCGTCTTCCTGGTGATGATCGCGGTCACCCAGGCCGGCAACAGCGAGTTCCTGTCCGAACAGGGCGTCAAGGACCTGCTGCTGAACGCGACCATCCTGGTCCTGGTCGCCACCGGCCAGGCCCTCGTCGTCATCACCCGCAACGTCGACCTGTCCGTCGGTTCCACGCTCGGCATCTCCGCCTTCGCCGCCGGGATCCACCTCCAGGGCGGCGGGAACCCGGTCGTCGCCGTCGCGCTGGCGGTGCTGCTGGGCATCGGCTTCGGACTGCTCAACGGACTGCTCGTCAGCCTCGGCCAGGTGCCCGCGCTCGTCGTCACCCTCGGCACCCTCTACATCATCCGCGGCATCGACTCCATCTGGGTCGGCTCCCGCCAGATCACCGCCGCCGACCTCCCCGCCGGATTCGTCGACTTCGGCTCCGGCGGCATCTCGGCCGTGCCCTACCTGGCGCTCATCGCCCTCGCGGTGCTCGCGGCCACGGCGTACTACCTCAAGCACTTCGGCAGCGGACGCGAGCTGTACGCACTCGGCTCCAACCCCGAGGCCGCCCGGCTCGCCGGCATCCCCGTACGCAAGCGGATCCTCGCCGCCTACACCTTCTGCGGCGCCCTCGCCGGCCTTGCGGGCGCGCTGTACCTCGCCCGGTTCGGCAACGTCGACTCCGGCACCGGCACCGGCTACGAACTCACCGTCGTCAGCGCCGTCGTGGTCGGCGGCGTGGTCTTCACCGGAGGCTCCGGCAGCGTCTACGGCGCCGCCCTCGGCGCGCTGCTGCTGACCTCCGTCAACAGCGTCCTGCCCGCCCTCGGCGTCAGCTCCGTCTGGGTGCTCGCCATCAACGGCATCCTGCTCATCCTCGCCATCGCGGTCGACCGGATCGTCGCCCTGCGCGTGGCCACCGCCCTGAAGAAGAGGAACGCCCGCCATGGCTGACTCCGCTCGCGCGCGTGCCGTCCGCCGGTCCCCCTCCGTGCGGTGGGACACGGTCGTGGGCGCCCTGCTCGTCGTGGTCCTGCTGCTGTCCTTCGCCACCGTCGACGGCTTCGGCAACGCCCTCAACCTGTCCTTCCTGATCGGCAACACCCTGCCGATCGCGCTGATCGCCCTGCCCATGACGCTGCTCGTGGTCTCCGGCGAGATCGACCTCTCCGTCGCCTCCACCGCCGGCCTGTCCGGGGCGGTCATGGGCGCCCTGTGGAACCAGGGCATGACCATCGAGGCGATCATCCCGGTCTGCCTGCTCATCGGCGTCGTCTGCGGCCTGGTCAACGGCCTGCTCGTCACCCGGCTCGGACTGCCCTCCCTCGCCGTCACCATCGGCACCCTCGCCGCCTACCGGGGCATCGCGCAGATCGTGCTCGGCTCCGACGCGGTGACCGACTTCCCCGCGCAGTACCTGGACTTCGCCGCCGGACGCATCGGCGACACCTTCGTCCCGTACGCGCTGCTGCCGTTCCTGGTGCTGCTCGCGATCGCCGTGGTCGCGCTGCACGCCACCCCGTTCGGACGCTCGCTGTTCGCGATCGGCGCCAGCGAGGAGGCCGCGCGCTTCGCCGGCATCCGGGTCAGGCGGCAGAAGCTGATCCTGTTCACCCTGACCGGCCTGATGGCCTCCCTCACCGGAGTCTTCTGGGCCCTGCACTACGCCAGCGCCCGCTACGACAACGCCACCGGCCTCGAACTCTCCGTCGTCGCCGCCGTACTGCTCGGCGGTATCGACTTCGACGGCGGCAAGGGCACCCTCGGCGGCGCGATCGCGGGCGTCTTCCTGCTCGGCGCGCTGCAGAACGTCATGAGCCTCGTCAACGTCTCCGCCCAGTCGCAGATCGTCGTCACCGGCGTCCTGCTCGTCGTCTCCGTGCTCGGCCCGCGCGTCGCACGCCAGATCTCCGCCGCGCGCGCCGGGCGCAGGGCCGCACCGCCACCGGTGCCCGAGGCACCCGCCCCGGCTCCGTGAATCCTCCTCGCCCGTCCACGTCGCCCGCCCTTCCCGCCCGTAAGGAACCCACCATGCGCAAGTCCTCCCTCCGCCGGACCTGTGCGGCCCTGGCCGCCGTCACCTCCCTCGCCCTGGCCGCCACCGCCTGCGGCGGCACCACCAAGGACGACGTCAGGAACGAGGGCGGTGGTCCGGCGGCCACGGCCGACAAGGCCGACCCCGACGCGCCCACCAAGAAGGGCCTGACCGTCGGCTTCCTGCCCAAGCAGGTCAACAACCCCTACTTCACCAGCGCCGACAAGGGCGGCGAGAAGGCGCTGAAGGAACTCGGCTCCAGCTACAAGGAGGTCGGTCCCTCCAGCGCGACCGACACCGCCGGCCAGGTCTCCTACGTCAACACGCTCACCCAGCAGCAGGTCGACGCCATGGCCGTCTCCGCGCAGGACCCCGGAGCGCTGTGCACGGCGCTCAAGCAGGCCATGAAGAACGGCATCAAGGTCGTCACCTACGACTCCGACACCACGGCCGACTGCCGCAACGCCTTCGTCTCGCAGGCCAGCGGCGAGGACCTGGGCCGCACCGAGGTCCAACTGCTCGCCGAACAGATCGACTACAAGGGCGAGATCGCGATCCTGTCCGCCGCACAGACCGCGACGAACCAGAACGCCTGGATCGAGTTCATGAAGGACGAACTGAAGGACCCCAAGTACAAGGACATCAAGCTGGTCAAGGTCGCCTACGGCAACGACGACGCCCAGCAGTCCTTCCAGCAGACCCAGGGCCTGCTCCAGGAGTACCCGAACCTGAAGGGGATCATCTCTCCGACCACGGTCGGCATCAAGGCGGCCGCCCAGTACCTGTCCGGCTCCAAGTACAAGGGCAAGGTCAGGCTGACCGGCCTCGGCACCCCCAACGACATGCGCAAGTACGTCAAGAACGGCACCGTCGAGGCGTTCGAGCTGTGGGACCCGGCCAAGCTCGGCGAACTCGCCGCGCGCACCGCCGTCGCCCTGTCCTCCGGCCAGATCACCGGCAAGGAGGGCGAGACCTTCGAAGCCGGCGCGATGGGCGAGTACACCATCGGCAAGGACGGCGTGATCAACCTCGGCAAGCCCACCGTCTTCAACGCCGGGAACATCGACCAGTTCGACTTCTGATCTTCCGTCAGCTCGTAGTCTCATCAACTCGTATCTGAGGAGCGGTACTTCATGCAGCGCGTCTGTTTCCTGCTCAAGGTCCGCCAGGACCGGATCGCCGAGTACCGCGAACGCCACGCCGCCGTGTGGCCCGAGATGCGCGAGGCGCTCTCGGCCACCGGCTGGCACAACTACTCCCTCTTCCTGCGCGACGACGGCCTGCTCGTCGGCTACCTCGAGACCCCGGACTTCGAGGCCGCCCGCTCCGCCATGGAGGCCACCGACGTCAACGCGCGCTGGCAGGCGGAGATGGCCCCCCTCTTCGGGACCCTCGACGGCGCCCGCCCGGACGAGGCGATGAAACCGCTCACCGAAGTCTTCCACCTCGCCTGACCACGGACCCCACCCGAGGAGCCCCGAGATGAGACGACGCACCCTGCTGGCCGGAGCCGTACTCGGCACGGTGACCGGACCCGCCCTCGGCGGGCCCGCCGCCCCCGGCCCGTCGGTCACCCCGGCCGGCCGCACCACCCCCGACGCCCGGGCCGTCTACTTCGTGTCCTACGACGGCCTGGTCAACAACAACTCCTTCCAGAAGAACGGCCTGCTGACCTACAAGGGGCACCAGTACGCCGTCTGGTACACCGCCGACCGCAGTGCCGTCGTCGGCCGCCGCACCCTCGGCGCGAGCACCTGGCAGACCGTCAGGACCGGCCACACGCTCCGCTACGACGACTCCCACAACGTCATCTCCATGGGCGTCTCGAGGTCCGACGGACGCCTGCACCTCCACATGGACTCCCACAGCGACGGCTTCACCTACGTCAAGTCCGCCGCCGGGCTCATGGACGACCCCTCCGGTCCCAGCTGGACCGCGAGCCGTTTCGGCGCCCCGCAGTCCACGCTCGACGGCCTCGCCCTCACCCCGCAGTTCACCTACCCGCAGTTCGTCTCCACCCCCGAGGGCCGGCTCCAGCTCAGCTACCGCGCCGGCGTCTCGGGCAACGGGCGCAACGCGCTGGCCGAGTACGACGGCACCCGCTGGACGGTGCTGGGGGAGTGGACCGCCTCCACCGGCACCTACCGCAGCGAGCACGGCTCCTCCACCGCCCGCAACATGTACCTGCACGGCATCGACTACGACCGAAGAGGCCGCCTGCACGCCTTCTTCACCTGGCGGGAGCAGAACGGAGCCGTCGTGTGCAGCCCCGGCGGCATCACCAACCACGACACCGGCTACGTCTACTCCGACGACCGCGGCCGCACCTGGCGCAACGACGCGGGCACCGCCGTCGCCACCACCGGCACCGCCGATCGGGTCTCGGTCACCGGCCCCGGCCTGGTTGTCGACCCGCTGAACCCGGATCACTCCCTGATGAACCAGGAGAGCCAGTCCACCGACTCCGCCGGCCGGCCGCACGCGATCATCAGCTACGTCCCCGGCCGCTTCGGCCAGTGCACCACCGACTACGTCGCCGACCGCACCGCGAACGGCCGCGCCTTCCACGTCCGCCGCACCGCCTCCGGCACCTGGCGCAAGACCGAGATCCCCGTCCCCCCGAACTCCAGCCAGCGCACCCGGCTGCTCCTGGACCGGTACGACAACGCCGGCGATCCTCCCCTACGGCCGGATCGCCGGCGCCTCCGCGGCCTCGGACCACACCGACTGGACCCTGTTGTACGACGGCGCAGGCCTGAACGCCTTCGGTGAGGTCCTGATCGACGAGACCCGGCCGGCGCAGGACGGCGTGCTCTCGGTCATGTACCAGGAGCGCTCCAGCGGCACCACCCCGTCGGCACTCCACGTCACCGACTTCCGGCTGCCCATCTGACCCCCGACCGGCCCCGTCCACACATCCCGCCCACCGCCGATCGCGGGGCGGCCGGGCCGGTAATGTGAACGACCACCGGCCGCCCCCTCGCCTTTCACCCTCGTCTCCTCGGAGGTCCCTGCCCGATGGCCCAGTCGGTGGGTATCAAGGACGTCGCCCGCGTCGCCGGAGTCTCCGTCGGCACGGTCTCCAACGTGATCAACCGCCCGGACACGGTCGCCGCCGAGACCCGGACCAGGGTGCTGTCCGCCATAGACCGGCTCGGCTACGTCCGCAGCGAGTCCGCACGGCAGCTGCGCGCGGGCCGCAGCCGGATCATGGGCCTGCTCGTCCTCGACATGGGCAACCCGTTCTTCGTCGACGTGGCGCGCGGTGCCGAACGCGCCGCGCGGGCGGCCGGCCTCGGCGTGATGGTCTGCAACAGCGCACAGAACGCCGGCGAGGAGGCCGACTACCTCTCCCTCTTCGCCGAGCAGCGGGTACGGGGCGTGCTGCTCACCCCGGCCGACGCCACCGGCCGCAACATCGAGGCCTTCCGCCGGCACGGCATCCCCTTCGTCCTGGTCGACCGGGTCGCGGAGGGCACCACCGAGTGCTCGGTCTCCGTGGACGACGTCGCCGGTGGCGCGCTGGCCGTGCGGCACCTCGTCGACGCGGGTCACCGGTCCATCGCCTACGTCAGCGGGCCGCCCGGCCTGAACCAGGTCAGGGACCGGCGCACCGGCGCGCTGAACGCTCTCGCCGAGGCCGGACTCGGCCCACAGGCCCTGCGCGAACTGCCCACCGAGCGGCTCGACGTCGCCGCCGGGCGGGACGCGGGCGCGCGGCTGCTCGGGCTCGCCGACCGCCCCACCGCCGTCTTCTGCGCCAACGACCTGCTCGCCCTCGGAGTGCTCCAGGCGATGTACGCGGCCGGGGTCGGTGTCCCGGACGATCTGGCGATCGTGGGCTACGACGACATCGAGTTCGCCGCCGCCGCGGCCGTCCCCCTCACCTCCGTACGCCAGCCCGCCGTCACCATGGGCGCGCTGGCGGCGGAACTGCTGATCGAGGAGACGCAGACCCAGGCCGCGGCCGCACCCCACGAACACCGCAGGGTCGTGCTGCGCCCGGAACTCGTCGTCCGGCGCTCCAGCCTGTCGGCGCGCTGACCCGCGGGTCCTGTACGCATGTCGTGGCCCCGACGCCGACAGCCGGACGGCCGTGTGCTGGACTGGGCCGCGGTCCGTCCGTCCGTTCGCCCCGGGAGCCCCGTTGACCGTCAGCTACCGCCAGCCCGGCGTCGTCCTCACCGACCGCCGCTTCACCGTCCCCCTCGACCACGACGTGCCCTCGGGGGAGACGGTCGAGCTGTACGCACGTGAGGTCGTCGCCGGCGACCGGGCGGGCCATGACCTGCCGTGGCTGCTGTACCTCCAGGGCGGCCCCGGATTCGGGGCGAACCGATTCGTCGGGAAGCCGTCCTGGCTCGGCCGGGCCCTGAAGGAGTACCGCGTCCTGCTGCTCGACCAGCGCGGCACCGGCAGCTCCACCCCCGCCAACCGGCAGACGCTCCCGCTGCGCGGCGGCCCCGCCGAGCAAGCGGACTACCTCGCCCGCTTCCGCTCCGACTCGATCGTCCGCGACTGTGAGGCGATCCGCCCCCAGGTCACCGGCGGCGCCCCCTGGACCGTCCTCGGCCAGAGCTTCGGTGGATTCTGCACCGTCGCCTACCTCTCCACGGCACCCGAGGGCCTCGAGACCGCCGTGATCACCGGTGGCCTGCCTTCCCTGGACGCCCACGCCGACGACGTCTACCGGGCGGCCTACCCGCGCATCGAGCGCAAGGTCGCCGCCCACTACGCCCGCTATCCGCAGGACGTCGAACGCGCCCGTCGCATCGCCGAGCACCTCCTCGACCACGAGGTCGTCCTCCCGAACGGCTACCGGCTCACCGCCGAGGCGTTCCAGTCCCTGGGCCGCATGCTGGGCAGCGGCGACGGCAGCCACCAGCTGCACCACCTCCTGGAGGACGCCTTCGTCCCCACCCCGGCGGGCCCGGCGCTCTCCGACGCGTTCCAGGAGCAGGCGCAGAGCCTGCTCTCGTACGCGGGCCACCCCCTGTACGCACTCGTCCACGAGCCGATCTACGGCCAGGACGCCCGGCCCACCGCCTGGTCGGCCGAACGGGTCCGGGCCGAGTTCCCGCGGTTCGACGCGGCGAGGGCCCTCGCGGGCAACGGGCCGCTGCTGTTCACCGGGGAGTCCGTGCACCCCTGGATGTTCGACTGCGACCCCGCCCTGCGCCCGCTGCGCGAGACCGCCGAACTGCTCGCCGACCGTACCGACTGGACCCCCCTGTACGACCCGGCCCGCCTCGCTGCCAACGAGGTCCCGGCCGTGGCAGCCGTCTACCACGACGACATGTACGTCGACACGGCCCACTCGCTGCGCACCGCGCGGGCGATCCGCGGCCTGCGCACCTGGGTCACCGACGAGTTCGAGCACGACGGCATCCGCGCGGGCGGCCCCCGGGTACTGGACCGGCTGCTGGGAATGGCCCGCGACGAGGTCTGAGCCCGCACGCCCGGCACACCCCGCACGGTCCGTGCGCCGGGTGTGCCGCGGGATTCCCGGTGCGCTGCCGGTGGTGGGGGCTAGTCTGCGGGCATGACCGAGGTGACACCCACTCAACTTGCCCCCATGCCCGACGACTGGCAGCGCGCGCTGGCCGTGGTCGCCCACCCCGACGACCTGGAGTACGGCTGTTCCGCGGCGATCGCGTCCTGGACCGACGCCGGCCGCGAGGTCGCCTATGTGCTGGCGACCCGTGGCGAGGCGGGCATCGACACCCTGGCGCCCGCCGGGTGCGGCCCGCTCCGGGAGCGGGAGCAACGGGCGAGCGCGGCCGTGGTCGGTGTGTCCACGGTGGAGTTCCTGGACCACCGGGACGGCGTCATCGAGTACGGCACCGCTCTGCGCCGGGACATCGCCGCCGCCGTCCGCCGCCACCGCCCCGAGCTGGTGATCACCCTGAACCACCGGGACACCTGGGGCGGTACCTTCTGGAACACCCCGGACCACGTGGCCGTCGGACGCGCGGTGCTCGACGCGGCCGGCGACGCCGGCAACCGCTGGATCTTCCCGGAACTGACCGAACAGGGCCTCGAACCCTGGAACGGGGTGCGCTGGGTCGCGGTGGCGGGTTCCGACACCCCCACCCACGCCGTGGACGCGACGGACGGCCTGGACAGGGCGGTGCTCTCGCTGCTGGAACACCGCGCCTACATCGAGGCCCTGACCGACCAGGACCCCGAGGAGTACGTGCGCGGTTTCCTGACGGGCAAGGCCCAGGAGACGGGCAGGCGGTTCGGTGACCGGCCCGCGGTCGCCTTCGAGCTGTTCCCCCGTTGACGACGACGGTACGGTCCGGCGGGAAGCACTCCCCGAACGCGGGGCGGGCACCCGCCCCGCGTTCCGTATGCTGAACCGCATGTCGGAACCGAGGACCGGACCTACCGAGCTGCGCGGTGACTGCGCACGGTGTTTCGGGCTGTGCTGCGTCACCCTGCCGTTCACCGCCTCCGCCGCCTTCGCGGTGGACAAGCAGGCCGGCAGCCCCTGCCCGAACCTGCGCGAGGACCACCGCTGCGGCATCCACGCGCGGTTGCGGCAGGAGGGGTTCAGCGGCTGCACGGTGTACGACTGCTTCGGCGCCGGGCAGAAGGTCGCGCAGGTCACCTTCGGCGGAGAGGACTGGCGCACCGGTCCACCGGAGCGGGCCCGCCGCATGGTCGACGTCTTCCCGGTCGTCCGGCAGCTGCACGAACTGCTGTGGTACCTGACCGAGGCGCTCACCCTGCCCGCGGCCCGCCCCCTGCACGCGGACCTGCGCCGTGCGCTGGAGACGACGGAGCGGCTCACCCGGGGGACTCCGCAGGAGCTGGCGGAGCTGGACGTGGGTGCGCACCGGCAGGACGTCAACGTGCTGCTGCTGAGGGCCAGCGAACTGGCCCGGTCCGGGGTGCGCGGGCGCCGCAAGGACCGCCGGGGCGCCGATCTGATGGGCGCCCGCCTCAAGGGGGCCGACCTGCGCGGAGTGAGTCTGCGCGGCGCCTACCTCATCGCCGCCGACCTCACCGGCGCCGATCTGCGGGGCGCGGACCTGATCGGCGCCGACCTGCGCGACACCGACCTCACGGACGCCGATCTCACCGGGGCGTTCTTCCTCACGCAGCCACAGCTGAACGCGGCCCGGGGAAGCGCCGGCACCACGCTGCCGGGGTCGGTCACCCGCCCCGCGCACTGGACGGCGACAGCCTGACACCGGGTCGGCGGGGCACCGGTCGGCGCGGGCACGTCGGATGTCCTGGCGGGCCGGGGGGACTTGGCCGTCCCCGGCTGCTCCGGCGTACCGGGACGTCCCGCGCGCCGCGTGCGGGGCGGCGGGAGTCCGGTACCGGACCGACGGGTCGCACGACACGGCTGCCCCGGCCGGGCAGCGGATGCCGCCGGCGCCCGGGGGTACGACGCCCCGGGCGCCCCCGGCCCGGCCGGTGCCGCCGTCGTCCGGCGCTCAGGGCGGAGCCGCAGCCCTTCCGGCATCAGGGTGAGACGTTCGGTCACGCGCAGCCGGTAGGCCGGATCGGGCCGCAGTGCGTAGTGGCGCAGCAGGAGCCCGAGCACCAGCGTCGCCTCGTGCGGCGCGAACTGCCGGCCGATGGGGGGTGCGTGGGGTCCATCGGCGGGCTCTGGCCGCGCAGGAGCAGCAGATCCTGACGGCGCTCGCGGGGGACCCCGAGTTCGGTCCGGTGCTCGGACGACGGCCCGACGCCCGCCTCGCCGTGCGCGGCTGGCTGGCCTTCACCATCGCGGTCTGCCTGGAGTGGCTGCGCGACTGCGAACCGAGCCGGGAGCAGGTGCGCGACCTGTGCGCACACGCCCTGCTCGGCGTGCTCGCGTCCCGAAAGAGCGATAAGAGCAGGTTCCTCGGTCTTGGTCCCGATCTGATCCTCCTGGTGGAGGGCCGCCTCCTGCGGAATTCGCGTGGACGACCTCGTCGGCGGGCTCCGGTCGCCGGCTCCCCGCGCCGCTGGAGGGAGTTCTGTCCGGTAAGTCGCCCTGTGGGTCTCCGGGGTGATCGCGTGAATCAGGGTGAGCCGGCTCTTGTCGTCCTCTGCAGGCCGCGCGAAGGCCGCGCGAAGGCCGCGCGAAGGCCGTGCGAAGGCCGCGCGAAGGCCGTGCGAAGGTCGCACCGGGATCGCGCGATCCGCTTGGCGTGCGCCTCGATCTTCGATAAGTTAGGCAAGGCTTACCTAATAGGAGGTTCGAGGATGGGTGACGACACGCACGGCTGGACGGCCGAACCCGGCGCGGCGGAGCGGGCCCGCTCCGTGCTCGCCACCGCATGGTCCTGCGCGGTGACCGCGGAAGGCTCGCGCGAGGAGCTGTTCGGCGCGCACAGCGTGACCGACGACGGCCGCATCCTGCTGCACGTGCCCGAGGACGGCGCGCTGCTCACCGCCGCGGTCTGTGCCCCCCGCGGCGAGCCGTCCGCCGTACTGGAGTTCGCGGACGTCGCACCCGTCCCGGTGCGCAAGAGGGTGCGTGCCCGGTTGTGGCTCGCCGGCTGGTTCGCCGTCGAGGACGGCCACCTCGCCTTTTCTCCCACCCGGGTGGTACTGCGACGGGAGTCCGGAGCCGTCGTCGTCGATCCGGGCGAGTTCGCCGCGGCGCGACCCGACCCGCTGGCCACGGCCGAGGCCCGGCTGCTGACCCACCTCGCCGACTGCCACGGCGACGCGGTCGAGCGGCTGACCCGCCTGGTCGACCCGGACGGCCTGCACGGCGTGGTCCGCGTCCAGCCGCTCGCCGTCGACCGCCATGGGCTCACGCTGCGCATCGAACGCGTCCGCGCGGGCGGCGACGTACGGCTCCCGTTCCACCGGCCCGCCGACGACCTCGGCCAGCTCACCGAACGCATGCACGTCCTCCTCTCCCGGGCGAGCGCCGTCACCTGCCCCCGCCCGCTGCAACGGCAACGCGCCGACGGCGACGGCTGAACGGCCGCCGCGACAACCGACCGCCCCGCCCCCTGCCCGCAACGCCCTCCGGCTACCAGTCACCGTCCTTCACCGGCTGGCCCGGCGCGTCCCCGAGCTGCTTCACCTGGTGCGGCGACGGGGGCTGCCAGGGCTCGTGGTCGTCCCCGAGCCAGTCGCCGACCGGCTTCACCGACTGGAGCGGGCCGGCCGGCTCCAGGTCCTGCGCGTCCTGGTCGTAGTAGTCGAACCAGGGAAGTCCCGCCCGGGTGTAGGCGGCCCGGTCCACCGGGGACGGAGGCGGGGCCCCGCCCGTGATGCGCCGCCACTCGGGAGGCGTCACCAGGTGGACGAACACGCGCCCCGAGGGCTGCTCGGACCAGTCCGTCAGCGGCCGTTCGTCCTGGTGGACCTCCTGGCGCAGGGAGCCGCCTGCCCCGAGACCCATCGCCGCGGCGGGCCGGGGCGCGCCGCGGAACGCCGCGGGGGCCCCGCCCGGGGCGGGCGCCGCCGCGGCGCGCGCGACACCGTACCCCCCGCTGTGGGCCGGCGGCCGGGCCGCCTGCTCCGCCCGCTGCCGCTCCAGCCGCTCCTGCTCCGCCCGGCGCCACCGGGCCAGCGCGTCCGCGTTCAGCGCGAAGGACTGCAGCTGGACGCCGCCCCACACCTCCTCGCCCGTGACCTGCCCCTCCACCGTCGCGCCCAGGCCCAGCGGCACGGCCACGAACTGGCGGACCGTGCCCTTGCCGGAGTTGATCCCGTCCAGCCAGCGCTGACGGGGCACCACCACGTAGTTCTGCGGCGAGCGGGCCAGGCGGTCGCTCCACGGGCGTCCCGAGACCGCGCACACCTTGCCGACCCCCACCTGCAGCGCGGCCGGTTCACTCGTCCCCGCGAAGCTCAGCCACATCGCCTCGCGCAGATACACCGGCAGCATCACACCGCCGCGCGCCCGCCAGGCCCCGGGCACCGAGTCCGCGTAGTCCGCGACCCGCCGCACCGGGAACTCGCCCAGACCCGGCGGCAGGGCGTGCGTCCCCGTCTCGGGCAGCCGCAGCGTACGGACGAACCGCACCGCCGCCCCGCCCGGCAGCCGCAAGGTGTTCCCGTCGATCCGTACGCCGGTGTCGGTCATCCGCGCGCCCCCTTCGTGTGCTCGTGCCCACGGCGTACCCGTCCGCCGCCGGCTTCCCTCACTGAGAACGCCCGAAGCCGCCCCGGCGGTTCCGGCGCGGCAGGCCGGGAACGCGCAGCCGGTCCCGCGTCCGGGTGATCCGCGGCAGGCGCTCCCGCTGTTCACGCGTGTGCCGGTCCAGCTCCTCCATCAGCCGGTGCGAACGGTGCTCGGTGTCCATCTCGTCCAGGATGCGGTCCGCCTCGGCCAGCAGCGCGCCGTACAGCTGCCACTGCCGGGAGTCCGCGCGCACGTCCTCCAGCAGCATCCGGGCCAGCCGGTGGCGGGTGGTGGCGGCCTGCCGCAGTTCGGCGATGAGCCGGTCCTCCGCGGACTCCGCGCTCTCACTGACGCTCGACGTGACCAGCACCGCGAAGCTGACCACCGCGTCGGAGGTCTCGGACAGCAGCTGCTCGACGAGGGCGCCCGTCTCCGGCTGGAACAGTGGGCCCGGCTCGCGTTCCTTCGCGAGGTCGGTGAGGGTGCGCGCGAGCACCCGCAGCACGACCGTGCAGATCTCGAGGGTGTCCAGTCCGGTGCGCAGCACGATCCGGTTCAGCAGGCCCTCGCGAACCCGCGGGTTGAGCCGCAGGCTGTCCTCGGCCTGCCGGAGGTCCGCGTCCACCTCGGAGATGTCGTGATCGAGCCGGCGGGCCTCGTGCAGCCGGGCCGCCGCTTCGTGGTGGGGCGTGCGCGCGGCGGCCTGCTCGCCCAGGCGCAGCATCAGCTGCCGCACCCGCCGGGCCAGCCCCTCGATCGACTCACCGGCCTCCTCCACCCATACCGGCGGGGCCAGGAGCAGGTTGAAGGAGAGTCCGACGACGGCGCCGATCACTGTCTCCAGGATGCGCGCCCACGCCATGTCCCCGACCGACGTCACACCGAGCACCAGCATCGCGCTGATCGCCACCTCGGGAACGAACTCGTGCACGCGCACGATCCGTCCGACGATCAGCGACGCCAGGATCAGCAGGCCCAGACTCCACCAGGTCAGGCCCACCAGAAGACTGAAGAGGATGGCGACGACCACCCCGGCCACCACCGCGTTCACCCGGCGGAAGCCGGTGGTGAGCGTGGAGTACAGCGTGACCTGGACGACGAGCAGCGCCGTCAGTGGCGCCGTGAGCGGGGCGGCCTCCGGACTGAGCCGCAGTGCGATGACGTACGCGACCGTCGCCGCGGCCGCCGAGCGGGTCGTCTGCACGGCCACCGGATCCCGGCGCTGCCTGACGAACTCTCTGACCCGTGCCGTCCACTCACGTACCACTCGCATCCTTCGACGCTTCCCTCTCACCGGAAGTGCCGAACGTCTTCGGCGGGTACCACGGCCACCCGGGGGAAACGACGATGCCCGGGGACGCACCCGCAGACGTCCCCGGAGGGACGTTCACGGACCGACGGCACGCCGGCGCCGCCGGGACGTCACACCTTGTCGAGGAAGCCGTACAGATTCCCCAGGGTGCGGGCGATCTGCTCCTCCAGGGTGAGGGACTCCTCGATCCGCATCCCCGAATCCGGCACCTTCCTGTCGCGCAGATAGAGGGAACAGGCGAGGTCGGTGCACATGTAGGCACCCACCGAGTTGCCCTCGCGCCCGGCGGCGCCCGCCCTCCGCGCGGTCATCAGGGAGACGCCTCCGCGCGGATGGGTGGTCAGGCACAGCGAGCACATGCTGCGGTGCAGGAAGCCGCGCCGCGCGGGCTGGAACCGCAGCGCCACCCCGACCGGACGTCCCTGGTCCGCGCGCTCGGTGACCAGGTAACTGCGGTCGGGCGCCCCCGGATCCCGCCAGCCGAGGAAGTCCAGATCGTCCCAGGCGAGCTCCCCGAGGTCGCGGGGCACGAACAGGCGCTTGGCCTCACCCTTCGAGCAATTGACGAAGGAACCGCGGATGTCCTGTTCGGTGAGTGATTTCATGGGGGGTCTCCGGCGTTCTGCTGGTGCGGCCTGCGAAACCGGGAGGACCCGGGTTTCCGTCCCACGGTAAGGAATCGAAAGGTGCCCGAGCCAACCGTTTTCCCGGGAGCGCCGGGACGGTCCGGTCGGGCACCGGCCGTCCCGGACCGTCCCGGCTTTAGTTCACCCCATTGAATAAGGGTGCGGGGAAGTCGCGCCGGGGTGGCTCCCGGCGGTATGTTGCGGGTCGGGCAGGGGCTCGGGAGGAGTGGCCGGATGACGGGGCGGAACGGGCGCACGGTACGCGACCTCAGGCGGGCCAACCGTACGGCCGTGCTGCAGAGGCTCTACTTCGACGGACCGCTCAGCCGCTTCGAACTCGGCCCGGCGACCGGGCTCAGCTCCGGCTCGGTGAGCAATGTCGTCGCCGACCTGATGGGTGACGGCCTGGTCGAGGAGGCCGGCAGTGTCGACTCCGACGGCGGCCGTCCGCGCACCCTGCTGCGGGTGGCGCCGGTCAGCGGCCACATGATCGGCGTCGACGTCGGCGAGACCCGGGTCCGCGTCGAACTGTTCGATCTGACCCTCACCGAACTCGCCCGCGCCGAGCGCCCGCTGGAGCAGCAGCGCTACGAGGTCGACGTCATCGTCGACCACATCCGTGCCGGAATCGCCGAGGTGCTCGCCGCCGCCGGTCTCGCCCCCGAGCGGCTGCTCGGTGTCGGCATAGGCGTCCCCGGCATCGTCGAGCGCACCCCGGACCGGGGCGCCGTCGTGCACGGGCAGACCATCGGATGGGACGCCGTCGAGCTGGAGTCCCTGCTGCGCGGCGGCTCCCCCCTGCCCGACAGCGTCCCCTACTTCATCGACAACGGAGCCAGGACCCTCGGCCAGGCCGAGATGTGGTTCGGGGCGGGACGCGGGGCGCGCAACGCCCTCGTCGTGCTCTTCGGTTCCGGTGTCGGTGCCTGCCTCGTCACTCCGGAGGCGGAGCACGGCCGCGCGGTCGAGTGGGGGCACCTGACCGTACGGGTCCGCGGACGGCGCTGCCGCTGCGGTGCGCTCGGCTGCCTGGAGGCCTACGCGGGCGCCGAGTCGCTGCTCGCCCGGTGGCGGGAGGAGGGCGGTCCGGTTCCCGGTGGCGCCGACGAGGAGACGGCGCTGACCGCGATGCTCGCAGCCGCCTACCCTCCCGACGGCACCACCGCGGACCCGGTCGCGCTCGGTGTGCTGGAGGAGACCGCCGAGTACCTGGGCGCCGGCCTGTCCGACCTGATCAACCTCTTCCAGCCCGAACGCATTCTCGTGGGCGGCTGGGCCGGCCTCCAGCTCGGCTCCCGCTTCCTGCCGGCCGTCCGCAGGCACGCCCTGTCGTACGCGCTGCGCCATCCCGCCGGGAACGTGACGATCGAGCTGGGCAGCCTCGGCCCCGACGCCGTCACCGTCGGTGCCGCGATCCTGCCGCTCGCCGACTTCTTCGCCCGCGGTGGACGCCGCCCCGATCCGGACCCGCAGTCCCCGCCCCCCGCCTGGCGCAGAGCCCTGCGGGAACGGACGCCGCACTGAGCGTTTCGCCGGGTGCCGCGGCGGTACCCGGCGGGACACGCGTACGAACGTAGTGAGCAGGGAAGAAGGGAGCGTGCCGTGACCGACCACCGCCACGAAGGGCCGGGGGAGAACGGCCAGGGCGTCCCCCGGGACCTGCCCGACCAGCAGGTGGGCGAGGGCGAGGACCCGTGGGAGGTCGCCCCGGGCGTCGACGAGGACGCGTCGGAGGAGACCGGGGACGATTCCGGTGAGAGCCGACCCGACGTCCCTGATACGGACGAGGCCGGGACCGGCCGGCGGGGCGCGCCGCACTCGGCCTCCGCCGACCCCGACCAGCCGGTACCGGACGAGCCCTCCGCGTAGCGGGCACAGGGAAAGCCCCGACCGCGACGGGGGAATCGCGGTCGGGGCGGCTCGATGGCGGGTACGGAAGGCGGTCGCCTCGTGGCGAAGGCTCCACAGGGCTTCAGCCGGGCGGTCGTTCCCGTGGGCGGAAGACGTGGCCCGGGGGCACGATTTCTTCCGCACCCACGTCCTCTTCAACGGAGGCCGGCCCCGATGTGTTCCAGGTGTCCCGCCCCTTTGCTCCGGATTTGCAGTGATGTGCGTCACTCGCCCGGCCCGCTCGCCGGTGTGCCTGCCGACACGACGTGGTGGGCGAACGGAGGCGCCGTTCCGGCTGAACCGCTCTAGGGCCGATGGAGGCTCCGATGTGCTCCGGGTCCGGTGGAGCCACCTTGCTGGACAGGTGATGCTCCACGGACTCCAACGAGACTTCGGGGCCCGGTGGCCACCCGGCCGGGTTCCGGCGCGGGCTGCTCGGTCTCGTCGAAGCCGGCCGGGCGATCCGGCGGACCGCCCCCGCCCGTGAGACGGCCTGCCCGGTCGCCGTCCCTCCACGTCCTCCGCACCTGCCGCAGCACATCCGGCATCTGCGCATGGCCGCCCTGAGCTGCCGGGGAGTGGGCACGGCGGGTCTCCTCGCGCCGTGCGGTGCCCAAGGCGTGCCGCCGTCACCGGTCCCGCGGGCCCGGTGGACATGGCGCAGCGTTGGCGTGACGAGCGAGTCTGAGCAAATGTGGTGAGAGGGCGGAAGGGCTGCCGGCCGCGACTGCCGCCTGTCGTGCGCGATGTGTGGGGATCGGAGGTCCGCCGTGAGTGCGCCTGTCGTGGTGGGTGTGGATGGTTCGGCGCCGAGTCTGGAAGCGGTCGATCTCGCGGCTCGTGAAGCGCGTTTGCGTGGGCGCGGGCTGAAGGTGGTGCACGCGTTTGTCTGGCCGATGATGCATGCGCCGTTCGGGCCCGGTCCGTCGCCGCTGGGCCCGGCCGAGGGCGGGCCGCGCGACCTGGTCGGCTGGACGGTGGCCGAGGCGGTGGAGCGTGCGCGTTCCGCCGAGCCGGAGGTGGAGGTCACCCATGCCGTGGTCACGGGGGAGCCGCTGACGGTGCTGGAGGCCCAGTCCCGCGAGGCCGCGCTGGTCGTGGTCGGCAGCCGGGGGCTGGGGGGATTCGTGGGGTTGCTGGCGGGGTCGACGGCGGTGCATCTGGCCACGCACAGCCGCTGCCCGGTCCTGGTGGTGCGGGAGCAGCCGCGTCCCGCCCGCCGGGTCCTCGTGGGCGTCGACGGCTCGCCGGCAGGCGACGCGGCGGTCGAGTTCGCCTTCGCGGAAGCCGCGCTGCGGGGAGCGCCGCTGACGGCACTGCACGCCTGGACCCTGTGGAACGCGTCCTTGCCCGCACTGCAGGACGAATCGATGCCGTACACGAACCCGCCGGGCGAGCTGGAGGACAGCGAGGAGCGGCTGGTGACAGAGGCCCTCTCGGGTCGCGGTGAGAGGTATCCGGGCGTCACGGTCGAGCACAAGGTGGTGCGGGGCGGTGCACGGGAGGCGCTCATCGAGGCGAGCAGGGACGCCGGACTGCTCGTTCTCGGCGCCCGGGGCCGCGGCGGATTCGCCGGCTTGCTGCTCGGATCGGTCAGCCAGGCCCTGCTGCAGCACGCCCACTGTCCGGTCGCCGTCGTACGGGGGTCCGGTGTCCGGTGGTGAGACCGCCGGTGTGCCCGGGCAGCCGGGAGGCCCCGTGGCGGGTGCGCGTCATGGACTGCCCGCTCACGAGGTCGTGCTGCTCCTGGAGACCGGCCCTGACCGTGGGCTGAGCGTCGACGGGGCTCGGAGCGCCGGCTTCACTGCGACACGACGGTTCGCAGAGCAACCGGACGAGGCCTTGCCGCAGCAGTCGCCCACCAGCGTGCGGATTCACCCACCGGCGTGCGTCGTCACCACAGGCCTCTGCCGCCACGTGCTCCCGGGTACGGCGCCCGCGAGGACCCGCCGGCCGAACTGTCCCGGCGTCCCGTGTCTCCGCGCGTGACCCGCGCTTGTCCGGTTTGCGTTCTACGCTCGTATGCATGACCGAAAGCGTGAGCCCGTACATGGCCCATCCACGGATCATGGTGCTCGGTGTACAGCCCGGTACGCCGCCGTTCCGGATCGTGGAGATCGACGGAGAGGTGATCGGCGAGGCCAGGACCATCACCGACGTGCTGCTGGCCGCCGCCGCGTTCGGGATCACCGTCCATGATCTCGACGACCCGGACGTGGTCCGCTGGGTCGGCGGGGACAAGTACACCTGGACCCTGCGCCGGTAGACGTCCGGACGTTGCGGCGGACGCCGGCTGTCGCTGAGCCGGCGGCGCCGCCCGGGTCATGCCTGCGCCTTTGTCCTTGTCCTGGACTTCGCGTCGGTCCCCGCCTTGGTCCGGGCCCTGTCCTTTACGAGACTCCGCAGCTTGCTCGGTGTCCTGCTCTTCGGCGTGCTCTTCGGTCCGGTGGCCGGCTCGGTGCTGCTGTTCCTCCTCTTCGGAGCGCTCTTGTCCCTCGGCCTGCGTGCGTGCACGGCCCGGCCGAGCCGGCGTCCCAGCAGGAGATAGCCGATCAGCGCCCCGCTGGTGTTCAGGATGACGTCGTCGATGTCGAAGGCGCGGCCGGTGATCAGCGCGCCCTGCGCGAACTCGACCAACAGCATCACGGTCCCGGTCAGCAGCAGCACCTGCATGAATCCGCGGGTGCGCGGCGCCAGCATCGGCGTGAGGATGCCGAAGGGCACACCCAGCAGGAGGTTGCCGCCGACCTGGCGGACGGCGTCGCGCAGCGCGGGCTGGTCCAGATAGGCCTGCAGGGAACGGCCGGGACGCAGATTGGTGTGGATCAACGCCTCGGAGGCGGGTGAGGGCTGCAGGGTGACCCGGGCCAGCGCCACCGCGAAGACGACCATGAACGCGAAGGCGCAGAGCATCACCAGCAGCCGGACCGGCAGCGGGAGCGGACGCCGTTCGCTCCTGCCGCCGGTGCCGCGTTCGGCCGGGGGGCTGCCCGGTTTCCTGCGCCGTCCGAAGCGCGTGCGTGAGGCTGTACGGGCCATTTCGTTCTCCGCTCGTCGACTGCTGTCATGTATGGGACAGGCCGGTTGCCCCGCGCCGCCGTCTTCACGTCCGGCCGGTGTGGACGCCCCTGCCGGTCAGTCGCCGTAGGCGACGTCCACCTTCGTGAACCCCAGGGAGCGCAGCAGGCCTTCGAGCATCCCCGTGGTGTTGCTCTCGGCACGGGTGGTCAGTTCGCTCTCCTTCGCCGCGGCGCCGATGTGCCGCACCGCGAGCTTCTGCACGGCCTGTTCGCTGTTGGGGTTGTCGGAGAAGAGGTCGCCGAGACGGTCGAGCAGCCCGCGCTCCTTGGAGACGGCGTAGGAGCGTTCCGGGTCGAGCGCGGGAGTGCCGAGGCGGGCGTGCGGCAGCCGCAGGGTGGCGGACGTACGGTCCTCATCGACCTGCACGTCGTCCTTGCCGAGCTTGCCTAGGTCGACATAGGCGTCGACGGTGCCCGCGCCCACGTACAGGGTGCGGGTGCCGCGGATCGCGTCGGGCAGGAACCTGGTGTCCTTCTCCAGGTCAACCACGACCTGGAAGTTGCCGGTCGCGGCGTCGTACCGGCTGATGTCCTGGATGGACTCCAGCAGCGCGGGACCGGAGCGGTCGTGGGTCTCCGTACCGAACAGGTCCTTCAGACCCGGCAGCACGCTCAGCCGGATTCCCGCGAAGAGCACGGCGAGCACCACCACCACCGCGGTGAGTGCCTTCGCCCAGCCCGGCATGCGCCTGAGGGGAGTCGTCATGGTGAGGGCCCTCCTTCCTACCGACCGGATGCCCCTCACTTCACCGAACAAGCAGGGGAGTTGAGAGGTGAAGGGCACCGCCGGAGCACGTGGGGGCGCGCGGTGTGCCGGGAGTGCCCGAAGGCATGGGAAGGGTCGTCGAAACGATGGCCGAAGGGGTCTCCGGACGGTGCCCCGCGGCGGCCCGGGGCCAGTAGCATGAGCCTTCCGGTCGACATGATCATCCGAGGAGCCGACCCGGGCGAGACATCCCCGTGTTCAGCGGCAGCGCCCATCCGGAACTGGCGGCGGAGGCCTGTGCACATCTCGGCGTGCCGCTCAGCTCCGTCCGGAGCAGCAGGTTCGCCAACGACTCCCTGGAGGTGCAACTGCAGGCCAACTGCCGCGAGCGCGACGTGTTCCTGGTGCAGCCGCTGGTCAGACCGGTACAGGAACACCTCGTGGAACTGCTCCTGATGTGCGACCCGGCCCGTGGGGCGTCCGCCTCCCGGATCACCGTCGTGATGCCGCACTACTCCTACGCCCGCTCCGACAAGAAGGACGTGCCGCGCATCTCCATGAACGGACGACTGGTCGCGGACCTCCTGGTGGCGGCCGGAGCGAGCCGTGTCCTGGCGATGACCCTGCACGCGCCGCAGGTGCGCGGGTTCTTCTCGGTGCCCGTCGACCATCTGCACGCACTGCGTGAACTCGCTTCGCACTTCCGGCAGTACGAGCTCAGCCGCGCCACCGTCGTCTCACCCGACCTGGGCAACGCGAAGGAGGCGGCGGCGTTCGCCCGTCTCGTCGGAGCGCAGGTCGCGGCCGGGGCGAAGCAGCGGTTCGCCGACGACCGGGTGCGGATCAGTTCCGTCATCGGTGAGATCGCCGGGCGGGACGTCGTCGTTCCGGACGACGAGATCGCCAAGGGCAGCACGGTGCTCGAACTGCTCGACCGGCTGAGGGAACTGGGCCCTCGCTCGATCCGAGTGGCCTGCACCCACGGCCTGTTCGCGGCCGGGGCGCTCAAGCGGCTGAGCGAGCAGCCCGACGTACTGGAGATCGTGTGCATCGACACGGTCCCGGTGCCCGCCGGGGAGCACACGGACAAGCTGAGGGTCCTGTCCATCGCCCCGGCGCTCGCCGAGGCGGTACGGCGCATTCACAACGGTGAGTCCGTCAGCGACCTGTTCGACGCACCGCCGGCCGCGCAGCACCGGCTGCCCTGCCGCCCGCTGCTCGTCATACCGGTCCCGGCGTGGCCTCGGGCTGGTCCAGGGCCGCGTCCAGGGTCGGTCGCGGAGGCAGCAGCCGGGCCAGGCCGGTGATCCGCAGCACACGCAGGGTCAGCGCGTCCGTGCACACCAGGTGCAGCCTGCCGTGCTGCTCCAGGACCCGCTGCCGGGCACGGTAGAGCAGGCGAAGACCGGAGGCGTCGAGGAACTCCACCCGGGTCAGATCGATCACGACGCGGCACTCCGGGGCCGAGGTCGCCGCGTCCAGGTGGGGGCCGACCTCCACCTCCGCCACGATGTCGATCTCGCCGCGGAAATCCAGCACCGTGTGCCCCCGGTCCTGACGGACGCGGAGAAACCGGGTCGGCGGTGCAGGTTGGTGCCGCACCACGCCATCGCCTCCAGCCTGCTTCGTACACGGATCGGCCCCCAACGCCGTTCCCTGCCCTGCAAGTTACCCCCAGGTGCCGGGATGTGGGCATGTTTGATCGTCATATGTCTTCGAATTGCGACCGAGTCCTTCCGGCTCCGGCCGGTCCATTGTGGCGTGGCACGGCTCCGGACGGCCAGGATCTGTCTGGGTAGTCAACTGCCCAGCCAGATCAAGCCACTTGTCGATACGGCATCTTCTCCCCGGCGTGACGGAACCTTCACTTCCGCCGCCTTCCGAACTTGATCCTTTTGCGGTTGGAACCGATAAGCTCCTTGTCAACGCTGCGAGTTGAAGTGATCGCGCCGCGTCGGTTCGCGATACGTACCCATGAGTGCGATCCCCTTGCACATCCCCCTGTCTGATCGTGTTGCTTCGAAGGATGCAGATGGAACTCGCCCCTCCGCCACCGGCGGCGCGGCCTCCTGTCGCCTGGTACAGCTGGTGGCTGATGCCGCTGGGCCTGGGCAGTGGGACGATCGCCGCCACGTTCATGAGCTCGGAGCGGATAACGGTGGCCGTCGCCGGCGCCGCCGCCACCGCGACCGGCGTGTTGTGCGTACGGCTGCTGCTCCGCACCCGTACCCGGCTGTCCCGGACCGAGGAGACCCTCCGTGCCGCGCAGGTCGAGCAGTCGCAGAAGTCACTGCAATGGCAGGAGCAGGCGGCGGGGCGGGAGAGGGACTTCGCCGCCGAGCGCACCGCCCAGGCGGAGAGGTCCGCCGAGCAGAAGGCCGCGCACGAACGGCTTCTCGCCGACCGGGACACGGCCTGTGAGAGCCGACTCGCGCAACAGGAACAGGTCTTCGAGGCGCGGCTGACCGAACTGACCGAGCGCCACGACGCCCGGCTCGCCGAGCAGGCAGGGCACCACGAGGCCCGGCTCGTCGAGCAGGCCGAAGCCATGGAGGAGAGGCTGACGCACCAGCTCGCCGCGGTGGCACATCTCGCCGGCACACAGCTGCCCGAGGCGATCGAGCGGCTGCGCGCCGGCGACGCCATCGACGACCTGCTGCCGAGCGTCACCCAGTGCGTCGCGGCCGGTGTGGAACTCCAGACAGAGCTGCGCAGAATCCTGCGGATCTCCCTGATGGCACTCGAGGAGGAGTTCGACCGCTCCACCTCCGCCGAGCAGGCCGTCATCAGCATCGGCAACCGCATCCACGTGCTGACCAGCAAACTCCGTGGCCGACTGCACGAGATGCAGGGGGAGCACGGCCGGCTCCCGGCCGTCGCCCGGGCCCTGATGGAACTCGACCAGGAGATCGGCCCCGCCGACTGTCTCGCCGCCAGTGTCGGAGTCCTCGGAGGTTCGGACCGGCCGGGCAGGCAGTGGCAGGAGCCGCAGCGACTGCTGAGCGTGATGCGCGGCGGCATCGGCCGGATCAAGGACTTCCACCGCGTCCAGCTGCGCCGGCTGCCCGAACTCGGCGTCGACGGCGGCCTGGTGGACCACCTCACGCTGATCTTCGCTCACCTGCTGGACAACGCGGCCCGCTACTCACCGCCCACCGAGCCCGTGGTCGTCTCCGGCAAGGAGGTCCCGAACGGCGTCGGCATCGAGATCCAGGACTCCGGCAAGGGCCTGAGCGAGGAGAAGAAGCGCGAGGCCGAGCACGCCCTTGCGGGCACCGCGCCCGGCGCGGGCATCGGCGGCATCACCGAGGACGCGAACATCGGCCTGCGGGTCGTCGGCGTCCTCGCCCGCCGCTACGGCATCCGGGTCACCTTCGCCGACTCGCCCTGGCTCGGCACCTCGGTGGTGGTCGTCGTACCGCACACGTACTTCAGCCCGCTGCCCACGGCCACCGACGTCGCCCCCGCCCCTGCCGCGGGCACCCGAGCCGGGGCACCGGCTCTGCCGTGGACCGCGGTCACCGACGACGGTGAGGCCGATCTCTGGCCGGCCGACTCCGCCGAGGCACCCGGCTCCGACACGTTCCCCGAGTCCGCCGGAGCGGTGGACACCACACCCGGCGGACTGCCCCGCCGTCGCAGCAGCAGGCGGATCGAGGCCGAGCCACCGCGGACCGGACGGGCCGGGCACGGAGGCCGGAGCACCGTCACCGCCGTACCCCCGGACGCGTCCTTCACCGGACTCGCCGCCTTCGCCACCGCCGGCCGCGACATCGCGGGGCGCGATACGGCGGGCCGCGACACGGGTGAACATGGGTCCGAAGAACGCGACACCGGCGCGGCGCCCGAGGCGGCCGCCGGTGACACCCCCACAGGACGTGAGTCCACGAAGTACCGCACCGAGGAGAGCGACCACACCCCATGACGCACCAGGGAAACGACGTGAGCTGGGCACTCCGCGATCTCGTCGAGAGTATTCAGGAGATCCGCTTCGCCCTTGTGGCCTCCAGCGACGGCAAGGCCATCACCTCCTTCGGGGCGGAGGACCCCGACGACGTGGACCGCTTCGCGGCCGTGGTCGCCGGCCTGCAGGCACTGGCCCAGCCGGTCGCCGAACAGTTCCCCGCCCACGCGGGGCAACTGCGGCTGGCGATGATCGAGGTGGACGGCGGCCATCTGTTCGTGGTCCGTGCGGGTGTGGAAACCTACCTCGGCGTCCTCGCCCGCGAGGGCCTGGACCAAGGCCTGCTCGGACACCAGATGAGGGACCTCGCCCGCAGAATGGGCGAGCTGCTCGGCACCACTGTGCGCCTGGAGGAGCACTCTGGATGAGTGCTCCCCGACGGCCGTCGGACCCGTCCGGTCTCGAGCGCTACTACGTCCTCACCGGGGGGCGCAGCGGACCGGGCGGTTCGGCGTCGAGTCTCGACGTGGCGACCCTCGTCGTCTCCTGCTCGGCCCCCTTACCGGGGATGCAGCACGAGCACGAGGAGATCGTCCGGCGCTGCCGTGAACCGCTCTCCGTGGCCGAACTCGGCGCCCACCTCGGGCTGCCGTTCAACATTCTCGCCGTACTGCTGTCGGACCTGCTGGACGGAGGCCACGTCGAAGCCCGCGACCCCGTTCCGGCCCACGACGCCGGCCGCGGGCCCGACCTCGCGCTCCTTGAGGAGGTACTCAGTGGACTTGAAAGGCTTTGACCAGGCCGGTCGGCAAACGGCCGGGGACACCCGCTCGGTGAAGGTGATGATCGCCGGCGGGTTCGGTACCGGGAAGACCACGATGGTCCGGTCGGTCAGCGACATCAAGCCGCTCACCACCGAGGAGACCCTCACCCAGGCCAGCGCCGACGTCGACCGGCTCGTGGGCGTCGCCGACAAGACGGAGACCACCGTCAGCCTGGACTTCGGCAAGATCGGCATCAACGACAACCTGGTGCTGTACCTGTTCGGCACGCCCGGCCAGGAACGCTTCTGGTTCCTGTGGAACGGGCTGTTCAAGGGTGCGCTCGGCGCGGTCGTGCTGGTCGACACCCGGAGGCTGGCCTCCAGCTTCCGCGCGATCGAGGAGATGGAACGGCAGGAAGTGCCCTTCGTCATCGCCCTCAACGTCTTCCCCGACTCCAAGGACCATCCGGTGGACGAGATCCGGGACGCCCTGGACATTCCCGGGAACATCCCGGTCGTGGCCTTCGACGCACGCGACCGGTCCGCCAGCCGTGACGTGCTCGTCACCCTCATCCACCATCTGCGGGACCGCTCGGCCGTGGCCGCGGAGTCCCGGTGAGCGACCCGGCCGGGAATGACCCCGGCGCCACCCGAGGCTGCCCCGTCGCCCACCACGGCGCTGACCTCGCCCGGCTGTACGGGCCGGACCTGGCCGCCGACCCGGCCGGCCTCCACGAGCGGCTGCGCAAGGAACACGGATCGGTCGCGCCGGTGCTCCTGGAGGGCGACGTGCCGGCCTGGCTGGTGCTCGGCTACCGGGACAACCGGCGGGTCCTCGACAACCCCCGCCAGTTCACCCGGGACGCCCGGATCTGGCGCGACCGGCGTGAGGGGCGCGTCGCGGACACCTCACCGCTCGTCCCGATGCTCGGCTGGCGCCCAGACTGCGTCTCCCAGGACGGCGAGCCGCACCGCAGGCTGCGCGGAGCCGTCACCGACGGGCTCCAGGCCGCCGCCGGCCGCGGTATCCGCCGGCACGCCACGCACTTCGCGAACAAGGAGATCGACGCCTTCGCGGACACCGGACGCGCCGACCTGGTGAGCGACTACGCCGAGTACCTGCCGATGCTGGTCATCACCCGCGTCCTGGGGCTGCCCGAGGCAGAGGGACGCGATCTGGTCGAATCCTGCGCCCAGGTCCTCCAGGGCGGCGAGGACGCCCTCACGCACGACGTACGCATCCAGGAGATCCTCGGCGCGCTCGTCGTCCGCAAGCGGTCCGAACCCGGCAGCGACCTCACCACCGCCCTGCTGGCCCACCACGCCGGGCTCGACGAGGACGAGGTGGTCAGCCATCTGCGCCTGGTGCTGATCACCGGGCACACCACCACCAGCAACCTGCTCGCCCGGGTGCTCCAGCTGGTCCTCACCGACACCGCGCGGTTGTCCGGGCTGATCAGCGGCCGGCTCAACATCTCGGCGGTGGTCGAGGAGGTCATGTGGAACAGCCCGCCGCTCGCGGTACTGCCGGGCCGGTTCGCCACCAGCGACCTGGAGATCGGCGGGCACCGGGTGCGGGAGGGCGATCTGCTGCTCCTGGGTCTCGCGGCGGGCAACCAGGACCCCGAGATCCGCCCGGACACCGGGGTGTCCGTCCAGGGCAACCAGTCGCACCTGGCGTTCAGCGGGGGACCGCACGAATGCCCCGGCCAGAACATCGGCCAGGCCATCATCGAGATCGCCGTGGACGTGCTGCTGCACCGGCTGCGGGACCTGCGCCTTGCGGTGCCGCCGGACGAACTGTCCTCCACCGCCTCCACCTGGGAGACCCGGTTGGACCGTCTGCCGGTCGAGTTCGGCACCACCTGACACCGGGCGGCGCCGCGGCGATGGTGACCGGCCGCCGCGACCGGCGTGCCGCCCGGCCCCGAGGCGGGGCCGGGCGGCACGGCCGTCTCACACGGTCAGCAGATCGTCGACCGAGCCGCGGCCCGCCTGCTCGGCCTTGGCCACCGCGCCCTCCTTCGACGCCGCGTACCGGCCGCTGGTCAGAGCCCACTCGTAGTTGCCCCCGATCCAGTGCTGGATGGCCTGCACGCCCTTGTCCACCCGCTCGCGCTCGTCCGCGTCGAGCCCGAGCTCGTCGCACATGCGGGGCACCCGTGCCTCCAGCTCCAGGTACTCCTCCAGGCAGGCGGTCGTCATGCGGTACGCCTCGGCCGCGGCCTCCTCCCACGAGCAGCCGCGCTCCCGGTGCAGTACCGCGATCAGGTTGTGGCCGTCCCCGCGCCGCCGCTCCCGCTCGAAGGAGTGGATGTCGTTCATGAAGCCGATGGTGTCAGCGGCCAGATCGCGCATCCGCTCCATCAGGGGGTGGGCCATCACCCGCGCGGGCACCTCGAATCCGCGGCTGCGCTCACCGGCGTCGATGCTGTGGTGGATACCGACGGTACGGCGCCGGAACACGGCGTACTCGTCGAGGCCGAGCGTCCCGGTGAGCCCGCGGGCCGCCAGGTCGACCTCCTCGCAGTGGGCCACCAGGAACCGGCCCCAGGACGCGGCGAACCGGGTCTGCCAAGTCAGGGACATGCCATGCGAGAGGCGCTCCCAGACCTGCGCCCAGGCCACCGTGATCGGGCAGACCATCCGGGGCGTGCTCCCCGCCGGACGCAGGGGGGTGACGATGAGCTCCCGCGCCACGTCGGCTATCACGTCCGCCCGGTCCGGCCGCCCGGCGTCGAACTGGTCGTCGAACAGGAACGCCAGTGAGAACCAGTTCATCAGGACGACCATGTCCTCGGCCGAGGCGTACGGATAGGTGCGGGCGGCGGCCTGCGGCAGGTCCCAGGAGCGGTACTCGTCGAAACCGGCCCGGCTGCGCACCAGCCCCATGTCCCACACCCAGCGCAGATGACGCGCCCGCGCGTACTCCAGATGCTCGCCGACCGGGGTGTTGAAGGGGAGGTCGAACCGGACGTCCTGAGACATGTGCTTCCTTTCGGGAGACGGAACGCAGAGTCCCCCCGCCCTGCGGGCGGGCCGTCGCGGAGACGGCCCGCACCCTCGAACTCGGCTACACGGTACGAAGGTTGAACCGGCAAGCGGAACGAGGATGCCCAGATCCTAGATGATCTACACCGATTGGTTGTCGTGATATCCGTTATGCAACAAGCCACTTGAGGCACATGTCGCATCAAACACCGCAGAAGTCAGTGGACTTGCCGCTGATTGAATCCCCGGAACGGGGAAAGGCGCCCAGTACAGGCCGGGGAGCCGCCCCGACCCGTGGACGGACCCTGTGGAGGAGACATGTCGACCGTGCCTGCGGGAGTGGTGGTGCTCGACTGCGCCGAGCCCGAGAAACTCGCCGAGTTCTACCGTGAGTTGCTGGCTGCGGAGGTGGCGAACGCCAACGCCAACCGGGTCGAGATCCGGGCCGCCGACGGTTTCCGGCTGGCACTGCGCCGGGACGCCAACGCCACTGCGCCGAGCTGGCCGCGCCCCGAGAACTCGCTCCAGGTGCACCTGGAGTTCGAGGTCGACGACCTGGACGCCGCGGAACGCCGGATCGTGGGCCTCGGCGGACGCCCGGTGGAGACCAAGGACGCCACGGGCCCCTTGGAGGAACGCGGCTACGCCGATCCGTCCGGGCACTCCTTCACTCTGCGCTGCAATGTGCCGGTGGCACCGAAACTGGGCTGATCCCCGCCGTACGGGGCCCCGGATCCTGAGACGGGATGCTGTCGGTTGATCCGGGGCCTGGCGTGACGTCGGCCTTCGAGACCCGGTTGTGGTCTTGAAGGCCGACGTTGTCGTTTGGGGTGGGTGCGGATGTCGATGCAGCCGAAGGGGTCTGGGGAGATCCCGGCGGAGACGGTGCGGGTGGCGCGGGCCGCGTTCCCGAACGGGAGTCCGGCGATCCGGGTGCGGGACGAACCGGGGTCACTGTTCACGGACGAGGAGTCCGTGGACCTGTTCCCGACGCGGGGCAGGCCTGCCTGGTCACCGGGTCGGCTCGCGCTGGTACCGGTGTTGCAGTCCGTCGAAGGGCTCACCGACCGGCAGGCCGCGGAAGCGGTCCGGGCCAGGATCGACTTCAAGTACGCGCTCGGCCTCCAGCTCGGCGATCCGGGGTCCGACTTCTCGGTACTGTCGGAGTTCCGGGATCGGCTGGTGGAGGCTGACGCCGGGCTGCGGGTGCTGGACGGCGTCCTGGTCGCGGCTCGGGAGAAGGGC
>NZ_BBNN01000056.1 GCF_000829695.1 Streptomyces sp. NBRC 110035 | reverse complement strand
GAGTTGGGCCAGCCGGGTTCCGTCGACGAACCACCGCAGGACGAGGATCCCCTGCTTGAAGACGCCCAGGGCGCGGGTGTTCTTGCGGGTGCCGAGCCGGTCGCGGTGCTCGCGCAGGAGCCGGGCCAGGGTCTCGGCGGTCTCCCTGCCGACATCGAGCACGGCGGTGTAGGTGATACTGGTCAACGTGTGAAGCCTCTGGCCGTACGGAACTTGATTTTCGCAGACCTGTTCTTACCAGGGGCTTCACCCATATCTGACGGCGGGGCACTCGACGCGGTCCGGCTCACCCCGCACGCGGTCACGCACCGCAACCGTCACGTTGCCGAGAAGACCTCAGTGCACCACAGCATCGTCGCCGTACCGCTCGAATCTGATCGCCGGGTACTCCCGGACCAACCACGCGTCAAAGGCGTAGTGCATGAACAGATTCGACAACAACGGTGAAATAGCAGACCCTTGGGGAGTCCCCTTTTCCCGCCTGACGAGCGTTCCGTCGGGCTGTTGTACGGGGGCGACTAGCCACCGTTTCACGTACAGCAGAACCCACGGAAGATTGGTATGCCTTTCCACTGCCGCGTTGATGGGGCCGTGCGGCACGTTGTCGAAGAAGCCCTGGATGTCAAGGTCGATCACCCAAGGATGCCTCCAGCACCGCTGCTTGCACGTCTCCACCGCATCCAGCGCGGACCGCCTCGGGCGGTAGCCATACGAGTCCTGATGGAAGATCTGCTCCACCTCAGGCTCCAATGTCATAGCCACTACCGTCTGGGCGATCCTGTCGGCCACGGTCGGAACCCCAAGGCTCCGAATCCCACCGCCGGCTTTGGGAATATCAACCGCTCTCACGGGTGGAGGGAAGTAGCTTCCCGAGGACAGCCGGTTCCACAGCTTGTACAGGTTGTTCTTCTCATCCTGCTCAAACTCCGCTAAAGACTGCCCATCCACCCCAGCCGCTCCCCTGTTGGCCTTGACCTTCAGGTATGCGTTCCAGACCAGCCGCCTCGGAATATCAAACGGCTTGTCCGCTGGCCTTGTCTCGACCATCCGATTCCTCCCATCGCTGGTTGATCGCCGATCGACACCCAACAACACGTCCCCTTCGCTCCACCCCTATTACGGAGGTTTCATCACTACTACGGGACGTTCCGCCCTCCCGACGCGCGACCGGTACTCCGGCCCTCATGACTCTTCGCCACTTGCGCCTCTCCCTCTCGCGAGCCACGTCAACCCATGGATCGCGGTTTCGCGTCGAGGAGTTCTCCAGTTCCGTTGTGAAGCCCAGACTGAGCTCGCGCCACCTTCATGCCGGACACTGCCAGACCAGTAAACAGGTTCCCGTCTGGCTTGTCCCAGGACAGCATTGAGGCCCTGGTTTTGATGTCGTCTAAGCTTTACGACACGTCATCGGCGGTTCACTTGCGTTCGCCTTCTCAGCCCACACCTGCCATATTTAGTACGGCTTTTCCATGACGCTCACCACCACGGCTCATTCACCGCAGCAGCTCATGGTGGTTTGACACCTGCACCTGCATGCCGATGCCGAAGGACCTACCTTCATCTCCACAACAGCATGGCAACTGTTCGTTCCCGTCTTCTACATCAGAACCTCACAATCACCTTCTGGACACACCAACGCCATGGCAGAATCGTTCTTCGGGGCCTTGAAGAACGAGCGGGTTTCCCGCGTGACTTACCTGACCCGAGAGGCCGCCCGACAGGACATCACTCGATACATCGAACTCTGGTACAATCACAAGCGCCTCCACTCGGCTGTTGGTTACCGCCCGCCGCGAGAAGTCCACGCCGAATACACGGAGTTGCACATAGCCGCGTGAAATAGACGGTCAGCTCACTGTCCGGAAAACGCGAGGCCCCTCAGAGAGAGACCGTCTTACGACGCTGGCAGTCGTGCGGGGACGGCAGAGTGGCAGCCGGGAAGCAGTGACGGGTGAACAATCCTGCCCCTTGCAGAGGGGTGACTGGTCGCTCGCCGCCGCTCACACCCACCGCAGGGAATGTGCCATGGCGTCACACAGATCGCCCATGGGGCTGTCCGTGCCACTCAGTGGCATCGAGAAGGCCAAGTGGAAGTAGCCGGCGTCGCCGGGCATCCGGATGTGGAAGTCCAAAGTCGTCTCCCCCCGGACTTGGACTGTCCGGCCCGCGGGCAGGTCGATGATGTCGACGTCGGCCCCTGGGCCTCTGCGCTGGGCCAGCGCCCCGGCGAAGCCCTCGGGGGCCGGTGCCGCACCTCGGGGCATCGGGGGCCACGAGATCAGCAGGGAGGCGGGCAGATCCGAGGCCTCGGGCGACTCCGACCTGAGGAAGAACTCCAGAGCGCCACGGCTGCGACCGTTCTCGGCAGTGTTGCGCAAGGCGACCCACACGGTGCGTGCGGCCTCCGGAGGAGTTCGGCTGCCGGCGAACTCCCTGTCCACGTAGGTCTTCAGCTGACCGCGCCAGCGGTCCTGTGTGAGGTCGACACGGAACCAGTCACGGGGAACGAGGAGACGGTAGTCCGAGGGCGGAGCTTCGGGCACGGCGTCGGTCACGTGCCTGCCACCGAGGTGATGAGCGGGGAGCCGTCGGTGTGAAACAGGCGGATGCTGCTGACGATGTTGCCGAACATCGTGGAGAACATCTCCCAGCCGGGCAGGGTCGGCGTCGACATCTCCATCATGAGCGTGGTGCCGTGGGGAAGGGGAACATAGACGCGTATGTACGACGTCGGGAATGTGAACCCCTCTCCCGACTCCGTGAGTTCGCTGATGACCTTGTCGTCCCGCGTACCGATGTACGAAACGGCCGATCCGCACGGGAGCTCGATCCGGGACACCTCTCCGTCGTCCAGGCGGCGGAGGCTCGCGGTGATCGCTTTCGCCGCGTCCGACGCATCCGCAGCCTCCGGACTGTCGAGCAGGGCGGCGAACACCGTTGCGGTACAGGGGGTCTCGTCAATCGCCGTGACGCAGATACCGGCGTACTCGGCTCCCGCGGCCAGTAGTTCGTCAACACCCAGCGCACACGTGACCGCAAGCGCAGTCTGCGCCTCTTCACCGGCGCCCGGAAGCGCCTTTTCCACCAGTTCGCCCAGCAGCAGTACGGCCTCGTCGTCGTCCGCAGCGTGGATCGGAATGTCGTGGAAGATCTCCGGCATCACCCAGCGCACGTGAACGTCGTCCGCGTGCAGGGCGGTCGGGGCGGGCTGGGTGGGTACCAGCTCGCCGAGTTCGGTATGGGTCGTCACGACGACTGTTCCTTCTCGGGCACGGGACGGTCGGGCGCTTCGGAGAAGAACTTCCGCGAGGTGGCGTACATGCCGTAGTAGGGGTACAGACGCGGGATGTCGGCGCCGCCTCTGCGGGCGATTCCGACGATCTTGCGGTAGAGCCGGGCCCGGCAGCGCACGTTCCGTATGACGGGGTCGAGCAGAGTGCGGCGGCGCATGAGGTAGGCGCCAAGGACCAGGGCTCCGACGATCAGCGCATCCACGACGATGAAGGCGATTTGGAACTGGCGTGTCTTCTGGGATGCAACCAGGTCCCAGAAGGGCCAGGCGCCCAAACCGAAGATGAACAGCGGGATGACGAACAGGCAGCCGAGGAGACCGGCCTTCGCCGTGTCCTCCCGCCGCTGGAACAGCATCCAGTGCACGGCACTGTCGTCGAGGAAGTCGAAGCGGACCTCCCGCCCGTAGGCCTCCGCCGCTGCTCTGGCCTCGGGAACAGCGGCGATGACGGATGAGGAGACCATGTTGTGGACGGTCCCCTGATCGTCGACGAACTCCCCGAACTTCAGGGCGTGGTAATCACTCACGGGTCGTCCTCCTTACGCAGCAGGCGCCAGAGCCGTGTGGAACGACTTCGACGACGGCTTCGGACTCGGTTGCGGCGACGGCGACGGCGTGGGCGCCGGGACCATGACTGGCGGCTTGACCCTGCGGGGCGAGTCGCCGACCTCATCGAACTTGTTCTTGATCCTTACGACGCTCTGCACCCCGAGGTTGGCCAAGGACGCGCCCTTGATGTAGCGCGTGACGAGTTCCGGATCGAAACCGTTCGCCGGCAGCTTCACCTTGGTGATGCCCTTGCTGCTCAGGTATTTGGAAGCCCAGACGACACCCTTGTTGAAGTTCTTCACGGCGAAGCCATTGGTGAAACCGGCCCAGACGGCTCTCTGCGCGGTGAGCAGGCGCGCCCCCTTCGCCGCCGCGGTGAGGCCCTTCAGTGCGCCGAGACCCGGGATGATGCCCAGTACGTCCAAGCCGATCTTCAGCAGATCGAGCTTCCCGCCCCGCGCGAAGACGTCGTAGAGACGTCCTGTCAGGGCCGTGGCGCTGGCGAGAGCGGCGAGGCCCACGAGGATGACGGCTGCTATTCCACCGGTCAGGACCACAGCCGCCACCAGAGCCGCGACCGCCAGCACCGTCGCGGCTGCGGAGAACCAGTCCGCGTGGTCCGCGATCCAGTTCATGATTCCACCCGGGTCACGGACACCGTCGTGGTGGATCACGTTCTTGATCTTCCTGGCGGCGCGGTTCGCCGCGTCGTCGCGGATCTCCTTCGCCCGCTCGATCTTGTGGCGTGCCTGCGCCATGAGAAGTGCGGCATCGTCACGCTTCTTGCCCTGCTTGGTGCGTTCGGTGCTGTCCTTGCTACTGGATGGCACCGTCCTCTCGAGGGGCTCCAGCACCTTGAGTGCAGCCTTGTGATCCACTTCGGCGGCACGGAATTCTTCCAGGCCCTTGTCCGCCATGCGCTGCGCACGGTGGAGTTCGCTGGCGTACTCCGGTGCCTCTCCGTCGCCCTCCTGGACCTTGGTGCCCATCGCGACCGCCGCCTCGTCGTAGCGGTCGTACGCCCTCTTCAGACGGCCGGACGTGTCACCCGCGATCTCGTGGAAGGCCCGGCCGGCGTCGCTGTCCCAACCGTCGACCGATGCAAGAGCCTTGATATTCCGGGCCTGCTTGTCGATCTCGTCGGCCATGCCGCGCAGCCTCTTGCCGAGACGTGCCACCTCGTAGGGGTCTCCAGGCACCGGATCGGAGTCGTACATGGGTGACCAGTCCTTCGGACGGGCTGTCACTGCTACTTCTCCTTCTTTCCGCTCTTTTTGGCATCCCGGAGCGCGTTCGCAAGTTCGTGATCGATGTCCTCGTACGCCTTGGCCGCGTTCGCGGTGTATTTGGCGAGGTTCTCGATGTCTTCCATAAGTTTTTTGCGGTTCTTCTTCCATGTCTGGGAGAAGTCGTCGAATATGTCGCGCAGCTTGTCGCTGCCCAGCGCTTCGCCGTACTCGTCGGCAGGGTTGCCGTTGTCCTTGAACTCCCGGTGCATCCGGTAGAGCGAGTCCGAGCAGTCCTTGATCAGGTCAAGGTCGTACCGAGTTCTGTCTGCCACCCGTTCAGGCTCTCTTCCTCAGGGGGCCATGCCGTCCGGGCGCGGCGGAGCATGGCCAGGGCCATTCCCTGGATGCCGCGCCGCGCCCGAACAACGTGGTGGCCGCCGACGTCACTAGCCCTTCGCGCTCTTCGCCAGCTGCTCGTCCAGGTCCTCGTAGGCCTGCTTGGCCTTCTTCAGGAACTCGGACATGCCCTCCAGTCCCTCCATGGCCTTCTTCGCACCCTTGGTGAAGTCCTTGAAGGACTCCTCGAAGGCGGACGAGCCCTTCTGGGTGGTGTAGCCGTTCTCCACGAGCGCCTTGATGCGGTCGTCGATGGTGTCGAGTTCGCCGTGCAGCCGGTTCATGTCCTTCAGAAGCTTGCCGGCTTCCTTGTCCATCTCGGCATAAGTGATGTCTGCGTCTTTGCCCTTGCCGGCCATGACGCTCCCTCCCGTTTTCGTTCGTCGCGGGGCCTTCCCCCGGCGCTCGTCGGGATCGTCGACCGCTCGGCGCCGACCATCCGCGTGAGCAAAGATCTTACGGGTGTGGCTGTTGGGATCCCAGGGTGTTGTGCGAGCGGAGCGTGAACCGGTGCACATCCCGCTGTCACACGGTGTGCCTGGCCAACTAAGGTCACTTCCACCGTGTTCAGCGTTCCGGGGGGAGGCCTCGGGCCAACGAGGAGGACGCACGTGCGCCTGAGCCTGACCGTCGTCGACCCGGCTGCTGGAGCCACCGCCGACGTGGTGCTCGACGCGGACCCGGAGTCGTCGGTGGGTGACATCACACGGGAGTTGGCGCGGCACGTCGGACTGGGCGGCAGCGGGCAGGTCGTCCCCATCGGGGGCCACCGGGGGACCGGTGGGGCGCTACAGGCCTTCGTCGACGGTTACCCGCTGGATCCGGCCGCCACCGTTGTCGAGTCGCCGCTGCGCGAAGGTGCCGTCGTCAGTCTGCACGATCCGGCCGGCTGCGTCTTCGGGGAGCCGACCGGAGTGGTGGAGTTCCGCGTCGCCGGCGGTCCCGCGGCGGGCTCGGTGCACCGGCTGGGCGTCGGGCGGTACGACATCGGCAGCGGCCCGGCCGCACACCTGCGCATCGACGATCCCGAACTGGCCTCGCGGGCCGGGACGTTGTCGATCGCCATGGACGGCACCTGCAAGGTCACCGTGCACACGGAGAGCGGTAGAGCATCCGGCGGGGAAAGCGCGTCCGGCAAGGAGCGAGGGAGCGACAGGATTTCGGGGGACGGCAAGGAGGGCGGCGGGGACGACTCGTCCACCGCCCGGCTCGACGGTGAGCCCCTCGAAGGTGACGACTGGCCCCTGGGGTCTCAACTGGCAATCGGAAACAGCCTGTTCGACCTCATCGCGTATCTCCCTCCGGATGCCGCCCTGAAGTGGTCCGAGGACGGCACAGGTCTCGACTACAACCGTCCTCCTCGGCTGCGACCCGCCGAGCGTCAGACCCGGTTCCGTCTGCCGTCGCCGCCCGGTGACTTCGAAGCGCGGCCGTTGCCCTGGCTGATGGCGCTCTTCCCACTGGTCGGTGCCGTGGTCGCGGTCATGATCTTCGGACGCTGGTACTACATGATCATGGCCCTGCTGAGCCCGATCATGCTCTTCGGCAACTACTTCATGGACAAGAAGCACGGCCGGAAGTCGCACGCCAAGCAGATGAAGGAGTACAAGGAGACCAAGAAGCGGATCGAGAAGGACGCCGAGGACGCTCTGGTCACCGAACGGTCGGACCGGCGCCAGGCCGTTCCCGATCCGGCCGCCGTGTTGTCCTTCGGCACCGGCCCCCGCACCCGGCTGTGGGAGCGGCGGCGTACCGACGCCGACCACCTGCTGCTGCGCGTGGGAACCGGCCGGGTCCGCTCCGAAGTCGTCCTCGACGACCCGGAGCAGGACGACCACAAGCGCGAGGTCACCTGGCGGATGGAGGACGCGCCGGTGGCGCTGCCGCTCAAGGATCTCGGGGTCGTCGGCATCGCCGGTCCCGGCGAGTCCGCACAGGCTCTCGGACGCTGGGCCGTGGCGCAGACCGCGGTGCTGCACAGTCCCATGGACGTGCAGTTCTACGTACTGACCGAGCAGGGGGCGCACACGCGCTGGGACTGGACGCGCTGGCTCCCGCACGCGCGTCCCTCGGGCGGGCAGGACGTCAACGTCCTGATCGGTACGGACTCCGAGACAGTGGGTTCCCGGGTCGGTGAACTGACTCAGCTGCTCGACGCGCGGCAGAAGGCGTTGAAGGAGGGTGGCCGCCGCGACGGCCCGGCGTTCTCCGACCCCGACATCGTGGTCGTCTGGGACGGGTCCCGTCGGCTGCGTTCGCTGCCCGGTGTGGTCCGGCTGCTGCGCGAAGGGCCGGCCGTCGCCATGTACGCGATCTGTCTGGACGCCGAGGAACGTTTCCTGCCCGGGGAGTGCCAGGGCGTCGTCGTCGCCGAGCCGCGACGGACCGGGGGCACCGCGAACACCGCCGGCACCGCCCAGGCCAAGGCGGCGCAACCTGCCGTCGGCGGGTTTCCCTCCTTCCACGCCTGGCACCAGGCCGCCCCCCAGCCCCAGGAGAGCGCACCCGAGGACCTCGAACTCCGGCTTCGGGTGGAGCAGAGCGGCGCCCGTCGGCTGACCGGTGTCCGGCCCGATTTCGTCTCCGCCGGCTGGTGCGCGCGGCTGGCCCGGTCGATGTCCCCGCTGCGCGACATCAGCGGCGAGACGGAGGACTCCGCGCTGCCCGCCGCGAGCCGCCTGCTCGACGTCCTGCAGCTCGAGCCCCCGACGAGCGACGCCGTCGCCGCCCGCTGGCGTATGGGCGGCCAGTCGACGATGGCCGTGATCGGCGAGTCCTACGACGGTCCGTTCGGCATCGACATGCGCAAGGACGGCCCGCACGGCCTGATCGCCGGTACCACCGGTTCGGGTAAGTCGGAGCTGCTCCAGACCATCGTGGCGGCGCTCGCGGTGGCGAACACGCCGGAGAACATGACCTTCGTCCTCGTCGACTACAAGGGCGGCTCCGCGTTCAAGGACTGCGTGAAACTGCCGCACACCGTCGGCATGGTCACCGACCTGGACGCCCACCTCGTCGAGCGGGCCCTGGAGTCGCTGGGCGCCGAGCTGAAGCGGCGCGAGCACATCCTGGCCGACGCGGACGCCAAGGACATCGAGGACTACCAGGACCTTGTACGACGGGACCCCTCGCACGCGCCTGTGCCCCGGCTCCTCATCGTCATCGACGAGTTCGCGTCGATGGTGCGCGACCTGCCCGACTTCGTGACCGGACTCGTGAACATCGCGCAGCGAGGGCGGTCCCTCGGTATTCACCTGCTGCTCGCGACACAGCGGCCCAGCGGCGTCGTCTCCCCCGAGATCCGCGCCAACACGAACCTCCGTATCGCGCTGCGCGTGACGGACGCCGGGGAGTCCTCGGACGTCATCGACGCACCGGAGGCCGGGCACATCTCGAAGAGCACGCCCGGCCGGGCGTACGTACGCCTTGGTCACGCCTCCCTCGTCCCGTTCCAGTCCGGCCGTGTGGGAGGGCGGCGCCCCGGCGCGGCGGATCCGCAGGCGCTGGCACCCTGGGCGGGTGAGCTGGCCTGGGAGGACCTGGGACGGCAGGCGTTGCGCAAACCCAAGACGGAAACCCGCGAGGACGACGAGATCACCGACCTCAAGGTCCTCGTGGACGCCGTACGGGACGCCAACCACGTACTCGGCATTCCGGCTCAGCACTCCCCGTGGCTGCCCGCCCTGGAGGAGAGCCTGCAGCTGGACGATGTTCCCGCGGTACGCCCCCGAGGTGCGCTGCCCGCTGCCCCGTACGGTGTGGAGGACCTGCCCGGCGAGCAGGCCCGGCGTCCGGTGTCCGTGGACTTCGCCACCTTCGGTCATCTGCTGGTCGGCGGCGCCCCCCGTACCGGCCGCTCGCAGCTGCTGCGGACCATCGCCGGTTCCCTGGCCCATACGCTCTCGTGCGCCGATGTCCACCTGTACGGCATCGACTGCGGCAACGGCGCCCTCAACGCGCTGACCCGGCTGCCGCACTGCGGCGCGGTCGTCGGCCGTAACCAGCTGGAGCGTGTCGTCCGGTTGTTCACCCGTCTGAGCACTGAACTCACGCGCCGCCAGGACCTGCTCGCCGAAAGCGGCTTCGCCGACATCGGGGAGCAGCGTGCCGCCGTCACCGAGGAGGAGCGGCTGCCGCACATCGTGCTGCTGCTGGACCGCTGGGAGGGCTGGCTGCCCACCCTGGGCGACTACAACCACGGTGACCTGACCGACCAGCTGATGACCATGATGCGTGAGGGTGCGAGCGTCGGTCTCCACGTCGTGATCACCGGTGACCGGCAGGTCCTGGCGGGACGCATCTCCTCGCTCACCGAGGACAAGTACGGTCTGCGCCTCGCGGACCGCGGCGACTTCTCCATGCTGGACATCAGCTCCCGCAAGGTGCCCGAGGAGATCCCGCCGGGGCGTGCCTTCCGCAACGAGACCGCCACGGAGACACAGTTCGCGCTGCTCTCCGAGGACACCACCGGCCAGGGGCAGGCAGCGGCCCTGGTCGCGATCGGCGAGGCCGCCACCGCCCGCGACACCGACGTCCCCCGTTCCCGCCGTCCGTTCCGGGTCGACGTCCTGCCGAGCCGGATCTCCTTCGCCGATGCCTGGGCCATGCGCGACACGGACACGAGCGGATCGCGGCTGTGGGCTGTGGTGGGTGTCGGCGGTGACGAGCTCACCGCCTTCGGCCCCGACCTCGGGCAGGGCGTCCCGGCGTTCGTGATCGGCGGCCCCGCCAAGTCCGGGCGCAGCACGGTGCTGATGAACTTCGCCCGGTCGTATCTCGCCCGGGGCGTCCGTCTCGTCGTCGCCGCTCCCCGCCCGTCACCACTGCGGGAACTCGATGGCTGCGAAGGCGTGTTGAAGGTCTTCACCGGCCGTGACATCGACGAGGACGAACTGGAGGAGACCGTCTCGTCCGCCAAGCCCGAGGATCCGGTCGTCGTCCTCGTCGACGACGCCGAGGTACTGGACGACTGCGACGCCGAGGACGTCTTCAAACGGATCGTGGAGCGTGGCGGCGAGGAGGGGCTCGCCGTCGTCATCGCCGGTGACGAGGAGGAGATCTGTGACGGCTTCTCCGGCTGGCAGGTCGACGCGAAGAAGGCGCGCCGCGGCATCCTGTTGTCGCCGCAGGACTCGTCCGCCGGCGATCTGATCGGTATCCGTACGACGCGGAGCATGGTCGGTGGCCAGATCTCACCGGGCAAGGGGATGCTGCACCTGGGCAGCGGCGAGCACCAGACGGTCACGACTCCGATGTGACGTCCCGTATGACGTCACATGTGACGCGTGGGCCCCGGATCCGGGGATCGCCGGATCCGGGGCCCGTCCGTGCCGTCGCTCGTGGTGTCGTACGGCGGGCAGGGCGTAGACCTCGGATCCGTGTGACGGAGACCGGGAGCCTGCCGGGAGGGGGCGGGCGGTGGCCTCCGGCCGGCTCGGTCGGCGGGTGCGGGTGCGGGTCCCGGGGCCGTGGGCTCGTCGGCGTCGAGCGGCCTCATGGAGTCGGTCCCGTGCGCCCGCCCGCCCCTCCCCCCGCGCACCCGTACCGGGCGCCTTCAGCAGGGCAGTGGGCGGCCCTCGCGTCCTCACGGCTGCAGCAGGTCGACCTTCACGTCCGCCGCGAAGCCCGTCGTCGGTCCCACCCGGCGCGCGAACTCCTCGACCGCCGCCAGCTGCGGCGGGCCGAAGCTGAAGTCGAGGGTGGTGAAGTACTGGGCCAGCGTCCTCTCGTCGAAGGCCTCCCAGCGGGACGCCTGCTCGGCGACCTTGCCGACTTCCTCCAGGGAGAGGTCGCGGGAGGCGAGGAAGGCCTCGTGCACCTTCCGGGTGAGGACCGGCTCGCGCTCCAGGTAGTCGCGGCGCGCCGCCCAGACGGCGAAGACGAACGGCAGCCCCGTCCACTCCTTCCACAGCGTGCCCAGGTCGTGCACGTCGAGCCCGAAGCGGGGGCCGTCGATCATGGTCGCGCGCAGGGCGGCGTCGCCGATGAGCACGGCCGCGTCGGCCTCCTGCATCATCTGGCTGAGGTCGGGCGGGCACATGTAGTAGTCGGGCTGGACGCCGAACCGCTCGGCCAGCAGGAGCTGGGCGAGGCGGACGGACGTGCGCGAGGTCGACCCGAGGGCGACGCGGGCGCCGTCCAGGCGGTCCAGCGGGACCTGCGAGACGATCACGCACGACATCACCGGGCCGTCGCAGCCGACGGCGATGTCGGGGAAGGCGACCAGCTGGTCGGCGTGCTTGAGGAACTCGACCAGGGTGATCGGCCCGATGTCGAGATCTCCCTGCACGAGTTTCTCGCTGAGCTTCTCGGGGGTGTCCTTCGACAGCTCGAAGTCGAGGAGAGTGCCCGTTCTCGCAAGCCCCCAGTAGAGGGGCATGCAGTTCAGGAACTGAATGTGTCCGACGCGCGGCCGGGTGCGAGGATGGTCCACATCGCGAGGCTAGCCCTCGTCCCGCGGAGCGGACTCCCCGGGCCCGGTATCGCCCCGATGCGCGACGCGGAAGTGAACATTCAAACATTCGGGTGACGTGATCTTGACCTCTATTGCGCGCGGGCGGTCGCGTGCTAGGCTCGTCCGCAAGTTGCAGTTTGGTTTCCCTTGCAGTACAGAGCCTGCGGAGCATGTGACCGCGGGCTCTCGTCGTTCTCAGACGGATGCGATTGTGCAGAATTGGTCTTCACACTTGCTGGGTTCTGGAGCAGGGCAACCCTTTGGGCCCAAGGAGGGCTTATGGCTACCGGAACCGTGAAGTGGTTCAACGCCGAAAAGGGCTTTGGTTTCATCGCCCAGGAAGGCGGAGGCCCCGACGTCTTCGTCCACTACTCCGCGATCAACGCGAGCGGCTTCCGCTCGCTCGAAGAGAACCAGCAGGTGTCCTTCGACGTCACGCAGGGCCCCAAGGGCCCGCAGGCGGAGAACGTCACCCCGGTCTGATCCTCTCCGATCCGGGAACGACCAGCAGTACCCAAGGAGCCCCCCGCCGTCAGGCGAGAGGGGCTCCTGCCTTTTCTCCGTGGAACCGTCATGGAACCCGCCGTGGAAGGTGATCGCGGCTAGGCTCCGCGCCCATGACGGACGCCACTGCCACCACCGCCCCGGATCCCGGCCCGGACCACATCGCCGCCACCCGCGCCTTCTACGACGCCGTCGCCGAGGACTACACCGACCGCTTCCGCGACGTTTTCGCCGCCCAGCCCGTGGAGCTGGCACTGCTCGCCGGACTCGTCGAAGCGGCGAGCGGTACTGGGACCAGCACCGGCACCGGCCTCAGCGGGACGAGCGGCACCGGCGGCAGGGTCGCCGACCTCGGATGCGGCCCCGGATGGGTGACGGCCCACCTGGCCTCCTGCGGGCTGGACGTCTTCGGCCTCGACCTGTCGGAATCGATGCTCAGGGTCGCCCGCCGCGAGAACCCCGGTCTGCGGTTCGAGCAGGGTTCGATGCTGGATCCGGGCATCCCGGACGGCACGCTGGACGGTGTCGTCTCGTGGTACTCGAGCATCCACGTCCCGCAGGACGACCTGCCGGCGCTCTTCGCCGGATTCCGCCGGCTCCTGGTGCCCGGGGGTCATCTGCTGCTCGCCTTCCAGGCCGGCGAGAAAACCCTCCGCGTCGAACGCCCCTTCGGTCACCCGGTCGTCCTGGACTTCCAGCGGCGCCGCCCGGACCGGATGGCCGACGCCCTGGAGAGGGCCGGGTTCACCCTCGTGCTGCGCTCCGAGCGGGCCGCGGACGAGGAACAGGGCGAGTCGACACCCCAGGCGTTCCTCATCGCCCGCCGACCGCGCGCCGACCACTCAGTCCCCTCCACCACCGATCACGGCACCACCGGTCACCGCACCACCGGTCACTCCACGGCCGGTCACTCCACGGCCCCCCGCTCATGAACTCGGGTACAGCCCCTCCACCTCCTCCGCGAAGTCGCGCAGGATCGCGTCGCGGCGGAGCTTCATGGACGGGGTCAGATGGCCCGCGTCCTCCCGGAAGTCGACGGGGAGGACGGTGAAGCGGCGGATGGACTCGCGGCGGGAGAGCATCTTGTTGGCCTCGTCGACCGCGCGTTGCAGGACCGCGCGCAGTTCCTCGTCGTCGACCAGGAGCTCGGCCGGGACCGGATGCTTGCCGTTCATGCGGCGCCAGTGGGTGATGCCGTCGGGGTCGAGGGTGATCAGGGCGGAGACGTAGGGGCGGCGGTCGCCCAGGATCATGCACTGGGAGATCAGGGGGTGCGAGCGGAGCCAGTTCTCCAGCGGGGCGGGGGCGACGCTCTTGCCGCCCGCCGTGATCAGCATCTTCTTCTTGCAGCCGGTGATGGTCAGGTAGCCCTCGTCGTCCAGTTCGCCGATGTCACCGGTCGCGAGCCAGCCGTCGCGTTCCGCGGGGAGGACCCCGCCGGCCCGGGGGTCCCAGTAGCCGCGCAGGACGTGCTCGCCCGCGACGAGGATCTCGCCGTCGGCCGCGATACGGATCCTGGTGCCGGGCAGCGGCCAGCCCACCGTGCCGAGCCGGGGCCTCAGCGGGGGCGTCACCGTCGACGCGGCGGTGGTCTCGGTGAGGCCGTAGCCCTCGAAGATCTCGATGCCCGCGCCGGTGTAGAACGCGCTCAGGTCGCGGCCGAGCGGGGAGCCGCCGCAGATGGCGTAGCGGACCCTGCCTCCCATGGCGTTGCGGATACGGCGGTAGACCAGGGGGTCGTAGAAGGCGCGGGCGACCTTCTGGGGCCCGCTCGGGCCGGGGCCCGTACCGGTGTGGCGGGTGTCGACGGCCTCGCCGTAGCGGCGGGCCACCGAGGCCGCGCGGTCGAAGGCGGCCTCGCCCTCCCCCTCGACATCACGGCCGCCGACGCGGGCGCCCGGATCGCCGAGGCACTGCCCGACGGCCTGGACGTCCTCGTCCGCAACGCGGGCATCACCCGTGACCGGCGGCTGGCCCGCATGCCCGCCGAGCGCTGGGCCCCGGTGCTGGAGGTGAACCTGGCGAGCGTGCTGCGCACCACCGACGCGCTGCTCGCCGCCGGCACCCTGAAGCGGGGCGGGCGGATCGTGGCGACGGGGTCCCTCACCGGGATCGCCGGCAACACGGGCCAGACGAACTACGGGGCCTCCAAGGCAGGCGTCGTCGGGCTGGTCCGCGCCCTCGCCCCGCGCGCGGCCACCGAGCACGGGGTGACGGTGAACGCGGTCGCCCCCGGATTCATCGAGACGCAGATGACGGCGGCGGTCCCGCTGTTCCTCCGCGAGGCGGGCCGGCGCATGAACTCCCTGTCCCAGGGCGGCCTTCCCGTCGATGTCGCCGAGACCACCGCCTGGTTCGCCCACCCGGCCTCGGGCGCGGTCAACGGGCAGGTCGTACGGGTCTGCGGCCAGAGCCTGCTGGGAACGTGACCACGATGGCCTCCGTACCTCTGCCTCCCTCCGTGCCTCCCACCGCGTCTCCGGCCCCGGTGACCCTCGCCCCCGCACCCGCCCCCGCACCCCTGCTGGCACGCGGCGCACTGCTGTCGCCGTTCAAACGGCCCCACCCCGACGCCGCGTTCCCCCGCACCCGGCTGGTGCTGCCCGGACTGCGGGTGGATCTCGCGCGGTTGGCGGCGTACGAGAAGATCTGCGGCTTCCCGACCGGGGAGGACGCGCTGCCGCTGACCTATCCCCATGTGCTGGGCTTCCCGGCGGCCATGCGGCTGATGAGCGGCCGGGACTTCCCGCTGCCGCTGCCGGGGCTCGTCCACACGTCGGTCGAGATCACCCGGAGCCGGACCGTGCCCGCCACCGGAACGCACGAACTGAGCGTGCACATCGAGGGGTTGGCGCCGCACCGGCGCGGCACGGAGGCCTCTGTGGTCACCGGGATGCGGACGCCCGGCGGTGACCTCGTATGGGAGTCCCGGAGCACGTACCCGGCCCGGCACCGCACCGTCGGGCACACCGCCCCGCCCCGGGAGAGGACGTCGGGGGCCACGCGTCCCCTGCCCGTCGTCGACGCGTGGCTGCTGGCCGGGAACACGGGGCGGCGGTACGGTGCCGCGTCCGGCGACCGCAATCCGATCCACCTGCACCCGCTCACCGCACGGCTCTTCGGTTTTCCGCGCGCCGTCGCGCACGGCATGTGGACCGCGGCCCGGTGTCTCGCCGCGCACGGCGTCCCGGAAGCGGTGACGGTCCGGGCCGACTTCAGAGCGCCGGTCCTGCTGCCGGCCACGGTGACGTACGGGGCGCGGGACGGGCGCTTCGAGCTGCGCGGCCCCGGTGACCGCCTTCACCTCACCGGGGACGTCCGCCCGCGTGACCGACCGCACCGACCCCGAGCCCGGCGTCTTCGGCATCCACATCCGCATCGGCATCGGCATCGGCAGGGACATCGGTGTCCGGGGCCTCGTCCTCGGGCGGTGACCAGGGGCGGCCCGCCATCAGGTCGCCCAGTCCCGCCCAGGCGAAGTTCATCAGGGTGGCCGACGCCTGCCGGGCGGTGATGCCCGGGGCGCTGTTGGCCCAGTCCGCGAGGGCCTCGGCGGCACCGACCAGGGCCTCCGCGAGCCCGGCGACCTCGCCGCCGGGAAGGTGGGGGTCACGGTGCGCCTCGCGGGCGGCGTCGAGGATCAGCCCGGCCACGAACGCCACGATGTCCGCGCGCATCGCGGCGACCTCGGCGGCGAAGACCTCGCCGTGCGTGCGGGCCTGGAGGTGCAGGACGGCCCAGCCGTCCGGGTGCCGCGCGGTGTGGGTGAAGAACGCCGTCAGGCCCGACCAGAGCTGGCGGTCCGCGGGCAGTACGGGCCGGGCACCGGCGCGCACCGCCTCGACGAGGGCCTTCGCCTCGCGGCGGATGCACGCGAGGAAGAGGTCTTCCTTGGAGTTCAGGTACAGGTAGACCAACGGCTTGGAAACGCCCGCCAGTTCGGCGATCTCGTCCATCGACGCGGCCATGTACCCGCGCTGGCCGAACGTCTGCACGGCGGCGTCCAGCATCTGCTGTTCGCGGACCGCACGCGGCATCCGCTTGCTCTTCACGGCACCCATACGGATCAGCCTACGGGGCGGGGGCACCCCGCCCGCCCGCACGGCGAAGCCACCCCGTCCGGGCCGGGCCGGGGGCGGCCCCGGGGCCTGGGACGTGTTCCGAAAGGAGCGTCGTCTGCCCGAAGAACAGGCCCGGCGGCGTCTGGTGCGTGCGATCCCGACAACGCGGCGAGCGTGCGTGCCGGGCGGTGCCGGGCTGACGGGACTTCCGCAACACGCCCTACGAGGCCTGTGCCTGTTCCTGCCCCTGCGTCTGCGTCTGCGGGCCGCGGGCGGCGTCGTCGGCGCCGTCCTCCTGGTTGCGGTTGGCCTCCAGGTTGGCCTTCACCCGGTCGACGCGGCGCACGATGGTCTCGGAGGCCGCATCCCGCTGCTTGCGCAGGACGACGAAGCTGATCGGTGCCGAGAACACCAGGGCGAGCAGGACGATCCACAGCCCGTTGGAGTCGCCCAGGCCGCGCGGGGCGAGACCGGAGGAGACGAGGCCCCAGACGACCAGGAGACAGCCCACGAAGATCCCGAAGCGCATCAACGTGTAGCGGAGCATCTTCTTCCACTCTCCCGGACGAACGGCCAGAACGTATCCCAAGGGGTTCCCAATGGGACACCTTCCAGTGAAGCACGCCCGCACCCGGACGACCGCAGCGGGGTCGCGGGCGGGTGCGTACGGTCAGGTCAGCGGCAGCAGCATGACGACGTCGTCCCGCTCGTCGCCCGGGGCCACCCGGATCGCGCCGGGGACCCGGCCGACCTCCTTGTAGCCGCAGGAGCCGTAGAAGCGCTCCAGGCCGAGACCGCCACGGCAGGTGAGCCGGATCGCCTCGATGCCGGGAAGAGTGCGGGCGGCCCGTTCGGCGGCGGCGAGCAGGGCACGGCCGTACCCCCTGCCGTGGTGGCGGGGGTGGACCATCACCGTGTACAGCCAGATCCAGTGGGTCATCAGGCGGTGGGTGTTGAGGGTGAGGAACGCCGTCGCGTCGACCCTCCCCTCCTCGTCGAACCCCACGAGCAGCCGGGACCGTCGCTCCTCCATCGCCACGAACTGCCGTACCAGCTCCGGGCGGACGTCCTCCCGCATCACCGGCGGCACGAAGCCGACGGCTCCGCCCGCGTTGGTGACGTCCACCCACAACTCCAGGATGCCGTCGCGGAGTCCGGGAGTGACGGGCGGATCCAGCGTGAAGGTCAGCGGCGTGCAGCGGGCGTCGTCCGGCACGGGACGGGGACTCTCCGGCATGGGACGGGGACTCCTCCTCAGACCCGCATCGGCTGCGGGGACTCGCGGCGGGCGGGGTCGGCGGCGTCGTACTCGCGGATGATCTCGTACCGCGTGTTGCGCTCCACCGGGCGGAAACCGGCGTCGCGGATCAGGTCCAGCAGGTCCTCGCGGGTGAGCTTGGCCGGCGTGCCGAAGTCGTCCGCGTCGTGCGTGATCTTGTACTCGACGACCGAGCCGTCCATGTCGTCCGCGCCGTGCTGGAGGGCGAGCTGGGCGGTGTTGACGCCGTGCATCACCCAGAAGACCTTGACGTGCGGGACGTTGTCGAAGAGGAGACGGGAGACGGCGAACGTCTTCAGCGCCTCGGCGCCGGTCGCCATCTGCGTCCGGGCCTGGAGGCGGTTGCGCACCTTCCCGTCCTTCATGTCCACGAAGTCGTGCTGGTAGCGCAGCGGGATGAAGACCTGGAAGCCGCCGGTCTCGTCCTGGAGCTCACGCAGCCGCAGCACGTGGTCGACACGGTGGCGCGGCTCCTCGATGTGGCCGTAGAGCATGGTGCAGGGGGTCTTCAGCCCCTTCTCGTGGGCCAGCCGGTGGATCCGCGACCAGTCCTCCCAGTGGGTGCGGTGGTCGACGATGTGCTGCCGGACCTCCCAGTCGAAGATCTCCGCGCCGCCGCCGGTGAGGGACTCGAGCCCGGCGTCGATCAGCTCGTCGAGGATCTCGGACGCGGACATCCCGGAGATGGTCTCGAAGTGGTGGATCTCGGTGGCGGTGAACGCCTTCAGCGACACCTCCGGCAGCGCGGCCTTCAGCTCGCGCAGGGAGCGCGGGTAGTAGCGCCAGGGCAGGTTGGGGTGGAGCCCGTTGACGATGTGCAGCTCGGTGAGGTTCTCCCCCTCCATCGCCTTCGCGAGCTTCACCGCCTCCTCGATCCGCATCGTGTACGCGTCCTTCTCCCCCGGCTTGCGCTGGAAGGAGCAGTACGCACAGGAGGCGGTGCACACGTTCGTCATGTTGAGGTGGCGGTTGACGTTGAAGTGGACGACGTCGCCGTTCTTCCGCGTCCGCACCTCGTGCGCCAGCCCGCCCAGCCAGGCCAGGTCGTCCGACTCGTACAGCGCGATGCCGTCCTCGCGGGACAGCCGCTCACCGGAGCGGACCTTCTCCTCCAGCTCGCGCTTGAGCCCGACGTCCATGCGGATACCCCTTTTCTGAGAAAGACTCCGTCAACCGTAACGCCCCGGCTACAGGACCTCTTCGGGCAGCTCACCGACGCGGTTCTCCCACTTCGTGGAGAGCACGATGGTGGTACGCGTCCGGGAGACGCCCTTGGTGCCGGACAGCCGGCGGATCATCCGCTCCAGCCCGTCCACGTCGGCCGCCCGCACCTTGAGCATGAAGGAGTCGTCGCCGGCGATGAACCAGCAGTCCTCGATCTCCCGCAGGTCCTTCAGCCGCTGCGCCACGTCCTCGTGGTCGGCGGCGTCGGAGAGCGAGATGCCGATCAGGGCGGTCACCCCGAGGCCGAGCGAGGCGGCGTCCACGGTGGCGCGGTAGCCGGTGATGACACCGGCCGCCTCCAGCCGGTTGATCCGGTCGGTGACGCTGGGTCCCGACAGGCCGACGAGGCGCCCCAGCTCGGCGTAGGAGGCCCGGCCGTTCTCTCTCAGGGCCTGGATGAGCTGTCTGTCCACCGCGTCCATGCGATCGAAGCCTTCCGCTGATGAGGTCTGAACGTGACTGAGAATCGGTGAGTGGTACTGCGGGGCGCACCGCTGCGCCCGGGGAGTGCACCGGGGGTGCGGGTGCCGCTCAGGCGGTACGGGACGGTGATGATCCACCCCCGATTTCGCCCTTCCAGCGGCGGTACAGCCGGTGCTCGACACCCGCCGCGTCGAGCACGCGTCCGGCGACGAAGTCCACCAGGTCCTGGATGTGCGTCGCACCCGCGTAGAACGCCGGTGAGGCGGGCACCACGGTGGCGCCCGCGTCGTCGAGGGAGACCAGGTGCCGCAGGGTCTGGCCGTTCAGCGGGGTCTCGCGTACGGCCACGGCCAGGGTGCGCCCCTCCTTGAGGGTCACGCTCGCCGCCCGTTGCAGCAGGTCCTTGGACAACCCGAGCGCCACCCCGGCCACACAGGCCGTGGAGGCGGGCACGATCAGCATGCCCTTGCTCGGATACGAACCGGAGGAGGGGCCCGCGGCGAGGTCACCGGCGGCCCAGTACCGTACGCCGTCGAGGTCCACGGTGAAGGTGTCCGGCTTGCCGTCCGCTCCACGGGACAGCCATTGCCGCAGGTCGTCCTGCCAGTGGGCGTCCCGGAAGGAGATGCCGGTCTCGTCCAGCAGGGTGAGCCGCGAGGCACGGCTGACGACGAGGTCGACGCTCTCCCCCGCGTGGAGGAGCGCACGGAGGACGGCCGCCGCATATGGCGTGCCGGAAGCGCCGGAGACCCCCAGGATCCAAGGCGTTCGCGTCGTCTCTCCTGGCTTGAGATGGTTCACGACACCGAGCCTATCCGGCATCGTGAAAGGGGAACCCGCCAAGGGGTCCGGTCCGTTTCCCCAGCGGACGGCCGATCCGTCTCCCGGGTGGACGCCGGGCAGGCGATCGGCCCGTTTCCCGGGGGACGGTCAAGGTGAGGGGGTGTGCCGTGTCCGGTATCGATACGCGGTGGTCGGGGCGCGAGCGGGCGAAGACCGCGGCCGTGGTGATGGTGGCCTGGGTGGCGCTGCTGTGGCTGCTGGAAGTGGCCGACACGGCCTCGGGCCACGCACTGGACGACTTCGGCGTCGTGCCGCGCACGACCTCGGAACTGGTCGACGTCGTCCCCTCCGCCTTCGTCCACTTCGGCTTCGCCCATGTCGCGGCGAACAGTGTGCCGCTGCTGGTGCTCGGTTTCCTCGCCGCCCTCGGCGGGCTGCGCCGGTTCGCCGCCGTGTGCGCGCTGGTCATCGTCTGCGACGGCCTGGGGGTGTGGCTCATAGCCCCGGCGCACACCAACACGGCGGGCGCCTCCGGCCTGGTCTTCGGTCTGTTCGGCTTCCTGCTGTGCAGCGGCTTCGTGGAGCGCCGGCCGATGGGCGTCGTGGTCGCCGTGCTGGTCGGCGCGGTCTGGGGCGGCTCGATCCTCGCGGGCATCGCGCCCGGTCAGGCCGGCGTGAGCTGGCAGGGCCACCTCATCGGCCTGCTGGCCGGCGTGGCATCGGCCTTCCTGTTCCGGCGCAGACCCGACCGCCGGGGCGCGCTCACCGCGTGAGGCCGACCCCCAGCGCATGCCCCCGCCCGGCCCGGCAACCCCACAGCAGACCGGCCCCCCGTGCTTCCTGTTCCGGCGCAGACCCGACCGCCGGGGCGCGCTCACCGCGTGAGGCCGACCCCCAGCGCATGCCCCCGCCCGGCCCTGCGGCTCCGGACGGTCGTCCTCGCGTGCGCGGGCGGCAGGCGAGCGGGAACGGGTTCCTGGGCACGGCCCTCGGAGCCTCCCCTGATCAGGGAGGACGAGGGGAACCTGCGGCCCGCCCGCTCTCCCGCAGCCGAACACCGGGCACGACCGCCCGAAAGGGCTACAAGGTGAGCCCACGCACCAGGAGGTCGACCAGTGCGCAGACGAAGAGGCTGATGCCGATGAAGCCGTTCGTCGAGAAGAACGCACGGTTCAGACGGGTCAGGTCGTCGGGGCGGACGATGGTGTGCTCGTAGACGAAGGCCGCCGCGACGATCAGGAGGCCGAGCCAGAAGAACGCGCCGGCGCCGGTGAGGACCGCGTACCAGACGAACAGGGCCGTCGTCACGGCGTGGCAGGCGCGGGCGCCCCAGATGGCGGCCGGGACGCCGAAGCGGGCCGGGACCGACTTCACGCCGACCTCGCGGTCGGTCTCCACGTCCTGGCAGGCGTAGATGAGGTCGAAGCCGCCGATCCAGATGCCGACCGCGAGGCCGAGGACGACCGCGTCCCAGGACCAGGAACCGGTGATGGCCAGCCATCCGCCGACCGGGCCCATGGCCTGGGCGAGTCCGAGGATGGCCTGCGGGAAGTCGGTGAACCGCTTGCCGTACGGATAGACCACCATCGGGATCACCGCGACCGGCGCGAGGGCCAGGCAGAGCGGGTTGAGCAGGGCGGCCGCGCCCAGGAACACCACCAGGGCGATGATCGCGCCGGTCCACGCGTGCCGGACCGACATCGCGCCGGTGACCAGTTCGCGGTGGGCGGTACGCGGGTTACGGGCGTCGATCTCGCGGTCGATGATCCGGTTGGCGGCCATCGCGAAGGTGCGCAGGCCGACCATGGCGATCGTGACCAGGAGCAGCCGGCCCCAGTGGATGTTCCGGTCCCACTCGTACATCGCGGTGAGAGCGGCGATGTAGGCGAAGGGCAGCGCGAACACGGAGTGCTCGATCATCACCAGGCGCAGGAAGGCCTTCACCCTGCCGGCCTGCTGCGGTGCCGCGCCCGGGTTCACGATCCCGTCGGCGGTGGTCATCATGCGAGGCTCCCGAGGAACGCGTCGAGGTCGGCCAGCAGCGCGGCGACGGGCAGCGGGCCCGTCTCCACGGTCAGCGGCGTCGCGGCGGCGTCGCCGGACGGGTCCTCGGGCGGGGTGAGGTGCGCGGTGAAGACGTACGCGTCCGTGCCGGTGCCCCCGCCCGCGCCCGGGACGGCCGGGCGGGCGTCCAGGCGCAGCAGCGAGCCGCCGTCGACCGTGAACGGCCCGCCCGCCGCGGCGGTGAGCCCGGCGCGCAGCCGTTCGGCGAAATCGGCGGGGTCCGCGTCGCGCACCCCGGGCAGCTCGAAGCCTCCGCCCTCGCCGTCGTGCTCGATCAGGACCGCCCAGGTGTCACCGGCGCCCGCGAACTCCTCCGGCGTGACGCCCGCCTGCTCGGCGGCCTGCCGGACCCCGGGGTCGGCCGGGTCCAGCTCGGGGCGTACGAGGGCCACGTAGTCGGTGTCGGTGCCGAGGAAGAGGGCCGGGCCGCCCACGGGGACGGGGCTCACAGTCCGTACTCCTTCCAGCGGCGGTCGACCAGCGCGGCCGTGTCCGGGTCGGACTCGACCATGTCGGGCCAGCCGCCGTCGCGCGTGTACCCCTCCTCGGGCCACTTCCTGGTCGCGTCGATGCCCGCCTTGCCGCCCCAGAACTGCTGGTAGGACGAGTGGTCGAGATGGTCGACCGGGCCTTCGACGACGCTGAGGTCACGGGCGTAGTCGGTGTTGCCGAGGGCCCGCCAGGCGACCTCGTGCAGGTCGTGGACGTCGCAGTCGGAGTCGACGACCACGATCAGCTTGGTCAGCGACATCATGTGGGCGCCCCAGACGGCGTGCATCACCTTCTGCGCGTGCTTGGGGTACTTCTTGTCGATCGAGATGATCGCGCAGTTGTGGAAGCCGCCGGCCTCGGGGAGGTGGTAGTCCACGATGTCCGGGACGATGATCTTGAGGAGAGGGAGGAAGAAACGCTCGGTGGCGCGGCCCAGCGGCCCGTCCTCGGTCGGCGGGCGGCCGACGACGATCGACTGGAGCAGCGGGCGCCTGCGCATCGTGACGCAGTCGATCGTCAGGGCGGGGAACGGTTCCTGCGGGGTGTAGAACCCGGTGTGGTCGCCGAACGGGCCCTCGGGAAGCGTCTCGCCCGGCTCCAGCCAGCCCTCGACGACGACCTCGGCGTGCGCCGGGACCTGGAGCGGGACCGTCTTGCAGTCGACCATCTCGATCCGCTTGCCCTGCAGGAACCCGGCGAAGAGGTACTCGTCGATGTCTCCGGGGAGCGGCGCGGTGGAGGCGTACGTCACGGCGGGCGGGCAGCCGAAGGCAATGGCGACCGGGAGCCGCTCACCGCGGCGGGCGGCCACCTGGTAGTGGTTCCGGCTGTCCTTGTGGATCTGCCAGTGCATGCCGATGGTGCGCTTGTCGTGGCGCTGGAGCCGGTACAGGCCGAGGTTGCGGATGCCCGTTTCGGGGTCCTTGGTGTGGGTGAGGCCCAGGTTGAAGAAGGAGCCGCCGTCCTTGGGCCAGGTGAACAGGGCGGGGAGCAGGTCGAGGTCCACGTCGTCGCCCTGCAGGACGACCTCCTGCACCGGGGCGTCCTTCACCTTCTTCGGCGGTACGTGGGTCATCGCGCCGAGCTTGCCGAACGCCTCGCGCACGCCCACGAAGCCGTTGGGCAGCTCGGGCTTGAGGAGGCCGCCGATCTTCTCGCTGATCTCGGCGTACGACTTCAGGCCGAGCGCCTTCAGCAGGCGGCGGTCGGTGCCGTACACGTTCATCGCGAGGGGCATGCTCGAGCCGCGCACGTTCTCGAAGAGCAGCGCGGGGCCGCCGGCCTTCTGCACCCGGTCGACGATCTCACCGACCTCGAGGTGCGGGTCGACCTCGGCCTTGACACGCTTGAGGTCTCCCTCGCGGTCCAGGGCCCTCAGCAGGGAGCGAAGATCGTCGTAAGCCATGGGGCCAAGTATCCCCGAGCGGCTACCCTTGCCGGGTACCTGGGGGCTGTGGCTGTGCCGACGTCCCCGACGACCCCTTCCCTGGAGAGGCCCATGCTCAGGGTGCTGATGTTCCTCGTCCCCCTCGCCCTGAGCGTCTACGCGTTCATCGACTGCATCAGCACGAAGGACGAGGACATTCGTCACATGCCCAAGCCGCTGTGGGCGATCCTGGTGCTGGTGTTCCCGCTCGTCGGTTCGATCTCGTGGATCATCGCCGGCAAGAAGCGGCAGCCCGCGGGCGGCGGTGCCATCGGTTCCGCGTGGGGCCGGGGCGGCAGCCGGCAGCAGTGGGTGGCGCCGGACGACAACCCCGACTTCCTGAAGTCCCTCGGCGAGGAGCGGGACGGGCCCGGGGAGAAGAACACCGACCCGGGCCCGGACAGGGGCAAGGACAAGGAACGCGACGAGAAGCCCGAGACCGACTGAGGGACCACGCGGGGCGGGTTCCGCCGGTTCGGGGCGTCCTCGTCCGGCCGCGCACACCCGCTGCCCGTCCGGCCCCCTCCGCCGGACGGGCGAGCGCGCGGCGCGGGGGCGGGCCGGCGGGAGTTCGTCGTACGGTGCCCGGAGGTGTGGAACGGGGACATCGGGGCGTGACGAAGGCCGGCTCCCGTGCCCGGCGGACGGGTGACGGAGGCCGGCCTTCGCGGGTGGTGCCCCGGGACGCCGTTCAGAAGCCGATGGCGGTGAGGGCGCCCAGGCCGACGTCGGCGTAGGAGTGCTTGCCGGAGACGAAGATGTTCACGCCGTAGTAGTTGAAGAGCCAGCAGCCGAAGGCGAGCAGGGCCAGGTAGGCGGCCTTGCGGCCCTTCCAGCCGGCGGTGGCGCGGGCGTGCAGGTAGCCGGCGTAGGCGACCCAGGTGATGAAGGACCAGGTCTCCTTGGGGTCCCAGCCCCAGTAGCGGCCCCAGGCGTCGCCGGCCCAGATGGCGCCCGCGATGATCGTGAACGTCCACAGCGGGAAGACGGCTGCGTTGATGCGGTAGGAGAACTTGTCGAGCGAGGCGGAGGCGGGCAGCCGCTCCATGACGGAGGTGGCGAAGCTGCCGGGCCTGCCGCCGCGCGCGAGCTTGTTCTCGTAGGAGTCCTTGAAGAGGTACAGGACCGTGCCGACCGCACCGACGTAGAAGACCGCGCCGCACAGGATCGCGGTGGAGACGTGGATGTAGAGCCAGTACGAGTCGAGCGCGGGGACCAGCTGGTCGCTCGCGGTGTACAGGACGGTGACGGCCAGGCCGAGGTCGAGGAGGACCGTCGTGGTCAGGAACAGGCCGAGCCAGCGCACGTTCTTCTTCAGCGCCAGCAGCAGGACGTACACGCCGACGGCGACCGTGGTGAAGGTGATGTTGAACTCGTACATGTTGCCCCACGGCGCCCGCTGCACGGACAGCGCCCGGGTGAGCACACCGCCGAACTCGACCAGGAAGGCGAGCACGGTGAGGGAGACGGCGATCCGCCCGTAGAGGTCGCCCTGCGCGTCCCCGCCGTGCGCCCCCGGCCCGTCGGGCACGTCCCGCGCGCCGGCCGCGGCCCGCACGACGACCTTGGGGCGCTCCAGTACGGCGGTGCCGCCCTCCTGCTTCACGGTGACGGCGGGGGCGGTCTTCTTCGCCGCCTGTGCGCGGGGGGTGAGCGCGGCGGCGGTGCGGGCGACCTTGCTGCGGCTGCCGAAGATCCATTCGGCGATGTACGCGAAGAAGGCCAGGGTGTAGACCGCCATCGCGGAGTAGATCAGGACGTTGCTGATCTCCGCGAGGCTCTCGTTCTTCGCGGCGGCCAGGCTCGTGGCGGTGACCAGATCGGTTGCGGCGGCGAGACTCACGGCTTCTCAGCCCCTTCGGCAGGTACGGCTTGAGGGTCGGGGGTGTCGGGCGCGTCCGGTGCGTCAGGCGCATCAGGTGATTCGGCGGACGGCTCCGGGCCGGGGGCGCCCGGCGCCTGGTCGTAGAGGATTCCGGCGAGGTCGCCGAGTTCCTCGGGCACGGTGGCGGACTCGCTGCGGCCGAGCCCGGCCATCTCGACGACGGTGACGCCGTCGGGGCCCCCGACCGCTCGCACCCACACCCGGCGCCGCTGGATGAACAGGGAGCCGGCCAGACCGGCGATCGCGACGAGGGCACCGCCGAGGGCCCAGCCGCCGCCCGGCTCCTGGACCATCTGGAAGCCGGCCCATTCCCTGATGTCGTTCTCGAAGGTGACCGTGCCCGCACCGTCCGGGAGGGTCATGGTCTCGCCGGGCGTCAGCATCTTCTTGAACAGTTCGCCGTCGGAGTCCTTGAACTCCTTCATCTTGGTCTTGTCCATCTGGTACACGCTCTGCGGAATGCCGGAATCGGCCTTCAGATCGCCGTGATAGGCGGACAGCGCGAGCACCGGATAGTCGAGGGCCGGGAACTGGGAGAGCATCGTGCCGCTCCGGGAGCCGCCGAAGGTGGGCACGAAGAAGGCGTTGAAACCGAGCTGCTCCTTCTTCCCCTCGGCGTTGCGGTAGCCGTCGAGGACCTTGACCACTCCGGAGGAGGTGACGTTGGAGTCGAGCGGCAGCAGGGGCACCGCGTCCTTGAAGACGACCTTGCCCTCGCCGTCGCGGACGGTGACCACGGGCGCGTAGCCGTGGCTGACGAGGTAGACCTTGGAGTCGCCGATCTGCAGCGGCTCGTTGACCCTGACGGTGGTCGTCCTCTCCTCGCCGTAGGCGCCCTCGCTGTAGACGAGCTCGGTCTCGTAGGTGCGCGGCGTTCCCTTGTTGGGGCCGCTGCGCTCGTAGGTGCCGGTGAAGGACTTCACGTCGAAGCTGAACGGCTCCAGGTCGGCGACGTCGAAGAGGTTGCCGGACCTGAAGTCGTCGTACTGCGAGAGCGTGTTGGCGAAGCCGTTGCCCTCGACGATCAGCTTGTTGCCCTCGGACTTGAACAACTGACCCCAGGCGAAGGCGATCAGCATCACGATCAGGGCGAGGTGGAAGGCGAGGTTGCCGGCCTCCCGCAGATAGCCCTTCTCGGCGGCGACGGCGTCACCGGCGAGGTGGGCGCGGAAGCGGCGCTTGCGCAGCAGGCCGAGCGCGGCCTCGCGGACCTGCCCGGGGTCGGCCTCGGTGCGCCAGGTGGTGTACACGGGCAGCCGGGTCAGACGCTGGGGCGCGCCCGGCGGGCGGCCGCGCAGCTGGCCCACGAACTGCCAGGTGCGGGGCACGATGCAGCCGATGAGGGAGACGAACAGCAGGATGTAGATCGCCGAGAACCACACCGAGCTGTAGACGTTGAACAGGCCGACCTTGTCGTAGACCTGCGCGAGGAACTCGTGCCGCTCACGGAAGTCGGCGACCCGGGTCTCGTCGACACCGGTCTGCGGGACGAGCGAGCCGGGGATCGCGGCGAGCGACAGCAGCAGGAGCAGCAGCAGCGCCACCCGCATGGAGGTGAGCTGCCGCCAGAACCAGCGGGCCCAGCCGATGACGCCCAGCGCGGGCAGGTTCGGCAGGTCCTCCTTGGGCGCGGTGGACAGCTGGGAGCCGGCCTCACCGAGGTCCTGGTCCTGGTCGCGGGCGGCCCGGCCCCGGGCCGCGGCGTCGGCCGCGGCACCCCCGGATTCGCCCGGGGTGTGTTCCCGCCCGGTCTTGGAAGTCGTGCTCATCGCCGTCAGATCCCCACAGTGAAGCCGTTGGACCAGGTCTGCATCTCCACCACGAGGCTGTCCCACACGCCGGTGAGCAGCAGCACTCCGGTCAGGATCATCATCGTGCCGCCGACCCGCATGACCCAGACGTAGTGCCGCTTGACCCACCCGAAGGCACCGAGCGCCCTGCGGAAGGCCACGGCCGCCAGGACGAAGGGCAGACCCAGTCCCAGACAGTACGCGACGGTCAGTACGGCGCCGCGTCCGGCGCTCTCCTGCTGTGCGGAGAGCGTCAGCACGGAGGCGAGGGTGGGGCCGATGCAGGGCGTCCAGCCGATGCCGAACAGGGCGCCGAGGACGGGCGCGCCGGCCAGCCCGGCCGCCGGCCGCCGGTGGAAGCGGAACTCGCGCTGGGTCAGCCAGGGCATCATCCCCATGAAGAAGACGCCCATGAGGATCATGAGGACGCCGAGCACCTTGGTGAGGACGTCCGACTGTTCCTGCAGCGTCTGCCCGAAGAAGCCGAAGAAGGCGCCGCCCGAGACGAACACGACGGTGAAGCCGAGGACGAACAGCGAGGCACCGGCGACCATCCGGCCGCGCCGGGCCTCGGCCAGGTCGGTGCCGGACACGCCGGTGACGTAGGAGAGGTAGCCGGGGACCAGCGGCAGGACGCAGGGCGAGAAGAAGGAGACGAGCCCGCCGAGCAGGGCGATGGGCAGCGCCACCAGCAGGGCGCCGTTGAGCACCGTGCCGTTGTAGCCCGTCCCGGCGGCGAGGGAGCCCGTGTCGGCCGCGAGCGTGGTGAGGACGGTCACGTCACTTCTCCGCGACGACCGGCTCGAGCATCTTCAGCAGCCGTTCCTCGCTGAGCGCGGTGAGCGATCGGGCGGCGACCTTCCCGTCCCGGTCCAGGATCAGGGTGGAGGGGATCGCCTGCGGGTTGAGGGTGCCCTTCTCGAAGCGGAGCATCAGCTTGCCCGTGGGGTCGTACAGGCTCGGGTAGGTGATGCCGAAGTCCTCCTCGAAGGCGCGCGCCGACCCGGTGCTGGTGTCGCGGGTGTTGATGCCGACGAACTGCACGTCCTGGTCGGCGTAGTCCTCGGAGACCTTGGCGAAGTGCTTGGCCTCCGCGCGGCACGGGTTGCACCAGGAGCCCCACACGTTGAGGACGACGACCTTGCCCCGGAAGCCGGCGACGTCGAGGTGCTCTCCCTCGACCGTCTTGCCGGACAGGTCGGGCGCGGCGACGCGCTCACCCCTGGCGACGGTGGAGATGCCGTCGGTGCCGGTGACGAAGTTGGTGTTGCCGCCCCCGCCGGAGGTTCCGCCGGAACCGCACGCGGAGAGCAGCAGGGCCGCCACCGCGGTTCCGGTGGCCAGGGCGGCACGGCGGCGCGCGCGGACGCGCGGGGCGCGCACGTGGGCGGCGTGAACTCGGGCGGCACGGACACCGGTGGCGCGGTCCGAGCGCTGGGGGGCGCGGCTGGCGGCACTCATGTGAAAAGTTTCGCATGCCCGTTCCGGGGCTCTCGGGCACCCCCCTTGCGGGCGGAAATCCGCATATCAGGCGCCGCTCGCGGCGCCCTCCCCCGAGCCCGCCCCGGCCCCCGGCCCGGCGGCGGCCCCGGAGCCGCCCGGCCCGCCCGAGTCGCCCGAACCGCCGGAGCCTCCCGAGCCGCCGGAGCCGCCCAGGAAGCCCTTCCAGCCACCGGCCGGCTTCTGCCCGACCCCCAGCGTGCGCAACCGCTCCAGCACCTCGGGCTTCTGCACGTCCAGCCAGTCGGCGAACTGCCGGAAGGAGACCATGCGGACGTCGCCGCCCTTGCCCTTCTCCCGCGCGATGTGCTCGATGACACCCTCGACGGCGTCCATGTAGATGCCGCCGTTCCACTGCTCGAAGTGGTTGCCCACGAAGAAGGGTGCCTGGTTCGTCTCGTACGCCCGCTTGAATCCCGATATGTACGCCTGGGTCGCCTGTTCCCGCCAGGCGGGGTGGTTGCTCGCGGGCGCGTTGGTGGAGTTGACGGACTGGTTGGCGAGGATGTTGTAGTCCATCGACAGGACCTCGAAGGACCGGCCGGGGAACGGAATCTGCTGCAGGGGCAGGTCCCACATCCCCCGGCGCTTCGACGGCCAGACCTGGAGGCCGCCGGGCGAGGAGGCGTCGTAGCGCCAGCCCAGGTCGCGGGCGGTGGTGAGCAGGTTGTCCCGGCCGAGCAGGCAGGGCGTGCGGCCGCCGACGAGCTCCTTGTCGTAGTCGAACGGCAGGGACGGCAGGTCCGTCCAGCCGGAGTTGGTCCGCCACTCCTTGACGAACGACTTCGCCTGGTCGATCTCACTGCGCCACTGCTGCGGGGTCCAGGTGCCGACGCTGCCGGAGCCGGCACAGAAGTGGCCGTTGAAGTGGGTGCCGATCTCGTGGCCCTCGAGCCAGGCGCGGCGGACGTTCTTCAGCGTGTCCTTGATGTGGTCGTCGGTCAGGTAGCCGATGTCGGAGGCGCCGCGCGGGTTGTTGGGCGGGTCGTACAGCCGCTTCTTCGACTCGGGCAGCAGGTAGATACCGGAGAGGAAGAACGTCATGTGGACCTCGTGCCGCTCGGCGAGGTCCAGGAAGCGCGGGAAGAGCCCGTTGCCGACCTCACCGGCCCCGTCCCAGGAGAAGACGACGAACTGCGGCGGCGCCTGACCCGGCTCCAGCGGCACCGGCCGGGAGGGCTGGTGGGGCTGCTTTCCGGTGAAGGCGGTGGAGCCGTCGCCGATCGGCCGGGCGGTCTTCGTCGGCCTGGGCTTCCCGGGACGGTCGCCGTCCTTCGGTCCGCCCGTACGCCTCGAGCCGCCCGAGCCCGCGCCGCTGCCGCAGCCGGTCAGCGGGACCGCCGCGGCGGCTCCGGCTCCGAGTCCGAGCATCCCCCTGCGGGTGAGCGCGCGCATGACATCCCCGATCGTCGCGTCCTCTGGTGGTCACTCACTCGGAGGACGTGACGGGAACAGAAGTTCCCCGCCTCGTGCGAAGGTTCGGCAACGAACGTCACGAGGGTGCGCCGGGCCACCGGACGCGCCGCACACCCCAGCGGGCCGAGCACCCCGCGTCGCGCGGATCAGGACGGCCCGTACCGCGGACCGGGACAGCCCGCCCAGCAGACCGGAAGGGAGACGACCGGCGGAACGGGACGGAACCGACGGACGGCATCCGGCCGGCCGGGGCGAGCGGGAGCCGGCCCGGCCGGACGCAGGGCGGAGGAGGGCGTCGGCGTGACGAGGCCCCCGTGTGCGGGGTCCCTCTCGCGGAGGGTCTCCCGTACGCGGGGGATCCGCTCGGACGGAGCCGGGAACCGAGGCCGGCCCCGCCGGGGCTCCCTCTGCCCGAAGAGCTCGGGCAGAGGGCGCCGGCCCTTCGGCCCGCCTTGCTCCTTCGGCCTGCTCCGCCGGTCGGGCCTACGCGCCGAAGGCCTTGCCCTGCGGGGTGCCGTCCTTCCCCTTCACCGGTTTGGCGCCGGCAAGGAGATGGGCGGGGACCAGATCGCGGGCCGGCTCGCTGTAGCCGACGGAAACGATCCTGTCCCCCATGTAGGTGAAGGTGGTCAGCGAGGCGAGCGTGCACTGCCGCTTGCGCGGGTCGTGCCACAGCCGCCGCTTCTCGACGTGGGAGCGCACGATCCAGATCGGCAGCTGATGGCTGACCAGCACCGCCTCGTGACCGCGCGCCGCGTCCCTGGCCGCGTCGAGCGCGCCCATCATGCGGACGACCTGCGCGGCGTACGGTTCGCCCCAGGAGGGCTTGAACGGGTTGACGAGGTGCTTCCAGTTCCCGGGCCGGCGCAGGGCGCCGTCGCCGACGCCGAAGGTCTTGCCCTGGAAGACGTTCTCGGCCTCGAGGAGCCGGTCGTCGGTGGCGACGTCCAGGCCGTGCGCCTTGGCGATCGGCTGTGCCGTCTCCTGGGCCCGCTCCAGCGGGGAGGCGCCGACGTGGACGATGTCGCGGGAGGCGAGGTGCTCGCCGACCCGGTCGGCCATGCGCCGGCCCAGCTCGGAGAGCTGGTAGCCGGGGAGCCTGCCGTAGAGGACACCCTCCGGGTTGTGGACCTCGCCGTGCCGCATGAGATGGACGACGGTGACGTCCCCGCTCTTCCCCCCCGCGCCCGTGCCGTCGCTCATGCCGTCGCCTCCGCTGCCGCCCGGGCCGCCGCGGGGAGGGCGTCGGCGATCCGCTGGAGGGCCCGGTCGTCGTGCGCGGTGGACACGAACCAGGACTCGAAGGACGAGGGCGGCAGGTAGACGCCGTTTCCGAGGAGGGAGTGGAAGAAGGCGGTGAAGCGGAACGACTCCTGCGCCTTGGCGTCCTCGTAGTTCTCGACCGGCCGGTCGGTGAAGAAGACGGAGAACATGTTGGAGGCGTTCTGCAGCGTGTGCGCGACGCCCTCCTTGGTCAGCGTCTCGGTGACGAGGGACTGGATCCGCGCGGAGACGGCGTCCACCGTGTCGTACGCGGCGGCGTCGAGCAGCCGCAGCTGGGCGAGCCCGGCGGCGGTGGCGACGGGGTTCCCGGAGAGGGTGCCGGCCTGGTAGACGGGCCCGGCGGGGGCGAGGTGCGCCATGACGTCGGCCCGCCCGCCGAAGGCCGCGGCCGGGAAGCCGCCGCCCATCACCTTGCCGAAGGTCATCAGGTCGGGCCGCACGCCGTCGACGCCGAACCACCCGGCGCGGCTGGTACGGAACCCCGTCATGACCTCGTCGGAGATGTACAGCGCGCCGTTCGCGGCGCAGACGTCCTTGAGCCCCTGGTTGAACCCGGGCAGCGGCGGCACGACACCCATGTTGCCCGGGGACGCCTCGGTGATCACACAGGCGATCTCACCGGGGTGCGCGGCGAAGGCAGCGCGCACGGCCTCGAGGTCGTTGTAGGGCAGGACGATCGTGTCGCCGGCCTGCGCGCCGGTGACACCGGGGGTGTCCGGCAGGGCGAAGGTGGCGACGCCCGACCCGGCGGCGGCGAGCAGCGCGTCGACGTGCCCGTGGTAGCAGCCGGCGAACTTGATCACCTTGGCGCGCCGCGTGAAGCCGCGGGCGAGCCGGATGGCCGACATGGTGGCCTCGGTGCCGCTGGACACGAGCCGGACCTGCTCCAGCGGCTCGATCCGGGCGACCATCTCCTCGGCGAGCGCGACCTCGCCCTCACCGGGTGTCCCGAAGGAGGTGCCGCGCGCCACGGCGTCCTGCACGGCGGCGATCACCTCGGGGTGCGCGTGCCCGTGGATCATCGGCCCCCAGGAGCAGACGAGGTCGACGTACTCCCGCCCGTCGGCGTCGGTCAGGTACGGGCCGGCGCCGGACACCATGAACCGGGGCGTGCCGCCGACGGCACGGAAGGCACGCACCGGCGAATTCACGCCACCGGGTGTGACGGCCGCGGCACGGTCGAACAGCGCCTGCGAGGCTTGGGCTTCGTATGGGTATGGCAGTTCGCTCATGACCTGCGACTTCTCCGACCTCTCCGACATCTCGGACTCGGGCTGCGAGTGACCTGTTCAGGGTAGGCCAGGCGCGGGCGGGGCACCGGGGGCCGGGGCCCACCGGGGTCCGCCGGGGTGCCGGTGAGCAATCCGGCCCCACCTGCCCGTACCACCTGTCCGTACGACCCTTTCGCACGCCTGCTCAGCACGGTCGCCCCGCGCGGCCGTTCACGGGCTCGGACATCCGGCCGCCCACAGCGGCATCCGGTCCCGAATCGCCCGTGATCTGCGAAACTGGCGTCGGAGTGCACACAGCTCACCGGCCGGGGCGGCCGGACGCTGGGAAGGACCCGCGGGCAGATGCGACACCGTACGTTTCGGCGGGCGGCCGTGGGGGAGGTCACTGACACGATGATCGGGTTGCGCGGCGGGGCCACGCGGCCTAGAAAAGCAGTCGGGTGGAGATATGCATCGCGGTGGCGGACTGGGCGAGGGCACTGACGGCCTCGGCCCTCGGCGTTCCCGGCGGGGAAAGCACCGGCGCGAGGCGGAAGAGGTGGACGAGGCCCGTCGGGCACACGGTGCTCCGGGCGAGGCCGAGTCGATCGACCCGTCGAGTGCGGGGAGCAGGAATGGTGGGCGGGTGGGGGTGACCTACAAGTATTTCGGCGCGCCGGACGGCGCCACCGCAGCCCGCGTCCCGATCTCGATGCGCCCCGAGGAACTCGGCGGCGACGAGCTCGGTATGAACGGCATGTTCACCAAGATCAAGCCGGAGACGATGGCCGCCATGGTCCTCACCGGCATCGAAGGTGTCCCCCTGCACAAGGTGCCGCCGCTGGAACTGGTCGTCCTGCACCCCGACTACGCGGTCGTGAAACTCCCGATGACCGTCGTCGACCCCCTCCGCGGCATAGGCGAGGAAGCGGTGGGCGCGGCCGCCTTCATCTGGTCCACGGTCCCGGACCGCGGCGGCCCCCGCGACGCCTTCAACGTCTACCAACTGCTGCACGAGTGGCAGGACTTCAGCCATCGGTTGCATGAGGCGGGGCATCAGCCGTATTGCCTGGTGTGGCCCTGACCTGGGGTTTCACCGGTGGCGGGCGAGGTCTTCGGACCTCGCCTTCTTCATGTGCCCGGAGAGGCCGTCAGGCGGCCAGGGCACATTGAGGGCACATGGGTTTTGGCCGGGGCACTGATGTGCCCTGGGCTGCGGGCGGGTCGCCGTCGTCTACCGCCTCGGCTTCCGTCTCCGTTTCCGTGAAGGCATCGTCGATCGCCTTACGGGTGCGGGTCTCGCTGGACGGCAGCAGGTGCGTGTACGTCCGCAGCGTGAAGCCCGGGTCCGAGTGGCCGAGGTATTCGGAGAACGCCTTGATGCTCTCCCCCGCGTCCAGGAGCACGGAGGCGTACGCGTGCCGGAGAGCATGCATGCCGTCCTCCGGGGCCGCCTGGAGATACCTCGCCCCGCGCTTGCGAGGAGGGATCACTTCGGCGGCGACCAGGGCTCGTTTCCAGGCGCCCATATTGAAGACGCTGCGGTTGTAGGCCCGGCCCTTCTCGTCGACGAAGAGCAGTCGGAAGGTCTTGGGCTCGCCGTCGGGCTTTGCCCAGGGCAGCGTGACCGCCGTGGGCGGAAATCGCCTCATGTGGGCCTTGAGGGCAGTGGAAAGCTGAGCCGACAGCGGCACTGACCGGATCCGGTTGCCCTTGGGTAGAGCGAAAACCGGCTTCGTGCCGACGAGCCGCACCTGACGGTTGACGTGGATCCAGCCGCCCTTGAAGTCGATGTCCTCGACGGCGAAGCCGAAGATCTCTCCCTGCCGCAGGCCGCAGCCGAAGGCGAGCTTGCCGCCGGCCTGGAAGCGTTCGGGCAACCCGGCGATGACGGCACGCACGCGCTCCAGGGACCAGGGGACGATCTTCTTCTTGGTCGCGGTCGGCAGCTTGACCGACTTCGACTTGCACGGGTTCTTCGGCAGCAGTCCGTCCTCCACGGCCATGCCGAGGATGCTGGAGAGGACGTCGAAGATGCCCTCGATCGTCGACACCTCGAAGCCGCCGTCCTGCAGTGTGCGGATCCAGCCCTGAACGACCGAGGGCTTGTTCAAGGACCGCAGCTCGCGCCGGCCGAGGTGGGCCACGATGTGGTTGCGGACGGTGGCCTCGTAGCGGAGGGCCGTGGTCGGGCCGACCGAGTTCGCGTCGAGCCACCTCTGGGCGTAGGCGCCGAGCGTCTGCTTCGTCTCGGCGGGAACAACGTAGCTGCCGCTCCGGATCTCGACGTCGACCTCGGCCGCCCGTTTGTCGGCCTCGGCCCTCGTGTGGAAGTTCTCCTTGCGCTGGTGGCCGTCCAGGTCCCGGTACCGGACCTGCCAGCGCTTCCCGGTCCCGTGGTCAGAGGTCGGAACCATCCGCCGGGTGCGGCTCTTGTGCTCGCTGCACTGGGTCTCGTCCGGCTTGGGATGGGACTTGTGCCAGCGGTCGTACACGTCAGCCAAGGAGGGCCTCCCGGGCTCCGCCGCAGGCGTCTGCGGCGGAGTGACGAGGATGGGCGAGCCGGGCCCCAGTAGGCAGCAGATCCGCCGGCGGGACACCGAGGGCTGCGGCTATCAGGACGAGATCGTCGATGTCGCAGCGCCGATGGGCGCGCTCCGTGCGACTGAGCGCGGTGTTGGTCATCGGGCGGCCCATCGCGGTGCAGCGGGCGGCCAGTTGATGCTGGGTGAGGCCGAGCGCCAGCCGCATGCGCTCGATGGCGCGGGCGGTATGCAGGCCGGCGGGGCCCATTTCAAGAGGTCTAGTTGCCATAACAGGTAGCTGTAACTTGCAGCCGAAGCCTTTGACAAGAGTTGGTTCTTAAACCCTACAGAACTCGCTTCCCACCGGATCCACAATCGCCCCGACTAATGCCTGCCATACGGTACTGGAAAGGCTGCGTCGCCGACTCCGCTCGCCGGAAAGCGAGCGCACTATAGCTGACTTCATCCTTCGCCGATGGGGCACCACCTGCCCGTACGAACCACCCGCCACCCTGGCGCCGACTTTTTGGTCAACCGCCAATTCGCCCTTACGGTATTGCCTCCCGTGCCCACCAACGGGAACTTCTGGAGTCTTCTAGAACCAACTCTGGACTTCTCCGCCCAGGGTGTGGCTGTGTTGTCCACGCAGTTGTCCGAAACCGAAAAGGGAGCCCTATGCCGAGCCTTTCCCCCCGTCCCGCCCGCGCCACCGCCGACGCCTCCCGACGCGGCCCCCTGGCCACCCCGGCGGAAGTCGCCGAGTACCTCGGGGTGCCGGTCAAGACGCTCTACCAGTGGAAGTACCGGGGCATCGGCCCGAACGTGCACAAGGTCGGTCGCCACCTGCGCTACCGCTGGGCCGAGGTGGACGCCTGGCTCAATGCCCAGGCCGCGTACGACCTGGCGGTCTGAGAACCCCTCACGGGAAGCGAAGCGGCTCCCGGCGAGCCACCGCCGGGAGCCGCGCGGCCCCTTCCCCCATCGCCCCTTGCTCGAAAACGATCTGTCTCGGTGAGTCCGGACCTTGCCCGTCCGAACTCACCAGGGAGGAACGCCTGTGGACGAATCTACGATCTCTCCAGCCCCCACCGCACCCGCCGTCACCCCGTCTTGGCCACCCGTGGCCATCCCCGGCCAGGGCCCGGCGTCCGATCCCTCATCCAGCGAGCGTGATCGGACGGATAGCTCCAGCGAAGGCGCCGGCCTGCTGGACGAGCTGCGCGCAGCGATCGCCCGGTACGTGATCCTGCCAAGTGGCGAGGCGCTGACCGCCGTCACGTTGTGGGTGGCGGCCACGCACATCCAGCCGGCACTGCAGCACGCTCCGCGCCTGGCGGTGGTCGGGCCGGCGAAGCGGTGTGGCAAGTCCCGCCTGCTGGATGTGATCACGGAGACGGCGCACGACCCGCTGATCACCGTGAACACCAGCCCGGCTGTCGTCTTCCGTGCCATCGGTGACGACCCGCCCACTCTGCTGGTGGACGAGGCCGACACCATCTTTGGCAGCATCAAGGCCGCCGAGAAGAACGAGGAACTGCGCGGCCTGCTCAACGCCGGCCACCAGCGCAACCGGCCCGCCCTGCGGATCTCCGGCCCCGAGCACAAGACGCGGAAGTTCCCCACCTTCGCCATGGCCGCGCTTGCCGGCATCGGCGCCCTGCCGGACACGGTCATGGACCGGGCGGTGGTGATCCGCATGCAACGCCGCAAGGACGGCGAGCGGGTCGAACAGTTCCGCTCCCGCCGCGACATCCCCGCCCTGCACACCCTGCGGGACCGCCTAGCGGCCTGGATCCGTCCGCTCATGGACACCGCCGAGGACCTGGTACCGCGGATGCCGGTGCAGGACCGCGCGGCGGACACCTGGGAACCGCTCGTGATCGTCGCGGAGCTGGCCGGCGGCACCTGGCCCGAGGACGCGCGCGCTTCATGCGCGGCCATGTGCGCCGCCGAGGCGGACAAGGACGACGAGTCCAACCTCAAGACCCGCCTGCTGCAGGACATCCGGCGCGCCTTCGCCCGCTGCGGCGACCCGGACATCATGCGCACCCGGGACCTGCTGGAGGAACTTCTCAAGGACCAGGAGGCTCCGTGGGCCGAGTACGGCACCACCGGCCTCAGCCCACGCCACCTTGGGCTCCTCCTGAAGGACTTCGACATCAAGGCCGCCACCCTCCGCTTCGAGGGCGGCAGGCAGGCCAAGGGCTTCGCGCGCCTCCGCTTCACCGACGCCTGGGCGCGGTACTGCCCGGAGGAGTCCACTTCCGAGAACGGTGACGAGAGCGCCCCGATAGGCCCGGACCCGCACCCGTAAAGACTCGTTGCACCCGTCGCATCGCAGGTCAACCCCGTGACGGGTGTCGTCGCTGCGACGAGTCGTCTCGTACCACGACGATCACCCGTACCTGCTCTGACCAGCCGTGCGACGGGTGCGACGGGTCCGCCACCTCTTTGCCCACCATCCCTCCCCGCTTGGAGCACCCGCTTGCCCGTACGCACCACCGCGACCCCAATACCGATGATGACCGCCGCGATCCGCCTGGGAGTCGCTCTGGTCGGCACGATCGGCTTCGCCCTCTCGTACGACGCCCTGCGGCAGATGGCAGTGGCCATCCACATCCGCGGAGTGCTGACGTACGCCTTCCCGCTCGTGATCGACGGGTTCATCGCCATCGGCGTCGCGGCCCTGCTCATCCTGCGAGCCGCCCCGGAAGATTTCAAGTCCAGTGAGACGGTCGTGACGTTATGAGGTTTGTGGTGCGGGTTCCCTGCGCTTGGCCGGGTCGTTGATCCACGCCTGCTGGGGTATCCGGGGTGGTCGGGGGCGGCGGCCGAAGCGTTCGGGGTGGCGGGCGTATGCCTCGGCGAGGGTGACGGCCCGCTGGTCGCGGACCTCCTCGGCGGTGCCGAAGTGCACGCTGGCGGGCGTGTGCCAGGCGATACCCGAATGCCGGTGTTCGTGGTTGTAGTACGCGATGAACGCCTCGAACCACTCGCGGGCATGGGCCAGCGAATCGAACCGCTCGGGGTAGTCGGACATGTACTTCGTGGTCTTGAAGTGGGCCTCGCTGTAGGGGTTGTCGTTGGAGGTCTTCGGCCGCGAGTGCGACCGGGTGACGCCGAGGTCGATCAGCAGCTGGGAGACTCTCTTGGAGGTCATCGACGTGCCGCGGTCGGCGTGCACGGTCTCGGGAACGATGCCGTTGCGGCGGATGGTCTCCCGGATCAACTCCTCGGCGCGTGCGGCCGATTCGGCGGCCTCGACGGTGTGGCCGACGATGTAGCGGCTGAAGATGTCGATGATGACGTAGGCGTGGTA
>NZ_BBNN01000057.1 GCF_000829695.1 Streptomyces sp. NBRC 110035 | reverse complement strand
GTTGCTGTTTCACCGTCGCCCTCCAGACCGCCCGCGACCAGGTCGTCCAGGCCGCCGCCGTCATCACCGACCCCGCCGATGTCGGCCGCGTCGGGCTGATCGGGCACCGGATTCTGGCCCGTCTCCTGCCGCCCCGGCGGCAGCGCGTCAGCACCCGCAAGGTCAAGTCACCGATGTCCCGTTACAGCACTCGCCATGACGACGGCAGGCCCGACACCAGCCGCACCATCACCCGTCTCGATATCAGCGTCCTCGAGCCTCGCAAACCGCACCCTCAACTCCCCGCCATCTCCCGCGACGATCGGAACACCGCCCCCGCCGACCGGCGCCGTCACCGGATCCTGGGCCTGCTCGAGGAAGACCCCACCCGCCTCTGGCGCCCCCGTGACATCGCTTCTCACTTCGGCGACATCACCATGGAGACCATGTATCGACAGCTCTCCAGATGGGCCGAGAGTGGCCTCATCCACAAACTCGGCCCGGGCCTGTACGCCGCCACTGCCTGGACCCCAACAAGCCTTGCATGACCTGCGAAAACGTTAACTACCCGGCCTTGGGTCAAGCCCCCCAGGAGCCGTCGCGCCCGCGTCCTCTGGCCGGGCCGTCCTGCCACCGGACCCCGGGACACGCGACCACCCATACCTGTTCACCCAGCAGCACCGGGACGACCTGTGGTGGTGGAACGGAACCTGGCTGCCCCAGTCCGTGCCGCCCGGCGCGCACCTGCGGATCCAGCTCCCGGCGGACCCGGCCCACTGGGAGCCCGTGACCGGCCGCGCCTGCCGGCCCACGGGCGCGGCCGGCCTGCTCCCCCTGCGGGCACGCGTCACCGTGCTCAGTTCGTCCCGTCTGCCCAACGAGGGCCGCATCGACGGGTTCAGCACACTGGAAGTCTTCGACTATCGCGTCGAGGGCATCGGTCCCGCGGCGATCTGTCTGCGCGCGGCCCCGGCCCGAACGCCCCGGGGACATCGGACTGCCCGATAAGGACCCTCTCGTCTATTATGTCCTGACCGTCCTGGTCGGCGTCCCCCAGGCGAGCCTGTCCACCCCGTAGCAGGAATGGACCACTCTCCTCACCGGGTTTCTTTTGCCCGACCACGAGGAGGCCGCCATGCCCGAACCCGTACGCCCGGACCCGGCGAAGGTCCAGATGTACTGGCGGCCCGGCTGCCCGTACTGCGCGAGCCTGCGCAGGCAGCTGCGGCGCACCGGCCTGTCCTACGAACCCGTCGACATCTGGAAGGACCAGTCCGGCGCGGCCTACGTCCGGTCGGTCAACAACGGCGACGAGACCGTGCCCACGGTCGCCGTCGCCGGACACCCGCTGACCAATCCCAGCGCCCGGCAGGTCCTGGAGGCGGTGCGGCAGCACGCGCCGCACCTTCTGCCCGAAACCCCGCCGGCCGATACCGCCCGACGGTGGCACTGGCGCCGGCCGTGGGGCCGGACCGCGTAGACCGGGGGCCGCGGGAGCTCCTCCGCCCGTCCTGTCTTCCCTCGATCCTGAGGTGTCGCAGGTGCGGTGAACCGTCAGCGCACGGCGTCGAACGCCCTGACGGTGGTGACGCCACAGGCCAGGTGTGGTGCGATGTCCGACAGCCACGCCGAGGCGCTCCAGGAGGACGGGTCGGTCACCTTGAGCGCGGTGGCCGGCAGATCGCTGCCCGCCATGGCCATGGCACCGAGAAGGAGCCCGGCGACCCGGTGTGGGGGCGCCCCCCAGCCCGGCGACCCGGTGTGGGGGCGACACCCCCCGGCCACGGAGGAGACCGTAAGCGACTCCCACGCCCAGCCCGATGACATACCCCAGCAGAGCGCCGGTGGCCTGTTCACGGTTGGGCTTCTGCTCTCCTTGCCCGAGCTCCACACCGGTCCGGTCGGCGAGGCGGACGCCCACCGACGACACCAACGCCGGCCGCCGCTGCGCGGTGGCCCCCGAGGGTCGGTCTGTCTCCTGCCGGGGCTAGCTTTGATGAAGTGCTGCGAGCGCGTCCTCCACGGCGCGGTGGAAGGTGGGGTAGGCGTACATCATGTGCCGCAGCCGGTCGACGGGGACCTCGGCCTGGACCGCCACCACGAGGCCGTAGAGGACCTCGCCTCCCATGGGGCCGGCCGAGGTGGCGCCGACCAGCACTCCGCGGTCCGCGTCCTCGACGAGTTTGATCAAGCCCTCGTTGCCCGCCTTGTGGATCCAGCCGCGCGCCGATGACGGTACCCGGGCGGTACCGGTGCGTACCCGCAGGCCCTGCTCACGTGCCTGGGCCTCGGTCAGGCCCACCGAACCCACCTCCGGATCGGTGAAGGTGACCCGGGGCAGGGCGCGGTAGTCCGCGCCGGGGCCGGGTTCGCCGAGGACGGCGCGGACCGCGATCTCGGCCTGGTACATCGCCACGTGGGTGAAGGCTCCGCGCCCGGTGACGTCTCCGACGCCCCACAGGCCCTGGCCCGCTCGCAGCTGCTCGTCCACGTCCAGGGCGCGGGCGTCCGGGTCGAGGCCGACCGTCTCCAGGCCGAGCCCCGCCAGGTTGGGGCGCCGCCCGGTGGCGACCAGCAGCCGCTCCGCGGTCAGTTCCTCGCCACCGTCAAGGGTGAGGGTGAAAGTGTCACCGTCGTGGCGCGCACGGCTCGCCTGTGCCCCGGTGCGTACGGTGATGCCCTCGGCGCCCAGCACATCGGCGAGCAGGCGTCCGCTCTCCGGCTCCTCCGCAGGCAGCAGCCGGTCGGCCGCCTCGACGACTGTGACCGCCGTACCGAACCGAGCGTATGCCTGGGCAAGCTCGACGCCCACCGCCCCTGCCCCGAGCACCATCAGCGAGCGCGGGCTCTCCTTGGCCGAGGTCGCGTCACGGTTGGTCCAGTACGGGACCGAGTCCAGACCCAGCACCGGAGGGATCTGCGGGCGGCTGCCGGTGGCGAGCACCACCCCGCGCCGCACGGTGAACTGCCGCCCGTCGATCTCGACCCGCCCCGGCCCGGTCAGCCTGGCACGGCCGCGGACGAAGTGCCCGCCCTTGCCGGTAAACCGGTCCACGGCCACCTGATCGTTCCAGTCGTCGGTCGCCTCCTCGCGGATCCGGGCGGCGACCGGGGCGAAGTCCGCAGTGACCCGCGCCTGCCCCGCCATACCCGGGACGCGGCGGGCCTCCGCGAGCAGGTTCCCGCCACGGATCATCATCTTGCTCGGGATACATGCCCAGTACGGGCATTCCCCTCCGACCAGCTCCGCCTCGACCCCGACGACGTCCAGTCCTTCCGCGGCCAGGCGCTCGGCGACATGCTCACCGCCCACGCCCATCCCGATCACCACGACATCGGTCTCCTGCGCCATGTCCGTCTCCTCGCTGAGGTACGCCCGCGTCCTCCGACGTATACCGGGAACCCGGTGGGCTCTCCCGCTCCTTCCCCTCAGATCCCTCACGCGGCGGCGCGGGAACGCCACGCGTGGGCACCATGGCGACATGGGACGTCACCGGCGAACGAAGCCTCCTCCGGTCGGCGCGGTGCTCATCGCGACGGATCGGCGCCGTAGCGAGGCGGTGCGCCGTCAGCCTGGTCGATGGCGGCAGCCGCGTTGATCAGCCCGACGTGACTGAACGCCTGTGGAAAGTTGCCGAGCAGTTCACCGCTACGCGGGTCGATCTCCTCGGCGAGCAGCCCGAGGTCATTGGCGAAGCCGACGACGCGATCGAAGAGAACCTTTGCCCGGTCGGGGCAGCCGGCCTGGGCGAGGGCGGAGGCGAGCCAGAACGAGCAGAGCACAAACGTGCCCTCGCTCCCGGCGAGTCCGTCGACGTTGCGGTCGTCGGTCAGCCGGTAGCGCAGCACCAGTCCGTCGTCGGTGAGCTCCCGGGCGATCGCCTCGATCGTCGCGTACATGCGTTCGTCGGTGGCGGGCAGGAATCCGTACAGCGGCATGAGCAGGGCAGCGGCGTCGAGTTCGTCGGAGTCGAACGCCTGAGTGTAGGCACCTCGTCGCTCACTCCAGCCGCGTTCGATCACCGCCTGGCGGATACAGTCCCGCTCGGCCGCCCAGGCTTCGGTGCGCGCGTGCGAGCCGAGGCGCGGGGCGAGTTTCACCGCGCGGTCGAGGGCGACCCAGCACAGGACCTTCGAGGACAGGTGATGGCGCGGTGTGCCGCGCATCTCCCACATACCGGCGTCGGGCTCCCTCCAGCGGCGTGCCGCGGTGTCGGCCAGGCCGGCGGCGAAGCGCTGGATCTCCGGATGCAGGTCTCCGAGCCGCTCTCGGTACAGGTGCAGCGCGTTCAGCAGTTCTCCGTAGACGTCGAGCTGGGTCTGCGCCCATGCCGCGTTGCCGATCCGGACCGGGCGGGAGTCCCGCCATCCGCGCAAGTGCGGCAGCAGGCGCTCGGTGAGGTCGTGCTCGCCGCCGACGCCGTACATGATCTGCAGCGACGAGTCCGCTCCCGCGCTTCCACCGGCGGAGCTGGTCATGAAGGAGACGAAGTCGGCCGCCTCTTCAGGGCACGTACCGTGGTAGAGGGCTTCCAGGGTCAGGCTGGCGTCGCGGATCCAGGCGAAGCGGTAGTCCCAGTTGCGCTCCCCTCCCGCCGTCTCGGGCAGGGAGGTCGTCGGTGCGGCGACGATGGCGCCGGTCGGGCGGTAGGTGAGCCCCTTGAGGACACGGGACGACAGCAGGACCAGGTCGCGGTGCGGCCCATGGTAGATGTCGTGCTCCGCCTCCCAGGAGCGCCACGCCTCGACAGTGTCAGCGATCCGTCCCGACACCCGCTCGGGAGCGGTGGGATCCGGCGGCGCCACCTCCGCAGGCGCCCACACCAGTGAGAAACCGAACCGCTGCCCGGCCGTCACGCTCACCCTCGTCCGTACGAACGCCTCGTCCGCCTCCAGGGGAACGGCGGAACGTACGGCGATCTGGTTCGGACCCCCGTAGGTGCGCATGCCGTGGTCGGTGAGGCGCAGAAGCGGCCGCACGAGCCCGTACTCGGGGCGCGGCACCAGCTCGACGTCGAACACGACCTCGCCGCTCAGCCCCTCGATCTCGCGCAGCAGCTCGTGCGGCGGACGCATCCCCAGATCGTGGCCCCGCTGCCCCTCGGGGACGGCGAACGTGTCCCGCAGGCACGCCGCACCAGACGCGGTCGTGAACGTCGTTTCGATGACCAAGGTGCCCGGAAGGTAGCGGCGCGTCGCCTCGAACCGGCCCGTCGGTGTGATCGACCAGTGCCCGGCATCGGGGTCCAGGAGGCGCGCGAACAGGGCGGGGCTGTCGAAGCGCGGCACGCACATCCAGTCGATCGACCCGCGGCGGTCGACCAGTGCGGCGGAGCTGCCGTCGGCGAGCATCCCGTAATCGGCGATCGGAGTGGACATGGCTATTCGCTCCTCGCTCCGGGCCGAACGACGCCCTCGGATACGGCATACCTGGCAGCTTCGTTCGTCCAGCCGCGCATCAGCGGCCTTTCGGGCGGTGCCTCTTCTTCATCGACGTACCGGCGCCCCGGTGAGATAGGGCACTTTTCCACACATTCTGCGGTTCCGGGTGAATCAGCAATCCGTAGTTCGACGGTGAGGGAACCCGCTCGGTACCGGTGAGGCTTCCGTTGCGCGTGACAGGAGGCAGGGATATGCCGTCCCAGGTGCTGGGCCGACACCGCGAGAGCCTCACATCGACAGGCAGCAAGCGGTGCGACGCCTATGCGAGAGCCGGCGCGAGTTCCCGTAGGTCCTCGGCGGTGTAGGTCGGCGGCAGCATGGTCCGCGGATAGTGCGCCGCTCCTCTCCGCAGCCATGCGCCGTCCAGACCCGCGCGCTGTGCACCGTCGATGTCCCACGGGTGAACTGCCACGAGCACCGCCTCGTCCGGACGAACTCCGGCCTGCTCCACGACGTACTGGTAGGCCGCTGGGGCGGGCTTCCAACGGCGTGGCCCGCTCACGTCCAGATGGGTTTCGAAGCATTCCATGAGGCCGGCGCGGCTCAGGAGTCGCTCGGTGAGCTGCGAACTGCCGTTGGTCATGGTGACCATCCGCAAGCCCATGCCGCGAAGAGCACGGACGCCCTGGGGAACATCCGGGTGCACCTCAAGTAGGGAGAACCCCTCCAGGACGTGACCGGCCGCCTCCTCGATATCGCCGGACCACCCGGGCACGCTGGGCAGCAACGCCCGCACGCCCTCTCTCGCCACGGCTGAGAACTCCTCGAAGGTTCCGGCAGCGGTGAGCGCGAAGCCATCGCGCAGGACGCTCGCGAACCAGAGGCGGAACATGTGAGGTGGAGCGCCGATCTCCTCGAACCGGTTCTCCAGCGGACTCATGTCGCTGAGTGTCTCGTTGACGTCGAAGACGAGCACGCGGGCATTATGGCGCGGCACCGGACCTCCACGAAAACGTATGCGTACGCATTGCCGATTCCTCTACCGGAGCCTCCTGTGCCCTGTACTGAGCGTACGCACGCGGGGCCGCCCCTGCGCGCCACCGGCCGCCTCCCGGATGACCAGCGATCTCGGAGGGGTGTGTCAACCACCATCCTGCGCGCGGCACTGGAGGCGGTCGACGGCCACGAGTTCGAGTCGGCAGTAGCTCACCCGCAACAGGCCCTGGCGTTCGAAATCCTTGATGATCCGGTTCATCGTCTGTCGGCGCATTCCGAGCATCGCGGCGAGTGTGCCTTGCGAGCAGGAGACCGCGCGGTTCCGGGCCTCTCGCAGGAGCAGCCAGGCCACGCGGCTCTCCGCGCTGCCGTGCAGCGTCCGGGCTTGCGCCTCCTGCGCGCGAAGGTGCCGACGGGCCATTCCGGTCAGCCAGGGCGGGACTGGCGTCGAGCACGGCCAGGAAACCGGCTGCGGCCACAAAGCCGGTCTGCACGTCGGTCCGCGCACGCACCGTGCAGACCGCCGGTCGGCCCAGGAGGAGCGGCACGTCTCCGGCGATGCCGCACGACTGCAGTGTCCCGACCACCACCCGGTCCGGTCCCCTGCCCGCGACGAGTTCCAGCTCTCCGCTGCGCACGATCCATACTCCGTCGGGAAGCGTTCCCTGGGCGAAGGCGGCCTGTCCTTGCCGGAGCCGGCGATGTTCCAGCCGATCGGCGAGCTTCAGGGCCTCCGTGTCGCCGGGCGGCCGGCAACTCCCCAGGCATCCGACGATCCAGGCTGCCGTCCGCAGTGTCGCGGGATCCGCAGCGGTTGCTCCGCGTTCGTGTGCGCTCGCTTGCAAATGTGTCACTTCCCTGGCCATGCCCTCGCCCGTGCGGCGGGCTCAGCGGCGCAGCCCGTGCGAAACCGTCTTCTGCGCAGTGCCACGCTCGACACCGCCGCCACGCTGCTGGCCGCCGCAGCCGTCGTCGGCGCGTCCGGCACCTCATCCGCCGCCCCGGCACGTGATACTTCACCTTCGGTGATGGCCTCGGACGACCGGGGGCGGAGACCGCTGCAACAACGACTACTCCGGGCATGGTTCGTACCCGTACGAGGGCTCCTACAGCGGTGGCCTCGGCCTGCTCAGCCGGCTCCTCTGAGCAGCCTTTCCCACCGGACAGATCGCTCTACGCGCCTGCCGGGGGCATCGTGCCGCGTTCCGGTTCGTCGTCCCCGGCCGGCGGGTCGCTCAGGAGTGATGTACCGAACGCGCGCAAGCGGTCCACCGCCGCACTGTCGGGCTCCGTCCGGCGGGCCAGCGCGTTGTGGATCTCCTGGTAGACGGACGCCTCAAGACCGCAGCGCCGGCAGTCCTCCAGGTGCGCCGCGACCCGGCGCGCGGTGACCTCGTCGGTCTCGCCGTCGAGGTAGGACTGCAGCACCCGGGCGACCTGCAGACAGTTCATCCGGCGCTCGGCCGACGCTCGCCGCCACCATGGACGCCTGTTCACATCACACCTCGTTTCGGTGCCAGTCCCGCCGTGGCCAGCCGCGCCCGTATCCGTTTGCGCGCCCGGTGCAGTCGGCTCATCACGGTGCCTTCGGGCACATCGAGCAGGTGGGCGGCCTCCGCGTAGGTGAGGCCGTCGATGTCCACCAGCTGCACCACCTGGCGGTGTTTGTCCGGCAGCGCGCACAGGGCCTCGTCGACCACCTCGTCGAACACCTCACCCACCACGATCTCTTCCGCCGATCCGCTGGGGCCCGTGGTGCTGAGCCGGTCCAGATCGGTGTCCGGATCGTCCAGAAGATGCGGACGGCGGCGGCGGTGGCGGTTGATCTCGGCCCGTCGCATGATCGTCAGCAGCCACGCGCGCGGATGCTTTCCGTCGAAGCGGTCCACGGCCCGGTACGCGCGCAGCAGGGTGTCCTGCACGAGGTCCTCGGCGTCCGCCGGCTGCGACGTCAGGGTCATCGCCACCCGCAACAGCACCTCCACCTCCGGCAGCACATAGGCGGCGAACGCCTGCCCCCTGGGGTCCGCCGGGTCCGGCGGCGGCGCTGTCACTTCGTCTTCCACGCCACAGAAACCCCTTCTCCCCGGACCCGCATTCCCTTCTCCTGCATTCCGTTCCACGCGCGTGCCGCCCTTGCAAGGCGGCGGGCGAGGAACCGTGCCCGGGCTGGAATGCGGCATCCGGCGTGAGGGGTTTCCGCTACATGAAGAGGCAGCGCGTTTCGGAACCAGGGCGAGTGTGGGTCGAGTGCCGGGAGAAGATACGGCATATGCGGCTGCGCCGTGACGTGGAAGCGTACGCCGACGGGCAGCTCACCGGCGCGCACCACATGCAGATGGCCGCCCACGTCGCCTGCTGCTGGGCGTGCAGTGGCAGTCTGCAACTGCTGCGGTTGATCAAGGCGTCTCTCCGGCACCATCCCCACCGGACACCGCCCTCCCTCGCCTCGACCCGGGTACAGCGCTTCGCTCACCACCTCACCACGCCGCCGGACCAGAGCCGGCCCCGCCTTTGAGGCAACCTGATCCGGCAGGCGAGGCGCGGTCGCCGGGCTCCTGACGTCGGACGTCCGGATCAGCAGCAGCCCGACGGGGCGCCGGCGCCCAAAGCTGCCGTCCTGTCCGCGGGATCGCAGGGGAACAGGCCGAAGTGGTGGCTCTTGTCGCCGGCAAGCGTGAAGTGCGCCGCGTAGCGGGTGGCGGCGAGCATGTCGGCGGTGTTGCCGCAGACGAGCATCGGCTTGCCGGTGTGGAAGCGGTGGTGGTCGTCGAGGTCGAAGGCGTGCGGGTGCTCGGTGATGGTTCCGCGGTAGACGGCGACCTGGCCGTAGTCCTCGCAGCGGTCTTCCAACGGGAGCTTGAAGGCGCGGATCGTGCGGGAGGTGAAGGTGGCGAAGCCGATCTTCCGGTCGATGTCCGGGTCGCTGATCGTCACCGGGGAGGCGGTGACGGTGCGGGCGTCCGGGCAGCCGGTGCGTTCCAGGACGCGGCGGAAGTCCTCGCCATACAGGGCGCCGGCGAGGCACTCTCCGACCAGGACGGGGTCGTCGAGGAGGGCGGCGGGCAGGCGCCGGTCGGCGAAGATGTCGGAGAAGTACAGCTCGCCGCCGGGCCGCAGGACGCGGAAGATCTCGGAGAAGACGCGTGGCTTGTCCGGGGAGAGGTTCACCACGCAGTTGGAGACCACGACGTCCACGGATGCGTCTTCGATTCCGGCCGCGGCAAGGTCTTCGATGTAGCCGTGGCGGAAGTCGGTGTTGGCGTGGCCGAACCGTTCGGCGTGCCAGTCCTGGTGGCGGCGGGCGACGGCAAGTTGTTCCTCGGTCATGTCGAGGCCGATCACCTTGCCGGTGGGGCCGACCAGCTGGGACAGCACGTAGGCGTCCCGTCCGCTGCCGCAGCCCAGGTCGAGCACGGTGGCCCCGTCGAGGGCGGGAGGGATGGGCGAGCCGCAGCCGTAGAAACGCTCCATGACTTCCTCGTGCACCTGGCCGAGTGCCGCGGCGATGTGCGCCGGCGGGGCCGCGTCTGTGCAGCAGGCCGAGGTCTTCAGGTCCGCGGAGGACGCGAGGACCTTGCCGTAGTAGTCCTTGACCGATTCGGCCACCGTCGAGACGGGCACCTGCCGCGTCGGGGATGCGTCGATCGTCGCCATGTCTCTCCCTGATGTGTGAATGCCGGGGTGTGCCGGTGGCGCTTCGCCGCCGCCCGAGGGGAACCCGCCGTCGCCCCGTCGCCCTTCCCTTCCCCTTCTGCCGTCCCTTCTTCTTCTGCCGTGCCGTGCTCCGGGCAGGTCTCAGGGCAGAGCGTGATGACCGGTCAGCCGGTGACGACCCAGCGGTGGGCGAGGGGCAGGTGCAGCCGGACACGCTCCGAGGCGACGGGTGGGGGGCCGGGTGGCAGAAGCGCGTGTACGGGGCCGGCCGCGGTGTCGCAGACGAGGGCGGTGAAGGGACCTTCCGGGCGCACGCCGCGCACGACGGCGGGCACGGTGTGGGGGCCGGTGCCGAGCCGGACGGCTTCGGGGCGGATGAGGAGGTGGCCGGGGCCTCGGTGGGTGACGGTGTCGGGCAGGTCGAGTTCGCCCAGTGGGCAGGCGAAGCGGCCTTGCGGCGTGACGCTGCCGGGGAGTGCGGTGGGGCAGCCGAGGAAGCGGGCCACTGTCAGCGATGCGGGGCGGGCGTAGAGGCCGGCGGGCGGTGCCTGCTGGAGGATTCTTCCGTTCTCGAGCAGGGCAACGGTGTCGGCGACGGCGGCGGCTTCCGTCTGGTCGTGGGTGACCAGGACGGTGGTGACTTTCAGCTCGCGTTGGACGGTGGTGAGCAGGTCGCGCATGGTGTGCCGCAGGCCCGGGTCGAGGGCGCTGAACGGTTCGTCGAGGAGCAGTACGGCCGGTTCGGCGGCCAGGGCGCGGGCAAGGGCGACACGCTGGGCCTGGCCTCCGGAGAGCTGGCGGGGGTAGCGGTCGGCGAGGGCGTCGAGGCCGACGCGTTCCAGGTGTACGAGGGCGCTGGTGCGGGCGTTGCGGCGGGTGTGGCCGCGCATGCGGGCGGGGAAGGCCACGTTGTCCAGCGCCGTGCGGTGCGGCAGGAGCATGGGCTGCTGGAAGACCACCGCGGCGCCGCGGTGTTCCGGCGGGGGGTGAGGAGTCCGGAGGCGACCTGGACGGTGGTGGTCTTGCCGCAGCCGGAGGGGCCGAGCAGGGCCAGCAGCCGGCCGTCGGCGACGTCGAGGTCGAGGCCGTCCAGGACGGGTTCTGGACGCCCGGGATAGGTGACGGTGACCTCTCCCAGACGCAGGCCGGGAACGGACGGGGAGGACGAAGGATGCATGGCGGTCAGCGCTCGATTCCCCGGGCGGAGGGACAGGGGTCGGGGTAGGCCCAGGCTGCTCGGTGGCGGCGCAGCAGCGCCGCACCCATGCCGAACAGCAGGACGGGTGGGGCGACGGTGAGGATGCCCAGTACGGCGGTCAGGGCCTGGTTACCGCTGCCCGCGGCCGTGGAGAACAGCAGGCTTGATCCATTCGGTCAGGGCGGCCATGGTCCGCGGGGGCTGGGCGAGTTTTGCCGAGTCGTAGACGAACGCGAACTGGGCGCGGCTCCAGGGTGTTTCGCAGTCGTCGACCGGGGTGCCGAAGTCCTGGGTGAGGGTGGGATCGGCTTGGTCCAGATGCTTCTGGTTCGGCATCAGGCCGGTGTATCCGCACAGCCACAGGTCCGCCTGCTTGCCGGTGCGGAAGTTCTCTCCGTTGACCCACACCAGGTCCACCGCGCCGCCGCTGTCCTTGCCGGCCCGCTGGTCGCCGAGGATCTTCTGGACGGCGTCCTGGGTGTCGGCCACGGGGACGCGTTTGACGCTGATGCCCAGTTTCTTCGCGGCGGGGGTGACCTCGTCGTCGATGTAGGCATTGGCGCCCTGGTCGCCGCCGTACATGAACAGGTTGACGCTCTGGCCTTTCGCGGCGGACCTGAGCTGGGACCAGTCCTTCGCCAGGGGCTTCGCCTGGCCGGTGCCGTCACCCGAGCAGGCCGCGGTGAACAGCCCGACCGCAGTCGCGGCTGCGGCAAGAGCGGTGGCTCTCCCGGCGTGCCGCCTGCTGTGCCGCGTCCGTATCCGCATCCCGCTGCTCCTTCGCCTGGTACTTCCCGTGTCGTTTCCCGCACGGGGGTTCCGCGAACATCCGTCGTGCGGAAACGGAACACAGTCGGGGGTTCGAAGGCTTCCCTTTGTGTCCTGCGGCACGGTGCCGGTGGGACGGAAGGAGACCGACGATGCTGGATGTGCGGGCGAGAACGGCGCTGGCCGGGCCGTTGGACCGGGCCGCCGCGCGGTTGGACCGCCCCGCTGTCACGCCTGGCCTTCTGACCGCACTGGGCGTGCTGGCCGGGCTCGCGTCGGCCGGCTTCGCGGCGGCCACCTGGTGGCCGGCGGCTGCCGTGCTGTGGCTGCTGTCCCGGCTCGCCGACGGTCTGGACGGGGCGCTGGCCCGCCGCCGGGGCACGGCCGGCACCGGTGCGGGCGGGTTCCTCGACATCAGCGCCGACTTCCTCGTCTACGGGGCGTTCGTCGTCGGCGTCGCCGTCGGTGTGGGCGGTCCGGCACTGCCGTTCCTGCTCGTCCTGCTCGCCTACTACGTCAACGGCACTGTCTTCCTGGCCTTCTCCTCGATCGCCGAGCGCACCGGGCGCCGCGGTGACGATCGCCGGTCGGGAGGCCGGTCGCTGAACTTTTTGGGAGGTTTGGCCGAAGGCGGTGAGACCATCGCCGTTCACACGCTGTGGTGCCTGCTGCCCGGCTCCGCCCACACGATCGCCTGGGTGTGGGCGCCGATCGTGGGCGTCACCGCCGTCCACCGGGTCGTCACCGGCTACCGGCAGCTGCGCTGACCTCGGCGCTGCGTGAGCGGACCAGCCGGGCCGCCCACCAGCCGCCCGCGCTCAGGACCAGCAGGGCGCCCAGCGCGATCCACAGCACGGGGGATGCGGGCTCGCCCAGGGATCCGCCGAGCCCGGTGTAGACGAGGGTACCCGGGATGATGCCCAGGGCCGTGGCGCTCACGTAGGAGGAGAAGCGGACGCCGGCCACCCCTGCCCCGTAGTTGATCACCGAGAAGGGGAACAGCGGCACCAGCCGCAGGACCAGCACGGCGGCGAAACCGCGGCGGGTCAGGTAGGCGTCCAGCCGGGCCAGCCGCCCCGATCCGGCATAGCGGGCCACCACCGGGCGTCCCAGCCAGCGGGCGAGGCCGAACGACAGGGCCGCACCCGCCGTCGCTCCCACGAGCACCGCGCCGGCCCCCACCGTCAGCCCGAACAGCGCGCCCGCGGACGCGGTCAGCACGGAGCCGGGCAGCAGGGCCGTCACGGCCAGGGCGTAGCAGAGCGCGAAGACGACCGGCCCCCAGATGCCGAGCGAGTCGACCCACTGGCGCACCTCGCGCAACAGGTCCCCGCCGCCCAGCGTCACCCAGAAGCCGAGCGCCCCCACCAGGGCGACCAGGACGGCCAGCCGTATCCACGCCGCGCGCGCGGGCCGCGCCGCTGACCCGACGGAGGAAGTGTCGGACGACGGGTGCTCGGTCGCTGGGGAGGGTGCTGCCGGGCGGTTCATCTCGGCTCCTGTGAGGGTTGTTCGGTGGGAAGGTCGGCCACCACGCGGCGCAGCGGCAGTTCCAGGCGCCGCCCCGGTGCCGCCCACCGGGCCAGGGAGCGCTTGGCGGCCTGGGCACGACGGGCGGTGAGGCCGGGCAGGTACAGGGCTTCGGCCAGCAGGGCAGCCGCGTCGGCCGAGTCGATGGCGAGGGTGAAGACACGTCGCTGATCGCAGCGGACGCGGAACCCCGCATCGCGCAGCAGGGCGGCCAGTCCGTCGCGGGCCTGCGGGTTGGGCCACGGCTGGCGTACGGCTCGTAGGGCTGCCATCACCCGGAGCCAACCGAGCACCCCGGACGGCGAGAGCCCGGACTGGGAGGGCACCAGCGCCGCGAGCGTCCCGCCGGGCCGCAGTACGCGCCGGATCTCTGCGAGTACCTGGGGCAGGGGCGTGAGGACCGGCAGGCACATCGCCGCACAGACCGCCCCCGCGCTCGCGAAGGCCATGGGGAGGGCGTCCGCGCCGGCCCGGACCAGCGGTCCGCGGCCCCGGCGCGCCGCTTCGGCGAGTTCCGCCGCCGACAGGTCGATGCCGACCCAGTCTGCGTCCGGGAGCTGATCGCGGGTGGGAGCCGAGCCACAGGCCAGGTCGAGCACCGCGCCCTCGACACCGACGAGCGGTTCGGCCAGCCAGGCGTAAGGGGAGGTATCGGCCAGGGAGAACAGCTGCTCGGTGATGCCGGGATGCTCGTGGTGGTAGGCAGTGATGAAGCGCCGCCAGTCCTCGTCGTCCATCGAGCCCTCGCCCCTCGTCTGAGCCATGGGGACGGCTCGTCCCCCTGTGGTTGCCGTCGGGAACCCTGCCGGGCCGGCTCCGCATTCCGTTTCGGACACGCCGGACGCGGACGGATGACGTCGGGTGGCCTCGCTGACCGTGATCGTGGGGTTGGAAATAGGGAAGGCCCAGGCTGTGTCACCGGGTTTCCCTCACGTCCTGCGACCGCGCGCCGGCCGTCCCACGACGGCGCACCGACGAGAGAGCCCGAACCATGAACAGGTACGACCTGGTGGTCATCGGCGGCGGAAGCGCCGGCCTGACCGCGGCCCGCACCGCCGGGCGCTTCGGCGCCCGCACACTGCTCGTCGAACGCGACCGGCTGGGCGGAGACTGCCTGTGGACAGGATGCGTACCGAGCAAGGCGCTTCTCCACGTGGCCGCCGACGTCCAGGCTGCCCGCCGTGCTGCCGCCTGCGGTCTCCCGCCGGTGTCCGGTCCGGCCGACCTCGCGACGGCCATGGGGGAGGTGAAACGGGCGATCGGTGCGATCGAACCGCACGACTCGGCCGAGGCGCTCGCCCCGTACGGCGTCGACGTCACCTACGGCGCGGCGTCATTCACCGGGCCGGGAACCCTGACCGCGGGCGAGCGGGAGGTTTCCTTCCGGTACGCGCTGATCGCCACCGGCTCCTCGCCGTCCCTGGTGCCGGTCCCCGGCCTGGCCGAGGCCGAGCCGCTGACCAGCGACACCGTTTGGGAGCTGACCGAACTTCCGCGCCGCCTGGTGGTGCTGGGCGGCGGGCCCATCGGCTGTGAACTGGGGCAGGCGTTCGCCCGGCTCGGCTCGCAGGTCACCCTCGTGGAGGCGATGGACAGCCTGGTGCCCCGTGAGGAACCCCGGGCCTCGCAGGTGCTGCGGGAGCGGCTGGAGGCCGAGGGCGTCACCGTGCTGACCGGCTACCGTGCGGAAACAGTCGATGCCAGTGCCGTCCACGGGCCCGGTGGACCTCTCCCGTACGACACACTGCTGGCCGTCACGGGCCGCCGGGCCAACACCGAGGGGCTCGGCCTGGAGGCGGCCGATGTGGAGCTGTCCGAGACCGGTCATGTCCGCACCGACAGCCGGCTGCGCACCACCAACCACCGGATCTACGCCGCCGGCGACGTCACCGGCCGATCGGCCTTCACCCACCTGGGCGGCACGCAGGGCGGAGCAGCCGCCACCGACGCACTCCTGGGTGTGCGCCGCCCCATCGACTACCGGGCGGTGCCCCGGGTGACGTTCACCGATCCCGAGATCGCCCGCGTCGGCCTCACCGCCGACGAGGCACGGGAGAAGTATGGCGACACGGCGCGCGTCCACACGCTGGAGAACGACCGGGTCGACCGGGCGGTCGCCGACGGCCGCACCGAGGGCTTCACCACCCTGGTGCTGGGCCCGCGCGGGAAGATTGTCGGGGCCACGGTGGTGTCTCCGAGGGCAGGGGAGACCATCGCCCATCTGGCGGCGGCGGTGCGCCTGGGCTGGACGCCCTCCGACTACGCCCGCACCGTGCACCCCTACCCCACCTACGCCGACGGGCCCTGGCATACGGCGCTGGCCGACGTCTACGCCCGCCTGGCCCGTGGCAGCGGGCCCATCGGGGCGCTGCTGAAACTCCGCAGAGGGGTACGCCGATGATCCTCCGCATCATCCTCGGCGTCGTCCTCGCGGCGATGGCGCTCGGCCAGCTCGCCTCCTTCGACACGATGCCCGCCATCCTGACCACCTATGGTGTGACGTCCGGCGCGGCCTCGACCGCCCTGGCCGTGGCGTTGATCAGCGCCGAGACGGTGACGGCCGTCTGGTTCCTGGTCCGGCCCCGCTCCCGCGCCGCCGCACCGGTCGTGCTGTACACCGCCGTGGCGGTGGTGTGGGCGGCCCTGGCCTTCCAGGCGTTCGCCCGCGGACTTGCCCTGGACAACTGCGGCTGCTTCGGCACGTACGGCGCCCAGCCGCTGCGCTGGTACGTCCTGATCGAGGACGCCCTGATGCTGCTGTACGCCTGGATGCTGTGGCGCGGGCTGCGCCGAGCCAGGACCCTCTCGCCCGCCGCCAGAGCGGCCTTTCCGGCAGCCCGGAAACGGCAGGAGAACCACTGATGCGGATCATCACGGCGCTGCGTGCCCTCGAGCGTGCCACCCGTCCCTACGACACCGAGTTCGCCGAGGCGATGGAACGCCGCTGGGCGGAACTGCCCGACGCGGCCAGGACCCCGGGCCAGATCCTCGGCCGGCACGGCGTCGGCTGCGAGGGCACCCACGGCGTCTTCCCTCAATGCAACCTCAAGTGCACCCCCTGCTACCACTCCCGGGACGCCAACCAGGTCCGCGTCGACGGCCCGCACACCCACGAACAGATCACCGCGCAGATGCGCCTGCTGCGCGAGCTGCGCGGTCCGCGCGCCCACACCCAGCTCATCGGCGGCGAGGTGAGCCTGCTCTCCCCGGACGACCACGCCGCCGCGCTGGCGATCATGCGGGACCACGGCCGCGAACCGATGAGCTTCACCCACGGCGACTTCGACGACGACTACCTCACCCGGCTCGCACTCGGCCCGGACGGCACACGGCGCTTTGAACGGCTGTCCTTCGCCGCGCACTTCGACAAATTCATGTACGGCCGGCGCGGCATCGAACGCCCCCCGAGCGAGAGGGCGTTGAACCCGTACCGGGCACGGTTCGCCGCCATGTTCGCGCGTATGCGGCGTGAGCACGGGGTGCGGTTCTTCCTCGCCCACAACATGACCGTCACCCCCGGCAACCTCGACGAGATCGCGGACGTGATCCGCGACTGCCACTCCATGGGCTACGGCATGTTCTCCTTCCAGCCCGCCGCCTTCCTCGGTGACGAGCGCCGCTGGAAGGAGAAGTTCCGCGAGGCGACCCCGGACGCCGTGTGGGCGGAGATCGAACGCGGTGCCGGAACCCGGCTGGACTACCGGGTCTTCGAGAACGGCGACGTGCGCTGCAACCGCACCGCCTACGGCTTCTACGTCGGCCGCCGCTGGTATCCGTTCCTCGACGGCGACGACCCGCGCGACCTCGCCGTACGCGACGCGTTCTTCCGCTACTTCGGGAAGGTGACCTTCACCGGCACCCCGCCCGCCCTCCTCGCGGCCAGGCTCCTGCGAGTGGTGGCCCGCCACCCGTCCACGGTGGTGACGGCACTTCGCTGGCTGGCCCGCACCATGCGCCGCGTCGGAGTGCTGGGGCTGGCCCGCCACCGGATGCGGGTGCGCCCGGTCACGTTCGTCATGCACCAGTTCATGGACGCCAAGGCCGTCGCCCCGGCCTGGGAGATGATGCAGCGCGGCGAGCAGGCCAAGGACCCCGGGCTGCGCGAGACCCAGGAGCGGCTGGCCGCCTGCCACTACGCCATGGCCCACCCCGAGAACGGCACCCTCGTCCCCGCCTGCGTGCAGCACGCCGTACTCGACCCGGCTGAGAACGCGGCACTGCGCACCCTGCTGCCGATCGTCGAGGTCCGCACCCCCGCCGGCGCTTCGTCCGGCACATCACCGAAGAATCCGAAGGAGAAGTAGTTCATGCGCATCGGTGTGATCACCGGCTCCGGCAGCTACGACTGGCCGCACTTGCAGGGGGCGGCCGAGCGGACCGTCGTCACCGACCACGGCGTGGTCACCGTCACCGAGGGACATCTGAAGGACACAGAGATCGTGCAGGTGTCCCGGCACGGCGCCGGCCACCACCGGCTCTCCAGCCAGGTCGACCACAAGGCGAACCTCGCCGCTCTGCTCGCGTGCAAGGCGGCAGCCGTGGTGTCCTTCACCGTCTGCGGCTCACTCGACCCCGGCCTGCGGCCGGGCTCCCTGGTCGTCTTCGACGACCTGTACTTCCCCGCGAACCGGCTGCCCGACGGAACCCCCTGCACCTGGTACGACACCCCCGGCGGGGCCGGGCGCGGCCACTGGATCTTCGAGAGGCCCTTCAGCGAGCCACTGCGCCAGGCCCTGATCACCGCCGCCGGACACACCGGAGTACCCGTCGTGACACGGGGCGTGTACGGGCACGTCGACGGCCCCCGATTCAACACGCGCCCCGAGGTGGCTGCCCTGGCCGCCGCCGGGGTCAGTGCCATCAGCCAGACCGCCGGTCCGGAGGTCGTCCTGGCAGGGGAGGCCGAACTGCCCATGGCGCTGGTCGGCTTCGTCACCGACTACGCCAACGGCGTCGCCACCGAACCGGAACCGGTACAGGCCCTCCTTGACCGCATGGCGGCGAGCAAGGAGGTCTTCGCCACGCTGGCCGGGCACGCGCTGCCGTCCCTGGACGGCGTGAGCGGCGCCGGTTTCGTCTACCGGTTCGACACGTGAACACCCCCGGCCACGGGGGCACCCCCGCGATCCTGGTCATGGCCAAGGCGCCCCGGCCCGGCACAGTCAAGACCCGGCTGCACCCCCTTTTGGACCCCCAGCGCTGCGCGGAACTCCAAGCCGAACTCATCCGCCACACCATGCAGCTGACCACCGCCCACACCCCCAGGGCCTATCTCGCCTACGCCCCGGCCGACGGCGAAGACACCCTCGGCACAGCAGTGCCTGCCGGCGTCCGGTTGCTCCTGCAGCGCGGCGAAGACCTCGGGCAGCGCCTGGCCGCGGCCGTCACCGACGCCTTCACCGACGGCGCGCGCCCGCTCCTTGTCATCGGCACCGACGCGCCGACCCTCACCGCCGGCCACCTGACCGCCGCCTTCACCGCCCTGGACGACCTTGACGTGACGCTGGGCCCTGCACTCGACGGCGGCTACTACCTGATCGGCCTTCGAGCACCCCACACCTCGCTCTTCGCCCTCGACCCCGATGCCTGGAGCACGGACCGGGTACTCGCGGCGACCCGCGCCCTCGCCGCCTGCGAAGGACTGAGCGTGGGACTGCTGCGTCCACTGCGGGACCTGGACACCCCCGACGACGCCGCCGCGCTCCTGACGGATCCAGCGCTGCCCGCGGCGATCGCCGCCCTGCTCCAGCCCACGGAGAGCCCATGACACAAGTGTCGATCATCGTTCCGGTGCTGAACGAGGAAGTCGGCATCCACAGCGCGCTGAGCCGTCTGTGCCGCAACTTCCCCGACTGCGAGCTGATCGTCGTGGACGGCGGCTCCACCGACGCCACCGTCGAACTCGCCTCCCGCCACGCCACCGTGATCACCAGCGAGCGCGGCCGGGCCAGACAGATGAACGAGGGCGCCCGGCACGCGAACGGCGACATCCTCTGGTTCATCCACGCCGACACCGCCGTCGATCCCGACGCACTGGGCCAGATCCGGGCCGCGCTCGCCGACCCGGCCGTGACCGGAGGCGGCCTCACCCTCCGCTTCGACCACAGGACGCCCGCCCTGAACTACCTCGCATGGACGTCGAACGCCCGCGCCCGCCGCCTCCACCACATCTTCGGCGACCAGGCCATGTTCATCCGCCGCACCGTCTTCGACGCCCTCGGCGGCTTCCCCGACCTGGCCATCATGGAGGACCTGGAGATGTCGCGTCGCCTGCACCAGCGGGGCCGGCTGTTCCTGCTGCCCGCCACGTCGACAGCCTCCTCACGCCGCCTGGCCGCCCACGGAACCTGGCGCATGATCGCCTTCATGCAGTACCTCAAGCTGCTGTACTTCGCCGGCGTCGCCCCCGAAGCCATCCGCGCCCGCTACACCGCCGGCCCCCGCCTCTTCCCGAAGAGGACCCCGCAGGCGGCACGGACCAGCCGTACCTGAACGCCCCCTCCCTCTCCCTACGACACCTTGGAGACCGACCCCCATGCGCATCGCAGTCTGCGGAGGACCCTACGGCAACCCGCACGCCCTCCAGGCATTCGTCGACGACGCCCGCGCCCGCGACTGCGAACGTCTGTTCTGCCTCGGCGACCTCGGCGGATTCGGCGCCGACGTCGACGCGCTGTGGCCGATCCTCACCGACAACGGCATCGAGTGCGTCGCCGGGAACTACGACGTGGCCATCGCCCGCGGCGACACCGACTGCGGCTGCGGCTACCGCGACGCCAAGGACAACGAGTACGCCCAACTCATCTACGACCACACGCTCGCCACCACCAGCCGCGACTTCGCCGCCTGGATGGGCACCCTGCCCACCGAACGCCGGGAGACCATCGACGGCGTCGACGTCCACATGGTCCACGGCTCGACCCTGGCACTGAACGACTTCTGGTGGGAGTCGCTCCCCGAGAAGCAGCATCGCCTGCGAGCCGAGGCATCCGGGGCCGACGTGGTGCTGTGCACCCACAGCGGATTGCCCTGGCAGCGGCGCATCGGCGACACCCTCGCCGTCAACGTCGGCGTACTCGGCAAACCCGCCAACGACGGCCGCCGAGAGGTCTGGTACGCGATCCTCGACCTGACCGACGGGCACATCACCGCCGAACTGATCCCTCTCGCGTACGACTGGCAAGCCCAGGCCCGCTCGATGCGCGCCGCCGGACTCCCCGAGATCTTCGCAGAGACCATCGAGACCGGCTGGTGGACCACCTGCCTGGAAATCCTGCCGCCGCGTGAGCGCTCCCGGGGCCGCTACCACCTCTACCGCTCCACTCTGCCCTCCGGATTCCGCCCCGCCGACGACGGCTGGGGAAAGAGCACACCGCGGGTCCCGGAAGACGACCGGCCGGTGGTCCCCCTGTTCGACACCCCGTACTTTCCGTCCCGGCTGTGGATCTACTCCAACTTCCACTGCAACCTGGCCTGCGACTACTGCGCGGTCGCCTCCTCCCCGAAGGCGGCTCCCCGCACCCTGACCATCGACGCCTTCCGCGCCCTTGTCGACGAGGCAGTGCAGGCGGGGTTCACCGAGCTGTATCTCACCGGTGGCGAGCCCTTCCTGCACCCTGACGTCATCGCCCTCCTCGACTACGCCTCCGCCGAACTGCCCACCGTCGTGATGACCAATGCGATGCTGCTGCGCGGCCGGCGTGCCGACGGCCTCGCGGATCTGGCCGGCCGCAAGCTCACCGTCCAGACCTCCCTGGACGGCGCCACCGCCGCGACCCACGACGCACACCGAGGCGACGGCTCCTGGCAGCGCACCATGGACGGCATCCGCCACCTGATCGACCTCGGTCTGCCTCCGCGCGTCGCCCTCACCGAAACACCGGAAAACACCCACGAGATCCCCGACGCCGCCCAGCTACTGGCGGGACTCGGCCTGCCCACCGACCACTTCGCCGTACGCCCGCTGCTGCGCCGCGGCTTCGCCGAGACCGGAGTGGAGATCGGCGAGGACTCCAGCATCCCCGAACTGACCGTCACCGCCGACGGACTGCACTGGCACCCCGCCGGCGCCGACCTCGCCACCAGCCCCGACCTGCACCTCGCACCCGCAGGCACCCCTCTCGCCACCGGCCAACAGCTCGTGACCGAGCGGTTCTTCGCCGCCCGCCTCACCGACGGCACCCTGCCCCGCCCCGTCCACTGCGCCATCTGACCCTTACGGAAAGGGAGACCGCCATGAAGCGGCACGTCGCGATCCTCGGCGCCGGCCCCGTCGGCCTCGACGCAGCCCTCGCCTGCACCGACGCCGGATGGCCGTTCACCATCTACGAAGCCGCGGACACCGTCGCCGCGCACGTGCGGGCCTGGGGCCACGTCCGCCTCTTCACCCCGTGGGACCTGAACGTCTCCCACCGGATGCGCACGCATCTGCCGAACGCCCCCCAGGGCCGCGACTGCCCTACCGGAGCCGAACTCGCGAACCGCCTGCTCGGCCCGGTCGCCGCGCTGCCCGCTCTCGAGGGCTGCATCCGGCTGCGCACCCGTGTCTCGGCCATCGCCCGCACCGGCCTGCTCAAGCACGAGCACATCGGCACCGGCCTCCGGGCCGCCGTGCCCTTCACTCTCCTGCTGGACACTCCCGAAGGCGAGGACACCGCCGAGGCCGACCTCGTCCTGGACTGCACCGGCACCTACTCCCACCCCAACACCCTGGGCCCCGGCGGCATCCCCGCCCCCGGCGAGCGCGCCCTCGCCGACCGCATCACCCGCACTCTCCCGGACACCGCCGACCCCAGCCGCTGGGCGGGAACCGTCCTGCTCGCCGGCGCCGGGAAGTCCGCCCAGACCGCAGCCCGCGACCTCGCCGCCCTGCCCGGCACCCGCATCGAATGGGCGGTGCGCAGCCCGGAACCCGACTGGGGCGCCGTACCGGACGACACCCTGCCCGGCCGCCAACACCTCGTCGACACCTCCCAGGCCCTCACCGACGGCGCCAACGAACGTGTCACCGTGCACACCGGCGCCCACGTCCAGACCCTCAGCCCCGCCGGCGACCGGGTGCGCGTCACCCTCGCCACCGCCGGCGGCCCACGCGAGCTCGTCTGCGACCACATCGTGGCGCTGACCGGATACACCGGCGACGCCTCCCTCTACCGGCAGTTGCAGGTCCACGAGTGCTACGCCACCGGTGCGCCCATGAACCTTTCCGCAGCCCTGCTCAAATCCGCGGGCGGGGACTGCCTCGCTCAGCCGTCCGCCGGGATCGAGGCCCTGCGCAACCCCGAGCCGCACTTCTTCATCCTCGGCGCCAAGTCCTACGGCCGCCTCAGCACCTTCCTGCTGCGCACCGGCTACCAGCAGATCGACCAGCTCGCCGCCGCGTACGCCGACGAATCAGTGCTTCTACCTGCCGGTACGTAAGCGCGGTCACATACCTTCCCGATGCACTGGCCCTAGCGTCGGCAGGGAAGCAAGACACACGCAGACAGAGAGGTCTTACACCATGGCAACCACCCTGCAGGTAACCCCCGGAGCAGCTGTCATCCCGCTGCACGCCGCGTGGGGCGCCGCAGCCGGCGTCGTCGGGGGCATCGGCATGGGCATCTGGATGTCCGTCTCCAGGCCGATCATGGACACGGCGATGATCACCATGGTCGCCGGTCTGCTGGGCTCCACCAACGCCGTCGCGGGCTGGCTGATCCACCTGGCCATCGCCGTCTCCTTCGGCTTGGCCTTCGGAGCACTGCTCGGGAACTACGCCCAGAAGATGATGCCCGCGGCCGTACTCGGGCTGGGGTACGGCGCCGTGGCGTGGCTGATCGGAGCGATGTGGATCATGCCCGCCAACATGGGCATGCCGGTCTTCGAGTGGAACGCCGTCACCCGCTCCAGCTTCGGCGCGCATCTCGTCTTCGGACTGCTGCTGGGACTGGCCTACGCCTGCATCGCCTCGATGATGGGCAAGCGGCGAACAGGCTCGGCCTGAGCATGGGACCCGCAGCACCGGATCCGGCTGGCACCCCGGCCGCGGCGTCACCGCCCCGGGGTGCTCCACTGGAGGGCCATCACCCGTCCGAAGAGACACAGGACAGCGGATACGCGCCGATTGGCGAGGAGATGACTTATTGTCTGGTTGACGGCGCCGACGCCCTGGCGGCCCCGCCTTGGGGTGCGGCACCGCCGCCCTGGGCCCCGGGCCGACGCGAGGACATAGGCCGCATGCGCGAGAGCCATCAGGAAGACGCCGACCGTACCTGGTGCCTGTCAGAAGTCGACATCTTCTGCGACCTGAGCGAGCCGGAAATGGCGGCCATCGCGCAAGCCGCACCGATGAAGACCTACACCGCCGGCGAGATCCTGTACTCCCCGCCCCAGCCGTGCGAGGTGCTGTTCATCCTCAAACGCGGACGCATCCGCGTCTTCCGCGTCTCTGCCGAGGGCCGCGCCCTGACCACGGCGATCATCAACCCCGGCACGATCTTCGGTGAGATGGTGCTGCTCGGGCAGCGCATGTACGGCAACTACGCCGAAGCCCTCGACGACGTGACCGTCTGCGTGATGAGCCGCGACGACGTCCACCGGCTGCTGCTCTCGGAGCCGAGGATCGCCGCCCGGATCACCGCGATCCTCGGCCGCCGCCTCGCCGACCTCGAACAGCGCCTGTCCGACACCGTCTTCAAATCCGTCGCCCAGCGCGTCGCCTGCACCCTGATCACCCTCATCCCCGCGAAACCGGCGACCCGGGCGCTGCGCCCCATGGCCTCACATCCGCAGGTCGCCCTCACCCATGAGCAGGTGGCCGCCCTGGCCGGCACGTCCCGTGAGACGGTCACCAAGGTGCTGCGTGACCTGGCCGACCGGGGTCTGCTGCGGCTGGGCCGGGGCCGCATCACCGTGCTGGATCCGGACCGGCTGCGCGACGAGGGCGGGTAGCACGGAGCTTCGGCGACATGGGCGCACCCGTTGGTCGCGGCATCGCCGTCTGTCGATGCCGGCAGGATCGGGGTCACCGCGGCCCTGCTGATCAGCGAACCAGCGAAGACCTTCCCGGAGACCCGGACCGGAGAGCGTCAAGGCAGGGGGGGCTGGGTCGCCTCCGTGCCGGCCGCCGCAACGCGATCTACCGGCGACTGCACACGGCGGAGAACCTCGACGTCGCCACGGAGGGCATTCCCCGACATCGTCCAGCAGGCGCAAGGGTCGGCCGCCGACGATCGAGACGGCCGGGCCGAGCTGATGGGCTGCGCAGAGGCGTTGCTACCGGCACGCAGAGAACGCCAAGGGACCCCGACGGGCCGGGGTCCTCTCGGTATGTCGCGGGGGACGGTTCAGTGGCTGGCGAGTTCGCCGGTGAGTTTGCCGTGGAGGTCGGCGCTGGGGTCGTTGAGGCCGATGATTTCCACGCTCTTGCCGCGCTGGGCGTACTTGGTCTCGATGGCGTCGAGGGCTGCCACCGAGGAGGCGTCCCAGATGTGGGCCGCGCTGAGGTCGATGACGACTTTGTCGGGGTCGGTGGCGTAGGCGAACTGCCCGACGAGGTCGTTGGAGGAGGCGAAGAACAGCTCGCCCGTCACGGAGTAGACGACGCTGGTGCCGTCGGGGTCGGTGACGGCGGTGACGTTCGCGAGGTGGGCGACGCGCTTGGCGAAGATGACCATCGCGGTGACGGAACCCACGACGACACCGATGGCGAGATTGTCGGTGGCGACCACCACGATCACGGTGATGACCATGACGGCGATCTCCCCGCCGGGCATCCGCTTGAGGGTCTTGGGCGCGATGGAGTGCCAGTCGAACGTCGCGAACGCCACCATCACCATCACCGCGACCAGGGCGGCCATCGGAATGTCGGAGACGACCGGCCCGAACACGATGCACAGCACCATCAGGAAGGTGCCGGCAAGGAACGTGGAGAGGCGGGTGCGGGCGCCGGAGACCTTCACGTTGATCATGGTCTGGCCGATCATGGCGCAGCCGCCCATGCCGCCGAAGAAGCCGGTGACGATGTTGGCAATGCCCTGGCCGATGGACTCGCGGGTCTCGGATGAGTGGCTGTCGGTGATGTCGTCGACGAGCTTGGCGGTCATCAGGGACTCCATGAGGCCGACCAGTGCCATCGCGAAGGCGTACGGGGCGATGGTGGTCAGGGTGTCGAGGGTGAACGGCACGTCCGGCAGGCCGGGCACGGGCAGGGAGGACGGCAGAGCACCCTTGTCGCCCACGGTCGGCACGGCGATCCCGGCGGCGACCGTGATCACGGTGAGGATGACGATGGAGACGAGCGGGGCCGGGATCACGGTGGTGACCTTCGGGAAGAACACCATCAGCGCCAGCCCGGCCGCGATCAGCGGATACACCGGCCACGGGACGTCGTGCATCTCGGGGACCTGGGCCATGAAGATCAGGATGGCGAGGGCGTTGACGAAACCGACCATCACCGAGCGGGGCACGAACCGCATCAGCTTCGCGACGCCGAGTACCCCGAGCGCGACCTGGATGATCCCGGCGAGGATGACGGCGGCGATCAGGTAGCCCAGGCCGTGCTCCCGGTTGAGCGGGGCGATCACGAGGGCGATGGCGCCGGTGGCAGCGGAGATCATCGCGCGTCGGCCGCCGACGATCGAGATGACCACGGCCATGGTGAACGAAGCGAAGGGCCTTTCCCCCTGGTCGTGGTCCTGGTCGCGCTGCCCGCCCGCATGGCGGCGGTGCCCGCCTCCGAAGTGGCCGCGCACTGGCCCGTCGCGGTCAACCTGCTGGCAGGAAGCCTGCTGGGCGCGTGGGCCGGAGCATCGTGGGCGGTCAGGATGCGCAGCTGCACCCTGTACAAGGTGCTGGCGGCGCTGATGGTCCTGATGGCCGCAGCCCTGCTTATCACCCACAGCGCCATCCTGGGAACGCTCGCGCTGCCGCTGTGGGCACAGGTGCCCTGCGCGGCCGTGGCCGGCTTCGGTATCGGGGTGGGCGCCGCGATCATGGGCGTGGCCGGGGGTGAGCTGCTGATCCCGACGATCGTGCTGCTGTTCGGCCTGGACATCAAGACGGCGGGAAGTCTGTCCCTGCTGGTGTCCCTGCCGACCATACTGGTGGCCTTCGCCCGCTGCAGCCGCGACGGCAGCTTCGCCGTCCTGGGTGCCAACCTCCGCTTCACCCTTTTCATGGCCGCGGGCTCGATCGCCGGCGCGGTCCTCGGCGGCCTGCTGCTCGGAGTGTTCTCCGACGCGGTCCTCATCCCCGCGCTGGCCCTGATCCTGCTCGTGTCCGCGGCCAAGCTCGCCCGCCACGACTGACGCAGCGGCCCCGCTGTGAAGCCCGTAGCGTCACGCGTCCGCACCCGCCTGGACCAGAACGCGGGGCAACACCGCCTCCGCGTGGCCGGGCAACCAAGCCCGCGCAGCCCGCCGTTGAACGCGCAAGCCGACCATGGCTCACTCGGTGGAGGTCAGGTACCCGGCCTGCTCCAGCCTTTCCACAGCCAGCACCCACGGTGCGGCACCCGTGGCGATCAGATAGCGCTGCGCCTCAATCAGCGACTCACCGCCTTCCTCGGACGCAACCCGCAGGACAAGGTCGTCGGCAACTGGGCGCCATGCGGGCGAGGAACTGGCCGAACCCGGCGGCCATCGCGCTGCCGACCATGACCACAGCGTGCGGCGGCCGGGGCGTGATCAGGAGCGGGGTCCTTCCTGGTCGGCCGGGATGTGAGAGCGGTCCCGCTCGGTGGCGCGCTTGGCGGATCCAGTGGGCGGGCAGCAGGCGTCGCGCCGTGCCCGGCGGCGGACGACGGCGGTCACGGCGGCTACCGGGACGAGTACCGCGGTGGCGAGCACCCAGGGGTCGCCGAGGACGCCGCCGACTCCGGCGAGGGCGCCGGCGGCGATGAGGGCGGGCCCGGCGCAGCAGGCGATCATCAGCAGGGCGGCGCCGATCCCGGCGGCGGTCATGCCGGTGCGGGAGGGCTCTGTGTCTCGGCGGGGGGGGCGGCGGGCATGGCGGGGTGCTCCTTGCGGTTCAGCCCTGGCTGTCGGGGATGCGTGGACAGCAGGTCAGGGCGGTGACGTTGTCCGCGGCCAGCGAGCGGGCCAGGACGATCAGGTCGGCGACGCGCGGGTCGCCGACGGAGTAGCGCAGTTTCTTGCCGTCGCGGCGGGCGGTGACGTAGCCGCAGTCGGTGAGGCAAGACAGGTGCACCGAGACGCGTGGCTGGGAGATGCCGGCGTAGGCGACGCAGTCGGCGGAGGTGCACTCGCCGCGAAGGATGTACTCCAGCAGCTTCAGCCGGGTGGGGTCGGCCAGTGCGCGGAAGAACTTCGCCACCGTGTCCAGATGGGTACACGGCACTTCCTCGGCGGTGTCGCGCACTGGAGGAACTGGGGCGGTGGCGCGGTCGGGCATCGGGGTCCTCCACAACTGGAACTATTCGCCTAACCGCATAGTATGGTGACAGTGACCTATTCGGCAAGGCGCATAGAAAGGGTCCCGTCCACACGGGACCCGACGCGAGGAGGTGCTGCGGTGAGGGCAGCGGACAGCGGTTACGACCTGGCGGTCATCGGTTCCGGCGGCGGGGCGTTCGCCGCCGCGATCGCCGCGCGGCGCAAGGGCCGCTCGGTGGTGATGGTCGAGCGCGCCACGACCGGCGGCACGTGCGTGAACACCGGCTGCGTGCCGTCGAAGGCGCTGCTGGCCGCTGCCGAGGACCGCCGCAGCGCGCTGGAGGGCCAGCGTTTCCCCGGGATCCGGACGGAGGCCGGGCCGGTGGACTTCGACGCGCTGATCGACGGCAAGGACAAGCTCGTTCAGGAGATGCGGGCGCAGAAGTACACGGACCTGGCTGCTGAGTACGGCTGGGACATCGCGCCCGGCATCGCTCGCTTCGCCGGCGATCGGGACAACCCCGTCCTGGACGTTGCGTTGGCCGACGGCGGCGGCAGCCGCCGGATCGAGGCCGCGCACTATCTGATCGCCACGGGCTCCACCCCACAGGCGCCACCTGTCGACGGGCTGGAGGAGACCGGCTACCTGACCTCCACCACCGCCATGGATCTCGACGTGCTCCCGGAGAGTCTGCTGGTGCTGGGCGCCGGGTACGTGGGCCTGGAGCAGGCCCAGCTGTTCGCCCGCCTGGGCAGCAAGGTCACCGTGGTGGCCCGCAGTCGGCTGACCTCCGGCGAGGAGCCCGAGATCTCCGCCGCCCTTCAGGACGTCTTCGCCGACGAGGGCATCACCGTCCGCACCGACACGCGTCTGACCGCAGTGCGCCGGGACGCCGACGGGATCGTGGCCGGCGCCCGCACCGGTGATGGCCGCGAGCTTCAGCTGCGCGCCACGCACCTGCTGGTGGCCACCGGCCGCCGTCCGGTCACCGACGGCCTCGGCCTGGACGCAGTCGGGGTCACCACGGGCGAGCGCGGCGAGATCCTGGTCGACGAGCATCTGCGCACCGCCAGCCCGCGGATCTGGGCGGCCGGGGACGTCACCGGGCACCCGCAGTTCGTCTACGTCGCCTCCGCCCACGGCGCCCTGATCGCCGACAACGCCTTCGACGGCGCCGGGCGCACGGTGGACTACCACCACCTGCCGCAGGTCACCTTCACCTCCCCGGCCATCGCCTCCGCCGGCCTGACCGACGCCGAAGCGGTCGCCCAGGGATACACCTGCGACTGCCGGGTCCTGCCGCTGGAGTACGTGCCGCGTGCACTGGTCAACCGCGACACCCGCGGCCTGATCAAGCTCGTCGCCGACGCCTCCACCGGCCGTCTGCTCGGCGCCCACGTCCTGGCCGACGGCGCCGGAGACGTCATCGCCACCGCCGTCTACGCGCTGGCCAATGACATGACGGTGCAGAAGATGGCCGACCTGTGGTGCCCGTACCTGACCATGGCCGAGGGCCTGAAGCTCGCGGCCCAGACCTACACGCGGGACGTCACCAAGCTGTCCTGCTGCGCCAGCTGAACCACCGGGAAGGATTTCGGTCATGAGTGGGAACCGGGCACGGCCAATGACGGTCGGCGAGCTGTCCCGCCACACGGGGGTGCCGGTCAAGACGCTGCGCGAGTACACCGACCTCGGGCTGATCTACACCGGGTCGGGTCCAGGGGCTCGGTCCTACTCTCCCTGTCTGCCTCTCCCGTCTCGGCCGGAAGTAGTCGCCGATGCTCTCGCTCTCCCAGGGAGGACAGGTGATGCCGCAGGGGCTGACCGACAGCTGCGCCGGACCGGTGCTGCTGGCCGGCGGCGCCCCGGCGCCCTCGGCGGCCTACTGCGCAGCACCCGGCTGATCGCGGCGGCCGTGGCCACCGCGATCTTCTTGCTCGTCCGCTGCCGCCGCGCGAGCCGCAGGGCCTGCCGCCCGCCCCCGCTCAGCCCTGAAGACCAGGAGCCGGCGGAACGTCCAGGTCGGTACGGGCGTAGTGGTTGAAGTAGTTCGTGAACAGGTTCGCCACCACATGCGCGAACGCCTCGGTCAGCTCCACATCACTCCAGCCCGCGTCCAGGCCGCTCTGCCACGTCGCATCGTCCACCTCCCCGACCTCGGCAGCGATCTCGCGTACGACGGCGACCAGTGCGGCCAGCTTGGGATCGAAGTCGACTTCTCCGCGGCGGATGGCCACGGTCTGTTCCTCGCTCAGTCCGGCCGCTTTGGCCGCCATCGTGTGGGCGGACTGGCAGTAGTTGCAGTGGTCGACCGCGCCGACTGCCAGCGCGATCGCCTCGCGCGTGCGGGCATCGTAGGTGCCGTGCTCCGCGATCGCGTCACTCATCGCTGCATACGCCGCCAGCACCACCGGTGAATGCCCCATCTCCGCATGGATGTTGAGCAGCTTCCCGAACCGCTTCTCCAGCACTCGCAGCGTTTCGCGGCTCTGCTCCGGAGCGCTGTCGACCGTGTGGACCGGAATCCTGGGCATCTACGTTTCCTCCATCAACTCACAGGCGCCCGAGCGGGCCGTACAGGAGGGAAACCCGGCGAGGGCACGGTTGCCTTCCACAAGCCGCGCTACGAACGGAAGCCCGGACCAACCCACCGGGTTCCCGTAACGCCCTCGAGCAGAAGGAGCGTGAACCGCCATGATGCGAGCGATCTTCAACGGCGTCGTCATCGCCGAAACCCCCCGCACCAAGCGCGTGGAGGGCAACGACTACTTCCCGCCCGAGTCCCTCAAACGCGAGTACTTCACCGAAAGCCCGACCAAGTCGCTGTGCCCGTGGAAGGGCATCGCCCGCTACTACTCCGTGACCGTCGACAGCGTCACCAGCCCGAACGCCGCCTGGTACTACCCGCACCCCAGCCCACTCGCCCGCCGTATCAAGAACCACGTCGCTTTCTGGAACGGCGTCACCATCGAAGGAACCCGAGAGAAGAAGCCGACAGCCCAGAGCCGCTGACCTCGTTCGCGTTCCTTGATCTTGCCGCGACACGGTCCCCGGGATGGTCAGCCTGCCCCGCCCTGGCCTGCCCCTCCATGAAACCTGACCCGGGACCGTTGGCGACAACACGAACAGTGTTGGGCACAGCGACAAGAGCGGGGGGGGGGCGCGGCCCCTCCAGGTAGACGCCGGACAGCCGTTCGGTGGACTTGTCGAGACCGGGACCGGAAGCAAGTGGGATGTGTGCTTCATCACAGCCTGGGGTGGCGATAGCAACACGATCCGCCACAGCAAGGAGACACCGACCACGTCGCCAGCCGCCTCGTAAAGCGACACGACCTGCGGGGGACACGGTCACTGCGGAAACAAACCTGTTGAGGTGGCTGGGCTTGATCAGCAGCCGGGTCAGGGAGTTGTGGATGCCGCCGCGCCGGCCGGTGGTCTCGGTGCGGGGCACGTCGATGAGCCGGTCCTGGGCGTGGTGCATGTAGACGGTGCCTTCCGGCATGCGGTGCGAGACGACCGCGCGGGCGGCGACGACGCCGTTGCGGTTGACGGCCTCGACCCAGTCGTTGTCGTGGACGCCGATCTTCGCCGCGTCCTCCTTGCTCATCCAGATCGTCGGACCGCCCCGGGAGAGGGACAGCATGAACAGGTTGTCCTGGTACTCGGAGTGGATGGACCACTTGTTGTGCGGGGTCAGATAGCGGACGGCGACGCCGAGTTCGCCGACGTCTCCGATGCGCGGCTCGCCGAACAGGGCGTCCATGTTCAGCGGCGGCCGGTAGACGGGGAGTTCCTCGCCGAGGGCGGCCATCCAGTCGTGGTCGAGGTAGAAGTGCTGGCGGCCGGTGAGGGTGTGCCAGGGCTTGAGGCGCTCGACGTTGACGGTGAACGGCGAGTAGCGGCGTCCGCCGGTCTCCGAGCCGGACCACTCCGGCGAGGTGATGACGGGAACCGGGGCGGCCTGGGTGTCGGCGAAGGTGATCCGCTTGCCCTCGTGTTCGGCCGCGAGGTCCGCGAGCCGGGTGCCGGTGCGGGCCTCCAGGGTGTGGAAGCCCTGGGTGGCGAGGTGGCCGTTGGTGGTGCCGGACAGGGCGAGGATCGCCTCGCAGGCATGGGTGTCGCGGGCGATCGACGGACGGCCGTCGGCCGTGCCGCCGCTCACGGTGCCGTTCTTCTGCCGCAGGTACTCGAGTTCGCGGTCGACCTTGAAGGTGACGCCCTTGGTGGTGGCGCCGAGCGTGTCGAGCAGCGGGCCGAGTGCGGCCATCTTGTCCGCGACGGCGGCGTAGTCGCGCTCCACGGTCACGAGCTTCGGCATGGTGCGACCGGGCACCGGTTCGCACTCCCCCGCCTTCCAGTCGAGGACCCGGCCGTGCGGGTTGGCCATCTCGTCCGGGGTGTCGTGCTGCAGCGGCGCCGCGACCACGTCGGTGCGGACGCCGAGATGGCCGGCCGCCTGGCGGCTGAACTCCTTGGCGAGGGTGTGGAAGGCGTCCCGGTCGGTGCGGGTCTGCCAGGGCGGGGGGATGGCCGGGTTGAAGGCGTGCACGAAGGGGTGCATGTCGGTGCTGGACAGGTCGTGCTTCTCGTACCAGGTGGCGGCCGGCAGGACGACGTCGGAGAAGACCGTGGTGCTGGTCATCCGGAAGTCCAGGGTCAGCAGCAGGTCGAGTTTGCCCTCGGGGGCCTCCTCCCGCCACACCACGTCCCGGGGACGGGCCTCGGGCTGTGCCTCGGTGGCACGTACGGAGGCGTCGGTGCCGAGCAGGTGCTTGAGGAAGTACTCATTGCCCTTGGCGGAGGAGCCCAGCAGGTTGGCCCGCCAGACGGTCAGCACCCGGGGGAAGTTCTCCGGCGCGTCCGGGTCCTCGCCGGCGAACCGCAGTCGTCCCGCCTTGAGTTCGTCCACCACGTGGTCGGCGACCGGGCGGCCCGCGGCCTTCGCGTCGTCCGCCAGGTCGAGCGGGTTGCGGTCGAAGGTCGGGTAGGACGGCATCCAGCCCATCCGCGCCGACTGTGCGACGACGTCCGCCGTGGTCTTCCCGGCGAACGGGCCGCCGCGGCCCGGACCGGCCGCCGCGAGGGTGTCCGCGGAGAACGGGTCGTAGCGGAACTGGTCGGCGTGCAGGTACCAGTAGGCGGTCTGGATCATCAGCCGGGCGGGCCGGTTCCAGTCGGCGGCGGTGGCGATCGCCGAGTAGCCGGTGATCGGGCGGACCTTCTCCTGGCCGACGTAGTGCGCGCCCAGCCGCCGCCGTTGACGCCCTGGCAGCCGGTGAGGGTGGTCAGCGTCAGGAAGGACCGGTAGATGGTGTCGGAGTGGAGCCAGTGGTTGGTCCCCGCCCCCATGATGATCATCGAACGGCCTCGGGACTCCTCGGCGTTGGCCGCGAACTCCCGGGCGATCCGGGCCGCCCTCGCGGCGTCGATACCGGTGATCGTCTCCTGCCAGGCCGGGGTGTAGGGCTCCTCCGCGGCCTCGTACGAGGCCGGCCACCGGCCGGGCAGTCCGTCACGGGCCACTCCGTACTGGGCCAGCAGCAGGTCGTACACCGTGGTCACCAGGCGGCCTGCGATCCGGCGCACCGGTACCCCGCGCCGGAGCCGGCCCGCCGCGCCGTCCGGGGCGTCGAAGCGCGGCAGCAGGACGGTGACCGGCGCCTCGGCGCCGCTCCCGTCGGGGGCCGAGGCGGACAGCAGGGGGTCGGTGTCGCCCAGGTCGAGGTTCCACTTGCCGGCCCCGGACTCGCCGTAGCGGTCGCCCAGCGTGCCGTTCGGAACCACCGGTTCCCCGGTGACCGCGTCGAGGAGCACAGTACGGAACCCGGCGTGCTCGGCCTGTGCGGCCCGCCCACCGAGGTCTGCGGCGGTCAGGAACTTTCCCGGTACGTAGGCGACGGACCCGGCCGCGCCGGATCCCTCCCCCGTGCCGTCGTCCTCGGCCTCGTCGGGCGTGACCAGGAACGGCAGGTCGGTGTACCGCTTCACGTACTGGGAGAAGTACTCCGTCTCGCGGTCGACGAAGAACTCCTTGAGGACGACGTGACCCATGGCCATCGCCAGGGCGCCGCCGGTGCCCGGCTGGGCCGGCAGCCACTCGTCGGCGAACTTCACGTTGTCCGCGTAGTCCGGGGACACCGCGACGACCTTCTGGCCCCGGTAGCGGGCCTCGGCCATCCAGTGCGCGTCCGGGGTACGGGTGACGGGGATGTTGGAGCCCCACATGATCAGGTATCCGGCGTCCCACCAGTCCCCCGACTCCGGTACGTCGGTCTGGTCGCCGAAGACCTGCGGGGAGGCCACCGGCAGGTCGGCGTACCAGTCGTAGAACGACAGCATCGCGCCGCCGAGCAGCGAGTAGAAGCGCGCTCCGGCGGCGTGCGAGACCATCGACATGGCGGGGATCGGGGAGAACCCGGCCAGCCGGTCCGGGCCGTGCTCCTTGATGGTGTGCACGTGCGCGGCGGCCACCATCTCCGTCGCCTCGGCCCAACTGGCCCGCACCAGGCCGCCCTTGCCGCGCGCCCGCTGGTAACGGCGGGAGCGCTCGGGGTCGGTGACGATGTCGGCCCAGGCCGCCACCGGGTCGCCGAGGCGGGCCCTGGCCTCCCGGTACATCTCCAGCAGGACGCCCCGCACGTACGGGTAGCGCACCCTGGTCGGCGAGTAGGTGTACCAGGAGAAGGCCGCTCCCCTGGGGCAGCCGCGCGGCTCGTACTCGGGGCTGTCGGGGCCCACCGACGGGTAGTCGGTCTGCTGGGCCTCCCAGGTGATGATGCCGTCCTTGACGTACACCTTCCACGAGCACGAGCCGGTGCAGTTCACGCCGTGGGTGGAGCGCACGACCTTGTCGTGCGACCAGCGGTCCCGGTAGAACTCGTCCGCCTGGCGGCCGCCGCTTCTGTGCAGGGTGCGCAGGTCCCCGGAGACCTCTGCCCGGCTGAAGAACCAGCGCCTCCGCCAGATCGCCGTCCATGCCCGTTCGTCCCGGGCCGCTCCGCGTGCTCTCCGTGCTCACCGCGCCACTCCGCTCCGGGCACAAGCGGCCCGTTCGAATCGTGATCGGTTCCGGCCGCCACGGCTCTAGGTGTTCTGTCCCGGGAGGTTGTGGACGGTGACAGGGCTCACGGCTGATTGATCTTGAAATGGGTGAGGGCCTTCTGGCCTGGTGTGGATTGCGACATCTGCACCAGCAACAGAAAGGCCCTCGTGCCCCACCGTAATGCACCCCTGACCGAGACCGGACGGCTGCGCCTGGCCCGCTGCGTGGTCGAGGACGGCTGGCCCCTTCGACGCGCCGCGGAACGCTTCCAGGTCTCGCCGACCACCGCCCAGCGCTGGGCCGAGCGCTACCGGGCCGTCGGCGAGGCGGGCATGTCCGACCGCTCCTCCCGTCCGCGCACCAGCCCGCGCCGCACCCCGACCCGCACCGAACGCCGGATCATCAAGGTCCGCGTCCTGCGCCGCTGGGGCCCCGCCCGCATCGCCCACCTGCTGCACCTGGTGCCCTCGACCGTGCACCGGGTACTGACCCGCTTCGGCCTGGCCCGCCTCACCCACCTGGACCGCGCCACCGGCCGCGTCGTCCGCCGCTACGAACGCGAGCGGCCCGGCGAGCTGGTGCACGTCGACATCAAGAAGCTGGGCAACATCCCCGACGGCGGCGGACACA
>NZ_BBNN01000058.1 GCF_000829695.1 Streptomyces sp. NBRC 110035 | reverse complement strand
ACCTGGCGGATCAGCGCGCTGTCGCTGGTGGCCCCGGGCCAGGACCAGACCCTGATCGGGATTCCGGTGCGGGTGACGGCCATGCCGATGATGACCTGCGGCAGGTCGTCGCGGTGGTCCTTGCTCTTGCCGAAAGCGCGGAATCCCCTCAGGTGGGCAGGGTCTTCGCCGTCGGCAGACGCGTCACCGGTGGCCGACGGATCGGGCTGCGGCAGGCACCGTCCGTACTCATTGCGGGCGAGCGGCTCGTCGGCCTGGCCGGTCTCGAAGTAGGTGGAGGTGGTGTCGAAGAACAGCAGGTCGACTTCGAGGTTCAGCAGGTCGGCGACCGCCCAGTAGACCTGCTCGGCGAGCTTGCTCTCCATGGTCAGCAGCCGGTCCATAGCCCGGTAGCAGGCGTCGTCGTCGACCTCGGGCAGACCCGCGATGGCGACGTCGTCGTTGACCCAGTGGGAGGCGGCCAGCTTGCTGGACGGCTTCAGTGCCCGGTTGGCGACCAGCGCGAACAAGGTCCGCTCGGTCCGCTCGCGACTGCGCGGGTCCTTGATCAGTTTCCGGATCATGGCGTCGATTCCCAGGCGACGCCACAGGCCGTCGAGGGCGTGGGTCCCGCCGAGCGGCCGGGACTCGGTGAAGGTCAGCTCCGGTGGGGCTGTGGCGGCCATCGCCTGGCCGGGGGTGAGGACTTGGGACAGCGAGGCGATCAGGCGGGCGATCGCGTCGCGGTCGACCTGGTCCTCGCGGCCGAAGTTGTAGAGCACGGTGCGGCGGGAGACCTGGGCTGCCGGGTCCCACTCGTTGTGGGCCAGCTGCAGGTAGCGCACGCTCGACCCGTTCTTGTTCTTCCGGGTCACAGTGCGCAAGTACATGACCTAGAGGCTAACACCATCGGCACAGCTCAAAGGCACTGCTGAGTGCCAGGCGTTGCCCTAGGCGATCTCGACTGTTGCCCCAGTCGCGACCTCGTTGACCTGCGTGTTTGTTGGTGCCGTTGGCCTATCGGCTCAGATTTCTGCGGAACTCAGGGTGACCTCGGCGGCCGGCGGCCTATGCGGGGCTGTACCGGGGAGTGATCGGGGGGAGGATGTAGGTTCCGTCGAAGACGGCGGGGCGTGGCTGGTACATCCGCAGGACCGGGCGGAAGGGCCCAGGCGGGGTGGGCAGCCAGTTGGCCGCTGCTGCCGGGTCTGCTGGGCGGTCGGGCTCGAGGTGCAGGGTCAGCGAGCCGTCACGCTCGTAGTGCAAGCCGGGGGTGCGGTCGCCGACGGAGTAGCGGTCGATGGGGTTGGCGACGAGGTAGTAGTCGGGCAGGTCGTACATGGTGACCGACCAGAAGGCGTCCACCGGCGGCGTGGTCTCGAACCGCAGCGTGTACGCCCGGGTGCCGTCCAGGGGGCTGCCGTCGCCGTCGCTCCAGGTCATCGCGTAGGCGGCTTCGTAGCCGTGGTTGCCCCACAGGCCGGCGCGGGCGGCCGCCGCTCGCACGACCCGGGCGGTGGCCCGGTCGGAGAAGACCCATTGGGGGGTGTCGAGGGTGCCGGGTCCGAAGAAGTCGAGGTTGTAGTTGAAGGCGTCGTAGGCGAGCTTCCAGCCGTTCTGCTCCGGGCTGCTGCCGTGAGTGGTGGCGTGCTCCACCCGCTCTCTGCCCGCGGTGTGGCCGGCCCGCAGCGCCTGCTCCAGCCCGGCGGGCGGGTCGCTGTAGGGGCTGGCGGATTCCAGCAGCCCCAGAGGCGCGAATCTCTGCTGGTAGTCCTGGTCGGCGCCGGCGGGCGGGAACGCCCGCATCCGGGTGCGGAGCTTCTCGAAGAACAGCAGCTCGCTCCCGTCGACGGCGGCCTCCGGCGCGGGGAGCCCGGCCGACGCGGCACGGTCCCCGAAGGGGGCCAGGGCGGTGGCCTGCTGGAGGGCGCGGACAGCGGCCAAGTCATCGGGGCCGTCGCATGCCCAGCGGCCCACGATCGAGGCCACCGAGGTCGGCGAGGTGATCCGGACCGTACCCGCGGGGACCTCGCCGCTCCAGCCCGGCCCGGTGAGCAGGAATGTCCCGGCAGCGGTACCGGTGGCCCGGCGGCCGACGTAGGCGAAGTTGTTCGTCCACGCGTCGACGAACTGGAACACGTAGTATCGCCCACCCGTGTCGGGCACCCGCATGAGCAGCGGCCCGCCGCTCAGGTCCAGCTGCGCCATGGAGTAGACGGTGTCGTTGTTGATGCTCACGAAGGTGTCGTCCGGCCCTGCCAGGGTGTCGGCATGGCTGAACCGGTTGAAAGCGGTCGGGGCCAGCGACCCCATGCCCTTGCGGGTGAAGCGCTCCACCTCGTCCAGGTTGAACACCAGCGGAAAGCCGTACACGTACGCCTCCGCCGCCAGCGCCTCAAGATCCGACACCCTGCACCACCATTCCTGCGACCAGCCCGAGCCTCCATCGTCACCCGAAGCACCCACCACCCGCGACCGGGACAGCGCGCCCTCCTCACCGGCCCGTACTACAGGGAGATACCCATACGGCTCCGGCACTCCCGGTTCCTCATCGCCCGACGCGAACGGCCGCCCCGGAACCGTCCGCCGCCCTGGAGCAGCGGACGTCCCGTCTGAGCCGCTCCCGTGACGCCGCGCGCAGAGCCCTGCCGCCGTCGCGGCCTGCGCCCTCATCGAGCAGGCCCCGGGCCGCTGGGCCCTCACCACGACAACCGTCCCCGACTGGACGGCCTCACCCTCCTACCTCGACCGGGAGCGGCCGCCGTGATGCACCCGGAGGTCGCGTTCACCCTCGCTCGGTCGATCGAGTGCCGGGAGCCCGGGTACCTCTCCGCGGCCTGCGCCGAGGCCCTGGAGGACAAGAGAACGCCGTCACGGCAGCCACGTTCCGGCAACGCGCCGTCGCGTTCTTCGCCGCCCACGACATTCCGATCCAACGGGAGCAGAGTCACCTACGGCATTCTGCGGGGGTGCGGGCCGAAGCCGGTTGTGATCACTGGATCTGATGAAGCGCGCTAGCATCTAGTCACGCACAGCTCTAGCGTGATCGCGCTGCGCGACGTCGTCGCGCTTTCACAGATCGGGGTTCCATGAGGTTTCGGCAGCACCCCCTTTCCCGGCTCGCTGTCTGCGTTGCGGCGGTCGGGCTCGCGATGTCGGCCACCGGGCCGGCGTTCTCCGCCCCGAGAGCTCCGGGTCCGCCCCCGGCCCCGGCCTCTGCCCCGCCGCTGACGGACGTTGAGGTCGTGAAGACCACGGAGACCGTCCCCGACTACCGGAAGGTCCTCGTCTCCTGCCCGGCCGGGAAGGTCGCCATCAACGGCGGCGCGGAGGCGTCGGCCACCCCCTCCGACTACGACTCAGTGGCCCTGGTCAGTAGCTACCCGTCCCCCTGGACCACGACGCTGTGGGTCGCCAGCGCCCGGAACTTCTCGGGGCAGCCCAGCACGGTGACGGCATGGGCGATCTGCGCCCGGAAGCCCAGCGGCTACGAGGTCGTCCAGGCCCCGTCGAGCCAGGTGCCGGTGGACCAGCCGGTCACGCTGTCCTGCCCTGCGGGCAAGGTCGCGTTCAGCGGTGGCGCTGAGATCCAGAGCGACCGGAGCTCCCTCACGAAGTCGTACCCGGCGGCGTTCAACTCGGCCAAGCAACCCACCCAGTGGGTGGTGGCCGGCAGGAACGCCGCGAACAGCACGGTCGGTGTCGAAGCCTCCGCCGTGTGCGCCGACCCAATCACCGACGTGACCTGGTCCACGGGCAGGGCAACCTCGAACAGCCCGGCCGGCGGGTTCCTCGTGTGCCCGGACGGGCGGCAGGTCGTGGGCGGCGGCGCTTCCGCGAGCGGGCCTGAGTCCGTCCTGATCTCGTCGAAGCCCGGCCTCAAGAGCGAGGGCGCTCGCAGCGACGGCTGGTGGGGCCAGGCGGGCGGCTTCTACGAGCCGCTCACCGTAGACGTCTACGTGGCGTGCGCCAGCAGGTAGCGGCCTGAGCACAGGAGGGCCCGCCGACCTTGACCGGTTGCGCGGGCCCTCTGCTGCGCCGGGGAGCGGTCCGGGTCATCAGACATCGCGCAGTGAGCTGGGGAACCCAGTCGGATGGGCGCCGAGACGACAGATCCGCAAGACCCATCGACTCCTGGGCGAGATCGGACACACCATCGAGCCCGCCAACACTCAACTGGCCGCCCTGGACGACCTCGCCGCCCGCCTCGAAACCCCAACATCACAGATCAAGTGAGGGGCCACGAAGTCTCCGGACAGGCACCCAATAGGGTTGTCCTGAACAAGGAAACGAGGAAGAAGTGACGCCACCCAGTAAGTACTCGCCGGAGTTCCGCGAGGAAGCCGTCCAAATCGCGTTGAGGTCCAGCAAGACGATCTCCGAAGTCGCCCGGGAGCTTGAGCTGAACTCGGAGACGCTACGCGGCTGGGTGAAGAAGCACCAGAAGCAGCAAGAACCGGCTCACGATGCGGAGCTGACGGTGAACGAGCGGGCGCGTCTGAGGGAACTCGAACGACGCAACCGCGAGCTGGAGATGGAAGTCACCTTCCTGAAAAAAGGTGTGCCACGAACGCGGGAGGCTGCTTGCGGTAGTTGAGTAGCTGAACGCGGTGCTGCACGAGAGATGAGGGACTTTCGGCCCTTCGGAGTCGCCCTGCGGGGGAGGCTCCAAACCGCCACATGCTGCGGAAGCGGTGACGCGACCGTGGTGAGCGACTGTGGAAAAGGCGTCCGTGAGGCGTCAGGTGGGGATCAGGGAGACGGAGCGCAGTCCCCTTACAGGGGATCGCTGTTGACGCGTCGTTATTGATTAAATGGCATCAGAACCGGGTGTTACTTTTTGGCCCGGGATGAGTCTGGCGGAAACCCGTTTACTGGCCAGGTGGTGCCCGGCGTGGAGGCGACGTGAATCTGGTCTGCTGCTTTCGTGTGGAACGTGGGAAGACACACTTCGATGCATCAACTCTGCGTTTTCCACCCGGTGTTGTGAAAGGGAGCCTTCCAAGCGGACAACCCGCGAGGAACTGAGTACCGATGCGAGGTGTGTTGGCGGACCGGTTCGTAGTAGCGGTGAACCTCCTGCTGGGCGCGGTGGGAGCGGAGCGAAGGGGCCGGATTGTCGGGTCTTCGAATTTAGTCGGGGAGGGCCGCCCGTGACCTGTACCGCCGGTTGCCGAGAGTGACCGTCGTGGGTGCGTGAGGGGTGAACGCAGACCGCCCGCGCTGCTTGTGGATCATGACTGGTGTCTAGACAGCCGATCTTCAAACAGACACGGGCGGCATGGGCCACGATACCGGCGCGACGGCGCTGTTCGATCTGGAGGGGGTCGCGGTGGCCGAGGTCGTCCGCGACGAGGACGGGATACGTACGGTGCGTCTGGTGACCACGGACCCGGCGGCGCGGGCCTGCCCGGCGTGCGGGACCTTCGCCACCCGGGTCAAGGAACGGGCCGTGACGCGGCCTCGTGACCTCGCCCATGGCGGTGGCGCGGTACGGATCCGCTGGCACAAACGGCGCTGGCAGTGTCGTGAAGATGCCTGTGAGCGGGGCTCGTTCACCGAACAGATTCCCCAGATACCCGCACGGATGCGGCTCACCGAGCGGCTGCGGACCGCGTGCGGGCAGGCCGTGGCCGACGGCGGACGCACCGTGGTGCAGACCGGCCGCGACCTGGGGCCGTCCTGGCCGGTCGTCATGCGCGTCACCCGCACCTACGCCGAGCGCCACCTGCCCGCCGCACTGCCGACGACCGAGGCGATCGGGATCGACGAGACGAGGCGGGGCAAGCCGGTATGGAAGCAGAACCCGGACACGGAGAAGTGGGAGCTGGTCGCGGATGCCTGGCACATCGGCTTCGTCGACGCGATCGGCGGACGCGGCCTGTTCGGCCAGGCCGAGGGCCGCAACGCGGACTCGGTCGCCGACTGGCTCAGCGCCCGGCCCGCCGCCTGGCGCGAACACGTGCGCTACGTCGCCATCGACCTGTGCGCCACCTTCCGCGCCGCAATCCACCGCGCCCTGCCCCACGCCACCGTCGTCATCGACTGCTTCCACATCGTGCAACTCGCCCAGCGCCACCTCGCCGACCTGCGCCGACGCCTCACCTGGAAACAGCACGGCCGCCGGGCCCGCAAGGGAGACAGCGTCTACACCGTCCGCAAACTCCTGCGCCGCAACAAGGAAGACCTCACCGGAGAACAACTCGCCCTGCTCAGGGTCGAGTTGGAGTACATGGGCACCTACGGCCGTCAGATCTACGCGGCCTGGCAGGCCAAGGAACTCCTGCGTGACCTCCTCGGCCTGGCCGTCCACCGCACCCACGTCACCCCCGACCGCTCCGCGATCTCCGCAGCCCGCCACCGCTTCAACGCCCACGTCGCCGACCACGCCCACCTGCCCGAACTCGTCACCCTCGCCGAAACCGTCGATCAGTGGTGGAACGGCATCGAGGCATACGTCCTGACCGGGATCACGAACGCCGCCAGCGAGGGCAACAACCGCGTCATCAAGCTCGACGCGCGATGCGCCTTCGGCTATCGCAACCGCGCCAACCAACGCCTACGGCCACTCTGCGCGACCACGAGACGAGCCCGCCGCGAGGGGGTCCCCGACTAACTTCGAAGACCCGGGTTACCGCCCTCCGCGCGAAGTCCACGCCGAGTACGAGAAGTTGCGAATCGCCGCGTGAAATAACCGGTCAGAAGCCTGTCCGGAAACCGCGAGGCCCCTCACTCAGTAGGCGGACCCTGCATGTGGCATGAGCGTCGTACCTGGGTCGAGGCTCCCGGCAGACGGACCCTGCTGGGCGATGTCTCGCCCAGGATCCGCCGTCCAGGGCTGCGAGCAGCAAGGCCGGATCGCCGTCGCCTGTGTCCGCCGCTCTTTGCAGGACGGTGCGAAGGTAAGGGCGGTCAGCGTGACTGGTGAGGACCGTGGCGAGCGCGATGGCCGCCGTGGTAGCTCCGGCGTCGGCCGCCAGCCGCCAGCCGCCAGCCGCCAAGATGTCGCCGCCTCGTCGGTCTCCCCGTCTCGCTCAGTACGTCGCCGAGGTGCAAGAGAGCGTTGCGACGACCTTGCACTGCGGCCTGCGAGAACTCAGGCCGGGAGGCCCAGTTCCCTCGCGATCAGCATGCGCTGGACCTCGCTCGTGCCCTCGCCGATCTCCAGGATCTTGGAGTCCCGCCACATCCGCGCCACCGGGTACTCGTTCATGAACCCGTACCCACCATGGATCTGCGTCGCCTCACGCGCGTTGTCCACCGCCACCGTCGAGGAGTACAGCTTCGCCACCGCCGCCTCCTTCTTGAACGACTCCCCCCGCACCAACCGCGACGCCGCGTCCCGCCAGCCCACCCGCGCCATGTGGGCCCGCATCTCCATGTCGGCGATCTTGAACTGGATCGCCTGGTAGTCACCGATCGGGCGCCCGAACGCGCGACGCTCACCCGCGTACTTCACCGACTCGTCCACACACCCCTGCGCCAATCCCGTCGCCAGCGCCGCGATCGCCACCCGCCCCTCGTCGAGAATCCGCAGGAACTGCGCATAGCCACGACCCTCCTCACCCAGCAGATTCCCACCCGGCACCCGCACGTCCGAGAACGACAGCCCACGCGTGTCCGACGCGTTCCAACCCACCTTTGAGTACGGCGCCGCCACCGTGAAGCCCGGCGTCCCCGACGGCACGATGATCGACGAGATCAGCGGCCGCCCGTCCGGCTTGCGACCCGTCACCGCCGTCACCGTCACCAGACCCGTGATGTCCGTACCCGAGTTGGTGATGAAGCACTTCGACCCGTTGATCACCCACTCGCCCGTCGCCTCGTCCCGCACCGCCGTCGTCCGCGTCCCGCCGGCATCCGAACCGCACTCCGGCTCCGTCAGCCCGAACGCCCCCAGCATCTCCCCCGCGCACAACTGCGGCAGCCACTGCCGCTTCTGCTCCTCCGTCCCGAACCGGAACACCGGCATCGCACCCAGCGAGACACCCGCCTCCAGCGTGATCGCCACCGAGGAATCCACCCGCGCCAACTCCTCCAACGCGATCCCCAGGGCCAGGTAGTCCCCTCCCATCCCGCCGTACTCCTGTAGGAACGGCAGCCCGAACAGCCCCATCCGCCCCATCTCCCGCACGATCTCGTACGGGAACTCATGGCGCTCGTACAGATCCCCAATCTTCGGGGCCACCACGTCCTGGGCGAACTCGGCGACCGTGCGGCGTAGTTCCTCGTGCTCGGGGGTGAGGCGATGGTCCATGGTTTCGTCGGTCCTTGGGTGAGAGGGTTCGTACGCGGATCAGACCTGCCACGTCCCGGCCAGTCGCAAGGCGGCCTCGCGCACCACGTCCGCCGGCTTGCAGAAGGAGAAGCGCACGAGACGGTCGGTGTGCGGGTTGTGCGGGCTGTGGCGGAATGCGGAACAGGGAATGGCCGCAACCCCCGCGCGCGCGGGAAGGTCCCGGCAGAACCGCGTCCCGTCCGTATAGCTGGCTCCCCGTATGTCCGCCTGGAGGAAGTACCCGCCTTCGCCGCGGTAGGTGCGCAGTCCGGCCTGTTCGAGACCGGTGCGCAGCAGGTCCCTGTGGCGTTGCAGCGTGCTGCGCAGCTCCGCCGTCCATGCCATCCACGCCTCCTCGTCGCCGAGCATGCGCGCCACGGCGAGCTGGAACGGCGTGCCGGAGGCGAAGGTGAGGAACTGCTTGGCGGAGAGGACGGCTTCCACCAGCCGGTCCGGTCCGCAGGCCCAGCCGACCTTCCAGCCAGTAACGTTGAACGTCTTGCCCGCGGACGAGACCACCAGGGTGCGCTCCCGCATGCCGGGGACCGAGGCGAGCGAGTGGTGCCCGGCCCCGTCGTACACGAGGTGTTCGTAGACCTCGTCCGTGACGGCGGTCAGTTCGTGGTCCAGGCACGCCCGGGCCACGGCGGCGAGTTCCGCAGCGGTGAAGGCCTTGCCCGTGGGGTTGTGCGGTGAGTTGAGCAGCAACCGGGTGCGCGGGGTGACCGCCGCCCGCAGCGCAGCCTCGTCCAGGCAGAACCGGTCGCCCTCCGTCGCCAGCGGGACGGCGACGAGCCGGGCGCCCGCCAGCGAGGCGGCGGCTTCGTAGGCGTCGTAGCAGGGGTCAAGGGTGAGGACCTCGTCCCCGGGGTTGCACAGTGCCAGCAGGGCCGCTGTGACGGCCTCGATCGCTCCGGCGGTGACGACGACCTCGCGGTCGGCGTCGTAACGGATTCCGGAGCGACGCAACCGGCTGTCCGCGATCGCCGCCGCAACTCGGCCAGGCCCGCTGCGGGCGGGTACTGGTTGTGCCCGTCGGCGATGGCCGCCATGGCGTCGTCCAGGAGCGCGCGGGGGGCGCTCAGTCCGGGTGCCCCCTGGCCCAGGTCGATCGCACCGTACCGCTCGGCGAGCTCGCGGGTCTCGGTAAAGACGGAGGGGCGGAAGTTCTGGATGCGATCGGCCCTGCGCAGGCGCGGGCGCGTGGGCGGCAGGGGCTGTGCCGACGGCACTGTGGTGGTGTCCTTTCCTCGGGTGCAGGGAGTTGGGAGTCGTGGACAGGGGGTGAGTGCGGGGGTGCCCGCTCACAGCCGCAGCAGGATGGTGCCGGGGTCCTCCACGAGTGCGCCCAGTGCGGTGAGGAAGGCCGCGGCCTCGGCGCCATCACACACCCGGTGGTCGAACGCGCAGGTGAGCTTCGCAGTGGGACGTACAACGAGCCGGTCGCCGTCCACGACGTGGGGGCGGGGACGGATGGACCCCACGCCGAGGATCGCCGCCTCAGGGTGGCTGACGACCGGCACGCCCTCGTCCAGGCCGAGTGCGCCGAAGTTGGAGACCGTGAAGGTGGAGCCGGTCAGCTCGCCGGGGGTGAGTGTGCCCACGCGCGCCCCGTCCGCCAGCCGCGCCACCTCCTGGGCGAGCCGCACAGTCGACAGGTTCTGGGCGTCGCGCACCACGGGCACGAGCAGGCCGCGCGGTGTGGCCGCGCCGATGCCCAGGTGCACTGCGTCGTACGTGCGGACCTCGGGGCCGTCCTGGACATACGTGGCGTTGAGCCTGGGGTGTTCGCGCAGAGTGAGCGTCAGGAGCCGCAGCAGGAGGGCGAAGGGCGTGGCGGCGTGCTCGGCGTCCTGCGCGCGCAGCCTGTCGCGCAGGACAAGCAGGCGGGAGAAGTCGACGACGAGGGAGCAGTGGGCGTCCGGGATCTCCCGGCGTGCACGCTCCATGTGTGCTGCCGTACGTGCGCGGACGCCGCGCACGGGGATCGAACGTGTCCCGGAGTCGCTCCCGCCGTCCCCGGCAGTCCCCGTGGTGAGGGAAGCCGCCGCCGCGTGGACGTCCGTGCGGGTGATGGTGCCCTCCGGACCCGAGCCGGCGCCCAGCGCGGCCAGGTCCACCCCGAGCCTGCGGGCGAGATGCCGTACGGGCGGCTTGGCGCGGGGGCGCCCGGTGTCGGTCGGCACAGTGGACGGCGAACGGCGGGGAGCGGGGCGTCTGCGGACCGCGCGCCGCCCGGTGTCCGTCCCTGCCCGCGTGCCGTATCCGACGAGCACCGGTCCCGAGTCAGCGCCGGTACGGTCGGCGCTGACCGCGCCGACGGCCGTGTCCGGCCCGGCACTCGTGGCCGCACCTGGGTCCTCAGCGACGCCCAGCCCCCTGCCGGTGCCTGCGGGCGCCCCGCTGTCGATGAAGATCAGCGGTGTGCCCACCGACAGGGTCTGGCCAGACTCGCCGCGCCGTTCCACGACGGTCCCGGCGTACGGGGACGGGATCTCCACCTCGGCCTTGGCTGTCTCCAGGACGCACAGCGGCTGGTTGACGGTGACGGTGTCCCCCGGCACCACCAGCCATTCGACGATGGTCGCGTCGAGCAGCCCCTCCCCCAGGTCGGGCACGAGGAACTCCCGGATCGTGCGATCCGCGGCGTCAGTCATGGCCGTACCCGAAGGACCGGTCGATGCTGTCGAGCAACCGGTCGACGCCCGGAAGCCATGCCTTCTCCCATCGTGCGGGTGGATACGGAGTGTCGAATCCCGTGACCCGCAGCACGGGGGCCTCCAGGTCCCAGAACAGTTCCTCCTGCACCCTGGCCGCGATCTCCGCTCCCAGTCCCAGGGTGCGCGGGCCCTCGTGCAGGACGACGCAGCGCCCGGTGCGGGACACCGAGGCGGCGATCGTAGGGAAGTCGAGGGGGGCCAGGGAGCGCAGGTCGACCACTTCCAGCTCCCAGCCGTGCTCGCGCCGGGCGGTCTCCGCGGCGTCGAGCGCGGTGCCGACGGTGCCGCCGTAGGCGACCACCGTGACGTCCGCACCGCTACGGCGGACCAGTGCGTGCTCCAAGCCCGCCGCAGGCGCTTCGGCCGTCGCGTCACCGCTCTGCCAGTAGCGCCGCTTGGGCTCGAGGAAGATCACCGGGTCGTCACAGTCGATGGACTGCCGGAGCAGGGCATGGGCGTCCGCAGCCGTGGCGGGCGTCACCACCCGCAGCCCCGCCGTGTGCGCCCAGAACGTCTCGGTGGACTCCGAGTGGTGCTCCACCGCGCCGATGCCGCCGAAGGACGGGACGCGCAGTGTCACGGGCACCGAGAGCTGGCCGCGGGTGCGGTTGCGGTACTTGGCCAGGTGGCTGACGATCTGGTCCAGTGCGGGATAGGTGAACCCGTCGAACTGGATCTCGGGCACCGGACGCAGTCCCCGCATCGCCATGCCCAGGGCCACTCCGACGATCGCCGACTCAGCGAGCGGTGTGTCGAAGCAGCGCTGGGGGCCGAACCGCTCGGCGAGGCCCTCGGTCACCCGAAAGACTCCGCCCTGGCGAGCCACGTCCTGGCCGAAGACGACGACTCGCTCGTCCTCGGCCATGGCCTCGCGCAGCGCCGTGTTGATCGCTTCCACCATGGTCGCCGCCACGGCTCACTCCTTCCGGGACAGTTCGGCGAGCAGCTGTCCGGACTGCTCCAGCAGGTCCTTCGTCGGCTCGTGCAGTACGTGGGCGAACAACTCGGTGGGCGGCAGGTCGGGAGCGTCGAACACGCCGTCCCGCAGCTCGGCGCACATCCGGGCCGCCCTGTCCCGTGCACGGTCCTCGACCTCCTCGTGCCACAGGCCCCGGTGGGTGAGGTAGCGCCGGTAGCGGGGCAGTGGGTCGAGCCGCTCCCAGTGGTCGACCTCGTCCTGTGCGCGGTACCGGGTCGGGTCGTCGGAGGTGGTGTGGGGAGCGAGCCGGTAGGTGACCGCCTCGATGAGGGTCGGTCCGCCTCCCGACCTGGCCCGAGCGGCGGCCTGTTCGGTCACCGCCCGGCAGGCGAGGACGTCGTTTCCATCAACCCGTACCCCCGGCATGCCATAACCGACGGCCTTGTGCGCGAGGGAGGGGGCCCGTGTCTGCTCGGAGAGGGGTACGGAGATCGCCCACTGGTTGTTCTGGATGTAGAACACACACGGTGCCGCCGTCACGGCGGCGAAGTTCAGCGCCTCGTGCACGTCTCCCTCACTCGTCGCGCCGTCCCCGATGAAGGCGACGGTCAAGGAGTCCTCGCCGAGCCTGGGCGCCGCCATGGCCGCGCCGACGGCGTGCAGGGCGTGCGTGCCGATGGGGATGGACATCGCCGCGCAGGCGTGCTCGGGAAAGCCCCAGCCGCCGTGCCAGGTACCGCGCCACACCGCGCCGACCGCGGAGGCGGGAATCCCGCGCATGAGGAACAGCCCGAGCTCGCGGTATTGCGGGAAGAGCCAGTCGTCGCGGCGCAGGGCGGCGGCGCAGCCGACCTGGGCCGCTTCCTGTCCCCTGCACGAGGGGTACAGGGCCAGCTGCCCCTGTCGCTGGAGGTTGACGAACTCCGCGTCCACGGCGCGGGTGACGACCATCCACTCGTACAGTTCGGTCAGTTCCTCCGATGACAGCGTGACGTCGAACTGCGGGTGGTCCACCGACAGGCCCTCGGGGGTGATGAGGGCGACCGGCTGCGGATCGAAGTCAGCCACCAGCCACAGCCTCCTGGCGTGGCCGGATGATGGCGGGGACGGCACGGACGCCGTTGAGTGCCGGCGAGTGGACCGGTTCGACCTCGTCCCTGGGGACGGCCAGTTCGGCGTCGAAGCGGTCGAAGAAGGCCGGGAGCGCTGTGTGCGCCTCGAGGGGGGCCGGCGGCGCGCCCACGCAGAAGTGCGGGCCGTGCCCGAAGGACAGGTGACGGGTGTCACGCGTGACGTCGAACGACGCGGCAGGCGGACCGTGTTGGGCGGGGTCATGCCCCGGAGGCACGTACGACATCATTACCGGCTCGCCGGCGCGGATCAGCACTCCCCCGATCTCGATGTCCTGTGCCGGGTACCGGAGCACGCCCTGGTTGACCGGCGAGTCCCAGGCCAGCACCGATTCAGTTACCGACTGCCACGACACCTCGCCGGCACGCACCCGCGCCAGCTGCTCGGGGTGGGCCCTGAGAGCGAGGAGGGAGTTGGTGAAGAAGTTGATGGTCGTCTGGTGTGCGGCGGTCAGCACCAGAATGAGGGTGTCGATGAGTTCGTCGTGGGTGATGGAACCGCTGGTGTGGTGTTCGACCAGCATGGAGGTGAGGTCGTCGCCAGGATCGGCGGCCTTGCTCGCGGCCAGTTCGGCCATGAAGCTGTGGAGCGCCTCCTCGGTGGCGGTCACCTGCGTCGACTGTTCGGTGGTGTCGAAGAGCGCGTGGCACAGGGAGTGCGGCGGGGCGTGCGGCTCGTCGGGCACGCCGAACAGCTCGCTTATCACCCCCATCGGCAGCGGGACGGCGAACGTCTCCTTGAGGTCGGTCGCCTCGTGCGCGGGCGCGGCGGCGAGCCGTTCCAGCAGGTCGTCGACGATCCGCTGGATCTGCGGCCTCAGGGCCTCGACCCGGCGCGCGGTGAACGCCCGGGACACCAGGTCGCGCAGCCTCCGGTGCTCGGTCCCATCAGCGGTGCCCATGTACTGGGCGGTGATGATCTTCATCAGGGGCCAGCCTGCGGGGACTTCACCGCGCTGCAGGGCTCCCCAGTCGCTGGTGTTCATCGAGAAGCTCAGGTCCTCGAGAATCTGTTGGGCGACGGTGTGGCGGGTGACCGCCCAGACGGGCACACCGACCACGTCGACCGGTACGACGGGTCCGGCCTCAAGCAGCCGCTCAGCTTCCGCTCGGGCGTCGGCGGCGAACGGGTCGAGGGTGAACAGCGGATGGGACAGATCCATGATGTGCTCCCATGAAGAGTGGGAATACCGGTGCGGCCGCGGGTGGGCACGTGTATGCCCACCCGCAGGTCGGCCATCAGCGGTCATGGGGTGTGGTCAGCCCAGTGGGGGCCAGGTGAGGACCGCTTCGTTCTGACTGGTCAGCTTGGACAGCGGTGTGAACCGAAAGTAGAGGTCGCGCGCCAGGGCGGGAAAGAGGCCCTCCAGCTGCTCGGTCTCGCTCAGCGCACGGGCCGCGGCGACCAGCCCCTCCGTCCGCGGCCTGCGCTCGTCCTCGTAGCCGCGCAGCGCCGCGACCGGGTCCGCTGTCGCGCGCAGGTGCTGGGCGAGGACGACGGCGTCCTCGATGGCCAGCGCCGCCCCCTGGCCCAGACTCACAAGCATCGGGTGGGCCGCGTCGCCGAGCAGGGTCGTACGTCCGGTGCCCCACCGCTGGAGGAACGGGCGGTCCTGGGCGGTGATGCGGACGATCGATTCCTCGGGGGTGGTGCGGATCGCCTCCTGCACCTCGTCGGCCCAGCCCGCGAAGAGGCCCGCGAGCCCTTCCTTGCCGCGCCGCAGGTGTCCGGAGGCGCCCGGGGGCACGTTCTTCGTCGCCCACCAGTAGGCGCGACCACGGCCGATGTCGGCGAGGCCGAAACGCTGTCCACGCCCCCAGTAGTGCGCTGCGTAGCCCTTGCTCATCCGCGGGTGCGTGAAGGGCACCGTGGCCAGCCAGCACGCGTAGTTGCCGGGCCGCGGCTCGTCGGCGCCCGCCACCTGCCTGCGAATCGCCGAGTTGAAGCCGTCCGCCCCGATCAGGAAGTCGCCCGAGGCGGTTTTGCCGTCCTCGAAGGTGACCTCGACCCCGTCCTCGCCGCTGACGAACTCCGCTGCCGCGGAATCGAGTTCGATGACTCTCTCGTCCCCGAGGGCGTCCAGCAGCGTCTGCTGGAGGTCGGCCCGGTGGACGGCGTAGTTTGACGCCCCCAGCCGGTCCGAGACTTCCCGGAACGGAAGCGCCCTGATCGGACGGCCCCGCCGAGTGAGGAACTTGAGCTCGTCGAACACCGCACCACGCTTGTCCAGGCCCGGGGCGATGTCGATGTCGATGCTGCGCAGTGCCAGGACCGCGTTGCACATCAGCGACACCGCCGTGGTACCCGGCCGCAGCTCGGGAGCCCGCTCGAAGACCTGTACCTCGACGCCCACACGGCGCAGCGCCGCGGCGGCGGCGAGGCCGCCGATACCCGCTCCGATTATGAGGGCCTTGCGCGGGGGGGACTCCGTCATTTCCCACTCCTCTCCGACAGTCGTCGGCCCGGTCGGCCGGCCACCGCCTGTGCCACCTTCTCGGCAACGACGTTCACGTGCGGTTCCTCCAGGAGCACCAGGTGGTCACCGGGGACGTCGACCACCTGGAGCCGGCCCGTGATCAGGTCGCCCCAGCCGTTGGTGGGGTCCGCATGCAGGCTCTGTGCTGCTCCGTGCATCGGCTGGAGGATCTCCGGCAGCTCCGAGGTCGCGCGCAGCAGCACCACGTCCTCGTCGCCCGGTTCGGGCTGGTAGGTGAGGATCGCCCGCCAGTGCGCCTTGAACATCTGGAACAGGCGCCGCACGGTGGTGCGCGAGCTTCCTGCGGGCAGGACCCCTGCCCGCATGGCGTGTCCGACGATGAAGTCGAACTTCGCCGCCTCCTCCAGACCGTCCGGCAGCGAGACCACCGGTGCGGTGCCACCGCGCTCCATCCACAGCAGCTCCCAGAAGAACCACTCCAGCAGCGAGTGGTCGGCGATGTTGGGCCGCTCCCCCTGCTTGACAGCGATCGGGTCGATCAGCACGGTGCCATGCAGGGCGCCCGGGTCACTGCGGCGCAGCTGGCGCGCCATCTCGAAGGCGATGAAGCCGCCGAAGGACCATCCTCCGATCACGTACGGCCCTTCGGGACACGCGCGCCGCACGGCCTCCAGGTAGCCCGCCGCCATCTCCGGGATCGAGCTGAGCGGCTCCGTGCCCGGCACGGTCCCCCACGCCTGAAGCGCGTAGACCGGCTGGTCCTGCGGTAGGTGACGGGCGAGGCGTACGTAGCACAGCACATGGCCGCCCAGCGGATGGACCAGAATCAGCGGCGGCTTGTCCCCCTCGGTGCGGATCGGCACGACCGGGTCGAACCGGGCCGCCGCGTCGCTGCCCCGCAGGCGTTGGGCCAGCCCGGCGACGGTCGGGGCGGCGACGAACGCCGAGAGCGGAACGCTGACGCCGTAGCGCTTCTCGATCGTCATCACCAGCCGCATCGCGGTCAGTGAGGTGCCCCCGATGTCGAAGAAGTTGTCCCGCACGCCCACCGCGGGCAGTTCCAGCAGTTCCGCCAGGATGCCCACCAGCGCCTTCTCGTGCTCGTCGGCGGGTTCGGTGGCGTCCGACGGCGGCGCGGACAGCGGCATGCGGCGCAGCAGCGCGTCGTCCCGCTTGCCGCTGGGCGTCAGGGGCAGGCTCGCCAGCCACTCCAGGTGCGAGGGCATCATGTAGTCCGGCAGCACCGCCCGCAACCGGCTGCGCACCTCATCCAGGTCCACGGCCTCGGGGTCGCCGACGAGGAACGCCGCGAGGAACGCGTCGCCGCCCTCCCGGCGCCGCGACACCACCGCCGCCTCGCGGATACCGGACGCGGGCTGCTCCTCGGCGAGCTTGGCGATGGCCAGTTCGACCTCGGCTAGCTCGACCCGGAAGCCACGCACTTTCACCTGGGAGTCGGCGCGTCCCAGCCATGCGAGGTTGCCGTCGGGCATGACCCTGGCGAGGTCGCCCGTCCGGTAGAGGCGGGCACCCGTCTCACCGGACGGGTGCGGTACGAACCGCTGCTCGGTCAGGTCGGGACGGTTGCGGTAGCCGTGGGCCAGGCACACCCCGCCGACGTAGATCTCTCCCTTGGCGCCCGCCGGGGCCGGCCGCATGAGGCCGTCGAGCAGGTGCAACTCGATACCGTCCACGGGGACGCCGACGGGCGGCAGGTCGGGGAAGAGGGCCGGGTCACCGGTCATGGTGTGGTGGGTCAGCAGGTGGGTCTCGGTCGGCCCGTACTGGTTCTCCAGTACGGTGTCCGGCCGCGCGGCACAGAACTGGCGGATCTCGTCGGTGATCCTCAGCTGCTCACCGGAGGAGATGATCACCCGCAGGGCACGCGGGCGGATGCCCAGCGCCTGGGACGTCTCCGCGAGCTGCTGGAGCGCCACGTAGGGCATGAAGACGCGCTCCACCTCCTCGCGGTCCAGAAGCCTCAGCAGGGCCGGCATGTCCCGCCGCTCGTCCTCGGCGAGCAGTTGCAGGGTGCCGCCGCCGCACAGTGTGGAGTAGATCTCCTGGAACGCCACATCGAAGCTCAAGGGGGCGAACTGGAGGGTCTTGCCGCCCGCCGCGCCGCTGGCGGAGGGCACCTGCCAGCGCATGTAGTTGGCGAGCACCCGGTGCGGGAGTTCGACGCCCTTGGGCTCGCCGCTGGACCCGGAGGTGAAAAGCAGGTAGGCGACGGTCTCACCGGTGATCTCCGGCAGTTCCGCGGCGCCACCTGGGTCCGGTTCGGCCTCGAGCAGCCCGTCAACGTACAGCAGCCGGGAGGAGTCGTCGAAGAGCAGTGCGTGCGTCTCGTTGGTGACGATCCACAGCGGATCGGCCTGGGCGGTCATCACCGCGAGCCGGGCCCGCGGGTAGCTGACGTCGAGCGGAACGCAGGTGGCTCCGGCCTTCCCCACGCCCAGGACGGTCGCCAGGGTCTCGGGCGAACGGTCCATGGCGATGCCGATGGTGGAACCGGTGCGCACTCCGGCGCCGATGAGGCCGTGGGCTATCCGGTTCGCGGCCGCGTCGAGCTGGGCGTACGTCCAGCTGCGCGCACCGCAGCTGACGGCCACCGCGTCGGGCGTACGGGCGACGTGCTCGCCGATCAGCCGGATGACGTCCGCGGGCGCCTCCCCCGCGAGCTGCGCGGCGGGTACGCGCCCGCCGCCCAGGAAGGCGAAGTCCACGTCCCCTTCGGGTTGCTCGGTGATCCGCCGGAGGATGGCGACGTACGTCTGTCCGATGCTCTCGACCTGGGAGCGCGAGAAGGTGCGTCCGTCGCAGTCCATACGCAGCCACAGGCGCTCGTCCACCGGGTCGACCACGGCATTGACCAGGAGATTGAAGTTCGTTTCCTCCCAGGTCCTGAACTCGGTCAGCTCCATGCCGGTGCCCTCGAAGAGCGACGTGAGCACGTGCGGGTCGACGTAGTTGAAGGCCGTGTCGAAGACGACGTCCCCGCCACGGTCCTCCTGGATGGCGCTGAGCGGGTAGCGCCGGTGGGGATGGCTCTCCCGCTCCTGTGCGTACACCTCGCGCGCTGAGGCCAGCCAGGAACGCGGCTGAGCGTCCAGGCGCAGCGGCAGCGTCTCCAGGAACAGCCCGGTGATCCGTTCGGCGTTGGCCTGCTCCGGCCGTCCGCCGGTGACCAGGCCGGTGGTTATGTCCTCTGCGTCGGAGAACAGCCGCAGCGTCAGGCAGTGCGCTGCGAGCAGCACGGACTTGACCGGCAGGTCGTGGGTGCGCGCTAGGCGGCCCACCCGGTCGGCCAGGCCGTCCGGCAACTCCACCCGGTGCACGATGAGACCCGTGTCGCCCACGGGCTCGTAGGGCCGCAGGCCGTCGAGCTGGGCCAGTTCGGCGCCGTCGAGCAGCCGCTGCCAGTACTGCTTGCTCTCCTCCGAGGCGAGGGCCCGGCGCTCCTCGCGTACGTACAGGGCCGGCGAGGGCAGCTCCTGCGACGGGACGGCGGCGACGGGCTGTCCGGCGTGGTGGAGGAAGTCCTGGAGCAGTTCGCGCACCAGCGTGGCCACGCTCCAGCCGTCGAGGATCGCGTGGTGGAAGCTGAAGACCAGCTCCAGGCGGTCGCGCAGGACGTGCATGCGGAACAGGTACAGCGGCGGCTGGTCCAGACGGTACTCGTGGTAGCGCCGTTCCTGGACGTGCCGGTCCACCTCGTCCTGCGCCTCCTGCTCGCCGAGGCTGCGCAGGTCCACGATCTGCAGTCCGCCGTCGGCCTGCCGGTGCACCAGCTGGAGCGGCTCGGAGTAGCCGCCGAGGTCGAAGGCGGAGCGCAGCACCGGATGGCGCCGTACCAGGCCGTCGAAGGCGCGGCGCAGCGCCTGCTCGTCCCACGGCGACTTCAGCGAGTAGCGGAAGACGTCGTGGTAGACGCACGACTTCTCGTGCTCCCGACTGTGGTAAAGCAGGCCCAGGTGCAGCCGGGTGGCCGGGTAGGCGTCCGCCAGGCCGGTCAGCCGCGCCCGGTCGACGCTCGGAACCAGAGTGAACGGTGCGAGCGGTGCGTCCTCTTCCTCCCGCGGTGCGGTCGTCGCGGCCGCCGCGAGCGCGGCGACGGTGGGGTTGCGGACCATGTCGGCCAGGGTGAAGTGGACCCCTGCACGCCGTGCCTCCGCCTGGATGCGGAGCATCTGGATCGAGTCCCCGCCCAGGGAGTAGTAGTCCTGGTCGACGCCGACCGCGTCGGTTCCCAGTACGGCCGCCCAGGCCGCCGCGAGCTTCGCCTCAGTCTCGTTGGACGGCGTCTGCGCGCCGGTGTCCGTCTCCACCGTAGGAGCGGGCAGCCGCCGCCGGTCGGCCTTGCCGTTCGTGGTCAGCGGTATCCGGTCGATCCGCACGAAGTGCGCCGGGATCATGAACTCCGGCAGCGAGTCCAGGAGTTGGGACCGGAGGCGGGCCGCCCCCACCTCCTCGTCCGCCACGTAGTAGCCCACCAGGTGCACGCCACGGTCCGGCGCGGTCCGGTCCACCACGAGGGCGTCCCGCACGCCCGGGCAGGCCGCCAGGCGGTTGCCCACCTCGCCCAGCTCCACGCGGTTGCCGCGGATCTTGACCTGATCGTCCAGTCGCCCCAGGTACTCCAGGGTGCCGTCCGCCAGCCACCGCGCCCTGTCGCCGGTCCGGTACATGCGCCCGCCAGGCGTGAACGGGTCTGCCACGAACGCCGCGGCGTCCAGCTCGGGTCGGTCCAGATAGCCGCGCGCCACGCCCACGCCCGCGATGCACAGCTCACCGGCGACGCCGGCGGGCTGGAGGTGCCCGTGCGCGCCGACCACGTACAACCGGATGTTGTCGATCGGCCGCCCGATCTGCACCCGGCGCACCTCCCCGTCCGTTCCGCCGGGGCAGTCGTAGTACGTGACGTCGACCGTGGCCTCGGTGGGGCCATAGAGGTTGACCAGCCGGGGAGCCGTGGCACCGGCAGCCGCGAACACCCGGTTGAAGCGGTACACATGAGCGGGTGTCAGCGCCTCACCGCTGCAGAACACCTGGCGCAGGGATGCAGCGTCCGCCGCTCGGGCCGGGTCCTCCTCGACCAGGTCGAGAAAGGGACCGAGCATCGACGGCACGAAGTGGACCACGCTCACCCGGTGTGCTCGTACGGTGCGGAGGATGGCTTCGGGGTCGCGCTCCCCGCGGGGCGGCAACATCGCCAGGCCAGCCCCGGTGAGCGCCCACCAGAACAGCTCCCACACCGACACGTCGAAGGTCGCCGGCGTTTTCTGCAGCAGGACGTCCCCCTCGCCGACTGGGTAGCGGCGCTGCATCCACTCCAGCCGGTTCACCACGGAGCGGTGTTCGATCTGCACGCCCTTGGGCCGCCCGGTGGATCCGGAGGTGTAGATGACGTACGCGAGGTCCTGCGGTCCGCCCAGCGGGACCGGTGCGGCGGGCATGGTGGACGCCGCGGCCTCCAGGCGCCGTACGGGCACGGCATCGCCCACCAGGGCGGTGGGCACGGTGCTGCCCAGCAGCACCGCTGCCACCTTGCTGTCCGCCAGGACGAACCGGACCCGCTCCTCGGGGTGGCCCGGGTCGACGGGGACGTAGGCGGCACCTGCCTTGAGGACGCCCAGGACCGCTGCGACGAGGTGCGGGCCGCGCTCGGCCACCACGGCGACCCGGTCGCCCGTCTGCACGCCGTCCTCACGCAGCTGGTGCGCAATGTGGTTGGCCCAGCCGTCGAGGCGGGCGAAGGTCAGCGACTGTGCGGGGCCGTCGGTGACGACGGCCACCCGGTCGGGCGTCCGCGCCGCCTGCCGCTCGAAGAGCGCGTGGACAGTGGCGTCCTCGGTGAACGCGTGCACCGGGCCGGTGCCCGTCGCGATCAGGGCGGTCCGCTCCTCCTCGCCGATCATGGGGATCTGCGACAGCGGCAGGTCCGCCCCCGCGAGCGCACCCTTGAGGATCGCCTCGATGTGGGTGGCCACCGACTCCACGGGGAAGTCCGCGTCGAACACGTCCAGGGCGTAGTCCATGTCGACCAGGACGTCACCGATGTCGTCCAGTTCGTTGACGACCACGGCCAGCACGTCGTCGTCGTGGGCACGCGCCTGCACGACGGTCTCGTACTCCACGCCCTGGACGGCCAGCGGACTGGGCCAGCGCAGATAGGCGATGGTGGTGTCGAACAGCCTCTTGGGGCCGCTCTCCTGGAGCGGTACGCAGCGCAGCAGGTCGCCCAGGGAGAAGCGCTCGTGGGGCTTGAGCTCCCGGGTCGATGCCTGCACCTCGGCGACGAGCTCGCTCATCGTACGGTCCTCGCCGACTGGCACCCGCAGCGGCAGGGTGTTCGCGAAGTGGCCTACGGTCTGCTTCTGCTCAGTGGTGGGCCGGTTCAGCAGCGGTACGCCCAGGACAACTTCGTCGCTGCCGTGCACCCGCGACAGGTAGACGGCGAAGGCGCCCGCGACGAACGCGAAGACCGAATGACCGCGTTCACGGATGCTCTCGATGACACCGCGTTCGATCATGAAGCTGTGGCGGGCACTGCTGCGGGAGCCGGCCGGGGCCGAGCGGCGGAAGAGGGACGGGGAGACACCTCGCAACTGCTTCTGGAAATAGGCCCGGGCATCCGCGTGGTCGTCCGAGGCACGGTAGCGGCGCTCGTCCTCTGTGAATTCCAGGTACGACGGCACGGACGGCTCTTCGAACCGCCCGGTCCTTCGTATCTGGTCATATTCGGCGCGGACTTGGGACATGAAGAGGTTCAGGCCCCAGGCGTCCGCGACGATGTGGTGCACCTTGACGTAGGAATGAAAGACTCCCTCGCCCTCCTTGAGGACCGCGAGCGTAAACAGCCGGCTGCGTTCCACCTCGAATGGCACATCGAACGCGTCCTTGATCCATGCCTCGCAGGAATCCCGCGGCGATGGGGCATCGGAAAGGTCGATCGTCGGGATGTCGTAAGCCTCATCCTCGGCCCACTGGCGCGGAGTTCCCTCCTCCGGGTCGATCCGGATCCGGAATGCATCGTTGCGGTCGACCGCACGGCGCAGGCACGCCTTGAGGAGGTCGGCGTCCACGTCACCGGTGAACCGGTCGGTGATGAAGCAGTTGAACTGCGGGAGATCTGGAAAGAGAGAGTTCGCAGCCCAAATATCCTGCTGGTAGGCCGTGAGGGAGTAACGCTCCCGTCGATTCACGATCGCTCCATTTTCCTCGGCTCTTGCCTTCATTTCCTGAGCGGTTCGACTGTCTTCTCCGATGCCCTACGCTCGCCGCGGCCGACGCCGCACACCCGTATCAGCCGCCGTTCTCCGCGGCGATGGTGCTGCCGTGGTACCAGGGGTTTCCTGCAGCCTCGGATATGAGGTTGCGCGACTTCGTCTCCCGCGCCTTGCCCAGATCGAGAGTGAGGTACTGGACGAACTCCAGAGCGGTGAAGTACTGCCGAATGAAAGTCGACTGGCCGAGTTCGATCTCGGTGACGGTGACCTTTGCGTTCTGCGGGATCGGCGCAGTCAGCAACGACACCAGATTCTTCCGCTTGGCCCGGGTGTATTCGTCCTCTTCCGGGTCAGAGAAGACGATGATGCTGTGCCTGCGCTCAGGGTCGGTGAGCGTGGCCACCTCGCTGTGGCAGAACTCGTGGAAATAGTTGCGCGTCGCCGGCACCATAGCGATTTCGTTGAAGTGCATCTTGGCCAACTTCAGCAGGCTCTCGTGCCACTTGGGTGAACCGAGCATGATGACGTTGGCGTTCTCGCTGCGCGCGGCGGCGTCCGCGGCCAGGGCACGTAACTCGGGGGTGAAGTCGGTCCGCAGGTCCTCGGCCAGGGAACGGACCTCGGGCCCGTAGTCCTTGTCCAGCAGACCGAGTTGCAGGAACATGTCGACCAGGATCGAGAAGTACTGGCCCACGTGGAACAGCGGGTACTCGCGGTCCGGCTTGCTCAGCGTCCAGCGCGCGATGGACACGCCGTGCTCCTCGCCCAGCTCGCCTAGCCGGCCGCCCGAGGTGAGCAGCAGCACCCGGTCATGCATGGGGCGCAGCGCGTGGAAGGCACGGACCGGCTCGTTGGAGTAGCCACTGTACGAACTCAGGATGATGAGCGTGCGCTCGTCCTCGATCACCGCGCGCGGAACAAGGTACTCGAAGTCGTAGTCGTTGAAGACATACACTTCGAGGCCACTGCGGATCGAGTTGAAGAACACCTTTATTACGTCCGACACGATGGCCGAGCAGCCCATTCCACTGAAGACGATGCGCGTGAAGTGACCGTCCTTCAGCCTCTTCAGGAGGTCGGACGAGATACCGGATATGTCATACTCGTCGAACTTGGTGAACCCTATTCGGTACTCCTGCTCCAGGAACTCCTGGTAGCGCTCAAGGCGTGATCGCATGAGTATTCCTCTTCATGGGGAAATTAATGGAGTGCTGCCGATTCCAGCAGGAGCGAGCGTGCGCCCCAGTTGTGCACCGAGTGCTTCACCACATGAACTGGCCGCCGTCCACAATCAGCTTCTGCCCCGTGATGTACGTGGCCCCCTCGCCCACCAGGAATTCCAGCGCGTCCGCCATCTCTTCGGTGGCACCTATCCGACGCTGCGGTATCTCACTCAGCAACGCATCCATGCACTCCGGCTCGGCCAAGCGGTAGCGTGTACGCATTTCTTCCGTGTCGATCATTCCCGGAATGAGGCAGTTCACGCGGATACTCGGAGCAAGTTCCATGGCCAGGCACTTGGTGAGATGAAGCATCCCGGCTTTGCTCGAACAATAGTTGGCGCCGTTCATCCGGGGCCGAATCGCTGTGGTCGCACCGATGTTGACGATGGAACCGCCGCCGGCCTCCAGCATGACCGGGGCGAAGGCCCGCGTCATATAGAACGGGCCGGACAGATTGGTGTCCAATACCCGGCGCCAGTCGGAGTCGGAAATCTCAAGCACCGGACGGTCGATATTAAGGCCGGCATTGTTCACCAGGACCTGCGGGACTCCGTGCTCGGTCCGTACGAGTTCCGCGAGTTCGGCGACTTCGTCGGGGTCGGACACATTCGACCGTACGACAGACAGCCCCTTCTCCACCTCTTGCAGAGCAAGATTCGCCGACTCTTCGTCACTACGATACGTGGCGACCACCCGGAATCCCATCCGGGCCAGACGGTGACTGAAAGCGAGACCAATTCCCTTGGTTCCGCCGGTAACGATGGCAAGCCTGTCGGGCGAATTCACTCGAGCTCCCTTTCTTGGATGCGGCGCCGAGGACACGAACAGGGCACGCCGCCCCGCCCCGACACCAAGGAGGCGGGAAGGCGAGTGGGGTGACGACAGGGGGACGGTGATGCGGTCCGGATCAGGTGTCGGCAGCGCGGGGCGGCGCTCAGCGCCGTTGCGCGGCCGCGCGCGGAGCCGCACGGAGGCGTGCAGCTCGCACACACGCATGCTGCGTGGAGGGATGGGACGGCCTGTACGTTGGCGCACGGCGCCCGGGTGGGGGATGCGGGAACGCATGGGTGCACGGACATGAGGACCCGAAGGTGCGTCACCCGGGCGCAGGGCCCCGTCGAAGTGATCCGGCCGCGCAGTGACGGGCGGGCCGCCCCGTGTCAGACGGTCGGAGTCGCCCGCCTGACGGATCGGCAGGGCGGCATGGAACGGACCGGACTCACCCGGCGAGGGGCTTGCGGGCACGCAGGATGACGTCGAAACGGCCCGGGTACTGGCGGTCCATCGGCTCGAAGCCCGCTTCGGTGTACCACTGCTCGAATTCCTGCGCCGTGTAGATACGGCCCTCGGGTGACGCGATCGTATGGAGGTACCCCGCCATGAACGCGGCGTGGGCGGGCCCGGTCTCGTCGTCGTCCTGGGCACACGCGACGATCACCATGTGACCGCCCGGCTCCAGCGCGCGGTACGTCTTCGCGAAGAGGTCGCGGACCTGATCGGGCGACCAGATTTCAAGGAAACGGGAGTAGACGACACAGTCGTGGGACGAGGGGAACTCGTCCTTCCAGATGTCGGTCCCGACCGCGTTGATGCGCTCGGAGAGGCCGGCCTCGGCGATGCGGGCGGCGGCCATCTCCGCCACGTTGGGCAGTTCGAGGATGGTTGCCCGAAGATGCGGCCAGCGCTGCGCGAAACCGATGGAGTTGGTCCCGGTGCCTCCGCCGACGTCCAGCACCTTCTTGTACGACGAGAAGTCCACGGCGTTGACGAGGTCCTCGACCACCGAGCGGCTCTGGTGCTCCATCATGGCCGTGAAGACCCGCTCCAGATCTTTGTCCTCTCCGAGGAGCTCGTAGAGCGTGGTCGCCGGGGAATCGGCGAGCAGTTCGCGATGCAGCCCCTCGTTCTCGTTGTTCACTAACGACTCGTGGAGCCAGCCCATCGGCTGGTACAGCATCTCGTGGGTGTAGCGGACGATCACCGGCATGAACGCGTCCTGATCGCCAGCCAGCAGGTCGGTGGCCGCGGTGTTGTGGTAGCCGTCGCCCTCCTTGCGTACGAGGCCGAACGCACAGCACCCGAGGAGCAGCGTGTGTCCGGCACGTTCCTGCAGTCCGAGCTCGGCGGTGATCTCGTAAAGACTGATGCCCGGCCGGTTCTTGAGCAGGGTGAAGAGTTCAAGACGCAGAGCGGCGTGCATGAACGGGAACCTGAAGCTGGTGTACACCAGCTCCCACAGCTCATCCAAGGCCGTCTCCGGAGATTCCTTCATAGTTTGTCCTCCACGTTCTTTGCAAGTCGCGAGCAAGCGTTTTCAGCCATGGAGTAGTCAAGTTCCGCAAGGTGCAGTTTTCTCCGGCTGATGCTCGATGCGGAATAGACATACGGCACGCCGCGATCACTCACCCGCCCGTCAGCCCGCGGCGGGCGTATCACCACCGCACCGGCAGCTCCCGCACCCCCCGGATCAGCATCCCCGGGAGCCACTCCCCCGGCTCCCCGTCCGCCGTCAGGTCCGGGCAGCGCTCCAATAGTGCGCGCAGCGCCACCTCGCCCTCGAGGCGGGCGAGGGGGGCGCCCAGGCAGAAGTGGATCCCGTGCCCGAAGGAGAGATGGCCCCGGGCCTCGCGCCGCCGTACGTCGAAGCGTTCCGGACCGGGGAAGCGCGCCGGGTCGTGGTCCGCGCCGGCCATGGCGATCAGCACGATGGCACCGCGCGGCACCGGTACGCCGCCGATCTCGGTCTCCTCCAGGGCGATGCGTGGCGTGGTGGTCGCCACCGGCCCGTCGTAGCGCAGCGTCTCCTCCACCAGCCCCGCCGCCAGCCCCGCCGGATCGGCCCGTACGGCCGCCAACTGCTCGGGGTGCGCGAAGAGCGCGCGCACCCCGTTGCCAATCGTGTTGACCGTCGTCTCGTGCCCGGCGACGAGCAGCAGGAAGGCCAACGAGACCAGCTCGTCCTCGGTGAGCCGGTCGCCGCCCTCGTCGACCGTGTGGACGAGGGCGCTGAGCAGGTCCTCCCCGGGGCTCTCGCGCTTGGCGGCGATGAGCCCTGTGAGATACGGCATGATCTGCTCGTACGCCTCCTTCTCCGCCTCGGGGCTGGTGGGCGCGAGGGTCTCGTTGGACCAGGCGTGGAAGGAAGCGCGGTCCAGGCCGGGGACGCCGAGCAGTTCCGAGATGACGATCATGGGCAGCGGGGAAGCGAACGCCTCGATGAGGTCGGCGCGGCGCGCTCCGTCCGCCGTCATGCGGTCCAGCAGCTCGTCGGTGATCTCCTGGATGCGCCCCCGCATTCCTTCGACCCGCCGGGCCGTGAACTCCCCCGCCACCAGCTTCCGCAGTCGGGTGTGGTGGGGCGGGTCGCTCATCAGCATGTTGGTGTTGCCGAGCATGTTCAGGGCGTACGGCGGGCTCCAGCCGGTCTGGCGCCACTCGCGATGCCAGTCCCGGCTGAGCTGCGGGGCGGTGAAAGCCTCGCGCGCGGCCTCGTACCCGACCACGAGCCACACCACGCCCCTGTCGGGCGTCACTACCTGGTGCACCGGACCGCGCTCGCGCAGCCGCGCGAAGGCGGTGTACGGGTCGGCGTCGAAGTCGGGGCTGAGCGAGGCGAGCACCTCGATCCCGCCGGGGCTGTCGGGCCGGTCGGTTAAGTCGGGTATCGCGGGATCGGCGGCTTTCTCGGTCTCGGTCACGACAGAATTCCCTTCCCTCAGGCCCGGGCTACCGGCCCCCGCCGACCACTCCGAGCACGGCCGCTCACTTAACAATGCCGAAGCGAGCGTGAGACTTCGCCTCGTCACGTCCGTTCACCTAGATAGTTTCTCTAGCCACAGATGCAACACCAATCCCGGTGGTCACACAAGAGGTTCAAGGTGCTCGCATCCGCACCACTGGCGTGAATCGTGCGCTGCGCAACCGCTAAATCCCTGGCCAACACGGCGCAATGGCCGGGACTCGGCCGAACACGGTCCACCCAGTGACTTAAAGTCGCCTGTGGAAAATCTGAGTCTGGCAGCCCTACTCAACTCGCACATCGCGACGGGGCGGGGCGGGGCGGGGCGGCTCGAACATCGCGCCGGGACTGCTGGCGTTTCGTTAGAAATTCTAAAATCGCGTCGCCGACCCACGGGAAAGCTGCCGCCGGGTTCCGGAGCACTCACGAATTTCGGACATGCCAAAGAGCCCAGCGAGATACTTCTTCGCTTGCGCCGGGCTCACGGTGTTCGGAATGGTGCACAGTACTCAAGCGCCCGGCCCCGGTCCATGGAGCCGGGGCCGGACCGCGGCTGCGCAGCCACCCTTCAGGGGGCCTGCGCGGCCGCACACCGAGACGGCGGCGGCAGCACAGAAGGAACGGGAGGAGTCAGCGGACCCCTGCGACCGAACGCGGGGTCACCACCTGGTCGACGATCCCGAACTCTAGGGCCTGCTCCGCTGTGAGCACGCGGTCACGCTCGGTGTCCTCGTGGACCTTGGCGACATCACGGCCGGTGTGGCGGGCCAGGAACCCCTCGACAAGCTCTCGCTGGCGCTGCACCTCACAGCCATGGATCACCAGGTCTGAGACCTGGCCCTGACTGCCGGGGCTGTGCGGCTGACTGAGGACGACCCGGGCCCCCGGTAGCGCCAGGCGCTTGCCGGCCGTGCCCGCAGCCAGGACCACGGCGGCCACCGAGTTGGCCTGCCCCAGGCAGACCGTCTGGATGTCGGGCTGCACGAACTGCATCGTGTCGTACACCGCGGTGAGCGACGTGAGATCGCCACCGGGCGAGTTGATGTACATGGAGATGTCCCGATGCGGATCCATGGACTCAAGGCACAGCAACTGGGCCATGATGTCGTTCGCCACAACGTCGTCGAGCTCATGGCCGAGGAAGATCACACGCTCCTCGAAGAGCTTCGCGTAAGGGTCGTACTCCCTGGTGCCCTGCGCGGTGCGCTCGACGAAGCGCGGCGTCACGTAGCGGCTTTCAGGGCGCAGACGGCCGGATCCGGACGGACCCGCCGCTGGGATGGACACGGACGTGCTCACTAGACTTGCCCCTTCTGGGGGATGGCCGAACGTACTGGTCAAGAAGGCGACTAGGCGATCGATCCGAGGGTGGGGTGATTATCGCCCGACGACAGGACCTCGTCGATCAGGCCGTACTCCTTGGCCTCTTGGGCGGTGAACCAGCGGTCCCGGTCGGAGTCACGCGTGATCGTCTCGGCGTCCTGGCCGGAGTGGTGGCCGATGAGCTCGGCCATCTCCTGCTTGGTGCGAATCAGTTGGTCCATGTAGACCTTGATGTCGGAGGCCGAGCCCCCGAGGCCCGCCGAAGGCTGGTGCATCAGGATCTTGGTGTGCGGCAGCGCGAAACGCTTGCCCTTCGTACCGGCAGTGAGGAGGAACTGCCCCATGGAGGCACAGAACCCCATCGCTATGGTCACGACATCGTTCTTGATGTACTGCATCGTGTCGTATACAGCCATACCTGCGGTGACCGAGCCACCCGGCGAGTGGATGTACAGGTAGATGTCACGGGTCGGATCCGAGGCGAGCATCAGCATCTGCGCGGTAATACGGTTGGCGATTTCGTCGTCGACTTCCTTGCCCAGAAAGATGATCCGGTCGTCGAGAAGGCGGTTGTAGACCGCATCCACGCCAATGTTGTCACCGTTGGCGCGGGCATAGGGCATCGTCTGCTGTGCTTCGAGAGGCAACTGCCGGTTACTCATCTGTTCCACTCCTTTGTTCGCGCGCGGCACCTTTGGCGGGGCTAGGACTCCGCCCGCCAATCCGGTGCCCACCGGGCGTAGCGGCAGGTGCGTTCGCCCCACCTCATGCACTGTGAAGCTAACACGTGAATCAGCCCGCTCCGTTGAGAAAAGGCGAGCGCTTCGCTGAGAGCAGAGAACGTGCACCGCACTCAAGTGGCGTGAAAATAGGGGGAATACATTGCCCCCTCCCGGGCATAGGGCGGCCGGGCCGCGAGCCCACCCACTCATTCATGGACACATAGGGGAATAATCGACGCCTGGATCAAGCCAGAACGAAATGCCGGCCCGGAAAGGCCGGACGGCCTGGACGCCCCCAACGAACAACGCACTGCCCGTTTCCCCGATGGCGACTTCATGATCACGGGACCCACGCAACAGGAATGCCGACCCCGGTGTTTCACTGCCCCCTCTTCTGACTCTGCGTCAACACCGGTACGCGAGCGACGTCAGCCGTCCGGTCGACCCACAGGCGGCAATCCGCGAAGGAAGACTGCACGTCAGACGCATACCGAGCCCTCACCCTCGGTGGCAGCAGCCGTCCGGAACAGCTCCCTGGTCATTACAGTCTGTTCGCATGACGACGGTTACGACGCGCACGGTCACCTATCCGGCCGACGGCCTGACCATGGTCAGCCACCTCGCGCTCCCGGCCGGCAGCGGCCGTCGACCCGCGGTCCTGATCGGCCCCGAGGGACCGGGGCTAAACGACTTCCAGCGGCGCCGCGCCGATGCCCTGGCCGAACTCGGCTATGTGGCACTGGCCTTCGACATCAACGGCGGACGCTGGTTCACCGACCCCGAGGAGATGCTGGCGCGCGTCACCCCTCTGCTCTGCGCCCCACGGAGGATGCGGGACATCGGCCACGCGGCCCTCGGCATCCTGCGCGCCGAACCGCGCACCGACCCCGACCGGATCGCCGCCATCGGTTACGGCACCGGGGGTGCGATCGCGCTGGAACTCGGCCGCGACGGCGTCGACCTGCGGGCGATCGGCACAGTCAACGCACTCACCACCGGCCGGCCGGGCGAGGCGGCACGCATCCGGTGCCCGGTATGGGCCGGGGTCGGATCGGATGACCCGATCATGCCTCCGGCACAGCGCGAGGCGTTCGCCGCCGAGATACAGGATGCGGGTGTCGACTGGCGTCTCGTGCTCTACGGCGGCGCCTTGCACGCCTTCCACCACCCTCCCGTCGACCAGCCGGTGGTCCCCGGCGTCGCCCACCACCCGCGGCACGCACAGCGCGCTTGGCGCGATGTCGTGGACCTGCTCACCGAGTGCTTGCCCTTGGCGGAATGACGCACAGGGGGCCTTCCCTCGGCGGGAAGCCCCTGTGGGCTCTGTCAATCAAACGGCGCAACTGAGGTGGGGGTTGGGATGCTGATCGGCAAATCGATATTCGGGACGGCAGGCGGTAGCATCCGGGCCGCTTGCGGAACGGATGTCGGTGGGACGGGTCAGTCAGGCTGCTGTCGGGGTGAGGGCGACTTGGTGGCCGAGGGCCTGGAGCTGGTGGAGACGGGTGAGGCTGCCTTCTGGAGTGGACACCCTGCTAACCTCGGGCTTTCACGAGGTGGGCTGTCCGAAGCGTGATCCAAAAACGCGAGAAGTGCTCCTGACCTGCAACGATAGGACTTGTCGAGGGTCCAGATCGTGCCGTGGAAAGAAGCACTTCTCAGGTGAAGAAGAGTATCGGGTCATACCCGCGTGTCCGCATCGAGGGTGGGGGCCGGGCGGTGGTCTCCCAGGCCGGCGGGGTGCTGCTGGTCGAGACGGTCCGCAAGGCCGGTCTGGACACCGCGATATCGGCGGCGCTGAGGCCGTGGCGGAAGCCGCGGGCGGTGCACGATCCGGGCAAGGTCCTGCTCGACGTGGCGTTGGCGGTCGCGGCGGGCGGGGACTGCCTGGCGGATGTCGGGATGCTGCGGGCCGAGCGGGCGGTGTTCGGGCCGGTCGCCTCCGACCCGACGGTCTCTCGTCTCCTCGACACTCTCGCCGCCTCCGGCGAGAAGGCTCTGGGGGCGATCCGGGCCGCCCGGGCCGAAGCCCGAGCACGGGTCTGGAAGGTGGCCGGGACCAGGGCTCCCGATGCGGGCGGGTCGGTGACCGTGGACCTCGACGGGGTGCTGGTCCTCGCGCACTCGGACAAGGAGGACGCGGCACCGACCTGGAAGCGGTCCTACGGCCACCACCCGCTCATGGGATTCGTCGACCACGGGCCC
>NZ_BBNN01000059.1 GCF_000829695.1 Streptomyces sp. NBRC 110035 | reverse complement strand
GTCTCCTGCCGGCACCACATCACCACCGCTGCCGGAAAGATCCGCGCCGACCTCCTGGCCCGGCGGATCCCGAAACGGGCCTGGCAGAAGCTGTCCGCAGGAGCCGGAGCCAAGGGCCACCGTCACTACGACTGGGCCCTGGCCCATGTCACCGACGAGCGTCCCGGCCACCGGCACCTCCTCGTCCGCCGCAACCGCCGCACCGGCGAACTCGCCCACTACCTCTGCTACTCGACCCACCCGACCACCCTGCAGACCCTGGTGAGGACCGCGGGGCGCCGCTGGACGGTGGAGGAGACATTCCAATCGTCGAAGGGACTGGCCGGACTCGACGAACACCAGGTCAGACGCTGGACCTCCTGGCACCGTTGGGTCACCCTCGCCATGCTCGCCCACGCCTTCCTTGCTGTGGTGACCGCACTCGAACGTGACCAGCACCAGACAACCAGCGCACTGAGTCCGCTGACCCGCAACGAGATCCAGCACCTGTTCACCACGCTCGTCACCCATGCCGCCCACGACATGGCGCACCGGCTGGGCTGGTCGCAGTGGCGACGACGCCACCAAGCCCGGGCCAAGACCGCCCACTACCGGCGCCAAGACGCCCAGCCAGCATGAAGATCACGATCTACGGCTGGAGTACTAGGAAGCGATCTTCAACCGTTTCTGTCCCGCCTGGTCAGAGACACTCGTGGCACCCCACAGAAGAACCCCGCACCTGGTACCAGGTGCGGGGTTCTTCGTCTTCGTAGGGATGCGCAGTTCCGCTCCGGGAACAGATCGCCTGCGATCATGGTCGCAGGCGGCGTCTTCCGCCCCGTCGCACGCGAGCGCCCTGCCCCCGCGCGCGAGATGCAGGGGCAGGGCGCTCGTTCACGTCAGCTCATCAACCGACAAGTTGGCGAAGCACGTAGTGCAGGATGCCGCCGTTGCGGTAGTAGTCCGCCTCGCCGGGGGTGTCGATGCGCACGACCGCGTCGAACTCGACGCCCGTGTCGGTGGTGACCTTCACCGCGCCCGGGATGGTGCCGTCGTTCAGCCCGGTGACGCCGGTGAAGGAGAAGGCCTCCTCGCCGGTGAGGCCGAGCGTCTCGGCGGTGTGGCCCTCCGGGAACTGGAGCGGCAGGACGCCCATGCCGATGAGGTTCGAGCGGTGGATGCGCTCGTACGACTCGGCGATGACGGCCTTGACGCCGAGCAGCGCGGTGCCCTTGGCCGCCCAGTCGCGGGACGAGCCGGAGCCGTACTCCTTGCCGGCCAGGACGACCAGCGGGATGCCCTGGTCGATGTAGTTGCGCGAGGCGTCGTAGATGAACGAGACCGGGGCGTCGGCCTGGGTGAAGTCGCGCGTGTAGCCGCCCTCGGTGCCCGGCGCGATCTGGTTGCGCAGGCGGATGTTGGCGAACGTACCGCGGATCATGACCTCGTGGTTGCCGCGGCGGGAGCCGTAGCTGTTGAAGTCGCGGCGCTCGACGCCGTGCTCCGTGAGGTACTGCCCGGCCGGGGTGTCGGCCTTGATGGCGCCGGCCGGGGAGATGTGGTCGGTGGTGACCGAGTCGCCGAGCTTGGCGAGGACGCGGGCGCCGGTGATGTCCTCGACCGGGGCCGGCTCCATGCCCATGCCCTCGAAGTACGGGGGCTTGCGGACGTAGGTGGACTCGGTGTCCCACTCGAAGGTGTTGCCGGTCGGGATCGGCAGCGCCTGCCACTGGGCGTCGCCGGCGAAGACGTCGGCGTAGGACTTGGAGAACATGTCCTCACCGATGGTGTGGGCGACGACGTCGTTGACCTCGGCCTCGGTCGGCCAGATGTCCTTCAGGAAGACGGGGTTGCCGTCCTGGTCCAGGCCGAGGGACTCGCGGGTGATGTCCACCGTCATCGAGCCGGCGAGGGCGTACGCGACGACCAGCGGCGGGGACGCCAGGTAGTTCATCTTGACGTCGGGGTTGATCCGGCCCTCGAAGTTGCGGTTGCCGGAGAGGACCGAGGTGACGGCGAGGTCGTGCTCGTTGACGGCCCGGGAGACCTCGTCGGGCAGCGGGCCGGAGTTGCCGATGCAGGTGGTGCAGCCGTAGCCGACGAGGTTGAAGCCGACCTTGTCGAGGTACGGGGTCAGGCCCGCCTTGTCGAAGTAGTCGGTGACGACCTTGGAGCCCGGGGCGAGGGTGGTCTTGACCCACGGCTTGCGGGTCAGGCCCTTCTCGACCGCCTTCTTCGCCACCAGGGCGGCGGCGACCATGACGTGCGGGTTCGACGTGTTGGTGCAGGAGGTGATGGCGGCGACGGTGACGGCGCCGTGGTCCAGGTCGTACTCGGTGCCGTCGGGGGCGGTGACCTTCACCTTGTTGCTGGGGGCACCGTTGGAGATGGCCGGGGCGTCGGAGGCCGGGAAGGACTCCTTGCTGGCCTCGTCGACGTCGCCGCCGTCCTTGACGTAGTTGCGTACGTCCTGGGCGAACTGGGCCTTGGCGTCGGCGAGGACGATGCGGTCCTGCGGACGCTTCGGGCCGGCGATGGACGGCACGACGGTGGACAGGTCCAGCTCGAGCTTCTCGGAGAAGTCCGGCTCGGCCTGCGGGTCCAGCCAGAGGCCCTGCTCCTTGGCGTACGCCTCGACGAGGGCGACCTGCTGGTCGCTGCGGCCGGTCAGGCGCAGGTAGTTCAGCGTCTCGTCGTCGATCGGGAAGATCGCGGCGGTGGAGCCGAACTCCGGCGACATGTTGCCGATGGTGGCACGGTTGGCCAGGCTCGTCGCGGCGACGCCCTCGCCGTAGAACTCGACGAACTTGCCGACGACGCCGTGCTTGCGCAGCATCTCGGTGATGGTCAGCACCAGGTCGGTGGCGGTGGTGCCGGGCCGCAGCTCGCCGGTCAGCTTGAAGCCGACGACGCGCGGGATCAGCATGGAGACCGGCTGGCCGAGCATGGCGGCCTCGGCCTCGATGCCTCCGACGCCCCAGCCGAGGACGCCGAGACCGTTGACCATGGTGGTGTGCGAGTCGGTGCCGACCAGGGTGTCGGGGTAGGCCTTGCCGTCACGGGTCATGACGACGCGGGCCAGGTGCTCGATGTTCACCTGGTGGACGATGCCGGTGCCGGGCGGGACGACCTTGAACTCGTCGAAGGCGGTCTGGCCCCAGCGCAGGAACTGGTAACGCTCCTTGTTGCGGCCGTACTCCAGGTCGACGTTCTGCTTGAACGCCTCGTTGGTGCCGAACTTGTCGGCGATGACGGAGTGGTCGATGACCAGCTCGGCCGGCGCCAGCGGGTTGATCTTCGCCGGGTCGCCGCCCAGCTCCTTGACGGCCTCGCGCATGGTGGCGAGGTCCACGACACAGGGGACACCGGTGAAGTCCTGCATGATCACGCGGGCCGGGGTGAACTGGATCTCCTCCGACGGCTGGGCCTGGGAGTCCCAGGAGCCGAGCGCACGGATGTGGTCGGCGGTGATGTTCGCGCCGTCCTCAGTGCGGAGCAGGTTCTCCAGCAGCACCTTCAGGCTGTAGGGAAGGCGTGCGGCGCCCTCGACCTTGTCCAGCCGGAAGATTTCGTACGACTCGTCGCCCACCTGCAGCGTGCTGCGGGCGTCGAAGCTGTTCGCCGACACGACAGTCTCCTTCATTGATGTGCGCGTACCACCACACCGCAAACCCTTTGCGGCTACCGCCACGTGGTGCCGCCACTACCCCTCGACGGATCCGCTAAGGTAAGGCTAAGTTAGGCATCCCTTACCGGATCGCGGCGGCTGCGGTGCACCTCGGCAGATATCTCGATGTCGAGATAACCCTAATACACGACGGCCGAATGGTCATGCGCGGGCCCGCTGTCCGCTGTCATCCAATCGAGGCGTTTGCCCAGCGAACCCAGCCCTGTGGGCTTTCGCATCACTGGTGCGCCCCGGCCCGCGCCACGCCCTCCCGCAGCCTGATCCACACGGCGAGGACCACACACGCCGCCAGACAGCCCGATGCGGTGATCAGCAGTGCCGTGTCGGCGGCTGCTTCCGAACCCACGCCACGGTCCTGGTCGGTGACGGCCCCGGCCAGTCCGACGCCGAGGCCGGCTGCCACGGTGATGGCCGTCTTGGTGACTCCCGACGCCTCCCCGGCCCGCTCCGGCCGGATCACCGCCTGGGTGGCGATGAGCGTCAGCGAGTTGGCCACTCCGAGGACCGCGCCCCCCACTGTGGCCATGGCCACGTACAAGGTGAAGGAGGAGGTCCGGGCGAGGCACGCCAGAACCAGCGCTCCCCCGCACAGGCAGCCCGCCATCAGCCGTACCGCGGACCGTGGCGGCGCCCGCCCGGCGAGCGGCCCGGCGAGCGCCATGGCCAGCGCGGGAGCGAGGAACGCGGTGCCCGCGAGGACGACCGAGAGGTCCCACTGGCCCTGGAGCGTCAGCGGGACGACGAACAGGAACATCACGGTGGTGGTGTTGGCCGCGGCACCGGCCAGGGTGAGCGCCACGTACGGCCCGTTGCGGAAGAGGCCGAGCTCCACCAGCGGATGGGCCGCCGCCCGCTCACGCCGTACGAACAGGACCAGCAGGGCTACCGTGACGGCCACGCCCGCCAGCGCGGCGGGCCACGGCCAGCGCGGTCCGCGGTCGATGACGACACAGAGCGCGGCGAGCGCGGCCGTGGCGCCGGCCAGGCCGCTCCAGTCGACGCTGCGGGGCGCACTGGTGTCGTAGCTCTCGGCGGTACGTGACGCACAGACCGCGCCGAGTACGGCGAGCGGGACGTTGAGCCAGAACACGGCACGCCAGGACACCGACTCGGTCAGGGCGCCCCCGATGAACGGACCGCAGGCGGTGGCGATCCCGCCGATGCCGAGGGCCCAGCCGGTGGCACGGCCCCGCAGTTCGGCCGGGTAGACGTTGGTCAGCAGGGACAGCCCCACCGGCATGATCATCGCGGCTCCGGCGCCCTGGGCCACCCGGGCGCCCACGAGGACGGGCAGGGTCGGGGCAAGCGCGCAGAGCAGCGAGGACGCGCCGAACACGGCAAGCCCCGCGCCCAGGAGCCGCCGTCGGCCGAACAGGTCGCCGAGCCGCCCCGCCCCCGGCATCAGCGTGCCGGTGGACAGCAGGTACGCGCTGATCACCCACTGGAGACCGTCTCCGCCCGCGTGCAGGTCGCGGCCGATCTGCGGCAGGGCGAGGTTCAGACCGAACGAGTCGAGCTGGATGCAGAACACGCCCACGGACATGGCGAGGAGTGCCCATCGCCGGGTGGCGAAGGGCCGTGTCGTCGCGCCGTCGACACCATCCCTCACGGTCGACCCCTTCGGGGGTGGTTCCTGCTGCCGCCGCACGGGCGTGCGGCGGCACGAGACGCTGGTGGCGAGGGGGAGGTCGCAGCCGAAGAACGCTCCTGGACACGGAGGCCGCTGCGGGAGAGAAGGAGGGATGAAGAAGTGGGGGCCGGAATGGAGGGGCTACCCACGGGAAGTCCGATGTGCCACGTCGGCGGGACCGCTGCGTGGATGACGCACGCAGGTCCGTGCCTCGACGCGCGGTCGGGACGAGATCACCGTAACTGGTCCCCGGGCACTTGCCAACCCTTCCCCGTGCGGATCCGGAGTGACGCGTTCGCGCGTCAATTCTACAAAGGTCCGGCCGCGGCGCCGTACGGCCGGTTCCGCGACATCGGCAGCAACCACTTCGGGGATCCGCTGCTCGGCTTCCACCAGCGGATCAACCAGATCGAGCAGTTCCTCCTCGAACGCCGGTTCTGGACCGCAGCCTATCCACTGGAGATCACCGCCCTGGGCGAGTCGCTCACCCGGCTCTCGCGGAACGTCCTGTGTTCCGTCCTCTCCGCGGTGGGCATACCGGAGCGGGACTGGCGGCGGGCGACCGGCGGCTGCTCACAGTGCGCGGGCTCGTACCATCTGACGTTCAATCACTACCGGCCCGCACACGAGGACATCGGGCTCAGCTCTCACAAGGACGACGGGTTCCTCACCATCCTGCGGACGACCGCCCCGGGCCTCGAAGTCAGCCGCGAGGACCACTGGGAGACCGTCCCGGCCGACCCGGCCTGCTTCATCGTCAACTTCGGCCTGTCCATGGAGATCCTGACCGCGGGCAGCCGCATGCCCGTGGCCGCCATCATGCGCAGGGTCGCCCGCCAACAGGACGACCGGTCCAGCTTCGGGCACTTCAGCTCCAGCGGCTGCCTGCCCGGCGAGGACGAGGGCATCTACCGCTACGTACACGGCAGCGGCCTTGAGCGCGTCTGCGGCTCGCGCGAACTCATCGACGAGAACGACTACGAGATCTACGCCGGTACGGACGCGCCGGACGGATCGGACACCACCGTCGTCCCGGGGCGCCCCGATGAGCGCCCCACCGCGAAGGGCGTACGCCGATGACCGTCGACACCATGATCCTCCAGCGTGCCGCCGTGACGGGCGCCGGCCTGCGCTTCGATGCTGCCGACGGCTTGTCCCGGGCCCTACGGGACGGCTGCTTCCTGCTCGCCATGCCCGCCGGGTTCGATCCGGGCCCGGGCATCACTCTGTGCCGAGAGTTCCACCGGGCACCCGACGAAGGGCCGTGGGCCACCCGGGCGTACCGGGGTTTCAAGGACGTGCCGGGCGTCTACTTCGACCGGGAGCACTTCCAGACCGAGCACGTGCTCATCGACGGCCCCGGGCGGGCCCGGCACTTTCCACGTGAGCTCCTCGCCATGGCCGAGCAGATGAGTGCTCTGACGCTCCTTGTGCTGCGTGACGCGATGACCGAGCTGGGCATCGCGCCCGCGCTGTGGAGCGAGATCACCGGCGGCGCCGTCGACGGTCTCGGCACCCACTGGTTCGCGGCGAACCACTACCGGCCGGAGCGCGCCAAGCTGGGCTGCGCCCCGCACAAGGACACCGGATTCGTCACCGTGCTCTACAACGAGGAGCCCGGCCTGGAAGCGTCCGTCGACGGCGCCTGGGTGCCCGTCGACCCCGTGCCCGGCCACTTCGTGGTGAACTTCGGCGGCGCCTTCGAACTGCTGACCGCGGACCTCGACCGCCCGGTGAGGGCCATTCTGCACCAGGTGCGGCAGTGCGCCCCGGCCCCGGGCGCCGCAGACCGCTTCTCCTTCGCCGCCTTCGCCAACCCGCCCGCCACAGGCGACCTCTATCAGGTACGCGAGGACGGCTCGGCCGCGCCCGTGCGCGGCTCCGAGGACTTCCTGCGCGAGTTCAACGAGCAGACCCGGTCCGACCGGCACGCCGACTTCGGCATCGCCAGAGCCGTCGGCGCGAGCGGAGGCGGTACGTCATGAGCGTCTCGGCGAACCGCATCAGCGCCCCGCGCCAGGGCAGGACCGTTGCCCTGCCGCAGGCCCCCGGCGCACCCTTCCCCGGAATCGTCGCCCACCACGACGGACCCAGCCGGCTGCACGGCCACGCCCCGGCGTTCCACGAGGCGACCGTGGTGCGCGGGGAGCCCGCCTCGCACTACTTCCGCGTCTCCGGCATCAGCGCCCGCGCCGAGGAGAACGGCGGTCTGTGCACGTTCTGGATGGGCCGAAAACTCGCCGTCTACCAGATCACCAACGAACCGCTCGTCGGCGACGACGTTCTCGCGCCCTCCACCGACGCCAACCGCGAGCTGTTCGGTGACTTCATGGGCTCCCTGCCCCACGACCACCCGGGCCGCCCAGGGAAGCGGGCCGTGGTCGAACGCTCCCTCGGCAACGCCAAGTTCGTCGAGCGCCTGGAGCCCGCCGTTCGGCGGTACACGGCCGACCACCTCGGCCGCGCGGCTGGCCGGCCCGTCCCGCTCGACGACTTCACGCTGTCCCTGACGGCGTACGTGGACAGCATGATCCCCGGTGTTCTCGATCTCACCCGGCGGCCGCTGCCCGAGTACCTGGACTCCGCCGAGTACGGCCGTGTGGTGCGCGGCTTCTTCGACCTCGCCTCCGACGTCATCAGCAACGACAACCCGGCGGCGATGCGCGAGTTCGACGTCATCGTGCCGTTCGTGCGCGACCTCCTGACGGACAACTTCGACGCCCTGGCCGACGCGCCTGGGTCCAACATGATCCGACGTCACTTCGACCTGTGGGAAATGCCCTTCACCCGGCGGTCCGTGGCCGCGCTCGACGCCGCACGGATCAAGGAACTGGGCACGGTCATCGTCGCCACGTACGACACGACGGCGCTCAGCCTGATGTGGGCGATCGGCTATGTGGAGGCCACGCCCCGGGTCAAGGACGCCGTCGTGGCGGAGGCCAGGCGCGGCACAGGGACGGCGGCCGGGACGGGGTGCCCGTACGCGGACCCGCCTCCGCACACGGGCGCCACTCCGTCCGTGATCGACCTCGCGGTCCTGGAGGCCGTACGCCTCGGCGGCAGCAATCCCAGTGCCCTGTGGCGCCGTACGACCGGGCCGTTCACCCTGCGCCACCGGGGCGTCTCGGTGATCGTTCCACCGGACACCATGATGTGGCTGGACCGGCGGCAGGCCAACCGCGACCCCGCCGTCTTCCCCGAGCCGCGCCGCTTCGCCCCGGCCAACATCGAGGCCATCGTCCGCTCGGACCGGGAGACGGTCTCCTCGCTGCTCTCCCGCGGCCGCTACGAGATCAACTCGTTCAGCATGATCAACGCCGAACGGAACCCCCGCAAGTGCCCCGGCCGGCTCTTCTCGGTGCGGATGCAGTCCATGGTCCTCGCAGAGCTGTACGGCCGCTACGTGGTTGCCACGCAGGGCACCGACCTCCAGCTGAAGCACCACGCGTCCATGCCGCGCCCGGCACGGCCGGGAAGCATCACGATCCGGCCCGACCCCGGCACACCGCGCGACACCGCAACCCCGAGGGAGCCGACCCCATGACCACCGCCAGCTCCCGAGCGACCCGGGCCCACTTCCACCCCACCACCGCCCGGGCCCCGGTCAGCCTGCCGCCCATGCCCGGCGAGCAGCAGGCTCAGGCCTCCTACTCGCCGGTGGACCTCGAACGCTCCTGGTTCGACGGGGACGAGCTGCTCTTCGAGCGCGAGGGAGGCTTCGACCGCGCCCTGGCCAAGGGCTTCTTCCTGCTGCGCATACCCGACGGCCTCGACACCGGCCCCGGGGACCGGTTCGCCGCGCACTTCCACGAGGAGCCGGCCGGTGACGACCTGGACCCCTACCGGGGCTACCGCCACGCCGACGTCCCCGACCCCTACCAGGGCTACTTCGACCGCGAGCACGACCAGTGGGAGAACTTCTACGTCGAGAGGGCGAACTGGGCGCTGCTGCCGCCCGAGGTCACCGAACTCGGCCACCGGATGGCCGGCCTCGGCGTCGCCGTCCTGCGCGCGGTGCTGCGGCACGTGGAGGTACCGCAGCACCTGTGGAGCGAGGTGTCCGGAGGCCTTTCCGACAACGATGGCCACCAGATGCTCGCCTTCAACCACTTCCGTTCGCAGAAGGAGACCCGCGGCTGCAAGTTCCACCGTGACTCCGGGTGGGTGACCGTGCTCCGCTCCTTCGAGCCGGGCCTCCTCGCGCTCATCGACGGAGAGCTGGGCGCCGTCAACCCCGAGCCGGGCCACTTCATCGTGAACTTCGGCAGCTCGCTCGAGGTGCTCACCTCCGCCCTGCCGCTGCCCGTGCGCGCGAACGTGCACGGCGTGGTCTCCACCGAGCGCTCGGCGGGCCGGGCCGACCGCATCTCGTACGTGACGTTCCTGGACTCCGCCCTCGACGGCACCGTCTACCGGCTCGACAACGGCACGGCGTACCCCGTGCAGTCGGTCGCAGACTTCGCCCCGCCCAGGAGGTGAGCCGGACCTATGACAACGACGGCACGCTGTAGCCGGGGCACGAGCACGGCACCGGTGGAAACCGACCAGGACGGGAGTCGCACCATGACGGACACTGCGCAGGCACAGCAGGCACCACGGGAAGAGCAGGTGGAGGCCCACCTCGCCCTCCCCGCGGCCGAGGTCGACGCGGGCACCCTGCGGTTCGCCACCTCGGACGACACCGAACGGGCGCTTTGCATCGGCGCGTTCAACGTGGCCGTCCCCGAGGACCTCGACGTGCGTGCCGGACTCGACTTCTGCCGCACCTTCTACAAGCCGGCGACCGGTGATCCGGCCGACCGCCACCGGGGCCACCGCGAACACGGCCACCCGGCCTCCAAACTGGGCTACGAAGACCGGCCCGACCAGGTCGAACAGCTCCAGCTGGAGAGCTTCCTGTGGCAGGAGTACCTGCCGGACGAGGTCACCGCGGTGCTGCGGCGCATGCGGCAGCTGACCCTGGACGTCCTCTACGGCGTGTTCGACGCGGCGGGGGTGCCCGAGGCCGACCGCGGCCTCATCACCGGCGGCGCCCCGCAGGACACGGGCCTGTGTTACACGGCGGTCAACCACTACCGTGCGAACCTGAGCGACCGCGCCGGGATCGTCGAGCACTCCGACAGCGGGTTCATCACCACGATCTGCACCGACCAGCACGGCTACGAGATCCTCCACGAAGGTCGCTGGCTGCCGGTGCGCGAGCGCCCCGGCCACTTCACCGTCAACCTCGGCGACGCCTTCCGGGTCCTGACCAGGAAGCTGCCCAGGCCGGTGACCGCGGTCTACCACCGTGTGCCGGAGCTGCGCCCGGACGCGGGCGTCCCGGACCGCTCCTCGTTCACGGTCTGCATGGGGCCCCGCTACGACATGCCGCTCTACCAGTACGACACCGAGGGGAGACTGCGTGAACACCAGAGCTTCCGCGACTTCTCGGTGGAGAAGGCGGGCAAGCTCGGCTACGACTTCCACTCCCGCGTATGAGCACGGCGGCGGGACACCCGCGTACCACCGCGCTGCAGGGCTGGCAGCTGGCGGAACTACGCGACGGCGAGCTGCACTTCACCGCCGAGGACGGACTCCGGCGCGCTCTGGAAGACGGCTTCTTCTACGTGCAGCAGCCCGTCGGCACGGACCTGTCGGCGGGGGACCGCTTCGCCCGTTCCTTCTGCCTCCCGGCCGAGGACCCGGCAAGCCCCACCGCGGAGCACCCGGACCCGTACCGGGGCTTTCGCCGCTGGACGGCCGAGCGACTCGGCCGCCACCAGGGCCATTTCTGCCGTGATGCCGACCAGACCGAGCAGTTCTTCCTGGAGAGCGCCTGGTGGGGCCAGGTCTGTCCGGCCGCGCTCGCCCGGCAGGCCGAGCGCATGCGTGACTTCGCGCTCGACGTCCAGCGCGCAGTGCTCGCCCGCCTCGACCTGCCGCGCCCGCTTTGGGACGAGGCCACTGGACACAGCCTGACCCCGCACGGCACACACACCCTGACCTTCAACCACTTCCGCCCGGAAGTGGCCGCGCGCGGCCTGGACATCCACAAGGACTCCGGCTGGGTGACGGTTCTGCGCTCCACCGAGCGCGGACTTGAGGTGGACCGGGACGGCGAGTGGCATCCCATCGACCCGGTCCCCGGCACCTTCATCGTGAACTTCGGCTGCGCGATGGAGATCCTGACCCGGCGGACCGCCACACCGGTGGCCGCGGTGGCCCACCGCGTGGTGCGCCAGCCGCCGAGCGGCGGGGCCAAGCCTGACCGCTTCTCGTACGCGCTCTTCGTCGACAGCAGTCTCGACGAGAGTGTCTGTCCCGGACTGTTCGCCTACGAGCCGGGCAGCGGCCTCCACCTCCGGTCGGGGTTCGGGACCTTCCTCAACGACATCCTCGACAACACCTACCGGGAGGACACGAGCGGTCTGTACTGAGACGGCGCCGCCCGTCGGGCTGCAGGCCATGGGCCTGTCGGTGAACAAGCAGCAGCTTTCCGGCCGTGCCGCCTCAGCTCAGAGCTGTACCAGCGCGTCACTTGTTCACCGACGGGCCCGAGAAGCCCCAGGCAGCAGAGTTGCCGCAGGAGACTGCCGACGAGATCCAAGCACTCAACCCAACCGGACACCGAACGTCCCGACGAATCCAGGCGCCGCAGGACGGTTGGCAGACTGCGAACGGACTGCCTTCACGCTGGTCGTCTCACCGAACCCGGCCGCCCTGTTCAGATCCTCGTAGTGGACTGGATTCGCCGAGAACGGTCACCGCTGTCCGCTGTCATCCAGCCGAGGCGTTCGACAGCGAACCCGGTCGTTTCGGCTTCCTTGCCGGCGCACCCGGTCGTACGAGGTGACGTGCCGGGGCTCCTGGGTGGCCGTACCGGTCGGGGCGGACCCTGCGGAGCCGTACGTAGAGCTGTGTCGTACGTGGATGCGGTACGCAAGCGTCGGCGGTGTCCGCTGCCGGACCGCGTGACGGCCCGGGTTCGAGGATGTGCCCGTAGTACGGCCGTTTCGCCGGTCGCGTGGTGGTGGCAGGAATTGACGTCCCGACGTCCTCCCCCCTGGGGAGGGGCCCGACACCGACGACGTGGCGGCCGTGCTGCGGGCGGCGCGCGGACTCGGCGTGCCGGCCTGGATGTCGTACACCGTCGACGGCGTACACCGTCGACGGCGGCATCCGTAGCGTGAAGAGCACAGCTTGCGGCGCCGGCAGTCCAGGTCCGGCCACAGGTCCGCGAAGTCCACCCCGGCCTCCCCGCCGGGCCGCACCTCCTGGGGCACTGCTGCCTCAAGATGCCGGCGCCCGTCATCACGGGGCCCGGACGGGGTATGCGCACGCGGAGGGCGTCGTGAACCCGACGCCAGGAAACCGACGTCATGAACCCAGGGAGGGAGACAGGGATGCCGCTGACGTTCCGCAAGAGCTTCAGGATCTTTCCGGGGGTGTGGCTCAACATCAACAAACGCTCCTGGTCCATCACGACCGGCGGCGGGCGCGGGCCGCGCCACACCACGAGCAGCACAGGACGCCGCACGACGTCGATGGACCTGCCCGGACCTTTCGGATGGCGGCGCACGCGCAGCACCCGGCGCAGCAGGGGACACTGACCTCACATCACCCGAACGGCTCAGCCAAGAGGCCCCCGAGAGGCGCCATCTCATATCTGAGATAGCCTCGCTCTCATGTCAGACGACTACCTCGTACGCATCGGTAAGCTCATCCGTGACGCCCGGCAACACCGCGGCTGGACACAGGCACAACTGGCGGAGGCACTCGCCACCAGCCAGAGCGCCGTCAACCGCATCGAGCGCGGCAACCAGAACATCAGCCTTGAGATGATCGCCCGTATCGGTGAGGCGCTCGACAGCGAGATCGTCTCCCTGGGCTACTCCGGTCCGATGCACCTGCGGGTCGTCGGCGGCCGCCGCCTGTCGGGCTCCATCGATGTGAAGACGAGCAAGAACGCGTGCGTGGCACTGCTGTGCGCCTCACTGCTCAACAAGGGGCGCACGGTGCTGCGCCGCGTCGCCCGCATCGAGGAGGTGTACCGCCTCCTGGAGGTGCTGGGCTCGATCGGCGTCCGCACGCGGTGGGTCAACGAGGGCGTCGACCTGGAGATCGTGCCGCCCGCCACGCTGGACCTCGACTCCATCGACGCGGACGCGGCCCGCCGCACCCGCTCCATCATCATGTTCCTCGGTCCGCTGCTGCACCGCACGGACCGCTTCATGCTGCCGTACGCCGGCGGCTGCGACCTCGGCACGCGCACCGTCGAGCCGCACATGATCGCGCTGCGCCGGTTCGGCCTGGAGGTCGCCGCGACGGAGGGCCAGTACCACGCGGTGGTGGACCGTTCCGTCAGCCCCGACCGGCCGATCGTGCTGACCGAACGCGGGGACACGGTCACCGAGAACGCGCTGCTGGCCGCCGCCCGGCACGACGGCGTGACCGTCATCCGCAACGCCTCGTCCAACTACATGGTCCAGGACCTGTGCTTCTTCCTGGAGGCCCTGGGCGTCAGGGTCGAGGGCATCGGCACCACCACGCTCACCGTGCACGGCGTGGAGAGCATCGACGTCGACGTGGACTACTCCCCCTCCGAGGACCCGGTCGAGGCGATGAGCCTGCTCGCCGCGGCCGTCGTCACCGAGTCCGAGCTGACGGTGCGCCGGGTGCCGATCGAGTTCCTGGAGATCGAGCTCGCGGTCCTGGAGGAGATGGGCCTCGACCACGACCGCACCCCCGAGTACGTCGCGGACAATGGCCGCACCCGGCTGGTCGACCTCACGGTCCGGCCCTCCAAACTGGAGGCGCCGATCGACAAGATCCACCCGATGCCGTTCCCCGGCCTGAACATCGACAACGTCCCGTTCTTCGCGGCGATCGCGGCGGTGGCGCAGGGGCAGACCCTCATCCACGACTGGGTCTACGACAACCGCGCCATCTACCTGACCGACCTCAACCGCCTCGGCGGACGGCTGCAGTTGCTCGACCCCCACCGGGTCCTGGTCGAGGGCCCCACCCGCTGGCGCGCCGCCGAGATGATGTGCCCGCCGGCCCTGCGCCCGGCCGTGGTCGTCCTGCTGGCGATGATGGCGGCGGAGGGCACCTCGGTGCTCCGCAACGTCTACGTCATCAACCGCGGTTACGAGGACCTGGCGGAGCGACTGAACTCGGTGGGGGCGCAGATCGAGATCTTCCGGGACATTTGAAAGGTCAAAGAAAAGGTATCGCGAATCCCCTCCTGACCCGCACGTATGCCAGTCAGGAGGGGAAGTCGCTTCTTCTGTGGGACGTCTCAGGGACTTTGGGCCCAGCCGGGAGGCTGTCGGTCTCAGGGCTGGTGGCGCCGACAGGATGGGGGCGGAATCACCGGCCCCGCACGTGATGGCTCACGGGCAGGACGTCGGCATGAGCGACGAGGCCGAATGGGCGACAACGGGTCGGGCCGAGTCTCAACTCACTGCCTCGCCGTCCTGCACTCCGGAAGCAGGCTCGCGCATCATGCCCCTTACCGCTGTCCTGCGGTCATGATGGAAACATGTCCTCAACCAGGGCCCGCTCCGCCAGCTGTGGCCGGTGCTGCGCACCCTCGTCGGCCGCACCGTGCGCGCCGTGTCCAGGCCGCCGCCGACCGCCAGGACCATGCCTGAACAGTGGAAACTCAACGACTACGTTCGGAAAGCGGAAGCCGGCTCAACCGACCGGCACTTCTTCCGGCGCACCGGGCATGGACGGGGCAGGACGTCGATAGCAGCCGGGCTGGGGCGTGAAGATCCGCCGCTTGACCGGGTACGGACGGACACAGACCATGTGCTGCAGATTCAGGTGACCCGCCTCATAGGACAGCATCCCGACGGCGAACAGCAACCGCCAGGCGGCCACCGTCTCTCGGCCGACGAGTTCAACGGCCCGCTCGTGCCGCGTCTCCAGCCGGTCCAGCCACGCCCTGAGCGTCAGAGCGAAGTCTCTCCGGAGGTTCTCGACGTCCAGAACCTCCAGGCCGGAACGCTCCGCCTGCAGCACGCTGCGGCCGATCTCGCCCGGGTTGAAGTCCGGGAACACGTAACGGAGCATGAACGGACTGCGCACCAGACGTCGCCCGGGGCGCAGGATGCACAACTCGTGGCTGAGGACGCGTCCGCCCGGCGCGACCAGACGCGCCAAAGAGGCAATATGTCGGCTCTGACCACGACGTGACAGGTGCTGAGTCATCTCGACGCTGGCCACGGCGTCGAAGGGCCCGTCCGAGATCGCGCGGAAATCCTGCAGCCGTACGTGCAAGCGGTCCGACAGGCCGGCTTCCTCAATCCTTCGGGTGGCGAGTCGCGCCTGGTTCGGTGAGAGGGTCACGCCCACACCATTGACACCATAGTGCCGGGCAGCGTGCAGAAGCAGGCTGCCCCATCCACAGCCGAGGTCCAGCAGCCGCATCCCTGGTTGGAGGTCGAGCTTGCGGCAGATCAGGTCCAGTTTGGAGCGTTGCGCGTCGTCCAGTTCGAACCCGGCGGGAGCCGCCCTCTGGCCCCAATAGGCACTGGAATAGACCATTGAGGACCCGAGGACGAGTCTGTAGAAATCGTCACCGACGTCGTAGTGATGGCGTACCGCTCGGGCGCCACGGGTGGGCCGGACCTCCCCCGACGGGGGGCGGAGCGGTGGTCCCAGGACCTGCCGATTCACACCGAGACGCCATGACGACAGGGCCGCGCGCGCGAGATCCGATCGGGAGGACCCCAGGGCGGACCCCAGTTGTCGCATGACCGCTACCAGGTCACCCTCGATGTCGATGTCCCCGGCCACGAACGCTCGAGCGGCTCCGAGTTGTCCGGGACGCCACAGCATGCGTCGCACCGCGTCGGGGTGCTTCAGCACCAGGGCAGATCCCGACTCGGCACCCGCGACGCTCCCGTCCCAGGCCCGCATCTCGAATTCCAGGGCCTCCCCGGTCATCTGCTGCAGAAAGGCAGCGGCCTGATGGGCAACGCCGTTGGTACGTGCTCTGGTCATCGTTTCTCCCTGCTCGACTGGCCACGGCGCGCGGTTGCACCCATGCCGCCGAGGCGCAGCACCTGCAACCTCGTACTCTTGTCGGCGAACGGGCCGCCCGGCGGAAGCACCCGTGGCCGAGGCCCATGAGGACCAGGCCGGCGAGCGCTGAGTCATGCTGTGCGCCGATGTCTCCGCATACGCACAGCGTCGATGCCGCCGCTCGGCTAACGACCGTCGCACTCCATGGGCACGGCCCCAGCACCACTGTGTGAACTGGCGTAACCTGCACAGGCTTCGGAGAAGTCTGGCTGCCGCCCCGGTTTCCTTTGAGCTCCGGGGCAGTCCGGCGAGCAGCCGTGCGCGCCTCAGGAGAAGACGGTCCACTGGGTGATGCCCTCTCCGGCGGAACGCGAAGAGCCCGGCATCCCCGAGGGGGACTCGGTTCGTCACGAGTATCGAGGCCCGGATAGCTACCTAAGGCGGCCGGAGGCGTTCTCCTTCACGGACGCGGAACGAACCCGTGAAGGAGTGAGGCGTAGTGATCCAGCTGTCGGCGGCGCGGGCGCGGTTGGTGGTCCTCGGCACGTTGATCGTGGTGGTGTGCGCGGCGTGGCTGATTCCGGGGGCGGTCGCGGTGTTCGGCCGTGACGGGACGGTGACCGAGAACTCGGAGGCGTTCCGGGCGCGGCACGCGGCGGAGCGCCTGGGTGCCCCGCCCGCCGATCTGGTCCTGACCGTCTCGGGCGATGAGGGAGCTGAACGCACGGCGGAGCAGGCCGCCCTGGCCGTCTCTCGGGCCTTGTCCCGTGAGCCAGGCGTGCGTGCCGTCTGGTCCGGTGGCAGCCGAGAGCAGCCGAGAGCAGCCGGGCCTGCGTACCCGTGACGACGCTGCCGTGCTCGTGCTGGCCAGACTGACGGGCTCCGTGCAGGACCGCGAGAAGACGGCCGAGCGCTTGGTGGCGCACGCACGGGCGGCGGTGCCGACGTCCTCGGTCCGGGCGAGTGGGCCCTCGTGGACGGTGAGGCAGGTGGACGATCGCATCGCACGCGATCTGCTGCGTGCCGAACTGCTGGCGGCGCCGGTGGTTCTCGTGGTGCTTCTGATCACTTACGGCTCGTTCGTCAGTGCTCTCATGCCGGTGGTGGTGGCGGGAGTGGCGGTGGGCTGCACGATCCCTTTGCTCGGCGGTCTGGCACGGTTCGTCCATATCTCGTCGTTCTCGGCCAACGCGGCGCTGGCCGTCGGATTCGGCCTGGCCGTCGACTACACGCTGTTCCTCCTCGCCCGGTACCGGGAGGAACTCGCCACGGGGCTGCCCCGCTCGGAGGCGCTGGACACCGCTCTGCGGACCAGCGGACGCTCGGTGGTCTTCTCCGCCGCCGCGGTCACGGTGTGCCTGGCCGCGGTGGCCGTCATCCCGGTCCCCCTGGTCCGCGCTCTCGCCTTGGCGGGCGCGGCGGTCGCGGTTCTGTCGGCCGTCGCGGCGTTGCTGCTCGTGCCCGCGTGTGTGGTGCTCCTGGGGCCGTGGTGTGAGCGTGGTGATCCCTTCCACCGCTGGCGGCGTACCAGGCTGGGCGAGGGAAGCCCGGTCTGGCGGCGGATCGCGCGGGCCGTGACCCGGCGGTGGACGGTGGCGGGCGGAGCTGCCACGGTGGTGCTGGTGCTCATGGCATGGCCGTTCACTCAGGTGCAGTTCGGCGTCATGGACCACCGGATCATGCCCGCTTCCTCACCCGTTGCCGCTACCGATGAGCGGGTCAGGGCCGATTTCACCGGTGCGCCGGAACAGGTGGTCTTGGTGGTGCTTTCAAGGCCGGTGCCGGCCAAGCGGATGGCGGAGTACGAACGCGCGGTGGCCGACATCCCGGGCGTGACCGGCGTACGGAAGGCGGCCGGTTCGCCGGGCGGGGGGACCGTCCTCGCCGCCACCGCCGCCCCATCCGTGCGGGCGGGTGAGGACGAGGCCGCCACTCTGATCAAGGCGATCCGGGCGCTTCCCGCACCGGGGCCGGTGCTGGTCGGCGGGCGGGCTGCCGAGGTCGAGGACACACTGTCGGCGGCCAAACGAGCGCTGCCATGGACGGTGGCGTTGCTCGGCGCCGGTCTCGCCGTCCTCCTGGCCCTCTTCACCCGCAGCGTCGTCGCACCCCTCAAGGCACTTGTCGTGGCGGTCGTCAGTCTCGGGGCGAGTCTGGGAGCCGTGGTCGCCGTGTTCCAGAACGGGACGGCTCGCGGCGTGCTGGGCGGGTTCACGGTGACCGGGATGCTCGACATCTCCCTGGTGCTGTTCACCCTGGCCATCGCGCTGGCCCTGTCAGTGGACTACGAGGTGTTCCTGCTGGGACGTATTCGCGAGGAGTACCAGCGCACGGCGGACAACCGGCTCGCCGTGGTCGAGGGGATCGCCCGCACCGGGCGCCTGATGACGTCCGCCGCGCTGGCCGTGGCGATCTCCACAGCCGCCATGGCCACCTCCTCCGCATCCGTGATCAAGATGATCGGAGCGGGAGTGGCTCTGGCCGCACTCGTGGACGCGGTACTGGTCCGCGGCGTCCTGGTGCCCGCCGTGATGGCGGCGCTCGGTCCCGCCAACTGGTGGCTTCCCGCCCGAAGCCGTCCGTGCGAGCGTTTGTCCGGCCCGTCCACGGCCGGTTGACCGCCGCGGACCGGGCTGAGGGGCCGATCCCTCGGGAAAGGCCCCTCGCCGTATCCCGTCGCCGCTCTAGTGGTGCAGTGTGCGGTGGATTCGGTGCGCGATTCCCTCGAGGGTCGCGGCGGCCATCAGCTCCATCATGGACAGTTCGCAGTGGAAGGTCTGCTGGAGGGAGACGGAGAGTTCCGCGCCCATGAGCGAATCCAGGCCGAGGTCGGCGAGGTTCGCGGTGGGGTCGACGCGGTCCGTGGTGGTCTGAAGAATGCGGGCGGCCACGTCGACGAGGACCTCGGTGACCAGGTCGAGTCGCGCTTGGTCGCTCCCGGCGGACTTCAGGCGCTTGCGCAGGTCGTCGGCCTGGGCACGGGACGCGCGAGAGTGCGCGTGGGTCAGCTGGGCGGTGAAGCGGGCCACGGACAGCGCGGGGAGCAAACCGGTGAGCCGGTCCCAGTCCATGACACCGATGGCTGCTTGGCCGTGCGCACGGTGAAGGTGCCGGTCGAAAGCGGCCAGAGCGGTGGCCGGAGAGATCAGTCCGATGCCGGTGCGGGCGATGGTGTCAGCCATCTGCGTTCGTGCGACGTAACCGGTTTCGGAGATGCCGCCCCAGGCCAGGGCCAGACCCGGCCCGCCATGGTCCCGGCGCTGTCGCGCCAGTGCTTCCAGGTAGAGGTTGGCGGCCGCATACGGGGCTTGGTGCTGGTTGCCGATGAGGGCGGCGACGGAAGAGTAGACGACGAAGAAGTCGAGCGCGCGGTCGCGTGTGAGGTCGTGGAGTACCGAGCCGCCGCGCACCTTGGGGGCCAGAACGTCGGCGAACCGCTCGGCGGTGAGGTCGCTCAGGGGGGCGTCGTCGAGATGCATGGCGGCGTGCACGACGCCGCGTACCGGACGACGGAGCTGATCCGCCTCCGCGATGACCGCCTCGACGGCCTCGGGCTCGGTGACGTCGGCACCGTACACCCGTACCGTCGTGCCCGCCCTCTCCAAGTCGGCCATCAGACCGGCGGCTTCGGGCGCCTGGACACCGCGCCGGGAGAGGAGAGCCAGGTGACGGGCGCCGCGGTCGGCGAGGTGACGGGCCGTCGCCGCGCCCAGGCCGCTCAGCCCGCCGGTGATCAGGTACGTGACGTCGGGGTCGAGCCGCACTGCCGGTTCGGGCTGGTCGATGACGACCGGCGAGCTGTCGGTGAAGGAGATGACGACCTTGCCCAGGTGACGCGAGTGGCGCAGCGCGCTGAACGCGTCCTTGATGCGGCTGGCCGGGTGAGTCTGATGGGGCAGAGCCCGGTAGACGCCGGCCCCCACGCGTTCACTGACCGTGCGGAAAGCGGCCGCGGCCCCCTCGGGCGCGTCGGCGATGAAGCGGGTGATGTCGACGCCGTAATAGGCCAGGTTGTCCCGGAACGGGCGGAGGAGCAACGGGGCGTTGGCGTAGATGTCTCGCTTGCCCAGTTCGACGAACCGGCCGCCCGGTGTCAGGCACTCCAGACTGCGGGCGATGGCCTCGCCGGCCAGCGAGTTCAGCACGACGTCCACGCCCCGCCCTGCGGTCGCGTCGCGGACCTGGTGTGCGAAGGAGAGGTCCCGGGAGTTGAAGACCGCCTCGGCGCCGAGCGTGCGCAACAGGTCCCGCTTGGCCGGTGTGCCGGCGGTGGCGATCACCCGGGCGCCGATGTGTCGCGCGTAGGCGAGGGCGGCCAGGCCGATACCGCCGGCGCCGCCGTGGACGAGCACGGTCTCGTCGGCCTGGAGGTGGGCGAGGGTCTCCAGGGAGTGCTGGACGGTGAGGAAGACCGCAGGCAGCGTCGCCGCCTGTTCGAAGGTCATGTGCTCGGGCATGCGGCCGGCCTGCTCGGTCCGCACCCGTACATGGGAGCCGAGCGCACCGTGGGCGAAAGCGAACAGACGGTCACCCACCGACCACTCGGCCACGTCCGGGCCGGTGGCGGTCACGATACCGGCGCACTCCAGACCCAGGAGAGGCCCTGTGGGGGTGGCCGGCTCGGCGTCGGGAGGGAGCAAGCCCTCCGCGAGCATCACATCGCGGTAATTGAGCGCGGCGGCCTTGACGCGGAGGATCACCTCGCCGGGGCCCGGCTCCTCCGCCTCGGCGGCAGCCCAGGTCAGCTGCTGGCCGCGCCCTGCGCGGTGCAGCCGCAGCCGGTAGGTGTCGTGGCGTCCTGCCTGTCGGGCCGCGGGCGCGAGAGGGCGCAGTCGGGGGACGAAGCGGCCATGCGTCTCCAGCACGGTCTCGTCCTCCTCGCCCGGCGCGCCGGACCGGGCCGGTGCGAGGAGTTCCGCGGTGAGCCGGGCGGCGTCATGCGCCAGGTCCCCGGAGGAGGAGAGGCTGACGCGGCGTACCGTCAGGATCGGGTGCTCGTTGGCCACGACCCGGCCGACACCCCACAGCGCGGCGGCCCAGGGCAGGCCCCCGGTGTCCGCCGGCGCGGGGTGCAGGCCTGTCGGGGGAGTGACCAACCACAGCTGGGGGTCGGCGTGACCGGCGGCGGCCAGGGCGGATGCCGTGGCCTTCACGACGCCTGCGGCCTCCGTGACGAGGTCGGCGTCGGCCTGCTCCTGCTCGGTGCCGAAGAGCAGCACCACGCGTGACGGCACCTGGTCGGTGAAGTCGCCCAGCCCCCGGTCCCAGGCGTCCGGCACACGCGTGCCGGTGACGTGGGCCCCGGCCGCACGCAGGTCGTCGGCCAACGTCCCTGCCAGGGACTGGCCGGCAGCGTCGGTGACGACCAGCCACGGGCCCTCGGTGCGGGTGGGAGTCTCCAGGGCGGGCGGGGCGGGATGCGGGCGAGCCCCGGGGGCGGTGCTCCGCCGCGCGATCAGCAAGCAGTAGTCCTGCGCGGTCTCCGGTTGCTCGCTGCCGACGTCGGCGACGGCGTCGAAGCCGCAGTCGGACAGCAACGGCGGCCATGCCGCGCGAGGAAGCAGAGGACTGGTCCGCACCTGGTCGTCGGTGAACGACCAGTACTCCGGCAGCAGCCCGAAGCACGGGCCAATGATCTCCTCGTCGTGACTCTCCACCGCCAGCAGTTGCCCACCGGAGTCGAGCAGCCGCGCCAGCCGGGTACACGTGGCCCGGAGGTCGGCGGTGGCGTGCAGCACGTTCGCGGCCACGATCAGGTCGTAGGACCCGGGCACGAAACCCTGCTCCGCCGGGTCGCGGTTCAGGTCCAGCGTGCGGTAGTCGAGGTAGTCGAGGTAGTCGTGGTCGGCGAACCGGGCCTGCGCGCGAGGGAAGAAGGCCGGCGTGACGTCCGTGAAGGTGTAGCTCGTGAGGTGAGGCGGAAGCACGGGAAGCAGCGCCGTGGTGAGACCGCCGGTGCCGGCGCCGACTTCGAGCACGCGCAGGGGGCGGCCGGTCGGCCATGTACGCAGCGCCTCCTCGATGACGAGACGGACGTAGTGGCCGTGCGCGCGCATCTGGGGGGTGTCGGCGTAGAAAGCCTCCACGAGGTGGCGGTCGGCCTCGTTGAACAACACCTCGCGGGCGTCGGTCCGGCCGGTGAGGATGTCGGTCAGATGCGTTCCGTAACGGGCGGCCAGGGCGATGGCGGTGATCCACTGAGGGCAGCGCTCCGACCACCGGCGCATATGGGATTCCGCAGCGGCGGGCACGCCGGTGAAGTCCCAGCGCTCCCCTCCCGAAGTGGGCTGGAGCAGCCCGGCCTTGGCCGCCAGTCCCGCGAGCAGACGCGCGTAGGGGGCGTAGTGCGGTCGCAGGCCCGCGTCCAACAGATCACCCAGAGAGAACGAACTGGTGCCGGGGAGCAGAGCAGCGAAGGCAGCGGCGGCATAGTGCCCCGCCGTCGTCTTCGCGAGGGCGGCGAAGCGCGGGTAGTCGTCCGCCTGGTCTGCCTCGAAGGCCGCCCGGGCCGCGGCCGTCGCCGCCGCCGAGGTCTCCGGTCCCGGGAGTGGAACGGCGGTGGAGCGAACCGGCCACCCGCCGGGGAGTGGCGCGTGACGCAGCACGGTGGCCAGCTCCTGCAACCCGTCCTTTGCGGTGAGGGCACGCAGGCGGCAGCCCGACAGCTCAGCGGCGACGGTGCCGTCCTCCAGGCTGACGGTGACGTCGACGACGGCGTCCGAACCGGTGAGGTGGCGCAGCCTGACGTGAATCCGCCCCCGGGCCGGCGGCTGGTGCCAGACCCGCGCCTTCTCGACGGCCGTGGGCAGGAACACGCGGCCGTCCGCGACCGGGGCGAGGAGTGGGGCGGTCGTCTGCAGGGCCCCGTCGCTGATCACCGGGTGCGCCTCGAAACCATCACCGTCCTTCGCGGCCGCGGCGGGGAGTTCGTAGTCGGCGGTGACCCAGGAGTCCGACACCCGCAGAGTGGTCAGGACCCGGAAGGCGGGCCCGTAGTGCAGGCGGGCGCGCGCGGTGTGCTCGTAGTGCACCGCGGCGTCGACCACCGTGCCTCCCTCGGCGGCGCTGATGGGTGCGGGCGCGGGCGCGGTATGCCGTCGTACCCGGCCGCGCGCGTGCGGTGTCCAGGGTGCGGAGGCGTCCCGGCGCGAGGCGATGAGGACGATGCCGTCCTCGACCGACAGGGACGTCTGCAGGGACAAGGGCGTCGGGTCGTCGGCGCGTGGCAGGGTCAACGGTCTGAGCACGGTGAGGTCGGTGACCTCGCACCGGGCGCCCAGACCCGCACGGCCCGCCGCGAGCGCGGCCTCCAGGTACGCGGTGGCCGGCATGACGACGTCCATGCCGACCTGGTGATCGGCCAGCCACGGCAGCCTGCTTCCGGTGAGCTGCTGATGCCAGGTCGGCTCGGCGACAGCCGCCCGCCGGCCCAGCAGAGGATGTACGACCGTCCTGTCCTGAGGAACCGAGGCCCACCAGTCGGGAGTTCCATTCCAGTGCCGCTCGCGCTGCCAGGGGTATCCGGGCAGGGACACCACCGCGCCCGGCCGGGGGAAGCACCGCGCGCCGGGGCGGGTGCCCGCGGCGATGACCGCGGCGGCGGCACGTCGCACAGCGGTGGGGCCGTCGGTGTCGCGGTGCAGTGTGGCATGCGCGCCGGCCCTCGCGGGCAGCAGCCGTTTCAGGTAGGTGGCCAGGACGGGGTGGGGCCCCACCTCGACGAAGGAGGTGCAGCCCTCGTCCACCAGAGCCCGGACGGCGTCTGCGAAGAGGACCGGTTCACGTACGTTCCGCCACCAGTAGCCGGCGTCGAGCCGCGGGCCCGCCAGAACGGCCCCCGTGACGGTGGAAGCGAAGCCGAGTCGGCCCGGTCGCGGCCGGAGTGTGCTCAGCGGACCCGTGACATCACCGTGCACGGGGTCCATGTGCCGAGAGTGGAAGGCGTAGTCCAGGTCCAGGAGCCGGAAGAACACCCCGCGCGCCGTCAGCTGCCGACCCAGCTCCGTCAGCGCCGCAGGGTCACCGGCGAGCGTGACGTCGGTGGGGCTGTTGACACCGGCGAGTTCCAGGCGTCCGTCGAAGGCCGCCAGCTCCTTCGTGGCCGCGTCGGCGCCCAGGCCGACCGCGGCCATGCGCCCGCTGCCGGCGGTGGCGGCCTGGGCGCGGCTGCGTACCGCCACGACGCGGCACGCTTCCTCCAGATCGAGACAGCCTGCGACGTACGCGGCGGCGATCTCACCGACGCTGTGCCCGACGACAGCGTCCGGCTCGATGCCGGCGGCTTCCATCAGCCGGACGAGGCCGACCTGCACGGCGAACAGCAGGGGCTGGGCGACCTCCGTGCGCTCCAGATCGGGTGACCCCCCGGCCAGCCTCTCTGCCACGGACCACCTCAGGTGCGGGCGCAGGCAGGTGTCGACCTCGTCGACGGCGGCGGCGAAGACCGGGTCCGTCATCAGGTCCGCGCCCATGCCCGCCCATTGGGAACCGTTGCCGTCGAACACGAACGCGACTCGTCCCGGCGCCGCGCGTACGGCGGTCGTCACCGCCCGGGTCGCCTCACCCCCCGCGAGCCGCAGAAGCGCGTCGGCCGCCTGTGACGGGTCCGCGGCCCAGACACAGGCGGCGTGTTCGTGGCGGGTGCGCCGCAATGTGGCGGTGTAGGCGATGTCGTAGAGGCCGTCCTCGGTGAACTGCAGGTGCTCCGCCATCTGCTCGCAGGCGCGCTTCAGGGCCGCCGGGGTACGGGCGGACACCACCAGTGGCAGAGCGGTCGCCGATGATGGCCCGGGCGGCAGCTCGTCCACGGAGGCTGCCGAAGCGGCGGCGATGACGACGTGGGCGTTGGCGCCCCCGAAGCCGAACGAGTTGACACCCGCGACCGCCATCCCGGGGGAGTCGAGCGGCTCGGGCCGGGCGACCGGGCGCACGTTGAGTTCGTCGAAGGCGATGTCCGGGTTGAGTCGTTCGGCGTGCAGCGTGGCCGGGATCCGCTGGTGCCGCAGGACCAGCATCGCCTTGAACAGGCCCGCCATGCCGGCGGCGGCCTCCATGTGCCCGAGGTTGCTCTTGACCGATCCGATGGGCAGGGGCCCCCGGTGGCGACCGACCCCGAGCGCACGGCCGATGGCTTCCACCTCGAGCGGGTCCCCGGCCCGCGTGCCCGTGCCATGGGCTTCCAGGTACGCGACGTCGTCGGGTACCAGTCTTGCCCGCGCGTACACCTGACGCAGCAGCGCCTGCTGCGCGACGCTGCTGGGCAGTGCGAGGCCGGGGGTACGTCCGTCGTTGTTGGTGCCGCTGGACAGGATCACCGCGTGGACATGATCTCCGTCCGCCCTGGCGTCGGCCAACCGCTTCAGCAGTACGAGGCCGCCACCCTCCGCGCGGGCGAACCCGTCCGCCTCGGCCGAGAACGGCCGGCAGCGGCCTGTGGGCGACAGCATGGAGGCGTTGCAGAAACCGGCGTACAGGTGGGGGTTGAGGAGAACGTTGATGCCCCCGGCCACCGCGACACGGGCATGTCCGTTGCGCAGGTGCTCACATGCCTGGTGCACGGCGGTCAGCGCGGAGGAGCAGGCGGTGTCCACGGTGGCACTCTGTCCGTGCCAATCGAAGTAGTGCGACAGGCGGTTGGCGACGATGGCGCCCGCCGTGCCCGACATCGTGTAGGCGTCCCCCGACTCCGGTGACATCGCCTGCAACTCACCGTAGTCCCGGCTCGAGCAGCCGATGAACACCGCCGTGTCCGACCCCTCCAGCCGGGCGGCGTCGGCGCCCGCGTCATCCAGCACCTCGACCGCCATCTCCAGCAGCAGCCGCTGCTGGGGGTCCATCTGTGCCGCTTCTCTGGGGGAGATCCCTGTGAAGTAGGTGGTGTCGAAGCCGGCCACGTCGTTCAGGAAGCCACCCGCCGCGGTGTACGACTGACCGGGACGCCGGTGGGTGTCCACGAAGTCCGCGGTCGGGAAACGGTCCGGGGGTACTTCTCCGACCAGGTCGGCACCGGCCGTCAACACAGCCCACAGATCGTCCAGGTGATGGATCCCGCCCGGCAGTCGACAGGCCGTGCCCACCACGGCGACGGTGTCATCGGACCTCGGGGTCATGTGCGAGGGCAAGTGTGCTCCCAACAGACTGGTATGGATGTTCCGGCAGGCACGGCGGAACGCTCGCGCTGACACGTCAGAGGAGGGCAGCGGCCCGCTGACCGCTACCTCGGAGAAGAGGCCGACAAGGCACCGAATCCGAGTGCCCGCTGAAGAAAGCGCGCGTCGACCGGCGCGGGCTCCGGCAGCCCCGGCGTGTCGGCCAGCGCGTGCGCACGGTCGTATCGGTGTTGCAGCCGGCAGTAACTGATAAAGCCTGTTAGGTGCCTGGCGATGAAGAGTTCAGGCACGCTCGCCCCGTCGAACTCCTCCGCGCACTCCAGTCGCAGACCGGCGTGGAGCCGCTCGAGGACATGGAACACGTCTGCCAGTCGGGTGGGCGTGGGATGAACGATGTGGTAAGTGCGGACCTCGGAGTCCGCACGAGGCATGTCGCACCCGATGCGGACCATCGCCTCGGTCGCGTAGTCGCTCGGCACGATGTTGAAGGTGGCGGAGGGCGACGCGTTGATCCGCAGGCGCACCTCGGCCCCCCTCAGGCGTTCGGCCGCCGACGGGATACCGGGCGCACCGCCCTCCGCGAGGACCTTGACCATCTTCCCCAGCTGGGCCAGCGGATGCTCCGCCGCGCTGTCCGGCAGGGCCTGGTCACTGGCCACCACGCCGGGCCGCAGTACCAGCGCCGGACGCGCACGTCGGGCCGCCCACTGCCGGACCAGTTGCTCTGCCGCGTACTTCGACGCGTCGTAGTGCGCCACGAAACCGTGGACGTCGGTCAGGTCGTCTTCCAGCACCAGCCCGGCGGGTCGGTTGCCCGCGACCGCCATAGTGCTCACGTGCACCAGTCGGCATGCGGGCCGTGTCTGGTCCATGAAAGCGAGAACGTGGGCGGTGCCCTGGGCGTTCACTCGGAAGAGACGCTCCCGCTCCCCTGCCAGGGCAATGTCACCCGCGCAATGCCAGACGGTATCGACCTGCCCCGCCAGCCGGGCGTGCAGTGCCGGCGTCAGCCCCAGCCACGGCAGCGTCACATCGCCCGCGACGCACCGCAGCCGCTGCAGAGCGGCACTGTTCACATCGCCCTGCAGGCCGATCGCCGCCACGACACGGTCGCGTAGCGCCAAAGGCTCACCCCGCCCCAGTGCGACAACCTGCTGGTTCCGCGTCGTCAGCAACGCATGCGCGATACGTGAGCCCACAAAACCCGTGGCACCCGTAATCAGAACGGTCACCGCTTCAGAATGAGTGAAGAAGACCAAAAGAGCAAAGGCGCATAAAATCGTATTTACCTATATCGATACTCCTCATTGTGGGAGTGAGCTATTTCCAAACCTCAGTCTGAACAGGTCGGTGCAGGGTGAGGATGGCCCGGCCGATGTGGGTGTTGCGGGTAAGGGCTGTCCCGTGATTCCCGGCGGGCGCGCGACGACAGCTACGGCACCTCGCCGCGTTGTCGGGTCGTCCGCATACATCCAGTATGCGGAGGACCCTCCGCCTTGCGATGCACCGCATCCGACGCCGCGCGCTGATCCACCGGGAATTACGGGACAGCTCTTAGCTTGACTCTGTCGGGGATCTTGGAGTTGCCGAGGTCAGGTGCCCAGGGTGCGCCAGGACTTCGGCCGGGGGATCTCGTGCTGATCGAGGTAGGTCTGGAAAGCGGTCGGTCGGCGTGGCCGGGGTGCTTCCTCGGTCGGTGGGAGGCCGCTGAGGCGCTCGATGTTGATGGCGATGGCGGTCAGGACGTGCTGGAGGTGGACCTTGCCCTGCCCTCGGTAGCGGCAGCGGCGCATGCCGTGGCCGTGGGCGAACTCGTTGACCGTTCCCTCCACTCCGGAGCGGACCGCGTAGCGGGTTTTCCACTCGGGTGTCTGTTGCTCGGCACGGATGCGGAGTTGCAGGTCGCGGAGTTCTCGCGGAGGAAAGCCGACGGTGCGGGTGCTTTCGCGGGAGGTGGTGCACCGGGCGCGGGCCGGGCAGGGGTGGCACTGACTTTTGGTGAACCGTGCCACGATCAGCGGAGCCGCGGTGGGCGAGGAGGTCGGGTAGGGGCCGTGCCAGCCCTGGCTGACCTGCCCCTGGGGACAGGTGACCTGCCGGCGGTCGTAGTCGATGTGAAAGTCGTCCCGGGCGAAGCCCTCGCCTCGGCGGTGCTGCCGGGTGGGGTTGCCCCGGAGCGGCCCGGAGACGGTGACCTGGTGATCACGTGCGGCTTGTTCCAGGTGGGGCAGGGAGGTGTAGCCGCTGTCGACCAGGTGCTCGGCGGGCAGCAGGCCGCGGCGGTGCAGGCGGGTGTGGATGCCGGGCAGGACCTTGCTGTCATGGGTGGTGGAGGCGGTGGTGGCCACGTCCGTGATCACGTTGGGGCC
>NZ_BBNN01000060.1 GCF_000829695.1 Streptomyces sp. NBRC 110035 | reverse complement strand
CTGGGGTTTCGTCGCGAAGGTGTGGGTGTCGGGGATGCCGGCCGAGCGGCAGCGGTCCGGATCGTCGGTCCAGGAGCGGGGGATGTAGAGCTCGCGGTCGATCGCCGTGTGCCCGCGTGGGGCGGAGTAGGCGAGGTAGACGGCGACCTGGCTGTTCTCGATGCGTCCGGCGGTGCCGGTGTACTGGCGCTGGACGCCGACGGTGTGGGTGCCCTTCTTCAGGTCGCCGGTCTCGTCGACGACCAGGACGACGTCGTCGGTGCCGAGGTGATCGGCGACGAAGCCGCGCAGGTCGTCCCGGACTGCGTCGGCGTCCCACTTCGCCCGCGCGAGGAGGTGCTGGAAGCGGTCCGGGGTGGCGTGGCCCGTGTGCTCGGCAAGGGTCCAGCAATTCTTGCGGGGCAGGCCCGCCAGCAGGCCGAGGACGAACTCCCGGGCGTGCCTGCGCGGTTCGACCCGGGCGAACCGGCCGGCGATACCGCCCATCAGGACCTCGAAGGTCTCCCGCCAGCGGGCAGGCTCTATGCTGTGACCCGCGGCCACCAGCTGTTCTTCTGTCTTCACACACCGATGATCACTGGTGGCCGTACGCGTGCCCGCGGCACCCCCTACCAGCAAGATCACGATCTACGGCTGGAGTACTAGGTAGCCGAAGGGGGAGGTAGGGAACAGCACCTTGTGTAGCCTGATGGCCTCCGCTTCGGCTTCGTCATGCGCGAGCACGCACCAGTCGACGTAGGTGAGGTCACACACCGCCACGGGCGCGAGAATCTCCAACTCTCCAAGGCCGAGTCCGTTGATACGCCGCTGGAAGTGGGAGAAGTTATCCAGAACGGTGCCGTCTCGCTGATTCTCGGCGGCCATGGTGGCGACCAGCCGCACCGTTGCCCGGCCGGCGCGCTGCTGTGCCACAAGTTCACGAACAGCTTCAGCCTCGGGGCGTTCTTCCTCGACTGCGATGAGGCAGTTGGTGTCGAGCGTGAATGAAAGCACCGCGCCTCCTGGGTTTCGCTGACACGCTAGTCGGTCGGAATCGAGAGCCGCATGTGGCTGTGCCGACCGGTTGCTCACCGGCTGGTCGTCTCATGCGCCTTGGCCCTCCTTGTCCTCGTCGCCGTGCAGAATCGCTGCCCTGGCTGCCCAAGCCAGGATGCTCTGCCCGCGCATGGACAACCCGAGCCGGTTCCAGTGGAAGATCACGTGGTAGCTGAGCACCTGTCGCAGCCCGCGATCCAGTGTTCCGTCCTGGACGGCTTGCGCGAGTGTCTGGCCGGTGCTGCGGAACGCGGCGGCCCACTCGGCGACGGGCTCCAGCGGGCCCCCGGAGCGCAGTAGGGCGTCGCTGTCGGCGAGAAGGAGGGGGCGGATCTCGCGGGCTCGGGCGTTGAGCCGTTCCGGCGGAACGTCGCTGACGGCCGAGCGGTGTTCCGTCGTGATGACGCGGTCCCAGACATCGCCCTGCTCGTACCACTCCAGTCGGGCGGCGCGCATCATGATCGTGCAGAGGAGGACGGACAGCTCTCTGGGCCCGATGCCGAGGCCGCCGTGCTGGCGCAACTGCTGGATCTCTCGGCTGTCGGTGGCGAACAGGGCGTGCGCAGTCGTCATGCTGGTCTTCCCGCCGAACGCCGGAGTCTCCGGTTCGTAGATGCCGGGCCACCAGCGTTGAAGGTGCCCTTCGAAGACGAGGCGGTCGAAGGCGTCCCCGACGGTCAGCTTGGTGCCGCCTGCGGGCTGGACGCGGAGGCGCAGGCGCCAGCAGGGGTGCTTTCTGGTGTACCACCAGCCGTCGATCTCGATCGCGCCGGTGGCCTCCGCTTCGCGCAGGATAGGCAGGACGTGTGTGGTGAAGGTGGTGTCGGCGTTCGGCCAGTCGGTGAAGTGGAGGTACGTCTGCCACCAGTCGGTGGTGGCTGCGTGACGGGCCAGTGCTTCCCGGCCGGCCTGGTCGTAGACCGAGACCGCGTCGGATAGGACCATGGGGTCCATTTGGTACTGCTGCGCCGCGTTGGCGAGCGACATGCCGGCGAGGACAGCGAGGACGGCGTGCTGCGTCGGGCTCGGCTCGGTTGCCTGAGTCAGTTGATCAAGAGACATGCGTCCCATCCAGTGCTCGGGGTCTGGTGCGAGGCGAGGGTGGTGAGGGCGAGCGCAGAACCGGCATCACCGTTGATCAGTCCGGCCGTCGGGAGGCACCCGGGCCGGGCCTGCTCGGCGAAGGTGTCGCCGAGGAACAAAGGGAGGAACCGCAGCTGGGGGTCAAGAGCGTCGGCAGCGGCGCGGACGGCTGTCTGGTAGATCCCTGCCCAGCCATGACACAGACCCGTGTCGGTGACCTGTGCGAGCTGCTTCGCGTCGGTCAGGGCGCGGTACAGCGCGTCCTCGTAGAACTTCTGGAGCGTGGGTGAGCGCAGGGCGATCCCGGCGAGCTGGCCGGCCCGCGCGATGCCTGTCGTCCCGTAGCACCAGCTCGGACGTGTGGGTGCGTCGTGGTGGGGGTGCCCGCGGTCGAGATCACGCCGCGAGATGTGTTCGGGCCACCAGGGGCCGGAGTCATCGTGTTGGCACCAGGCGTCGAGCTGGGCGCAGATAGTGAACATCGCGTCCTGGTGGCCATGGACGGTGATGCCGCGGCGCAGGGCCTGGGCCAGGAGGAGCAGCGGGCCGGTGATGCCGTGCGCGGCGCCGAAGTTGCCGTGCCCGCCAGGGAAGTAGGGGGACTCGCCACGCGCGGGGTCGTGGCGGACCCACCAGCCGGGCAGCCTGCGGCCGTCGAGGGCGAGCGGCTGGGTCAGGGCGACGAGATACTGCAAGATCCTCTCCAGACCTGGGCCCTTGGGCTCGGTGCGCAGGAGGTAGGCGCCGATCCCCGTAAGTCCGTAGAAGAGGTCGTACTCCGCAAAGGTGGGCAGGTCGCCCCTGTCGATACGGGCGAGCGCGGCGTTCACGCGGCGGTGCGCGAGGCCGACGATGTGCTGGTGCAGCGTTGTGCGCGCCGAGGCGTACAGATGCTGGTAGGCCGGGGGAACAGTGGCGAGGAGGAAGCCGACGGCGGGGACGCCGAGGAACAGGCCCGTCTGGTCGGCCGCGCTGATGGGTGAGGAGGCCGCGCTTGCGATCCATCGGTGGGCGGAGCGCCAGGAGCCGCCGTGCCGACTAGCCAGCTCGATGTGGAGCAGGCTGATTCCGGCGGCGCCATCGGCGAGCGACTGCATCGCCCAGGGCTCCTGCGGAGGCGTCGGAGGCGGTTCCGCCAGGTGGGCGGCGTACTGATCCAAGATCGCCGCAGCGTTGGCGGCCAGTGTGGTCATCGGGCCGCCATCCGGTGTTGAAGGGCTGCCGTTCGCACGAGCCGGATCGTGGTCTCCTCGGCGCGCGGGTCGACGCCCAGAGCCCGGACGTGGTGCTGGTGCAGCAGCGAACGGGCGACGTCGAGTGGATCACGCTCACCGGCCAAGGCCGTGCGATAGGTGTCCACGACTGCGGCACGGGACCGCCACGCTTCGGTGACCTGGGGGCCGCCAGGAAGAGCCGCGAGCGCGGAGGCACCGTTCGGCGAGGCGAGTTCGAGCACCTGACGGCGCTGGGCTCGGCTCAACGGCCCGGTGCCCTGGGGGAGGTTCCGCACCAGCCACTCCTCGGCCGCTGCGGTGTCCCGCGCCAGGGGTGTGACGAGGCTCAGGGCGCTGGCGGCGGCGAGGGCCTGCGGCGCGAAGGCGTCGGTGCGCTCGGTGAGCTGGATCTGTGCGAGGGCGGCGGCGGAGTCCGCGGCGAACACCTGGTGTGCGGCGTCCAAAGCCGCCTTGCTGCCGAAGCGTCCGGTCTGCGGCTGGTACGGGGCCAGGACGAGCCCGGACGCCAGACCCGTCCTGTGCAGGTTGTCCGCCCAGGCGCGGACGTGTCGTGCGCCGGCTCCGTGTGCGTCTGGCGGCAGGTGCAGGGTGAGGTCGAGGTGCTGGTCGGCGTCCGGCCGGGCCATCTCCCGGTGGCGAGTGAACCACCAGGTCGGCGGCTCCTCTCCGAACGCGGCGAGCAGGTGGGGCAGGTGGTGGCTCAGGATCTCGTCGTAGCGGCGCGGATGGGCGTGGAGCTGTGCGTGGAGGACGCCGCCGGCTCCCGGGAAGTGCCTCCCGGCTGCTGTAGCAGTGGTAGCGCGCGGCCGGGGCACAAAGGGGGTGTGGGTGTCCGGCTCAGACCGGCCCAGGGAGAGCCAGATCTCGTGTGCCCGCCCGATCCAGCCGTGGGCATCTGCGTCCGGGACCTCGCGCAGCTCCACGCGCCGAGCGTTGTCAAGGTGCGCACGCAGGACCCGGAGGTGGACCGGATGGGATAGGTCGAGCGGGAGGCGCTGGTCGTACTCGATGACGGCGACCTGGATCGGGACCCGCAGCCGGTCCCGCCAGGCGGTGAAGGCGTCCTCCCACTCCTGCCTCGGGGCTTTGCGGCCCGGCAGGTCTTCGGCCATCAGTAGCCATCTGGCCTGCGTGAGGATGGTGCGGCGATAGCGGACCCGGGGGAGAAACGGGAGCCGGGAACCGGCGCCGAAGTCGAACGGCTTGTAGGCGGCGTACCGCCCGTGCCCCACCTCGGCGAGGAACCGTGCCAGCGGCGGGGTCTGGGTACCGCCTTCGAGGGCGTGCAGAACCCGCACATCTATGCGCCGGCCGGTGGAGAGCTGTACGAGCTGGAAACTGCGCGGGTCGGCGGTAACGGCGATGTCGGTGAGCCGGATCGTCGTCTCGTCGCTCTCCTGGTGGCCGGACAACTCGATGATGTGCGGCAGCAGTCGTGGTGTGCGGGTGACGTTCTCGTTGCGGTGCCGACGCGGCGGGAACACGAGCTGCGCCGTGAGGCGATCCGGTGCCCCGCTGTAGGTGGCGGCGAGGGCGTCTTGGTGCTCGGGCGGCAGGACGTGGGCGAACCGGCCCGCCATGCTGCTGCCGGGGCGGGGTGCCGCGGTGAGCAGGAGGTCGAAGGTGCCGTTGGACAGCGCCCGGGTGCTGGGGGCGTGGACCTCGAAGGCGGCCTCCACTCGGGGCACGAACAGCCGCTCGTCCGTTCCGGCGGCCTTCTCCAGGGCGTTGACCATGTCGTCCGTCAGCCGCAGTTCGTCACGGCCATCGAGGAGGACTTGCTGCATCAGCGCGAGCAGCAGTTCGTCGCGTTCGGTGCGTACCTTCAGGGCGGCCCCGCGTTCGGAGCCGATGTATCCGGCGGGGAGCCCGAGGCCGCTGTCGGCAACCAGGTCCATCACCGGTACGAGGGCGCCGACGCCGTACCGGACCCGGAACCGGCGGTGGTAGTCGCGCCAGTGCTGGTAGCCGTAGGGCTGTGGGGTGGTCCGGTAGAGGGCCGACACGGCTGCCTGCGCTTCCGCGATCACGGCCTGCGTGAGCTGGGTCTCGCAGTCGAGGGCGGTGTCAATGAGCAGCGGTGTCGGCGTGACGGGGGTGAGGGCGCGCATCCGCGCGGCGTTGGCGCTCACGTTGGTGTCGGAGAGCGTCGGCTGGTGGGCGGACATTTCGTCGCGCAGCGCGTACAGCTCGTGGACCAGGTCCCGCACCTCGGGGATGCCGTCCGCGCCGTGCCGTTCCAGCTCGTGGCACAGGTGCTGGAAGGCGTCCACCGTGGTCATGGGCGCCCACAGGCTGGTGATGAGGAACTGCTGCTCGACCAGGCTTGTGAGAAGAGCGTCGATCTGCTCCGGGGCGGCCTGCGGGAAGCCGTCGCGCAGGTGGCCGTGAAGATTGCCGTAGGGGATGGGGGTGCGGGCCGCGCTCATCGCGGCGGCCACCGGCCGGGCGTTGTGGACGGAGATCTCGACTGGGGCAAGCAGGACGGCGTGGCCGTCGGAGGGCGGGCCCGGCGCCACGAGCCGAGCGCCGCGCGTGTGGGCGGCGTTGTTGGCGACCAGCGGGAGCCGCTTCAGCAACGCGGGGGTGCGCTGAAGCCGGAGAACCAGGTCGGTGACCCACTCGGAGTCCGGCCGGATCAGCACGCGGTGCTTGTCGCGCCACCGCGCGGTCGCCCGGGGCCCGACCGTCACGGGACCGGTGCCGGCGAACAGTCCGAGCGGGGTGGGCCGGTGCTGCCACCGCAGGAGGTAGGAAACCGTCGATACGGCGGTGCGGCGGACGTGACGGGGCTCGGTCTGCCAGCCCTGGACGACTGCCTCGATGGCGTCGGACAGGACGGGGGTGGCCAGCTCCAGCGCGCTGCGGAAGTCCTCGCGCTGCCAGATGCGGTTCAGCCACCCGCGGGTGACGGTCACGTTGTCCAGGTCGAGGGTGCGGGGGATGTCTGCCGGCCCGGGGCTGGTGGTGGCGCGCAGCAGCGCGGCGCCCTGCCACTGGTAGTCGGCGACTGCTCGGGAAGCCATGGTGCCCTCCGTCTGGCGGGGCGGGTGAGGGGCCGGTGAGCCGGGCGAAGCACTTCGCCCGGCTCACCGGCAGGGAACGGCCTGCAATCAGGCCCAGTCCTCTGTGAAGGAGCTGCGGATCAGGCGGGGTCCTCCGTGAAGGAGCCGCAGGCGGAGGCGCCGGTCGCGCAGGTGGTGCCGCAGCCGTCGCCCGTCGAGCACATGAGCTTGCCGTACGCGTGCTCGGCGATGACGACCTTCACGTCCAGGGGCGCGAAGTCGTCGTCCAGGCCCGCCAGCGGGGCGGGCGGGGCCAGGGTGGCGCTCGTCATGGTGATGCCCTTCCTCTTGTTCGGATGGTGCGGGACGACCTGGCTCCCGGCGTTACGCCGGAGGCCAGGAGAGCGAGATCCGGCTGTGCACCTTGTCGATGACCCGGTCGGCCGAGATCTGGTCATCGGGGGTGTCGGCCGGATAGACCCGGATGACCGGGCTGGGGCCGCCGCGCCGGTTGGCCTCCCAGTCGCGCAGCATGTCGGCGACCTTGTCGGCGAGCTGCTTCGCGTTCGGGCCGAGGGCGTGCACGCCGTACTCGATGTGCTTGTTGTCCTCGGTGCGGCGGGTGACGAGGTAGGCGAAGGTGTCATCCTCGACGGCGGCGAGGGAGAACCGCTTGTTCACGGGGGCGACCAGACCCGTGTCCAGCTCGTCATCGACCGCCATGGTGCAGAAGCCGGGCAGGCTGATCGCCATGGCCATCTGGAGGGTGTCGATGAGTTCGGAGAGGCCGATGACGACGCCGGTCCACAGCTCGTGGCGCGGGAACGTGACCGCGTTGTCCAGCCGGTGCGGATCGGTCGGCAGACCATCATCGAACTTCAGCCCGATCTCCGGGGTTCCGTTGACCAGGAGGAGTTCCTCGCGGTGGGCGGTGGAGCCCTGCATCGGGACGAAGCCGCAGATCCGTGCCGACTCGCTCTCCAGGTAAGGGCCGTGCTCGCCCGTGACCTGGGTGAAGGCGATCGAACGGGTCAGGCCGCGCATCCGCAGCGGCACCACGAGACGGCCGCCCTGCTTGAGCTGCGCGATCCACGCCGGGGCGATGTCCCAGGCCCCGGCGGTCACCATGACGACATCGACCTCCCCGATGGGGAGGGGTTCGGCCGCGTCGGCGGTGACGACGCGGACCTTGTCGTAGCCGTTCTCCTTCAGGAGACGGGACGCGCGGTCGGTGACGGAGGAGTCGATGTCCACGGTGATGACTTCGCCGGACGGGCCGACGAGTTCGGCGAGGTAGGCCGCGTTCAGTCCGCCCGAGCCGACCTCCAGCACCCGCGTCCCGGGCTTCACCTGGGCCTGCTCCAGCATCATGGCCTGGATCTGCGGGGCGGAAACGGAGCTGAGCTGCACACCGTGCTCGTCGGTCTTGGTGATCACCGCGGCGTACGTCTCGTACGCCTTGTCGAGCGGGGTGTCGGGGATGAACGCGTGGCGGGGCACCTTGCGCATCACGGCTTCGACCTCCGGGGAGGAGATGTTGCCGTCCGCGCACAGCTCGTCCACCACCTTGTTCCGCAGGCGGGTCGCCTCGTCGGGCTCGACGGTCGTGTTCGTCATGGACTTCCTTCGGTCGTACGTGTTGGGGATGCAGGTCGGTTTCGTGTGCCGGATGGGCCGGGAGGCCAGGGGCGAACGTTCTCCGTTCTTGTCAGCTCACCAACGGGGCGGTGTGCTGGACGGCGAGCTGGGAGGCCCACGCCCGCAGAGGGTCGGTGCGTGTTGACCAGCCCGCCGAGCGGCACGCGGGTGGGTGGAGGCGTGGATCACTCGGTCCCCTTGATGTAGCGGGCCTCGATCAACTCTTCGATCAGGTCGGCGGTCACGAAGGCGAGACGCCGGGCGAGTCCGACAGCCTGCTGATGGGCGGCCGGCGTGCACTCCTCCCGCAGGGGGCGCGCTCGCTCGACGAGTCGGGTCATCTCGGCGGTGGGCGGAAACCTGTCGTCAGCCACCGTGATGTCGCTGAGCTGCTTCAGGTGACTGCGGAGGCGGTCGACCAGGGCGACGGTCGTCGCAACAGGCGGGGGATGATTGCCGATCACCGCGTCGAGATCGTCGAAGACCTCTTCGATGTCGAGCGGCTTCCAGACTCGGAATCGCTCCAGCACGAGCCGTAAGCCGTCTGCGTCGAGCGGTGGCGTCCACTCCTCGGCTGGGCGTTTCGGAGCCACTGCGGTGCTCACTGCTCTCTCCACGCCGAAGCCTCGATCACAGCCCAGGTGACCTTGCCCCACGGGTGTCTGTCGTAGCCCCAGCGCGAACTCATCGCCGCGACCAGACTCAGACCCCGGCCGCTCTCAGCGTTCTGGGCTGCCGTCTTCAGGCGGGGAGCGCCGTGCGAGCGGTCGGAGACTCCGATGCGGACGGCACCGTTGCTCGGACGCTCGATGATGACTTTCGACACGGGGGTCTCGGTGTGCTCGACGGCGTTGGCCAGCAGTTCGGTGACGATGATCTTTCCGCAGTCGGCCACGTCGTCGTCCATGCCCCAGGCCGCCAGCACATTGGAGACGAGAGCGCGGGCGCGGCTCACGGACTCACGGACGCACGGCACCTCCGCGTTGTAACCCGGGGCGCCGATCGCATTCGGTTGAGCGACGGTCATGGTCACGAGGTCTTTCCCTCCGGCGTGGGGTTCCCGGTCCGGACGAACGAGGCAGAGCCGGGCTTTCCTCCGTGCCGCCGTGCCGAACTCGACTCGGCGACCGATGACCAGTCAACGAGCGACGCGCCGGGCGCAACAGGAAGGGTCCCGGATTCGTGCATGCCCACCAACCGGAAGACTTTGCGTTCCCATTACCTGGGGTCTGGGCATCGGCGTGACGGCGGTACTACGTTCGGTACATGGGAGGGAATCTCGTTCTTCAGCACCGATTCGATCAACTCGGTCTTACGCAGGAGGAGTTGGCGGCTCGGCTGAACGCCGCGCTACAGGAGATCACCGGCCGGCCTGGCGACATCTCCTCCCGGACGGTCCGCAACCTGCTCAACGGATCAAGCCGACGCCCAATCGGACGCACTTGCGCCGCACTTGAGCGTGTGTTCGGCTGCCCCGTGGCGGACTTAGGGTTCAGCGCACCCAGCTCCATGCAACATCCCCCGGAGGGCCCCGTGCGGCGTCGCGACTTCATCGCTTCCACCACCGGAACGGCAGCCGCAGCCGTTCCGGTGGTCAAGCAACGTCGGTCAGTAGGCATGACGGACGTAGCCCGCGCCTCGGCCAGCATGAACCAGCTCGTGGAGGCCGACGACCGCCAAGGCGGACACGCCTCTCTGGCGACCGCAGCCCTCGAAGCTCGCGCCAAGGTGCTGGAGCTTCAGCAACGGAACGCCAGCGAACGCGTGCGCCGCGCCCTGTACGCACTCGCGGCCGAGTTCACCACCATCGCCGCCTGGTCGTGCATCGACCTACGCGACCTGGATACGGCCCAGACGTACCTGCACGAGTCGTCCACGTTCGCCGGCCTCTCCCAGGACCCGCCCACGGGCATGCGCGTGTGGGTCAACATGGCCATGCTCGCCTACCAGCGGAAGAACTGGCCGGAACAGCTCGCGGCAGCGCAGGCGGCCAACGCCTCTCCGGCCGCCCGTAGGGATCCGTTCTTCGGCTCCATGGGCCGCGTCCGCCTCGCGCTCGCCCATTCGTCGCTGGGGGACCTGCGGGCCGCTCGGCGGGCCCTGGGCACAGCGCAGGAGACCTTCCGGAAGGCGGCCGAGGACGAGCGTCCCCGGTGGACCGCGTTCTACGGGCCGGCCGAACTCAACCACCTCGCGGCGATCATCCTCAACCGCAACGGGGAGCCCGCCGAAGCCGAGGCGATGGCGCACCGCGCCCTGGCGAAAATCCCGGCGGAGTTCCAGCGCAACCGCGCGCTGGCCACTTGCCAGCTCGCGCTGGCACAACTCCGCCAGGGGGAGCCCGAGCAGGCCACGGCGACGGCGGCCACCGTCTTCACGATCATGGAGGGCGCTCCACTGCCTGGGCGCATGCGCACCCTGGTCGGGGACTTCCACCGAGACCTGTTCCGGCTGGCGCCGTCGACGACGTACGCCCGCGACTGGGCAGACCGAATGCGAGATGAATGGAGTCGAACGTGACCAGGGTGATCGACCTGCGGCACTACGCACAGGGAAGCCTCCCCGAAGGCTTCAGGCAGATGCTGATCGATGTGCACGCCGACGCCTACGCAGATGCGATGGACGACGAGTTCAACCAGCGTTTCCCGTGGTTCGTCGATCACTGGTCAGGGATGGACGGCTTCACCTGCGTCGTCGCCTTCGACGGCGACGAGCCGACCGGCTTCGCGTACGGCGCCCCGCTCCAGCCGGGCCGTGAATGGTGGCGTTCCACCGCGTTCGCGCCGAACAACGGGTACACCGCGACCTACGCCGTCTCAGAGGTCATGGTGCGCCCTCGGTGGCGGAAGCAGGGGATCTCGGAGCGGCTTCACGAAGCCCTGCTGAAGGAGCGCAGCGAAGATCTCGCGGTGCTCCTGGTCGATGTGACGCACCCGAAGGTGCAGGACCTGTACGAGACGTGGGGCTACGAGAAGGCGGGCGAGCAGCAGCCCTTCGCCGACTCCCCGGTGTACGCGGTCATGGTGAAGAGGTTGCACCCCTGAGCAGCCCTGCCTCCCCTACGCACGGCGTTACGTACCGGCTCAGTTCGTGATCACCGTCGGCCGCGAGCGTGTGGCCAGCCCACATGCTGCCGTCGCGCTCCTCGCTGAAGCGCGACGGCAGCTTCCAGCATGGGAAGATCCACGTCAGCGACCTGGGCGCAGGCGTTTCACGTCCACCGGCTGCGGCTGCGCGGCCGGAACGGGAGCTGCGCCCGTCTTCGTCGTCAGGTGCTTGCTGCGAGCACTGCGGGTGGCCGCGCTCCGAGCCCGCTGGCTGACTCGCTCGGCGGTGGCGTTCCGCAAGCGCCAGACCAGGACTTCGGCCGGTCGGTCCGCGGTGTCGAGTTCCCGTTGCCCGGACAGGTCGGCCAAGACCCGGCGGGACGGGGTGCCAGCGGACTCGGCCTGGGCGAGGGCGGTGGCCAGCGCGGGCCAAGCCGGGTCGGCCAGGATGCGGTGTGCGTGCTCGGGGATCGTGGCTCGGACGGCTGCGGCGAGCCGATCCTGTGCTTGGGGACTCGGGGCGCGTGCGGCGAGCTGGGCAAGGGCCGGCCGGGCGGCCTGCTGGTGGGCGGCCCGGAGGTGGACGAGGGACTGCTGGGCGGCTGCCGCCTGCTGCTTGTGACCGCGTTGGGCGTGCCACTCGGTGAGGGCGATGAGTAGGAAGACGGCGGAGGCGAGCGCCGCAGCGACGAAGTCGCCGTCCTTGCCGGTGGGTGCGGTCAGCAGCGTCCTTCCGGCCTGACGCAGGGCGTCGGCGGCCCGGTGCTCGGCTCGGATAGCGGAGCGGTTGGCGCGGTTGAAGGCGACGGCTGCCGCTTGCAGTTCTGCCCGGAGCTGGCGCGGCGCCGAGACTGCGGTGTTGTGCAGCAGCTCGGCGAATGCCGCAGCCTGAGCCTGCACTTGGGCGTCGGCCTCACCTCCTGCCGTTCCGCCGTTGGCCCTGGTGACGAGCGCGTAGGCGGTGCGCAGCTCCCCATCGGCGTGCCGCCAGGAGTCGCCTGCTTCTGCCCTGCTCGCGCGCAAGGGCGTGGCCCGTCGTTCAGCCTTGCTCTCGGCCGTGCCGAAGCGCTCGCGGAGCCGGTTCAGGGACAGGTCCGGAGCGAGTGCGGAGCCGCTGTAGAAGATGGGCTCGCCCTTGGCATCGGTGTCGTCGGCGGTGGCGAGGCTGTAGCCGGTGACTTCCCCGGTGACGGGACCGAGACGGCGTCGGACGTTGATCCCGAGAGACGTCAGCACGGCGAAGAACTCGTTCTCGTCGCGGGCTGCCGCCGCAGCGGCGTATGCGTGCTCGCGAAGCCAGACCCGTGCTGTGTTCTTGCGTCCCCGTCGTTGGGCCTTGGCGACTTCCGGCCCCGTCGGCGTCTTCGGCGCCGTCGCGTCACCGGAATTCAGCCGACGCAGACCGAGTTCGGCCTCGATCCTGCGGCATTCGGCCTGGGCCCGTCGGCCGTCGCCCTTGTTGCGGGGGCGGCGGCCGTCTTCTCGGACACTGGTCGCCATGATGTGAATGTGGTCCTCGGCGTGCCGTACGGCGATCCACCTGCAGGCGGCGTCGTCGCCGTGTTCGGCGATGCCAGTGGCGTGGACGATGCGGCGGGCGACTTCGGCCCACTCTTCGTCGGTGAGGTAACGGTCGCCCGGTGCGGTGCGGACGGGGCAGTGCCACACGTGCTGCGGCACCTTCTTGCCCAGCCGCTGCTCACGAAGCTTCACCGGCTGGTCGAGGTAGTCGGCCAGTTCGCTGAGGGCGTCGTGGTGTTGGTCGAGGGGTACGCGGCCGGGGTCGGTGATCCCGGGCATCGAGAACGCGGCGACGATGTGCGGGTCGGTGTGCTCGTTACGGCGGCCGGGGCCGAAGAGGTAGGACAGGAGGCCGCGGCTGCGGTCGCCGGTGGAGACGTCAGGCACCACGGTGACCACCTCCGGCCAGGGCCTGGTCCAGCAGCAGGCGGGCGCGCTGGGCGACCTGGTGCAGCTCGTTGAGGATCTCTTCGGCTCGGTCGGGCAGCTCGCCCTGGTGGATGGCGCGGACGAGCTGGTTGAGGTTGTTCCCGATGCGGCCGAACTCCCTGATCAACCTGCCGAACAGAATCATCAGGTCCTGGGTGGCCTGTGGAGATGGGAGCGGGGCGACGCCTTCGGGACGGCGGTCTGACAGGTAGGCGTGGGCGAAGGTGAGGGCGCAGTCCATGAGGTAGGCCGAGCGGGAGCGCTTCGCTTTGTGGGCGGCGAGGTCGATGAAGGCACGCTCCGCCGGTTCGGCCGAGCAGGTCAGTTGCAGGGTGCGCTTGGTCCCGGAGCGGGGCCGGTAGAGCACCTCGCTCAGGTGCCGACGGCGCTCGGCACCGGGTGCGGTGTCGGCGCAAGCAGGGGCAGGGACATCGTTTGCGGCGACACCGTGGTGCGTGAACACGTCGGTGTTCACGGTCGGCGCGAGGCGTACGGCAGGGTCGGCGGTTGGCTCGCTCGGCTCGGCGGGCGGCTGCTTGTCCTCGTGGAGGCCGCGCTCGGCCTCCTTGCCTGCCTCGGTCTCGGCCCCGTGGGCCGGGCTGGTGTCCGCCCCCGCCGGAGCGGACACGAGCGCGAAGTCCGCATCGCCCCCAGGCGATGTGGACTTCGCCCCAGCTCGCTCCGCTGTCGGATGGAGGGCGTCCCCGTCAAAGCCCTGGTCAGGCGTGGGCGGTTGCGCTGCTATGAGGCTACGGGGCGTCGAGGACTTGGCGTGCTTGACCTTGCGGGAGAACGGATTACGGCTCACGGGAAGTTCGGAGGCTCCTGCCTGTGTGCGGTCTGGGGTGGGCGGGGCGAGTGTCCGGGGACTCGACGGCTTTGCCCAGTCCGGCATCTCGTGTAGTGGACCGGGAAGAGGGCGCTGCCCGGAATCGGTTCGGTTCCGGGCAGCGCCGTGCGATGAAGTCAGTCGACCGGGTGTGGACGGGCGTCGGCACCCTGCCGCACCAAGGCCATCGCTTCGGTGAGCCGACCGGTGCCGGCGCCGAGTCCGGCGTCTGTGATGGCTTTACGGGCGCTGTCGCGGGTCAGTCCGGAACTCCCTGTATGGGCGGCGCTGATGACGCTGGCCAGCTCGGCGATAGAGGCCATCGCGGGACGTCCACCGAGGCTGGTTGCCGGAGGCTGACCAGAACCCCCTTGGGTGCTCTGGCCTGCGGTTCCTCGCCCCTGTCCGGGTTTGTCGTCGGCGTCGTCCGGGTCGTCGTCCTTGTCGTGTCCGGTTTCGGACGGGGTTCCGTCGGCCGCAGGTGAGGGGGTGGTCTCGGCGGCCACGCGGGTGGGCTCCTGCTGCTTCGGCCAGGCTGCCGTGGGCAGGTCCGCGCGGGCGATGTACGAAACCCCGGCCGCTTGCTCCGGTGCCGGTTGCGTACCGTCCTGGTCCTCAGGGGCAGTCGCGATCACCAACGTTCGAGCGGCGGAGGTACCGCCGTAGCGGGTGATCAGGATGTGCAGGTGGGTCGCTCCGGCCAGGGCGAGCGGTGCGATGGCGGACAGCACGGTGACGGTGCCGTCGCCCAGGTGGAGGGTGACTGCGCCGGGCCTGTTCAGGGCGAGGGCGTGCAGACCGTTGGCCCAGATGCTGGCGGCGGTCGCCGTGCTGAACAGCGTCCACGCGTACAGCCTTGCGGGCATCGGCGCTTCGCGCAGGACCAGCAGGGCGCGGACGCCGTAGGCGATAAACCCGTCGATCACTACGGGGAAGAGGTAGGCCAATTGGTCGCGGACGTGGACGGCGGTGGCCATCTGCCGCAGCGCGTCGTAGGAGAGGGCGCATCCGGCGATGCCGAGCAGGATGATGGCGAGCCGGTCCCACCAGGTGGCGCGGTGACGGCTGGCCGGTGCGGCGGGTATGGCGGTGTCGGGCATGGGCGCGGGTCCCCCTCGGGGCGTGGTCTGGAAGGTGGTGCGTGGTGATCCGTCTTGGCCGTCTTGCCGTTGACGCAGCAGGTCAGAGGCGGTACGGCAGGCGAGCGGCATGGCGTCTCAGCGCCGTGCGGGACGCGTCCTCGCCGAGCGGTCACGATCCGCCGGCGGACACGTCGGTGGGCGGGCGCGCCGGTAGTGCCGTGTCGTCGCATCGAGTGCCGGGACGGATGGCTATCCGTCTTGGGACGCTGTGCCGTCTTGGCTAGAACGGCTCTGACCTGCACTTATACGGCTGGGACGGCAGGGACGGCACGAGACGGATATGGATGAGGTCGCTTGCAGGGTTCGCGATGGCAGGCGGGCGTTTCGCGCTGCGGTCGCCCGGTATGGGTGCCGCCGACGAGCGGCCGACGGCACCCACGCGGGTCACTTGGCCGGTGTGTCTCTGCTGTCGTCCGAGCCGGTGTCGGGGTGAACGGTGGGGCAGTAGCGCTTCCAGGCGTCGGCGAACTTCGCCCGGGTGTAGCCCTTGAGCTGATTCCCGTCGGGCATGCGGACGTTGCCGGAGCGGATGCCGTACTCGCGCAGCAGCCCGGACAGCGCGCGCGGGTTCAGGCCACCGCGCCCGGCTTCGGCCCAAGGGGCCTCGGGGTCGGAGTTGAGCCGGTAGAGCAGGGCGTCGGTGGACACGCTTTCGGGATCGCCAGCGGCGGCGAAGGCCCGGCGGATGTCGGCGAGGATCCGGGCGTTGGAGGGGTTGTCCTCCTCAGCCTGGGCTTCGATGGCGACCATCTGCGCGCACGCGGCGCGGGCGCGCTCGGGCCAGGTGCCGCCCGCGAGGTCAGCGACGATCACCAGGGGCTCCCAGGTGTCCGCCGCTCGGTCCTCGACCGGCATCTCCGGCTCCAGGTGGAGGGCCTGTTCGGCCACCGAGGTGGTCCAGCGTGCGAGGCGGGCCCGTAGGGAGCGCAGGGTGGGGCTGTCGCGGCGGGTGCGGTACGGGCTCACCTGCTCGCCCTCCGCGCGGCGGCGCATCCGGATCACGACGGACCGGTCCATGATCGTGTCGGGCAGGTCGCCGATGCCGGCGAGCGCCGCCATGGCGAAGGTCGCGAAGGAGTGAGGCGTGTGCTCCTTGCCGACCACGCGGAGGACCGGTCGGCCGCGCTGGTGCCCGGCGTTGAGCAGGCCGCGCATCTCCTCGTTCTTCTCGGCGACCTTGGGGCTGCCGAAGATGGTGTCGGCTTCGTCCACGAGGAGGGTCGGCGGCTCGTCCGAGATGGAGCGGAAGATGGCCGCTGCCGTGGAGTTCACGGTGATGACGGGCTTGTGGACCGTCTCGGTGAGCAGGTCGAGCAGGCGGGACTTCCCGCACCGTTTCGCGGGGCCGACCACGGCCAGGCGCGGGGCGTGCTGCCACACCTGCTGGAGGTGGGTGGCCGCAATCCATAGCACGGTCGCGTCCAGGGCCTGCTCGCTCGGGAGGACCACGAAGCGGGCCAGGGCGGCGCGCAGTTCGTCCAGCAGTGCGGCGGCGTCCGGCTGCCCACGGTCTGGGGACGGGGTGCCGGTCGGATGGGGTGCCGTAGGGGCGGCGGGGGCGGTACTCTCGTTCATGGAGATCCTCACTCGGCGGCTCCGGGGGGCAACCCGGTCCGCCGCAGTTGACTGTCCTGGGATGGGCGGTGGCGAGGTTTCCTGCAGCCCCCGGTGTTCGTAGCGCCGGGGGTTTTCGCGTTCCTCGGGGCACCTACGTGCTTCAACCTCCTAGCGATTCGCTTGGATATGCCATTACGGCATAAGTGTGCATGAGCGTCCGCCTCAAGTCAACCGTTCAGCGCATTGGAGAATTAATCTCATGTGGCATGTCTGCTGCTCAAGCTCATAGTGACGCGCGTCACATGTGCGAGTATTCGCTTGCAGGTTGGGGTATCCATGCTGGTATGGTTTAGGGGTGGAGGCGCGACGACCTTCGCTTGCCGAGAAGGAGAAGGGAGGTGAAAGAAGTGGACGATGCCAAGCCGCAGCGCTGGACTCCGTCGGAGGGGGAAGCCCTGGTGGCGCACAACCTGAAGGTCCTACGGATGACGGCCCGCCTGTCCCAGGAGGACATGGCGGAGCGCATGCGCCGCCTGGGCTTCAAGATGCACCAGACCCAGATCGCCAAGATCGAGAACGGTACCCGGGGCATCAGCTTCAACGAGGCGCTCGGCTTCGCCAAGGCCCTCGGCGTCCCTGCTGGCAACTTCATGCTCGAAGCCGTCGCCAGCCACGACGATCCCCACTGGGAGCTGCAGGAAGCCGCCTTCGACATCCAGAAGGCCGAACAGGAGCACCAGGTCGCCCAAGACCTCGCCGACGCCGCGAAGGCCAGACTTGAGGCCGCGGAAGCCCGATACGACGAGATCGCCGAGCGCCTCGGCGTCGAGCCCGACCCGCGGAGTCTCTCCTTCTACCCGGCTCCGAACTCGCCCGGGGATCCGCTCCGCAGCGGCTCAGCCGACGACGACTAGCCGCTCGGCGGAGATCTTCTCAGACGCCTGGGCGCGGTCCCTGTAGCCCGTCCGCCGCCCCCATCCACCGGTGTCCCTCGGTGCTACGAACACCGAGGGACACCAACGTGGACACCGATCCAAGCCCACCGCCCATCCCGGACAGTCCAGCGGTCGCGTTGCCCCGTGACCGTCGAAAGGCGATCCTGCATGCCCACCACCCCGCCCCCTCTCACCCGCATCGCCGACGCGCTCGGCGTCCCCGAGCAGCGGCTCCGCACCCTCGTGCTGGAACACACGGCACCCACCCCTGACGCGACCCTCGCCGCGCTCACCGTCGAGGAGGCCGCCCGCCGCCTCGGCGTCGGCCGCACCACCATGTACGCGCTCATCGCCTCAGGCGAGGTCGGCTCCGTCCTGATAGGCCGCCTGCGTCGAGTGCCGGCCGAGGCCCTGGCCACCTACCTCGCCAGCCGCTCCCAGGCAGCCGACCCGACCGCCGCCCACGCGGCCTGAAGGGGGCGGACATGGCCAAGACCCGCCAGCCCAACGGTGCCTCCTCGATCTTCCTCGGCAAGGACGGCAAGTGGCACGGCTACGTGACCGTCGGCGTCAAGGACGACGGCAAGCCCGATCGGCGCCATGTCAAGCGCAAGACCCGCGCCGATGCCACCAAGGCGGTCCGCGAACTGGAGCGCAAGCGCGACTCCGGCACCGTCGGCAAGGCCGGGCAGACCTGGACGGTCACGACCTGGCTGACCCACTGGGTCGAGAACATCGCCGCACCACACGTGGGCGAGAACACCATCGACGGCTACCGCGTCGCCGTCTACCACCACCTCATCCCCGGCCTCGGCGCGCACCGTCTTCCCAAGCTGGAGCCCGAGCACCTGGAGCGCTTCTACACCAAGATGCAGAAGGCCGGCAGCGCCGCCGGTACCGCGCACCAGGTCCACCGCACCGTGCGCACGGCCCTCAACGAGGCGGTGCGCCGAGGTCACCTCACCGTCAACCCCGCCTCCGTCGCCAAGGCGCCGCGCCTGGAGGAGGAAGAGGTCGAGCCTTACACGGTCGAGGAAGTGCAGAAGCTCCTCGACCTGGCCAACAAGACCCGGCACCCGGCGCGCTGGGTCATATCCCTGGCACTCGGACTGCGTCAGGGCGAGGTTCTCGGGCTCAAGTGGACGGACGTCGACTTCGAGCTGCGGGTCATGACGGTCCACCGCAACCGGCTGCGGCCCCGGTACGAGCACGGCTGCGGCAACCGCTGCGGGCGCAAGCCAGGCTACTGCCCCCAGAAGGTCAACATCCGACGTGAGACCAAGGACACCAAGTCCCGCGCCGGACGTCGGCCCATCGGCATCCCCGAACCTCTGGTGCGACTCCTGCTCAAGCACCGGCGGGAGCAGGAGCGGGACCGCCGACTGGCCGGCGACCTCTGGACGGAGAAGGGGTACGTCTTTGCCTCCCCGACCGGCGAGCCCCTCAACCCGAACACCGACCACCACGAGTGGAAGGACCTCCTCAAGGCGGCGGGTCTGCGCGCGGGCCGTCTCCACGACGCCCGTCACACGGCGGCGACCGTCCTGCTGATCCTCGGCGTCTCGGACATGGTCGTCGACGCGATCATGGGCTGGGAGCCTGGCAAGTCCGCCCGGATGCGTCGCCGCTACCAGCACCTCACTAATCGGGTGCTCACGGACACCGCCGACAAGATCGGCGGCTTGCTCTGGCCGCTGCCCGAGGATTCGCCCGCAGATAGGTCTCGGTAACAGGGGGAGGCACCAAGCGCGAGGGTAGAGACCACGGGGGACACTCCAGGGCCTCACCCTCGCGCGGCTCTCACCTCACGGACTCACGGACCGGCCGTTCCCCAGCGATCTTTCGTGCACCGGCTATTCGTTCAAGATCAATGACGCGGGGAAGTAGCAGCTACCGGTGTCGTTCGCATGCCTCTTCTTGCGGCTGAGAAGTTCGTCGAGCGTGATGTGGCCATCAAGCACGAGGAAGAGGTCAACGCCTTCCATCGTGATGAAGCACGTGCCGTCGGCGTAGCGCTCCCTGGCACCCTTGGTGAAGCCATGGACGCTGATGTACAGCCCGAGCGTGTTCGTCGTCTTGTGCCGCACCTTCTCGACGAAGCTGCCGAGGTAGTGGACTTCGACCGGTTCTTTCAGCCACTTCGCTTCCACGACGTAGACGTCGGTGTCGTACGTGATGGAGCCATCGATCTGCTCGTAGGGCAGGTTGTAGGACAGCCTTGGCTCCAGGTCAAACAGGCGGAAGAGCCGGTTGAGGAAGGGCTCAAACTCGCGTCCGGCCTTCTGGCGGTTGGGTTCCGCCTCAAGGCGCAGGAACTCGTCCTTCAGCTCACTCAGCCGTTCGGAGAAGCTGCGCCGGCTGTCCGAGACCGCTCGTTGAGCCGCGAGGTCGCTGGCGAACTGGGCGTCGTCAGCGATCAGGCCGCGGTGGCGGTCGACACACTTCTTCAGCTCGGAAACGGCTTCCCGCGCCTCGGCTATGAGTGCGTCGGCGTCCGGCAGTCGCCGCAGCTTGGGGAAGCTGGTCATCTCTGAGACTTCGACCATGAGCCGCAGGGCAAGCTCCGTATAACGCGGCTCGTCTGCGTGGAGACGGTCCACGAAGTCCTCGGCCGTCTGCCACTTGTACCCGGTGAAGTTGATCCCGGCGACCAGCTCCGGGTGGCCCTTCGCCCACCGGCGGATGAAGCCCTCCAGGTCGTTCTTGTACCAGAAGATGTGCTTGAGGGCGACCTCCAGAGCACCGTACGCGGCCGGACTGATTGGCTTCATGGACACGGGCTCGACTGCCACCTTTCACGCCTCTGGCCCTGATTTGCTTGATGACCCGTCATCTCGGCCAGATGATGCTACTCGGCGTCGCACCGTCTTCTGGAGTGGATGAGCGCCTCGCATCCGTGGGGCGGCCGAACAGATGGTGCCGGAGCCCATGGGCGGTGTCTTTCGGTGTGACAGCGGGCAGCGGCGGGTGATGGCAGCCGCCGGTGGCCAGCGAGGGGATCATCTCGGTGGTGCGTGTGGCAGAGGTCGGATCGGCGGTGACTGTGACGACTGCAACCCAAACTGCAACCCCCGGAACGACGAAGGCTCCGACCAAGATCCGGTCGGAGCCTTCGTTTGCCCTGGTGGGCGGGTGCGGAGGATACGAGATTCGAACTCGTGAGGGGTTGCCCCCAACACGCTTTCCAAGCGTGCGCCCTAGGCCTCTAGGCGAATCCTCCGCCGGGAACATTACATGACCGAGGGCGGTGCTCGCGAACTCGTTCCCACCCCGCGACATGGGGTAGCCTTTGCGCAGCCCCTCACGCGGCGCTATCTGACTGAACTCCCCCAGGGCCGGAAGGCAGCAAGGGTAGGTTGGCTCTGGCGGGTGCGTGGGGGGCGTTCGCGTTCCCGGCGTCCGGATCGTCGGCGCGGCGCCGCGGGCGGGGTGGGTTGTCGGCGGGCGCCTATAACCTCGTAGACGTGTCGTCTCTCGCGCTGTACCGCCGCTATCGCCCGGAGTCGTTCGCCGAGGTCATCGGGCAGGAGCATGTCACCGACCCGTTGCAGCAGGCGCTGCGGAACAACCGGGTCAATCACGCGTACCTGTTCAGCGGGCCGCGCGGCTGCGGCAAGACGACCAGCGCGCGCATCCTCGCCCGGTGCCTGAACTGCGAGCAGGGTCCCACGCCGACGCCGTGCGGCCAGTGCCAGTCCTGTCAGGACCTCGCGCGGGGCGGGCCCGGTTCGATCGACGTCATCGAGATCGACGCCGCGTCCCACGGTGGTGTGGACGACGCCCGTGACCTGCGTGAGAAGGCGTTCTTCGGGCCCGCGGGCAGCCGGTACAAGATCTACATCATCGACGAGGCCCACATGGTCTCCCCGCAGGGCTTCAACGCCCTGCTCAAGGTCGTCGAGGAGCCCCCGGAGCACCTCAAGTTCATCTTCGCGACCACCGAGCCCGAGAAGGTCATCGGGACGATCCGGTCGCGTACCCATCACTATCCGTTCCGGCTGGTGCCGCCCGGCGTCCTGAGGGACTACCTCGGTGAGGTGTGCCGGCGGGAGGACAGCCCCGTCGAGGACGGGGTGCTGCCCCTCGTCGTGCGGGCCGGTGCAGGGTCCGTGCGTGACTCGATGTCCGTCATGGACCAGCTGCTCGCCAGCGCGGGGCCCGACGGCGTGACGTACGCCATGGCCACCTCCCTGCTCGGGTACACGGACGGCTCGCTGCTCGACTCCGTGGTCGAGGCCTTCGCCACGGGGGACGGTGCCGCGGCCTTCGAGGTCGTCGACCATGTGATCGAGGGGGGCAACGACCCGCGCCGCTTCGTCACCGATCTGCTCGAGCGGCTCCGGGACCTGGTGATTCTCGCCGCGGTTCCGGACGCCGCCGAGAAGGGGCTCATCGACGTTCCCGCCGACGTCGTCGAGCGGATGCAGGCCCAGGCCGGCGTCTTCGGCGCCGCCGAGCTGAGCCGTGCCGCCGACCTCGTCAACGAGGGGCTCACCGAGATGCGGGGCGCCACCTCGCCCCGGCTCCAGCTCGAGCTGATCTGCGCGCGCGTGCTGCTGCCCGCCGCGTACGGCGACGAGCGGTCGGTCATGGCCCGCCTGGACCGGATCGAGCGGGGCGTGAACTTCTCGGCGGGCGGCGCCGCAGCGGGTATGCCCGCCATGGGGTACGCGCCCGGCGGCGAGGGGCACGGCGGGCACGTGGGGCACGGCGGTGGGGGTGGGGCTCCGGTTCCGCCGGCCGCTCAGGAGGGCCGGCCGCAGGCGCCGGTTCCGCCGGGGGGCGGTCCGGCCGCGGCCCGCGCGGCGGTACGGGGGCAGGGCGCGCCGGTACCGACGCCGGACCAGCCGCAGCCTCAGCCTCAGTCGCAGCAGTCTGTACCGGCTCCGGCGGCCGCTCCGGCACCCGCCCCGGCCGCGGTGTCGAACGAGTCTGCGCCGCCTGCACCCAGTGCGCCCGCTCCCGGCGCCTGGCCCACCGCAGCCTCCGCCGGGAGCGGGCGGCGGCCCGGTGGCTGGCCCACGGCTGCCGCGGCGGGCGGAGGACAGGCTCCGGCCTCTGCGGCCGCCGCTCCGAGCACCCCCGCCACCGGCGCCCCGGCGCCCGCGCCCGCGTCCACACCTCCGCACCCGTCGGCCCCCACGCTCTCCGGAGGCGGCGGGCTCGACCCTCGGACGATCTGGCCGAACATCCTGGAAGTGGTCAAGAACCGTCGTCGCTTCACCTGGATCCTGCTCAGTCAGAACGCCCAGGTGACCGGGTTCGACGGGACGACCCTCCAGATCGGCTTCGTGAACTCGGGCGCGCGGGACAACTTCCTGAGCAGCGGCAGCGAGGACGTGCTGCGCCAGGCCCTGGCCGAGCAGTTCAACGTGCAGTGGAAGATCGAGGCCGTGGTCGACCCTTCCGGGGGCGGTGCGGCGGCCCCGGCTCCGGCCCCGGGCGGCAGCCCCATGGGAGGCCGTGGCGGCGGGGGCGGTGCGGGGTACGGCGCCGGGAGCGCGGGCGGCGGGTACGGCGGTGCGGGCGGCGGCGCCGGTCAGCGTCCCGGTGCCGCCCAGCCGACGGCTCCCCCGAACGCTTCGGGTTCCTCGGGCCCGGCTGCCCCGGCCGGTCCTTCCGCCTCCGCGCAGTCGGGCGGTGCCCCGTCGGCCGCCTCCGTGCCCAGGCCCGCTCCCGCCCCGGCCCCCCGGCCCTACGCCCCGGAGCCGCCGCCCCCCGTCTCTCCCGAGGACGACGTCCCGGAGGACGACGACCCCGACCTGGACGAGTCCGCCCTCTCCGGTAAGGAACTGATCGTCCGGGAGCTGGGCGCGACGGTGGTCGAGGAGATCACGAACGAGTGAACGGGTGGACGGGTGGACGGGTGGACGGGCGAAGGAGTGAACCGGCTCAGTGGCTCGGAGGCTCGGCGAACCGGGCCGGCCCGGCCCGGTTCGCCGTCCGGGTGGGAGGAAACCACGAACCGGTCCGCCCCGGTCCTTCGGAAGCCCGCACGAAGCGAATCCCCCGGATCCCGTTAGGCTGACCCCGTGAAGGTCCTCGTCATCGGCAGCGGTGCCCGCGAACACGCCCTGTGCCGTTCCCTGTCCCTCGATCCCGACGTCACCGCGCTGCACTGCGCCCCCGGCAACGCCGGTATCGCCGAGGTCGCCGAGCTGCACCAGGTCGACGCGCTGGACGGCGCGGCCGTGTCCGCGCTGGCCACACGGCTCGGCGCGGACCTCGTGGTGGTCGGCCCGGAGGCCCCCCTCGTCGCCGGTGTCGCCGACGCCGTGCGCGACGCGGGCATCCCCGCCTTCGGTCCCTCGAAGGAGGCCGCGCAGCTCGAGGGCTCCAAGGCCTTCGCGAAGGACGTCATGGCGGGAGCAGGCGTACCCACGGCACGTTCGTACGTCTGCACGACTCCCGAGGAGGCCGCCGCCGCCCTCGACGCCTTCGGCACGCCGTACGTCGTCAAGGACGACGGGCTCGCCGCCGGCAAGGGGGTGGTCGTCACCGACGACATCGAGGAGGCCAAGGCGCACGCCGGCGCCTGCGAGCAGGTCGTCATCGAGGAGTACCTGGACGGCCCCGAGGTCTCCCTCTTCGCCGTGACCGACGGCGTGACCGTGCTGCCCCTGAGGCCCGCCCAGGACTTCAAGCGCGCGCTGGACGGCGACGCGGGCCCCAACACCGGCGGCATGGGGGCGTACTCCCCGCTGCCGTGGGCCGATCCGAAGCTGGTCGACGAGGTCATGCAGTCGGTGCTCCAGCCGACCGTCGACGAGCTGCGGCGGCGCGGAACGCCGTTCTCCGGTCTCCTCTACGCCGGTCTCGCGATCACCTCGCGCGGTGTCCGCGTGATCGAGTTCAACGCCCGCTTCGGCGACCCCGAGACGCAGGTCGTGCTGGCCCGTCTGAAGACCCCGCTGGCCGGGGTGCTGATGGCCGCCGCCACCGGAAACCTCGCCGACATCGAGCCGCTGCGCTGGAGCGACGACGCCGCCGTCACGGTCGTCGTCGCCTCGCACAACTACCCCGGCACCCCGCGCACCGGCGACCCGGTCACCGGTCTGGAGGAGGTCGCCGCGCAGGACGCCCCGCACGCGTACGTGCTGCACGCGGGGACGAGGCGTGAGGGCGACGCGATCGTCAGCGCGGGCGGCCGGGTGCTGTCCGTCACGGCGACCGGCGAGGATCTCGCCGAGGCCCGCGACCGTGCCTACCGCGCGGTAGCCCGCATCCGCCTCGACGGTTCCCAGCACCGTACGGACATCGCCGCGGAAGCGGCCGAGGCGGCACAGGCCGCACAGGCGGAGCAGGCGGCAGGCGCGTAGGGCGCGTAGGCGTTACTGTCGTGGACGGTGGCAAGGGTGGTGACCACGTTCGTGATCAGGTTCGGCACCTCCGGCTCGCAGGTCTCGGTCAGGGGGACCTTGTACCCGTCCCACGGAGTGTCCCGTTCGACACTGCCCCTGGCCTCGATGTCATAGGGGGTAACCAGGCGCAACGCGCCCGGCGGGCGGTCCTTCGGGTCCCGCCGCCTCACCTCGCCCTCCACCAGGTGGAAGTGCTGGACCCATACCTGCCGCAAGGTCTCCACCTCCGTCGGGGTGTTCGTGCCAGGCGGTGCGTCAGCGGCGAAGACCGTCCCAAGCAGACGCATCCCGTCACGACCGACCCGCGAGCCCACCTCGTCACGCCTGGTGCGAGCCTTGGGGAACCGGGAGTCCTCGGCCCTGGTGGCGTAGTGCCTGAACCAGTCCGGCTCCGCGATTCCCACCAGCCGGCCCGGGACAGTCCGGGCAAGTGCGTCGAGCGCGGAACGCAAGGTCTCGGACACCATCTCCAGCCAGGACGGCTCCCGTACCGACGACAGCACATGCGTAGCGTCGGTGCGGGCCCGGCCTGTCGTTTTCAGCAGGCC
>NZ_BBNN01000061.1 GCF_000829695.1 Streptomyces sp. NBRC 110035 | reverse complement strand
TGTGACACAAACGCTTCGAGGAATGCGTGACGGCGTCGCAGAAATCAGACGGGTCGACCGGCTTCTGCAAACCGGCGGAGCCCTGCGTCGCGCACGCAGCGACGTAGATTTCGTCACGGAATGGGCAGATGAAGCATACGACGTCATCCGTTCGTCCGACGACGTCGACAACGTCGCCAAAACGGCAGCAGGACACGGCTTCTCCCGGTCTGAAATCGAACAGATCAAGAGTCACCTTTTCCACGAGGAGCACCTCCTCGACAGCTATGGGGATGCATACATGGCACGATTTGACGCGAATCCGCGCATCGCTGAAGCCTGGCAGAGACTCGACAAGGGGGACCCACACCGGTCCGACATCGACTTGCTGCGGCATGAACTACATGAATCCAACTACATGAGGGAAACTGGAGACCAGAGCTATAGCGCAGCTCATGGGGCTACGATCGACGCAGGATACACATGGGACCAAGCTGCCGCAGCCCGCGACGGGTACGGACGTCCGATCAGCGTGGAGGAATGAAAATGGCTCACTCTTTTCTATTGAAACTGACATCCGACGGCGAATCCCCCCACCTCTACCGTGCTCTCATCGACGGAAAACAAGAGGCGTTTCTCATCCTGAACGAAAGGTCAGCTTCCATCCACCTCGCGGACAGTGAAGGAAATCCTTCCGGCGGCCTACGAATGTCACTCCCCAACGGAAACCTCGAAGTGAAAGATGTCGAACAAACTGAGAGTCCTTCACTCGGGGCGGAAGAGTTCAAATTGCTGGCGGCCCACCTTGGCAATCAATGGAAAAGGCAGGGGAAAGCACCGAACGAAGTTCGCAAGTTCTTCGCCTGACCCACCTGGAAGAAGGGACAGGATTGACTACCGACAGAGGTGGGGAGCCCAACGAAGAGGTCCGGGGAACGCCCACCTTCGCCGACTGCATCTCGTTGGCGGTCCCGGACTCCTGGTGGGAGTTCGACATCCGCCCGGAAGGACGCGAGGCCACGATCCGGGCCCTGGTCGAGGAGCGGATCCGTGAGATCCCCGAACTCGCCCCGTACCGCGCCGACCTGACCGCCATGCTCCGCAGGATGGCGAAGGACGCCCACGACTCCGGTGCTCTCTACCTGGGCTGCATGGCCGAGAACTTCGACGGCGTCCCGCTCTCCGCGACCGTCACGGTCTCCGTCCTCGGTGCCGGGAACCAGCAGGGCGCGTCCCTGTCCACCGACCCGCGGGCCATCGCCGGGAGCCTGGGCACGATCACCGCCCGCCGCGAGGGCGACGCCTGGCGCGAGGTCACGACCGTCGACATCCCCGACGTGGGCCCGGCCGCGCGGACCTACGGCCTCGAGGACGTGCCCGTCGCGCGGGGCGACAGCCGTACCCTCCGTATGGTGCTGACGCAGACCTACATTCCCGTGCCGGGAACCACCGACCAGGTCGTCCTCGTCTCCGGGGCCAGCCCGGTACTGGACCTGGCCGAGGCGTTCCACGACGTCTTCGACGCCGTGACCAGCACCTTCCGCTTCGTCTGAGCGGATCCGCAGAAGATCCGCACGTGTCACTGCACCGAAGCAGTCGAGGGCAGGGGGACAAGCCATGCCACGCAGGCAGCAGGCCACCGCACGCCAGGAACGACTGGGGAGCGAACTGCGGAAACTACGTGAGGCCGCCGGGCTCAAAGGCCGTGACGCAGCGGCTCTGCTCGGAACGGATTCCGCGCAGGTCAGCCAGATCGAACGAAGCCGGCGTGGCAGGCGTCAGCGAAGCGCGTGTTCGGCAACTCGCCGCTCACTACTCCTGCACGGACGAGGCGCTGGTAGAGGCACTCGTGGCCATGGCGACCGACCGGACGCGCGGTTGGTGGGAGACCTACCGGGGACTGCTGCCCACCTCTTTCCTGGACCTCGCCGAACTGGAGCATCACTCCACCTACCGCAGGGACGTGGAGTTCCTGCACGTCCCCGGGTTGTTCCAGACGGCGGACTACGCCCGGGCGGTCTTCTCCTTCCGAGTCCCCGAGTTGCCCGCGGACGACCTCGAGTTGCGAGTGAACCACCGGATGGGGCGCAGGACCATCATCGAAGGCCCCGATGCCGTCCCGTACACGGCAGTGATCCATGAGGCCGCCCTGCGCATCCGCGTGAGCGACCGAGCCGCCTCCCGCACTCAGCTCGGCAGCATCCTGGAGTTCGCCGAGGCGGACCACATCACCGTGCGCGTCATCCCCTTCGACATGGACGGGTTCGCGGGAGCCACCAACGCGATGATGTACGTGGGTGGCGCCGTACCCGAGTTGGACACCGCTCTGCGGGACGCACCCCAGGGAACGGACTGCATCGACGCCGCACCCCAACTCCGCGCCTTCCGAAAGCTCTTCCACATGGTGGAAAATGCATCACTCGAACCTGCTCGATCGCGTGACTTCATCCACCGACTGGCGAAGGAGCTGTGAAGCAGCCATGATCCGACCGGGCACATGGCAGAGGCCGTCCTTCTCCGGGAGCGGCGACGGCAACAACTGCGTGGAGATAGCGCTCCTCTCCGCCCGCATCGCGATACGCGACTCGAAGAACCTGTCCCGGGGCACGGTGACCATCCCGGTCGGCTCTTTCACCGCCCTCGTCCAGAGCCTCAAGACGACCACCACCTGACAAGGCGCCGACCCCACCCACCCCAACGTCCTGCTCCCCCATGCCCCCACGCAACAAGCAACGCGTGCGATAAGTTCATACGCACGTTCCAACGGTAGGCATTGCGTGTGTACGGGGGAGAACACGGTGTCGCACAGGCCGACGGACTGGCACGTACTCGACCTGGAGAAGGACCCGACACCGGGCGATCCGCAACGCATCCGCAAACTCGCCGGTGCTCTGCACGACTTCGCCGACGACGTGGGCGAGGCCCTGCGCGACCTCAAGGGCATCGCCAAGGAGGACGAGATCCTCTCCTGGGCGGGCAGGACGGCGGACGTGTTCGCCCAGGAGTTCACGGACGCGCCCAAGAGGCTGCGGAAGCTGAGGAAGTCGTACGACCTGGCGGGCGACGCCCTCGCCACCTTCTGGCCGGACCTGCAGGACGCCCAGGAGAAGGCCGACAAGGCGTTGCGCGACGGCCGCAAGGCCCGCGACGAACTCACCACCGCGCAGACGGCGTTGTCGGGTGCCGACGACTGGGTCCGCACGGCGACCGGGAAGGTGGACTCGTACGACCCCGCGAAGAGCGGAGGCAGACACGTCCCCGAACCCGACGAGGCCGACGTCCGCCGCGCCACCCGCGACGCCCAGCACGCGAGGGCCCGCCAGGCCACGGCCGAGCGGAACGTCGAGAACGCACAGAGCGCCCTCGACGCGGCGAAGAAGCTCGCCGGCCAGGCGAAGGGCCTGCGTGAGGAGGCCGCCCGCCGGACGGTCACCAGGCTGAGGGAGGCCTCCGACGCCGGAATCCCCAACCGCCGCTGGTGGGAGGAGATCGGCGACTGGGTCACCGACAACTGGGACGAGATCGTCCTCGTCTGCAAGTGGGTCGTGGCCATCCTCGGCATCATCGTGATGATCATCGGTGGCCCACTGGGCTGGCTGGTCTTCGCGGCGGCCCTCGTCGTGATGGCCGACACATTACGAAAAGTCGTCAAGGGCGAGGCCGGGTGGGGCGACCTCCTCTGGGCAGCCCTGGACTGCATACCCGCGACCAAGGGCATCACAAGCCTCGCCAAACTCGGCAAACTCTGGAAGGCCGGAGGCCTGAAAGCTCTCGGCACCGGAGCCCTGGGCGGCATCGGCGGCGGACTGAAGAACCTCGCAGACAGTGTTCGCGGGTTGAGGAACGTACACTTCTCCACGTTCAGCATGATGGGCAAGAGGCAATGGTGGAAAACGGACTCTCCCCATATCGCTCCTCCCGGAAGAAAAGCCGATGACGCCCTCCCTTCCGGCATGCCCGTCTACCACAAGCCGGGGGCGACCGCCATCGGATACGATCCGGCAACTCTCCGAAACTTCGATGTCGCAAAGCGTCTCCCCGGATACCAGGACGTCATCATTCACGGCACGACCGACGGCCGAATGGTCGCAGGTCAGATAAATCGTGCGGGACAAAGAGCAGGGGGACACGACGTTCACCCCAACCATGTCCTTGATACGATAAATCGAATACCCGGCTACAATGGCCAGCCCGTTCGGATGCTCACCTGCCATTCAGGATCCGCGCAACCCGAAACGATTCAGAACATGGCAAACTCCTTGGGGGTCCCCGTCAAGGCTCCAACCGACGCCGTGGGCGTACCCACATTCGGAGAGGGGCCCTTCACCCCTAAAATCAAAGAAGACGGGGTTTGGCTCACCTTCCTTCCCATGGTCTGAAAAACAGCGAACACGTGGAGCACCAATGATTCGACCCGTAGGTTTCTTCTCAGAGCTCTCGCCCGGCTGGGGCCTTCCTGAGAGCGGCTCGATCAAAGACGCAGTGCGACCTTCAGGCGAGCCGGACGAAAAAGAGATCGTCTCCTACCTCATGAATGGCACAGGGATCTGGAGCGAGATGAGCGCCGGACCCGACGTACTGAATCCAGATGGCCCCCTTCTGCCCGGCATCGGCTCCCTCTGCACCGACGGAGAATGGATCTGGCGCGGCGACCTTTCATACTACGTTGCCACTCACCACATATCCTTGCCCGTCGAATTTGTCACTCACATCAGGGATTCGAACTATTCCCCTCCGGAGGTGGCAGAAAGCAGACTGACCGAGATCGCGATGATGGATCTCGGCATGGATCTCGATTAAAGATTCACGAAGAACAGCGAAAGAGAGCGCAGCACTGATGCCAAGTTTCTCGTTGGCGGTCCCGGACTCCTGGTGGGAGTTCGACATCCGCCCGGAAGGACGCGAGGCCACGATCCGGGCCCTGGTCGAGGAGCGGATCCGTGAGATCCCCGAACTCGCCCCGTACCGCGCCGACCTGACCGCCATGCTCCGCAGGATGGCGAAGGACGCCCACGACTCCGGTGCTCTCTACCTGGGCTGCATGGCCGAGAACTTCGACGGCGTCCCGCTCTCCGCGACCGTCACGGTCTCCGTCCTCGGTGCCGGGAACCAGCAGGGCACGTCCCTGTCCACCGACCCGCGGGCCATCGCCGGGAGCCTGGGCACGATCACCGCCCGCCGCGAGGGCGACGCCTGGCGCGAGGTCACGACCGTCGACATCCCCGACGTGGGCCCGGCCGCGCGGACCTACGGCCTCGAGGACGTGCCCGTCGCGCGGGGCGACAGCCGTACCCTCCGTATGGTGCTGACGCAGACCTACATTCCCGTGCCGGGAACCACCGACCAGGTCGTCCTCGTCTCCGGGGCCAGCCCGGTACTGGACCTGGCCGAGGCGTTCCACGACGTCTTCGACGCCGTGACCAGCACCTTCCGCTTCGTCTGAGCGGATCCGCAGAAGATCCGCAGAAGAGAGGATCCGGGCCATGGGCAAGAGCGACCTCGCGCTCCCGCTGAGCGAGATGGAGGACTACGGGCGCCGGCTGCGGTCGCTCAGGACACGGCTGAACCACACCAGGAAGCTCTTCGACTCCTACAAGGACGACATCGGCGACGGCAGCGTCAACGACGCGCTCTCCGACTTCGAGTCCAACTGGGAGGACGGCCGCGAGGACATCTCCCAGCAGCTCGACGCCCTCGCCGGCCTGTCCGACGCCGTCGTCCGCGAGTTCAGAAAACTCGACGACGAACTCACCCGACAGGTCAAGGACAAGATGCAGGTGAAGGACGAACGGGGCGGCAGGGCCGACACGTAGCGGGCCGGCGTCAGAGCGACAGCGTGTGCGCGATGCCGTCCACGATGTCTTCCAGGGGTTCGTCCAGGACCGGCTCCGTCCAGGAGACCAGGAGGGTGACCGCGGCGTCCGTCGTGGCCGGCCGGACGCCGTAGAAGAGGGTGCGGATCACCGGACGCGGCCCGAGGAGACGCTTCCTGTCCTCGACGAGGTTCTGGCGGATGCGTACGGCGTCGCCGAGGGGCAGCCGCGTCCCGCGGACGTCCGGTTCTCCGAAGTCCCGGGCCGACATGGCCCCGGTGAGCAGGGGGAGGGTGACCTCGGGGTGGGTGGCGTCCGGATGGACGGCGTCGAGTTCCAGGACGGCCGCCACCGCATGGTGCCCGCTGATGTACCAGCCGAAGGCGCCGAGGGGGTCGCGGGTACGGCAGTCGGCCGCCGCACGCCTGAGGTCGCGGGCCAGCAGGCGGGCGTTTCCCTTCTCCCCGTCGCGCGCGTACCGTTCGGCGAGTTCCTTCGCCTGGTGCGTGGCCCAGTAGTCCAGGTCCAGGGTGCCGGACAGGGGAAACGGCACCCAGTCCTCCGAGCACTCCAGGCCGAGGTTCGACAGGTCGTCGGTCATGTCCGTGGTCACTCCTTCCAGGTCAGCGAGGAGGCGATCGCGTCGAAGAGGCCGGCCATCGCGTCGGCGATCGGCTCCAGGGGCGTGGAGAAGGTGAGCAGCAGGAACTCCGTCGTGCCGGGGACGGGTACGTGGTACTCCACCGAGACGGAGACGTGGCCCCCGTCCTTCTCCTCCCCCGGTCGGCGCGTCGTTCTGCGCACCCGTACGGCGGTGCCCGCCGCCAGTTCCTCGATGCCGACCTCCGTCGCCTCGGCCGGATCGGCGTCCTGGGCGAAGGCCCGGGCCAGAGCCTTTGGCGGCAGCGGTTCGGCGTGGCGGAGCGGTGCCAGGCTCACCAGCAGCGAGGCGGGGACGGTGAAGGGCCCCGCCTCCTGGAGGCTGAGGTACAGCTCGATGCCGCCGCCGCGGTGCGCCTCGGCGGCACGGCGGCGCAGGTCCGCGCGCAGCTCGTCCTTGAGGTGGGGTGCGTTGTCGATGCCGTGGAACTGCCGTTCCACCAGCGCGTCGACCGACCTGTCGCGCTGTTCCGGGTCCAGCAGGATCCGGAACCATCCTTCCGGCAGGAGCAGGTGGTAGTCGGCGGGCGGGGCGCTCTTCCCGTTGCGTGTCATCGGCTGCCTTCCCCGGACGTCCGTTCCACGACCGGCCGGTCGAGCAGGAGCCTGCTGCGCAGCTGGTGGATCGCGTACGGCACGGCCTGCAGGACGAGGCCGAGCGCCCCCATGAGGACCGCGGCGGCCGCCGGCCCCGGGGCCGGGTCCGCGATCCGCAGGCCCTGGACCACGGAGAAGAAGGAGCCGAAGGCCATGACGGCGGTGGACGACACCCCGGCGACGGTGCCGGGGAACCGCGCCATGCGACGGGCTTCCCCGCCGGAGCCGGGCAGCAGCCCGGTGCCCAGTACCGGCCCCTTGGGCCAGGCGGTCCCCCTGCCGCCCAGGCGGCGCTCGGACACCGCGAGCCCGGCGGCCCGGCGCAGCCGCGACCATCCCTCGGTGCCCTCCTCGCCGCCGAACCACAGGTCCCACGGGAACACCGCCCGCACCTGCTCCCCGGGGCCCCGGAGCTCGACACCGACCGGCCTGCCCGTGCGGTCCTCCACCCGGACCAGCGAGGTCACCGCGTGCGGGCCGGACAGCGCGAACCAGTACTCCTGGCCGCCCAGGTCGCGCAGGACGAGATCCCGGTCCTGCACCCGCAGCTCGGTGTCCCGGCGGAACCTGACCGTCGCCCCGGTCTCCCGTGCGGGGCCGGGCCGGACGCGTTCACGGACGACGGGGTCGTGGCGCCCCGTCCGCAGCCGGGTCCGGCCCCGCAGCGCCAGCCGTGCCACGGGCGCCGAGAAGGCGGTCGCGGCGAGCAGCAGGACGACCCAGGGGACCGTCGTGTCGGAGAACACGACCCACGTGAACACCGCGAACCAGACGCTTCCCGCGACGGCGCGCACACCCCAGTACCAGGCCGGGAAGGAACGGCCCGGGCCGAGGGAGGTGCCCGCGCCCTTCGTGGCCACCAGGGGGTCGTTTCCGTCCCGTACGACGTGCAGCGGCACCCCCGCGGCCCGCAGCAGTCCCGCCACGCCCGTCCGGGCGAGCAGTTGTTCGCCCTGCACCGACCGCTCGGGCAGCGCGGGGGCCTCGGGCAGCCAGTCCTCGATGTCGAAGCGGCCGACCGGCGCGCCGTCCCCGTCCTGCAGTTGCACCTCTCCCCAGGAGCCGGGGAGGTCGGGCCCCACGCGCGTCCTGTTCCCGCCCGCCGCGTCGACGAACACGGCACGGGCGACACCGGTGGCCCCGCCGACCGGGAAGCGGCGGGTACGGCCGCGGGTGCGCAGGACGAGAGCGCCGTCCTGCGCGTAGAGCCGGGAGGCGTGGCATCGTTCCAGGCCGGGGCCGCGCGAGGCGGCCGGCCTGAGGGCGGGCTCGGGAATCACCTCGTGGCCCCGTCGTAGAGGGAGGTGACCGTTCCGTAGGCGCCCTCCGCGCCGGCGACGGTGCCGGTGGCCGTGGCGCCCGCCCAGACGTTGGTCTGGCCGGTGAAGTTGCTCAGCGCGCTGCTGACCGCGGGCAGTTCCCGGGCGGCCGGTGCGATGCCGTCGAGACCGGCGGCCGTCCTGGCCAGGTCGGGGTCCAGGGTGCCCGCCGAGCGGGGCGCGGCCATGGTGCTGAGCCCGTCGCGCCGGCCCTGTCGGGAGAACGCGTTGCCGACCGACCTCACGCCGTCGACCGTGTCCCGGTACATGGCGGACGGGCTGAAGCCCTCCTTGATGTTGCTCCAGTTGGGAAGCTTCCCCTTGGGCATGTTCGCCATCGCCTGTGCCGCGTCCTTTCCCCGGATGCTCCCCTGGGCACCGCGGTTGGCGAGGTTCCAGGCCTTGTTGGTCTTCATGCCGGATGCCACGGCGTTCTTGTAGAGGTTGCTGCGTGCCAGGGTCTTGCTTCCGGCGGCCACGCCCTTGGCCCCGGCCATCGCCGCCCGTCCGAGACCGAAGGTGGCGACGCCCACGGCGTCCAGGATCACCGACTTCCAGCTTCCCTCACCGCCCAGCGCGAGCACCAGGTCGGTGGCGAGCGCCACGACGCTGGCCGCCAGGGCGACGGCGCCGGCCACGGCGGCGACGGCCTGCCCGATGACCGGGATCCATCCCAGGGCCAGGGCCGCCACTCCCGCCCACAGGGCGATCCGTCCCGCCCACTTGGAGATCTCCTTGAGCCAGCCGGCGTTCTCGTGGACCCAGTTCTTGAACTTGTCCTTCCAGCCGTCCTTCAGCCCGTCGCTCTCGATGACGTCGTGGATCGCGTCGGCGGCCCTTCGCGCGGCACGGTCGCGGATGCCCTTGGCGGTCTCCAGCGCCTCCTTCGCCGCCGACAGGGCGGAGGACGCCGCCTCCTGCTGCCGGGTGTGCTTCTTCCTGTCCGGATCGTCCTTCGGGGTGCCGTCGGTCAGTCCGTCCAGCGACCGCTTCGCGGACCCCAGGTCCTCGTCGGCCGTCTCGGCGTCCCGCAGCGCCTTGTCGGCCATCTGCTGGGCGCGATGCAGTTCCGAGGCGAACTCGTTGCCGCACACCCCGTCCCGCACCTGTGTGCCGAGGGCGTCGGCGGCCTCGTCGTAACGCTTGAACGCCTTGCGGAGCTTGTCGCCGGCGCCCTCGGCCGCGCCCCGGAACCCGGTGGCAGCCTTGCCCTTCCAGTTCTCCACGGACGCCAGCGCCTTGATCTCGCGGGCTTCCCTGTCGATGGCCTCGGCGGTCTTGCGCAGTTGCCGTCCGAGACGTGCGACCGCGTCCGGGTCCCCGGGGACCGGGTCGGAGGACTCGTCGAGCACGGCCCAGCGGTGCGCGGCGGGGCGCGCCGTCATTTCCCGCCCCCCTTCGGCTGCCGGTCGTCAGTGCTTCTGAGGGCCTCGGCGAGTTCGTGGTCGAGCGTCTCGTACGACTCGGCGGCGCCCTTGGTGATCCCGTGCAGCTTCTCCAGTTCCTCCGTGAGCTGCCTGCGGTGGATCTTCCAGTTGCTGTCGAACTCGTCGAAGGCGTCCAGGATCTTCTGCGCGCCGATGTCGTCGACGCCGTACCCGTCGGCCGGGTTCGCCCGTTCCGCGAAGGTGTCGCGGATGCGCTTCAGCGCGCGGGCGCTCTCCTTGATCCGCGCTATGTCCGCTTCCTGGTCTCCCATGGTGCTCCTCCTCCGGCCCCGGCTCAACCGACCTCGTTCTCCGCCACCGCCTGGCCGCGGACCACCACATCGCCACCGTAGAACACGCCGGTGAAGACGGGTGAGTACGTCAACTGGACCTGTACCTCGACTCCTTGGGCGCTCGCCGCCACGCAGTGCGTACCGGCGACGTCCGCGCCGGACATGTCCATCTCGCGGGCGAAGGCCTTCACCCGGGCGTCGCAGTTCTCGTAGTTGATGGGGGCGGGCTCGTCCACGTTCTCGTACAGGGCCTCGCGGTCGATGTCCTGGGCGGCGTAGCGGGCGGCCTGTTCCGCGATGTCGGCGGCGCGTTCGCGCTGGGAGATGGAGAGACCGCCGTCGATCACGAAGGCCGCGAGGGAGATGAAGACCAGCGCGAAGACGATGACCGCGCCGGCGCCGGAGCCACGGTCGTCGAACCCGGGGCCGCGACTCGTCAGCCACGTGCGCACCTGTGCCCTCATGCCGTCCTCCGGTACGGGTCCAACGGTGAACTGAAGCTCGCCGACAGGGTCGTCGGGATGTTCAGGCCCAGCGTGGCCAGGCCGCGCACCTCGCAGCTCACCTCGACCGTGAAGAGGGTGTCCGGTTCGAAGCCCGCACTGGTCTGTACGACGTTCACCGGACCCGAGCAGATGTCCGCGAGGTTCGCCTCGGCCGCGTCGCGTGCCTCGGCCATCGCCCGCACGTGGTCCTTCTGGATGGAGCCCGCGCGTGCCGCGTCCCGGGCCGCGCCGTCCAGCGCGCCGCGTCCGCTGACCAGTTGCCCGAACGCCACCAGCACCAGGATGAACAGGATCATCACCGGAGCGAGGATCACCACCTCGACGGTGGACAGGCCACGGTCGTCCGCGGGCAGCCGGCGGGACGGGCCCCGGCCGTTTACCGGTCCCCGGCGCTCCGGCCGAAGGGAGAGGCCCATCTAGTTCTCCCCCTCTTCCACGAACCGCTCCACCGGGCCCGCCGACCGGGCGTGCACCGTGAGGTCGAGGCCCGGGAACACCGTCGGGATGCGTGCCGTGATCTCCACGCCCACCGTGTCCTGCTCCGGCTGGAGCATCCGCACGTCCGGTGACAGCACCAGCTGCGGTCCCAGTTGCCGGATGTAGCTGTCCACCACGTCCTGTGCCTCGCCCCGCCAGCCGCCGGGCTGGTCGTGCGCCGTCGCCCGCGCCTTGCGCGCGCCCGCCTGCGCCGCCGCCTGGGCGACGTGGTCCGCGAAGAAGTACAGCGCGAACTGCACCGTCGCGAAGATCATGAAGAACAGGACCGGAGTGAGCAGCACGAACTCGATCGCGGTCATGCCGGAGTCGCCGCGGGCGGAGGCGGCCTCCACCCGTCGGCGTACCCAGCAACGTACGCGCACCGGCATTTCCGTTCCCCGTAGGCGTCAGGTGTCAGACGTTCGGCAGTGACACAAGCAGTGACACAAGCAGTGACAAAGTGCGTACGGTCAGCAGGTGCTGCCCGCGTTCGCGCCCTTGATGCAGTCGCCCACCTTGTTGGCGCCCTCGCTGAGCGCCGCGTTGATGATGGCGGCGACCACGCCGACGATCGCGACGACGACCGCCGAGATGATGACCCACTCCACCGCGGAGGCACCGCGGTCCAGTTCGCCGGAGCGGGCGCGCTCCACGCGGGCCTGCATGAAGGTGACGAGGAAGTCCACGGCGGGGATGCCTGTGTGGAAGGTACGTCCGTTCATGACGCTTCGTCCTTTCGTATGCGGTTCACAGATGCTCTGACGTACGGTTCACGGCTGTTGGTTCGCAAGGGGCGGTGCGGGGCCCGTGGTGCGCGGCGGCACCGCTCCCGTTCACGGTTCTCACACCTGGAACACCCTCATCGCCGCCGGGAAGATCAGGAACACGAGGAACCCCGCACACAACAGCAGCTGCGCCACGAGCATCGACTGGGACTTCTCGCCCGCGCTGCCCTCGATCTCGGAGAGTTCGCGGTGCCGCATGGTCTCCGCGCGGGAGGCGAGGGACTCACGGACCTTGGCGCCGTCGTCGGCGACCAGGGCGAGGGAGGCGGAGAGGTCCTTCAGCTCCTCGACGCCCAGTTCGTCCCCGAGCTGCCCCAGCGCCTGCCACTGGCTGATACCGGTGATCCGGGCGTCGGCGAGGGCGTTGCGGATGCGCTGCGTCGCCCAGCCGTCGGACACCTCGGCCGCCGCCATCAGCGCCTCGGGGAGGCCGCGTCCGCCGGCCAGGCTCATCGACACCAGGTCCAGATAGGCGCCGATGACCCGGCGCAGGTCGCGCCGTTTCTCGGCGGCGTCCCGGCGTACCTCCAGGTCGGGCAGGAAGAAGAAGACGACCGAGCAGAGCAGCGCCAGCCAGACCGGAACGACCGGGCTGCGGCTGAAACCGAGCGTCCAGACGACCGCGAAGAGGAACGGCCCGAAGAACAGGCCCCCCGCCGCCAGCAGCACCTTCGTCGCCAGGAACTTCTCCCAGCTCCGTTCCAGTACGGCCAGGTCGGCGCGCAACGAGCGTTGCTCCCAGCCCTGCTGGAGATAGAACTCGGCGATGCGCGCGCCCACTTCGGCACGCAGCGACGCGAACCGGCTGGTGTCCTTCTGCGTGCGTGCCGACTCGTGCGCCGCGCCCCGCGCCCGCATCGCGTCGATCCGGGCGACCTGGGCGACCGCGCTGCGCCTGGTGGGCATCAGGGCCCGGATCAGGACGTAGACGCCCAGTCCGAGGACCGCGCCGACGACCACCGGCATCGTCAGTTCGTCGTTCACCGTTGTACCCCCCTGCCCTGCTGGTGCGGGAGCCGCAGCGACGGCGCGTGCCCCGGTTCCGTCTGCTGCTGCCCCGCGGCGGCCGCCGCCCCCGGAGTACGGGGCCGTACGAACTGGACCGCCGCTTCGTCGCGCACCAGGAAGCGTTCGGGTGTCTCGATGGTGGACAGCTTGCGCAGCCACCAGAAGCCGAGCGCGAAGAGCCCGCAGACACAGGCGAGGACGAGCTGTCCCACCGCCGTCCCGTACGGCTCGACGAACTCCCGGTTGAAGATGGCCAGTCCGAGGACGAACGAGATCGTGACGGCCACGACGATCTGCACCGACCTCCGGGTGGAGGCCCGCTGGGCCATCACGCGCTGCCGCATGTCGACCTCTTCGCGCGCCGACTTGGCCAGCGCGCCCAGCACCTGCCGCAGACCGGGGCCGCGCAGCTTGGCGTTGAGGATGAGCGCGGCGACGATGATGTCGGCGGAGGCGTCGTCGATCTCGTCGGCGAGATGCTGGAGCGCCTCGGGCAGTGGGGTGCGGGAGCGCAACCGGTCGACGAGCGCGTCGAGATGGGGGCGCAGGACGGGCGCGGCGGCCCGCGCCGACGCCGGAATCGCCTGCTCGAGACCCACCGCGCCGGCGATGGTGTCGCGCAGCGACTCCGTCCAGGAGGCCAGCGCCTCCACCCGCCGCATGGCGGCCCGTTCCTCCGCGGCGCCGCCGAACAGACGGTCCCAGAAGAAGACGAGGACGGCGGCGGCGACACCGGCGACGGTCCAGCGGGTCAGCAGCAGCACGGCCAGGCCGACGATCGCTGCGAGGGAGCCGCGCTGCCCCGCGAACCGGATCAGCTCGGCGGCACGCGCGCTCGCCTTCTGCTTCTCGTGTTCGGGCTTGGCGGGCAGTCCGCGCACGGCGACGGCGAGGAGGGCGAGTCCGCCGCCGACGGCGATACCGCACGCGAGCGCGTACAGGACGGTGGTGGAGAACAGTCCGCCCATCGAGCCGAGCGAGCCGGCGGCAGCGGTGAGGTCCGCGGCGTCAGCGACGGTGCCGGCCGCGGCGATGTCGGGAGCAGTACCGGCGGCAGCGGGGTCGGCGGCAGCGGTGAGGGCCGCGGCGTCAGCGACGGTGCCGGCCGCGGCGGGGTCGGCAGCAGCGGTACCGGCCGCAGCGATGTCGGCAGCAGCGGCGAGGAGGTCCGTGGTCGTCGTACGGGTCACCGGATCATCACCCCCACGTTCCGCTGGGGCGGTAGCCGTAGGCCATCAGTTCCTCCAGGCAGGCGATGGGGGCGTGCGGCACGACCCGGCCGTCGGGCGACTGGGCGAACACCTCGCTGGACAGGACGCGTCCGTCGACGCCGTTGACCTCGCGGACGGAGGTGACCATGCGCTGGAGCCGGCCGCCGTTCTGGAACTCGTTGCGCCGCTCGAGGAAGACGACGAAGTTCACCGCGCCCGCGATCAGCATCTGGCTGGCCTCGATGGGCAGTCGCTCCGTCGCCTGCAGGGCGTACGTCGAGATGCGGTTGAAGACCTCGCTGGAGCTGTTGGCGTGGATCGTGGACAGCGAGCCGTCGTTGCCCTGCGACATCGCGTTCAGCATCGTCACGATCTCGTCGCCGAGCACCTCACCGACGATGACCCGCGAGGGGTTCATGCGCAGGGACCGGCGCACCAGCTCGGCCATGGAAATGCTGCCCTGTCCCTCGGAGTTGGGCAGCCTCTCCTCGAACGCCACGACGTTCGGGTGGAGTTCCGGGAATGAGTCGAGACCGAGTTCCAGGGCCCGTTCGACGGTGATGAGACGTTCGTGCGGCGGGATCTCGTTGGCGAGGGCGCGCAGCAGCGTCGTCTTGCCTGCGTTCGTGGCTCCCGCGATCATGATGTTCTTGCGGGCGCGCACCGCGCAGGCCAGGAAGTGCCCCAGCTCCGGGGTGAGCGTGCCGTTTCCGACCATGTCGGAGATGAACACCTTGCCCATGCGGGCCCGCCGGATGGACAGCGCGGGGCGCCTCGTCACGTCCATGACGGCGGAGAGACGGGACCCGTCCGGCAGCCGCAGGTCGAGCTGCGGGTTGGCGGAGTCGAAGGGCCGGGAGGAGAGACCGGAGTACGCGCCGAGCACCTGGATCAGCTCGATGAGCTCCTCGTCGGTCTCGGCGACGGGCTCGCCCTGCACCTCGTGGCCGTCCGCGTAGCCGACGAACACCTGGTCGCAGCCGTTGATGTCGATGTTCTCGACCTCGGGGTCGTCGAGCAGCGGCTGGAGCCGCCCGACGCCGAACAGCGCGGCGTGCACGGCGGCCGCGTACTGCTCCTCGGTCTCGGCGTCCAGCGGTGTGCGGCCCGCGTTGATCTCGGAGCGGGCGTGCTCCTCGAGGATCTGCGCTATGACGGCCCGCGCGAACTGGCGCTCGTCCTCGGTGGACATCGGCGTGACACCGTTGACCTGGTCGAGGCGGCGCTGTTCGGAGATGCGGTCGCCGGCGTCCTGACGGAACCGCTTGACCAGTTGGTGGTCGACAGCGGTCATCGCCCGGCTCCGGCGGCACGGCCGTCGGACCGGCCCTGCACGGCCGCCCCGCCGGGCCGACCGGCCTGACCCGGCTGGCTCTGCGGTGCGTACTGCCCCTGCTGGGGCTGATGCGGCTGGGGCTGAGCGGCGTGGGCGGAGGCCGTCCAGGCGGCACCGTACTGCTGGTACAGGTCGGCGGTCACCTTGCGGGCGGTGCGGATGAGCAGCGACTTGTCGAGCCGGCCCCGCCTGCGGCCTGCCAGCTGCTCGGCGCCGGCCGGGTCGTCGGCGAGGGTGCCGACCACGCGGGCGCCGGTCCGGGCGTGCACGAGCATGTCGTTGACCTGGGAGGCGAGCTTGGCCGCGCTGCCGGTGTCGGCGATCAGGACGACACCGACCACGGGGCCGCCCGGCCCGGCGACCCGCGAACCGCCGTTCAGCCTGCCGGCCAGGGCGGCGGCACGGTCCCGGACCCGGGCGAGGGCCTCCGGTTCGGTACGGGAGACGAGCAGGACGAGGGAGGCGTGCGGGAACAGCTCGACCGCCGGCGTGTCACCGCTGATCCGCCCGCAGTCGGCGACGACGTCGGCGGCCGCGTGCGGGGAGTCGGCGAGGGAGGCGAAGGCCTGCCCGAGGGTCGGCCACAGTCCGGTGAGGCCTGCGGCCTGCTCGGAGTTGCCGAGTCCGACGAGCACTTCGAGTCCGCCGCTCAACGGCTGTACGTGGTCCCACAGTTGGTCGGGCACGAGCCCGCGCCGCGCGGTGGCGGCGATGGACAGCATGCCGGTGTTGGGGTTGAGCGGTCCGCCGTGGGCGGCGGCGCTGCGGTAGACGAGGTCACCGCCCGCCGGGTCGGTCTCGGCGAGCAGCACACGCCGCGGCCAGACCGCCGCGAGAGCGACGGCCGCGGTGGTGACGCCGGGGGAACCCTTGTCGGCGGCGAGGGCGATCAGGGCCATGAGTGGGGTGCCGCCTTCTAATTGCCAGGAACGAGGACGAGTGCCACCTCGCCGTTGGAAGCGGCCTGGGTCAGCGCCGCGGCCCGAGCGCTGTCGACGACCAGCGTCACGGGCAGGTTGGCGCTGCTGACCATGCCGCTGTCGCCCCTCTGCTTGGGCACGGACTCCACGCGAGCCTGCTCGGCGATCACGGAACTGCTGCTGCCCGCCGCGGAGCCGCCGTCCTCGTCGGCTTCGCCCCCGGAGCTCGACCCGGCGCCCCCGACGCGGTACGCGGTGACGATGTCGCCGCCCTCGATCCCGGCCGGGTACTGCCCCTCCTTGAGGGACAGGCCGACGACGGACTTGCCGTCCGGGATCTTGGCCCCGTCACCGAACATGTCGCCGACGGCGACGACGTTGGCCGGGATGGTGCTGACGGCCTTGAGCTTCTTCAGCGCGGACAGCTGGGTCCACGGGATGTAGTTGATCTCCGGATCGTCGACGACGAGCACGGACTCGACGCTGCCGTCGTTGACCGCCTGTCCCGCCGGGATCTCCTTGGTGACCTTGACGACCTCGATCCGGTCCCCGACCTGGAGCACCAGCATCGTGGCACCGAGCGCGCCCACCAGGATCAGCAGCACCGCGAGCGCGGCCAACGCGGGTTTACGCTCGCGAGGCGGAGTGGGAAGCCGGTCACCGACCGACGGCTGAGCCGGAGCAGCGGAACGTCCCGCACCCGCCCCCGTACGCTCCTGGATCTTCACGCAACCGCTCCCCCGTACACCCAAGACGATGTCTGTCAAGTATCTCGAAAATCAGGACACTTCACCCACGTCCGCTCGCGCACGGACATGCGGGACGCGGTCGGACCTGCCAGGCCGACCTGGGCAAACAGCCAGCGTCGAGGTGAGTGTCAAGCCATCGCACCGTACCAGTCACACATCAGCCCCTCAAGGCACACCCAACGTCACGAACACCACATGACACACCGTTACTGATCTGCAATTTCACCCTTGGACAACCCCGTTGGGAACTGCACCAGGGCGCAGCTCAACCCCTGTGCGCCGGCGAAGCGCCGAGCCCGCCGACCACCCGACCCGTCACACCCCACCCATGAACCCCGCACGACTCGCTCACGCGAACCGTTGTCGGCGTCAATCGACTTGACCGTCCAGCGCGCACCCTTCCCTCCCTGCGAACCGAGGCCACGGGTTCAAGTCCGGCAACAGACCCGGCCGCAGGACTTTGCCTCCTCTTTACAACCCGCTCTTCCGCCACCTCGTCTCTCCGCTCGATCCGCGACGCAGCCCGCCGCGCCCACCGGGCGGGCGGACCGACGGAAGAGAGCGATTCATGCGCCGAACCGGCCTCAGTGCCATGGCACTCGCGTGCACCGTCGTCCTGGCGGGCGCGGTGCCCGCGTTCGCCGACGGAGGGCCCCCGACCCCGGCACCCACCCGGGCCGCCACCGAACCTCCGCGCCAGGAAGCGACCCCTGCCCCGGCCCCCGGCACCAACGCGACCCCCGCCCCTCCCGAAGCCACCAACGCGACCCCCGCCCCTCGCACCGAGCCGCCTCGGGCCCAGGTTCCCGTCGTGCCCGACGGAGCGCCGGACACCGGTGTGACGCCCACGGTGTCGGGCTCGGGGAACGAGGGCGCGCTGGCCGGCGGGGGCGCCGCCACGGCGGTCGCCCTGGTCGCCGGCGCGGCCTTCCTCGTGCGTCGTCGGCGTGCGACCGGGGCATGAGCACGCTCTCCAGGCGCGCCTTCACCACTGCGGCCCTGACCTCGCTGCTCGCGGGCTGTGGCGGCCATCCGGCCGAGCGGAACACGGACGCAGACACGGGCACGGGCACGGGCACCGCAAGCACGGCGTCCCCTGCCCGGCCTCCCGCGAAGTCGTCGCCCGCGCACGGGCGGTCCGTCCCGCTCCGGCTGCGGATCCCGGCCCCGGCCATCGGGGTCGACACCCCCGTCATGCGACTGGGCCTGGCCCCGGACGGCAGTATGCAGGTGCCTCCGATCACGGCGCACGACCCGGCGGGCTGGTACGAGCACTCGCCGACGCCGGGGCAGACCGGACCGTCGGTGATCGTCGGCCACGTCACGGTCGGGTCCCACGGGGACGGGGTCTTCCGGCATCTGTCCGCACTGCACCGGGGCGACCGGATCGAGGCACGCCTGGAGAACGGCAGGACGGCGGTGTTCACCGTCACCTCGGTGCGGAGGGTCGCGAAGGCGGAGTTCCCGTCGGACGAGGTGTACGGGAACGTCGACCGGCCGGAGCTGCGGCTCATCACGTGCGGCGGCCGACGCGTCGGTGACACATACCTCGACAACGTGATCGCCTTCGCGGCGCCGGGCTCCGCCGGCCCGGACACCTGAGCCGCCCACCGGACCCCGGACCCCGGGTCACCGGACCCCGGCCCGGTGACCCGGGGTCTTCGACACGTCCTCACGAACACCCTCACGACCACGGAGAACACGGAGAACGTTGAAACGGTCCCGCGAGAAGGCAGCGTCCGAGCTGTTCGCCGCCCTCTACCCGCGTCTCGCCGGCTGGTGCCGCCGGCTGGTCGACGACGACGAGACGGCCCACGAGATCGCCTCGGAGGCGTTCACACGGCTGTGGGCCCGCTGGACCACCGTGTCGGAACCGCGGGGCTTCCTCTACGTCACCGCGGCGAACCTCGTCCAGGACCACTGGCGCAAACTGGAGCGGGAACGCCGGGCCGTGCGCCGGGCCACCACGGAGGCCTCCCTGAGCTCACAGCCCGAACAGGCCGACCCGTCGGTGCGACTGCTCGTGCAGGCACTACCGGAGCGCCTGCGCGTCCCGATCCTGCTGCACTACTACGCCGACATGCCGATCCGGGAGGTGTCCGTCCTGACCGGACGCAAGGAAGGAACCGTCAAGGCCGACCTCCACGCGGCCCGCGAACTGCTCCGCGTCCACCTGAGGAGAAGCCTTGATCACACACTCTGACGAGGGCCCGGACTTCGACCCCGACGACCCGCTCGCCGTCATCCTGCGTCCCCCCTCGGAGCACCTCGGCCCACCACCCGGCCGCTACCGGGCGATCCGTCGCGGCGCGGCCCGCCGCAAACTGCTGCGCGGGGCCGCCGGTGCCGCCGTGACCTGTGGTGTCGCCGCCCTCGTCGTACTGCCGCTGCGCCTGTCGACCTCCGACGCCCCCGGCCCCTCGGCACCCCCCATGGCCCCACCGCCGCCCGCAACCAGCCGGGCCACCGCGCCGACACCGTCCACCGTGCCGACCCCGTCCGCCGCGCCGACCCGGACACCGAACCCGGCCCCGAGTACAGCGCAGGAGGCGGTCCACCCCACCCCCGTCCCGCAGACCCCGACCACCGCCCCGGCCAGCGTGCCGGCCCCCATCGACGCAACGCCCAGGGCTCCGACCGGATCGTCGACGAGAACGGCTCCGCCGACGGCCGAGCCGCCACCACTCCGTCCCGACGACACGGCGGCCCCCTCGGCCGGCACCCGGCGCTGAGGGCTCCAGGAGAGCACCGAGCGGGAGAGGGCACACACCCCGGCTGAAGCCGCGGCGGACTCGCGGGCATGGGCGCCGACAGCTGTGCCACCGTCCGGAGTTGCGCACAGTGCAGGCCGCACAGGTTCGCGGTGGCGAAACCGAGAACCACACCGATACCGTCATTGCCCTTGACTGCACATCTGTCTCACGGGGAGTCACTGTGAAGCGCCGCTCATTGCCCGTTGCTGCCGCGTTCGCCGCCGCCGCAAGCCTGCTTCTGACCGCCTGCGGGGGCGGGGACGACAGCGGGAAGACCGCTGACAAGATCGCCGGCGCCGACCAGGACACAGGGGCGCCGACGAAGTCGGCGGAGCCCTCGGGAGCACCGGCAGAGGACAAGCCGGACGGCGTGGACGTGTCCCTGCCCGCGGACATGAACCTGGTCTTCGACTGGGGGAAGCCGAAGGACCGGAATGAGGCGGCTGCCATGTCCGACGCGGCCAACTTCTTCCGTGCCATCTACCGGGGCGTCGACAAGCGCACGACCGAGGACGCAGCCTTGGTCGCCTATTCGACAGGCGATGGCCTGAAGTACGCGAAGACGCAGATCGACGCCAGACTCGAAGGCGGCTGGACGGCAACCGGCACCCGGCGCCACTACCAGGCCACCACCCGATCCGCGTCAAACGGCAACTCCGTGGAGGTCGCGTTCTGCGTGGACTCAAGCAAGTTCTACTCCAAAGAGGTCAAGACCGGAAAGGTTCTGAAGGGCACGCCCAGCATCACGGACTTCGACTACTTCAAGATCATCATGGTCAAGCTCCGCACCGGAGAAGGTCTGTGGCAGGCGTCCAAGGTGTACGTCGAGGCAAAGGCGGCGAAGTGCCAGTGACCAGGTCACGGCGTACAGCCCTCAGCACCGGCGCGGCCGCCCTCACGCTGGCCCTGGGCGTCGCCCTCGCGAAACCGGCCTACGCGGGAGAACAGCCGAGCAACACCCAGGGCTCCAACACAGAACAGTCGGGTGGCAGTGACGACACCGGCATCTACGCCGCCGCCCGGATTACGTACTCCGGATCCGTCGCCAAGAACGGCAGCACCGGCAACGTGACGTCCTCCGACGTCAAATGGACGCCACCACCCTGCTGGTACGCGCCATACCTCGGCGCCGAGGATTTCAAGAAGAAGATGTCCAAGGACATCAAGAGCCAGATGAATGCGCCCGGCATGGGCGGCCACACAGGTGCAGCTCTCAGCGAGTTGCAGCGCCACTACGAGGACGAGTACGGCTGGACCGACACACCCGGCTACAAGGACTACAACGTCGACAGGGACGGCGAGGGGATGTTCTGGGCCGCCGTCGAGAATCCCAACGAACCCGACCTGCTCAAGCGGAATTCCTGCAACGACCTTCCCTTCTGGGTCGACAACGGCGAGGCCCCGCCGCCCCAGTACGAGGAGGCCATCACCCCGGAGATACTCGCCGCCCTCGCCTACCAGCACATGCAGCTCCCCGACACCGAGGTAAGCCTCGCCCCCGAGGAGACCACGAAGGTGAATCTGCCGACCTGGGCCTGGCTCGACAAAGCCGTCTTCGACGAAGTCCAGGCCACGGCGGCCATCAACGTCCCCGGCTTCGCCATCCAGGCCACGACGACCGCCAAACCGGTGTCCCTCACACTGGAGCCGGGCACCGAGGACGCCGAGACCTACCCGGCCTCCGGCGAGTGCGCCATCAACACCGACGGATCCATCGGTGAGCCCTACGCCAAGGGCAAGGCCGACCGGACTCCGCCCTGCGGCATCACGTACCTCCGCTCCTCCGGCGACGGCACCTACGATCTCCAGGCCACCATCACCTGGGAAATCGCCTGGACCGGCACCGGCGGCGCAGGCGGCGACCTGCCCGAGGGCACCTTCGGCAACGACCAGGCAGTTACGGTCCAAGAAATCCAGTCCATCAACCGGTGATCAGCGCTCCGGAAAGTCGCGCAGCGGAGAAAGGTAAGTGACGGGCGGGGCCAGGCCCGGGGCTGCTTTCACCTTCCCCCAGTCCAGGAGAATGCAGAGCCGGCCAGAGAAGACTTCTCAAGGCCTCGGGAACTGACACCCCGAATTGCGTATGAGCGCCTACTGTCAGCGAACGTGCTCTGGCTCAAAGCCCGTTGATGCACGCCGGTCCGGGCCCCGTTTGCGGGCATCGCGGCTCCTCACGGTGTGCGAGCCTCGCCAGGTCATCCAGCCGACGGAGCCAAGTGCCGCGAGCGCGGACGCCGCTGAGCCGATCACCTCGCCGATGGCGTCTGCCTGGCCGCGTGTCCGAGGGCGCAGTTTCCCCTCGGGATCCTCGATCTCCGTGATGTCCTGACCGACGCCATATCAGTCGGACGTCTCTTTCACAGCGGGACCGGGAACCGTGGCGCCGTCCTGCCGTTCCAACGCGTAGTTGTAGTCACGCGCCTTGCGCCCCTCAGCGGCGTCTCGCCACTCCCCGACAACGGTGGCCGTGACTTCCTCACCCCGCTGCTGAAAAGCAAGGTCCTCGCGCGCCATGTCTGCGATATACACAGATATCAGGGACACGACCATGATGAACAGCGTCGCGTAGGGTGACTGTTCAGGGATTTCAGCTGGTTGTAGGCAGCATCCATGGCCGTCCGGCGAAGAGGTCGTGTAGGGCAGCGAGTGGGTTGATGTCGTGTTTGCGGACGGTGGAGATGTAGGAGCGAATCCGGGCGAAGCGCCTCGCGCCGGTCAGAGTCCTCCAGGATCCGGAGATCTTCTGTTGCACCTTGATCATCCGCAGGTCTCGTTCGGCCTGGTTGTTGTCGAAGGGGACGCCGAAGTTGACCATGTACCGCTGGTACTCCCGGGTGCGGTCACGCAGTCGCTCGGCCAGCGCGCGGGCCTTGGACCGGGGCCCGGTACCGGTATAGGGGTGGGCTGCGATGCCGCACAACGTGGCCTGGCGGTAGCGGTCCTGGAAGCCGGCCGGCACTTCGGGAGCGAGTGCGTCGTGTCCGTCGGCCAGGGCGAGGGCGACGCCGTCCTTGGCGTCGATCAGGACGTCGATCACCGCCTGGGCCCAGGCCGAGTCGTGGTGCTTGTCCTCGGTCACCGCGATCAGCTCGCGCAGGGCATGCGCGCCGCACAGGGCCGCGGCGTCGCCGTGGACCGTGTAGGAGGCCAGGGCGTCGGTGACCAGGATGCCGGTGAAGGCGGGCAGGACGCCGAGGTCGTCCATGGCCTTTCGGCCGCGCTTGGTGTGGATGCCGTAGAAGGTGACCAGGTGGGTGCACATCACGTGCAGCCAGTGCAGTTTGCCCGCGACCCGCACCCCGGACTCGTCCGCGTGCGCG
>NZ_BBNN01000062.1 GCF_000829695.1 Streptomyces sp. NBRC 110035 | reverse complement strand
GACCTGACGGCCCTCGGAGAAGTTCGACTGGTTGCTGCCGAGCAGGGACGCGGTGCCCCAGCTGCCGTTGAGCTGGGCGCACGCGGTGGTCGTCACGGAGACGGTCGAACCGGTCGTGCTCACGGAGATGCCGGGACCCGGGGCGGCCGGGCCGGCCAGCGCCAGGGGCAGCGCGGCGGCGGCTGCGACGGTCAGAGCGGAACGGGCCAGAGACTTCGAGTAGCGCATGTGAACTGCCTTCCGGCGGCACGGCCGGCGGTACATCCCTTGCGCCGCCGAGGGTCGGGGAGCGCCCGTGCTGCCACGGGCCCAGCCAATGCGCACCCGGTCCGCGGCGCATTCCGGCCGCCGCCGGGCAGGTGACGACGCCCGCCGCCCGGTCGGCCCCGCCGCCCGGACCGGCCCGGACCGTTCGGCTCAGCGCCTCGGACCCGTCGTCACCGTGCGCTCCGCGGAGAATCCGCCCCAGGTCCCGTCCGGCAGTCCGGCCCGGATCCGAACCCGATGGCTGACCCCCGCCTCCCGTCCCGCGTGGAAGCTGTAGGCCACCCGGTCGCGCGGTGCCTGTCCGCCGTGGACGACGGAGGTGGCCGGGCGGCCGTCCGCCGCCCCCGTTGCCGGCTCCGGACCCGCCGCCGCAGGAGACGGCCAGGAGAAGGACCGGCACGAGCGCACCGCGGAGCGGGAAGGACGAGCGGAGCGCACCACCGCGTGGCGGGAGAGGGCGGCGCGGGGGCACGGCAACGGCAGCGGGAACACTTCGCACGACTCTGCCTTCCGACGGCACACGAGAATGGTCCGGACCAATAGCCCGGATGCATGGTGGCGTGGGTGACGCGACCACATCAAGAGGGTGGTGCCGTGGATCCGGCGACACCCCCGCCGCCTACGGACACGGCGCCGGCTCGAGCTCCCGGCCCACCGCCCGGCGGCCGGACATGCACCGTACGGCCCTGTTGAGGTGGCCGCGCCAGGGGCCCGGCACGAGATTGGGCCAAGGCCGAGTGCCCGTCCGTGTCCCCCACGAGAGGCCCGTCAACCGTGATACCCGTCCAGCCGCTCGCACTGGCCGTGGCCGGCGTCGCCGTGCTCACCCCCACGATGCTCCACAGCACCTCGTCGCACAGCTCCCCGTCGCAGGCCCGTTCGGAATCACCGGCCGCGCAACAGGAAGGCTCCGTGGACGCCGCCGACCTCCTGGCCGCGGTGCGTGACTGCACCCCCGTCTCCCGCGGCATGTACCGGAGCGACCGGGGCGCCCCCGCCACCATCCCGGTGTGCGGCACCGGCGGTGCCGTGTTCTGGAAGGCCGACATGGACATCGACTGCGACGGACAGCCCAGTGCCCGCTGCAGTACGGCCACCGACCCGTACTTCTCCGCCTCCACGGCGTTCGCGCAGTCCGACGGCCGTCCGCTGAACTCCGCGACCCTGCCCTTCGTGGTGGTGCCGGTGCCGAGCGCGCTCTGGGACTACCGGGCACACGGTGTCCGCGGCGGCTCGGTGGTGGCCGTCGTGTACGGCCACCAGGTGCGGTACGCGGTGGTCGGCGACACCGGCCCCGCCGACATCATCGGCGAGGCCTCCTACGCGACGGCCGAAGCACTCGGCATCGATCCCGACCCGCGGAGCGGCGGGACACCCTCCGGTGTCACCTACATCGTGTTCAGGGGCAGCCGGGTGACTCCCCTCGAGGACCGGAAGGCCGCGGTGGCGGCGGGGGAGGAACTGGCCCGGCGGTTCGTGCACGGCGGCTGAACCGAACCGCCCGACCGAACCGCCCGCCCGGTACCTTCCGCCGCACCCGTGCCCGTCAGGTCTTCCGGTAGGTGTACGCCTCCGCCGCCGCGGCCTCCACCGCCGCGAGGTCCGCTCCGGTGGAGGCCGTGACCACCGCGGCGACCGCGCCCTCCACGAAGGGCGCGTCCACCAGCCGGGTGCCCTCCGGGAGTTCGCCGCCCTCGGCGAGCAGCGCCTTCACGGTGAGCACCGCGCTGCCCAGGTCGGTCAGGACGGCGACCCCGACGCCGCGGTCGACGGACGCGGCCGCGGCGGCGACGAGGCCGGCGCTCGTACCGAGACCTCCGTCCTCCGTGCCGCCCGCGCAGGCCACGGGCACCGCACTGCCGGCGCCCGCCAGGCCCTTGGCCAGCTCGGCCACGGACGCCGCCACCTGAGCACTGTGTGACACCAGGACGATGCCCACCAGCTTCCCGCCGTCACCCACCGGACGGCTCCCCGTCCCCGGCGGCCTCGGAGGCGTCGGTGAGACCCGCGATCAGCAGGGCCGACGAGGTGGCCCCGGGATCCTGGTGTCCGATGCTCCGCTCACCCAGGTAACTGGCCCGGCCCTTGCGGGCCCGCAACGGCGTCGTGGCCACCGCACCCTCCTCGGCGGCGGCCCGTGCCGCGGCGAAGGAGTCGCCGAGCGCGTCCACCGCGGGCACCAGCGCGTCGATCATCGTCTTGTCGCCCGGCGCCGCACCTCCGAGCTGCCGCACCGCGTCCACCCCGGTGCGCAGGGCCTCGGCCAGTTGTTCCCTGCTCACCTCGGCGGCGTCACCGAGCGCCTTGCCGGTGCGGCGCAGCAGCGTCCCGTACAAGGGCCCCGAGGCGCCGCCCACCGTCGAGATCAGCAGCCGCCCGGCCTGGGTGAGCACGGCACCGGGCGTGACGGGCGGCTCCTTGTCCAGCGCGGCCCGCACCGCACTGAACCCGCGTTGGAGGTTGCTGCCGTGGTCGGCGTCACCGATGGGGGAGTCGAGAGCGGTGAGCCGCTCCGCCTCACGGTCGACGGAGGCGGCGGTCACCGCCATCCAACGGCGGAAGAAGTCGGCATCGAGCACTGGAACTCCTCGCGTACTAGGACCTGTGAACCCTCTACCCGGTGTTCCTCACATGCCCCAGCGCAGTCCCGGGGTCTTCACCGGGGCGTCCCACAGCCGCAGTGTCTCCTCGCCGACCTGGCACAGGGTGACCGAGGCCCCCGCCATGTCGAGCGACGTCACGTAGTTGCCGACGAGTACCCGTGCGACGGGGACACCCCGCTCCCCGAGTACCCGCTGCACCTCGGCGTTGAAGCCGTACAGCTCCAGCAGCGGGGTCCCCCCCATGCCGTTGACCAGGACCAGGACCGGATTGCGCGGCGTGAGATCGTCGAGGATCGCGTCGACCGCCACCTCGGCGATCTCGCCCGAGGTCATCATCGGCCGCCGTTCCCGGCCCGGTTCGCCGTGGATGCCGATGCCCAGCTCCAGCTCGCCCGCCGGCAGGTCGAAGGTGGGGCTGCCCTTGGCGGGCGTGGTGACGGCGGTCAGGGCCACGCCGAAACTGCGGGAGTTCTCATTGACCTGCCGGGCAAGGGTCTCCACCCGCTCCAGCGGCTGTCCCTCGTCGGCCGCCGCGCCCGCGATCTTCTCCACGAACAACGTCGCACCGGTGCCGCGCCGGCCCGCGGTGTAGAGACTGTCGGTCACCGCGACATCGTCGTCGACCAGTACTTTCGCGACCTGGATGCCCTCGTCCTCGGCCAGCTCGGCGGCCATGTCGAAGTTGAGTACGTCACCGGTGTAGTTCTTCACGACGAACAGCACCCCGGCACCGCTGTCCACGGCGGCCGCCGCCCGTACCATCTGGTCGGGCACGGGAGAGGTGAACACCTCCCCGGGACAGGCGGCCGAGAGCATCCCGGGCCCCACGAACCCGCCGTGCAGCGGCTCGTGTCCGGAGCCCCCGCCGGAGACCAGACCCACCTTCCCGGCCACGGGAGCGTCCCGCCGGACGATCACCCGGTTCTCCACATCCACCGCAAGATCGGGATGCGCCGCGGCCATCCCCCGCAAGGCATCGGCGACCACGGTCTCCGGGACGTTGATGAGCATCTTCATGGGTGTCTCCTGATGGGCTTAGCAGGTGGCCTTTGACCTGTGTTTTCGCTGGTCAGAGTGGTTCGGTTACTGTTCGATCTTGGCGGTCCGTAGCGGTCGGGAGCGGGTAGTGGCGGTACTGATGCTGACTTTGATGAGGTCACGTCAGATTCTGCGACGGATCGACGGCGTGCTGACCGGGGTCCTACAGAGGCAGTATCGACCTTGCGGCTGCGAAGGTCACGTGGGCGGCAGTCGGAGAGTGCGACTGGCGCTCGACAGCAGGATCAGAGGACCCGCAGCTTCGACATCGGCTCGGGAGCAGACGCGTCCGGGTAGTCTCCACGTCCCGGAGGACTGGGCCGGCGCCTCTGTCGGCCTTTTGCGGGAGGAGTTTGCTCGGTCGGTCCGCGGTGGGCACGGTGAGTTACTACCGGCGGCGACTGACGGCGTCCTGTCGATGTTGCTGAACTGGTCCTGGCGTCCCCTCCCAAGAGGGGACTGAATGAAAACAGCTAACCTGCTTGGTAACGTCCCTGCTCAGCAAGTGTCGACCCCGCGCCCGCGGGGATGCTCCGGCGCACCTGAGCGGGGCGGTCCGTTACAAGGCGGTCGACCCCGCGCCCGCGGGGATGCTCCGGCGTGGGTCCCGGCGGAACAGGGTCCTTGGGGGTCGACCCCGCGCCCGCGGGGATGCTCCGCGACGGCATCCTTCCGGCCGTCGCCCCGCGCGGTCGACCCCGCGCCCGCGGGGATGCTCCGGTGGAGCGACCAACCCACAGTCCTTGCACTTAGTCGACCCCGCGCCCGCGGGGATGCTCCGATGGCAGCATGACACTGAAGAAGAGGGCCCAGGTCGACCCCGCGCCCGCGGGGATGCTCCTTCGGGGTGCGGCCCGGAGACGGCCACACCGGAGTCGACCCCGCGCCCGCGGGGATGCTCCGTACCCCACTGCGGCACCGACGAAGAACGTCGTGTCGACCCCGCGCCCGCGGGGATGCTCCACTCTCGAGGGGTTTGATGTAGCACGGTGGGTCGTCGACCCCGCGCCCGCGGGGATGCTCCGCCGACAAGATGCACGCGCCCACCCTCTACTGGGTCGACCCCGCGCCCGCGGGGATGCTCCGGTGTCGGGGGCGTGGCGGGTGAGCATGTTGCCGTCGACCCCGCGCCCGCGGGGATGCTCCGCCACGTACCGGCTCGTGAACGAGCGCTACAACGTCGACCCCGCGCCCGCGGGGATGCTCCATTCCACGGGGACCGGTACCGGGACTTCTCCGAGTCGACCCTGCGCCTGCGGGAATGCTCCACCGCCACGAGAGTGATCGCCGCTGGCAGCAGGTCACCCTGCACTGGAAGGCACACTCCTCACGAGCCCGACCGTCAGCCGTTCAAGTCAGGAAGAACTGATTGTTTCCGCAGGCCAGGCCCTTTTGTCAGTGGTGGCCTATAAGGTCTGGCACCCAGCTCTGGTGGGTACGTGGGGGCACAGTGGATGTTCGGGAATTAAGCGGGCGTTACGAGCCGGTTGTGGTGCGGGCGCTGGAGACGTTGTGGGGTAAGTCGCGAGAGCGGGCAGGAGGCAAGACGAACCTTCTGCTTGCGCACCTTCTGGACACTGCGGCAGTTGCCGAGCTGCTGTGGGACGGCTTTCTCGCGGGTTCGACGCGAGCGGCGCTGGATGAGGTAGCGGGCGGCCCGGGACGAGGGCGGCGGTTATTAGCCTGGTTGTGCGGAGTTCACGACTGCGGGAAGGCGACGCCGACGCATCAGCGTCTGTGGCCCGAGGGCGCCGAGACTGTGCGCAGGTCGGGGCTGACGTGGGTGGAGGCGGCTGCTCTGGCAGGAGCGAAGCAGCAGAAGAGGTGGCGTCACGACTGGGCGGGCGGGTTGATGACGCGAGAGATACTGAGCGAGGCCGCGTGGGATGCGGAGCAACTGGACTGGGTGTGGCCGCTGGTGGCCGGCCACCATGGCGCGTTCCCGTCGCTGCGGGATGTTCAGGAGCCGCGTTCGGCAAAAGGACAGTTGAGAGGGAGAGGTGCCTGGCGGCAGGTCCAGCAAGCCGTGCTCGACGTGTTCACCCGAGAGGTCGGGTTCGAAGGGCTCGGCGAGGTGGAGCCCGTGGAGGTTCCGTCCAGGGCGCTTCAGCTGCAACTCAGCGGTCTGGTGGTCATGGCGGACTGGATCGCGAGTGACGAGCGCTTTTTCGTGGGCATGGACGATTTGCGGCTGGTCAGTCTGGAAACTTCCCGGGGGCGGGCGGTGTCGGCGTGGAAGGCTCTGGGGCTGCAAGGCGGCTGGGGGACTTTGACCGTGCCGGGACCGGAGGCGTTCCTGGACCGGTTCGGGTACGCGCCGCGGCCCTCACAGGCCATGGTGGTCGAGGCGGTTCGCCGAATGGGCGGTCCGGGAATCGTGGTGGTCGAAGCGCCGATGGGTGAGGGCAAGACGGAAGCCGCTCAGGCTGCGGCGGAGGTCCTGGCTGCCCGGTTCGGCGCGGATGGTGTGTTCGTGGGGATGCCGACCCAGGCGACCAGTGATCCCATGTTCACCCGTACACGCCGGTGGGTGCAGGCGATCGAAGGGCACCTTGCGTCTCGGGTGGTGCTGCTGCACGGCAAGAGGGCGTTCAACCGGGAGTGGAAAGCTCTGCTGGAGGAGGCTGGGGAGTACGCGGACGAGGCATTCTGCGGAGTGGACGAGTTCGGGTTGGGTGACGACCCGTACGGCGTCGAGCCCGAGGTGCGTGGTGCGCAGGAGCGGCAGGCCCCCGCTGAGTGGTTTCTGGGATCGAAGCGTGGACTGCTGGCCCCGTTCGTGGTCGGGACGGTCGATCAGCTTTTGTACGCGGCTACCCGTACGCGGCACGTGATGCTGCGGATGGCGGGCTTGGCCGGCAAGGTCGTGATCCTGGACGAAGTACACGCGTGCGACGTGTACATGAGCCAGTTCCTGCGGGAAGCGCTGCGCTGGCTGGGACAGGCCGGAGTGCCGGTGCTCGTCCTGTCGGCGACTCTGGCGCCCGAGCAACGTCGAGCTCTTGTCGAGGCGTACCTGGCCGGTGCCGCGTCACGCGAGGAGCTCCACGTCGAGGTACCCGTACCGCCGGGCTATCCGAGTGTCACGGCAGCGTGGTTGCCAGCCTCGGGGGAGCCGCAGATCCATGCGGATGCGACGAGCAGTTGGCGTGAGGACCTCGGCGTGGTGGTGCGTGTCGTGTCCGAGACGGTGCCCGGTGCGCGTTGTTCGCGTGAGGAACGGAAGCGGCTGCAGGGGGAAGCGGATGCGCGAGTGGGGGACCTGTTGGAGGGTGAGCTCGTCGACGGGGGGACTGCGCTGGTCATCCGCAACTCCGTTGCGCGGGCGCAGAGCCTCTACGAGGAGCTTCGCGAGCGGTTCGGCGAGGACGAGGTACGCCTCCTGCACGCTCGGTTCACGGTTGCCCGGCGTGCTGACCTGACGGAGGAGAGCCTGCGACTTTTGGGGCCGCGGACGCCGCGGCCCCGGGGCGGCCGGCTGATCCTGGTGGCGACTCAGCTCGCCGAGCAGTCCTTCGATGTCGATGCCGACATGCTCGTCACGGATCTGGCACCCGTCGACCTCCTGCTGCAGCGCGTGGGCCGGCTGCACCGGCACGAGGACACGTGGCGTCCGGACGGGCTGCGCGTGCCGCAGGTGTTCGTCACCGGGTTCGAGCCACGTGAGGGCCGTGAGCCGACCTTCGCTTTCGCCAGCGAGATGATCTACGGGCGGCATCTGCTGCTGCGCACCGCGGCCGTGCTGCCCGGTGCGGGTGAGACGTGGTCGGTTCCGGGTGACGTACCTGAGTTGGTGAAGAGGGTGTACGGGGCGGATGCGGCGTTGCTCCCCGACACGTGGCGGGAAGCGGGCGAGGAGGCGTGCCGGGAACAGGAGAACCGGGACCGGGCCCGCGCCGAGAACGCGCGGCAGTTCTTGCTGACGGCGCCCGGTGAGCACGAGAGACGGACGCTCGCGGGCCTGCACTACGGCGGCTCCACCGCTGGCAGTGACGAAAATTCGTTGCAGGCGGCGGTGCGCGACGGGGACGAATCCGTCGAGGTCGTCCTGGTGGTCCGGGACGAGGACGATGCGGTCTTCCGGACGCTTGCCGGACGGGCCTTGGGCGTCAACGGTGAGGTGGCGCCGGATGTGCTCGACGAGGTGCTGGGCTCGGTGGTGCGACTGCCTCCGAAATTCACGCAAGCCGCCTCGCAGCTGCGGCCGCTGCCCGGTTGGCTCGGGCATCCGTGGTTGCGCCGGAGCTGTGCTCTGGTGCTGGACGCCTCGGGCAGGGCCCGGCTGGGCGATTTCACGGTGTCGTACGACGACGAGTTCGGGTTGCGGCATGAGTAGGCCATAAAACCTGGTGAGCGGTCCCCGCGAGGGGTGGTGAGCCGCCGGGCTGATACCCGGCGGCTCGATGTCCCCGCGTGACGTGGGGTCCAGACGGGTCCCGATCCGCTGCGCAAACACAGAAGGGGATCATCCCCGGCGCCCGGACCGTCGCAGCCCGGTGGCTGGGGCCAACGGCCGGATTCTCGCACCTGATTGCGGAGAAAGCATGTGGGCTCCTCCTGGTCGCTGCTAGCGTTAAACATAGAAGCTTTCATTCAAGGGGGACTGATGGCTGATGGCTTTTCCCTGACGGACGATCCCTGGCTGCTGTTACCGCCGGCCACGGGGGGAGCAGCTCAGGAGTACTCGCTGCGTACCGCGTTGCTGGAGGCGCACGAGTTCGGTGATCCGGTGGTGGAACTTCCCACTCAGAGGCCGGCAGTGCTCCGGCAGGTTCTGCTGTCCGTGGTCCTTGACGCTCTGGGCCGTCCGGCCGACGAGCGCGAGTGGATGGACTGGTTCTCCACCGGATGTTGGTCCAGGGACCAGCGTCTGAGGCTCGAGGCGTATCTGGACGAGCATCGCGAACTGTTCGATCTCTTCGATCCGGTGCAGCCCTTCGGTCAGGTTGCCGATCTGCGCACCGCCAAGGGTGAGACGAAGAACGCCGGACTGATCGTCGCGACTGCCGCCACCGGCAACAACGTGCCGCTGTTCGCTTCGCGTACGGAAGGTGATGCCTTCTCGCTCACTCCTGCGCAGGCTGCGCACTGGCTGCTGCATACGCAGTGCTGGGACACCGCGGCCATCAAAACGGGCGTCGTGGGCGACCCGAAGGTGAAGGCGGGCAAGACCACCGGGAATCCGACCGGGCCGCTCGGGCAGATGGGCGTCACCCTACTGACCGGGACCACACTGTTCGAGACACTGCTGCTGAACCTTCCGGTCGGGGCGCCGACCACGTCGGCCGATCTGCCGCAGTGGAGAAGGCGTGAACCTGCGGATCCGCGATCGGCAGGCTCACCGCAGTGGCAGGAGCGGACACCCGAAGGACTCCTGGACCTGTGGACCTGGCAGTCCCGCCGCATCCGGCTCTTGCCGGAGGACACCGACGAAGGGCTGCGGGTGACGCGCGTCCTGGTCGCCGCGGGGGACCGGATGCCCCACATTCCTGAGATCGAGCCCCACACCATGTGGCGCTTGGAGTCGACCGGCGGCAGTGTCACGAGCCGAAGCAAAAGCGGCACCACGCCACCCCGTCGTCCTGTACGCCTCCAGCCCGGCAAAGCCGCGTGGCGCGGACTCGACGCGCTCCTCGCGCCCGAGCGGCAGTCCCGTGAGGCGGGAAAGAAGACGAGCGGGTTCGCCACGAGCAAGCTCCTGGATCAGGCCGGTGCTCTCTCGCTCGATCTCGGCGCGGCGTATCCACTGCGCGTGGAACTCTCAGGTATCGCGTACGGCAATCAGTTGGCCGTCATCGACGACGTGTTGTTCGATGCGCTGCCCCTCCCGCTTGCCGCGCTCGACACGGACAGCGACATCCGCTCCGCCCTCTTCGAAGTAGCCGAACAAGCCGAGCAGTTGGCCACCGCCGTCAACCATCTCTCAGCTGATCTGAGACGGGCTCTTGGTACCGACCCCATTCCCTGGGACAAGGGACAGCGTCCCGGCGAACTCGTTCTGCACGCCCTCGACCCACTGGTGCGGCGGTTGCTGACCGGTATGAGGGGCGTGGAAGACCTGGAAGGTATCGAAGCCGGCCAGCTCGCCTGGGAGCAGCTGGCCTGGCGCCGGAGCTGGGAGGTCGCGGACGGCCTCCTGCAGGCGGTCCCCGTCGGAGCGTTCGTGGGAAGAAATGCCTCCCAAGGTGAGGGCAAGCCGGAGCGTACCTACCGTGTCTCCCTGGCCGAGGCTTCCTTCCTCAAACGCCGCGCGGAGATTCTCCACCGGGCAGACGCCGCCCGGCGCAGCAGCTCCCCACCTGACAGCCAGTAGACGACGAGGCGTCGATCGAGGCGGCCCGTCGCGCTCACGCCCTGGCCAGGCCCGTCGACGCCACGTCCTGCGGGACGCCTCCATGCGTCTTCGACACACAGCATCCCCTCATCACGTCTGGACACGGACATGACCGAAGAAGACTTTCCGAAGCAGCGAATCTGGCATCGCTACATCGCCGCGGACGGCACCTGGCGACTCAAGAACGGCACCGCGGCCATGCAGCGCCCGCCCGGCGAGGACCTCGCGGTCCTGCGCCGTGGCCTGGGGCGCCCCGCCGGCACCGTGCTGGAGATGTTCCCGTTCTACACCTGCCCGGTCGACGACTTCGCCGCCTGTCGCGGGGAGGTGTCGGCCGAGCAGGAAGCCGAGCACATCGCGCTCGCGCTCTACGGGCTGCACCAGCAGAGCCAGGATCGTCCGATGCACCGAGACGGAGTCGGCCTCGGCCGGGCCATGCTCGAGCTGCGGCGCCACGACCGCACCAGCGACGAGGCAGTCGACTCCCGCTTCCAGCAGGCGTTCTCCGCCACCTCGATGTCGGCGCTGCAGCTGCGTCTGCGCGGCCTGGTCACCCAGCTCAAGGACATCAAGCAGCCTCTCGACTACAACCGCTTGGCCTCCGACCTGCACGACTGGAACCGGCCCGAGGCCCGCTCCCGCGTGCGCCGCCGCTGGGGCCTGGACTACTACGGCTGGACCCAGTCGGCCGCCACTGCGCGATCCGGCCGCTGAGGCCAGCAGCAGACCCGGCGTCCACCGCCCAGCCGCACACAGTCTCCTCCACCAGCACACCCGCGTCCGTGTCGACCGCGGCTCCGCTCGACCACCGCTCACTCACACGACCTGGAGCAACCCGATGACCCAGCGCCTCTACATCGACGTGCACGTCGTCCAGACCGTTCCGCCCGCCAACCTCAACCGAGACGACCAGGGAAACCCCAAGGAGGCCATCTACGGAGGCGTCCGCCGCTCCCGCGTCTCGTCCCAGGCATGGAAACGTGCGACCCGCCGGCACTTCGACGCCCAGGCCCCCGAGTCCGACCGCTCCACCCGCACCAAGCGCCTCACCGGTGAACTCACCACCCGGATCGCGCGGAACACCGGCCTGGACCGCGAGGACGCCGGCCGGCTCGCCGCCGCCCTGCTCGCTCAACTCGGCCTGAGCCAGGGCAAGAAGGCCGGCGACACCGCCTACCTTCTCTTTTACGGCAACGCCCAGCTCGACGCCGTGGCCGCCCTCGTCACGGAGATGGCCACCGACCTGGCGGCCATGGACGACAAGGCGCTCACGGACGCGGTCAAGGAGCTGCCCGTCGCGGAAACCTTCAAGACCGGGCACCCCGTGGGCGTCGCCCTGTTCGGCCGCATGGTCGCCGACATCCCCAAGCTCAATGTCGACGCCGCCGTCCAGGTCGCCCACGCGCTCTCCACCCACGAAACGCAGCTCGAGTTCGACTACTTCACCGCAGTCGACGACCAGAACGAAAAGGACGAGACCGGAGCCGGAATGATCGGAACCATCGGCTTCAATTCCGCCACCCTCTACCGCTACGCCACCGTCGGTCTGGCCCAGCTCACCGACAACCTCGGCGGAGACACCGAAGCCGCCCTCGACGCCCTGGACCGGTTCGTCGACAGCTTCGCGCTGTCCGTGCCCACCGGTTATCAAAACTCCTTCGCACACCGCACCCGGCCCAGCCTCGTCGCCGTCGTCGTGCGCACCGACCAGCCCGTCAACCTGGTCTCCGCCTTCGAAGAGCCCGTCCCAGCGGAGGCCGGCATCCAGGCGCACTCCGCGCGCCGCCTCGCCGAGGAACACCTCACCGCCACCCAGGTCTGGGGCGACACCCCCCTCTACGCGGCGGCCAGCCACACCTTCACGGGCCGCGAACCCCGCACCAAGGACACCACCGAGACTCTCACCCAGGCATTCGGTGAATCCGTCACCTTCGCCGACCTCCGCACCACCCTGCGCGACCGCATCACCACCGCCCTGGCGGAGCAGGCGTGACAACCCCCGACCCCACCTCCGTCCTCCTACTACGGCTCGCCGCCCCACTCCAGTCCTGGGGCGATCGCAGCACCTTCAACCGACGTGAGACCCGACCCGAGCCCACGAAATCCGGGGTCGTGGGCCTGCTCGCCGCAGCCGCCGGCCGCTCGCGTCACGCCGCCCTGGACGATCTCGCCGGCCTGGGACTGGGCATCCGCATCGATCAGCCCGGAAGCCTTCTGCGCGACTACCACACCGTCAGCGACCACCGAGGCCAGCCACTTCTGTCTGCCGCCGTGACCGCCAAAGGCCGACAGAAACCCACCTCACCCGCCAAGCACACGCACATCACCCAGCGCTTCTACCTCCAGGACGCCGTCTTCCTCGCAGCGGTGGAAGGCCCCGAGGAACTCATCACCACCCTCGAACACGCCATACATCACCCGGCCTTCCCCCTTGCCCTCGGCCGCCGGTCTTGCGTCCCCACACAGCCCCTGGCCCTGGGACAGCGCACCGGCACGCTGGAAGACGTACTGCGTGCGGAGCCCTGGCAGGCATCCCCCGCGGTACGCAAGCGATGGGGACGCTGGAACGGCAACGCCGCCCACATCGACCTCCCCGTCACCCTTGACGACCCTGCGGGAGACGAAGTCCGCGACGACGTGCCCCTGTCCTTCGCTCCCACCAACCGCACCTACACCACTCGCCGCACGCGGCACGCCTACGTCTCAGCTCCTACTGGTCTCACACCCGACCCCTCACGGCCCTCGACCACCGGTGGCCACGACCCCTTCGCCCTCCTGGGCTGGTGACCGACATGCCCTTCCTCTCCCGCATCCGCATCAACCCCCTGCGCGCCGAAAGCCGCAAACTCCTCGCCAGCCCACGTGCCATGCACGCCGCGGTCCAAGGAGGCATTCCCGGCCTGCCCGCAGAAGAGCGCACTCTGTGGCGACTCGATGCGGACAACCCCCACCGCCCCCAGCTGTTCGTCCTCACCACCGACAAACCCGACTGGACACACCTCGTCGAACAAGCAGGATGGCCCGCCGCCGACGGTGAGCACTACGCCGTACGCGACTACACCCCACTCCTGCAACAACTGGCCACGGGCCGCAGCTTCGCCTTCCGTCTCACCGCCAACCCCGTCCAGAACACCAACCGGCCCGACAAACCCACCCCGCGGCAGCAGGAACGCATCGAAGCCGGAGACAGGCGCAGCTTCCGCCTCGGTCACCGCACCGCCGCCGCTCAGCTCAGCTGGTTCCTCACACGCACCGCCCGCTGGGGCTTCGACGTCCCCACCGCTCCCCACCTGGGCGAAACTCACGACACCGACGGCGAACCGCCCCGCGACGTTCGCATCACCACCCGCCAACGGCGCACCTTCAGCAAGGGAACCCTCACCGCGAAGGAAGCCCAAGTCGTCATGAACGCAGTGACCTTCGAAGGACACCTGCGCATCACCGACCCCGCCCTCCTCACCGAACGCCTCCTGGCCGGCATCGGTCCCGCCAAGGCATACGGATGCGGACTGCTCACCCTCGCCCCCCTTCCCGAAAGGGCATGAGCACCCGTGCCCGACATCTGGTGGAAGGCCGACCCCCAGGACCTGCACCGCCTCGTCGACCGCGTCTCCAGCGTCTACGTCGAGCGCAGCCACCTGGACCGCGACGAGAACGCCGTCGTCATCATCAACAAACAGCAAACCGTCCGGGTCCCCGCGGCGATGGTCGCCGTCATGCTCCTCGGCCCCGGCACACGCGTCACCCACGGAGCGATCCGCTTGCTCGCCGACTCGGGCACCACCGTGTGCTGGGTCGGCGAACAAGGCGTCCGCATGTACGCAGCCGGTCTCGGCCCGAGCAGGGGCGCCGGCCTTCTCCACCGTCAGGCCTGGCTCGTCACCCGCCCCAAGGAACGCCTCGCCGTCGCCCGCGCCATGTACAGCATGCGCTTTCCCGGCGAAGACGTCTCCGCCCTCACCATGCAGCAGCTCCGCGGCCGTGAAGGCACACGCATCCGCAAGTTCTACCGAGCTCAGGCGGACCGGACCGGCGTCACCTGGAACGGCCGCGTCTACAAAGCTGGTGATGCGTTCGCAGCAGGCGACGACCTCAACCGCCTACTGTCCGCCGCCAACGCGGCCCTCTACGGCATCTGCCACGCCGTCGTCATCGGACTCGGCGCCAGCCCCGGGCTCGGATTCGTCCACACCGGCAAAGCCACGTCCTTCGTCCTGGACATCGCCGACCTGTACAAGGCCGAATACACCATCCCGCTCGCCTTCGACCTCGCCGCACAAGGGCTCACAGAAGAACGCGACGCACGACTGGGGCTTCGCGACCTCATCGCCCGCGACAGACTCCTCGGCCGCATCGTCACCGACGTCAAGAACCTGCTCACCCCCGAGGGGACGGACTTCGAGGATCCTGAGACCAACCTCCTGTGGGACGAGCACCTAGGTACCGTCCCCGGCGGCACCAATTACGCCGGCACCGCAGACCTGTCGGCACATGGAATGACGGACAACCACATCGCTGTCATCGGGCCCGAAATCAACGAAACCGAACGAACGCCATGACCGTCATCATCCTCATCGCCGCCCCGGAAGGCCTCCGCGGCCACCTCACCCGCTGGATGGTCGAGGCCAGCGCCGGCGTTTTCGTCGGCAACCCCAGCCGCCGCATCCGCGACCGCCTCTGGGAACTCCTGGCCACCCGCATCGGCGACGGCCAGGCCATCCTCATCGAACCCGCCGCCAACGAACAGGGATGGGCCGTCCGCACCGCAGGCCGCGACCGCTGGCAACCCGTCGACTTCGACGGACTGATCCTCTCAGCCCGCCCCAAAAAACAACTGAATGAAAACAGCAGCCCCGCCCGATAAAACCGCAGCTCAGGAAGTGTCGACCCCGCGCCCGCGGGGATGCTCCGCGATGGAAGCGCGGTCGCTCAACGACCGATACGTCGACCCCGCGCCCGCGGGGATGCTCCCTCAAGGCGGCTGCGAACTTCCCCATATGCTCTGTCGACCCCGCGCCCGCGGGGATGCTCCTGCATCGCCGCATTCGCGGAATTCCTCACGTCGGTCGACCCCGCGCCCGCGGGGATGCTCCGTGGCGCTGACCGTCGTTCACCGACGTGACGTAGTCGACCCCGCGCCCGCGGGGATGCTCCGGCTCTCGCCGGGCACGTCGCCTCGTACACCGCGTCGACCCCGCGCCCGCGGGGATGCTCCGTGGCTGCCCCGGCTGGCGTCGGTGGCGATGGTCGCGCCGTCGGTGAGTCGACCCCGCGCCCGCGGGGATGCTCCGGAGCGCACGACATGCAGGAGACTACCCAGCAAGTCGACCCCGCGCCCGCGGGGATGCTCCGGGCACAACCGTCCTGGCCCACCGGTACGCCTAGTCGACCCCGCGCCCGCGGGGATGCTCCGCGGTCGGGGTTCACACGGTCAGGATGCCAGTCGTCGACCCCGCGCCCGCGGGGATGCTCCGCCCGGCAAGGCCATCACGCTGATCAACTGCAAGTCGACCCCGCGCCCGCGGGGATGCTCCGGACTGACCGGCGCCAGCCGAGGGGGAAGGGAGGTCGACCCCGCGCCCGCGGGGATGCTCCGTTCTCGTTCTGCGCGTCGAGCACTTCCCGGGGGTCGACCCCGCGCCCGCGGGGATGCTCCGGGCTTCTACGTCGGCACCGTGCTGGCTCCGGCGTCGACCCCGCGCCCGCGGGGATGCTCCTGGCCTAGGCCGTGTCAGCCGCTCTGCACAACCGTCGACCCCGCGCCCGCGGGGATGCTCCGACCAACGAGGCCGCCCACCAACTCACCGCCGAGTCGACCCCGCGCCCGCGGGGATGCTCCCGTCGTGGGTCTCGACGATGGCCCAGTAGGACTGTCGACCCCGCGCCCGCGGGGATGCTCCGCGCGACGCTCACACCAGCGTCCGCCAGGCATGGTCGACCCCGCGCCCGCGGGGATGCTCCGACCTGGCCCACCGAAGACGTCGTCGACGACACGTCGACCCCGCGCCCGCGGGGATGCTCCAGGAGACCTGAGATGGCCACCCCGCTGTCCGCCGTCGACCCCGCGCCCGCGGGGATGCTCCGGGCAAGAACGTCACCATCACCGTGCCGACCGGGTCGACCCCGCGCCCGCGGGGATGCTCCGGGCGACCTGGATCTGCTGGAGCGGTGGGTGCAGTCGACCCCGCGCCCGCGGGGATGCTCCCTGCTCCTCACTCAGTTGAGGATTGGCGAACCTGTCGACCCCGCGCCCGCGGGGATGCTCCGCGCCGGAGAACGCTTCTTCCAGGGTTCCCTTCGTCGACCCCGCGCCCGCGGGGATGCTCCGGCGATGACGTTGTCCAGGGGTTCACTCGCGTCGTCGACCCCGCGCCCGCGGGGATGCTCCTACCTTCTCCTCCTCGATCGCGGTCACCAGGGCGTCGACCCCGCGCCCGCGGGGATGCTCCCTGCTCGAGGTTGATGCCGCGCCAGTGGGTGTGGTCGACCCCGCGCCCGCGGGGATGCTCCGGGAGCAACCCCCATGAACGCCATCACCACCACGTCGACCCCGCGCCCGCGGGGATGCTCCGGCGCACCGAGGTATGCGGGCCAGGCCGAGGGAGTCGACCCCGCGCCCGCGGGGATGCTCCGGAGGCCGCCCGTGCCCGCGCGCGCACCCCTGCGTCGACCCCGCGCCCGCGGGGATGCTCCCTGGCGGGCGAGTGCCACGTGTTCGGCGTGCCCGTCGACCCCGCGCCCGCGGGGATGCTCCGTAGCTGGGAGTGATGCTTTGGGTTCCGCTCCCGTCGACCCCGCGCCCGCGGGGATGCTCCGATCCTCCGCAACCCGCAGGCGGTCACCACGGAGTCGACCCCGCGCCCGCGGGGATGCTCCCTCGGCCATGGCGTCGTCGAGGATTTCGGTGGCGGTCGACCCCGCGCCCGCGGGGATGCTCCACTCAGGGCGACCTTCCGCCACCGCTTGCTGGAGTCGACCCCGCGCCCGCGGGGATGCTCCGTACGGAACCGTCCTCACTCTTACCAACATTCCGTCGACCCCGCGCCCGCGGGGATGCTCCCGAGCGGTACAACGAGTGCCGGCCGCTGATCATGTCGACCCCGCGCCCGCGGGGATGCTCCGGCGTCGCCCACCCCGGTCAGGCCGAGCTTGAGGTCGACCCCGCGCCCGCGGGGATGCTCCTCCGGCTCCCCTTCGGGTCTACCCCTCGTGCGGGTCGACCCCGCGCCCGCGGGGATGCTCCGCCGGTTGTCGACTCGCCCGTGGTCGCCCACCGGTCGACCCCGCGCCCGCGGGGATGCTCCTCCGGGGTCGTTCTCGGTTCCTCCGTCGAAGAAGTCGACCCCGCGCCCGCGGGGATGCTCCGTCACACTATTTACCGCACGAACACCCCGGAGAGGTCGACCCCGCGCCCGCGGGGATGCTCCGGTGGTGTACGGGGACTCGGCCGGCCGGGGCGGGTCGACCCCGCGCCCGCGGGGATGCTCCGCGGGAACCGCGGCTGCACGTCCCCCTTCCCGGGTCGACCCCGCGCCCGCGGGGATGCTCCTGCCGACGACATGATTGGCAAGATTTCCGAGGGGTCGATTTCGCGCCCGCGGGGATGCTCCGCGCCAGAACGCCCAGTACTTTCCCACCCCGACGTCGACCCCGCGCCCGCGGGGATGCTCCTTCGTTTCGGCGGGGGCCCGGTTCGTGGGGGAGGTCGACCCCGCGCCCGCGGGGATGCTCCGTCCTACACGGCCAAGGGGTGGCACGCGCAGATGTCGACCCCGCGCCCGCGGGGATGCTCCGAGGTGACCGAGCACGAGCGGGGGAGCGCAGGAGTCGACCCCGCGCCCGCGGGGATGCTCCGCGTCGGTACGGGTTCCCGGAGTTGTAGCGGAGGTCGACCCCGCGCCCGCGGGGATGCTCCGGCGGCTCCGATGCTGCGGCCGTTCTTCCCGGGGTCGACCCTGCGCCCGCGGGGATGCTCCGCCCGCACCCCGAAGTGCCGGATGGCAGGCAGTGTCGACCCCGCGCCCGCGGGGATGCTCCGGTCAACCCCCGCTGGTCGGTCTACGAGGAGCAGTCGACCCTCAGCGAACACCCCGCAGTAAAGACTTGGGAATGACTTTCAGATGACGTTGACCCATCAGTAACCACGTTCTGGGTGCCGCCGGAGCGAACGGTCCTGACATGCTGAGCGCCATGGTGACTCTCGATGGAAAGCCCGTATCCGTAGACAACCTGCTGCCCCTGGCGCTCACGAACGTCGGTCACTTCACGTCCATGCGCGTCGACACCGACGGCAGCATCCGCGGCCTGACGCTGCACATGGAACGCCTCGGACGGGACTGCAAGATCCTGTGGCACGCACCTTTGAATACCGACCGCGTGCGCGAGTACGTCCGCCAGGCTTTGGAGGGGCAGAGCCGCCCGTGCGTCGTGCGTGTCACGGTCTACGACCCCAAGGTCGAGATGGGCCATCCGGCCGACGCCAACGAACCTCACGTCCTCGTGTCCGTGCGCGGTGCCGACGCCCTGCCTCCGGCTCCGCTGCGCGCCCAGAGCCTGGTGTACGAGCGTGACCTGCCCGAGGTGAAGCACATCGGCCTCTTCGGCGCCTTGCACGTGCGAGGTACGGCTCAGCGAGCAGGCTTCGACGACGCCCTGTTCGTCGGCCGCGACGGCTTCGTCTCCGAGGGCGGTACCTGGAACGTGGCCTTCATCGATCAGGAGGGCACCGTCGTGTGGCCCGACGCCCCCGTATTGCCCGGCGTGACCATGGCCCTGCTCCAGCAGCACGCCGATCACCGCGTCGCCACCGTCACTTTGACGCAGGCGAAGGGCATGGCCGCCGCCTTCGCCACGAACACGTCGATCGGCGTCCGCCCCCTGGCCGCGATCGACGACACCGAGTTTCCCGTCGAGCACCCCGTCTTGGCGCAGCTCCAGAAGACGTACCTGTCGATTCCCGGCGAGACCCTGTAGGGCAACGCCATGACGAGGGTGACCAGGTGGACCGGCCGTGAAGCTGAGTTGCTGCGCACGGCCATGCGGAAGAAACAGAAGGAGTTCGCCGAGCTGGTCGGCGTGAACCCTCGCCAGGTCCCCCGGTGGAAGCGCCGGGGGGAGAGCATCGAACTCGAACTCGACAACCAGACGGCCCTCGATACGCTCCTTGCCCAAGCCAAGCCCGACGTCCAGCAGCGGTTCGCCGCGCTGCTGACCGAACGCGCCGCTGTTGAGCACGATGAGCGTGCCGAGGAACTGCTGCGAAAGGCCCCGAGCACCCGACGGCACCCGGTCGACGAGAAGGTCATGGCCCTCGTCGAAGAGGGCATCCATCTCTCCGGCCCCGACAACCGCTCGGTGTGGCTGGAGCCGTTCCTCATCGACGTCTACCCGACGGCCAACGAGGACTACGCGAGGTTCGTGCTGGCCACCCGTCACCGGCCGCCCCAGCACTGGCCCGAAGGCCGCTGCCCCGTCACCCTGGCCACCCACCCCACGGTGTGGGTGACGTGGCACGACGCGACCGCGTACGCCCGCTGGGCAGGCAAAGCTCTGCCTACCGCGCTGCAATGGGAGAAGGCGGCTCGCGGACCGCGCGGGCGCGTCTCCCCGTAGGGCAACGAGCCGACAGCCGCGAAGACGAACACGGCCGAGGCCGGCATCGACGCGACGACCCCCGTCTTCCGCTACCAGTCCGGTGTCAGCCCGTTCGGCATCTTCGATATGTGCGGCAACGTCTGGGAATGGTGCTCCACCGAAGAGGAGCCCGGCAACGGGCGGTACCACCTGAAGGGCTCCGCGTTCACGTCCCCGTTCGAACGGGCCGCGCCGTCCCTGCTGAACACCGCCGCTGCGTCGATGAAGGACAACGACACCGGATTCCGCTGCGCCATGCCGGCGTAAGCCGGGCATCGTGACGGGCCAGCCCGTCCAACACCGGCGGTCGTGAGATACGGTCCCGCCCATCATCGCGCCACCTGCGCCAGGAGAGGACGCGACGGCGGGATGATCGTTCCGCTGGGCAGCAGCTCGCCGGTGTCCTCGAAGAACACCACCTGGGGACCTGTCCCCGAGTGGTGGACGCCTCTGAGCCCGGCCCCGGTAGGGGCCGGGTAGGAGGCATCTTTTATGGTGATGAAGGTCTACTCGCCCGAGTTCAAGGCGGACGCCGTCGCGCTGTACCTGTCGGACCCGAGCCACACCTTCGAGGGCATCGGCAAGAATCTGGGGATCAGCCGCGAGACGCTGCGTAACTGGGTACGAGCCGAACGGGCCCGCCGCGGGGGCAGCACGACGAGCACGAGTACGGAGAAGAACACGGTGGATTCCCCGCCGACGGCCGAGGAGCTTCGGGCCGAGAGCGAGGCCCTGCGCCGGGAGCCGGCGGCAGCGCGCAAGGAGATGCACAAGCTCGCCACCGAACGGGACATTCTCCGCAGGGCGACGAAGTTTTTCGCACAAGAGATGACCTGGTGACCAACCGCTTCCAGTTCATCGAGGACCACCATCGCGCCTGGGGCGTGAAGCGGTTGTGTGCCGTGCTGGAGGTGGCCCGCTCCAGCTTCTACAAGTGGCGGGCGGGCCGCGAGGCCCGTGCCGCCCGTGAACAAGCAGATGCCGCGCTCGCCGAGCGGATCAGGGCCGTCCACGCCGAGTGGGACGGCACCTACGGCCGCCCGAGGATCACCGCCGAGCTGAGCGGCGACGGCGAGCTGGTGAATCACAAGCGCGTCGGACGGGTCATGCGCAAATTCGGCATCGCCGGGCTGCGGCTGCGCAGGCGTCAGGTCACCACCGTGCCCGAACCGTCCGCCACACCGATGCCCGGCCTGCTGGGGCGTGACTTCACCGCCGGCGCCCCGAACACGAAGTACGTCGGGGACATCACCTGCCTGCCGATGGGCGACGGCGAGTTCCTGTATCCGGCGACGGTGCTCGACTGCTTCTCGCGCCGTCTGGTGGGCTGGTCGATCGCCGACCACATGCGCACCTCACTGGTCGCCGACGCGCTCCGGGCAGCCGCCCGGGTCCGCGGCAGCCTGGTCGGCGCCGTCTTCCACAGCGATCACGGAGCCCAGTACAGCTCCCGTGAATTCGCCAGTTTCTGCGCCGAGTTGGGTGTCAGGCAGTCCATGGGAGCGGTCGGCACGAGCGCGGACAACGCACTCGCCGAGTCGTTCAACGCGACCCTCAAACGCGAAACGCTCCGTGGCGCCCGCCGCTTCGACGGGGCCCGCGCCTGCCGCCTGGCCGTCTTCCGCCGGACCACCCGCTACAACACCCGCCGCAGGCACTCGGCGAACGGACAGCAGGCGCCGATCGCCTACGAACAGCAGTCAGCTACCCTGACACTTGCCGCATAACTGCACGAACAGGTGTCCACTCCTCGGGGGCAAGGCCCAAGGCCGGGTAGTTAACGTTTTCGCAGGTCATGCAAGGCTTGTTGGGGTCCAGGCAGTGGCGGCGTACAGGCCCGGGCCGAGTTTGTGGATGAGGCCACTCTCGGCCCATCTGGAGAGCTGTCGATACATGGTCTCCATGGTGATGTCGCCGAAGTGAGAAGCGATGTCACGGGGGCGCCAGAGGCGGGTGGGGTCTTCCTCGAGCAGGCCCAGGATCCGGTGACGGCGCCGGTCGGCGGGGGCGGTGTTCCGATCGTCGCGGGAGATGGCGGGGAGTTGAGGGTGCGGTTTGCGAGGCTCGAGGACGCTGATATCGAGACGGGTGATGGTGCGGCTGGTGTCGGGCCTGCCGTCGTCATGGCGAGTGCTGTAACGGGACATCGGTGACTTGACCTTGCGGGTGCTGACGCGCTGCCGCCGGGGCGGCAGGAGACGGGCCAGAATCCGGTGCCCGATCAGCCCGACGCGGCCGACATCGGCGGGGTCGGTGATGACGGCGGCGGCCTGGACGACCTGGTCGCGGGCGGTCTGGAGGGCGACGGTGAAACAGCAACGGTCCGGATCGGTGCCGGGCAGCGACTCGGCGGCCTCGACCATCATGGTTCGCAGAGCCTGGTAGAGGGTGAGCAGGGCCCACATCTCCTGTTCGACGCCGGCCGGGTC
>NZ_BBNN01000063.1 GCF_000829695.1 Streptomyces sp. NBRC 110035 | reverse complement strand
AAGATGTGCACCCTTCCCGTACGAGGTCGATGAGAGGCGCCGTGGCTTCGCCACGTCAGCGGGTCACGCCTGGCCGGCGAAGTCCTGCCACGGCGGCGGAGTCCGGCTTGTGCGGGAGAGAAGGTCCATGATGCGCCCGGCGATGCTACGGCGGTGATCCGTCAGGTAGAAGTGGCTGCCCTCGTACATATCGAGTCCGCGGAAGTCGTTGGTGTGGGCAGCCCAGGCCAGCAACCGGTCCGCGCTCACCAGAGCGTCGTCATGACCGCCGAAGGCCACGACCGGGACGGGCAGCGGGGCTGCGTCCCGGGGCGGGGGCCAAGTGTCCACGAGTGTGAAGTCGCTGCGGAAAACCGGTCCGAACTTGCGCCAGACCGCGTCGTCGTCGAGCAACTTCGGCGGACAGCCGCCTGTGTGGCGCAGCCAGTCCCGCAGTTCGTCGTCGGACAGCAGATGCCGGGTGCCGTCGGCGCCGGCCTCCCCACATGGTGCGCCGTACGAGGAGATGCCCAGCAGGCAAGGAAGGGGACCCCCTTTCCGTACCAGAGTGCGCGTCAGCTCGTAGGCGATCAGTCCGCCCATGCTGTGGCCGAAGAAGGCGAAGGGGCGGTCCAGCCAGGGCGCGAGCGCGCCATTGAAATACTCCACCAGTTCGGCGCAGCCCTGGATGAGCGGCAGTGCCTGCACCTGTCCGCGGCCGGGGGCGTCGAACAGGCATATCTCCCAGTCGTCCGGAAACTCGGCCGCCCAGCCCCGGTAGAGCAGGTGTGAACCGCCAGCATGATGGAACATGAAGAGGCGGACGGCAGGATCCTCGACCGGTGCCAGACGGGTGACCGGTCCAATCGTCACCGGGCGCGGGTGCCGGTTACGGCTTCTGTCTCTCAATGAGCCCGCCCCGCCCCACTGGAGACCGTCAGGGCCTGCGCCGCTTTGCGCGACCGCGCGAACTCCATCACTTGCGCTGCCATGTCCGTCAACTGGCTCTGGATGTACGGGTCGTCGCACTGTCCGTCCGCGGTGAAGCCGGCCACCGCGCTGTTCAGCGCGACTCCCAGAGGGACGGGCCAGCCGCGCAGGGCATGGGTCACCCCGCGCAGCGCGGACAGTGTGGAGACCGCACCCTGCCAGCCCTGGGCCACAGCCAGGCAGGCGACGGCACGTTCACTGAGGTAGGGCCGCTCGTCGTCGCGCAGTTCCTCCAGGTAGTCGAGGGCGTTCTTCACCAGTCCCGAGATGCTGCCGTGGTAGGCGGGGCTGGCGAGGACCACGCCGTCGGCCGAGGCGACTTCGGAGATCAGGCGATGAGCCTGGAGGGAACGGATCTCTGCGCGCGGGTCGTAGAGCGGGAGGACCAGCTCGGCGCCGCTGATCAGACTGACGTCGGCGCCCAACCGCCCCGCCTGGGCCAGCACTGCACGAAGGGCCTGTTCGGCTGTGGAACTCGGCCGGGGCGAGCCCCCGATGCCGACGACTTTGACGGTCTGCTGCATGGATGCACTCACTTTTCTGCCCAGTGGGCCTGGCCCAGGTGCCGGTCCACCAGGGCGCGTGCAGCCCCGGTGTAGTGGGTTGGGTCGCACAAGTCGGCAAGTTCCTCGGCCGTGAAGAGGCCAAGTAGCCCTGGTGCCTCGGCGAGGATCTCGCCGAGCGGGCGCCCTGACTGCTGGGCCGTATGCGACGCTTGGGTGAGCGCCTGCCTGGCCCGAGTTTTGCCCATTTTGGGGGCCAGTACAGCGGCGATCCGTTCCGAGACGATCTGGCTCCCAATGAGGGCCAGGTTCGCGGCCATGCGTTCGGGCCGTACCTCCAAGCCTTCAACGAGTTCCACGGTGGTGTGCGTGGCACCGCCGACCAGCCGCAGGCACTCGCGCAGCAGCTGCCACTCGGCGTGCCAGGCGCCGGCCGAGCGCTCGTCCTCGGCAAGCAGGCACTGTGTCAGGGCGGCAGCGAGCGCGGGCACTTGGAGCGACGCGCTGCGGATCAGCGTCGCCAGTACCGGATTGCGCTTGTGCGGCATCGCGGATGAGCTGCCCCGCCCGGTGACGGCAGGCTCTGCCACTTCGGAGATCTCGGTGCGGGTCAGCGTCTGCACATCCAGCGCGAGCTTGCCGAGCGCTCCAGCGGCGAACGCCAAGGCGGCCGCGAGGTCGGCAATCGGGGTACGCAGTGCGTGCCACGGCAGGTCGGTGGGGGCCAGACCCGTCTCTTCGGCAAACGTCGCGATCAGCAGGTCCGGATAGCTCTTTACGCAGCACTGCCCGTCGCTGTCGAGCCTGGCGTACTCCAGGTATCCGGCCATCGTTCCGGCGGCACCGCCGAGGGAGACGGGCAGACCCCCATCCAGCACGCACGCCAGCCGCCGGTCGGCGTCCAAGAGGAGCTTGCGCCACCCAGCCGCCTTCAGTCCGAAAGTGGTCGGCACCGCGTGCAGGGCCAGCGTGCGGCCCGCCATCGTGGTGCCCCGGTGTCGCACTGCGAGCTCAGCCAGGGCGTCGATGGCCCTGTGCAGGTCCTCGCGCATCAGCCGCAGTGCGCGGTCGGCGACCAGCATGGCACCGGTGTCGAAGATGTCCTGGCTGGTGGAACCCCGGTGAACGTACTCGGCGGCAGCCGCATCCACGGACGCGACGTGCCGGGTGAACGCTGCTACGAGCCCGACCACCGGGTTGGCGCTCTCCCGCGAGGCCACGGCCAGGGCTCTGAGGTCCAGGTGCTCGGCACGGGCCTGGGCGGTGATGACCTCGGCGGCATGCGGCGGCAGCGTACCGAGCTGGGCCTGCGTCCTGGCCAGGGCGGCCTCGGCATCGAGCATGGCCTGTAGCCACGCCTGGTCGCAGACGGCCTCTTCGACGGGAGTGCCCGCCCGCACCGGTGAGAGCAGGCCCGAGTCCATCAGCGGGGCAGATCGGCCGCTCATACGAGTGCTCCTTGGAATCCGGGTGGGGCAGCAGACAAGTCGGTGCAAGGGGCGAGCCCGAGGACTGCCCGGGCGATGGCGTCGGAGTCGGCCAGGGCCACCGAGTCCACGCCGGGACGGATGCCGGCGGCGGTCACCCAGTGGACACCTTCGGTGGGGACGCTGTAGCAGAACCGGCGCGGATGTGCCTGGCCCTGCGCGTCGATCAGGCGGTACGGACGTTCCGTGACCGACAGCCCGCCGGTCTCGTGGTCCGTCGCCCGGGCGGTGGGAACCCGGTGGTTCATGGCCTGCCCGGTGCTGAGTAGATGGTGCAGCAGCGGGTCGGTGGTCCGGCGCATGTCCGGCTCGTGGAGCCTGGCCTCGATGAGCACCCGAGCGCGCACCGGAGGTCCCGGCACGGTACGGGAGACCGCAACGAAGGCCGGGGAGACTGCGTCGATACGGATCTCGGTCGCCGGCCCTGTCAGTTCCAGGACCCCGGCCTCGATCAGCGCGGTCATCTCCTCGATACGGGAGGCGGGCGGCCCGATGGACAGGAAGGCGTTCAGAGGCGTGTACCAGCCATCCAGTTCGTCGCGGTGGGACTTGCCATCCAACCCCGCATGGTCGACCGCCAGCCGGACTTCGTTGCGCAGATCGCGCAGGACGTCCAGGGCGGCCTTGAGCGGGCCGCTGAGGTTGCCTGCCCTCGCCTCCTGCACATCACGGCGCAGATACTCCAGCAACCAATCCCGGAACGCCTTCCGGTCGCTGAAACCGTCTTCGCCATATGGGCGGGAGAGCCGCTCCCAGTTCCACCGGTCGACATCCGGGACTCCGTGGGCGTCGATGAGCGCACGGCGTCCGGCGGGTTCGGCGCACTCCAGGTACCTGTCCACGAAGGCCGCGCGCTCGGCGCCCCTGCCGTGGGCCGCCAGCCAGGTGCCGTAGTAGACACCCTCCACCTCGCGGGCGATGAGTGGCCATAACTCGGCGCGCAGGCCGATGCGTCTGCCTTGCCGGTCCCGCAGGGCGGCGATGAACTCGGGGGTGAGCAGCCGCGGGTAGTACCGATCCGAGACGCCCTTCTCGTTCTCACCGCGGGCGTGGTACGGGATACCCCGGCGGGAACTCGCGTACATCCGAGGCTCCTGCCCCGATGGCCGGTACGTAAGTCGGCCGTGAACCCGTATGAAGGTGCCGCCCCGGCCCTGGGTCAGCAGTGTCATGTGGTCGAAGAAGTTCAGACCTAGGCCGCGCAGCAGGACGGCCTCGCCGGAGGCGACGACGCTCAAGTCGAGGTCTGCGGGGTTGGCGGGCGGCACGTAGACGAGGCCGTGCATGCGGGCCAGGCTGGCCGTGCGCTGTTCGCGCGCGGTCAGCCGTACCGGCACATGGCCCTGTGCCATCACCACCGCATCGAGGTCACGCAGCCAAGTGCCGTCGCCCAGGCCGACGGCCTGGCGTCCGTCGGCGACACCGTGGCTGTCCATGAGCACGACGGCGCGCGAGCGGTGGATCTCAACGGTGACATGACCGGGTGCTCCCCGCACCACGCGCTGGAACATGTCGGCGAGATAGCTTCCGTACAAGGCCCGGGTGGGGTACGAGTCCGGCGTCAGGTCCCGTGCCTCGGCGAGAGTCTGATCGTCGCGGCCGGTGGCCGAGCCCGTGAGGACGAGGCTCTTCGCCCACTCCGCCAGGCTGGGGCCAGGCTCGACGGGTCCCTCGATACGTGAACTGGCATCTGTGTGCACGGTGATCTGGGAGGCCACGGTGTTCATCAACAGATGGCGGGACTGGTCGGTACGCCATACCGCACCGGCGCCGGGCTCAAACGGCTCCACCACATGCACGGTCACAGCGGAGTGCGCGGGTTCCGCCCGCTCGTTGGCGCACAGGCGCTCCAGTACGGAGAGTCCGCGGGGCCCGGCGCCGATGATGCAGAGCGTCTTGGCACGGGGTGTCATCACCGCGCGGCCTCGTGGTGAAGCGCGGGGTGACGGTGTCCGATAGAGGCGTGCGCCCGCCTGGTCAGCCGCAGGACGTTGCGGATGATGCGGTGCCCGGCCCCGTCTGCGGCGGTCAGGATCGACTCCGGGTGGAACTGCACGGCGAAGCGTCGGCGTTCTCGGTCCTCGACGGCCATGACGACGTCACCGGTGAACGCGGTCACATCGAAGCCGGTGACTTTCTCCGGCGTGGTGTAGAGAGAGTGGTAGCGCCCTGCGGTGAACTCGGCGGGCAGGCCCTCCAGTAGAGCGCCGCCGACCACGGTCACCCGGCCGGGCTTGCCGTGAGCCGGGGTGGCGAGCCGGCTCAGCTCGCCACCGGCATGCTCGACCATCGCCTGCAGCCCGAGGCAGACACCGAAAACCGGCAGATTTCTCGCGTAGACCGCGTCGAGCAGGTCGGAGCAGGCGAAGTTGCTGGGGCGGCCGGGGCCGGGTGAGAGTACGACGAGATCGGGCTGGAACTCGTCGAGCGCCTCCAGCGGGAACCCATGCCGCAGCGTCGTCACCTGCGCGTCGGCGAAACGGAAGTAGTCGGCGAGCGTGTTGACGAAGGAGTCTTCGTGGTCGACGAGGAGCACCCGCATCCCGGTGCCCTCCTTGATGGGTAGCGTGGCCTCGGTCTCCGGGTCCCGCTCGGTGAGGGCTTCGCGCAGGGCGCGCGCCTTGAGGTAGGTTTCCTGCTCCTCGGCGTCGGGGTCGGAGTCGTACAGCAGCGTTGCGCCGGCCCGTACCGCAGCGACACCGTCCCGGATCTGTGCCGTGCGGATGGTGAGTCCGGTGTTCACGGAACCGTCGAACCCGATGAATCCGACGGCCCCGCCGTACCAGCGGCGCGTGGAGCCCTCGTGCTCCTCGATGAACTGCATGGCCCAGGTCTTCGGCGCCCCGGTGACGGTCACTGCCCACATATGGGTGAGGAACGCGTCGAAGCCGTCGTAGCCTGGGCGCAGTTGTCCCTCGACGTGGTCGACGGTGTGAATCAGCCGCGAGTACATCTCGATCTGGCGGCGCCCGATGACCTTGACGCTGCCGGGGACACAGATCCGCGCCTTGTCGTTGCGGTCCACGTCGGTGCACATGGTCAGCTCCGACTCGTCCTTGGACGAGTTGAGGAGTTCCCGAATGTTCTCGGCGTCCTGGAACGGGTCGGATCCACGCGGGACGGTTCCGGAGATGGGGCAGGTCTCGACTCGGCGTCCTTGCACCCTCACGAACATCTCGGGAGAGGCTCCGACCAGGTATTCACTGTCTCCGAGGTTGAACAGGAACTCGTACGGAGCCGGGTTGCGGTGCCGGAGCTGCTCGTAGGCCGCTACGGCAGAGTCGCACCGCTCATACATGACATGGCTGGGGACCACCTCGAAGAGATCGCCGCGCCGGAACTTCTCCTTGGCGTCGCGCACCAGCCGGGCGTACTCGCCTGGCGTGGGTTGCTCCGCCGGTGCGCGGAGCACCGGCTCGGGCGTCGGCGGGGTTGTTCGCGGCAGTCCTGCGGTGGAGACGCCGTTGACCACGAAGTCGTACGACAGTCGGGCGGACGTACCGCGCCTCAGGTCCACCACGATCATCTCGTCGGCCAGGTGCAGTACGAGATCGCGTTGGTCTTCCGGTCGCTCCTGATGTAGCCGGATCGGTTCGAACTGGAAGACAAGGTCGTAACCGAACGCCCCGTACAGACCCAGGTGCGGGTCCTCTCCGCGCAATGCCGCGGTCACCGCACGCAGGGCGGTGAAGACCGTGGGGCGGCGGGTCCGGTCCTCCTCGCGGACCAGACCTCGGCCGACGGGCACGGCCACCTCGGCTGTGTCGCCGGAGAGCGTTACGTCACCGGCCTTGCCCAGGGCGGCCGCCACAACGGGAAGCAGGATGCGTCCCCGCTCGTTGAGGGCCCGGGCGCGCAGCAGCCGGCCGCGGGCGGTGAACTCCATGCACGGGTCGACATAGGCCATGTGCCAGCGGGTGTAGCGGCCCGGGTACTCCACCCCCGAGCTCAGAACACCACCGCGGCGGTGCTCGATGGCTGTCACGAGCTCGCCGAACAATTCGCTGCCCCGGTCCGGAGCCACGGGCGTCGACGTGCGGATGACTCGCACCCCGCCGTCGGTCAGGTACTCGGTCGTCTCCACTTGAGATGCACTCGCCTTCACCGTCACTACTCCGGAAGACCCAGGGCGATGGGGTTCTGCGGCTTGCCGCCCAGGAGGACCGCGCCCGCGGACTGCAGGATCTGGTCCTGCACGGTGGCGTGCTGACACATGGTGTTGAGGTCGCGCAGCCAGCGGTCCAGTGGCGAGGGCCGGTAGATCGCGGTTGTGGTGACCAGGTCGAAGAGGGTGGAGACGATCTTGCGCGCCGCGCGGAAGGCGTTGACGCGGGCGAGCGCCACGGCGACCCGCTCGTCCGGGGTGATCTCTGCTCCGGAGCAGAGCAGTTCCCACTGGCGCCGGAGTGTGCCGTAGACAGCGTGCCGGGCCACCACCAGGTCCATCTCGCATTGGGCGATGGCCATCTGCACCCGGTAGTTCTGCGACCAGGGCTGCCGGGTGGGGCGGTCCACGCGCCTCTCGGCCATGGTGCGTACGTAGTCGAGCGCCGCGCGGGCGACGCCGAGCGGTACGCCGGGCATGGGCCTCAGGATCGAATCGGGGGTGGCTGCAGGGCCGGGGACCGCCGGGGCGGCAAAGCTGAAGGTGTGCTCCTCCGGAATGAACAGGTTCTCGGCCTTGTAGTCGAGACTGCCGCTGCCCGCCAGCCCGGTGGTGAACCAGGTGTCGGAGAGCTCGAACTGCTCGGGGCGGGCGACGATCATTCGCCAGTGGGCCCGGCCGCCGACCGGCAGCGGATTGGGCTCCGGCTCACCGTCACGGTAGACCAGCACACCGGCCACGACGCGGTCGCAGTGGGTGATGCCACTGCCGAACTGCCAGTCTCCGGTGACCCGGTAGCCGCCTGGAACCCGTTCGGCACGGCCCTTCGGCGGGATGGCACCTGCGGTGATCAGATCCAGGCTGGGGAAAACTTCGCGTGCGGCTGACGGGGCCATGAAGCCCGCGAAGAGCCCGCTGTCCTGGCCGACCATGACGCACCAGGCGGCCGAGGCATCACCCGTGGCAAGTGCCTCGATCACCTCTGTCTGTTGAACGGGCGTGAGGGCCGGGCCACCCCAGGACTCAGGGAAGGCCATCCGGAAGACACCGGAGTCGCGCAGGAGCTCGACGATGTCCTCCGGCAGCCGGCGTGCTTCTTCTATCTCGTTTGCCCGCTCGGCCAGTACCGGGGCAACAGCCCTGGCCCGGGCCAGGATGTCGTCGGGAGTGGCCGGGACGGGCCCGGATATGACAGGTGAATCCGCCGTACTGGAAAGAGGCATGGATGTGCTCGCTTTCTGTAGCTCACCGGCCATCGGCTCCAGGCCGGGCATAGACGCGTGTCGGAGAGGGCGAGGGTCAGACCTTGCGCCACTTCGGGACCCAGGTCCCGTCCTCGATCTCGTAATCGGAGAACAGCGCGGGGGCTTCCTTCTGCATGAGCCGGCCGATCTTGTCGAAGAGAAGGCGGATCTCCTCCTCGGCGCCAGGCGCGGTACGGGCTTCGATCATGTGGCGCAGGGCACGCACATTGGCTGTCCACACCAGGCCGGTGGCGACACCGTCGGGTGCGAAGCGGCGCATGAACGACGTCTTGTGCTTCTTGTCCGAGAATTCGCGGCCTTCGGCATCCAGCTCGAAGTGGTCTGCCATCCAGTGCTGAAACTCCTCCATCTGCTGGAGAATCCCGGTGGCCCGCGCCATCAACTCGGTGTCCTGCTGGGCCCATTCGGGGAACCAGAACGGCAGTTCCTGGAGCCTGACGAAGCGCATTGACTCCTGCGAGACCGCGACTCCCGAGCGGTGCCGGACGAGTTCGTGCGTCAGCACACGGCTGACGTTGTGGAGCACGAAGCTGAAGCTGACGTGTTCCAGCACTGAACCATGCGCGCTCGCCAGGATGTTGCGCAGGTATGCGTCCTGGTCCGTCCGGATCCGTACCACGTTGGGGTTGAGGCCCGGTTCCCAAGAGCGGTAGCAGGCACGGCCGGCGAACTCCGCCAGGTTCTGCGGATCGTTGAGCTCGCCGTCGAGAGCGCCTGTGTCGAGGCGCTCCAGCCAGCTCTCACCGCCGACCTCCCGCAGGTATTCGGCCATGGCCACGTAATCGATCTTGGGGCTTGCCACCAAGAAGACTTCGGGTTCTACGAGCTTCATCTGAGCCGTTCTTTCATATGGTGAGTCCGCCGTCGATGCCCAGGACCTGCCCTGTGATGTAGCCGGACCGGTCCGAGACCAGGAACGATACGAAGTTCGCGACATCCTCCGGGGCGCCGAAACGGCCGAGGGGGATCTGCTTCAGATATTTCCTGCTGGCTGCCTCGGGCACCGCCGCCGTCATGTCGGTGCTGATGAATCCCGGTGCCACGCAGTTCGCCCGGACGCCGAACTTTCCGTACTCCTTGGCCAGGGCACGAGTGAAGCCGATGATGCCTGCTTTCGAGGCCGAGTAGTTGGTTTGCCCTACACCGCCGTAGACGCCGGCGATGGACGACAGTGTCACGATGCGGCCGACCCTGCGCTTGATGAGGGACTGGATCGCGGCCCGGCACACGTGGTACGTGCCGTCAAGGTTGGTCCGTACGACGTCCTGCCACTCGGTGTCGTCCATCATCGCCAGCGGCCGGTCGCGGGCGATGCCGGCAGCGGTGACCACGGCGTCCAGGGGACCTAGCTCCGCCTCGGCAGCGGCGACGAATTCCCGCGTGCGGGCGGCGTCGGCGACGTCGACCCGCTGGGCGAAGGTGCGCGCACCCGCCTTGGCCGCCTCGCGCTCGGCCTCCTCGGCGGCGTCAGAGCGTGAGAAATAGCAGAACGCGACATCGTAGCCGTCTTCGGCCAACTGCGCCACAATCGCTCGCCCGATGCCCCGGGAGCCGCCCGAGACCAAGGCCACCGGACGCTTCGCGGCAGCGGAGGTCGGCTCGTCGTGGAAGCTCATGCGGCCGGCTCTTCGGCAGTCTTGGACACCACGAAGGCGTGCAGCTCGGCGAGCGACTGAGCGCCGCTGACCAGGACGTCGTCAACGGGTATGCCGTACTTCTTCTCCACGCGGGTGGCTACCTCAAGCAGCATGAGCGAGTCGAAGTCGAGCTCCTCGGCAAAGTGGGCCTCGTCGGTTACCTCCTCGGGCTCCACCTCCAGTGCTCCGGCGATCTGGGCGCGCAGGTCGTCGATGTTCGCGATCATGGTCATGAAAGTCCTTTCAGGAGTGGGTGGTTTGGGCCAGAAGCAGGGCGGCGGCCGCGTCGTGGCCGGTCCCGCCCGCGGTGGCAAGAACAGTTCCGCTGCCGCTGCGGTCGAGGTGTGCAACGCCGGCGGCACACTGCAGGACGCCCAGCGCACCGGAGAGGGGGCCGAGCCGGTCCTCAAGGTCGAGTCGGGGCACCTGTGCACCGGCTCTCCCGTCGAACGGTTGCGCGTCGCGATCGCCCCCGAGCCAAAGACCAACCGGCTGCGCAACGGACCGGCACGCTGCGTCAGCCGCCTGCCGCAGGTCGGCAGCACGCGCGTAGCCCGCCACACAGGCACGTACTCGTGCCCCGCGGGCGGCCGCCGCAGCCCCGGATTCCAGGATCACCGCGACCGCGACGTCCGTGCTCTGCTCGCCGAACAACTTCGTCACGGCCTCGCCGGAAGGCTCGACGCCCACGACAACTGCGGCTTCAGCGCGCCCGGCGGCAATCAGGTTCCGCGCCCAGTACAGCGCGTCCAGGCCGCTGGTGGCGCCGTTGCAGACGGTGAGGTTCGGCCCGCGTAGCGCATAGCGGATCGCCACCCAGCCGGCGATGACATTGCTCGATGTCTGCGGCAGCCCCAGAGGGCTGAGGCCCATGACGCTCGAGCGTGCAATGGTGTCGGTGAACTCGCAGACCGTGTCCAGGGAGCCGAGATTTGAGCTGACCACCACCGCGGTGGTGTCGCCCGCACCGGCGAATTGCGCCTTCTCGTCAAGGAGGCCGGCGTCGCGCAGTGCGGGCTCGGCCGCCCGCAACGCGAGCCGGGACGCCCGGTCCTTGTTACGCATGTCCCGGCCCTTGAGCCCGGTCGCCGGATCGAAGCCGCCTTCGGCGGGGACCGTGCCGAGGAGGTCGTCGGCACTGGTCAGACCAGCGGTGGCCAGTCCCACGCCAGTGATGACGACCTCACGGACCGTCGGGTTCGCGGTCCGCTCCGTGTCCGCCGTGCTCATCGTGCAGCCTCCAGAATCGCCACGGCGTTGATACCTCCGAAGCCGAACGCGTTCACCTGTGCCAGGGCCAGTTCCGCAGGGGTCGCGCTCTCCTGGACCAGCCGAAGTCCAGCTGCTTCCGGGATCGGACGGGTGAGTCCGAGGATCGGTGGGACCGTGCCCTGCTGCATCGCGAGCGCGGCCATCACCAGACTGAGTAGCCCGGAGCCGCCGAGGGTGTGTCCGGTCATGGACTTGATCGCCGTCATCAAGGGGCCGGCTTCCGTGCTGGCGAACACCTCCCGCAGCACGCCCGCTTCGGTCTGGTCGTTGCGCGGGGTGCCACTGCCGTGCAGCATCACGAGATCGATGTCCTCGGCGCCTACCCCGGCGCGGCGGTAGGCGTCGCGGACGACCCAGGAGATGCCGTCGTGGTCGGGCGCGGTGGCGTGGGCGGCGTCGCAGTTCATGCCCACGCCCCGCAGCCGCGCGTGCACCTGCCTGCCCTGGGTTCCGGCCCGCTGGACGACGACTGCGACAGCGCCCTCGCCCATCAGCATGCCCTTGTGCGATACGTCGAAGGGCCGCAGGGCTCCGGGGGTCTCGTTCTGTACCCGGTCCAGTGTGCCGAAGGCGCTCTCCGTCATGGAGTCGGTGCCCGCCACGACGACCGTGTCCGTCATACCGAGCTCGATCATGTCCGTGGCCAGGCCCAGCGCGTACAGCGTGGCGGAGCAGGCATTGGCGAAGGTGTATGTCTCGGTCGCGGCGAATCCGGCGCTCAGCGAGGCGCCGAAGTGCAAGTCGGTTGCGTCGACCGGAGCGCCGTCGCGCCACCACAGCTCGGCGCTGCGCTGTTCGCGCATCGTCGTTCCCACCAGCACGGGAATTCGAGACAGGTCCTCGTCGAGGCCCGCGTCTGCGAGCGCCTGCCGGATGGCCGCAGTTAGCCAGCGCGTCGCCCGGAACGGCTCATCACCTCCGTCCTTGGCTCGGTCGTCGATCTCGTAGGCGTAGCCCGCCCGGTAGTTGTCGGCGGCGAACGCCTTCAGTGGGGTACGGCTCTCCTCACCCGTGCACAGGGCGTCGAAGATCTCCTGCGGGCTGCCGCCGAGGTTGGCGATCGCGCCCAGGCCGGTGATGTCCCAGGTCACAGTTGGGCTGCCTGCTCTCTCAACTGGTAAGCGGCCAACTTTCCGGTGGAGGTGACTGGGAGCTTTTCCAGAAACTCCAGGCACGCCGGGCGCTTGTGGGGGGCCAGATTCGTGCGGATGACCGCCAGTACCGCACGGCGGACCTGGGCCTGGTCGGCCTCTGCGGCGGCGACGAGATACAGGACCGCCTGTTCGAGACCGTTGTCGTCGGTGCTACCGACGACCGCGCACTCCCGCACACCGTCCACTCGGCGCACCACGGCCTCGATCTCGCTCGGCACAACCTTGTAGCCACCGAGGTTGAGCAGGTCGTCGGCGCGGCACAGGTAGGTGAAAGCGCCCTCCGCGGTGCGGCGTACGACATCGCCTGTATAGACACCACCGTCGGCAAAGGTGACGGCGGCGGCTTCCGGCCGGTCGATGTAGCCGAGCGCGATGGTGGGCCCGGCGATGTGCAGTCGGCCCTCTTCGCCGTCTGCAACTGGGGCTCCGTCGGCGTCGCGGACGGTGGCGGTCACACCGGGCACCGGCAGACCGAAGGTTCCGGGCAGCGGCCGGGTCGGTGGTGTACCGACGACGATGTGCAGGACCTCGGTGGCACCGAGCCCGTTGATGAGTTCCGCGTCGAAGGCACTACGGATCCGCTCACCCAGGGGTGCCGGCAGGTTCTCACCGGCCGCGACGCACAGCCGTACGGTCTGCGTGGCCGCAGCCTCCAGGCCCGCGTTGCCGTCGAGCAGAGCCGCGTAGAGCCGGGGCACGGAGAACAGGACGGTCGGGCGGTGCCGGTTCATGGCTGCGGTGACCGAGTGGAGATCGACGGTGCCCCGTAGGAGGACGACAGACGCACCAGCCGCCAGGGGGCACAGGAGCGAGTTCCCGAAGCCGTAGCCGAAGGACATCCTGGCCGTCGACAGCACGGCGTCGTCGGCCTGCAGGCCGAGCAACCTGCCGACTCCGGCGAGCATGGCCTCGATGGCCCCGGCGGAGTGCCGGACGCCCTTCGGCATGCCGGTGCTCCCGGAGGTGTACTGCACCAGGGCATCGCGGTCCGCGACGAAGCGAGTCGGATCCTGCGCGCTGTCAGGTTGGTTGGCCGGGTTGTGTGCCCCGGTCGCCAGACCCGCGCGCACTTCGTCACCGGTCATCCGTACGTGGTCTGCGAACATCGCATTGAGCGCGTGCTGCCTCTTCGGTGTCGCGTCCGTATGGACGAACCCCGCCTTGCAGTTGTCCGCGATGTACTGGATCTCCTCGTCGGTGAGCATGGGGCTCACCACGACCGGTACACATCCGTGCCACCACAGGCCCAGGACCGCCACGACCGTGGCCACGGAATCATCGGCGACGAGCAGGGCGTGGGTCCCCGCAGGGACATTCGCGTCGCTCAGCGCACCGGCGTACCCCCGAGCGGCGGACAGGAGTCGCTCGTACGAGATCGTCCCGACGTCGGGGTCAAGATAGCTGACGCGGTCCCCGTGGCCTGCGGCGACGTGTCCGGCCACGAGGCGCTTCACGAGGTCCACTCCACCCGCGAGGAGTTCCTTATTCCGGAGCACCGTTATCGCATCGCCGATGCTGCGTATCGCCGCCGCCTCTTCGGGAGTCAGTGATACCGATAGCTCACGTTCGATTCGCGTTGCGATTTCGACCTTTTCCAGGGAATCCGCACCCAGGTCTTCGTAGAAGAAATCGTCGTCTCCTATGGCTGTCCCATCGATTTCTAGGACCGACGCAACTATTTTGCACAGCCTGTCACGCACGAACTCACCCCCTACTGCTTCGCTCACCAGCCGTGATCCCTTTCGGTGAAAATCATCAACAGGGCATGAAGTGAAGCGCACCAGAATCGATCGTAACCAATCAGAGGTGTAGGGAAACCGCCGATTTTTAGTCAGGCGGCTTGGCTGATTACGCTCTCGTCCTGCCCTACGCCAGCACTGGCAAGCTGGCCATCGGCTTCTCGTCATGCGCATGCAGTTACCAAGGAGTGACTCACCTAACTGTTTCAGCTGCATGCCGGCCGTTAACTTCCAGCGACTGCGGGAAAAACTCAGCGGCACTGCCAACGCGCACACGACACAGCTAATACACAGGTGGCCTCATGTCTTTCTCCCCGAATACTCTGCGTACCCCTGACGAGCGTTCCGAGCTTCTTCAAAACGACTTTGGCGGGGGTAACGCCTGGCGTCGAGCGCTTGAGGCGAGCCGGACCCCCGATACCCCTGTACTCTTTTCCGACCGCCCCCTGGCCAACGCCGACGGGGAGCCGCAGGAGGAGTTCAGCCTTTCGCAGCTGTGCAATCTCGCTGACTCCTGGTCCCTGTGGTATATCGACCGTGGTGTGCAGCCCCGGGACCGCGTGGCCGTCTACATCGAGGACTCCTTCGAAGATCAGATACATCTGACGGCACTGGCCCAGATCGGAGCCATACCCGTCCTCATCAACGGTCGGATGCCACCGGAAACCGCCCTCGGCGTGATCGAACGCGCGGGTGCCATCGGTCTCTACACGGACCCCGCACACCTGGCCCTGCTGGACGGTACCCAGGACAAGCTGCCCCGACTGCGCTGGACCAGCACCCGTGAGGACATCGGCGTACTCGGCCAGGGTCCGCTCCCCGATTCCGCGCTGTTCCAGCACAGCGACAACGACCCGGTGGTCCTGTGCCACACATCCGGCACCACGGGAAATCCGAAGCTGGTCATCTGGTCCCACCGCCAGAGCGTGGCGGGCGCCCGTTTCCGGCTCTCCGCCCACCCCGAGCCGGACAACTCCGTCATGCTGTCCGCCGTGGCACAGTCCCACTCCGGAGCCATAGCGTTCACCTTCTACGCGCTGCTTGCGGGGTTGCCGTTGGTCACGCTCACCGACCGGGACCCGGCGAATCTCTCCCGTGCCGCCGCAGCCCATCGGCCCACCACGATCATGGCGTTCCACCCCACCTTCGCGGCGCTGGCCACCTCGGGCCCGTCACCCGAGGACTTCTCGTCAGTGGAGTACTGGCTCAACACCGGGGATTCGGCGCACGACACACACATCCGGACACTCATCGGTCTGGGGCGGCACACGGCCAATGGACAGACGGTGCCCGGCTCGGTCTTCGGTGACTCCCTCGGTGCCTCCGAGCTGGGCTGGGGGCCACTGCGTCGGGTGATCACCCATGACACTCCACCCCGCGCCCGCCACATCGGCCAGCCGGTCCCCATCGCCGAGGTCACGGTGCTGCGCGAGGACGGCAGCTGCGCGGATGCGGGCGAGACCGGACTGCTGGCGGTTCGCAGCGAGTCCCTGTCGCCGGGCTACTGGAACGATTCGGACACCTTCTACCGCGGCTGGCTCAACGGCTATCGGCTCACCGGCGACCTAGCCTACCGGGACGTGGACGGCGAGTTCTTCCACGTCGACCGGGTGATCGACCGGATCCGCACGTCGCAGGGGGACGGCCACTCCGTCCTCATGGAAGAGATCCTTCTGCTGCACGTCAAGGAGATCGCCGACTGCGTGGTCGTCGCGGGCGTGGACGGCGAGGAGACCGTGTCGGTTGCGGTCGTACGATCGCACGACGCCGGAGCTGACCCGGCTGATCTGCTCAGGCGGGCCAACTCCGCGCTGACCGCCGCCGGCCAGCCGGAGCTGGCCGTGCTGGAGATCGCGGTCACCGACACGGACATCCCAGTGGGCCCCACCGAGAAGACGCTCAAGCGCCAGCTCCGTGAGAAGTACGCCGATCTGCCCGCTTACCTGGCCGCGGCGACGCCGGACCGGGTGGCCACAAACGGTCGTGAGGGCGTCAAGAGCCAATAGCCTGTCCGCCGAGCTGATAATCCGTCCGTTCCGGGCTCGCTCGCGCGGCCCTAACCGCCGGCCGGAGCCTCGGAACGGACGCTCGGCTCCCGACGCTGCCAGGCGTCCGACCAACCAGATATGTAAGAGAGACAGACAGACATCATGCGTGTTCACGGACTGACCGCGACCCTGCCCAGCGGAGCGGCTCGGAAGCCAATCCTGCTGATGACGCTCGGATCGTTCGCACTGGGGACCGACGCCTTCGTGATCAGCGGCGTCCTGCCTGCCTTGGCGAAGAGCCTGGACGTCTCACTGGAGGCCGCGGGTCTGCTGGTCACCATCTTCGCTGGTGTCTACGCCCTTTCAGCGCCCTTCCTGGCAGTTGCCATGGGCAGCCTGGACCGGGGCAGGGTGCTGATGATTGCGCTGTCCGGATTCGTGGCGGCCAACGTGCTGGCCGCGGCAGCCCCGAACTACACCGTGCTGATGGCCGCCCGTATCGTGGCGGCGCTCTCCGCAGCCATCTTCATGCCCGCCGCGTCAGCCAGCGCCGCGGCCGTCGCGCGCCCCGAGGAGCGCGGACGGGCGCTCACCACTGTGCTTGGCGGGCTCACGCTCGCCAGCGCTCTGGGGGTGCCTATCGGTACGATCATCGGCAACACCGCCAACTGGCGCGCCACGTTCGTCCTGGTCGCGGTCCTCAGCTTGATCGCCCTCATCGGGCTGGCGCGGGTACTGCCGCCGACACCAGCGACGAACATCCCCTCCCTGGCAGACCGGGCCCGCGCCGCCAAGCTCCCCGGTATTCCCACGATCCTGCTCGGCACCATGCTGACTTACTGCAGCATGTTCGCGCTCTACGCCTACATCCCCTGGTTCGCTGTGCACACGGCAGGGATCGGTTCCGGTGCAGTCTCCTGGGTGTACCTGCTCTACGGTCTGTGCGGTGTGCTGTCCAACATGGCCGCAGGCTGGCTGATCGACCACTACCCGCCCCGCCGGGTCGCACTTCTCGCCTCGGCCCTGATGGTCGTCTCCCTGGGGCTGCTGACGCTTTACGCCCGGGCGGACCTGGGCGACACGATCGTCAGCGGCGTGCTGCTGTACATGCTGATCGCGCTCTGGGGACTGATCGGCTGGGTCATCAATCCCGCCCAGCAGAAGCGGCTGATCATCACCGCAGGTCCGCGGGGCCCGGTGGCGCTGTCACTCAACGGTTCCGCCGTGTACGCGGGACAGGCGCTGGGCAGTCTCGCCGGCGGCATGATGCTGACCCATGGCACCACCTGGTTGACGGTGATGACCGTGTCCCTCCAGATCCTCGCACTCCTCGTGTTGTGCCTACCCGCCCCATCCAGGACGGACGTTCCCGCAGCCGAGGCGGCCGGATCCGCCAAGGCCCACGAGACCGCAGAGTCGTCGGGGTCCGCCAAGACCACCGAGGCAGCCGGGCCGGCCGACGCCCGCTGAACCGGCCGAGCAGTCCTCGCCGCGCAGGCCCGCGGTGCTGAGGCCCCTCCGTCCGTACCCGGAAGGAGAGCCATGTCCGACGAGACCCTTGACTCGATATCGGCCGATGGAGCCCACTGACCATGACTCATGAAGTGGCGATCACTGGATACGGCGTTTTCACCGCATTCGGCTTCGGTGCCGAGGCACTGCGCGCAGGAGTGTTCGCGGGCCGCCCCGATTTCAGACCCGTCACCCGCTTCGACTCGGCTCCCTACTTCGCGAAGTACGCGGCGGAGTACACCGGGGGCGGGCCCGAGATCCCCGGCGTACCGGTGCGCCCCGGCTACACCCCGGGCCAGTCCGAAGTGCTCCTCGCCTGCGCCAGGGTGGCGCTGGAGATGGCCGGTTCCGACGGAGCCGGGGCAGCGGTGCTGCTGGGTACCAACGGCGACCACTCCACGGGGCGGCACTTCTGGGAGGACATACAGGGCGGACGTACGCCCAGCGCCCCTCGGACACTGGACAGTCTGGCGAGCATGATCCCGCACCGGCTCGCCGAGGAACTCGGCCTGGGCGCCCCACGGCTGGCCTTCGTGAACGCTTGTGTCGCAGCAACCAACACCATCGCGCACGCCGCGCAGTTGATCCGCGCGGGCGCCGCGACCACGGTGGTGTGCGGCGGCGCGTCCATGGTCACCGAAGACGTCTTCGCCAGGTTCGACTCCGGGAAGGCGCTCACGCAGGAGGACAGGATCCGCCCCTTTTCGCGGGACCGCTCCGGGCTGCTGCAGGGTGACGGCGCAGCCGTCCTGGTACTGGAGTCGGCCGCCGCTGCGCGGGCTCGCGGCGCCGAGGTCCTGGCCAAAGTCTCTGGATGGGGCATGACAGCGGACGCGCACCATGCCATTCAGCCTCATCCGCAGGGCGCCGGCCTAGCCGCAGCGGCGCGGGCCGCGCTGCTGCGCGCCGGGGTCACCCCTGAACAGGTCGGTTATGTGAATGCTCACGGAACCGGAACCGAGCTCAACGACGTAGCCGAAACAGCGGCCCTGCACGCGGTGTTCGGCCCGCACGCACCGAGCATCCCCGTGAGCTCCACCAAGAGCACCACCGGTCACATGCTGGAGGCCACGGGCGCAGTGGAGGCCGTCATCACCCTGCTCGCCCTCCAGGGGGGTCTGCTTCCGCCGACCATGGGGCTAGATGAACCGGACCCGGAGTGCGACCTGGACTTCATATCCGGCACCGCTCGCCCGGCCCAGATCACGCACGCTCTCTCCCTCAACGCCGCCTTCGGCGGGGTCAACGCGGCCCTGGTGCTGGAGCGGGCACACTCAGCGAACGATCAGAAGGAATCGGTGTGACGACAGCAGCATCGTTGGTCGCCCCCCACCTCTCAGTGGTCGCGACGGTGGTACGGACTCCCTGGGGCGATGCGGCCGAGGGCCTGCCGGGTGCCACGGACGTGGCCCTGCCCAAGGTCAGAGGCTTCGTCGGCTCCCGGTTCGGCCCGCTGGTGCATGCGGTCGGCACTGCCTGTCTCGGAGAGCCGGAGGCGTTCGCCGGTGCCGACGGCTCGGGGAGCCGACGGACCGGGATCGTCCTCGCGACGATGTTCGGCGACACGGTCACGGCCGACACGTTCACCCAGCGCGTGATCGCGGGCCAGGTGCACAGCCCCCTTCTGTTCCTCCAGTCGGTGCCCACCTCGATCCTCGGTCACCTGACGAAGCAGTACGGGATCACAGGGCCACTCAACTGTGTCTCGGGTGGCACGGACCTGGCTGTGGAGGCCCTGCGCCTGGCCGATGTCCTGATGGGCTCGGGCGATGTGGACCAAGTTCTCGTCGTGGGCGTCGAGTCGGCACCGAACGAGCGGGTTGGCTGGGTGACCGCCTCACTGGCCGGCGAGGCATCCTTCGGTGGGCTGCCCGCCAATGACGTTGCCGTGGGGCTGCTGCTGCGGCGGAGCGGCCAGGACGACGGCCTGTCCCGGCTCCCGGCCGTGACCAGCGACATCTTCCCGCTGGGCGGGACGGAAATTCCGCCGGAGTGGGCTGCGGCCTTTGGCTGGCTCGCCCCGCTGGTCGTGCTCTGCGAGACCTATGGGAACGCGGCCCTGTGACGAGTTTCCCTCATGCGCTCCTGCGGGTGTTGCTGCGGTCCGGGCGGTCAGCCAGCTGCCCCGACCCGCAGGATCTCGCCAGCCTCTCCCCCGAGGAGAAGGCCAGGGCACGGCGCTTCCGGGAGCCCCGTCGAGCGGCGGCGTACGCGGCGGCGCATGCCGCCGCCCGCCGATGCCTGAGCGAGCAGCTGGGCTGCCCAGCCGGGGCGATCCACTTCAGCCGACGCCCGTGCCCCGGCTGCGGCCAACTAGACCACGGTCGCCCGGTCGTCGAACGGCCTTGCACATCCTGGGAGTCGAGCCTCTCCCGGTCCGGCCCCTACTGGTTGTTCGCAGCCACAGATGGCGTGCGGATCGGAGTCGACATCGAACAGGTCCGGCCCGTCGACCTGAACGCTCTGGCCTCCGCCGTGCTGAGCGAGGCCGAGCGGGACTATCTGGTGGACATCGAGCCATACCTGCGCCAGGCCGCCTTCATGCGTTGCTGGACCAGAAAGGAAGCCGTCGTCAAGGCCAGCGGCATCGGTATCGAAGCCATCCTCTGGCAGATCGACGTACAGCCCTGGGAACCGAGAGCCGTCGTCGAACACCGAGTCGTGGGGTGTCCCACCGCCATCTGGGCCATACGCGACTTGCCTGCCGGACCTGGCTGCTCTGCCTCCCTCGCATTGCCCGCGGAAGCCCAGCCGCTGCTCGACTTCGGCCGAGACCGTGGCACCCCTTCACCAACTGATACCACCGTCGCCCAGGAGGCAACGCAATGGAGACCACCACCGCGAGTACAGGTGAGAACCGCCCGACCGACAGCATGACGCCCCCTATGCTGTCCATACCGCCGCACCTGGCCGACAAACAACTGGCCACCCGCATGGGCATCGAGATCACCTCATGGGATCCACACCGGCTGGTCGGCACGATGCCGGTTGAGGGCAACCAGCAGCCTTTCGGCTGGCTGCACGGTGGAGCGAACGCAGTGCTCGCCGAGACGCTCGGCTCGATCGCGGCCAGCCTGCACGCCGCGCCGAAGGGCGCCGTGGCAGGGCTCGAACTGTCCTGCACCCACCACCGCCCAGCCCGAGCAGGCATCGTGACCGGTGTGTGCACGCCGCTCCACCAGGGCACCCGAGTCGCCACGTACGAGATCGCGATCAGTGACGACCAAGGCAGCCTGACCTGCTCGGCCAGGCTTACCTGCATGATCAACAATCGTTGATCATGCAACAGTTGCCGGGGTGAGCTCCTCGCTGGGGAACCTTTTCCTGTACTCGATCTGGCGCCAGGCCGCCAAGAACAACTGAGGGGCCACGACGCAATCGAGCCCCAGGCTGATGGGCAGGCGGGGTCATCCCGGGTCAAGCCCCTGTGAACGTGCCAGACAGTCAGGTGGGCCCCGTGGGCCGTCGGCGACCGTAGTCACACCGCTGAAGACGGTGCGAACCGGCGGACGAGATGTCCGGTCAGGGCGAGGGGCGGCGCTGGGCCGGCAGTGCCGCGACGTTCTCCCCCAACTGACGTAGCCGTTCGATGAGACGGGCGTCGTGCGCCTCCAGCTCGGCGCTGCGCAAGGTCAGGACCTGAATCTGGTTGGCATAAGCGGCCGCAGTGTCCTTCAGCTCGCGGATCTCGGGGGAAGTCCCCCACCACCTCGGCCGCATCCAACGACGCCCAGGCCCTGCTGCCCGGCATCCACACCCGCCTGGCGCGTCGCGGACTGCTGTCCGCCGAGCACCTGGTCGACGGCGGATACGCCTCCCTGGTCCACCTCGAAGGGGGCTTCCCCTGAAGCGTGGACACCGTTTGCTATGCGGCAGAGGCCGGCGTAGCCGATCGCTGTTCGAAGGCGATCGGGCTGATGTAGCCAAGCCCCGAGTGCCTGCGTCGTGTGTTGTAGCGGGTGACCCACCGGAACACCGCGAGGCGGGCCTCGCGTGCTCCTGACCAGTGCCTCTTCCCTTGGAAGGTCTCTCTTTTCAGGGTTGCGTTGAAGCTCTCCGCGGCGGCGTTGTCCGCGCTGGTGCCGACCGCTGCGCGCGAGCGGGTCACTCCGAGCCGGCGGCGCACCTTCGCGAACTCCTTCGATGCGTATTGCGCGCCGTTGTCGCTGTGGAAGACCGCCCCGTCGAGGCTGCCGCCCCGGGTGCGGGCGGCGGCTTCGAGCGCGTCGGTGACCAGCCCGGTGCGCATGTGGTCGGCGATCGACCGGCCCGCGAGCCGCCTGGAATGCAGGTCCAGCACCGTTGCGAGACAGAGGAACCGGCCATCGCCGATGGGCAGATGCGTGATGTCGCCGACGTACCTGGTGTTCGGTTCGTCGGCGGTGAAGTCG
>NZ_BBNN01000064.1 GCF_000829695.1 Streptomyces sp. NBRC 110035 | reverse complement strand
CACTGTGCCAGTGAGAAGCAGGCGATTTTCGTCCGCGACATCATCGAGGGCAGGCTGCTGCAGTTCGGATTACGTCTCCATCCGGAGAAAACCAGGGTGGTGTACTGCAAACAGGAAGGTCGTGAACGGGAGTTCCCGGTCACGAAGTTCACGTTTCTGGGGTATACCTTCCGTCCTCGGGCTGCCCGCTTGCGGGATGGGAGGCTGAAGACCGGCTTCCTTCCCGCAGTGAGCGAAACAGCCATGAAGTCCATGGCGAGGACTATCCGGAGCTGGCGACTGGGGCGCTGTACCGAGCTGAGCTTTCAGGAGATCGCCGCGATGATCAACCCCGTCGTGGCGGGATGGATCAACTACTATGGGCGCTTCTACAAGTCCAGGTTGATCAGGTTTCTGGAACAGCAGATCAATCCGTTCCTGGTGAAATGGGCCCGGAGGAAGTACAAACGGTATCGTCGTGCTTCAAGGAAGGCCCGGAGAAGGCTGGCTGAGATTGCCTCAGCATTCCCGGGCATGTTCGCTCACTGGAAGCATGGCGCGTTGCCCACTGGTTCAACAATGGGAGCCGTGTGAGTCGCGAGGTTCACGCACGGTTCTGAGAGCGGCGGTGGGTGAAATTCCCGCCGCCGACTCACCTCGAAGCAGACCCCGGTACGCCCGGAAGATCTGCGGAGCCTGAACCGCTTCAGCGTCGCCGCGAACTCTGCTGACATGTAGTTCGACCCGCGATCGGAGTGAAATATCGCGCCGTCGGCGAGTTTCCTGTTCCGTGTCGCGTTGCAAATTGCCTGGGATATGAGGGGAGTTTGATAGTGGTCGTCCATCGCGTAGCCGATGACTTCCTTCGTGCAGCAGTCGATGACGGTCGCGAGATACAGCCACCCTTCTCCGGTCTTGATGTAAGTGATGTCGCCGACGAGTTTCTCGCCGGGGGCGTCGGCGGTGAAGTTGCGGCCGACGAGATCCGGCACGGCGCCCGCGGCGGCCTTGGTGAGCGACCACCGCTTCGGCTTCGGCTGGCAGGGCACCAGGCCCAGTTCACGCATCAGCATACGGATCAGCTCCAGGCCGGCGGTGTGGCCCCAGCGGGCGAGCTGGGCGTGGATGCGCCGGTAGCCGTAGGTGCTGTCGGACATGTCGAATGCCTTCTTGATGAGCAGTTTCAGTTCCTCGCGCCGCTGGACCGTCGCGGAATTGGGACGGTTCCGCCATTCGTAATAGCCAGACTTGGACACGCCGAGCCGTTCACACATGAACTCGACGGAATACGCGCACTCCGCTGTGCCGAGCCGCATCGTTTCGATGAACTCGTACTTGCTCGCTACCGGGGATCCTTCGCGAAGTACGCTGCGGCTTTTTTCAAGAAGGAGACTTTCGCCTCCAGTTCACGGATGCGCCGGTCCTGTTCCTTCAAGCGCGCCCGCTCATCGAGCGTCAACGGTGCACCGGCAGCTGGCTCGTTCCGTTTCTGGTGTTTCTTCACCCAGCCCCGGAGTGTCTCCGAGTTCAATTCGAGCTCGCGGGCCGTCTCCGAGATGGTCTTGCTGGACCGGAGTGCCATCTGGACGGCTTCCTCACGAAACTCCGGGGTGTACTTGCTGGGTGGCGCCACTTCGAACTTCCTCATTTCCTTGACAGAACAACCCTATTGGGTCCCTGTCCGGAAACTCCGGGGCACCTCAGCCAGCAGGCCGAGCTGAGCCTGCGTCGACTGCGCCTGGAACGCGTCGAGCTGTTCCAGCTGCATCGGGTCGACCCGCAGGTCCCGCTGGAGGACCAGGTCGGGGCGCCCAAGCAGCTCCAGGACGAGGGGAAGATCCGGCACATCGGGCTCTCCGAGGTGACCGTCGAGCAGATCGAACGGGCCCGTACCGTCGCCCCGATTGTCAGCATCCAGAACAAGTACGGCCTCATCGACCGCCGTTACGACCCCGAGCTGGACTACTGCGAGCGGGAGGGCCTCGGCTTCATCGCCTGGAAGCCGCTCGCCGGGGCTGCCCGCCCGGCCGCCGGCAGCGCCCTGGCCCGGGTCGCCGCAGAGACCGGCGCGACGCCGGCGCAGGTGGCGCTCGCCTGGCTGCTGCACCGCTCGCCGGTCATGATGCCGATCCCCGGCACATCCTCGGCCGGTCACCTGCGGTCGAACATGGCCGTCGAGGGCATCGCCCTAGACGAGAAGCAGATGGCGCTGCTCGACGAGGGGTGACCGTGGTGACCGGGAGGGTCCGGCCGGGCGCAGCCGTCCGCCGGGCCCTCCCGGCACGTCCGGTTCAGGGGCGCATCTCGTCCGCCACGGACATCACGTAGGAGCCGTACCCGGAGCGGGAGAGCTTGGCGCCCAGCCGGTGGCACGCCTCCGCGTCGATGAAGCCCATCCGCAGCGCGATCTCCTCCAGGCAGGCGATGCGCACGCCTTGCCGGTCCTCCATCGTCTGCACGTACTGGCCGGCCTGGAGCAGTGACTCCGGCGTGCCGGCGTCCAGCCAGGCGAACCCCCGACCGAAGGACACGAGTTCGGCGCGCCCGGCGCCCAGGTAGACCTGGTTGACGTCAGTGATCTCCAGTTCACCGCGGGGCGACGGGCGGATCTGCCGGGCGATCTCCACGACGTCGTTGCTGTACAAGTAGAGGCCGGTGATGGCGAGGTTGGACCGGGGCTTCTCCGGCTTCTCGGCCAGCGACACCAGCCGCCCGTTCTCGTCCACCTCGCCGACGCCGTACCGCTCCGGGTCGGTCACCGGGTAGCCGAACAGGACACAGCCGTCGAGCCCGCGCCGGTGGGTGGCGAGCAGGTCGTAGAAACCGTTCCCGTGGAAGATGTTGTCGCCGAGGACGAGCGCGACGTCGTCGTCCCCGATGTGGTCGGCGCCGATGAGGAACGCCTGCGCCAGCCCCTCCGGGACGGGCTGTTCCGCGTACGTGAGGGAGAGCCCCAGCTGGCTCCCGTCGCCGAGCAGCCGCCGGATCTGCGGAATGTCGCCGGGCAGCGCGATGACCAGGATCTCGCGGATGTCGGCGAGCATGAGCGCCGAGAGCGGGTAGTAGATCAGCGGCTTGTCATTCACCGGCAGTAATTGTTTCGAAACAGCGATGGTGATGGGATGTAAACGGCTTCCGTAGCCGCCCGCGAGGATAATTCCTTTCACGACTCCTCCTAATCCGAGGTCTTCCCGACGACCCTAGACGGCAGAGTTTCGGCAAACAATGAAGGCTTTGCCGGAGTCGACCGTCATACGAGGTCAGGGGTGATTCGAACGCTTCTGTCCGGCGGCCTCGATCGATTCTCGAGTCTGCCGCTTCTGCTTCTGCATATGCTTCGATGCGTGACTGCGGCCCGCAATTCGAGAGCGACCACGAGGGAAGGTAGGACCATGGCGAAGGCCCTGACCGTCGAGCGACTCTTCGGGATCCTGCGCGAGTGCGCGGGAGAAGAGGAACCCGTAACAGGAACGAAAGACACGCTCGACGTGGAGTTCACCGAGCTGGGGTACGACTCCCTGGCCCTCCTGGAGACCACCGCCAGAGTCTCCCAGGAGTACCACGTGGAGATCCCGGAGGACGAGCTGGCGGACGTACGGACGCCGGCCGCCTTCCTGGCCGCCGTCAACCGGCTGCTGGCCGTGGCGTGACCGCCGCGTAGTCCCGCCGTGCATGGGCGTTTCCGACCTTCGGCAGGTCCTGTCGTGAAGGTGCGACATGGCGAACCCTCCTAGGAAGACCACGTTGCGCAGTCACTCGGGAACGCCGTGGGGGGTTCGTCGCGTTAAGGACCTGGTAAGCACTGTCTGTCGCTGACCTATGGGGGAGACCATCGTGAAGCTAGGTGTTTTAGGGCCGTTATCCATACGGGTCGGCGACGACTCACACACACCGAGCGCACCCAAGATGAGAAGTGTTCTGGCGATGCTCCTCGTGAATGCCGACCAGGTCGTGCCCGTCTCGTCGTTCATCCGGGAACTGTGGGACGAGGACCCGCCCGTGAGTTGCTTGACCACCCTGCAGACGTACATCCTCAACCTGCGCAAGCTGCTTGCCACGGCCGCCGGACTGACCACCCGGCAGGTCGCCTCCGAGATGCTTGTGACGCGCTCCGGCGGATATCTCTTCCGCTCCCGTCAGGACGATCTGGACGTTCACCGGTTCCACGAGCTCGTCGCGGAGGGACGCCGTGCCCTGTCGTCAGGGGACGACGAGACCGCCCTCGCCACCCTCACCGGCGCGCTCCAGATCTGGCGCGGGCCGGCCCTGGTCGACGTCGCCGCCGGCCGCATCATCGAGGGGCGCCGCCAGCAGTTCGAAGAGTCCCGGCTCGTCGTCCTCGAGTACCTCGTCGACACGCAGCTGCGGCTCGGCATGTACCGCGAGGTCCTCACGGAGCTTGCCGCGCTCACCGCCGACAACCCGTACCACGAGGGGTTGCACGCTCACTACATGCGCGCCCTGTACCTCAACGGGCGGCGCGCCCAGGCCCTGGATGTGTTCCAGCGGCTCCGGGTCAACCTCGTGAACCACCTCGGACTGGAGCCCGGGGCCACAGCCCAGGATCTGCACCGGTCCATTCTCAACGCGGAACCGATCGACGCACAGGGCGGCCTGCGCCGGCCCACCGGCGACATCGTCCGCATGTCCTCCGCGGGTGCCTCGCGCGTCTACTGACACTCGCGGGGCCCGGTCCGAGCGCGGACGCTGTTGGTTGATTCGGGCCTGTGTGTGACGTCGGCTCCCAAGACCCGGTTGTGGTCCTGGGAGCCGACGGTGTCGTGTGGGGAGTCCGGTGATCCGTGTCCGGGGGCGCCACCCCGTCAGCTCACCAATGCCGAACGCGGGGAACCTCGTCGACGCCCACCTCACCAGCACACCCCGAGCCCGCACCCGCACCCGCCACTTCGCAGGGCTCTGCCCCGCCGATCAAACGATCGACGGGGCGAAGTGATCACGGGCCCGAATCAACCAACAGCGTCCGAGCGCGGACCGGGCCCCACGGGCGTTCCCGTGAGGGCTCCGCTCAGCCCGGGACCGAGGCCAGCACGAACCGCACCGGGGTCGGCAGGTTCAGCGGGCCGTCCCTACGCAGCCGGTCCAGCTCCGTGATCAGCCGGGTCCGCAGCTGCGCGCTCTCGTACGCCGGCAGGTGCTGCCAGAGCAGGCGCATGCCCTGGGTGTGCGACCAGTCCACCCACGTCGTGCCGTCCGAGGCCTGCAGCTCGACGTGCTCGTCGGCGATCTCGATGTCCTCGAAACCGGCCCGGACCATCGTGCGGGTCAGCTCGTCCTTGTCCCCGAGCCAGCTGTTGAACCGGCGCTTCAGCGCCTCCGGCTGCCACTCCGGCGGCAGGTTACGCAGCAGCCGCTCCGGGATCAGGTCGGTGAAGACCGGCGGCAGGAACGGGAAGGTGTCGTCCGTGAAGACCGGGCTGGTGAAGGCGATCCGGCCGGCCGGGCGCAGCAGCGCCGCGTACCGCCCCAGTGCCTTCGGCGCGTCCGGCAGGAAGATCACGCTGTAGCTGCCCGTCACCACGTCGAACGAGGCCGGCGGGAGGTCGGGGTGCTCGCCGTCCATGACCCGCACCTCGACGTGACGGGTGCCCGACGAGGCCGCCCGCGCGCGGGCCTCCTCCACCATCGCGGGCGCGATGTCGATGCCGAGCACGTGACCCGAGGGGCCGACCCGGTCGGCGGCCACGAACAGCGCCGCGCCGCGGCCGCAGCCGACGTCGAGGACCCGCTCGCCCGGGCGGGGCGCGGCGCGCTCCACGAGCCGCCGTCCCATGGGCGTGAAGAACTCGACACCCATCTGGTCATAGGTGGCGGCGGCCTCGTTGAACGCTTCGGTCACCGTTGACTTGTAGTTCGTCTCGTCCATGGTTCCTCTCCACAGGAGGTAGCCGACCCGACCACCTTGTCGAGTACTTCTGGAATGGTGGTCGATCCGTGCTCGGTGCCCACTCGAATTCTGCTTCCCTTTCGGTCGACGAGCCCCGGGATCGGATTGTTGTGGGCGTTCCAGGAAGTCAGGATGGGTCCACCGCCCCTTTTTCCGACGAGGAGGTCCGCCGTGGCCGATCGCATCGACATCGTGCGCCGCATGGTGAACGCGTACAACACCGGAGACGTCGACGACGTGGCCGAATTCATCCACGACGAGTATCTGAATCCCGGCGCCCTGGAGCACATGCCCACGCTCCGCGGCCCCGAGGCGTTCGCCCTCGCCGTCAAATGGCTCAAGCTCACCTTCTCCGAGGAGGCGTTTCTGGAGGAGATCTCCTACGAGGAGAACGGCAGCTGGGTCCGCGCAAAGCTCGCCCTCTACGGCCGCCAGGTCGGCGGACTCGTCGGAATGCCGGCCACCGGCCGCCGGTTCTCCGGCGAGCAGATCCACCTCATCCGGATCGTCGACGACAAGATCCGCGACCACCGCGACTGGCCCGACTACCTCGGCACCTACCGCCAGCTCGGTGAGCCCTGGCCGACCGAGGAGGGCTGGCGGCCCTGACCCCGCCCGGCCCCCGCGCGCCCCGCGCACTCTCCGCACCCAGGGAAGGAACACGGTGAGCACCACGCCCCCCGCCGGCCCCGCCGGCCGGACCTCGGAGACGGAACGAGCCGACGGCACCGTCCCGTTCGCGCCGCCGCCGGACCTCACCGACCAGGACCTCGATGTCCTGCTCAAGCAGCTCGGGAACCTGGTCACCCCGATGGCCGTCAGGGTCGCGGCCACCCTCCGGCTCGTCGACCACCTCCGGGACGGCGCCACCACCGTCGCCCTGCTGGCCGCCCGGACCGGCACCCACGCCCCGACCCTCGCCCGTCTCGTCCGCCACCTCGTCGTCACCGGCGTCCTGGAGGGCGACGGCGAGGACGGCACGCTGCGACCCACCCGGCTCGGCCTGCTGCTCGCCGACGACCATCCGGCCCAGCAGCGCGCCTGGCTCGACCTGCACGGGGCCATTGCCCACGCCGACCTCGCCTTCGCCGGACTCCTCGACGCGGTCCGCACCGGCCGGCCCGCCTACCAGGGCCGGTACGGGCGCCCGTTCTGGGAGGACCTCTCCGCCAAGCAGGAGCTGGCCGACTCCTTCGACGCCCTCATGTCCTGCGACGAGGACCTCGCCTACGACGCCCCGGCCGCCTCCCTCGACTGGACCGCCACCCGGCATGTCCTCGACGTCGGCGGCGGCAATGGTGCCCTGCTCGCCGCCGTCGCGCGGACCGCGCCGGAGGTCCGCGGCACCCTCGTCGAACTGCCCGGACCAGCCGCGCAGGCCCGCCGGCGGTTCGCCGAGGCCGGACTCGACGACCGGTTCGCCGTCGTCGACGGCAGCTTCTTCGACCCGCTGCCGGCCATCGCGGACACCGTCGTCCTCTCCTTCGTCCTCCTCAACTGGTCGGACGAGGACGCGCTCGTTGTGCTCCGCCGCTGCGTCGAGGCCCTGGAACCGGGCGGCCGGCTCGTCGTCCTCGACCGCGCCGACCGCGCCGGGGACGGCTCAGACCGCTTCTTCTCGACCCTGCTCGACCTGCGGATGCTCGTCTTCATGGGCGGCCGGGTCCGTACCCGCGACGAGGTGATCCGGCTCGCCGCCGACGCCGGGCTCGTCCTCGCCGCCGAGGGCGGCAGCGGCTCCCGCACCCTGCCCTTCGGCTTCTCGATCCTCGAGTTCGTCCTCGCCCCCGTGCCGACCCCCTCAGCCAAGGAGAAGTGACGCCATGTCCGAACGTCTCGTCCCGAGCGGCGACGTCGAACTGTGGAGCGACGACTTCGGCGACCCCGCCGACCCCGCGCTGCTGCTCGTCATGGGCGGCAACCTGTCCGCGTACGGCTGGCCCGACGAGTTCGCCCGGCGGCTCGCCGGCGGCGGGCTGCACGTCATCCGCTACGACCACCGGGACACCGGCCGCTCCACCACCCGCGACTTCGGGGAGCATCCCTACGGGTTCGACGAGATGGCCGCCGACGCGGTCGCCGTGCTCGACGGCTGGGGAGTGGACCGGGCCCACGTCCTGGGGCTCTCCATGGGCGCCACCATCTGCCAGGTCCTGGCCCTCAACCACCACGACCGGCTCTTCAGCCTAGCCCTGATGCTCGGCGGCGGCCTCGACATCGACTTCGACGACAACATCGAGCGCGTCATGCGCGGCGAAGCCACCGCGGACGGACTGCCCGGACCGCAGCCGCCGTTCCTGGAGGCCCTGGCGCTGATGTCCCAGTCCGCCGAGGGCCGGGCCGAGGAGATCGACAAGCGGGTCCGCAAGTGGCGAATCCTCAGCGGCGACGCCGTCCCCTTCGACGACGCCGAGTACGCGCTGTGGGAGGAGCGGGCCGTCGACCACGCCGGCGGCGCCCTCACCGAGCCGTACGCGCACTACCAGCTCACCCTGCCGCCGCTCACCCGGGCCGCCGAGCTGGGCCGGGTCACCGTGCCCACCCTGGTCATCCAGGCCGAACGCGACCCCATAGCCCCGCCGCCGCACGGCAAGCACCTCACCGGCCTCATCCCCTCCGCTCGGCTGGTCGAGATCCCCGGCATGGGCCACGCCCTGCCGTCCTCTGTCCACGAGCCGCTGGCCGAGGCCCTCCTCGCGCACACCCGCGCCGCCCGGTGACCGGGCGGGAGCCGGCGGCGGAACCGGCGGGAGCAGGACACACCATGTACGGAAGGGACCTCGCCCAGGTCTACGACCTGGTGCACAAGGAGCGCGGGAAGGATTACCGCGTCGAGGCGGAGACGGTGGCCGCCGCCGCGCGCCGGCACCGCCCCGACGCCTCCCGGCTGCTCGACATCGCCTGCGGCACCGGCGGCCACCTGCGCCACTTCGCCGAGCTGTTCGATCACGTCGAGGGGCTGGAGCTGTCGGAACCGATGGCCGCCGCCGCCCGGGCGGCGCTGCCCGGCACGGCCGTCCACCCGGGCGATATGCGCGACTTCCGGCTCGGCGCCGAGTTCTCGGTGGTCACCTGCATGTTCGGCTCCATCGGCTACATGGAGTCCACCACCGAACTCCGCCTCGCGCTGGGCATGTTCGCCCGGCACCTGGAGCCCGGCGGGGTGGCCGTCGTCGACCCCTGGTGGTTCGACGAGACCTTCCTCGACGGCTACGTCTCCGCCGACGTGGTCACCGTCGACGGCGTGACCGTCTCCCGGGTCTCGCACTCGGCCCGCCGGGGCCGCGCCTCGCACATGGACGTGCACGTGGTCGTCGCCGAACCCGGCAGCGGCGTACGGCACTTCGTCGACCGGCACGTCATCTCCCTGTTCAGCCGTGAGGAGTACGAGACCGCCTTCCGCGCGGCCGGACTCCAGGTCGAGTACCTGCCCGGCCAGCACTCCGGTCGGGGCCTGTTCGTCGGCGTCCGGACATGACCGATGGAGCGGGCACCGCCCGCGCACGAGAAGCGAACGACACGAGAGGAGCGACATGAACGACCACGAGGTCGACGTCCTGGTAGTAGGTGCGGGCCTCGGCGGCCTGTCCACGGCGATGTTCCTCGCCCGGCTGGGCGTTCGTGTGCTGTTGGTGGAACGGAGGCCCGGCCTCTCGCCCTACCCGCGCGCCGCCGGGCAGAACCCGCGCACCATGGAGCTGCTGCGGATCGGCGGCGTCGCCGACGAGGTCACCCGGGCCGATGACATCCGCGGCGACCAGGGCGACTTCGTCATCCGGATCGGCCGGACCGTCCGAGGCGAACCCTTCCGCACCGTGTCGGAGAGCTTCGACGACATGGTCGCCGCCACGGCTCCCTGCACCCCGGCCGGCTGGTCCATGCTCTCCCAGGACAAGCTGGAGCCGATCCTCCTCTCCCAGGCCGAACGGCACGGCGGCTCCGTCCGCTTCGGCACCCGGCTGGTCTCCTTCCGGCAGGACGACGACGGCGTGACGGCCACCCTGGAGGGCCCCGACGGCACGTACGACCTGCGGTCCCGCCACCTCGTCGCCGCCGACGGCAACCGCAGCGCCGTCCGCGAGTCCCTCGGCATCGGACGGTACGGGCACGGCACCCTCGCCCTCATGGTCGGCGTCATCTTCGACGCGGACCTGACCGGCCTGCTGGAGGCCGGCGCCACCGGCTGGTACTACCTCCACCACCCCGAGTTCACCGGCACCTTCGGACCCACCGACCGCTCCGACCGCTTCACCCTCTTCGTCGAGTACGACCCCGAGAAGGGAGAGAGCCCCGACGACTTCACCCCGGAGCGGTGTACCGCGCTCATCCGGCTCGCCCTGGAGGCCCCCGACCTGGAGCCGGAGCTCGTCGATATCCAGGGCTGGGAGATGGCCGCGCGGATCGCCGAACGGTGGCGCGACGGACGGGTGTTCCTCGTCGGCGATGCCGCCAAGGTCACCCCGCCCACCGGCGGCATGAGCGGCAACGCGGCCGTCGCCGACGGCTTCGACCTCGCCTGGAAGCTCGCCGCGGTGCTGCGCGGCCAGGCCGGTCCCGGCCTCCTCGACACCTACGAGCGGGAACGGCTGACCGCCGCCGAACTCGTCGTCGCCGAGGCGCTCGCCATCTACGCCGAGCGGATGGCCCCGCACATGGCCGACGTGTGGGAGAAGTCCGTGGGCTACGCCGAGACGCTCCTGGGCTTCCGGTACCGCTCCACCGCCGTCCTCGCCTCCGACGACGACCCGGCCCGGGTGGAGAACCCGCTGGAGCCGACCGGCCGCCCCGGCTTCCGCGGCCCGCACGTCCCGGTCCTCCGGGACGGCGAGCCCGTCTCCACGGTCGACCTCTTCGGCGACGGCTGGACCCTGGTCGCCGGCGAGTCCGGAGACACCTGGGGACCCTCCGCCGAGCAGATCGCGGCCGAACTCGGCATCACCGTAAGGGTGTTCCGGATCGGCTTCGACCTCGCCGACCCGGACGACCGGGTGCCCGCGCGGTACGGTACCGGCAAGTCCGGCGCCAGCCTCGTCCGCCCCGACGGCATCGTGGCCTGGCGAACCGACGAGGCCCCCGCCGACACCACCGCCGTCCTCGGCGATGTCCTGCGGCGGATCCTCGACCGGTGACGACGACGTAGCGGCCCGGGGCGGGTGGAATCCGCCCCGGGCCGCCATGGGGAAGGGACCGGCGGGCCGTCACACCCGCAGGTCCGCCGTTCTCAGTGAGCGCCCGGCCCTCCGACCAGCAGCCGGGACGTGGACGCCGGCACGCCGACCGTCCGCGCGACCTGGCGCACCCGCTCCACGAGCAGCGCCTGCCGCAGCGTCGCCGTCTCCTCACCGGCCGGCCGGGCCCCGCCCAGCGCCGTCCGCACGAACGCGTCCATGGCGTTGAAGACCTGGTTGTCCTCCGACAACGCCCGCTCCGTCACCACGTCCTGCTGCTCGATCCGCACCACCGGCCGCAGCTGCTCCGGCGGCGTGAACGCCCGCTGCACGCTCACCCGTCCCCGGTCGCCCCAGAGCGCGTACATCGACCGGTACGCGTGCTCGAACCCGAAGTCCAGCTGCGCCGTCACCCCGCGCTCGTCGCAGAGCAGCACACTGCCCGCCACGTCCACCCCGGTCGCCTCGTCCACCCGCAGGAACGCGCCGAGTACCTCCAGTTCCCCGGTCAGATGCAGCTGGGCCGCCCGCAGCGGATACACCCCCACGTCCAGCAGCGCCCCGCCGCCCAGCTCCGGGCGGTAGCGGAACGAGTCCGGCGCAAGCGGAGGCACCGCGAAGGTCCCCGAGAACTGGCGCATCCCGCCCACGGACTCGTCCAGCATCGCCCGCACCGCGGCGTGCTGCGAATGGTGCAGGAACATGAAGTTCTCGGCCAGTACCAACCCGAGCCGCGACGCCGTCGTCAGCAGCTCCAGCGTCTTCTCGTACGCGTCCGACATCGGCTTCTCGACCAGGACGTGCTTCCCTGACCGCAGCGCCCGCATCGCCCACTCGTGGTGCATCCCGGGCGGCAGCGGGATGTAGACGGCGTCCAGGTCCTCGCGCTCCAGCAGCGCCTCGTACCCCCCGACCCCCTCGCAGCCGAAGACGGCCCCGACCTGCGCGGCCCTGGCCTCGTCCCGGCTGGCCACCGCAACGAGGTCCACCTGATCGTGCTCGGCGAGAACGGGCATGATCCGGCGGATCGCGATGTTCGCGGTCCCGATCACGCCCATTCTGAGCGCCCGTTGCTGACGGTGCTCTGGCATAGCGGTCCTCATCACCTCGCGAGAGTCCAATGGGGTCCCCACCGTAGATCCGGACGATCAAACGCCGCTTGAGGAACGGTGGACCAGTAAAAGGTGCGGAAAGCCGGAAATCGGCTTTCGAGCGTTCTTCTAATCCGGCCCCGTACGTTGCCGAGGTAACCGGATGACGGAGGTGGCTCGGTGACAGCGGTGACCAGTGCGCTAGGACGTGAACTACAGCTCGTACACGCGGCACAGTGGCTCTACTCGGTGAACGGCGAACCGTTCGTCCCCGGCGACGGAGACCCGTACGCCGGCCTGGTGCGCGGCTTCGGCGAGGACACCGCACCGCTCCACGCGGCCCTCGCGGAGCGCCGCCCGCTGTGGCGCAGCAGGCTCGACACCTGGGTCGCCGGCCCGGCGGTCCTGCCCGGACTGCTCGGCCACCCCGACCTCGTGGTCGCCGCGGCCGTCCCGCAGGCCGAACCCTGGCTGCCCGCGCCGGACCGGCAGCGGACCGCAGCGGCCCGCGACCTCGCCCACCGGGGCGGCCGGGGTGCCGTCCGCGCCGCCGCCGCGCCGCTGCGGCGGCTGACCGCCGGGACGGTGGCCGGCATCGCCCCCGGACCGGCCGACCTGATCACCGCCGTCGCGGCCCCGCTCGCCGCCACCGGCTACGCCGCCCTGCTCGGCGTGCCCGAGGACCGGCACGTGGAGTTCGCCGCCGCCGTCGCGGACACCGCGCCCGCCGTGGACGCCCTGCTCTGCCCGCAGAGCCTCGCGGCCACCGAACGGGCCGCCGCCGGCGTCCGCGAACTGCGCCGACTCCTCGCCCCGTCGGGACACGCCGAGGCCGGACTCGTCCTCGCCGTCGCCGGCACCCGGGCCGCCACCGACCTCCTCGGCGAGACGCTGCTGCGCCTCCTCGACCGGCCCGGGGAGTGGCCACGGCTGCGCACCGACCCCGGACACGTCGAGGCGGCCGTCCGCGCCGCCATGCCCGCGCACGGGCCCTGGCACCTCCACCCGCTGACCGCCCTCGCCCCACTGGAGGCGGCCGGCGTCCGAGTCGAGGCCGGCGACCAGGTCACCCTCGTGCCCGACCTCGACGGTACGGCGCCCGCCCCCTACGCGAGGCTGCTGATCCCGGCTGCCCGTGCCGTCGCCGAGGAGGCGCTCCACCGCCTCGCCTCCCGCTTCCCGCACGTCCGGCCCGACGGCGCGCCGGTCCGCGCGCGCCGGGCCCCTGTCACCCGCCGCCTGGTCCGGCTGCCGGCGCTGCTCGGCGAGGAGGAGACCCGATGAAGGTCCTGTTCACGTCCCTGGCCCACCACACCCACTACTACCCCCTGGTGCCGCTCGCCTGGGCCCTGCGCACTGCGGGCCACGAGGTCCGGATCGCCAGCCAGCCCGAGCTGACCGACGTCATCACCGGCACCGGCCTCACCGCTGTCCCGGTCGAGTGGTCGCTCGGCCCGGTCGAGGAGATGGGCCTGCTCGGCGCCCTCCACGACGAGGCGTCCGCCCACGTCCAGGGCTTCGACTTCGCCGCCCGCGGCGACCGCCCCTGGACCTGGGAGCAGCTCCTCGCCCTGGAGAACGTCATGGTGCCGACCCTGTACGGCGCCCTCAACAACGACGTCATGGTCGACTCGCTGGTCGCCTTCGCCCGCTCCTGGCAGCCCGACCTGATCGTCTGGGAGACCTTCACCCTCGCCGGCGCCCTCGCCGCCCGCGCCACCGGGGCCGCCCACTGCCGGCTCGTCTCGGGCCCGGACATCAGCGTCCGCGCCCGCCAGGAGTTCCTGCGCCTCGCCGCCGAGCAACAGCCCGAGCATCGTGAGGACCCCACCGCCGAGTGGCTGGAGCGGACCCTGGCCCGGATCGGCTCCCCGGACGGCTACACCGAGTCCATGGTCACCGGCGAGTGGACGGTGAACACCACCCCGCCCAGCACCCAGCTCGACCTGGGCCTGCCGACCGTCCAGGTCCGGCACGTCGCCTACAACGGCCCCGCCGTCGTCCCCGACTGGCTGCGCACCGCCCAGGAGCGCCCCCGGGTCTGCGTGACGCTTGGCTCCTCCGCCGCCGACACCGGCGTCGACATGCTCAAGCTCCTCGGCGGCCTCGCCGAGCTCGACGCAGAGATCGTCGCCACCGTCGACGAGGAGACCATGGCGGCGGCGGGCCTCCCGGACAACGTCCGGCTCGTCGACTTCGTCCCGCTCAACGACCTGCTGCCCACCTGTGCCGCCGTCGTGCACCACGGCGGCGTCGGTACGAAGGCGACCGCGGAACTGCACGCCGTCCCGCAGCTGATCCTCGCCTTCGGCTGGGACACCGAGGTCATGGGCCGCGGACTGGAGGAGATCGGCGCGGGCATCTGCCTGCCCAGCGCCGAGCTGCTCCCGGAAGCGGTCCACACACAGGTCCGCCGGCTCCTCACCGAGCCGTCGTACGCCGAGGGCGCCCGCCGGCTCCAGGAGGAGCTGCGCGCCGTGCCCAGCCCGAACGAGATCGTCCCGGTCATCGAGCGGCTGGTCGCCGAGCACCGCGGCGGCGCCGACGCCGGACCGGTGTCCCGCGACACCCACGTCGCCCACCACGGCTGAGGCGGAGATGCCAGACATGTCGGGCATCAAGGCGCAGGTCCTGAACCTGGCACGCACGTTCCACAAGGAACAGGAGTTCCCCGCCTTCGAAGCCGGGGTCACCCCGATCCTGTCCGCCGGGGCGGTCCTCGACGAGGAGGACCGGATCGCGCTCGTCGAGGCGGCGCTGGAGCTGCGCATCGCCGCCGGCGTGCGCACCCGGAAGTTCGAGAGCGAGTTCGCGCGCTACTTCCGGCGCCGCAAGGCGCACATGGTCAACTCCGGCTCGTCGGCGAACCTGCTGGCGGTCGCGGCGCTGACCTCGCCCAAGCTGAAGGACGTGCGGCTGCGCCCCGGCGACGAGGCCATAACCGTCGGGGCAGGCTTCCCCACCACCATCAATCCGCTCGTCCAGTACGGGCTGAAGCCGGTCTTCGTCGACATCGAGCTGGGCACGTACAACGCTTCGCTTGAACAGATCGAGGCGGCGATCACCCCGCGCACCCGGCTCATCATGATCGCCCACGCGCTCGGCAACCCGTTCCCCGTCGCCGAGGTCGCCGAACTCGCCTCCCGGCACGGCATCTTCCTCGTCGAGGACAACTGCGACGCGGTCGGCTCCACCTACCAGGGCCGGCTCACCGGCACCTTCGGCGACCTGTCGACGGTCAGCTTCTACCCCGCCCACCACATCACCGCCGGCGAGGGCGGCTGCGTCCTCACCTCCAGCCTCGAACTCGCCCGGATCGTCGAGTCGATGCGGGACTGGGGCCGGGACTGCTGGTGCGAACCCGGCACCGACAACACCTGCCTCAAGCGGTTCGACTACCAGCTCGGGGCGCTGCCGGCCGGCTACGACCACAAGTACATTTTCTCCCACGTCGGCTACAACCTGAAGGCGACCGATCTCCAAGGGGCCCTAGCGCTCAGCCAGATGCGCCGGATCGACGACTTCGTCGCGGCCCGCCGGCGCAACTGGCAGCGGCTCCACGAAAGCCTGGCCGACGTGCCCGGACTGCTGCTGCCCCGGGCCACCCCGGGCAGCGACCCGAGCTGGTTCGGCTTCGTCCTCACCGTGCTGCCCGACGCCGGCTTCACCCGCCGCGACCTCGTCGACTTCCTGGAGTCGCGCCGGATCGGCACCCGGCGGCTCTTCGGCGGCAACATCACCCGCCACCCCGCCTACGAGGACGTGGACTACCGGATCGTCGGCGAGCTGACCAACTGCGACACCGTCACCGAGGACACCTTCTGGATCGGTGTCCACCCGGGGCTCACCACCGAGATGATCGATTTCGTCATCGAGTCCGTCACCGAGTTCTGTACGCGAAAGGGCTGATCACGCCATGACCGAACGTATGGGCAGGACCGCCGTCGTCACCGGTGCCACCAGCGGGATCGGACTCGCCGTCGCCCGGCACCTGGCCGCCGACGGCCACCGCGTCTTCCTCTGCGCCCGGGACGCCGACCGTGTCGCGCTCATCGTGAAGGAGCTGCGCGCCGAGGGGTACGAGGCCGACGGCGCCTCCTGCGACGTGCGCGACACCGCCGCGATCGAGCGGCTGGTCGTCGCGGCCGTGGCGCGCTACGGACCGGTCGGCATCCTTGTCAACAACGCCGGCCGCAGCGGCGGCGGCGAGACCCACACGCTCACCGACGAGCTGTGGGACGACGTGATGGCCACCAACCTCGACAGCGTCTTCCGGTTCACCCGGGCCGTGCTCGCCACCGGCGGGATGCGGGACGGCGGCTGGGGCCGGATCGTCAACGTCGCCTCCACCGCCGGCAAGCAGGGCGTCGTCCTCGGCGCCCCCTACTCCGCCTCCAAGCACGGCGTCGTCGGCTTCACCAAGGCACTCGGCCTCGAGCTGGCCAAGACCGGGATCACCGTCAACGCGGTCTGCCCCGGATACGTCGAGACGCCGATGGCGGTCCGGGTCCGCCAGGGGTACGCCGCCGCCTGGGAGACCACCGAGGGCGACGTCCTCGGCCGCTTCCAGGCCAAGATCCCGCTCGGCCGCTACACCACCCCCGACGAGGTGGCGGGGATGGTCGGCTACCTGCTGACCGACGCGGCCGCTCCCGTCACCGCGCAGGCGATCAACGTCTGCGGCGGCCTCGGCAACTACTGAGGAGAGCCATGCCCGACGAGAACCCGCAGACGTCCGCCGCCCCCGCCGTGCACGAGACCGTCCACGAGATCGAGGTGGACGCCCCCGCCGAGGCGGTCTACGACCTGGTCGCCGACGCCGCCCGCTGGCCGGTCCACTTCCCGCCCAACCTTCACGTCGACGTCCTGGAGGGCGGTGGAGGGAAGGACGGCGTGGAGCGTCTGCGGATCTGGGCGACCGCCAACGGCGCCGTCAAGAACTGGACCTCCCTCCGCGAACTCGACCGCGCCGCCCTTCTTGTGACATTTCATCAGGAGCGATCGCAGGCGCCGGTGGCGAGCATGGGCGGCACCTGGCACCTCGAACCGCTGGGGGAGCGGCGTACCCGGGTGCGCTTCACCCACACCTTCACCGCGGTCGGCGACGACCCCGAGAACGTGGCCTGGATCCGCCGCGCCATCGACACCAACACCGGCTCCGAGCTCCAGGCGCTGCGCGCCGGCGCCGAGACGGCCGCCGACGGCCTCGTCCTCACCTTCGACGACACCCTGCGGATCGACGGATCCGCCAAGGACGCCTACGAGTTCATCCGCGCCGCCGACCGGTGGACCGAACGGCTGCCGCACGTCGCCCGGGTCTCGCTCACGGAGGACGTCCCCGGCGAACAGGTCCTGGAGATGGACACCCGCACCGCCGACGGCTCCACCCACACCACCCGGTCCGTGCGGATCTGCTTCCCGGCCGAGCGGATCGTCTACAAGCAGGTCCACACCCCCGCGCTTATGGACGCCCACACCGGCGAGTGGATCTTCGAGGAGGACGGCGATGGCTGCGTCGTCACCTCCCGGCACACCGTGCGGATCGCCCCCAGCGCCGTGCGGGACGTCCTCGGCCCGGACGCCGATGTCGCCCGCGCCCGGGAGTTCGTCCGCGAGGCCCTCGGCCGCAACAGCCGGGCTACCCTCCGCCACGCGGCAGCCTACGCGGGCGGGCTGCGCGCCGTCAGGCCCGTCGGCCACGACGTGTACGTCTCCGTACAGCGGTTCTACGCCGAGCAGATGCGCCTCCTCGACGAGGGCCGCGCGGAGGAGTGGGCGGCCACGTTCACCGAGGACGGCGTCTTCGGTCAGAACTCCGGCGCCGAGCCGGTCCGCGGCCGGACGGCCATCTCCGCCGCCGTCCGCGCCAACCAGGCGCGGCTCGCCGCGGACCCGCAGCAGCGCCGGCACGTCTTCGCCATGCTCACCGTGGACCCGGCGGCCGACGGGGCGGTCCGCGCCCGCTCGTACGCGCAGGTCCTGGTGACCCCGCCGGGCGGCCCGACCGTCCTGCACCTGAGCGCCGTCTGCGAGGACGAGCTGGTCCCGGCCGCCGGCGGTTGGGCGGTCCGGCACCGCCAGGTCGACCACGACGGCGTCTGACCCCTGGAATCCGCCGGTCCTCGGGGGCCGTGCCGCCACCCGCGGCACGGCCCCCGATCCGTTCGCGCAACGCACAAGGCTCCCGCGCCGCTGAGAGAGACGTTCGAAGTCGCAACCCGCCGGCACGGGAGCCCTGTTGGTTCTCTACGGGACTCTGGTGCGCAATTCCGTTGGTCAGCTGGTGAGTTGGTAGCTGAGGCGGGTGAGGCGGCTGGTTCGGTGGCGGTCCAGGGGATGCGCGCTCCAGTGGGCGTCGAGTCGCACGATGTTGATAGCGGCGGCGGAGAAGGCGTGTTGGGGGCGGACCTTGGGCAGTCCGCGGTAGCGGGCCCGGCGGATCCCGGTGACGTCCAGGGCCTGGTTGATGGTGCCCTCCACCCCGGCCCGCAGCTTGTACCGGGTCTTGAAGGAGTCGGTCTTCTGCTCGGCGCGGGCGGCGGCGAGGGTTTCATGCAGTTCCTTCGGCCGCAGCGTGAGCATGCGGTTGCCGCGGGCCGCTGCGGTGCACTTGCCGCGGGAGGGGCAGGTGCGGCAGTCGGCCTTGGCGAATTCCACGACGATGGCGTCGCGGCCGTGCTGGGTGACGGGATACCAGCCACTGCTGGTCCGCCCTTCGGGGCAGCGGGCCTGGCGGCTCTTCCGGTCGACGGTGAAGGCGGCCTTGTCGAAGCCGCTCGCGGCCTTGGCCTGCGCCGAGTGGTCGAGCAGGGCCGGGGTGACCATGTCGGTGCCCTGCTTCGCGGCGTCGTGGACGAGGCCGGCAGAAGGGTGGCCGGAGTCCAGGTAGTGCTCACCGGGCCGCAGTCCGTGCTCGTCGAGCCGCTGCTGGATGGGGGCGGTCGCCTTCACGTCC
>NZ_BBNN01000065.1 GCF_000829695.1 Streptomyces sp. NBRC 110035 | reverse complement strand
CGCTGCCGCTCGGCCGGCATCCCCGACACCCACACCTTCGCGACGAAACCCCAGCTCGCCGCCCGGATGATCGAACGCGCCCTGGACGCCGGGACCACCGCCGACTGGGTCACCGGCGACGAGGTCTACGGCAACAACACCCACCTGCGGACCACCCTGGAGCAACGCGGCCAGAACTACGTCCTCGCCGTCTCCTGCCGGCACCACATCACCACCGCTGCCGGAAAGATCCGCGCCGACCTCCTGGCCCGGCGGATCCCGAAACGGGCCTGGCAGAAGCTGTCCGCAGGAGCCGGAGCCAAGGGCCACCGTCACTACGACTGGGCCCTGGCCCATGTCACCGACGAGCGTCCCGGCCACCGGCACCTCCTCGTCCGCCGCAACCGCCGCACCGGCGAACTCGCCCACTACCTCTGCTACTCGACCCACCCGACCACCCTGCAGACCCTGGTGAGGACCGCGGGGCGCCGCTGGACGGTGGAGGAGACATTCCAATCGTCGAAGGGACTGGCCGGACTCGACGAACACCAGGTCAGACGCTGGACCTCCTGGCACCGTTGGGTCACCCTCGCCATGCTCGCCCACGCCTTCCTTGCTGTGGTGACCGCACTCGAACGTGACCAGCACCAGACAACCAGCGCACTGAGTCCGCTGACCCGCAACGAGATCCAGCACCTGTTCACCACGCTCGTCACCCATGCCGCCCACGACATGGCGCACCGGCTGGGCTGGTCGCAGTGGCGACGACGCCACCAAGCCCGGGCCAAGACCGCCCACTACCGGCGCCAAGACGCCCAGCCAGCATGAAGATCACGATCTACGGCTGGAGTACTAACCGCGAACCGCAGCTCCCGAACGCCGAAGGGGCAAGTTCAGGAGAAGGACAGCGACAGAAGGACGGCTCAGGAGGCGGACGGCTCGATCTCCCCCGCAAAGACGATGACCTGGTCGATGAGGCTCCGCCGCAGATGGACGACGTCCGTTCCCGCCAGGCGAGGGCCTCCATCCGGCGTGGTGAAGACCCACTGGTACCGGGCCCATTCGTCAGGCATGTCCACCGCTGAGCAGCGCACCATCGTGCCGGTCCCCGCCGGGTGGCGCCGGATGTCCAGCACGAACCGCTCGATCTCCGCGATTCCTTCGCTGCGGCCCAACGGTCCCCAGAAGACCACGTCCGAGGTCAGGGCCTGGGAGAGCAGGGCAGTCACATAGCTGTCGTCCGAGGCGTTGAACGCGGAGATGAACGTGTCGATCGCGGAGCGTGCGGTCTCTTCCTGCATGCCCCAGTAATACCAGCCGTTTCGCGTGCGCTCGTCCCACGAGCCGTCTTCCGATCACGGTGAACCATCCCGGTCACAGCACTAGGATCGGCCCGAGGACCCGACCATGGGGAACGTCGGCCCTCGAAGGACACGAGGAGCGGGGAACAGGCATGCGGGAAGGCCGGTGGGCCACGGTCACCGAGTCCGAGTTCGAGCACGAACGCCGCGGCCTGGAGGCGATCCGCCGCAAGCTGCCGGACGCCGACCCATGGCGGGCCTGGTCGAACTTCACCTTCACCGCCAACACCGGCCACGTCCGCGAGGTCGACCTGCTGGTCGTTACCCCCGGCGGCGTCTGCATGATCGAGCTGAAGGACTGGCACGGCTCGGTCACCTCCGAGAACGGCACCTGGGTCCAGACCACCCCCGGCGGGCACCGCCGCACCCACGGCAACCCGCTGCACCTGGTCAACCGCAAGGCCAAGGAGCTGGCCGGCCTGCTCGCACTGCCCGGCGGCAGGCGGGTCTGGGTCGCCGAGGCCGTCTGCTTCACCGACAACGGGCTGCGTGTCCGGCTGCCCGCCCACGACCAGAACGGCGTCCACACCGTCGACGAGCTGGTCGAGATGCTCGGGCAGCCCCCGCCCGACGAGCGCCGCCGCGTCACCGCGATCGGCTCCCGCGAGATCGCGGGAGCCCTGAAGCGGCTCGGCATCCGCAGGAGCGACGCCCAGTACAAGGTCGGCCCCTACGAGCTGGAGCGGAAGTCCTTCGACTCCGGGCCCACCTGGGCGGACTACCTGGCCCGCCACAGCGACCTGCCCGAGGCCGCCCGCGTGCGGATCTACCTCAGCGAGCGCGGCTCCGAGGCCTCCCTGCGCCAGTCCGTCGAGAACGCCGCCCGGCGCGAGGCCGCCGTCCTCGGCCGTTTCAAGCACCCCGGCGCCGTCCAGCTCAAGCAGTACTTCCCCTCCGGCCACGCCGCCGGACCCGCGCTGATCTTCGACTACCACCCGGACACCCTGAAGCTGGACGAGTACCTGGTCCAGTACGGCGGGAAGCTGGACATCCTCGGCCGGATGGCGCTGGTGCGCCAGCTCGCCGAGACCATCCGCTCCGCGCACGCCAGCCGCATCCACCACCGGGCGCTCGCCGCCCGCTCGGTACTCGTCGTCCCCCGGCCGCGCGGCGGGAAGGGCCGGGCGGTGGGGGAGGAGGCCGCCTGGCTCACCCCGCACCTCCAGATCTCCGACTGGCAGATCGCCACCCAGCGCAGCGGCGACTCCTCCCAGGGCCGGGGCATGACCCGCTTCGCGCCGACCGCCCTGTCCGCGACGCACCTGGGCGAGGACGCCGACGCCTACCTCGCCCCCGAACTCACCGCCCTCAGCCCCGACCCGGTCCACCTCGACGTGTACGGGCTCGGCGTCCTCACCTACCTGCTGGCCACCGGCAAGGCCCCTGCCGCCAGCCAGGCCGAGCTGCTGGCCCGCCTGGAGGCGGGGGAGGGACTGCGCCCCAGCTCCCTGGTGGACGGCCTGTCGGAGGACGTGGACTTCCTGGTCCAGGCCGCCACCGCCTACCGGCCGGGCCAGCGCCTGTCCAGCGTGGACGAGTTCCTGGAGCTGCTGGAACTCGTCGAGGACTCCCTCACCGCCCCGGCCCCGGCGGCCACCGCTCCGCAGGGGGCGGCCGACGAGGACGACGGGACCGCCGCCGACAAGGACCCGCTGGAGGCCGTCGCCGGTGACGTGTTCGCCGGCCGGTGGGAGATCCGCCGCCGCCTCGGTACCGGATCCACCAGCCGCGCCTTCCTCGTCCGCGACCTCCAGGCCGAAACCCGCAGGACCCGCCCGCTCGCCGTGCTGAAGGTCGCCCTCTCCGACAGCCGCAGCGAGATCCTCGCCCGCGAGGCCGAGGCCATGGGACGCCTGCGCCCCCACTCCGGCATCATCCGCCTCGTCGAACCCGAGCCGCTGCACATCGCCGGCCGCACCGTCCTGGCACTGGAGTACGTCGGCGACGAACGCGACGACGACGCCCAGGGCGCGGCCCGTCCCCGCCGCCGCGAGGAGACCGTCGCCCGCCAGCTCCGCGAGCACGGCCGCCTCCCGGTCGACCAGCTGGAGGCGTACGGCGACTACCTCTTCGGAGCCGTCGACTTCCTGGAGGGCGAAGGCGTCTGGCACCGCGACATCAAGCCGGACAACATCGCCGTCCGCATCCGCCCCAACCGCACCCGCGAGCTGGTCCTCATCGATTTCTCGCTGGCCGGCTACCCGGCGAAGAGCACCGGCGCGGGCACCGACGGCTACCTCGACCCCTTCGTCGACGTCATCACCCGCGGCTCCTACGACTCGCACGCCGAGCGGTACGCCGTCGCCGTCACCCTGCACCAGATGGCCTCCGGCGAGCTGCCCAAGTGGGGCGACGGCAGTGTCCTGCCCCGCATGACCGACCCGAAGGAGTGGCCGCACCCCACCATCGCGGCCGAGGCCTTCGACCCGGCCGTACGGGACGGTCTCGTCGCCTTCTTCCAGCAGGCCCTGCACCGCGACGCCGGCAGGCGCTTCCCCGAGCTGAAACCGATGCGGGACGCCTGGCGCAAGGTCTTCCTCGACGCCTCCCAGACCGTCCCCTCCAGCCACCGTTCCCGCCCTTCGACCCCCGCGACCACGGCGGAGGGGACACCCGCCGAGGGCACCGCCGCGGCGACGATCGCGGACGCCGAGCCGGAGACCGCCGAGCAGCAGCGAGACCGCCTTGCCGCCGAGGTCACCCGCGACACCCCGCTGACCGTCTCCGGCCTCACGCCCGCCGCCCAGTCCTTCCTCTACGGCCTCGGCATCACCACGGTCGGCGAACTGCTCGACTACAGCCGCCGCAAGCTCGTCAACGCCCCCGGCCTGGGCGCCAAGACCCGCAACGAGGTCCAGCAGCGGCAGCGCGAGTGGGGCGAGCGGCTGAGCGAGATCCCCGTCTCGCCGCTGACGGCGAAGGGGCGGGCGGAGGCGAAGGAGGAGCTGGAGCAGCTCACGGCCGCCGAGTCGGCCCTCGCCGGCGAACTCGCCACGGGTGCCTCGGCGGGCGCGCTGTCCGCCCGCACCCTGCGCTCGGTCAGCCTCGACACCCTCGCCACCGTCCTCGTACCGGCCGTCAACAACAACGGCTCCAACCGCAACAAGGCGGAGATGGTGCGGCTGCTGCTGCGCCTGCCCGACGAGCACGGGGTCCTGCCCGGCATCGGCGTCTGGCCGAAGCAGAAGGACGTCGCGGAGGCTCTGGGGCTGAGCCACGGCCGTATCCCGCAGATACTCAGGGACGAGCGCAAGCGCTGGAAGGCGGAGCCCGCCGTCCAGGCCCTGCGCGAGGAGATCATCGACCTCCTGGCCGACATGGGCCGCGTCGCCTCGGCCGTGGAGATCGCGGACGCCCTGGCGGTCCGGCGCGGTACGCACCTCGCGGGGCGCGAGCAGCGGCGCGCGCTGGCGCTGGCGGCGGTGCGGGCCGTCGTCGAGGTCGAGCAACTGCTCCCGCAGGAGGCCGAGTTCCTGCACCAGCCGAACCGCAAGGCGACGGACGAGTCCCTGGGCGCCGGCCTGCTCGCTCTCGACGTCCGGGAGAACGACGGCCCCGACACCCCGACCGCACCCGGCCTGCTGGAGTACGCGACCAGCCTCGGCAAGAGGGCCGACCGGCTCACCAGACTGGACACCCTGCCGACGGCCGCGACCGTCCTGGCCGAGCTGGGCGCGCTCACGGTGCCGCCGGGTGCGGTGGACTGGGACGAGCGGCGCATGGTGGAGCTGGCGGCGGCGGCCTCCGTGAACGCCGCCGCCACGCCACGCCTGGAGATCTACCCGCGCGACCTGCCGCTGGTCCGGGCGCTGCGTCTCACGCAGGCCGGGCTCGTCCGCCGGATCCAGGGCCTGCCGGAAGGACTGCAGCCCGGCCTGACGAGTGAGGCCGTGCACGAGCGGGTCCGTGCCCGCTTCCCGGAGATGGTCGTCCCCGACGGGCGCGGCGGCACGACCCACGACCTGCCGACGGGCGGCCCGCTCACCAAGGCGTTGCGCGACGCCGGCTTCGAACTGTCGCTCGGCATGCACGAACGCGACGGCGTGCTGCGCTACCTGTCGACCCGGGTCGACGACGCGTCGAGCTACCTCACGACGGGCGCGTGGCGGCGGTCGACGCGGACGGGCGCGGTGACGCGGTACGCGGACGACCCACAGCTCGCGGGCGCGGTCCGCGCGGAGGAACGGCTCCTCGCCTCGGCCCGCCGGGACGGGTACCGGGTGCTGACCGTACGGCAGCAACTGGTGCGGGACGCGGTACGGGAGCTGGGCGCGGAGCGGCTGGGCACGGACGCGGTGTCGGTGACGGAGCTGTTCCTGGAGGCCCTGCACGCGCAGGTCACGCCGGGCACCAAGCCCACCTGGGAGACCCTGCTCAAGGCGGACGCCGCCGAGCCGGGCTCGAAGGGCGCGGTGCGGTTCGCGGAGTACGCGCGAACGGCGTGGGGCGCGGTGGAACCCCGGATCGCGGAGCTGCTGGGTAACGGTGGCGGTGGCGGGGCAGCTCCTGCCGGTGCTGCCGGTCCTGTGCTGCTGACGGAGGCCGGGGTGTTCGCGCGCTACGACGCGATGGGTGTCCTGGACCGGCTGGCGTCGGCGGCCCGGCGGGGCGGGCGGGGGCTGTGGCTCCTGGTCCCGCAGAGCGACCCCTCACGCGAGCCCCGGCTCGGGCAGGTGGCCGTGCCCTACCAGGCCGGCCTGGGGGAGTGGATCCAGCTTCCGGACACGTGGGTGGGCAACGCCCATCGCGGATCCGGCGAGGGTATGGCAGTCGCACGTGCCAGTGGTGTCGAGGGAGACGTCGAGTGATCGACCGCAAGGCTCTGTTGAACGACCTGAAGCAGCAGGTCAAGGCGGTCGAGGCCGACCTCGGACGACAGGTGGGGGCGCTGGGGGACGTCGGCGCGCGGCTGCGGGCCGAGTACGACCAGGCGCGCAAGCTCGGGCGTACGGCGGCGACGTGGACCTCGTGGCTGGACGAGCGGGTCACGCAGGTCGCGGTGGCGTGGGTGCTGGGGTCCGTCTTCGTGCGGTTCTGCGAGGACAACCGGCTGATCCCGGAGCCGTACCTGACGGGACCGGACGGCGACCGGCGCGAGCTGGCGGAGTCCCGGTACGACGCGTACGTGGAGTCGGATGATGATCCGACGTACCGGGGGTGGCTGGAGAAGGCGTTCGAGGAGCTGGGACAGGGGCAGGCGGGGCGGCTGCTCTTCGACAAGCGGCACAACCCGCTGTACCAGGTTCCGCTGTCGCACGACGGGGCGCGGGAGCTGGTCGAGTTCTGGCGGGGGAGGGACGAGGCGGGCGCCCTCGTCCACGACTTCACCGACCCGCTGAACGAGGACGGTACGGAGGGCTGGGACACGCGGTTCCTGGGCGACCTGTACCAGGACCTGAGCGAGGCCGCACGGAAGACGTACGCGCTGCTCCAGACACCGGAGTTCGTGGAGGAGTTCATCCTCGACCGAACGATGAACCCGGCGGTGCGGGAGTTCGGGTACGAGGAACTGAAGATGATCGACCCCACGTGCGGGTCGGGGCACTTTGTGCTGGGGGCGTTCCGGCGGCTGGTGCGGCTGTGGGGGGAGGGGCAGCCGGGGCGGGAGGTGCACGAGCGGGTGCGGTCTGCACTGGACTCGGTGCACGGGGTGGACATCAACCCGTTCGCAGTGGCTGTTGCTCGGTTCCGGTTGCTGATTGCGGCTATGGCGGCGGGTGGGGTGCGGTCGCTGGGGGAGGCGGCGAAGTACGAGTGGCCAGTTCATCTGGCGGTGGGGGACTCACTGATCAAGTCCCGTCGCTCTCAGCAGGGCAACCTGTTCGGCGGGGTGGACGAAGATTTCGTGGATGAGTTGGCGGAGTTTAAGTACGCCACGGAGGACAGTCAGGATTACCCAAATATCTTGAGGCCGGGACGGTATCACGTGGTCGTGGGGAACCCGCCCTACATCACGGTCAAGGACAAGAAGCTTAACGAGCTGTATCGCGATCTCTATCCGGCGTGCGCGGGCGTGTACGCGCTCTCGGTTCCGTTCGCCCAGCGGTTCTTCGAATTGGCCAAGCGCGGGGATACCGAGGGGCGAGGGTACGGCATGGTCGGGCAAATCACTGCCAACTCCTTCATGAAGCGCGAGTTTGGGACGAAGCTCATTGAGGGGTACTTCGGGCACGCAGTAGAGCTGACCGAGGTCGTCGATACGTCGGGTGCCTACATTCCGGGTCACGGGACGCCTACGGTCATCCTGGTTGGTAAGCAGCGAGGCGGAACAGGGCGTTCACCGGTCATTCGGACTGTCCGAAGCGTGCAGGGCGAGCCTGCTGCGCCAGAGAACGCAGAAGAGGGTCTGGTCTGGCAAGCCATCGTCGAACAGATCGACAAGCCGGGCTCGGTGAGCCAGTGGGTTTCTGTAGACGATCTGGATCGAGCGCGATATTTCGCCAAAAAGCCCTGGATCTTGACTGACGGTGGACTCGAGTTGGTGGAAGCGCTGGCGACGGCTCGCGTGTCAACGCTCAAGTCCTATATTGTCCGTATCGGATTCTATGGGGATACCCACGCGGACGATGCGTTGATTATGCCTGCTCGGATGTTGAGGAATCACGGTGCTGAGCCGGATTTCGTCAAGCGGATCGGTGTCGGAGACGAAGTCCGCGACTACGAGATCGCTGGCGGCAACTCCGTGATTCATCCATACGATTCAAGGCGTTCCGTTACTCCCCTGACCTCAATGCCCAAAATTGCTCGCCTGCTGTGGCCGAGCAGGACCGAGTTGGGTAACCGGTCGACGTTCTCTGGAGGAACCTACTTCAGAGACGGTCGATCGTGGTGGGAGTGGCACCAGCTTCCGAAGGACATAAATGCGCATCCGTGGTCGCTGAATTTCGCGTTCGTCGCCACACATAATCACGTGGTGTTGGACCGTAGTGGATGTGCCTTTACCAGGACTGCGCCGGTAATCAAATTGCGGGAGGGGGCGAGTGAAGAGGAACATCTGCGGTTGCTTGGGGTGCTCAACAGCTCTACGGCTGGATTCTGGCTCAAGCAGGTGAGTCAGGGTAAGGGTGGCAGTGGCCTTGGGCGTGGAATTCAGAGCGAAGCATGGGAGGAACGTTATGAGTTCACTGGCGCCAACCTTGAAAACTTCCCCATTCCGGCCTCTTATCCCACCTCCCTTGCCGCTGCCCTTGCCGCCCTCGCCCAGCAACTCGCCTCCACCAGCCCCGAAGCGGTGGCAGCCAAGTCCACTGCCACAGTCCTCCGCGAAGCCAAGGCTTGCTGGGAGTCCACTCGCTCTCGCATGATCGCCCTCCAAGAGGAACTGGACTGGCAGGTCTATTCCCTCTACAACCTCCACTCCGAAGACCTCCGCGTTTCCGAGGACCCCGACGACTTCAGCATCCCCGAACTCGCCCTCGGCGAGCGCGCCTTCGAGATCGTCCTTGCTCGCCGCGTCGCCGCAGGCGAGGCCAGCGGCGAGTGGTTCAAGCGGCACAACTCCACCCCGATCACGGAGATTCCGGCCCACTGGCCCACCCCCTACCGCGAGGTCGTCCAGAAGCGCATCGACGCCATCGAGTCGAACCGTGCCATCGGCATGGTCGAGCGCCCCGAGTACAAGCGCCGCTGGGCCAGCGAGGGTTGGGACGCGCTTCAGGAGAAGGCCCTGCGGTCCTGGCTGCTCGACCGGATGGAGAACCGGGACCACTGGTTTGACGAGAATGGCCAGCCCACCATCCTTACCCTCGCCCGCCTCACCGACGCCCTCTCCCGCGACGAGGACTTCGTCTCCGTCGCGAAGCTCTACGCGCCCCACAAGGAACTTGCGAAGATCGTCGCCGAGCTGATCACCGACGAGCATGTTCCGTTCCTCTCCTCCCTGCGTTACAAGCCCTCCGGCCTGAAGAAGCGAGCCGACTGGGAAGAGGTATGGGACCTCCAGCGCACGGAGGACGCCGCGCCGGACGAGCCCGCGAAGCGGAAGATCCGGGACTCCATCCCCGTGCCGCCGAAGTACACCTCGGCCGACTTCCTCCGCCCGTCCTACTGGAGGGCGCGCGGCAAGCTTGACGTGCCCAAGGAGCGGTTCATTTCCTATGGACAGACCAATGCCGCCACCCCCGAGCTGTACGGGTGGGCCGGTTGGAACCACAAGGAGCAGGCGCAGGCGTTGGCGACGTACTTCACCAACACCGCGCTGTCCACCGAGGAGATCACCCCGTTCCTCGCCGGCCTGCTGGAACTCCAGCCGTGGCTGTCCCAGTGGCACAACGAGTTCGACATGCTCTACAGCGGCTCCCCGGCGGACTTCTTCGCCGGTTACCGCCAGCAGAAGCAGGGCGAGCACGGGCTCACCGACGACGACCTCCGCGGCTGGCGTCCTCCGGCTGCGACTCGAGGTCGTCGCGCAGCAGCGAAGCAGTAGTCAGGAGTAGACCGAGGTCTGTCGGTTCAAGGGCCACCCGGTCCGTGAGCGGGTGGCCCTTGGCCTGCGCGTGCAGCTCCGCCCACACGGTCTTGCCCGGGGCTGCTGGGCGAGGGTTGACGCCCCAGTCGTCCGCGAGGGCGGCGACGAGGAGCAGCCCCCGGCCGGACTCGGACAGAGAGTTGGTCGCCGCCTGGGGACTGGCCGGAGGTCGTTTCTCGGCGCGGGTGTCGGTCACCTCGATGCGGACGACGTCCTCGGTCAGGGTGAGCTGCACGTGGAAGTCCCGGCCGGGGACGTGGCCGTGGCGTACGGCGTTGGCGGTGAGTTCCGCCGTGATGAGGGTGACTGTCTCGTTGACCGGGGTCGTGTACGGGTGGCCCCAGTCGTCCAGGCGGTGGGAGACGAGTCGGCGGGCGAGGCGGGCGCCGCGCGGCGTCGAGGTGAAGCACATGGTGAACTCGCGTTCGAGTGCAGAGTGCTGTGACATATGCCCGTTCGGGGGAGTTGCTGACTTCATAGGGTCAACGGTTGCGGACACTGCGTAGCGTTGAATAGGAGCGACGCCCTGACGGGTGCGGGCTGTATACGTCGTTGGCGCGCTTGTACGTGATCTTGGGCGTGACCGGTTCGCGGGCCGTGTGTTGGGCGGGCGGAGGCCGGTGACATGGTTCTACGGGAGGTCCGCGGCATGGGCGACGAGGTTCAGCAGCCGGAGTACGAGGTAGGGACGGGCATGCTGTGCGTCTTCGGGCGGCAGTTGAAGCTGTTCCGGGAACGGGCGGGGCTGGACCGCGCGAAGCTCGGTTCGCTGACGGGGTACTCGGCCTCGACGATCGCGTCGTTCGAGCAGGGGAGACGTATTCCGCCGCCGAAGTTCATCGACCAGGTGGATGAGGTGCTGGAGGCGGGTGGGGTGTTGAGCGCGAGCAAGGAGGAGGTGGCTCGGGCTCAGTATCCGGCGTTCTTCCGGGACGCCGCCAAGCTGGAGGCCGAGGCGGTCGAGCTGCATGTGTATGACTCTCAGCTGGTCAACGGTCTTCTGCAGACAGAGGAGTACGTGCGAGCGGTGTTCGCCATGTGGCAGCCGCTGTTGGACGAAGCGCTCATCGAGCAGCGGGTAGTCGCACGACTGTCGAGGCAGGAGATCTTCTCCCGACGTCCGGCGCCCCACTTGAGCTTTGTGATCGAGGAAGCTGTCCTGCTCCGGCCTCTCGGCGGACAGGCTGTCTGGCGAGGGCAGTTGGAGCACCTCATGCTGATCGCGGAGAAGCGCAACGTGGTGGTCCAGGTGATGCCATTGTCTCATCAGGAACATGCAGGACTGGCTGGCCCGTTCACCTTGATGGAGGTAAAGGATGGGCGCAGGATCGCGTACACGGAGGTACAAGGCGACAGTCGTGTGCACACCGAGCGTCAGAGGGTACGGCAGCTTGAGCGTACGTACGGGATCCTTCGCGCCCAGGCACACACTCCGACAGAATCGTTGGCGTTGATCGAACGAATCCTGGGAGAGAGATGAGCGGGGAAAAGGCGGGGCCGGACATCAATGCCCTGGCATGGTTCAAGAGCAGTCACAGCGCTGGTGACGGGGGCCAGTGCGTTGAGGTCGCGGCTGGGAGAAGCGCGGTTCACATCCGCGACTCGAAGGACACAACCCGTGCCGCCCTCGCCGTAGAACCCACGGCGTGGACTGCGTTCGTCGAGTTCGCGGTACTCTGACGGGACAGGGCCCTCGGCGGGCGAGTGCTTGCCGAGGGCTTTGTGCGCAGGTGAAAGCCTCCACCTGCTCTGAGTGGTGAGGTCGGAAGTCAGGCCGCTGCCGCGGGCACACCGCCGAGGTGCCGGCCGGATCAGGCGAAGAGGAGCGTGGGCTCCGCGAGGATGTCACGCCCCGCTTCGCTCTTGTAGATCAGGTCGATGCTGCCGAAGCGGGCCTGGTCGTAGTTCAGGCCGAGTCCCGCCACCGCCTCCTTCACGGCAGCCTCGGAAGAGCCTTCGATCTCCAGGAAGGTGGGGAGGTCCGGCCAGGTGTCGAAGTCGTAGGTGACACCGTCCAGGTGCCATTCCTCGCGGTAGTTCTGCTGGTGGCGGACCTGCCGCAGGCCGAGCGCCGCGAGGAGTTCCGCGGTCCTGGCCAGGTCGTCGACCTCGATCTCGATCTCGGTGGTCCCGTGGATGTGCGTCGCGTCGGTGACCTGCTTCAGGGTGAGCGTCGTCCTGCCGCCCTCGTCGCGCAACCGCAGCCACTGCTCGCCCTGCACGGCGTCGTTCTCGAAGATCAGACGCGTGAACATGGTTCTAGGGAAGACCTGTTGCGCCCCGGCAGTGTGCAGAGCGTCGAGGGTGGCCTCCACGTCGATCTCCAGGAACTTCGCTTCGTATTCGTTCTGCGCCATGGTTCTCCTTGTCATGTGACGGTCTGAGCGGTCAGGGTGTGGAACTCCTGCTCGCGCATCGTGCTGACCCCCCTGCACACGGCGCCGTCCAGGAACTCGTCGATGGGCAGACAGAGGTCCATGCGCTGGATGCAGACGCCTACGTGGAAGGTTCCCCTGGGGGCGCGGTAGAGACGGACCCCGTAGTAACCCTCATGGCAGTCGGTCGTGTTGTTGAAGCGGCAGCTCGCGCAGGTCTCGGGCAGGCGCAGGGGGCCAAATGTGCTTGACCTTGATCACGCGTCCGCCGGGCAGGGTGTAGGAGATGCGGAATCCGGAGCTTCCAGCGATGACGTGGACTTCCCGAGGCACCGCGCCGAGGCCGCCGAGAAGCTCGTCGATGGCGTCCAGTGACTTGTCCCCGTCGGCCAGCGACGACAGGATCCTCAACGACATCTGCGGAGAGTACCGGTCCAGGAGCCGGTGGACGCGCTCGATGTGGCTGTGGTCCGGGACGACCACGTTCGCGCTCACGCCGACTCCCTCGTCGGTCGCCACCTGGATCGATCGCTCCAGCGCCTCGATCTTCCGCGCCGCCAGGGAAGCCGCCCGGAACCGGACGTTCTGCACCTGCGCCAGCTCCTCGGGCGTGGTGCCGAAGATCGAGAAGTTGACGCGGCCCAGGCCCGCCTTCGCGCACGCGGGGAGGACTCCGGCGCCGTTCTCACCGTTGGAGGTGACGCCCACCTCGTATCCCTCCTCCCTGGCCACGGCGACGATCGCCGCGAGCTTGGGGTGCAGGGTCGGTTCCCCTCCCGTGAGGCGAACCTCCCCGAAGCCCAGGGCGTCACGCAGCCTCGCCAAGGCGGCGCGAAAGGCGGCATCGGGGAACACGGGAGCTGCCACGAAGCGCGCTCCGTTGGTCGCCAGGTAGAGGGAGACCCGTCCCGACCGGCCGACAGCGCCGAATTCGCCGGCGGCCCGAGCGTGGTTGTCGCCGCTGACGGGTGTGCCTTCGTTGTGGCAGAAGGTGCAGGTCATTCCGCAGGCATCGATGACCTTGACCCGGAGTGTGCGGTCCTTCGTGACCCGGACCAGAGTCTGGTTGCCGACACTTCTCCATGCTCGGTGCTTGAACACGATGTACGGCTCCGTCCTCGGGGTGGCGTCGATGCTGTCCGCGATCGGATGCGGGTCGAGGGGCAGGTTGTCGACGGCTGGAGCCCTGCGTCTGTCGGTCACGATGGTCACAGCGCATCTCTCTCGGTACCGGAACGCGCGGCGGCTGCGTCGGTTGTTCGGGTACGGAGACGAACGTAGAGCAGTCGTCACCCAGGTCCCCAGGAGATTGCGCGAGTTTGCGGCAACTCGATTGACGGCCCGGAACGGCCCGCAGACCATCGTCGTGTCGCGCAAACCTGAGCAAGGCAGCAGGCAGGGGAACGACCATGAAGCTGCGGTTCCTCGGTAAGAACTCCACGGTCGGTGACTGCCCGACCCTGTACGCCACAGACCGGGACACCTACCTTGTCCAGGGCTGGAAGGTCTTCGCGAACGACCTGTTGACGCAGCTTGAGATCCCGGAGGGGGAGACGGCGCTGGAGGTCCCCACAGAGCTGTTCGAGCACCTCGTGGAGGACGGCCTGCCGGCCGGGGAGGTCAGGCGCATCGTGGATCCGATCATGATCCTCACGCCGGGCGGTACGTTCGTCGTCCAGGGCCGGGAGGTCACCGACATCGAGGCCCTGGCCCAGATGGAGATTCCGGACTACGAGACCGTGGTCGAGGTCCCCAAGCCTGCGATCACCGCCCTACTGGAGGAACCGCATGGAGCTGATCTCCAGCGCCGAGCGCAACCAGCTCTTTGAAGGCTTCGCACAGGACGCATTCCATCTGGAGCTGAGGGACGACTACTCCGTCCCCGACGAGGGCAGTCCCTTCACGAGCTGGCTCCGCGGCGAGCGCGTCGACTACTCCTACATGGAACCGTGGACGCAACTCATCAGGCGCGTCACCGGGGAAGGGAAGACAGTCCGACGCGTCCGCGTGGTCACCGAGCCCCACACCCCCTACATCCGGTGGGAGCACGCCACCACCGGCCTCAACGAGGAGGCCGGCGAGAAGATCCGCTGGCTGCCCCGACACCACCTGCCCGAGGGCGTCACATTTCCCGTGCAGGGAAACGACTGGTGGCTGTACGACAACCGCCTCCTCGCAGTCGGACACTTCGACTCGGACCCTCTCTGTCAGCCTTGGGTGAGACGTCCCGCTTCGTCGGGTTAGCCTGAGAGGGCACGACAGGAGAACCACCCCCTCATGACCAGCACCAACCCCGCCGGACCCGATCCGGCTGCCCGGCCGAAGCGCCGGACCTTCAGTCCCGAGTACAAGCTGCGGATCGTGGCCGAGTACGACTCCGCGCCCAAGAACGAGAAGGGCGCGATCCTGCGCCGCGAGCGCCTGTACCACTCGCACGTCAAGGAATGGCGGGCCGCGCGGGATGCCGGGGCCCTGGAGAAGCTGGTCGACAAGCGCACCAGTCCGGCGAGGCCGAAGAAGTCCGCCGCCGAGGCGGAGAACGAGAAGCTGCGCCGCCAGGTGGAGCGGCTGGAGAAGGAACTGGCCCGGAACAAGGCCGCGCTGGAAGTCATGGGAAAAGCTTCCGCGCTCTTGGAAATGATCTCCGAGAGCGCGGACTGATCGCTGCCGCCGAACCGGTGGCCGACGACGCGTTCACCGGCGTCGAGGGCGAGCTCGGTATCACGGCGGCCTGCCGGCTGACCGGCCGCTCCCGGGCCACCCACTACCGTCGGCTGCGGCCCCCACCGGA
>NZ_BBNN01000066.1 GCF_000829695.1 Streptomyces sp. NBRC 110035 | reverse complement strand
CCCACCAGATCGATCTGATCAACGAGCAGGCCGCCGCCCGCGACGTGCAGGTGCACATCGTGATCGACATCATCCACGTCCTGGAATACCTGTGGAGCGCCGCCCACGCCCTGCACCCCGGCGGCAGCAAGGACATCGAGGCATGGGTCGCCCGCACCGCCCGCACCATCCTGGCCGGAGACGCCCTGACCGCAGCCGAGACGATCACAACGGCCGCCACCGACGCAGGGATCGCCCCGGGCCAGAACAAGAGCATCGACGACGCCGTGGCCTACCTCACCAACAAAGCCGACTACCTGCGCTACGACACCGCGCTGGCCGCCGGCTGGCCCATCGCGACCGGGATCATCGAAGGCGCATGCCGCCACCTGGTAAAAGACCGCCTCGACATCACCGGGGCCCGCTGGGGCCTGACCGGAGCCGAAGCCGTCCTGAAACTCCGCGCCCTGCGCACCAACGGCGACTTCGACACCTACTGGGCCTGGCACGAACAACAGGAGTACACCCGCAACCACCAGGCTCGCTACCGCAACACCCTCATACTCACCGCCTGATCACACAGACACCCTCAAAAGATGCACACCCAACTCCTTTGCAGAGGTACGTGTCGTGAGGGCTGGGCTGGGGCGCCGACCTTGAACTCGGCCCAGCAGCGTTTGCCGGACGGCAGCGGATCGACTCCATGGCGATCGGCCAGGGCGGCGACGAGGAACAGGCCGCGCCCGCCCTCTGCCTCCATGTCCGGCAGTCCGGCTCGTGGGACCTTGCGGTCGGCATCGGTGACCTCGATCAGCAGACGCTCGCCGTCGAGGCGGGCGCCGGCCGAGATCGGGCCGTCGCCCGCGTGCCGCACCGCGTTCGTCAGCAGTTCGGCGGCGACCAGTTCTGCCGTGCTCAGCAAGTCCTGGTCGAGGGAGGCGTCCCAGCGCCGTATCCCGTTCGCGAGCTGCTGCCGCGCGGAGCGGGCGGCGGCAGGTGTGCCGTGAACGGAGAATCGGATCTGGTGCGCTTCCATGAGCTGCCTCCTGGATCGGTGCGGCTGCTCCAAGCAACCGCTCCGGAGGCAAGCTGGACTACGCCGTGTGCTGGGGTTGCATCACTTATGCAGGAGCCGCATCGCGGTGAATCGCCGCTCGGTTACGCTCGGTTGAGCAGGCAGGATCGGCGACGGCAGGAGGGGCCGTGGCACAGATGGCCGAAGAACAGAGCGAGGCGAGACGGATCGGCGAAGTGATCCGTCAGGCACGTGTTTTACAGCGGCGCTCGCAGAAGGACGTGGCCGCCGCACTGGGGTATCACCAGTCGAAGGTGAGCCGCCTGGAAAGCGGCAGGGGCACGGAGGACGTGCGTACGCTGCGCGAGGTCGCGCAGGTGCTGGACATTCCACCGCACCGTCTGGGCCTCGCCGCCGCATCTGACACCGGCCCCGCCCCTGAGCCCGGAGCAGAGGACATGCACCGCCGTACCTTCCTCGCCGCGAGCGTGGCCGCGCTCGCGGCTCCGTCGCCGCCATCGTCGTCGTCGACCACCGCGCATCACGACCTGATCCGCGTCCTGCTGCCGGGTACGAGCCCCGTCGCCACCGGGCAAGCCCTGGGCATCGACGAGCTGCGGGACCGGCTGCGGGCAGTACGCCGGATGTTCTACGTGTGCGACTACGCGGAACTGGAGCAGACCCTGCCGGGACTGATCGCCGACCTGCGCCAGGCCGCTGGCGGTGGCTCCTCCGGCTCGGCGGAGGCGTCCGGGCTGCTCGCGACCGCGTACCAGACATCGGTGAGCCTGCTGCTGAAACGAGCCGACCAGGGCAACGCCTGGCTCGCGGCCGGTCGGGCCATGGCCGAGGCGGAACGATCCGGAGACCCGGTCGTCCTCGCCGCCAGCGTCCGCGTGCACGCCCACGTCCTCGTACGAGACAAGCACACCACCCAGGCCGTGAACATGGTCCGCCACACCGCCGACCAGCTCACCGGCTCCTACGACCAGCGCTCCCCCCGCTACCTGGCGGCGGTCGGACTGCTCCTGCTGCGCGGGGCGACCGCCGCCAGCAGAAACGGTGACCGCGACACCACCCAGGACTTCCTCACCGAGGCCAAGGAAGTGGCCCGCTACGTCGCCTTCGACCAGCCGGACGCCTGGGCGAACTTCAGTCCCACCAACGTCGCCCTGCACGAGGTCAGCGCGGCCGTCTCCTTCGGCGACGCCGGCATCGCCCTGCAGACCGCCCGGCCCCTCATGCGCCGCCACATTCCCGTCCCCGAACGCCGGGCCGCGCTGTGGGTGGAGACCGCCCGCGCCTACAGTCAGCAGGGCAGACTCGCCGACGGCTACCAGGCCCTGCGCATCGCCGAGAGCTGCGCGGCACAGGACGTCCGCCGCCCGGCCGTACGCGAACTGGTCGCCGACATGGCAGCCCGCGACCGCCGCCGAGCCTTGCCCGAACTGCACCACTTCAGCCGCCAACTGGGAGTGCCCGCGTGAGTGACCAGCCCGACAAGCCGTTCCTCCAGATCGTGGTCTGCGCGGCCGGAGTCGCTGGTGACGTCGGCAAACTGATCACCGCGGCCCATGAGCGGCAGTGGGACGTGGGCATCGTCGCCACACCACAAGGGCTCGGCTTCCTCGACGTGGAGGCGTTGGAGAGCCAGATCGGACGCCCCATCCGCTCGGCCTGGCGCTCGGTGGGCGAGCCGCGCCCGACCCGGCCCGCCGATGCGATCGCGGTCGCCCCGGCCAGCTTCAACACCGTCAACAAATGGGCCGCCGGAATCTGCGACAACCTCGCGCTCGGCATCCTGTGTGAAGCACCCGCCATGGACGTCCCCATCGCCGTACTGCCGTATCTGAACTCCGCGCAGGCCGCCCACCCCGCGTACCGCCGGAGTCTGGAGCAGCTGCGTGAGATGGGCGTCCTGATCGGCTCGTACGAGCCTCACCGGCCGAAGGCCGGCGGAGGGGCCGACCGCTACCGCTGGGAAGAAGTGCTGGAGCTGCTCGCCCCCAGGCTGTCCGCGCGGTCGTGATCAGGGCTGCGCCGTGCGCGGTCACGCCTACGGGCCAGCGCTGGTATCCGGGCCCGTTCATGGCGTTCAGCCGGAGCGCTTGTAGCCAACCCAGAACCGGCCGCCGACCTGCCCGAGTACCTCGTCCACCACATCGATGAGGGTGGCTCGACGGCGCCACCCGGGACTGAACTACGGATGGAACGGCGCCGCAGGGATTGAGTCGTTATTGCACAAGGCGGAGAACGGGTCGCTGTTCCTGGACGTCGAGCAGTTCACGAACCCGCTTGGGCGTCCAGGCCAGTTCATGGGCCAGTGTGGCCACCGAGAGGTCCGCTTCTTTGCAGGCCAGTTCGAAGGCTTGGCGCAGCAGTGACGGCTGTTCACCGGTGTAGTTCGATACCGACTCGGGGATGAAGCCTGGCTGGCCATCCAGCGCGCGAAGGCGTTGATATGCGCGGCTGGTCGTGGCGTCGGAGATCAGGCCGAGTTCACGGCATCGGTAGACGAGCGAGTGGATGGAGACACCCCAGACCTGCCTCAGCTCGGCCAGGCGCGCGAGATCCATCCGCTTGGGTAGGTGGGGCAGGATGCTGTCCTGGGGGGTGAGGAACTCGGCGGCGAAGGCGTCGGCCTCCTTTTCCTGCCGGCTGTCACCGGTGGCGTCGCCGTGAAGTACGAGGTGCCCGAGTTCATGGGCGGCCGTGAAGCGGTGACGGTAGATGTCGTCCGCCCGATTCGCTGTGAGGACCACGAGGGGGCGCGCCGCCCTGGTGGAGAACGCGTCCACGGTCGCCGCCGAAGGATCGGACGCGGGTGGCATCACGACAACGATGCCGTGGGATTCCATACGTCGGACGAGGTGGGTGACCGGCCCATCCCCCATCCCCCAACGCCGCCGAAGCTCTCGTGCTGCCGCTGCAGGGTCGGTGGGCAGTTCCGCTCCGGGATGGACCTCGCCGCCGGCGAAGCCGGGCAGGTTCACCAGGGGAAGCTGAATCCGCCGTTCTAGGGCGTAGGTGAGTTCCCACATCTGTTCGGCGAAGGCCAGGGCGCGTTCCCTCTGCGACTTCGGTGTGCTGCGCAAGCTGCGGAAATGGGCCATGGAGGAGTCGAGCCGGTTTGCCGGACGGCCGACCAAGAAGAAAGTGGCAGGCACACCGAGCACTTCGGCAAGACGGGGGATAAGGTCCGGACGAGGACGGGACACCCCCGTCTCGTACTGGCCCACGGCCGCCGGAGTCACCCCAAGAGCCTGCGCGACGTCCTTCTTCGTCATCTCAGCCAGCCGACGCGCCTGCGTCAGACGGGTGGGATCGAAGCCGTCGGAAATGGCGCGGGGCGTGGTGCCCCGCTCCTCCAAGCCCGGGATGAGGTCTTGCTTAATCGTTCGCATCGTCTTCGCTGGTCTGGTCGTCGGCCGGCTCTGCTTCGGTCAGCGGCGGAACGTCACGCTGTTGATCAACGCTCGCACGCGACGACAGCGTAAACGTCGGCTGTGCCCCGCCGTCGAAGCTTGTCAGTTCCCGCTCGGACGAAGTTGCCTGCTTGGGGATCGTCCCCAGACGTTGGCCGTGGAAGGTGACGGTTTCCGGCAGTGGAAGCGGCTCCGGGAGGGTCGCCCACTCCAGGCGTCGCTCCGCCCCCAGCGCGGCCCTGCCCCAATGAGCCTCCAGCAGCTCGGAAGCGTTGCACGCGAAGGGAACCAGGATCAGTTGCGTCCCGGGCGGCACAGCCGCGAGACCACCTCTGGGCTTCACCACCTCAGCGCTCTCGTCAAAGCCGTCCAGCTCGAACGCACCCTGCTCATGGGTGGGGGGCGGCGCGAAGTTGAACAACTCCTTCACCAAGCGGGACTCGCGAGGAATGCGAGCTGTACGTACGTCCGACTTGGTCTTCGAGTACAGGAACGGATAGAGCAGACCGTTCCCCACGATCATCAGCTCGAACGGGAACCCGAACGGCTTGACGGGAGTGGCGCCCGGCAGATCCTTCAACTCCTCCCACACCCGCTCGAACTGGCCTTGCCACCGGGCCGAGCCGTAGGTGTGGTTGGTACGCGAATCAGTCTGTTCCTGTGCGGCCTGGGCGTTCGCCTGCATGTTTCGCAGCGCCTGCCCGAGGCCCACACGGACCGCGGGTGCCTGCTCGCCGAACACATCGGTCGTCCAGGAGGGAAGATGCACACTCATGCGACGACTCCTCTGATCGGACTTCGCATTGGAGCAGTTAACCGGCAGGTGCACTTTAGTTGATGTCATAGATTTTGCACAAGTGCTTCTCTGTGGCGCGCGATTCGCACGGATGCCGCCTGTCTCGGAGCCGGTCAACCCCAAGCCGCACCGAGGTTGACCAGCCCTGAAGCGGCGGTCCAGCTGGCAGTTGAGAATCAGCGACGGCGCTGTACGCCCGCTACCAAGGGGAGAGGCGCAGGCTGCGGTGTCGTCGCGTACGAAGTGTGCGGGGTGGAAGCAAGGCCGGTTCGCGTGCTGGGCGACGGCGTTGCGGTGAGACGTTGGATGCGCCAGACCAGGACGCGTGCGGGCGAATCCGCGTCGCCCAAGGCGCGCTGGTCGACTGCCCCTTGGAGGAGTTGTGCCGGATCGTGGCCAGCAGCCTCGGCTTCGGTGAGGGTTACCGCGAGGGCATCGAAGGCCGGGTCTTCTACGACTTGCTGAGCGTGGTCGGGCACGGCCTGGCGTAGGTGACGGATGTGCCGGTCCACGGTCTGCTGGGGCGGTCGGCGCTGGGCGAGGGCGGCCAGCGGCGCGGCTGCGGCTTGGTCATAGGCAGCCTGGAGGTGGAGCAGGCTCTGGTGGGCGGCTGCGACTTGTTGGTCGTGGTGGCGGAGCTGGTGCCAGCGGGCGGCGGCGATAACGGTGAGGATCGCGGCGTCGAGGAACATCGCCAGGGCTGTGCGGTCCTTGGGGGCGGGCTCGCGGAGTATCGCTCGTACGGCGCCGCGCAGGGCTCGGGCGTGGTGGTGTTCAGCCTGGATGCGGGAGCGGGTGGCGCGCTCGAAGGCGGTGGCTGCTTCTCGGAGTTGAGGACGCAGGTCCTGGGGCGCGATGAGAGGGAGGGAGTCGAGGGCTTCACCGAAGGCGGCTATGTGGGCCTGGGAGGCTTCGTCGTCGCTCTGGTCGAGGTGGTGGGAGATGCGTTCGGTGGCGGCGGTGGCCTGGTGCCAGGGGTCGGGCCTGCGTCGGCCTAGCTCGTCGGTGGGCTGTGCTTCGGTGTTCTCCAGGCGCTTTCGAATCTGGGGGAGGGACAGGACGGGGGCGAGGTCGTAGCCGGAGAACCAGACGGGTTGTTTGTCGGCGGTGGTGGTGTCTTCGCTGGCGACCTTGTAGCCGCGTACGTCGCCGGAGGGGAAGTACACCATCTCGACGAGGACTCCGTCGGTGTGGCTGAGCAGGTGGACGAACTCCTTGACGCTTGAAGCAGCGGCCACGGCGGTCCGGATGGTGACGCGCAGGCGGTCGCGGGCGGGCTTGTCGTGGCCGGCGCGGCGGGCCTTCTCCTGTTCGGCGCGGGTGGGCCGCTTGGCGGCGGTACGGTCGCCGCGTGCGACGCGGAAGAGGCCGTACTCCTTCTCGACGGCGGCGAGTTCACGGTTGGCGTTGATGTAGTCGTTCCAGTGGCGTGCGGTGCTCAGGTCGCCGCGCACCTTGGTGGCGGCGATGTGGATGTGGTCGGGGGCGTGGCGGACGGCCACCCACCGGCAGCCGTCCGGGTCACCGTCCGGCGCGATCCCCGTGGCCGCCACGACGCGGCGGGCGATGTCGGCCCACTCCTCATCGCTGAGGTGGCGGTCGGACTTGGCGGCCCGGATCGAGCAGTGCCACACGTGCTGCTCGGGGGCGCGGTTGAGCCGCCGGGCTTGCTTGACGTGCAGGTCGAGGTCGGCCACAAGGAGTTTCTTGGTGGCGGCGAAGTCGTCGGCGCGGCCGGGGTCGGGGGCGAAGCCGTCCCAGGAGGCGACCAGGTGCGGATCGGTGTGGTCCTTGGCCCTCTTCGTGTCGAACAGGTACCGGATCAGGCCCGCGGTGCTCTTGCCGCTGCTGATCTTCGGGACCATCAGGCTGCCTTCACGGTGACGGCCTGGTTCGCGGCGGACGCGATGTGGCGGACGGCGGCGCCCACCGCACTCACGGTCTGCTCGGCCTGGGCCAGGACGGCTGTATCCCCAGGGTGTGGATGACCGCCGGAGTTGACCTTCTTGGCGATCTGGTTGACGTTGTGGCCGATCTTGGCGACCTCTCGGCGCAGGGCGGTCAGCTCGTCGATGTAGTCGTCGAGCTCGGTGCGCTGGCCGGGCAGGCCGAGGTCACCGTGGACGTGGGCCATGACGACCGCGCCGACGTAGTGGGCGGCTGCGATGTTCAGCGACCGGGCCTCGGCGAGGATGTCGGCCTTCTCGTCGACGCTGTAGCGGACGTCGACGCGCTCTTTGCGCTGGACGGATTCACGCTGGCGGCGTCGGGCGACACGGTGCAGCGCGGCGGTGTCGGCGGCTCGCGGTAGTGGCACGGCGGCGGTGTCGGGCTGTTTCTCCTCGGGCGCCCCCTGGTGCCCGAGTGTCTCCGCCACCCCCGGGGCGGAGGCATCCCCGTTGCGGTCGTCCTTGGACGGTCCAACGGCATACCTTGCTGCGCTGTCTGGGGCTGAGGTGGTGTGCATCCGCTGCTGAGCTGTGGGCAGTTCGTAGTGTTGTTCGTGCATGGTGGTGCTCCGGCGGTGAGGGAGCGGGGGGCGTGTCACGTGCGTCGCATCCGTCCCATGCCTGGTCAGGGCAGGTACGGACACTCGGGCAGGTACGGAGAAGTCCGTCCCGGTGAGGACATCCGTCCCCGCGCTGACCTGCGCGGGGACGGATGCGACGCAGTGATACGGACCCAGGGGGAGGCGGGTCAGCGGGCGCGGTTGGGGCCGGCGGGTCCGCCGGGTGGGCCGATGGGTAGCTGAACCGCCGGGGCGGCGGGCGGCTTGCCCTGAGCCTGGCGTGCGGGCGTGGCGTCGTGCGTGGGGGCGGGCGCCGTCTCGGTGAGGTCGGGGCAGTGTCGGGCCCAGCTGTCGAGGAACCGGTTGCGGGTGTACCCCTTGGCCTGCCTGCCCTTGTCGAAGCGGTAGTTGGCCGGGCGGATGTCGAAGTCCCGGAGCATTCTGCCCAGGTGGTAGGCGTTGAGCCCGTTGGTGCTGTGTTCCGCCCAGGGGGCGTCGGGGTCCTGGAGCAGGGCGGTGACCAGATCCAGGGAAGACAGGGCCTCGGGGTTGCCGTGTGCCTCGAAGACGCGGTGGATGTCGCGCAGCAAGCGCGTCTTCAGGTTGGTTTGCTCGTCCTGGACGGCCTCGAACCGGGTCATCGCCAGACAGGCCGCACGGGCGCTGGCGGGCCAGTGGCCGCCGGCCAGGTCGGCGATGATGACCAGCGGCTCCCAGGTGTCCGCCGGCCGGTCCTCCACCGGCATCGTTGGCGCCATGCGGCCGGCCGTGCCGCGCAGCGGTCCCAGCCAGGCGGCCAGCTTGTCCCGCAGTGCGTTCAGTTCCGGTGTGGCGTGGCGCGAGCGGAATGGGGTCACCTTCTCGCCCGGCTTGCGCTTTTGCATGCGGAGCACGACTGCCCGGTCCGTGATCGTGTCGGGTAGGTCGCCGATCGAGGCCAGTGCGGCCATGGCGAAGGTCGGATACGGGGTCGGCTTGTGCTCCGGGCCGGAGATGCGCCAGGCGGGCCGGTTGCGCTGGTGTCCGGCGTTCAGCAGGCCGCGAAGTTCCTCGTTGTCGCCCGCCTTGCTGAAGATGGTGTCGGCCTCGTCCACCAGGATCGTGCGCGGGTTCTTGCCGATGATGCGGGAGAGCACCGCCGTGGACATGTTCACCGTCATGATCGGCTGGTGGACGGTCTCGTGGAGCACGTCCAGCACCCGGGACTTGCCGCAGCCCTTCGTCGGGCCTACGACCGCCAGGCGCGGCGCGTGCTGCAGAGCGGTCTGGATGTGTGTGGCCGCCACCCAGAGGGTGACGGCTGTCAGCGCCTCGTCACTGGGAAGTACGACGTACTTGCCGATCGCCGCCCGCAACTCATCCAGCAGTTCCGCACCCTCACCGGAACCCTGTTCCTCAGAGTCTGCCGGTCCCCGAGGGGGCCGGGAGCCGGTCCCGTGATCCGGTCCCCGTGCGTCGACGGGACCGGTCCCCTTCTGCTGGGCAGTTCCCGCCACGGGGCTGTCGGCCCCCAGCGACTGGCAGGGACCGTGATCACGGTCCCCATTGCGGTCCCCTGGTGCAACTGCAGCCTCTTGGGGAGCGACCCCCACTTTGGCGCCGCTGACCTGCGGGTTTGCTCCGGATGCCGATACGGGGACCGGGACGTGCGGGGACCGAGCAGCGGGTACTTCGTGGGGACGGTCCCCAACAGCGGCGTCTGTAGACGGCTGGGGACGGTCCCCGTGTGCTTCCACATCCGCCGAGTGCTCTACGGTCCCCGACGCCGGGGATTGTATGTCCGCCTGATCCCTGCGGCACCAGGGGACGCCCTCGCCGGGGATCGCGGGAGTGGGCCAGCCGGTCGGGGAGGTGTTCGTGGAGTTGCGGGACGTAGGGTCGTCCAAGACGTTCCTCTCCGGTGAGGGGCAGGACGGGCAAGGTCCCGCCCCTCACCAGCTCATTCGTTCAGGGATGGGCGATCAGTTGGGAAGTCTTCGGCCCTCGGCGTTGGCGCGCCGGGGGCCGCTTCGTTGTCCGCGTCAGATGCGGGGTCAGGCCGCGAGGTCGTACGACGTCTGGGCGTCCAGCCACGCGTCCACCTCCCGCCAGCGGTAGCGCAGGTGACGGCCGACCTTGTGGACGCTGGGGCCGATGCCCCGGTACTTCCACTGGTAGAGGGTCTTCACCGGCACCCCGAGGTACGCGGCCACGTCGGCGGGAGTGGCGAGCTGGTCACGTTCGGCGCCGGCAAGGCGCGGGGAGTGGTTCGGCAATGAGTGGTGTGCATCGTGAAGTCGCTGGTCATGGGGCTGGTGTGCGCGGGCTTCGCGGTACTCGGGCTGGTCACGAGCGCATGACTTTCGTCTAGATCATCGGTCAGCGGGTGACTTCGTAGTTCGTGAGGACCAGCAGGGCCCTGACCAGTGCGGTCGCCCATTTCGGGTCGGTGCGGACCTTGGTGAGCACGCGCCAGTTCTTCAGGTGCGCGAAGCCGTGCTCGACCGGGGCCCGGACGGCGGCCAGTGCCTTGTTGGAAAGTTTCTGGCCGCGGGTGAGCGGCCGGTTGCGTGCGGCTTTGTAGCCGGTGATCACCGCCGGGTCGGCGCCCGGGCCGCTGTCGTCGAGGCCGACGAAGCCCAGGTCGGCGATCGCGCCGAGGCCGGCCGCGCGAAGGCGGTCGGTGAGGTGGTCGTGGCGGCAGGCGGTGATCTCCGAGGTCCGGCCGGGCCGGGCGGCCGAGACCCACAGCAGGCGGCCGCGATCGTCGGTGAGCGCGATCACGAGCAGGCCATGGCACTTGCTCTTGCCGGAGTAGTTCTTTCGGTTCGCTGTTCCGGTGCGCCGCCGGGTGCGTATCAGCGAGCCGTCCAGCAGTACGATTCCGCCACCGGATCGGGTGATCTTCTTCAGCGCGCGGTCCAGGCGCGGGGCGCGGGCGGCCAGCAGACCGACGACCTCACGGACCCAGCGGGTGACGGTGGTGCGGTGCACCCCGTTCCCGCCGGCCAGATCGCCGGGCCGCTGGTCACAGCGCAGCACCGCCAGCACGATTCTCGCGATCTTCCCCGGATTCAGGGCCCGCCAGCGTGAGCCGATCTTCTTCAGGTGGCCGCGGATCAGGGCGGCGAGGTAGTTCAGGGTGGCGCTCGACAGCGGCAGGCGGGCGGTGCAGACAAGGCCGTCAGGGCCCTCGACGGAACTGTTGTTTTTCGTCACACAAACTCAACTGCCGTCGGGGGCGCGCTAGTTACGCCTCAGCTGTCATCGTCACGGCGTGGCTACCGGCGGGCGGTGAACCGTCCGTCGGGCCGTTTGTGCAGCCAGCCACGGTCGGCGAGCTTGGTCAGCTTCGCCCGCAGTGGCTCCAGCTTCCCGCGCACCGCCACCTCCAGTCCCAGCTCCTCGCCCACCGCCCTGACCGGCACCGGACCATCAGCGACCCGAACGATCTGCAGAATCCTCCGGTAGTCGTCGGGCAGTGCGGTCTCGTCCGGGACCTCTCCGCGGTGCGGGATCAGCAGCACCGCACGCCCCGCCACCTGCACTTTCGCCGGAGCCACCCGGGCGGCGGCCTCCGCCTCGGCCTGGTCCTGTTCGGCCAGCCGGAGCAGCACCCGCTCGGCGATCACCAACTCGCCGCGTTCGGCCTCAACCTCCTGAAGCCGCTTGCCCAGTTCCTCGGCGAGCGCGTCCAGCTCGCTCCGGCGAGCCGTGATCCGCTCCAGCTCGGACAAACCCCGCCCCCTCCCCGCGATCCGATGGCGCTATCCGCATGGCGACGGATCGTAGGCGGACGCTCGCGACGAGCGCAGCAGAACCCCAGAAACCGCCCCGGCCGCCCAGTCAGACGATCTTCATCGTGGACACCGGCCACCGACCAGCGCGAGCACGGGAAAACGCCCGCACACCAGGCCCATGACCTGCCACTTCACGATGCACACTGCTCAATGAGGTCTCCATATCGGAATCAGGGTTTTGGATGGCAGGCGTGGGCAACACGGCCACACCGCTGGGAAGCGTCCAGAGTGAATTCTGAAACCCCCGGTTACTTCCCTCAGCATCGCAGGGGAAGACCAAAACAGTAAGGGCGGATCCCCGGTTGCCGAAATCGCTCCCGCGGAAGCCGAAATTTTCTGCGGCGAAGCAACCGGCCGAGGTGCCGGAATCCGGTACCTCAGCAGCTCAGAGGCGGCGTCCAGCGCTGAGAAGTGACGTGGCCAGTCCAGTGGACATCGCATCCGATAGCTGCTCAAATCGCCCACTTCTTTGACGCGGAGGGAAGATAGCACAACCTCCCCGCCGAAACGGCTCGTGATGTACCGGAATTCGACGAGACGAACACCACTTCGCCCCCGAATGACTTTTGGAGAATTTAAGAACTAACTCTTGCCATGACGACCGACTGCGAGTTACAGCTATTTGTTATGCCCAACCGACCTGTCGAAATAGGCCCTGTCGGCCTCCACACCGCCCGCGCCATCGAGCACCTACGTCTCGTGCGCGGCCTGACCCAACACCAGCTCGCCGCCCGCTGCACCGCGCTGGGCCGTCCGATGGCCAACACCGCTCTCAGCCGCACTGAACGCGCCCGCCGCCGATGCGACGTAGACGACCTCGTCGCCCTCGCCACCGCGCTCGACGTTTCCCCCACGACCCTGCTCCTGCCGCTCCCGTCGGTGTCCGGTGATGACTGGTGGGGGTGCTAGTTGGCGCGGGTCTGGATTGAGGACCGCATAGGGCACGCGGCGTATGTACAGGCCGTGGCGGACGCCAAGCGGGCAGGGCGCACGCCACCGGGGCGCTACCGCGTGCGCTGGTACGACCCCGATGGCAAGCCGAAGATGAAGACCTTCGCCCGCAAGGTCGACGCCGAGGCGGAGCGGACAAGGATGGAGTCGCGTCTCAACGACGGCTCCTATCGCGATCCCGCAGCCGCGCGGGTGAAGTTCGCAGAGGTGGCGGAGTCCTGGCTGGCGGCGCAGCTCCACCTCAAGCGCTCAACCCGGGCTCGCTACCGCGGTGTTCTCGACGTCCACGTGATCCCCAAGTGGGGCACCACCCCGCTGGACCGCATCCACTTCGAGGGCATCGCCGAGTGGCTCGCGGATCTGCTGTCCGGCGAGGCGACCGGCGGCAGGAAGCTCAGCCCCCGGTCGGTCCGCAAGGCGTACGTCGTCCTCAGTCGCGTTCTCGGCTACGCAGTCAAGGCCCGTCGTCTGGCGGCCAACCCGGCTGTCGGTGTGCCTCTGCCGAAGGCGATGCCCGCTGATCACGTGTACCTCGACGATATGCAGGTCGACGCGCTGGCTAACACGTCAGGCGCCTACCGGGTGTTCATCCTGCTGCTGGCCTACACCGGACTGCGCTGGGGCGAGGCATCCGCGCTCAAGGTGGGCCGCGTCGACCTGGACGCCTGTCGGGCCCACATCGTGGAGGCGTACGCCGAGGACAACGGCAAGCTCTACCTCGACACCCCCAAGAACCACGAGCGCCGGTCCGTACCGATCCCGCGGTTCCTGGCCGACGAGCTGAAGCCCCACATCACGGGGAGAGGAGATGACGACTTGCTCTTCACCGCCCCGCAGGGCGGGCCGCTCCGGGCCCGGAACTTCCGTCAGCGGTTCTTTGCGCCGGCGGTCGTAAAGGCCGGGCTGGGGCATCTCAAGGTCACCCCGCACAAGCTGCGCCACACGGCGGCCTCGCTCGCCATCGCCAGCGGCGCGGACGTCAACGTCGTACAGACGATGCTGGGCCACAAGTCCGCGACGCTGACCCTGGACACCTACGGGCACCTCTTTCCCGACCGCCTGGACGAGGTCTCGAAGAAGATGCACAAGCGCCGCTCCAAGCAACTGGCCAAGGCGAAGGCCAAGCTGGAGAAAGCGGAGCGGAAAGCCCGTGAGGCCGCCGAGACCGTGGCCGCCCTGGAGGAAGACGCCGCGTGATGTGTGCCTAATACTCCAGCCGTAGATCGTGATCTTGCTGGTAGGGGGTGCCGCGGGCACGCGTACGGCCACCAGTGATCATCGGTGTGTGAAGACAGAAGAACAGCTGGTGGCCGCGGGTCACAGCATAGAGCCTGCCCGCTGGCGGGAGACCTTCGAGGTCCTGATGGGCGGTATCGCCGGCCGGTTCGCCCGGGTCGAACCGCGCAGGCACGCCCGGGAGTTCGTCCTCGGCCTGCTGGCGGGCCTGCCCCGCAAGAATTGCTGGACCCTTGCCGAGCACACGGGCCACGCCACCCCGGACCGCTTCCAGCACCTCCTCGCGCGGGCGAAGTGGGACGCCGACGCAGTCCGGGACGACCTGCGCGGCTTCGTCGCCGATCACCTCGGCACCGACGACGTCGTCCTGGTCGTCGACGAGACCGGCGACCTGAAGAAGGGCACCCACACCGTCGGCGTCCAGCGCCAGTACACCGGCACCGCCGGACGCATCGAGAACAGCCAGGTCGCCGTCTACCTCGCCTACTCCGCCCCACGCGGGCACACGGCGATCGACCGCGAGCTCTACATCCCCCGCTCCTGGACCGACGATCCGGACCGCTGCCGCTCGGCCGGCATCCCCGACACCCACACCTTCGCGACG
>NZ_BBNN01000067.1 GCF_000829695.1 Streptomyces sp. NBRC 110035 | reverse complement strand
CCTCACCCAGGTCGAAGGCACGGTAGGCCACCCGCTCGACCGACCGCGGATCACGGATGTCGGTCTTGCCCATCTCCAGGAACCGGCCACCGTCGGCCGTCAGCCGCAACGACGCATCCACGAACTCCCCGGCCAGCGCGTTCAGAACCACATCCACGCCCCGGCCACCGGTCACCGCCCGGAACTTCTCCTCGAAACCCAGATCACGCGAGGACGCGATGTGATCCTCGTCCAGACCCAGACCCCGCAAAGCCTCCCACTTGCCCTCACTCGCAGTCGCGAACACCTCCGCACCCAGATGCCGCGCCAACTGCACCGCCGCCATCCCCACACCGCCCGCACCGGCATGCACCAGCACCGACTCCCCCGCCCGCACACCCGCAAGATCACGGAACGCGTACAGGGCGGTCAGGAACACCAGCGGCATCGACGCCGCCTGCTCGTCCGTCCACCCGTCGGGGACGCGGACCAGGAACCGCTCGTCGATCAGGACATCGGTGCCCAGACCGCCGGGCACCATGCCCATCACCCGGTCACCGGGCCGCAGTCCGGTGACCTCGGAGCCGGTCCCGGTCACGACACCGACCGCCTCGGCGCCGAGGAGTCCGGCCTCACCCGGGTACATGCCGAGCGCGTTGAGCACGTCGCGGAAGTTCAGCCCGGCCGCCCGCACCGCGAGGCGCACCTGCCGGCCCTCCGGCGCCTGCAGCGCTTCCGGGGAGGGGGCGAGAGTGAGGGCGTCCAGGCTGCCCTTGGCGGTGCTGTCCAGCCGCCAGGGGCCGTGGGCCGGGAGCAGGCTCGCGCCGCTGGTCAGCCGGGCGAGCCGGGCGACGCGTACGGTGTCGTCACGGACCACGAACTGGGTGTCGCCCCCGGCCAGCAGGACGGGCAGGCGTCTCAGGATCGTGCCGGCATCGGCGCCCGTGGTGTCCGTGTCGAGGTCGAGCAGGGCGAAGCGGCCCGGGTTCTCGGCCTCGGCGCTGCGGACCAGGCCCCAGGCGGCGGCAGCGGCGAGATCGCGCACCTGCTCGCCGGTGGAGGCGGCGACGGCGCCGCGCGTGACGAACAGCAGCCGGGACGGTCCGGACGGGTTCAGCTCCAGCCACTCGCGCACCAGGTCGAGGGCGCGGGCGGTGAGGGTGTGGGCGGCGGCGGGCAGCTCGCCGCCGCCGTCCAGCGGTGCCAGGACGAGCTCGGGCTGCGGGGAGGCGGCCAGGCTGTCGGCGAGGGTGGTGACGGTGGTGCCCGGCAATCCCGTGCCGGTGCCGAGGACGGCGCAGTGGACGTCCGTGTCAGTGCCGGTGTCGGTGGCGGGGGTCCACTGGAGGCGGAGCAGGCCGTCCTGTTCGCTGGTGCGCAGCGTGGGTGCCTGGATGGCTGAGGGGACGCGCAGGATCAGCGACTCGGCGGACAGCACGGGCGCGCCCTCGACGTCGACCGCGGCGATGGAGACGGAGTCCTCGCCGACGCGGGCGACGCGGACGCGGACCACGGAGGCGCCGCCCGCGTGCAGGGACACCCCGGACCAGGAGAACGGCAGCAGCTTCTTGCCGTCGCCGAGGCCGACGAAGCCGACGGACTGCACGGCGGCGTCGAGCAGGGCCGGATGCATGCCGTAGTACTCGGCGTCGTCGACCTGGCTCGGCAGGGAGACCTCGACGAACGCCTCGTCGCCGCGCCGCCAGACGGCGCGCAGCCCCTGGAAGACGGGGCCGTACTCGGTGCGGTCGTAGAAGCCCTCGAGGTCGGCGGCGACGGCGCCGCGCGGGGGCCAGACACTCGCGTCGAAGGCGGTGGTGCGCTCGCCGGTGGTGAGGACGCCGTTGGCGTGTTCCGTCCAGCGCTGCTCCGGGTCGTCCATGGTCTGCGAGTAGACGGTGACCTTGCGGGCGCCGGTCTCGTCCGGGGCGCCGACCCACACCTGGACGACGGCGGCGGCGTTCTCGGTGAGGATGAGCGGTTTGGCGAGGGTGAGTTCGTCGATGCGGTCGCAGCCGACCTGGTCGCCGGCGCGGACGGCGAGTTCCAGGAAGCCGGTGGCCGGGAAGGCGACGACGCCGCCGACCGTGTGGTCCATCAGCCAGGGGTGGGTCTGCGCCGAGAGACGTCCGGTGAACAGGACCCCGTCGAGTCCCGCGAGGGAGACCGCGGCGCCCAGCAGGGGGTGTTCGGCGGAGACGAGGCCGGCGGCCGACACGTCGCCGGCGGCGGCCATCAGGACGGGCCAGTACCGCTCGTGCTGCCACGGGTAGGTGGGCAGGTCGGCGCGGCGCGCGCCGGTCCCGTCGAAGCAGCGGGCCCAGTCGACGCGTACGCCCGCGACGTGGAGCCGGGACAGCGCGGTGAGCAGGGCGCGTTCCTCGGCGCGGTCCTTGCGCAGGGCGGCCGCGGACACGGTGTCGGTGGCGCCGTCGAGCACCTGCGCGGCCATCGCGGTCAGGACGCCGTCGGGACCCAGTTCCAGGAAGGCGTCGGCGCCGGCACCGGCCAGGGCGCGCACGCCGTCGGCGAAGCGCACGGCTTCCCGTACGTGGCGCACCCAGTAGTCGGCCGAGCACAGCAGCTCCGGGCCGGCGATCTCACCGGTCAGGTTGGAGACGACCGGGACGAGCGGCTCGTGGTAGGTCAGTGCCTGCGCGACGTCGCGGAAGGCGTCGAGCATCGGCTCCATCAGCGGCGAGTGGAAGGCGTGACTCACCGGAAGGCGCTGCGTCTTGCGTCCATGGGCGGCGAACTCGGCTGCGAGCGCGAGGACTTCGGTCTCGACGCCGGCGACGACCACGGCGTCCGGGCCGTTGACCGCGGCCACCGACACGCCGCCGGTCAGCTTGCGGGTGATCTCCTCCTCGGTGGCCTGGAGCGCCATCATGGTGCCGCCGGCCGGGAGGTCCTGCATCAGCCGGGCGCGGGCGGCGACCAGCGTGCAGGCGTCGTCCAGGGACAGGACGCCCGCCACGTGGGCGGCGGCGATCTCGCCGACCGAGTGGCCTCCGACGAACTCCGGTGTCACGCCCCACGACTCGACGAGCCGGTAGAGCGCGACCTCGACGGCGAACAGCGCGGGCTGGGTGTAGCCGGTGGTGTCGAGGAGTTCCGCCTCGGGGGTGCGGCGTCCGGCGAAGACGACGTCGCGCAGCGGCCGGTCGAGTTCGCGGTCGAGCCGGTGCAGTACGGCGTCGAGGGCTTCGGCGAACACGGGGAAGCGGGCGTACAGTTCACGGCCCATGCCGGGCCGCTGGGAGCCCTGGCCGGAGAACAGGACGGCCAGTGACCGTTCCGTGGCCCGGCCGCGGGCCACCTCGGCGGGTACACCGTCGGCGCCGGTGAGCAGCACGGCCCGGTGGTCGAAGACCGAGCGGCCGGTGGCGAGGGAGTAGCCGGTGTCGAGCGCGCCGGCGTCGGTGGGTGCGGTGATCTGCGCGAGCCGGTCCCGCAGGGCGTCCTCGGTCTTGGCGGAGACCGGCCACGGCACGACCGTCGGAGTGAGGGACGGGGCGGCGGGCTCTTCGGGCTGCGGGGCCGGTTCGGCCTGTTCCAGCAGGACGTGGGCGTTGGTGCCGCTGATGCCGAACGAGGACACGCCGGCCCGGCGGGGGCGGCCGGTCTCCGGCCAGGGGGCGCGCTCGCCCAGGAGCCGGACGGCGCCCGCGCTCCAGTCGACGTGCCGGGACGGCCGGTCCGCGTGCAGGGTGGGCGGCAGGACGCCGTGACGCATGGCCATGACCATCTTGATGACGCCGGCGACACCGGCGGCGGCCTGGGCGTGGCCGATGTTCGACTTGATCGAGCCGAGCATCAGGGGACGTTCGGGGTCGCGGCCCTGGCCGTAGGTGGCGAGCAGGGCCTGCGCCTCGATGGGGTCGCCGAGGGGGGTGCCGGTGCCGTGCGCCTCGACGGCGTCGATGTCGGCGGTGGTCAGGCCGGCGGACTGCAGGGCGCGCTGGATGACGCGCTGCTGGGAGGGGCCGTTGGGGGCGGTGAAGCCGTTGGAGGCGCCGTCCTGGTTGACGGCGGAGCCGCGGATCACGGCGAGCACGGGGTGGCCGTTGCGGCGGGCGTCGGAGAGGCGTTCCAGCAGGAGCATGCCGACGCCCTCGGACCAGCCGGTGCCGTCGGCGTCGTCGGAGAAGGCCTTGCAGCGGCCGTCGCCGGCCAGGCCGCCCTGGCGGCTGAACTCCATCAGGGAGCCGGGCGCGGACATGACGTTGACGCCGCCCGCGAGGGCGAGGCCGCACTCCCCCGCGCGCAGGGCGTGGGCGGCGGCGTGCAGGGCGACCAGGGAGGAGGAGCAGGCGGTGTCGACGGTGACCGCCGGGCCCTCCAGGCCGAGGGTGTAGGACAGGCGGCCGGAGGTGGCACTGGCGGCGATGCCGGTGCCGATGTCACCGGTGGCGTCGGCCAGGGAGCGGACCAGCAGGTAGGCGTAGTCCTGTCCGTTGGTGCCGACGAAGACTCCTGTGGCGCTGCCTCGCAGGCTCTGCGGATCGATGCCGGCCCGTTCCAGGGCCTCCCAGGACGTCTCCAGCAGCAGGCGCTGCTGCGGGTCCATGGAGACGGCCTCGCGGGGCGAGATCCCGAAGAAGGCGGCGTCGAAGTCGGCGACGCCGTCGAGGAATCCGCCCTGCTGGCTGACGGAGTGGCCGCGCGCGTCCGTACCGGCGTCGCGCAGGGCGTCGAGGTCCCAGCCGCGGTCGGTGGGAAAGCCCGAGATGGCGTCGGTGCCGGTGTCGACGAGCCGCCACAGGTCCTCGGGGGAGGAGATGCCTCCGGGGTAGCGGCAGCTCATCGCGACGACGGCGACGGGTTCCGCGGCGGCTGCCGCGAGTTCCCGGTTCTGCCGTCGCAGCCGTTCGGTCTCCTTGAGCGAGGCCCGGAGAGCTTCGACAACTTTTTCGCTGGGCGTGGTCATGGTCGCTCCGTCAGTCCCGCTGGTCGTCAAGGTTGCCGTTGAGTGCCGCCTGCACCAGGTCGTCGACCTCCATGGCGTCGATGGACGCGTCGGAGACGTCCTCGGGGCCGGTGCCCTCCGCCTGCGCCCCGGCCGCTGCCGGAATCCGCCCGGCGAGCTTCAGGAGCGGTTCCAGGACGCCGAGCTCGCGCAGCCGGTCGAGGGAGACCGAGGCGAGGACGGCGCGCAGCGCGTTCTCGTCGGTGGTCTCGCCGCCCGGTGTGTCGCCGGGCAGCAGTTCGCCGAGGACGTGCTCGGCGAGGGCGGCGGGGGTGGGGTGGTCGAAGACGAGGGTGGCGGACAGGGTGAGTCCGGTGGCGGCGCCGAGCTGGTTGCGCAGCTCGACGGCGCCGAGTGAGTCGAAGCCGAGGTCGCGGAAGGCCCGGTCGGGGCCGACCAGGTCGGTTCCGGTGTGGCCGAGGACGTCGGCGGCGCGTTCCCGTACCAGGGTGAGCACGGTCTGCAGGCGCCGGTTGCCGGGCAGCCGGGTCAGCCGGTCGCGCAGTCCGGGCGCGGCGCGTTCGGCGTCGCGTCCGGCGGTGTTCGCGGCGGCGGTGAGAGCGGCGTACGCGGGCATCTCCGCGAGGAGGCTGCTGGGCCGTACGGTGGTGAAGGCGCGCACGAACCGCTCCGGGTCGACGTCGGCGACGACCGCGACGGGGTCGCCGCCGGTGACGGTCTGGCGCAGTGCCAGGACCGCGAGGTCCGGGTCGAGCGGCCGGATGCCGGTGCGCCGGGCAAGGGCGGTGGCGCGGTCGTCGCCGGCCATGCCGTCGCCGCCCCAGGCGCCGTAGGCGACGGAGGTGGCGGGCAGGCCGTCGGCGCGGCGGCGTTCGGCGAGGGCGTCGAGGACCGCGTTGGCCGCCGCGTAGTTGCCCTGGCCGGGGTTGCCGACCGCGGCGGACGCGGAGGAGAACAGGGCGAAGACGTCCAGGTCGTGGTTCCGGGTCAGCTCGTCCAGCAGGAGCGCGCCGGTGACCTTGGCGTGGAAGACCGCTTCGAACCGCTCGGGGGTCAGGCTGTCGAGCACACCGTCGTCGAGGACGCCCGCGGTGTGCACGACGCCGGTGAGGGGTGCGTGGCCGGGGATGTCCGCGAGGACGGCGGCCAGGGCGGCCCGGTCGGCCGTGTCGCAGGCGGTGAGGGTGACCTCGGCGCCGAGTTCGGCGAGTTCGGCCCGGAGCTTGCCCGCGCCGGGCGCGTCGGGGCCGCTGCGGCTGAGGAGCACCAGGTGGCGGGCGCCGGCGCCGGCGAGACGGCGGGCGACGTGGGCGCCGAGGGCGCCGGTGCCGCCGGTGATCAGGACGGTGCCGGTGGGCTGCCAGTCGCGGGGGGCGCCGGGCTGCACGGCGGCGAGTCGGCGGCCGAAGACCGCGGCGGACCGGACGGCGAGCTGGTCCTCGCCCTCGGGGTCGGCGAGGACGGCCGCGAACCGCTGTGCGGACCGCTCGTCGAGGGTTTCGGGCAGGTCTACGGTGCCGCCCCAGCGGTGCGGGTACTCCAGGGCCGCGACCCGGCCGAGGCCGTGCACGGCGGCCTGGAGCGGCGCGGGTACGCGTTCGCCGGGCGAGACGGCGACGGCGCCGCGGGTGAGGCACCACAGCGGTGCGTCGACGCGGGCGTCGCCGAGCGCCTGGAGCAGGGCGGTGGTGAGGGTGGCGCCGCGCGGGGTGCCGGGGGCCTGCGGGTCGTGGCCCCCGGCAAGGGCGAGCAGTGATACCACGCCGGTGAACGGGGCGTCCCCGTCGTGGAGTTCACGCAGCCGGGCGGCGAGGTCGGCGCGGTCGGCGCCGGTCGTCTCCAGGCGGACGGTCGCGGGGCCGAGGAGGCCCAGCACCTCGGCGGTCCACGGGTCGTCGTCGTGTCCGGCGGGCAGCACGGCCAGCCAGGTGCCGGCCGGGGTGCCGGTGGTGGCGGCCCGGTTCAGGGGGCGCCAGGCGATGCGCTGGCGCCAGCCGTCCACGGTGCTCTGGTCGCCGCGCTTGCGGCGCCAGTCCCGCAGCGCGGGCAGCACCCGGGACAGGGACTCCCCGTCGACGCCCAGGTCACCGGCGAGAGCGTCGAAGTCCTCGTCCTGGACGGCGGACCAGAACGCGGCGTCCCCGTCGTCGGCGGCCGGCGCGGTGTCCGGGGTGGCGGGAGCGGCGTCGGGCCAGAACCGGCGGCGCCGGAAGGCGTACGTCGGCAGGTCGACGCGGCGGGCGCCGGTGCCGTCGAGCAGCGCGGACCAGTCCAGGGGCTGGCCGGCGGCGTGCAGCCGGGCCACCGCGCCGATCAGGGAACGCTCCTCGTCGCGTCCGGTGCGCAGCGCCGGTACGGCGGCCGGGGCCGGGCGGTTGTCGTCGGCGAGGGCGTCGAAGGTGTCCTGCGCCAGGGAGCAGAGCACGCCGTCGGGTCCCAGCTCCAGGTAGCGGGTGGCACCGCGGGCGGCGAGGGTGCGTACGCCGTCGCCGAACCGGACGGCGCGGCGCACGTGTTCGACCCAGTACCCGGGGTCGCACACCCGTTCCGGTGCGGCCGTCTCCCCGGTGAGGTTCGACACCAGGGGCAGCGTTGGCGAGGTGTACGAGACGCTCCGGGTGACCCGTCCGAAGTCCTGAAGCATGGCGTCCATGTGCAGGGAGTGAAACGCATGGCTCACCCGCAAACGCCTAGTCTTCCGGCCGAGTGCGGTGAACTCCTCGGCGAGGGCGGTGACCGCGTCCTCGTCGCCGGAGATCACGACCGCGTCGGGGCCGTTGACGGCGGCCAGTGACATCCGGTCGCCGAGCCGTGCGGCGACCTCCGCCTCGCTCGCCCGTACGGCGATCATGGCGCCGCCGGCCGGGAGGGCCTGCATCAGGCGGGCGCGGGCGGCGACGACCGTGCAGGCGTCCTCCAGGGTGAACACCCCGGCGACGTGGGCGGCGGCGATCTCGCCGACGGAGTGCCCGGCCAGCAGGTCCGGACGGACGCCCCAGGACTCGACCAGCCGGTACAGGGCGACACCGAGGGCGAACAGCGCGGGCTGGGTGTAGCCGGTGGTGTCCAGCAGGGCCGCCTCGGACGTGCCCTCCTGCGCGAACATCACCTCGCGCAGCGGCCGGTCGAGCTCCGGGTCGAGGCAGGCCGCGACGGCGTCCAGGGCCTCGGCGAACACCGGGTAGCGGGCGTACAGTTCACGGCCGGCGCCGGGCCGCTGGGAGCCCTGGCCGGGGAAGAGGAACGCGGTCCGGCCACCGGGGGCGGCCCGGCCCCGCAGGACGTCCGGTCCGGTCCGGTCCTCGGCGAGCGCGGTGAGCGCGTCGACGAGTTCGGCCCGGTCGGCGGCGACGAGCACGGCGCGGTGCTCGAACGCCGAGCGGGTGGTGCCGAGGGACAGCGCCAGGTCGGCGACCGAGTCGGTGCAGTGCGCGGCGTCCGGGTCCGCGCCGTCGGTGAGCCGGGCGCGCAGGCGGTCCGCCTGGTCGGCCAGGGCGTCCCGGGTGACGGCGGACAGGGCCACGGGCAGCGGTCCGGCGGTCGCCGGGGTCTCCTCGGCGGACGGGACGGGCGCGGTGCCGTCGGCGTCGGCGTCGGCGTCGGCCGTGGGCTGTTCCAGGACGACGTGGGCGTTGGTGCCACTGGCACCGAAGGAGGACACGCCCGCGCGGCGCGGACGCCCGGTCTCGGGCCAGGCGGTTTCCTCGGTCAGCAGCCGTACGGCGTCCGGGTCCCAGGCGACGTGCGAGGACGGCGTGCCGACGTGCAGGGTCTTCGGCAGGGTGCCGTGCCGCATCGCCAGCACCATCTTGATGACGCCGGCGACGCCGGAGGCTGCCTGGGTGTGGCCGAGGTTGGACTTCAGCGAGCCGAGCAGCAGCGGCCGCTGCGGGTCACGGTCCTGGCCGTAGGTGGCGTGCAGCGCCTGCGCCTCGATCGGGTCGCCGAGCGCGGTGCCGGTGCCGTGCGCCTCGACGGCGTCGACGTCGTGGGCGGTGAGGCCCGCGGCGGTCAGCGCCTTGCGGATGACGCGCTGCTGGGAGGGGCCGTTGGGGGCGGTGAGACCGTTGGAGGCGCCGTCCTGGTTGACGGCGGAACCGCGCAGCACGGCCAGGACCTGGTGGCCGTTGCGGCGGGCGTCGGAGAGGCGCTCGACGACGAGCATGCCCACGCCCTCGGCCCACGCGGTGCCGTCGGCGTCGTCGGAGAAGGCCTTGCAGCGGCCGTCCGGGGACAGGGCGCCCATCTCTCCGAACTCGACGAAGCCGACCGGGGTCGACATCACGGTGACACCGCCCGCGAGGGCGATGGAGCACTCGCCGTTGCGCAGGGCCTGCGCCGCGAGGTGCAGCGCGACCAGCGACGACGAGCAGGCCGTGTCGACGCTGACCGAGGGCCCTTCCAGGCCGAGGGTGTAGGACAGGCGGCCGGAGAGCAGGCTCGCCGACTGGGCGGTCTCGACGTGGCCGACCTGGCCGATGGCGGGACGGTAGTCGCCGCTGCCGCCGCCGACGAAGACGCCGGTGTCACCACCGCGCAGCCCGGCCGGGTCGATGCCGGCCCGTTCCAGGGCCTCCCAGGCGGCCTCCAGCACGATCCGCTGCTGCGGGTCGATGACGAGGGCCTCACGCGGGGAGATGCCGAAGAAGTCGGGGTCGAAGTCGGCGACGTCGTACAGGAATCCGCCGTGGCGGGTGACGCTGCGGCCCCGGCCGTCCCGGTCCCCGTTCAGGAGCCGGTCCAGGTCCCAGCCGCGGTCGGTGGGGAAGGCGCCGATGGCGTCGGTGCCGGCGACGGCCAGCTCCCACAGGTCCTCGGGCGAGCGCACTCCGCCCGGGTAGCGGCAGCTCATGCCGACGACGACGATCGGGTCGTCGGCCGTCCCGGCGTCCGTCCCGTGCGCGGCCGGGGCGGCCGGGCCGGTGTCCTCGCCGAGGAGCCCGGTCAGCAGGTGGGCGGCGAGCGCGGTGGGCGTCGGGTAGTCGAAGACCAGGGTGGCGGGCAGGGTGAGTCCGGTCGCGGCGGCGAGCTGGTTGCGCAGGTCGACGGCGGTCAGCGAGTCGAACCCGAGGTCCTTGAAGGCCTGTTCGGCGGGTACGGCGTCGGCGCCCGCGTGGCCGAGCACCGAGGCGACCTCGGTACGGACCAGGTCCAGCGCGTACGGGAGGCGGTCCCTCTCGTCCAGCTGCCGCAACCGGGTGCGGAGCGTGGCGGCGGTGCCCGCGTCCGCGCGGACGCCGTCGGCCGCGGCCGGCGCGCGTCGCACCTCGGGCAGTTCGGTGAACAGGCGGCCGGGCCGGGTGCGGGTGAAGGCGGGTGCGAAGCGGTCCCACCGTACATCGGCGACGGTCACCGAGGCCGGTGCCGTCGGGTCGGCGACGGCGTCGCCGACGACCGTGCCGAGCACGGTCAGGGCCCGGTGCGGGTCCATGGCGGGCAGGCCGTTGGCGCGCAGGTGGGCGGCGAGCCCGTCCGGGCCGGCGCCGGCCCAGGCACCCCAGGAGACGGCGACCGCGTTGCCACCGCGTGTCCGGCGTTCCTGGGCGACGGCGTCCAGGTAGGCGCCCGCTGCGGCACCGGCTCCCTGACCGCTGACGCCCCAGACTCCGGAGATGGAGCCGAAGACGACGAAGGCGTCCAGGCTCCGGCCCCCGGTGGCCGCGTCCAGCGCGTCGAGGTCCCGGCGTACGGCGGCGAGGAGGGCGTCCGCGCCGGGTGCACCGGCGCCTTCGGCGGGGGCGCCGTCGTCGCCGGTGTGGATCACGGCGGTGAGCGGACGGCCGTCGGGCAGGGCGTCCACCGCCGCGGTGAGCGCGGAGGGGTCCGCCGGGTCGTGCACGACCACCGTTACGTCGGTCTCCAGTTCGGAGAGTTCGGCACGCAGGGCGTCGAGCGCGTCGGTGTCGGCCTCGCCGCGGACGGCCAGCAGCACTCCGGTGGCGCCGTTCCCGGCCAGCCAGCGGGCGACGTGGCCGGCGAAGCCCTCGGGGCCGCCGGTGACCAGCACGGTGCCGGTGGGCCGCCACGGGGCGTCCGGGCGCTGTGCCGCCGCCCGGACCAGGCGCCGGCCGTAGGCGCCGGAGGCGCGCAGCGCGACCTGGTCCTCGGCGTCGGGTCCGGTCGCGGTCAGGACGGCCCGCAGACGCGCGGCGGTGCGGGCGCCGGCCACGTGGTCGACGTCGACGAGACCGCCCCACCGGTCGGGCCGCTCCAGGGCGGTGACCCGGCCGAGGCCCCAGACCGCCGCCTGCACGGGGTCCGCACCGGCGTCGGAACGGCCCACGGAGACGGCACCCCGGGTGACGGCCCACGGGCGGCCGGCGATCCCGGCGTCGTCCAGGGCGTCCAGCAGGGCGTCGGGCCAGGCACCACCGGACGGCAGGGCACGGTCGGCGCCGCCGTCCGCCGCCGCGGCGGCGGCGGCGAACAGGGAGACCACACCGGCGTACTCGGTACCGTCGGCGGCCTCCGCCAGACGTGCGGCGAGAGCGGCGTCGTCCGGAGCGCAGACCACGCGCACCGCGTCGGCGCCGAGAGCACCGGCGACGGCCTCGGCCCACGGGTCACCGTCGAGCACGGCCGGAATCAGCACGAGCCAGGGCCCCTCGGCCATCGAGGACCCCGGGGCGGTGGTGGCAGAGGCGGAGGCAGTCAGTGGACGCCAGCTCACCCGGTAACGCCAGCCGTCCACCAGGGACCGCTCGTTGAGCCCGCGGCGCCACGAGGAGAGCGCGGGCAGCACGTCCGACAGGACGGTGCCGTCCAGGTCGAGCGTGGCGGACAGCGCCTGAAGGTCCTCGCGTTCCACGGCGGCCCAGAAGGCGGCGTCCACCGGGTCCTGCCCGGCTCCCGCGCCGGGCGCGGCGGCCGGTTCGGGCCAGTAGTGCTCGCGCTGGAAGGTGTAGGTGGGCAGCTCGGTGCGGCGGGCGCCGGTCCCGCGGAACCAGGCGTCCCAGTCGATGTCCACGCCGGTGGCGTGGAGCCGGGCCAGCGCGGTGAGCAGCGCGGTCTCCTCGGAGCGGTCCTTGCGCAGCACCGGCACCGACACGACGTCCTCATCGCCGTCCAGCACCCGCGCGGCCATCCCGGTCAGGACACCGTCGGGGCCCAGCTCCAGGAACGCGTTCACACCGGCACCGGCCAGCGCCCCCACACCGTCGGCGAAGCGGACGGTGTCGCGGACGTGGCGCACCCAGTACTCGGCCGAACACAGCAGGGCGGGATCGGCGACCTCACCGGTCACGTTGGACACGACCGGGATGACCGGCTCGGTGTACGTCAGCTGCTCCGCGACCTCGCGGAAGGCGTCGAGCATCGGCTCCATCAGCGGCGAGTGGAAGGCATGACTGACGGACAGGCGCTGCGTCTTGCGACCCAGGGCGGCGAACTCCTCCGCAAGTGCCACGACTTCGGCCTCGGC
>NZ_BBNN01000068.1 GCF_000829695.1 Streptomyces sp. NBRC 110035 | reverse complement strand
TGTCGGTGGCGGCGGTGAACGGGCCGTCGTCGGTGGTGGTGTCGGGTGACGCGGACGCGTTGGACGAGTTGCTGGTGGTGTGTGAGGCGCAGGGTGTGCGGGCGCGTCGGGTGGCGGTGGACTACGCGTCGCATTCGGCTCATGTGGAGCGTATCGAGGCGGAGTTGGCGGAGCTGCTGGCTCCGGTGGTGCCGCGTTCGGGTGGGGTTCCGTTCTATTCGACGGTGTCGGGTGGGGTGATCGACACCGTGTCGCTGGACGCGGGGTACTGGTATCGGAACCTGCGGGGGACGGTGGAGTTCGAGGCGGCGACGCGTGCGTTGCTGGCGGACGGTTTCCGGGTGCTGGTGGAGGTGAGTGCGCATCCGGTGGTGGCGACGGGGGTGCGTGAGACGGTCGAGGACGCGGGTGTCGCCGCGGGTGTGGTGGGCACGCTGCGGCGGGGTGAGGGGGGCTGGGAGCGGTTCACGCTGTCGCTGGGCGAGGCGTGGGCGTACGGAGCGGACGTCGACTGGGACGTCTTCTACGCCGGGACCCGGCCCCGCCGCGTCGACCTCCCCACCTACCCCTTCCAGCGGCAGCACTACTGGCCCCGCTTCGCCGACGCCTCCGGCGACGTCACCTCCGCCGGACTGGAGTCCCCCGATCACCCTCTGCTCGGAGCCTCGGTCGAACTCGCCGGTGGCGACGGACTCGTCGCCACCGCCCGCTGGTCCCTGCGCAGCCAGCCCTGGCTCGCCGACCACGCCGTGTCCGGCACCGTCATCGTCCCCGGCACCGCACTCGTCGAGTCCGTCATCCGCGCCGGCGACGTCCTCGGCGTCGGCAGCGTCGACGAACTGACCCTCCAGGCCCCCGTCGTCCTCCAGGAGCGCGGCGAGGTACAGGTCCAGATCGGCATCGGCGACGCCGACGACTCCGGCCGCCGCCCCGTCACCGTCCACACCCGGGCCACCGGACCCGACGGCGACACCGAGGACCTGTGGACCCTGCGCGCCCAGGGCACCCTCGCCGAACCGGGCACCCCCGCCGTGGCAGGGCCCGAGGACTTCACCGCCTGGCCGCCGCCCGGCGCCACCGCCCTGGCCGCCGACGGCTTCTACGACCTGCTTGCCGGCCGCGGCTATGAGTACGGTCCCGTCTTCCAGGGAGTCCGCGCCACCTGGCGGCGTGGCGACGACGTCTTCGCCGAGGTCGTCCTGCCCGACCAGGTGCGCGGCGACGCCGCCCGGTTCGGCATCCACCCCGCCCTGCTCGACGCCGCCCTGCACGCCGCCGGGCTCGCCCCCGGCGGCGACGACCGCACCGTCGTCCCCTTCGCCTGGTCCGGCGTGTCCCTGTACGCCACCGGCGCCACCGCGCTGCGCGTCCGGATCTCCCCGGCCGGCGAGGACACCGTCACCGTCCACCTGACCGACCCGAGCGGGGCGCCCGTCGCCGTCATCGACGCGCTGGCCGTGCGCGAGGTGGCCGCAGAGACCCTCGACCCGTCCGCACGGGCCGCCCGCGACTGGCTGTTCCACCTCGACTGGACCCCCCTCACGTCTGCCGTCACCCCCGCCGACGCGACCCGCTGGGCGGTGCTCGGCACCCCGGACGCACCCGTCACCGCCCCCGACGACACCGGCACCACACCGCTGTCCGTCCTCGCCGACCTCACGGCTCTCGACGACGCCACCGGCCAACGCCCCACCGCCGTGCTGCTGTTCGCCGGACAGGACGCGCCGGCCGCGGCCCGCCCCGACGACGACACCCCGGCCGCCCCGGACACCGTCCTCGGCGAGGTCCTGACCACCGTCAACGACTGGCTCGCCGACGACCGCACCGCGGAGATCCCGCTCGTCGTGGTCACCCGGGGCGCCGTCGCCACCGGACCCGGCGACCCCGCGCACGACCTGCCCGGCGCCGCCGTCTGGGGCCTGGTGCGCTCCGCGCAGTCCCAGCACCCCGGCCGCCTCGTCCTCGCCGACCTCGACGTCCACGAGGACTCCTGGCGGGCTTTGCCCGCCGCGCTCGCCACCGGCGAACCGCAGCTCGCCCTGCGCCAGGGCACCGCCCACGCGCCCCGGCTGGCCCGCCCCCGCACCGCCGACACCCTGACCGCGCCCGCCGGCACCGGCGCCTGGCGCCTCGACATCCCGGTCAAGGGCTCCGTCGACCAGCTGGAACTGGTGCCCTGCCCCGAGATCACCGCCGAGCCCGCGCCCGGACACGTCCTCATCGAGGTACGGGCCGCCGGACTCAACTTCCGCGACGTCCTCAACACCCTCGGCATGTACCCCGGACCCGCCGTGCTCCTCGGCGCCGAAGCCGCGGGCGTCGTCACCGCCACCGGCCCCGGCGTCACCGGCCTCGCCCCCGGCGACCGCGTCATGGGCCTGGTCACCGGCGGCTTCGGCACCCACGCCGTCGCCGACGCCCGCATGGTCGCCCCCGTGCCCGACGGATGGACCTTCACCCAGGCCGCCTCCGTCCCCGTCGCCTTCCTCACCGCCTACTACGGCCTGCGCGACCTCGCCGGCCTCACCGCCGGCGAGTCCGTCCTCGTCCACGCCGCCGCCGGCGGCGTCGGCATGGCCGCCGCCCAGCTCGCCCGCCACTGGGGCGCCGAGGTCTACGGCACCGCCGGCGACCACAAGCGGCGCCTGCTGCGCGCCGAGGGCTGGGCCGACGACCACCTGGCCTCCTCCCGCACCCTCGACTTCGAGGACCGGTTCCGGGAGACCAGCGGCGGACGCGGCGTGGACGTCGTACTGAACTCGCTGGCCGGTGAATTCGTCGACGCCTCGCTGCACCTGCTCGCCCCCGGCGGACGTCTCGTCGAAATGGGCAGGACCGACGTCCGCGACCCCGATCAGGTCACCCTCGACCACCCCGGCGTCGCCCTGTACCAGGCGTACGAACTGCGCGAGGCCGGCGAGGACCGCATCCGGGAGATGTTCGCCGACCTCACCCGCCTCTTCGCCGACGGCTCCCTCCGCCCACTGCCCACCGTCACCTGGGACGTCCACCACGCCCGTGACGCCTTCCGCCACATGGCGCAGGCCAAGCACTACGGCAAGATCGTCCTCACCGTGCCGCGCGCCTGGAACCCCGACGGCACCGTCCTGATCACCGGCGGCACCGGCACCATCGGCGGCATCCTCGCCCGGCACCTCGTCGCCCGGCACGGCATGCGCCACCTGCTGCTCACCGGCCGCCGCGGCCCCGACGCCCCCGGAGCCGCCGGCCTGCGCGACGAACTCACCGGCCTCGGCGCCGAGGTGACCGTCGTCGCCTGCGACGCCGCCGACCGCGACCAGCTCGCCGCGACCCTCGCCGCCGTACCCGCCGCACACCCGCTCACCGCCGTGGTGCACGCGGCCGGCGTCCTCGACGACGGCGCCCTCGAACACCTCACCCCCGACCGGCTGCGCACCGCCCTCGCCCCCAAGGCCGACGCCGCCCGCCACCTGCACCGCCTCACCCACGACCTCGACCTCGCGGACCTGGTGCTGTTCTCCGCCGGCGCCGGCGTCTTCGGCAACGCCGGCCAGGCCAACTACGCCGCCGCCAACACCTACCTCGACGCCCTCGCCCACCGTCGCCGCGCCGACGGCCTGCCCACCACCTCCCTGTCCTGGGGCCTGTGGGCCGACGCCAGCGCCATGACCGGCCACCTCGACGACACCGACCTCGCGCGCGTCCGCCGCTCCGGCGTCCTGCCGCTGTCCGCCGCCGACGGCATGGCCCTGTTCGACGCCGCGCTCACCGAGCAGCGCCCGCACCTGGTCCCCGTCCGCCTCGACACCGGCCGGCTGCGCACCGGCGACGGCGAGATACCGCACCTGCTGCGCGCCCTGTACCGGGGACCGGTCCGCCGCACCGCCGAAGCGGGCGCCGCAACCGGCACCGACGGACTGCGGCTGCGCCTGGCCGGCCTGTCCGCCGACGACCGGCTCACCCTCCTGCGCGACCTGGTCGCCACCCACGCCGCCGCCGTCCTCGGCCACACCGACCCCGACCAGCTGCACGGCGGCCGCGCCTTCCGCGACCTCGGCTTCGACTCGCTGACCGCCGTCGAACTGCGCAACCGGCTCAACGCCGCCACCGCGCTGCGGCTGCCCGCCACCCTCGTCTTCGACCATCCGACCCTCGCCGAACTCGCCGCCCACCTCGACGGCGAACTCTCCGGCGGCAGCCCCGCCACCGCGCCCGCCGCCCCGGCCCCCCTCCCGGCCGCCGCCCGGGGGGACGAACCGTTCGCCATCGTCGGCATGGCCTGTCGCCTCCCCGGCGGGGTGCGCTCCCCGGAGGACCTGTGGCGGCTCCTCGCCGACGGCGCCGACGCCATCGCCGAGTTCCCCGGCGACCGCGGCTGGGACCTCGACGGCCTCTACGACGCCCTGCCCGGCGACCAGGTCACCTCCCGCACCCGCGAGGGCGGCTTCCTGCACGACGCCGCCGACTTCGACGCCGACTTCTTCGGGATCTCCCCCCGCGAGGCCCTCGCCATGGACCCGCAGCAGCGCCTGCTGCTGGAGACCGCCTGGGAGACGTTCGAACGCGCCGGCATCGACCCCCGGTCGGTGCGCGGCAGCCGCACCGGCGTCTTCGCCGGCCTGTCATCCAGCGACTACCTCAAGCGCGTCGCCCACGTCCCCGACGAGATCGCCGGCTACGTCAACAACGGCAACGCCAACAGCATCGTCTCCGGCCGTGTCGCCTACTCCCTCGGCCTGGAGGGCCCGGCCGTCACCGTCGACACCGCCTGCTCCTCCTCCCTCGTCGCCCTGCACATGGCGCTCCAGGCGCTGCGGGCCGGCGAGTGCACCATGGCCCTGGCCGGCGGCGTCACCGTGATGTCCTCACCGGAGATCATCGTCGACTTCTCCCGCCAGCGCGGCCTCGCCGCCGACGGCCGCTGCAAGCCGTTCGCCGCCGCGGCCGACGGCACCGGCTTCTCCGAGGGTGTCGGCCTGATCCTCGTCGAGCGGCTCTCCGACGCCCGCCGCAACGGACACCAGGTCCTCGCCGTCGTGCGTGGCTCCGCCATCAACCAGGACGGCGCCTCCAACGGCCTGACCGCCCCCAACGGGCCCGCCCAGCAGCGCGTCATCCGCCAGGCCCTGGCCGACGCCGGCGTCAGCGCCGCCGAGGTCGACGCCGTCGAGGCGCACGGCACCGGCACCCGCCTCGGCGACCCGATCGAGGCCCAGGCCCTCCTCGCCACCTACGGCCAGGACCACGACCCCGAACGCCCCCTGCTGCTCGGTTCCGTCAAGTCCAACCTCGGCCACACCCAGGCCGCCGCGGGCGTGGCCGGCGTCATGAAGATGGTCCTCGCCCTGCGGCACGGCCTGCTGCCCAAGAGCCTGCACGTCGACGCGCCCACCCCGCACGTGGACTGGTCGGCCGGCGCCGTCAGCGTCCTCGCCGAGGCCACCGGGTGGCCCGAACCGGCCACCCCCCGCCCCCTACGCGCCGGTGTGTCGTCCTTCGGCATCAGCGGCACCAACGCCCACGTCATCCTCGAACAGGCCCCGGCCGAAACGGAGTCCGCCGTCGAACCGGAGTCCGCCGTCGACGACGCGCCGGAGGCCCGTGCCGACCGCCCGCTGCCCTGGATCCTGTCCGCCCGCAGCGACGCCGCCCTGCGCGGCCAGGCCCGCGCCCTGCTCGCCCACCTCGACGCGCACCCCGGCCTCGCACCCGCCGACATCGCCCTGTCCCTCGTGACCCGCCGGGCCACCCTGGAGAGGCGCGCCGTCGTCGTCGCCACCACCACGGGCGACTTCCGCGCCGGCCTCGCCGCCCTCGCCGACGGCACCCCCTCGCCCGCCGTGACCAGCGGCGGCCGGGGCGCCGGCCGCGACCGCAGGGCCGTCCTCGTCTTCCCCGGCCAGGGCTCCCAGTGGGCCGGCATGGGGGCCGAACTCCTCGACACCTCACCGGTGTTCGCCGCACGGATCGACGCCTGCGCCGACGCCCTCGCCCCGCACGTCGACTGGTCCCTCACCGACGTACTGCGCGGCACCGACGGCGCGCCCTCCCTCGACCGGGTCGACGTGGCCCAGCCCGCACTGTGGGCGGTGATGGTCGCGCTCGCCGAGGTGTGGCGCGCCCACGGCCTGAGGCCCGCCGCCGTCCTCGGCCACTCCCAGGGCGAGATCGCCGCCGCTGCCGTCAGCGGCGCCCTGTCCCTCGAGGACGCCGCGCGGATCGTCGCCGTGCGCAGCCTCGCCATCGCCCGCGAACTCTCCGGCCACGGCGGCATGGCCGCCGTCACCGCCCCGCACGACGACGTCACCGCCCTCGTCACCGACCTGCCCGGCGTCTCGGTCGCCGCCGTCAACGGCCCCTCCTCCGTGGTGGTCTCCGGCGACACCGACGGCCTCGACAGCCTCCTCGCCACCTGCGAGGAACGGGGCGTGCGCGCCCGACGCATCCCCGTCGACTACGCCTCCCACTCCGCGCACGTCGACCGGCTCGCCGAGACCCTGCCCGCCGCCCTGGACGGCATCGAACCCCGCGACGGCGACATCCCGTTCTTCTCCACCGTCACCGCCGACTGGCTGCCCGGCACCGCCCTGGACGCCCCCTACTGGCACCGCAACCTGCGCGGCACCGTCCGCCTGCAGGAGTCCCTGCGCGGCCTCCTCGACCAGGGCCACGACGTGTTCGTCGAGTGCAGCCCCCACCCGGTGCTCACCGCCGGCATCGAGGACACCGTCACCGCAGCCGGCGCCGACGCGGTCGCCCTGGGCTCCCTGCGCCGCGACGACGGCGGCACCGACCGGGTGCTGACCGCGCTGGCCTCCGCCCACGTCGCCGGCGTCCCCGTCGACTGGCGGCCCGCCGTCGTCCACGGCCGCCCCGTGGACCTGCCCACCTACGCCTTCCAGCGCGAGCGGTACTGGCTGGAGGCGACCGGCACCCAGGCCGACCCCACCGGACTCGACACGGTCGTACGGCTCGCCGACGGCGGCGCCGTCCTCGGCGGCGGGCTGTCGCTGACCGCACAGCCCTGGCTGGACGCCCACCGCGTGCACGGCACCGCCGTCGTGCCCGCCACCGCCCTGCTCGACTGGGCGGTACGGGCCGGCGACGAGACCGGCAGCCCGACCGTCACCACCCTCGACGAGCACACCCCGGTCGCCGTCCCCGAACGGGGCCGCGTCGACCTCCAGATCACCGTCTCCGCACCCGAGGGTACCGGCGGCGACCCGGGCCGGCGCACGCTCACCGTCCACTCCCGCGTACCCGACCCGGACGGCACCGACGTGCCCTGGACCCTGAACGCCACCGGCACCCTCACCGCCGGCGGCCCTGCGCCCGCCCCGGCCGGACCGGACACCTGGCCGCCCGCCGGCGCCCGTCCCGCCGACCCCGCCCGGGCCCACGACCGGCTCGACCGCAGCGGCCTGGACACCGGCACCGCCTTCCGCACCCTGCGCGCGGTGTGGCAGCACGGCACCGACCTCCTCGCCGACGTGGAACTCCCCGAGGACGCCCGCGCCGACGCCGGCCGGTTCCGCGCCCACCCGGCGCTGCTCCAGACGGCCCTCGCCCTGGCCGCCACCCCCGAGCACGCCACCGCACCCGCGCTGCCGTACCGCTGGCAGGACGTGACCACGTACGCCACCGGCGCAACCCGGCTGCGTCTGCGGCTGACCGGCGACGGCGGCACCTGGACGGTCCACGCCCACGACGGCACCGGAGCCCCCGTCCTCACCGCCACCGCCGCCACCCGCCCGGCCACCCCCGACCGGCTCCCGTCCGCCACCGCCCCGGACGCCCTGCACCGCGTCGAGTGGACCCCGTGGACCGATGACACCGACCCCGCGGACCTCACCGGCCCCTGGGCGGTCGTCGGAAGCCCCGGACGCCTCACCGCCGCTCTCGAACGCGCCGGCGCCACCGTCCACGTCCACGCCACCCTCGACGACCTCACCGCCGCCCTCGACAGCGGCGACACCGAACAGCCGGCGCTGGTCGTCGTCCCCCACACCCACGACAACGCCACCGCCGGCGCGGCCGCCCGGGACACCGCGTCCGCCGCCCACACCTCCGCCCACCGGGCACTGCACCTGGCCACCACCTGGCTCAGCGACCCGCGCCACACGGCCACCCGGCTCCTCGTGGTGACCGAGGGCGCCCTCGCCACCGGACCCGACGACAGTGTCCCTGCCCTCGCCGACGCCACCGTCTGGGGCCTGCTGCGCTCCGCCCAGACCGAACACCCCGGCCGCTTCCTCCTCGCCGACCTCGACCCGAACACGGACCTCCCGGCCACGGACACCACGGACGGTGACCGCGCCGACGCCTCGGCCACCGCCCTGATCGCCGCCGTTGCCGCCTCCGACCGCACCGGCGAGCACCAGTTCGCCGTACGCTCCGGTACCGTCACCGTGCCCCGCCTGGTCCGCGCCGACCGCGACGGCACCACACCCGCGGACAGCACCCCGTGGGGCGACGACACGGCGACCGGCACCGTCCTGGTCACCGGCGGCACCGGCGCCCTCGGCGCCCTCGTCGCCCGGCACCTCGTCGCCCGGCACGGCGTACGCCACCTGCTGCTCACCGGCCGCCGCGGCCCCGACGCCCCCGGAGCCGCCGGCCTGCGCGACGAACTGACCGCCCTCGGCGCCGAGGTCTCCGTCGTCGCCTGCGACGCCGCCGACCGCGACCAGCTCGCCGCGACCCTCGCCGCCGTACCCGCCGCACATCCCCTGACCGCCGTGGTGCACGCGGCCGGCGTCCTCGACGACGGTCTCCTCGACACCCTCACCCCCGAACGCCTCGACCACGTCCTGCGGCCCAAGGCCGACGCCGCGTGGAACCTGCACGAACTGACCCGCGACACCAAGCTCTCCGCGTTCGTGCTGTTCTCCTCCTACGCGGGCCTCGCGGGCGGCCCCGGCCAGGCCAACTACGCCGCCGCCAACGCCTTCCTCGACGCACTCGCCCAGCACCGGCGTGCCCGCGGCCTCACCGCCGTCTCCCTCGCCTGGGGCTTCTGGGAGAACAGAAGCGAGCTCACCGGCGCCCTCGACGGAGCCGACCTCGCCCGACTGGAGCGGGCCGGCATCCGCCCCCTGACCTCCGACCAGGGCCTCGGCCTGCTCGACGCGGCCACCGCCCTGGACACCGCCCACCTGGTGCCCGTACGACTCGACCCGCGCGTCCTGCGCGCCGGCCAGGTGCCCCCGCTGCTGCGGGCCCTCGCCCGGCCGGCCGTCCGCCGCGCCGCCGACACCGCAACCACGGGCGGACCGCAGGACTTCCGCCGCAGGCTCGCCGCACTCAGCGGCCCCCGGCAGCAGGCCCTGCTGCACCGCACGGTCCTCGGCCACGTCGCCGCCGTCCTCGGCCACGCCTCCGCCGAGGCCCTGGACTCCGGGCGTGGCTTCCTCGACCTCGGCATGTCCTCCCTGACCGCGGTCGAACTCCGCAACCGCCTCAACGCGGAGACGGGCCTGACCCTGCCCACCACCCTCATCTTCGACCACCCGGACCCGGCCGCCCTCGTCCGCCACCTGCGGGACGAACTCGGCACCGGCCCCGCCGGATCCGGCGACGCGGACCAGCCCGTCTTCGCCGAACTGGCCGGCCTCGAGGCCGCCCTGAACGGCACCGAACTCGACGACCAGGACCGGGCCCGCCTGGCCAAGCGTCTCCGGGCCCTCCAGTGGAAGCTCGACGCCACCACGGAGACCCCCGGCGACGAGCGCGACGACTCCGACCTCGACACCACCACGGACGACGAGATGTTCGACCTGATCGACAACGAACTCGGCCTCGCCTGACGTCCCCGGCCGGCCACCGCGTCCTTCCAGAACCAGAGGATCCCACCCCCATGGCAAGCTCCGAAGACAAGCTCCGCGACTACCTCAAGAAGGTCACCGCAGACCTGCGTCGCACCCGGCAGCGGCTTGAGTCCGTCGAGGCCGGACAGAGTGAGCCGATCGCCGTCATCGGCATGGCCTGCCGCTTCCCCGGCGGCGTCCGCTCCCCGGAGGACCTCTGGCGGCTCGTCGCCGACGGCACCGACGCCGTCGGCCCGCTGCCCGAGGACCGCGGCTGGGACCTCGACTCCCTCTACGACCCCGACCCCGGCACCCCCGGCAAGAGCTACGTCCGCGAGGGAGGCTTCCTCGACGGCGCCGCCGACTTCGACGCCGACCTCTTCGGCATCGCCCCCCGCGAAGCCCTCGCCATGGACCCCCAGCAGCGGCTCCTGCTGGAAACCGCCTGGGAGGCCGTCGAACGCGCCCGCATCAGCCCCGCCTCCCTCCGCGACACCGACACCGGCGTCTTCGTCGGCGGCGCCGACACCAACTACGGCTCCCTGTCCCGCACCACCGAGGAGACCGAGGGCCACAACCTCACCGGCGGCGCCATGAGCGTCCTGTCCGGCCGCATCTCCTACACCCTCGGCCTGGAGGGCCCGGCGGTCACCGTCGACACCGCCTGCTCCTCCTCCCTGGTCGCCCTCCACCTCGCCGCCCGCGCCCTGCGCGCCGGCGAGTGCTCCCTCGCCCTGGCCGGCGGCGTCGCCATGATGCCGACCACCGAACTCTTCACCGAGTTCTCCCGGCAGCGCGGCCTCGCCCCCGACGGCCGCTGCAAGCCCTTCGCCGACTCCGCCGACGGCACCGCCTGGGGCGAGGGCGTCGGCGTCCTCCTCGTCGAGCGCCTCTCCGACGCCCGCCGCAACGGCCACCAGGTCCTCGCAGTCATCCGCGGCACAGCGGTCAACCAGGACGGCGCCAGCAGCCGCCTCACCGCCCCCAACGGACCCTCCCAGCGCCGGGTCATCGAGGCCGCCCTCGCCGACGCCCGCCTCACCCCCGACCAGGTCGACGCCGTCGAGGCCCACGGCACCGGCACCACCCTCGGCGACCCCATCGAGGCCCAGGCCCTCCTCGCCACCTACGGCCAAAACCGGCCCGCCGACCGGCCGCTGCGCCTCGGCGCCGTCAAGTCGAACATCGGCCACGCCCAGGCGGCAGCCGGTGTCGCGGGCGTCATCAAGATGGTCATGGCGATGCGCCACGGCCTGCTGCCCGCCATCCTGCACGTCGACACGCCCACCTCCCACGTCGACTGGACCGCCGGCGCCGTCGAACTCCTCACCGAGGCCACCCCCTGGCCCGCCGCCGACCACCCCCGCCGCGCCGGCGTCTCCGCCTTCGGCATCAGCGGCACCAACGCCCACGTCCTGCTGGAACAGGCCACCGATTCCGCCGGCACGGACAACGGGGACGAAACGCCCGCCACCGACGGCGCGGAACCGGAGACTCCGGCCGTCGATCCCGCCGTCACCCCGTGGCTGTTGTCCGCCCGCTCCGAGGCCGCGCTGCGCGCCCAGGCCGAACGCCTCCTCGCACACGTCAACGCCTCGGCCGCCGGTTCCCGGCACGCCGACATCGCCCTCTCCCTGGCGACCAGCCGCGCCCCGCTCCCGCACCGCGCGGTGGTCCTCGCCACCGACCCCGACACCACCGCCCAGGCCCTCACCGCCCTCACCGGCGCCGTACCCCACCCCGCCGTCCTCGAAGGCACCGCCCTGGGCGGCTCGACCGCCTTCCTGTTCTCGGGTCAGGGTTCGCAGCGGCTGGGGATGGGTCGTGAACTGTACGGCCGTTTTCCGGTGTTCGCGGAGGCGTTCGATGTGGTGTGTGCGGGGTTGGACGGTCACCTGGGGCGGCCGTTGCGTGAGGTGGTCTGGGGCGAGGACGCGGAGGCGCTGAACCGGACCGCGTATGCCCAGGCGGGGTTGTTCGCCCTGGAAGTGGCGTTGTACCGCCTCCTGGACGCCTGGGGGGTGCGGCCGGAGTTCGTGGCGGGGCATTCGATCGGTGAGATCGCGGCCGCGTATGTGGCGGGTGTGTTCTCCCTCGCGGACGCGTGTGCGTTGGTGGCTGCGCGTGGCCGGTTGATGCAGGCGCTGCCTGCCGGTGGTGTGATGGTGGCGGTCGAGGCGACGGAGGCGGAGGTGCTGCCGTACCTGACCGACGGGGTGTCGGTCGCGGCCGTCAACGGGCCTTCTTCGGTGGTGGTTTCGGGTGTTGAGGCGGCGGTGGAGGCTGTGGCGGGGGTGTTCCGTGAGCGGGGGCGTCGTACGTCCCGGCTGCGGGTGTCGCACGCGTTCCACTCGCCGCTGATGGAGCCGATGCTGGAGGAGTTCCGCAGGGTCGCCGAGAACCTCTCCTACGCCGACCCGCTGCTGCCCGTGGTCTCCAACGTGACCGGCCGCATCGCCGCACCCGGCGAACTCACCACGCCCGCGTACTGGGTGACCCATGTCCGTGAGGCGGTGCGCTTCG
>NZ_BBNN01000069.1 GCF_000829695.1 Streptomyces sp. NBRC 110035 | reverse complement strand
ATGTGGAACGAGTAGACCTTCGGAATGCCGACATGGGCGAGGACCTTGCCCTCGTCCCCTCAGTCGACCTGGGCCTGAGCATCCGGAACGACCTCGAACCGACGGTGCAGACCCGCCAGTTCGCCCGGGCTGATACCCAGTTCCTCCGCGATCCGGGGCCGGGCTTCCTGCAGGTAGAGCTTCACCCGCTGGTAGTTGATCGTGACGCCGTACTCCTGGGCCAAGCGCTCGTGGATCACTCTTCCCTTGAGCAGGATCTCGGACCTGAGCATGGCGTCGATCAGCGGCGCGACCTCGTCCACCACCCGCCGAGGCCGCTGATCTACCGCCTCTCTCTTCGGCGGCGCGAGCGAGGCCGGGTCCTTCAGGTACTTGCCGACCGTCCGGCGGTTCAGCCCGGTCTCCTTCGCGATCTCCCGCAGGCTCATCGCACCGGACTCGTACAGCGGACGAAACCGCCTCAACTCCAGCCAGCGATGTGGATCAAGCACCACCGTCAGCCGCCTCTCTGCCACCCCGAACCGACAGCAGCAGACTCACGGCCGACACCCCGTCACCGCATCAGGAACGGTGCACGTTCCTCCGTACGAGGTGGTGCACGTTCACTTGTACGCCGACAACATGAGTTCAGTCTCGGTAAGGCGGCGCCGGGCGGGCCGTGGTGGGCGTCTTGCACGTTTACCCGGGGAGTGCGGTGGAAGAGTTGTTTTCGGCGACCGGCCGGACGAGCCGTCGGCGGGGCGGCCGATTCTCCTCGACCGCCTGAACCGAACAGGAGCCCGCTGTTGCGCCTCTACGCCCAGACTCCCGCACGCCGGAACCGTCAGGTGCTCGTGGATCTGACCGCCGTGGCCCTGATCGCTGTCGCGGTGTGGGCGGCCTTCTTCGTCCGCGACACGATCATGCTGCTGGCCGAGCCGGGGCAGAAGATCGAGAGTTCCGGAAACGGCCTCGCCGAGGAACTCGGTAACGCCGGGGACGCGGCGTCGAATGTACCGTTCGTCGGTGATGTCCTGGAGAAACCGCTCCGGTCCGCGGCCGACGCCAGTACCGGCTTTGCGGATGCCGGCGCATCGCATCAGGAGACCGTCGCCCAGGTCGCCGATGTGGCCGCCACGGCTCTCGTCGTCGTCCTTGTGCTTTTCATCCTGGTGCTGTGGCTTTTCCCGCGCCTGCTCTGGATTCGCAGCAGCATGACCGTCCGTCGTCTCGCCGATGCGCAGGGCGGTGCCGACCTGCTCGCCCTGCGTGCTCTCGTCGGCCCGTCGGCCGCCCTCGTCAAGCTGCCGACCCCGCCCGGCGGTTTCGCCGACGCCTGGCGCCGGGGTGACCAGGAGACCATCGCCGTCCTCAGCACAGTCGCCCTCGCGCATGCGGGCCTGCGTCGCTGACGGACGCTTCCGAGGAGGTCCTCGGTGGGCGGCCGCCGGTCGGCGGAGCCGGCGCGCCGAGACCGGTCGTCGGTGCCTCGGACGGGCAGCCGTTCCCGGGCGGGACGTCCGACCCGGACCATGTCCGCCTTCGCCTGTCAGTTCCCGGCCGGCCGACTGCCCCGGTCGTGGTCCACTGCATAGGCGTGCAGCACCGCCACAGCCTGGTCGGTCTTCAGGCGGAGGAACTGCCGGTTCAACACCACCGCGAGGTCGTCGAGGGCCCGGCCGAGCATGGCGGCGGCCGTGCGGACCTCGGCGCGGGACGATGTCTGTCCCTGAAGGGCCAGGTCGGCGGCGTAGCCGGCCATGGCGGCGAGGGACGTGTCGTCGTGGCCGTCGTGGAAGTAGTAGGTCTCGGCGTGCTGGGTGAGATCGACCCGGACCTGGATCACGTCCGCGGCCAGGCTCGTCAGCAGGCCGGCCGTCGTCACCGGGTCCAACCGGTCGGCGTGAGGTTCGGCGCGGCGCAGCAACGCCAGACGCAGGGCGAGGGTCCTGCGCCGGGTGAGTGCGGGTTACACCTGGGAGATCCAGGAGACAACGGACGTGAGCAGGGTGAACCCGAGGACCGCCTCAAGGGGGGCGGCGATGCGCAACCACCCGTCGGCCGGGACGATGTCACCGAACCCGAGGGTGGCCACCGTGACCACGGACAGGTAGACCGCGTCGAGGAAGCCCGCCCGTTCTGCCGCATTCAGACTGGCGCCGTAGGAGAATCCGCTCGGCAGATGAGGCCAGTAGATCAGCGCCCAGCCCAAGATGATCGTCATCGTCCACAGGGCGGCCACCAGTGCCAGTGCCAGGGGACCGGTCACCGCGGCGAGGCGTCCGTCGGCACGGCCGGCCAGCCGCCACAGGCCCGCCGTCAGCCACCGGCTCACCTTCCCGCGCCCCGACGGCTGCCACAGAGTCCGGAACACATCCCGCAGTACGGCCACAACGAGCCCCGCCCCGGCCAGCGAGACGAGCCAGCCCACACCCCCGCTCACCTCTGGACCTCCGGATTGGGCACACCAGGGACCGGCACGCCGCCGCGCCGACCGACGGCCAGGCCCACGCTGATCAGCTTGCGCAGCGCGATGAGGGCGGCCGCGAGCAGGATGCCGTCCCAGGACAGGTCGCCGGCGAGACGGACGAGACCGGCGGCGACCAGGAAGTCGAACAGTACCGCCACAGCCGAACCGGCGCTGCGTACCATTCGGTAGGCCGCCACGGCGGAGAGGACTCCGCCCGCGGTGATCAGCACGGCGGCCGGCTCGAGCCATCCGTTCATGTCTGCTCCCCTCCGCCGTGCCGCGACTGCGGCCGGGTCTGCTCCGGGGACGATCCGGCGTTCTTCAGTTCGGCGTTCTCCTGCGCGATCTCCCGGCCGAGGAAGTAGTTCAACGCTGTACGGATGGCCGCGATGGCCGCCAGCTGGCCGATCTCGGTGAAGCTCGGCGCCACCGCCGTGCGCAGCACATCACCGGCCAGCTGGAACTCCAGCCCGAGAACCAGGAAGCGCCCCAGCCGCAACCGGATCCGGTTGAACTCGGCCCCCTGGCCCCGACCGCGCACCCCGGAGGACACGAACTGCCAGAACGCCCAGACGGCCCCCACAAAGATGACCACAGCGCCGGCCGACTCGATCAGACGTACAAGGAAGCCAATCACATCACGCAGCGCGGACTCCGGCAGCAACTCCAACGACAAGGGCATGACCCCGCCAGTACCCGCACACAGATACTCAATACCGGCTGGCCCATGAGGCAGGAGGCCTGCGCCGTCGGCGCGCAGACCGGGAGGGTGTATGGACAATCAGTCCTCTTGAGGTGAACCGGCACTAGAGGTTGTCCCGTAACTGCTGGCCAGAGGTGAGATGATCTTGACGTGGCTGGTGTGGTCACGGCGTCGGAGCCCTCGTGGATAGGCCCGTTCACCGGGCTGAGCCCTCGGCAGTTCAACAAGCTGGTCACCACGTGGAGCGCGAGGGAGCCGATCCGGTCCGCAAGGGCCGGCCGTGGTCGCTGCCGCTTCAGGACCGGGTGCTGCTGGTGACCGCGTACTGGCGCACCAACCTCACCGGTGGTGGCCCCCGGCGGGCGGCCCGGCCGCCCCGCCGGTCACCCAGCTGCAGCCTGCCCCGCGCGCCCGTGGGCCGGCTCGTGCCAGAACAGCGCCCTCCACGACGCCATGAAAGCCGTCTTCCAGGCACAGCGGACCAGCTCACCGACCAGATACCCGATGAGCGCGTCGACGAGCGGGCCGGTGCGCATCGTCCACCGGATCCAGTCGAGCCGTATCCGCCACCGCGCTTCTCAGAGACAGCGCCCCGACGGGCTTTTCGAGGTCTTGCCTGGTCTTCACATCAACCCCTGGTCTCCACTGGCTCATACCGCTCTTCCCCGGGCCGTATGAGCCAGCTGATGACACCGAGAACGAGGCAGTACTGGTCAGCCGGCCCGAAGACCGACCGCCAGCGTCAGCTCAAGGACCCGGTGCGGCGATGCGAGATCCGGAAACAGCTCCCGCAGCTGCGACATCCGGTACCGGACTGTCTGGGGATGGACGAACAACGCCGCCGCCACCTCGTCCCGCCTGCCCTGGTGCAGCAGCCACGCCCGCAACGTCTCCTCCAGCCGCCGTGCGGTCGCGACAGGCAAGGTCCGCAACGGTGCGAGGGCTCGGGCACGCAGGTCTGCGAACGCGTCCCCGTCGGCGCTCAGCACCAGCTCGGGCAGGTGGTCCTCGGTGTCGCGAATATCGGAGGAGAGGGAGTGCGCGCGTATGGCTCGTGCGTACGATGCGGATGCACGAGTCCAGGGCCGGGCCGGGCCGACCACGGCGGTGCGGTCGGTCAGCTGCCGCAAGAGATGTGATCGGTCGGCATCGGGGACGAGCAGCACACCGGTGGCGTCCGGCAGGTCGTCGAGGACGAGGGTGCTCGGGTCGAGCGCGCGGTAGGCAGGCCGGGCCTGGGCGGCGGGCAGCAGGACCGCGGTCAGCGAAACCGGAGGCTGCCACCCGGCCCGTTGGACGGAGGCCAGCAGCGCGTCCGGGCTCGCGCCGGCGAGGAGGTCGCGGGCCAGGTGTTCCAGGTGGCGCTCGTGGGCCCTGCCCCGGGCGGCCAGTTCGTCGGCGTGGCCTGCGGCGCTCGCGGCGGAGAGCTCGTCGATGTAGGCGAAGGTCAGCTCGGCGAACTTGGCGACTTCGGCGGCGGGCAGACCTGCGGGTACGGCACCCGCCGCCAGGCATCGCCAGGCCACGCGGGCGCCGACGCGGTAGGCGCTGAGCAGGGCGTCCATCGAACGGCCGTCGCGGACCTCGCCGCGGCCCAGCTCGTAGGCTGCGTCACCGGCGTCGCCGCCTGTGGCGTTCCCGCTCGCGAGGTCCAGGTAGTGCCCCAGAGCGGTACGGACGGCTCGGCGGATGGTGGCGCCCATGTGGCCCGAAAGGGCGTTGGCGTAGGGAGGGACCTCGTCGATGATCGCCTGGACGACCTCGTCGGCGGTGGTCTTCAGCGCGGCCCGAAGTGCAGTGACCGTCGTCTCATCCAGGGCCAGTTCGCTGGCCCTTTGGATTGCATGGTTCACGTTTTGTTCCCTGCGAACAATTCTGTCGACCAGATTTACGTCCTGCGGTCAGGACTTTACGCCTTGAGGCGCAGCAAGCTGGAGTCATGACGAGTGCAGCCCTGCGCAGCAGGGCGTGGAAACTGCTGGAGATGGTCACGACGCCGCTGCTGCCGTCGGACTACCTCGACCTGGTCAGCCCGCTGCGTGCGGGCGCTGACCTGCGTGGGCGCATCGAGGCCGTGCACCCCGAGACGAGTGACGCCGCGACCGTCGTGATCAAGCCGGGACGGGGCTGGCGCGGCCACACAGCCGGTCAGTACGTGCGGATCGGGGTCGACGTCGACGGGGTGCGCCTGTGGCGTGCCTACTCCATCACCTCGCCGACAAACCGCCAGGACGGCCGCGTCACGATCACCGTGAAGGCGATCCCGGACGGCAAGGTCAGCACCCACCTGGTCCGCAGCACGAAACCGGGCACGCTGATCCAGCTCGACCAGGCGACCGGTGACTTCGTGCTGCCGCAGGCCAAGCCCGCCAAGGTGCTCTACCTGACGGCCGGCAGCGGCATCACGCCCGTGATGGGCATGCTGCGCGACATCGAGTTCGACGACGTCGTCATGGTCCACTGCGCGCCACAGCCGCAAGACGTGATCTTCCGCGACGAAATACACGACCTGGTCGCGGACAAGAAGCTGCGGCTCACCGAGGTGCACACCGACGCAGACGGCATGCTCGACATCGCCCGTCTCGACGAACTCGTGCCCGACTGGGCCGAGCGCGAGACCTGGGCTTGCGGGCCCGCGGGCCTGCTGGACGCCGCCGAAGAGCACTGGGCCGGGCACGGCGTACAAGAGCGCCTGCACACCGAACGCTTCCGCCCCAGCATCGTCGTCGCCGGCGACGGCGGCGAGGTCACGTTCAGCGCCACCGGCAAGACCGTCGACGCGGACGGCGCCACGCCGTTGCTGGACATCGGCGAGGAGGCGGGCGTGCTCATGCCCTCCGGGTGCCGCATGGGTATCTGCTTCGGCTGCGTCACGCCGCTCAGGGCGGGCGCCGTCCGCGACCTGCGCACCGGCGAGATCACCGAGGCCGAGCCGGGTGCCCTCATCCAGACCTGTGTGTCCGCCGCGGCGGGCCCCTGCGACATCGAACGGTAGGAGTACCTTGACCGCCATCGACCCCACCGCCCACCTGACCGCGGAGCAGATCGAGGAGCTTGGCCGCGAGCTGGACGCGATCCGCGACGAGGTGATCGCCGGCCGCGGCGAGAAGGACGCCGCCTACATCCGCAAGGTCATCTCGGTGCAGCGCAAGCTCGAGCTGGTCAGCAGGGGCGTGCTGCTGTTCTCGATCTTCCCGCCCGCGTGGCTGCTCGGCACCGCCGGTCTGTCCGTGGCGAAGATCATGGACAACATGGAGATCGGCCACAACGTCCTGCACGGCCAGTGGGACTGGATGCGGGACCCGAAGATTCACTCCACCACCTGGGAGTGGGATCACGTCTCGCCGTCCGAGCAGTGGAAGCACTCGCACAACGAGCTGCACCACACGTACACCAACGTGATCGGCAAGGACAACGACCTCGGCTACGGCATCATGCGCGTCGACGAGGACCAGAAGTGGCACCCGTTCCACCTCGGCCAGCCGCTGTGGAACTTCATCAACGCCTGCTTCTTCGAGTACGGCATCGCAGCGTACGACCTGGAGCTCGGCAAGAACCTGCACAAGCGCCGCCGCAAGGACCCGGAGTTCCGCGCGCGGGCCAAGGCCGTGGGCCGCAAGATCCGCAAGCAGGTACTCAAGGACTACGTGATCCACCCGCTGCTGTCGGGCCCGTCGTTCCTCACCACGCTCGCCGCCACGTTCACCGCGAACCTGGTCCGCAACATCTGGTCCCACTCGGTGATCATGTGCGGGCACTTCCCCGAGGGCGTGCAGGTCTTCGAGCGCCGGTCGATCAAGGGCGAGACGCGCGGCCAGTGGTACCTGCGCCAGATGATGGGCTCGGCGAACATCAGCGGCAGCAGGGCCATGCACTTCATGACCGGCAACCTGTCGCACCAGATCGAGCACCACCTGTTCCCGGATCTGCCGAGCAACCGGTACGCCGAGGTCGCGGTGAAGGTGCGCGCGCTGTTCGAGAAGTACGAGCTGGAGTACGTCACCGGACCGCTGCCCAAGCAGGTGCTCTCCGCGTGGCGCAAGGTCTTCAGGCTCTCGCTGCCGAACAAGAAGCCCAAGGTCAAGACGCCAGACCGCGAGCAGGAGCTCGTCGCGGCCTGATTCCCGGGGTCGGGGTCGTGGCCGGGCCGACCACGCTGGACAAGGGGGCCGGGCTTGCCCTTGCGGCCCGATTCATCCCGCCCGGACGGAGGAGGGAGTTCTCCGTCCTCCGCTCACAGACTGACGGGCCGACCCCGCTGGGACATCGCCGCGATCGGCACGGCGACCGTACGTCAGGAGCTGCCGGTCTCCCCCATCGCTGCCTCGCTGCCCCCCCCGGCACCTGGTCCGGCTCGGCTTCGACACAACGGACACCTCGACAGCTGCATCGGTCTTCGAAACAGCCTCGGGCACGCCCGCTGATCAAGCCGGCGCACCGGGAAACTCCAAGATCCCCGACAGAGTCGGGCTAAGCGATCTCCCAGTCCTGGCGTGCCAGGTCGGTGTCGAGCAGGGCATCGAGGGGGGCGGTCGCCCATAGCCGGATGACTGGCAGCGCGGCCAGTGAGCGCCCTGTTGCAGGGTCCGCGACTTCGTGAGTACTGGCTCCTGCAGAACCATGAAAATCCGTGCACGGTGAGCAGTGGCGGCATCGGTGGACGTTGAGCGATGACCGGTTCTCCGCGACTCGGTTGGTAACGGTGAGTTACAGCAGGTATCAGTGGGTGCGTGAGCAGCGGCCGATGTGCATCACTGCTGCTTGCCCGACGCCGGCCGACGGGTCGGTTGAGCGCCAGCCCGGCGCCCATCAGCGCGATGATCACGCCGATCTCGGTGATGTGTTCAGTCAGCTGCCGGTCTTCCACCGGATCGATCACAGGCAGCGGCAGGGGCAGCAGGTACACGCCGACGCCGGCCACCAAGAACATCACGGGCGTCGAGAAACATCAGGGGCATCGAGAGCGGACGTCCGGCCACCACTCTGGGGAGCACCGCCGCAAGCAGCGCTCCGGCTCCCAACCACGCGAACACCGCATCGGCGATTGTCACTGCGCTGCGCTTGTCCTTCCTTCGCACCATGAGGGGCCCCGAAGATCCCGGACAGGGACCCAATAGGGTTGTCCTGTAAGGAATCGAGGGAAGAAACAAGTGGCACGTCCAAGTCCGTACTCGCCGGAGTTCCGCGAAGAAGCGGTCCAGCTGGCCCTGAAATCAAACAAGCCCATCGCCCAGGTCGCCCGGGGACTCGAGATGAATCCCGAGACGCTCCGCCCCTGGGTGCGCCGACACGAGCGCGAGCACGGGAAGCAGACCGAGCCGCTCGCCGTGGACGAGCGGGCCCGGCTCAAGGAACTCGAACGCCGCATTCGCGAGGTCGAGATGGAGAACGCCTTCCTAAAAAAATGCGCGGCGTACTTCGCGAAGGATCCCCGGTAGCGAGTAAGTACGAGTTCATCGAAACGATGCGACTCGATACCGCGGAGTACGCGTACCCCGTCGGGTTCATGTGCGAACACCTCGGCGTGTCCAGGTCGGGCCACTACGGCTGGCGGTGCCGTCCCGATTCAGCGACGGCCCGGCCGGCGTCGACGAGGTCCCCGGCGCCGAGGCGGTCCCGGTCGGGCAGGCACGCTGGAGACCGGCAGCGCCCGTCGGCCGGCAGGCGGGGGTGCGCAGACCGTCGTCATGCGCGAAGGTCCCGGCAAGACGGCCGGACTTCTCCCAGCCGGTGGCGCCCCCGGACATCAGAGCCAGAGGGCCGGGCCCCCGCGCGGTCTGGCCACAGCGGCGCAGCGGCACTCCGAGCCGGACGGCCACGTCCGGCACGACGGCGCCGTCAAGGACACGGGGGCAAAGCGGTGGCGTACGGCGGGTGCGGCCCTCACTGCGGGCCCGATCCGGTACCGGCCGGTCTGCGGCGTTCGCCGTGCCAGTCCAGTATCAAGACCGTGGCGTCGTCCTTGAGACTGCCGTGGCAGGCATCAAAGACCGCGGCGGTCAGGCTCCGGACGGCTTCCCTTGGATGCAGGGCGCGGGTGTGGTGAACGACCGAGGCCAGGTCGACGGCTGCGGCACCGCGCTCCTGCATTCCGTCGGTGAGCAGGATCAGGCGGTCTCCGGGCTGCAGGCGCAGTTCCTGCAGCCGGTAGGAGGTGGGTGCCGCCACACCGAATGGCAGGTTGACGGCGAGTTCGACCTCTTCGACGGTGCCCCCACGCAGCCGCAGCGGCCAGGGATGGCCGGCATTGACCAGTTCGCACAGACCCGTTTCGAGGTCGACGCACAGCAACTGTCCGGTGGCCAGGCCGCAGTTGTGGCTCAGCAGGGCCTGGTGGGCGTGGTGGGCCTGCTCAAGGGCGTCGCAGCCGCTGCGGCGTGCCCGCCGCAGCGCGCCGACCAGCAAGGTGGCCAGCAGAGCGGAGTTCGTGTCGTGGCCCATGGCGTCGGTGATGGACAGGTGCAGGGTGTCGCGGTCGAGGGTGTAGTCGTAGGTGTCGCCACCGATGTCGTCGGCAGGGATCAGCCCGGCGGCGAGGGTGAACTGGGCCGCCTCGCAGCAGGGGGCCGAGGGAAGCAGCTGGTGCTGGATCTCCGCGGCCAGGCTGGTCTCGGTGGTACGCCGGCCCAAGTGGTACAGATCGGTGAAACGACGGTCCGTGACGATGATGTAGGCCAGCGCGTGTGCCGCCTCGCGCACTTGCCGGAGCACGGTGTCGTCGGCGGACTGCAGGCTCACCTCCAGAACACCGAGGCAGTCGCCACGATTGGTGACCGGCGTGATGACCCACCGTCCGCCCTGGCCGTCCGCTTCCACATGCTGGCGCTGGCTCTGCAGAACACCGTCGTAGACGCTGCCCAGCAGATCGATCGGCCCGCCGCGGTCCACGGCATCACCACCGGCCGCGACGAGCCGTACCAGCCGCTGACCGATGAGGTCGACGAACAGAAAAGACACACGCTCCGCACCGAGCCGCTTCTGCAGGTCGTGCGCCACCACATCCACGGACTCACCGGGCGGCGCCGCCTCCGCGGCGGCCAGCAACTCGCCCAGCTCCAGATCTCCACCCTCCACGACAACCTCCCGTCGGCTGCCACACCTTTTTCCCCAACTTTCCGCGACATCACCCCACGCGCCCGCCCCACCCGACCAGGGCAGCGAGCCGAACCGGCGCAGACAGGTCCCGGATCCACCCGGTGGCCCCGTTACCTTTCTCGTGGCCCCGCAATGGGGCGCCTGGCCCCCGGGTCCGGTATGGCTGTGTGCCCCCTGTCGAAGTCGATGACCTGGGGGGTGTTGCCGCCGGGCTTCGGGGCACCGCTGTCAATCCCCTGGAAGCGTAGAGACCTTCCTTATGCGGCCAGGTCCTCCTGATGGTGGCTGGCGCGTGCTTCGCTGATGATCTGTTCGAACTCCACCGGCGGTAGCCCGCCGGCCGCGGAGTGTCTGCGGCGCATGTTGTGGAAGCCGGTGATCCAGGTGGCGATCTTCAGCCGGTCCTCGGTCCGGGTGGCGGACTGGTGCCGGTGGATGTACTCGACCTTGATCAGCGAGTTGAACGACTCCGCGGCGGCGTTGTCCAGCGCCGACCCGACCCGCCCCATGGACTGCACCACGCCCAGCCGGTCACACAGCCCGTTGTACGCCTGACTGGTGTATTCGCTGCCGCGGTCGGAGTGGAAGATCACGCCGTCCACATCGCCGCCGCGCGTGGTGGCGGCCATCTTCAGCGACGCGGCGACCAGGGCAGCGTCGTGATGCGCACCCATCGCATAGCCGAGCAGTCGGCGCGAGAACAGGCCGATGACCGTGGCCAGGTACAACTTTCCCTCCCCGGTCTCGATTTCGGTCATACCGCCCACCCGTAGGACGTTTGGGGAGACCGCGTCGAAGTGGCGGTGCACCAGGT
>NZ_BBNN01000070.1 GCF_000829695.1 Streptomyces sp. NBRC 110035 | reverse complement strand
TACCGCCGCCCGTTCCTCGGGTGTGAGGGCTGAGGGCTGGACCTGTGGTTTTCTGGGCTTTCGCTCCGGTGGGGGCCGCAGCCGACGGTAGTGGGTGGCCCGGGAGCGGCCGGTCAGCCGGCAGGCCGCCGTGATACCGAGCTCGCCCTCGACGCCGGTGAACGCGTCGTCGGCCACCGGTTCGGCGGCAGCGATCAGTCCGCGCTCTCGGAGATCATTTCCAAGAGCGCGGAAGCTTTTCCCATGACTTCCAGCGCGGCCTTGTTCCGGGCCAGTTCCTTCTCCAGCCGCTCCACCTGGCGGCGCAGCTTCTCGTTCTCCGCCTCGGCGGCGGACTTCTTCGGCCTCGCCGGACTGGTGCGCTTGTCGACCAGCTTCTCCAGGGCCCCGGCATCCCGCGCGGCCCGCCATTCCTTGACGTGCGAGTGGTACAGGCGCTCGCGGCGCAGGATCGCGCCCTTCTCGTTCTTGGGCGCGGAGTCGTACTCGGCCACGATCCGCAGCTTGTACTCGGGACTGAAGGTCCGGCGCTTCGGCCGGGCAGCCGGATCGGGTCCGGCGGGGTTGGTGCTGGTCATGAGGGGGTGGTTCTCCTGTCGTGCCCTCTCAGGCTAACCCGACGAAGCGGGACGTCTCACCCAAGGCTGACAGAGAGGGCCCGCCGCCAGCCTTCGGCCGGTGAGGCTCGTAGGAGCCGATCAGGACACCCATCTCGCGCAACACGTCCAGGCTGCGGCGGTATGCCGGATGGGCAGCCTGGGCGGAGTTCAGGTACGGCAGCACGGTGACGGGAACACCCATGGCGGGTGCCTCGCACAGGATCGCCAGCGCGAGGTTGTCGGAGATCCCGGCGGCCCACTTGTTGACCGTGTTGAACGTGGCCGGGGCGACCGCGATGGCATCCGCAGTACGGCTCGGGCGCGGCTCCTCCGGTGACCGCCAGGCCGAGCGGATGGGGCGGCCGGTCTGGGCTTCAACCGCCGCCGCGTCAAGGAAGCCGAGCCCTTGCGGGGTGGCCACGACGCCGACGTCCCAGTGGCGCTCCTGAGCTGCCGTGATCAGTCGGCCGACGTCGGCGGCGACCCCGGCCGCGCAGACCACGATCTGCAGGAACGGCTTGTCGTGCTGGTCACTCACGCGGGCACTCCCAGGTGGCTGCTGACACGGTGCACGTGCGGATTGGCCAGGGTTTCAGCCGACGCAAGTTTCGCCGTCCGTGTAAAGGCCCAGCAGATCATCCAGGGCGGAGCGGCTGAGAATCACCGGTGACAGTTCAAGGTCTTTTGAGTCGCGTACCGCTGCGTACGCACCGAGGTCGGCGATCTCGACGCAATCATTGGCGCCGCCGCTGTAGGAGCTCTTGCGCCAGCGCGCCTTCTGAAGTTCCTCGGCGTGGAGGCGGCGCGGCGGGGGCGTGCTCACGGTTCAAGCTCCTCGGCGGTGCGGGTGAGATGGGTACGGGTCTCGGCGGGGCTGAGGGCCGAGGCCCTGAGCTGGTCGAAGATGTCCGTGTAGTTCTGGATGTCGCTCTCGGACTCCAGGTACACGGAGTTGTTGGGGTTCTCCAGCCAGACCAGCGGTGCCGTGGGCTGGGGGAAGGTGAGGATGACGAAGGGCCCGTAGAGGCCGGGGTGGGCGCCGGCGGAGAACGGGAGAAGTTGGATGGTGACGTTGGGCTGCTCGTCGGCCTGGACAAGGTGGTCGAACTGCTGGCGCATCACGGCGGGAGAGCCGATAACCCGGTGGAGGACGGCTTCGTCCAGGACGGCCCACAGGTCGGTGGAATGCTCGCCGGACAGGCGGCTTTCCTGGCGTTCCATCCGTACCTTGACCAGGGCGTCCACCTGGTCAGAAGTGAGCTCGGGACGCATCTGGGCGATGACTGCGCGAGCGTAGTCCTCCGTCTGAAGCAGGCCGGGAACGAGCAGGGGCTGGTAGTTGGCCAGCCCGACGGCCCCTGCCTCCAGGGCGAGGTAACCGTCGTAGCGGGTCGGGGTGAGAACCGTGGAGTACTTCCGCCACCAGGGCTTCTGCTGTTCCTTGTCGGCACGCACCAGGTCGAGGATGTCGTCACGCAGTTCGGTGTCGGTGACGGCGTAGCAGTCGAGGAGAGCCCGGACCAGTACAGGGGTGGTGCCGCGCTCGCCGGTCTCGATCCGGCTGAGGGACCCCTGGTTGATCTCGATCTGCTTCGACACCTCGGTGAGGGTCAGGCCGGACGCCTCCCGTAACTCGCGCAGCCGTGTGGCGAGCTGACGTCGGTAGACCGACTGAGGGGCCAGCTTCCTCTTCAGTGCCATGGAGGCAGTCTGTCCATCCACCCGTTGGCGGACAACCCGAACGGGCCAACTTGGCCAGACATATTGCCTAGTTGCGCTTTGCGTCGGCACTCTTGCGTAGGACATCCCGTACGCCGCACGGTCCGGCGTGCGTGCCGTTTGCCGAGGAGCCCATGGTTCCGCCGACGTGTTGGGAGGTCTTCCATGCCCCGGAACACGCTGCTTCGGCAGTTACTCGAAGAGCGCCACCTCACGACTTACACGGCATTCGAGGTGCAATTCTCCCGCGCGGCCAAGAACCTGGCCAAGCAGGCGGATGACCCTCGGCTGGCCTCGGTCGCGGTCTCATCGCGGCAGTTCGACCGGTGGATGAGTGGGGAACTGAAGCAGCTTCCCCGCCCGGACACGTGCCGCATTCTGGAGGAGCTGCTGGGCACGACTGCCCGCGACCTGTTCGCTTCGCCCTCGGCCTATCCACCGTCCGCCCCGGAACCCCTACCTGCGAACGTTCCACCTTCTCCCCAGCCCGGCCCGCCCGCCCCCGCCGACGACCCGACGGACATTGTCGCCCGAGCCCGCCAGCTGGCCTCCGGCAACGTCGACCAGACCACTCTGTCCTTTCTCGCCTCCCGGATCGAGGGAATCACCGAGCGGTACGAGAAGGACGGGCCGGATGGCCTGTGGGGGCAGACGAAGAGCCTGCACAGCATGGGGCACACCCTGCTCGCCGGTCAGCAACCTCCGGCCGCACGCAAGGAACTGTTCCGGATCGCTGCACGCGCTGGCGGACTGCTCGGCTACATGGCGGTGAACACCGGCGCGTTCCCCCTGGCTGAGGCGTACTGCGCCGAAGCGCTGGAACTGAGTCGGGCGATCGGCGATCTCGACACCGAGCTGTGGGCCTGCGGCACCCAGTCCTTCGCGGCGTACTACGCAGGCCGCTACGACGAGGCCGACGCGCGGGCCGCTGCTGCGGTGGACCGGGCGCCGAACCACCCGCAGGCCATCCGGCTGCTGGTCAACGGCCGGGCCCGGGCGCTCGGCAAGCTCGATGACCGGGCCCAGGCCGAGCGGGCCATCGGGCGGGCTCTGGAGCTCTCCGATCAGCATGACGTGGCTCCTGGCCTGACCTCCTGCATCTCCTTCTCGCCGTATGGGCGGGCCCGCACCTTGGCCAATGCGCTGACCGCCCGTGTCGCTCTGCAGGACACCGGGCACGTGCTGCGAGACGCCGAGAACCTCGACGACCTGGTCGAGAAGTCCGACTCCGCGTGGAGCCGCTCGCTGGTCCGCCTCGACGTGGCCACCGCGATGCTTCAACAGCGAGCACCGGACGTGGAGCACGCCATGTCCCTCGGGCAACAGGCGATCACTCTGGCCAGCCCGCTGCCGATCAGCTCGGTGCGACAACGCTCCCGGGACCTGTACGAGCGAGCAGCCCCTTGGCGGTCCCGGCCAGCGGTGCCCGAGTATGGCGAACAGCTCCGCGCCTGGGGCTGTCAGTTCCCGCCTGCTGAGGCAGGGTGATCACGGAGGAGTTCGCCGGGTGTCTTGGCCGCACGTCCAGCTCAGCGCCGATCCCGCAGCCTTCCCTGCCCACCCGCCGGCCGACCTGAGTGACCCGGCGGTGATTGCGGCGCACGACCAGGGCGCCTTCGACGCCGTGGAGACCATGGTCGATCACTGGGACCGGCCCGGCTGGACGGCACAGACCCGGGCGTACTACTGGATGCTCACCTTCCCGGACAGCCCAGCGCTGGCCGACCTCGCTCTTCGCTGTCAGCAGCACCTCGCGCCGCTTGGCCTGGATCCGGTCCCCGACGACGGGTTGCACATCACGCTCACACGCGTCGGTGCCGCCGCAGCGCTGCCGCTGAGCCGTCTCGATGACGTCATCAGCGCGGCGGCACCGCTTCTCCCGGCGGCCTTCAGCCTGCGGGCGGTCCCGCTCGCGGGTTCTCGGGGAGCCGTACGCCTGACGGTCGCGCCCTGGGGCCCGATACTGGCGCTGCACGCGGCCCTCAGCAAGTCCATGGCTTCCCTGGAGCTGACTCCCCGGAAGCCGACCGCGCTGTTCCGCCCCCACCTGAGCCTGGCCTACAACAACCGGCCACGCCCCGCTGCCCCGGTCATCGAGGCCGTCACCCCCCTCCGCGGCCTTGCACCAGTCGATCTGCACGTCCAGGAAGTGCAGTTGGTGGAGCTGCGACGCGAGGAACGCACCTACCGGTGGAACGTCGTCAAGAGCCTGCCGCTCGGCTGATCGCTGCTTTCCCGCGCGGCAGGACGGCAACGACCGCCTTGCCGACGGCAGTGGTCTCCACATACCACCGACGTGCCAGCGTCTGCACCAGCCACAGTCCACGGCCGGACTCGGCAAGCGGATCCGCAGCCGTCTCCGACAGGTGCACCCGACCGTCGTCAGGCTCCGGGTCGTGGACCGCGACGACGACCTGATCCCCGTCGATCTCGATGGTCAGACGGTCAGGGCCGGCAGTCGTGTGTCGCACTGCGTTGCCCACCGGCTCGGATACGACCAGCACAGCGTCGTCCACGCTGAGGACGACGCCGGCCAGGACGGTACGAACCCGGTCACGGGCCAGGGAGAGCGGCTCGCACCGACCGGTCAGAGGCATCCAGTGCATGTGCGGACTGTGCACTGCCGGGCTTGAGTCGTTCAGCATCGCGGTCGCTCTTCCGGTCGTACGAATGGGCGTGCCCCACAGGGTCCGCTTGTCCGCAGCGCGTCTCCACGCCGTCCCCCCGACGCTTCTCCGCCGCCCGGACGGCGGGGAGACGGCGTATCGGCGGCGTGGAAACGCCCCTACCGCGACGGGAGCCTCGAAGCCGATGGCCGGCCCTCTCCAGAGCCGTCCGGATCGCCGACTTCGCGTAGAGGAGATCACCGTGCCCGCCCCCGTACGAGCTACCTACCGGCTACGCCTCGCTGTGCCAGAGGAGTCGGGGCGATGACGGCCACCACCCTCCGCCCCGGTTGGTCCCATCCCGTGCGAGCCGCCGTACCGCCCTTCACCGAGGCCGGCTTGAGAAGGGTCCTGGAGAAGGTGCAGTGCTGGGCCCCGTATGTCGACGGCTTGCTGCTCGATGACGTGGCAGCCGTCCTGGACGACTACACGCCCACCGAACACGAGGTCGACGAGCACGCACAGCGCCTTCGCGGCCACCTGATGCGACTCGTCCACCTCGCCGTGGTCTCCAAGGCGGCCGAGAGGGACGAGCAAACAGCCGGCCTCGTCGAGCGCGGGCGCACCATCCGATCCGAGGAAGTGCCAACGGATCACCGCCGGGCCGTCGGACACATCCGACGTATGGCGTGGACGCTCGACGAACTCATTGAACGCCTGGTGGCCCACCAGTGCCTTACGGAGGCGCCGTGACTTTCCCGCTCCTCCGCCTCATGTACAACCCGCGGGCTGTCGGGTCGAGTGACAAGAGTCTCTCCCTGGTCCCGTACGTCACCCAGAGGGAAGGGGAGGACGCGGCGCCGGACAACCTCGTCATCACGCGCCATTCCTCCGGCCCGCGGCTGTACTACGCGGACGAGGACCCTCGGGACCGAGACCCGCGGGGCGTGCTCTGGGCACGGTGCGGGTGGAACCCTGTCGACGCCGAAGGTCGGATCTCCGGTGTGCCGCAGTGGAAACTGATGCACCCCCACCGGCAGATGGTGTGCATGCAGACGCTCACCTGCCAGGTCTGCACAGGCCCCGCCCGCACGCCCCTCGGCTTCATCTTTCTCGCCGGCCCTCGGGATCACGATCCAAGTTGGCCGAACATCCTCACCAATCAACCTCCGGTGTCACGCAGGCACACCCGTGCCGCCGCGAGGCTTTGTCCGCACCTGGAGGACGACCCGACGGTGTTCCTGGCCAAGAGCGCACCCCTGTACGGCGTGCACGGCACTCTGTACGGCCGGGACGAGGGCGGTGTGAAGGTCATCGCACAGCCGGATGCGCCCTTGCCGTACGGCCATCCGAACATCGGGACGTTCCTCGCCTCGCAGCTGGTTCGGCGCCTCAAGTCGTTCCGCGTCGTCGGCCTCGACGAGCTGCTCAACGATCTGGCCACTGCCTCGTAGACCCCCGCGTCGGGGCCCTCCAGCCTCACCGGCCAGCCAGCCGAAGGACAGGGGGCCGGTGAGCGGGGCGGGTCCGAGGAGTTCCCCGACTCCACCTCTGCACGGACCCGCCCCACCCTCTGCCAGACGACATGGAGGCAACGTGCACCAACTGATCGCGAGCCCGTTCCTGGGCCAGTACCTCCTCCTCCGACCCGGTCACGCCAAGGGAGTGGCCATCCCCGAGTCCCGCTTCGAGGAACTGCACATGGCGGTCTCCGAGGACCGGTCGGCCCCGGCCTGGCTCGCCGAGGCGACCACGGCCGCATGGCAGATGCCCATGCCCTCCGGGCCACTGCGGGAGTCCCTCCTTGTCCGCGAGCGCTCCACCTACGGGTATGCGAAGGCGTCATGGGAGATCAACCTCGGCTGTGACCACGACTGCGGTTTCTGCTACCTCGGCGAGAAGCGGTTCGAGGGCCTGGACTGGAACGACAAGACCCGCCTGCTCACGATGCTGCGTGACGCCGGAGTCCTGTGGCTCCAGATCACCGGCGGCGAGGCCCTGATCGACCCGCAGTTCGCCGCCGCGTACGAGTACGCCACCGGGCTCGGGATGATGATCCAGGTATCGACGAACGGCAGCCAGCTCCACAAAGTGAGGATGCAGGAGCTGTTCGCCCGCCTGCGGCCCTACCGCCTGACGGTGAGCCTCTACGGGGCGACGGGAGAGACCTACGACTCCGTCACCCGCAACCGCGGCGCCTTCGACCGGTTCACCCGCGGACTGGACGCCTCCCGTGCGGCGGGCCTGCCCGTGCGAATCAACATCATCGTCGCCGAGGAGAACGCCCACGAGGTGGACGACATGGTCCGCCTGGTGGAAGACCGCTGGGGCTTCCCGTACCAGGTCTTCACGAACATGTCCCCGACGATCGACGGAGAAGCGAAGCCGCTCGCCTCACAGGCCCAGAAGTACGTCCGCGCCCGCCGTGTCTTCACCGGCTGCAACGCCGGCCACACCTTCTTCCACGTCGACCCGCACGGTATCGCCTCGGTCTGCAAGATCGGCCGCGACCCCAGCGTGAACCTCATGACCGAGGGCCTGACCGCCCTCCCCCGACTCGGCGGCATCGCCGAGTCCCTCCAGCTCCGCACCGGTGGATGCTCCGGCTGCTCGAAGGTCGGCACCTGCAGGACATGCCGGCCGCTGGCCAAGCTCCACCAGGAGGCGGGGGACAACCGATCGCTCTACTGCCAACACGGAGGTTACGGAGCATGACTCCCACCAGCGCCACCCTGACCCGGCCCGCGCCGATCCCGGTCACCATCGGCCTGCGCCCGCCCGCAGAGGCCACCGGCGCCCTGCCCGTGCCCATCTCCGCGCCCCCGGTCCCTGAGGGCACGTTCCAGATCATCGGCGACCTGGACGTCGACGTCGCCGAGTCCGCCGGGTGCAGCTGCTCGGCCGGCGACGACCAGCCCTACTAGACCGGGGCTCCGCTCCGGCACGCTGCCCCGGCCGTACGCTGGCCGGGGCAGCCCATCGCCTTCTCCGAGGAACCGCGCCGTGTCCATGATCCGCCGCCACTTCCACGACCTCCCCGTGGAGGCCCGCCAAGCCATCGCCGACAAGGCGGGCCCCGTCCACGCCGCCCGCACCGCCGACGGAGGGCTGAACTCAGGCATCGCCGCCTTCATCGACACCGATCACGGCCCGGTCTTCGTCAAGGGCATCCCCACCGACCACCCACAGGCCCCGGCCCAGCATCGAGAGGCCGCGATCAACCCACACCTCCCCCGTGCCTGCCCCCGCCTGTACTGGCACATCGAGACGGCCGGCTGGGACCTGCTCGGATACGAAGTCCTCCCTGGACGGCACGCGGACTACACCCCCGGCTCCCCGGACCTGCCCCTCGTCGCTACGGCGATCGCGGAACTTCAGAGGACCACGGCCCCGGCGGACATCCCGATCAAGGCCGCCGAGCAGCGCTGGGCCGCGTACGCTCCGCCCGGAACCGCTGCCCTCTTCGCCGGTGACACCCTCCTGCACACCGACCTCGCCCCGCACAATGTCCTCGTCCACGACCGTGCCCACATCATCGACTGGGCCTGGCCCACACGCGGCGCCGCCTGGATCGACCCCGCCATCCTCATTCTGCGGCTCCTCGAAGCCGGACACACGCTCGTTGAGGCGGACGCCTTCGCCCGCCAGTTCCCTTCCTGGCGCAAGGCACCAGCTGAGGCCAAGGAGGCGTTCTCTGCCGCCAACGCTGCGGCGTGGCGGGAGATCGCTCGCGCCGATGCCGCACCTTGGAAGGCTGTGATGGCCACCCATGCGGTGGCCGCCCACGCTCACCTGCAAACCACGCCCGGTACGTTCCCCGCCCGCTGACGATCACGGCGGGAGTCACCTGCGCTGCCCGGTATACAACGGCCGCTGTGGCAGAAGAGGAACGCTCGCGACGTGGTACCAGCCTCCTCGCAACAGCAGACGAGGGCGTTGCAAGCCCGTACTATTCCGGCATCCGGGCTACACGTGGGGGGCAGAGTGGCTTCGTGGGATGCTCGCACTATCGGCACACGCTTCAATCAGTGGCGAGGGCTCGTGAGAGGAGGTGAATCATGAGCTTCCCCGTGGACCTCACCGCGGCACTCAGTGGAGCGTCAGTCGCTCAGCTGCACAGCTGGCGCCGCACCCATCTGCTGCAGCCCGAACTGCAGGACAACCCGGTCCGTTACTCGTTCCGGGATGTGGCGGCCCTGCGAACATTTGTCTACCTCCGCAGCAAGCTGCCTCTGCAGCGGATCCGCAAAGCCATGGACCAGCTACGCAAGTGGGACCTGACCGAACATCCGGCCGCCTACAAACTCGTCACCGAGGGTGATTCGGTCTTCCTCGTAGAAGAGGAAAGAGCTATCGACCTTGTCCGTCGCCCCGGTCAAGAAGTGATCTACAGCCTGGCTGACGTCTTCGCGTCATTCGAGAACATGCAAGGGCGGACCGTCGCGGACTTCCGACGTCCCCGGCCGCACCTGGAGGTCAAGGAGAACCGGCTCGGGGGGTGGCCGACCATTCAGGGGACACGCGTTCCGTACGACGCTGTCGCGAAGCTGGTCGCCGGCGGTGTCGCACCGGCCGAAGTCCATCGCTTCTATCCAACTGTCGAGATTTCAGGGGCGGCTGACGCGGCCGACTTCCACCAGGAGGTCGAGCAGATCGGAGGCCGCGCTGCATGAGGTTCTTCCTGGACGAGAACGAGACACCAGCAATCCTGCCTCCCTTGAGCACTGTTTTCTTCCTGCATGAGTTCCGTACGGCTCACGACGAAGGACTGTCGGGCGTTATGGACACAGAACTCATACATGCCGTCAGCGACCGTGGTTTCGACGCGATCATGACTCAAGACCGCAATCAGTTGTCAAACCGAGACGAACGCGACGCGCTGATAGAAACCGGCCTGCACTGGATCGGCCACCGCCAGCCCGATGCAGAGGGGCTCTTGTACATCGTGAACTCAACAGCCGCCTATCTCGCCGCCATGCCGCACATCCTGGACGAGATGAGCAACGTCACGGGCGCCCATGCCTTCCACGTCCGCAATCTGCCCCTACTCAAAGGCCAGCGGGTCGCAGTCAGCCGCCTCAAGACCTGACGCGCTCTGGTCGGGCGGAAGCGTCAGGCCACATGAGGCGGAGCGTAACCGTGGTGCGTGATGTGGCCCTGAGCTCGGGGTGGCGGTGCACGGAATGCGAGGATGGCTGCGACAGCTCCGGGGCCGTGGGTGCGGTGGGTGAAGACGGCCATGCCGACGCCGAAGACAAAGCCGACGTGCCATCGTCCAGACGGTGGGGCGACGCAGGGTGCCCGGGTCTGGCGGATCGGGCACGCACACGTCCCTCCCTCTCAGCCATCGCCTGATCATCAGGCACGCCCGTTCGTGGCTGGCTGGATCGGGTGCATGGCAGCCAATGCGCACTTGCGTGCGCCCACGACCATGTTCGTACCGTTCCGAACCATGTCTGCACCGACGCAAGAGGTACTCGACCGCCTCAACCGACAGCTGCCGGTCCACGTCCACTCCGCTGCCACTCTCGTCACAGGGGTAGACAAGGCAGCATCTGCCATCGACCGGGAGCGCAAGAGGAAGCGCGGGGAACAGGAGTCATGCGCTCGCAAACCTAACCTCGGGCTTTCACGAGGTGGGCTGTCCGAAGCGTGATCCAAAAACGCGAGAAGTGCTCCTGACCTGCAACGATAGGACTTGTCGAGGGTCCAGATCGTGCCGTGGAAAGAAGCACTTCTCAGGTGAAGAAGAGTATCGGGTCATACCCGCGTGTCCGCATCGAGGGTGGGGGCCGGGCGGTGGTCTCCCAGGCCGGCGGGGTGCTGCTGGTCGAGACGGTCCGCAAGGCCGGTCTGGACACCGCGATATCGGCGGCGCTGAGGCCGTGGCGGAAGCCGCGGGCGGTGCACGATCCGGGCAAGGTCCTGCTCGACGTGGCGTTGGCGGTCGCGGCGGGCGGGGACTGCCTGGCGGATGTCGGGATGCTGCGGGCCGAGCGGGCGGTGTTCGGGCCGGTCGCCTCCGACCCGACGGTCTCTCGTCTCCTCGACACTCTCGCCGCCTCCGGCGAGAAGGCTCTGGGGGCGATCCGGGCCGCCCGGGCCGAAGCCCGAGCACGGGTCTGGAAGGTGGCCGGGACCAGGGCTCCCGATGCGGGCGGGTCGGTGACCGTGGACCTCGACGGGGTGCTGGTCCTCGCGCACTCGGACAAGGAGGACGCGGCACCGACCTGGAAGCGGTCCTACGGCCACCACCCGCTCATGGGATTCGTCGACCACGGGCCCGGCGGCACCGGTGAACCGGTCGCGGCCCTGCTCCGCCCGGGCAACGCAGGCTCGAACACGGCGGCCGACCACATCACCACCACTCAACTGGCCCTGGCGCAACTGCCGAAGGAGTACCGGCGCGGGCGGCGGACCCTGATCCGCACCGACTCCGCCGGCGGCACCCACGCCTTCGTCGCATGGCTCGCCCAGCGCGGGAGGTGGCTGTCCTACTCCGTAGGCATGACCATCACCGACCAGATCCACCACCACGTGCTGAAGATCCCGGCATCCGCCTGGACACCGGCCGTCGAGACGAACGGCGAGATCCGCGACGGGGCCTGGGTCGCCGAACTCACCGGCGACGTCCTCGATGGTTGGCCGAAGGGCATGCGGCTGATCGTCCGCAAGGAACGGCCGCATCCCGGGGCACAGTTGAGGATCACCGACGCCGACGGCATGCGGCTGACGTGTTTCGCCACCAACACGACCGGCCTGCCGATCGCCGAGCTCGAGCTCCGTCACCGGCTGCGGGCCCGCGCGGAGGACCGCATCCGAGCCGCCCGGGCCACCGGACTGCGCAACCTGCCCCTGCACCGCACCGCCCAGAACGAGGTCTGGCTGGAGATCGTGCAGATCGCTCTCGACCTGCTGGCCTGGATGCCCATGCTCGCGCTGACCGGCACCGCCCGCCTCTGGGAGCCCCGCCGCCTGCGGCTCCGCTTGTTCTCCACGGCCGGACAGCTCGTGACCACCGGCCGCCGGCGAATCCTCCGCCTGGCCGGGCACTGGCCCTGGACCGGCGTGATCACCGATGCCCTCGAACGGCTCGCACTCCTACCGAACCCCGGCTGACCAGCAGATCCACCCGTCCCTACGACAGCCCCTCACCGCCCGGAGCAGTGGAACCCGGCGCCCACCCGAGACGACACTCGGGCCACCACCCTGCCCATCCACAGCTCACGGCACGAAAACGGGCCACCGACTCCGTCGGCGGCCCGTCACGAAAGATCGAGGCTAA
>NZ_BBNN01000071.1 GCF_000829695.1 Streptomyces sp. NBRC 110035 | reverse complement strand
AGGTCCTGCATCAGCCGGGCACGGGCCGCGACCAGCGTGCACGCGTCCTCCAGCGACAACACCCCCGCCACATGCGCGGCCGTGATCTCCCCCACCGAATGCCCGGCCACGAACTCCGGCCGCACACCCCACGACTCGACGAGCCGGTACAGGGCGACCTCGAGGGCGAACAACGCAGGCTGCGCGAACCCGGTCGTGTGCAGCAGATCCGCCTCCGGCGTGCCCTCCCGCGCGAACAACACCTCCCGCAACGGACGGTCCAACTCCACGTCCAGCCGCGCCAGCACAGCATCCAACGCCTCCGCGAACACCGGGAACCGGGCAGACAACCCACACCCCGCCCCGGCCCGCTGCGACCCCTGACCCGAGAACAACACCGCCAACGACCGCTCGACAGCACGACCACGCGCCACCTCGACCGACCGCTCACCCGCCACACCCGTGCCCGCGAGAAGCACCGCCCGGTGCTCGAACGCGGTGCGACCGACGGCCAGGGAGAAGCCCACGTCCAGTGCGGTGGCGTCGGTCAGGGCCGAGACACCTGCGAGCTGTGCCTCCAGGGCGTCCTTCGTCTTGCCGGCGACCGGCCACGGCACGACCGTCGGGTGAGCCGTCGGTGGGGCGGGCTGCTCCGGCTCCTCTGGTTCGGGAGCCTGTTCGACGACGAGGTGGGCGTTGGTGCCGCTGATACCGAAGGAGGACACGGCGGCGCGGCGGGGCCGGCCGGTCTCCGGCCAGGGGGTGCGTTCGGTGAGCAGGCGGACGTTGCCCGCGGTCCAGTCGACGTGGGTGGAGGGCGCGTCGACATGGAGGGTCCTGGGCAGGACGCCGTGGCGGATGGCCAGGACGGTCTTGATGACGCCGGCGACTCCGGCGGCGGCCTGGGAGTGGCCGATGTTGGACTTCACCGAGCCCAGCAGCAGCGGCCGGTCCTCGGGACGGTCCTGACCGTAGGTGGCCAGCAGGGCCTGTGCCTCGATGGGGTCGCCGAGGGGTGTGCCGGTGCCGTGGGCCTCGACGGCGTCCACGTCGGCGGGTGAGAGTCCGGCACCGGCGAGGGCCTGGCGGATGACACGCTGCTGCGACGGGCCGTTGGGCGCGGTGAGTCCGTTGGAGGCACCGTCCTGGTTGACCGCGGAGCCGCGGACCACGGCCAGGACCTGGTGCCCGTTGCGGCGGGCGTCGGAGAGCCGTTCGAGGACGAGGACGCCGGCGCCCTCGGACCAGCCGGTGCCGTCGGCGGAGTCGGCGAACGCCTTGCAGCGGCCGCTGGTGGAGATGCCGCCCTGGCGGGTGAACCCGGAGAAGCCCATGGGGGTGGACATGACGGTGACGCCGCCCGCCAGGGCGAGGGAGCACTCCCCCTGGCGCAGGGACTGGGCGGCCAGGTGGAGGGCGACCAGGGAGGAGGAGCAGGCGGTGTCCACGGTCACCGCCGGGCCGGCGAGGTCGAAGGCGTAGGCGACGCGGCCGGAGACGACGCTGGCGGTGAGGCCGGTGGTGGCGTGGCCCTCCGCGTCCTCACGGGAGTTCATCACGACGCCGACGTAGTCGACGCCGGCGGTGCCGACGAACACGCCGGTGCGGGAACCGCGCAGGGACACCGGGTCGAGGCCGGCGCGCTCCACCGCTTCCCAGGTGGTCTCCAGCAGCAGCCGCTGCTGCGGGTCCATGGCGACGGCCTCACGCGGGGAGATGCCGAAGAACCCGGCGTCGAAGGCGGCGGCGTCGACGAAGCCGCCCTCGGCGGCGGCGCTGCTGCCGGCCCCCTCGCCGCCCAGGGCGTCGAGGTCCCAGCCCCGGTCGGTGGGGAACGGGGCGATGCCGTCGCGGCCCTCGTCCAGCAGCTGCCAGAAGTCCTCCGGGGAGGTGACCTCGCCGGGCAGCCGGCAGGCCATGCCCACGATGGCGATCGGTTCGTGCCGGCCCGCCTCGGCCTCCTCCAGCCGCCGCCGGGTCTTGTGCAGGTCGGCCGTGACCCACTTGAGGTAGTCGACGAGCTTTTTGTCATCGGGCATGGCGGGAAACCCTTCCTGTGGTGAATCGGCTCGTCTCAGTGGTCGCCCATGCGGCCGAGCTCGTTGTCGATGAAGGCGAACACCTCGTCGGCGCTGGCCGATTCGAAGGCGTCGTCCACGGGGGTGCCGGTCGACTCCGGCGCGCTGCCGCGCACCTTGTCCAGCATCTGGCCGAGCCGGAGGGCGAGTCCGGCGCGGGTGATCCCGTCGGGCTCGCCGGCTGTGAAGAGCGCTTCCAGGCGGTCGAGTTCGGCGAGCAGCGAGGGGCCCTGCGGGCCCTCGTCGCCGGGGGCCAGTTCGGAGACGAAGTGTTCGGCGAGTGCCGTGGGGGTCGGGTAGTCGAAGACGAGGGTGGCCGGCAGGCGCAGCCCGGTCGCCGTGGAGAGGTGGTTGCGCAGTTCCAGGGCGGTCAGCGAGTCGAAGCCGAGCTCCCGGAACTCCTGGGTGACGTCGACGGCCTTCGGCGTGGCGTGGCCCAGCACCCGGGCGGCCTGTTCGCGGACCAGTTCGGTGACGTACCGGACGCGTTCGTCGGCGCGGAGTTCGCCGAGTGTGGCGCCGAGGGCGGCGGCGGCTCCGGCGGCGTCGGTGGCGGCGGCGGTGCGGCGGCTGCTCCTGACCATGCCGCGGAAGAGCGGCGGCAGGTCCTCGGGGGCGGCGCCGCGCATGGCGCCGGGGGCGAGGCCGACCAGGACCAGGAACGACTCGTCGGAGCCGCGTGCGATGTCGAAGAGTCCGAAGCCCTGGTCGACGGAGAGCGGCGGGAGGCCGCCGGACTGCATGCGGCGCATGTCGGTGTCGGAGAGGGTGCTGGTCATGCCGCCGTCGTGGGACCAGGGGCCCCAGGCGAGCGAGGTGCCGGCCAGGCCCAGGGAGCGGCGGTGCGCGGTCAGGGCGTCGAGGAAGGAGTTGGCGGCGGCGTAGTTGCCCTGGCCGGGGCTGCCCATGACACCGGCGATGGACGAGAACGGCAGGAACGCGGCCAGGTCCAGGTCCCGGGTCAGCTCGTGCAGGTGCCAGGCGGCGTCGACCTTGGGCCGCAGGACGGCGGCGAGTCGTTCCGGGGTGAGCGAGGCGACGACGCCGTCGTCGAGGACACCGGCCGTGTGGACGACCGCGGTCAGCGGATGCGCCGCGGGGACCTCGGCGAGGAGCGCGGCGGTGGCGTCACGGTCGGCGGTGTCGCAGGCCTCGACGGTCACCTCGGCGCCCAGCTCGCGCAGTTCCGCGGCGAGTTCGGCGGCGCCCGGCGCGTCCGGGCCGCGCCGGCCGGCCAGCAGCAGGTGCCGCATGCCCGAGGCGGCGAGGCGGCGGGCGAGGTGTCCGCCGAGCGCGCCGGTGCCGCCGGTGATCAGGACGGTGCCGTCGGGGTTCCAGCGCGGCGGCATCGTCAGCACGATCTTGCCCACGTGCCTGGCCTGGCTCATGAACCGGAACGCCTCACGCGCCCGCCGCACGTCCCACACCCTCACCGGAAGGGGCCGCAGAGCCCCCCCGGCGAACAGGTCGAGGAGTTCGCCGAGGAGTTCGCGGTTGCGCGCGGGTCCGGCCTCACCCAGGTCGAAGGCACGGTAGGCCACCCGCTCGACCGACCGCGGATCACGGATGTCGGTCTTGCCCATCTCCAGGAACCGGCCACCGTCGGCCGTCAGCCGCAACGACGCATCCACGAACTCCCCGGCCAGCGCGTTCAGAACCACATCCACGCCCCGGCCACCGGTCACCGCCCGGAACTTCTCCTCGAAACCCAGATCACGCGAGGACGCGATGTGATCCTCGTCCAGACCCAGACCCCGCAAAGCCTCCCACTTGCCCTCACTCGCAGTCGCGAACACCTCCGCACCCAGATGCCGCGCCAACTGCACCGCCGCCATCCCCACACCGCCCGCACCGGCATGCACCAGCACCGACTCCCCCGCCCGCACACCCGCAAGATCACGGAACGCGTACAGGGCGGTCAGGAACACCAGCGGCACGGAGGCCGCCTCCTGCTGGGTCCAGGTGTCGGGGACGCGGGCCAGGTAGTGCTCGTCGGCGACGACGACCGGCCCGAATCCGCCGGGCACGGTACCGAACACCCGGTTGCCGGGTTGCAGTCCGGTGACGGCGGAGCCGACGGCGGTGACCACACCGGCGGCCTCGGTGCCCATCGGGCCGGACTCACCGGGGTACATGCCGAGGGCGTTGAGGACGTCGCGGAAGTTCAGACCGGTCGCGTCGACGTCGATCCTGACCTCGTGGTCGCCGAGCGGCTGCAGCACCTCCGGGCACGGGGCGAGGACGAGGTTGTCCAGGGTGCCCTTGCCGGTGGTGTCGAGCCGCCACGGCACGTCGACGGGCGGGAGCAGTCCGGCGCCGGTGGCGAGGCGGTCCAGCCGGCCGACGCGGACGGTGCCCTCGCGCACGGCGAACTGGGCGTCGCCGGTGGCGAGCAGGGCCGGCAGGTCCGGCAGCAGCGCCTGGACGTCGTCCTGTCCGTCGAGGTCGACGAGGACGAACCGGTCCGGGTTCTCGGACTGGGCCGAGCGCACCAGACCCCAGGCGGCACCCGCGGCGAGGTCCCGCACGGTCTCGCCGTCGGCGGCGGCCACCGCGTCACGGGTGACGAAGACCAGGCGGGTGCGGTCGAACCGGTCGTGGTCCAGCCACTGGCGTACGACTTCCAGGGTGCGGGTCGTCAGCGCGTGGACGGCACCGGGGACGTCCGTGCCGGGTACGGCGGCCGGGTCGCCGCCCGCGTCCGTGCCGTCCGGGGCGGTGTACTCCCCCTGGAGCGGGACGAGCACGTAGTCGGGGGCGTCGGCCGGGTCGGTGAGGTCGGCGAGGGACGACAGTACGGTGCCGGTGCCGAAGACGTCGGCGCCCAGGGTGACGGCCCGCAGCCCCTCGGTGGGCTTGACCTCGGGGACGGTGACCCAGTCGAGGCGGAACACCGGTTCCTGGCCGCCGGTGGCCGCCGGGGCGCGCGGCACGCTCGGGGCGCGCAGCACCAGCGCCTCGGCGGACAGCACGGGCGCGCCCTCGGCGTCGACCGCGGTGAGCGTGACCGACTCGTCGCCGAGCCTGGTGACGCGGGCCCGGAGCGTGGTGGCGCCGCCCGCGTGCAGCGACACGCCGTTCCAGATGTACGGCAGCAGCGGGTTGTCCTCGCTGCCGACGCCGAGGTAGCCGTTGGCGTGCTGGACGGCGTCCAGCAGGGCCGGGTGGATGCCGAAGTACTGGGCGTCCCCGGCGATCTCCTCGGGCAGGGCGACCTCGACGAAGGCCTCCTGCCCGCGGATCCACACCTTGCGCATCCCCTGGAAGCAGGGGCCGTACTCGGTGCGTTCGTAGGTGCCGTCGACCGGCACCGGCCGGGCGTCCGCCGGCGGCCAGACGGGGACGTCGAACGGGGCGGTGTGCTCCGCGGCGGCGAGGGATCCGGTGGCGTGCCGGGTCCAGGGACCGTCGGTGACGTCGGACGGGCGGGAGTGGAACGCGATGGTGCGGGCCCCCTCTTCGTCCGGGGCGCCGAGGACGACCTGGAGGGCGGTGGGCACCTTCTCGTCGAGCACCATCGGGGTGGACAGGACGAGTTCCCGGACCAGGCCGCAGCCGACCTGGTCGGCGGCGCGGATGGCCATCTCCAGGTAGCCGGTGCCGGGCAGGACGACCGTGCCGCCGACCTTGTGGTCGAGCAGCCAGGGGTGGACCTGCATCGAGATCTGGCTGGTGAACAGCGCGCCCTCGGAGTCGGCCAGCGGCACGGCGGCGCCGAGCAGCGGGTGGTCCGCGGAGACCAGGCCGGCCGAGCTGACGTCGCCGGTCAGGGCGGCCGGGCGGGGCCAGAACCGCTCACGCTGGAAGGGGTAGGTCGGCAGCTCGGTGCGGCGCGCCCCGGTGCCCCGGAACCAGGCCGCCCAGTCGACGCGGACACCGGCCGTGTGGAGCCGGGCGAGCCCGGTGAGCAGCGCGGTCTCCTCGTCGCGGTCCGTGCGCAGTGCGGGTACGGCGACGGCGTCGAGGTCGGTGTCCAGGCAGCGCTGGGTCAGCGCGGTCAGGACACCGCCGGGCCCGGCCTCCAGGAACGCGGTCACTCCGGCGTCGGCCAGGGCGCGCACGCCGTCGGCGAAGCGGACGGTGCCGCGGACGTGGCGCACCCAGTAGTCCGCCGAACACAGCAGGGCGGGGTCGGCGATCCCACCGGTCACGTTGGACACGACGGGGATGCGCGGTTCGGCGTACGCCAGTGTCCCGGCGACCTCGCGGAAGGCGTCGAGCACCGGCTCCATCAGCGGCGAGTGGAAGGCGTGGCTGACGGAGAGCCGCTGCGTCTTGCGGCCGTCCGCCGTGAACAGGGCGGCGAGGGCGAGGACGTCCTCCTCCGTGCCGGCGACGACGACGGAGTCGGGCCCGTTGACGGCGGCCAGTGCCACGCCGTCGGTCAGCCTGGGGGTGATCTCCTCCTCGGTGGCCTGCACAGCGATCATCGCGCCGCCGGCCGGGAGGTCCTGCATCAGCCGGGCGCGGGCGGCGACCAGCGTGCAGGCGTCCTCCAGGGACAGCACCCCGGCCACGTGCGCGGCCGTGATCTCACCGACGGAGTGACCGGCCACGTAGTCGGGCCGCACGCCCCACGACTCGACGAGCCGGTACAGGGCTACCTCGAGGGCGAACAACGCGGGCTGGGTGTAGCCGGTGGTGTCGAGGAGTTCCGCCTCGGGCGTTCCCTCCTGCGCGAACAGCGCGGTGCGCAGGGGGATTTCGGAGCCGGTGTCCAGGCGGGCCAGTACGGCGTCCAGGGCCTCGGCGAACACGGGGAAGGCGGCGTACAGTTCGCGGCCCATGCCGGCCCGCTGGGAGCCCTGGCCGGAGAACAGGACGGCGGAGGTGCGGTACGCGGCGCGGCCGCGGGCCACCTCGAGGGGTTCCCCGCCGGGTGTGGCGAGGAGGACGGCGCGGTGGTCGAGCTGGGCACGGCCGGTGGCCAGACAGTGGCCCACGTCCAGCGGGGGCCTGCCGGTCAGGGCGGCGATGCGGGCCACCTGGGCGTCCAGGGCCTCCTCGGACTTCGCGGAGACGGGCCACGGGACGACCGTGGGGGCCGGTACGGGGGCCGCCGCGCCGGTCGTCGCGGAGCCGGCCGGCGCGGGCACCGCCTCGGGTTCGGGTGCCTGCTCGATGATGGTGTGGGCGTTGGTGCCGCTGATGCCGAAGGACGAGATGCCCGCGCGCCACGGCCTGCCGGTCTCCGGCCACGGGGTCGGCTCGGTGAGCAGGCGCACCGCGCCCGCCTCCCAGTCGACGTGCGTGGAGGGCTTGTCGACGTGGAGGGTCTTCGGCAGTACCGCGTGCCGCATCGCCATGACGGTCTTGATGATGCCGGCCACGCCGGCGGCGGCCTGGGTGTGGCCGATGTTCGACTTGATGGAGCCGAGCAGCAGCGGCCGCTCCGGGTCGCGGCCCTGGCCGTAGGTGGCGAGCAGGGCCTGCGCCTCGATCGGATCGCCCAGCGGGGTGCCGGTGCCGTGGCCCTCGACGGCGTCGATGTCGGCGGGCGTGAGCCCCGCGCTCGCCAGGGCCTGGCGGATGACGCGCTGCTGGGAGGGGCCGTTGGGCGCGGTCAGCCCGTTGGAGGCGCCGTCCTGGTTGATGGCCGAACCGCGGACCACGGCGAGCACCTCGTGCCCGTTGCGGCGGGCGTCCGACAGGCGCTCCACCACGATCAGGCCGACGCCCTCGGACCAGCCGGTGCCGTCGGCGGCGTCCGCGTACGCCTTGCAGTGGCCGTCGGTGGCGAGGCCGTTCTGCAGGGTGAAGCCGGAGAACCCGGACGGGGTGCTCATGAGGGTGACGCCGCCCGCGACGGCGAGGTCGCACTCGCCGGCCCGCAGCGCCTGGAGCGCCCAGTGCAGGGCGACCAGGGAGGAGGAGCAGGCGGTGTCGACGGTGACCGCCGGGCCCTCCAGACCGAAGGTGTAGGCGAGTCGTCCGGAGACGACGCTGGCGGCGAGTCCGGTGCCGGCGTGGCCCTCCAGGTCCTCGCGGGAGTTCATGACGAGGGTGGAGTAGTCCTGGCCGTTGGTGCCGACGAACACGCCCGTGCGGCTGCCGCGCAGCCCGTCGGCGTCGATGCCGGCCCGCTCGAACGCCTCCCAGGTGGTCTCCAGGAGGAGACGCTGCTGCGGGTCCATGGCGATGGCCTCGCGGGGGGAGATCCCGAAGAAGCCGGCGTCGAACTCGGCGGCGCCGTCGACGAATCCGCCCCGGAGGGTGGCGCTGCGGCCGCGGCCGTCCGCGCCGCCGGTCGCCAGGGTGGCGAGGTCCCAGCCCCGGTCCTCGGGGAAGGCCTCGATGCCGTCGCGGCCCTCGCTGAGCATGTGCCACAGGTCCTGCGGGGAGCGCACCCCGCCGGGGAGGCGGCAGGCCATGCCGACGATGACGATCGGGTCGTCCGACAGTCCGGCGGCGCTCACCCGGTCGAGACCGGACTCGGTGTCCTGCTCGCCGAGGAGTTCGGCGACCAGGTGCTCGGCCAGGGCCTGTGCGGTCGGGAAGTCGTAGACCGTGGTGGCGGGCAGGCGCAGGCCGGTGGCGAGGGTGAGCCGGTTGGGCAGTTCGATCGCGGTCAGCGAGTCGAAGCCCAGGTCGCGGAAGGTGCGGTCGGGGGCGACGGCCTCCGGTCCCGGGTGGCCGAGAACGGCGGCGGCGTGGGTGCGGACCAGGTCACCGAGGACCGCGGTGCGGTCGGCGGCGGGAAGCTGCCGCAGCCGCGCGGCGAGCCCGGAGGCGGCCGTCTCGGTCTGCTGCCGCGCGGCGGCCGCGTCGGCCAGTGCCTGTCGGGCGTCCGGCAGGTCGCGCAGCAGGGCGCTGCCTCGGATGCCGATGAGGGTGTCCAGGACCTGCGGCTGACGCGGGTCGAACACCACGGGCGTCGGCTCCGGGCGGGTCACGGCCTGCCGCAAGGCGGCGAGCGCGAGGTCCGGGTGCACGGCCGGGTGACCGGCGGTGCGGGCCGGACGCGCGGCGGCACCGGTGCCGGTGGTGTCGGCGCCCGTCGCCTCGGTGACCGTGGTGTCCGCGCCCGGTTCCTCGTCGGTCCAGGCACCCCAGGCGATGGACGTCGCGGGCAGGCCCTCGCCCCGGCGGCGCCGGGCGAGCGCGTCCAGGACGGCGGTGGCGGCGGCGAGGTTGGCGCGCCCCGCGGTGCCGACCGTGCCGGCCACCGAGGAGCAGAGCACGAACGCCGTCAGGTCCAGGTCCCGGGTCAGTTCGTCCAGGTGGACGGCGGGGACGGTGCGGGCGCGGTGCAGCGCGGCGAACCGCTCCGGCGTGAGGTCGTCGAGCACTCCGTCGTCGACGATGCCGGCGGCGTGCACCACACCGGTGAGCGGGGTGTCCTCGGGGATGCCGGCGAGCACAGCGGCGAGGGCCTCGCGGTCGGCGGCGTCGCAGGCGGCGACCGTCACCTCGGCACCCAGCTCCCGGAGTTCTGCGGCGAGTTCGGCGGCGCCGGGCGCGTCCGGGCCGCGTCGGCCGACCAGCACCAGGCGGGCGGTTCCGGCGGCGGCGAGCCAGCGCGCCACGTGGGCGCCGCGGCCTCCGGTGCCCCCGGTGACCAGGACGGTGCCGCTGGGCTCCCAGCCGGCGTCGGGTGCGGCCTCCGGGGCGGGCACGAGCCGGCGGCCGAAGACGGCCGAGTCGCGTACGGCCACCTGGTCCTCGCCGTCGTGTCCGGCGAGGACGGTGGCGAACCGCCGGGCGGCACGGTCGTCCAGGGCGGCGGGCAGGTCGATCAACCCGCCCCACCGTACGGGGAGCTCAAGTGCCGCGACCCGGCCGAGGCCCCACACCGCCGCCTGGCCGGGAGCGGTGGGCCGCTCCGTGCCGGCGACGGCGACGGCGCCGCGCGTCACACACCACAGGGGCACGGTGATCTCGGCGTCCAGCAGGGCCTGGAGCAGCACCGCCGTCGGGGCGGCGGGACTCTCGGCGGTGTCCGTGAGCGCGAGCAGGGACAGCACTCCGGTGAGCGCGGTGCCCTCGGAGAGCAGGCCGCACAGCCTTCCGGTGAGCGCGTCGCGGTCGTCGGTGCCGACGGTGAGCGGCACGACGTCGGTGCCCACGGCCGCCAGGACGGCAGCCACCCACTCGTCGTCGGCGAGCGCCTCGGGGAGGACGGCCAGCCAGGTGCCGGTGGCGGTGGGCGCGGTGGACGGCAGCGACAGCGGCTTCCACGTCTCGTGGTGCCTGATGCCGTCGACCATCGCCTGGTCGCGCTGCCTGCGCCGCCAGGTGGACAGGGCGGGCAGGACCGCGCCCAGCGCGTCGGTGTCGACCGCGAGATCGGTGGCGAGCGTGGTCAGGTCCTCGCCCTCCACGGCCGTCCAGAACGCCGTGTCCAGGAGGTCCGCCCCGGTTCCGCCCGCCGTGGAGCGCTGGGCGTCGGGCCAGTAGCGGGACCGCTGGAAGGCGTAGGTCGGCAGCTCGGTGCGGCGGGCGCCGGTGCCGTCGAAGCACGGCTGCCAGTCGACGCGGACGCCGGTGACGTGGAGCCGGGCCAGCGCGGTGAGCAGCGCGGTCTCCTCGGAGCGGTCCCCCCGCAGAGCGGGGACGGCGACCGTGTCGGCGTCGACGTCGAGGCACCGGCGGGTGAGCGCGGTCAGTACGCCGTCGGGGCCGATCTCGAGGAAGGCGTTCGCACCGGCACCGTTGAGTGCCCCCACGCCGTCGGCGAAGCGGACGGTGTCGCGGACGTGGCGCACCCAGTACTCGGCCGAACACAGCAGGGCGGGATCGGCGACCTCACCGGTCACGTTGGACACGACCGGGATGACCGGCTCGGTGTACGTCAGCTGCTCCGCGACCTCGCGGAAGGCGTCGAGCATCGGCTCCATCAGCGGCGAGTGGAAGGCATGACTGACGGACAGGCGCTGCGTCTTGCGACCCAGGGCGGCGAACTCCTCCGCAAGTGCCACGACTTCGGCCTCGGCGCCCGACACGACGACGGACTCGGGGCCGTTGACCGCCGCCAGGGCGATTCCGTCCGTAAGCCTCGGAGCGATCTCCTCCCCGGTCGCCTGCACGGCCACCATCGCGCCGCCCGCC
>NZ_BBNN01000072.1 GCF_000829695.1 Streptomyces sp. NBRC 110035 | reverse complement strand
GAGACCGGCGACCTGAAGAAGGGCACCCACACCGTCGGCGTCCAGCGCCAGTACACCGGCACCGCCGGACGCATCGAGAACAGCCAGGTCGCCGTCTACCTCGCCTACTCCGCCCCACGCGGGCACACGGCGATCGACCGCGAGCTCTACATCCCCCGCTCCTGGACCGACGATCCGGACCGCTGCCGCTCGGCCGGCATCCCCGACACCCACACCTTCGCGACGAAACCCCAGCTCGCCGCCCGGATGATCGAACGCGCCCTGGACGCCGGGACCACCGCCGACTGGGTCACCGGCGACGAGGTCTACGGCAACAACACCCACCTGCGGACCACCCTGGAGCAACGCGGCCAGAACTACGTCCTCGCCGTCTCCTGCCGGCACCACATCACCACCGCTGCCGGAAAGATCCGCGCCGACCTCCTGGCCCGGCGGATCCCGAAACGGGCCTGGCAGAAGCTGTCCGCAGGAGCCGGAGCCAAGGGCCACCGTCACTACGACTGGGCCCTGGCCCATGTCACCGACGAGCGTCCCGGCCACCGGCACCTCCTCGTCCACCGCAACCGCCGCACCGGCGAACTCGCCCACTACCTCTGCTACTCGACCCACCCGACCACCCTGCAGACCCTGGTGAGGACCGCGGGGCGCCGCTGGACGGTGGAGGAGACATTCCAATCGTCGAAGGGACTGGCCGGACTCGACGAACACCAGGTCAGACGCTGGACCTCCTGGCACCGTTGGGTCACCCTCGCCATGCTCGCCCACGCCTTCCTTGCTGTGGTGACCGCACTCGAACGTGACCAGCACCAGACAACCAGCGCACTGAGTCCGCTGACCCGCAACGAGATCCAGCACCTGTTCACCACGCTCGTCACCCATGCCGCCCACGACATGGCGCACCGGCTGGGCTGGTCGCAGTGGCGACGACGCCACCAAGCCCGGGCCAAGACCGCCCACTACCGGCGCCAAGACGTCCAGCCAGCATGAAGATCACGATCTACGGCTGGAGTACTAGGGGTTATCCGAGCCAGGAGGCGAAGTTAGCGTGACCGCGCATTCTCCGTATTCCACGGACGTGAATTCACCGTCCCCGAAAACGAATTCACCGTCCTCGGACGTGCATTCACCGTTCTCCACGAACGCGAGTTCACCGTTTTCCACCGAACCGAACGCAGTGTTTTCCACAGACCATGGGGGATCCCGAACCATGACCGATCCGCAGACGTGGCGGGTTCTCGGCAACGCGGACGCGCACGAGCTCGTGCTCGCCGTGGACTTCGACGCCACCGGCCGGGCCGAGGGCCGCTTCACCGATCTGGCCTCGGGTCTGGGCGACCTGCTGCCCTGCTCGATCTGGGAGACGATTCCCCAGGAGGCCGGGACCGGTGCCGGCGATGCCGACCCCGTCGAGCGGTGGCTGGAGGAGGTGGCGGCCGACGGCCGCCCGGTCCGCGCGGTGTTCGGCTTCTGTGTCGGCGGCGTCTACGCGGGCGCGATCGCGCAGCGCCTCGCCGCCCGGCAGGAACAGGCGCCCGCGCTGGTGCTGTTCGACCCCGAGCAGTCCGGCCCGCTGTCCCTGTACTCGCAGTTCTACAAGGTCCTCGACTCCATGTCCGCCCTGCTGAGTGCCGAGGAGACCGCGCAGGCGGCGGACGAGGCGCGGCGGGCGCACGAGCAGCACACGACGATGGCCGCGCTGGGCGCCGAACTCCTCGACGTGTACCGGCGTACCGCCAAGCCTGCCTTCGACCGGCTGGAGCTGGACGCCAAGCGGACGGAGGAGATCACCGCGGTCTTCGCGTCGTTCGTCGGCTATCTGATCGCGGCCGCGGACATCGACCCTCTGCCCGCGTGGCGGGAGGCCGTTGTCGTCACGTCCTCGTCGCCCACGAGCGGTCTGAACGGCTCCCGCGCGGCCGGCCAGGACATCGCCGTGGGCCGGGAACTGCGCGTCGACGTCCCGCACGTCGACCTGCTGCGCGACCCCGGTGTCACCCGCACGGTGACCGAGCTGCTCGGCGCGGACAGGCCCGCCTGAGAAGTCACGTAGCGCACGTCCCGTACGCGCGAATCCCGTACGTACGCCCCACCGCGAATTCCCGCGAACCCACGGAACGGTTGGAATGCCAGAAGCAACGGAAGTCCGGTCCCGCCCGGCCGACAGCAAGGAGCACGCCCTCTGGCTCCTGGACGAGCTGGTGCCCGTCAAGGGGGTCAACAACCTCTCCGTCGCCCTTCAGGCCGACGGGCCGCTGCTCGACCCGGCGCTCCAGGGCACGGTCGATCTGCTGCTGCGCCGGCACGAGGCGCTGCGCACGGTGTTCCGGCAGGAGCAGGCGGGCCTCGTCAAGGAGGTGCTCGACCCCGCTGCCCTGCGGATCGAGGCCGAGCAGCTGGCGGCAGAGCCGGGTGAGGTCGCCGCTGTCGTCGGGGAGTTCATCGCGCGTCCCTTCGACATCGACGGGCGGCCGCTGGTGCGGGCCGCGCAGGTGAGGTGCGCGGACGGCGACGCGTTCTGTCTCGCCGTCCACCACCTGGTCTTCGACACGGTCTCCGGCGCGGTCCTGCTGGAGGAGTTCACCGCCGGGTACACGGCGCTCGCGGCCGGTGCCGCGCCACCCGCGGAGCTGCTGGCCGCGCAGCCGCCGTACCAGGAGCCCGCTCCGCGCGCGGCTGCCATGGAGTACTGGCGCGGGCAGCTGGCCGGGGCCGACGCCGCGGGCCTCGCCCTGTGGTGCGGCAGCGAGGATCTTCCCGAGCCGACCCTCACCGGTGACCAGATCACGGCCGACCTGTCCCCGCGGGCGACCGAGGTACTGCGCCGGCTGCAGAAGGAGCTGCGCGCGCCGGAGGCGGTGGTGCTGCTGGCCGCGTACGGCCTGCTGCTGGCCCGGCACGGCGCGGGTCCCGACCTGGTGGTGGGCACCCCGGTCAACGTCCGGGCGCGCGAGGCGTCCAGGGCCGTCGGCTACCACGTCAACACCCTGCCGCTGCGCATACCCGTCGACCTCGGCGGCGGCTTCCGCGACCTGGTGCGGACCGCCCGCGACGCGTTCCTCGGGGCGGTCGCCCACGCCGATGTGCCGGTCGACGTCCTGCTGCCGGAACTGCGCAGGGACGGCGGCGCCTCCTGGCGCAACACCGTCTTCCGCCATCTGTTCAACTACGTTCCGGACGACGGCCGTACGAGCTTCCCCCTCGGCGACACCACGGCCCGCAGGCTCCCGGTGGAGAACGGCTTCAGCAAGTTCGACCTGGAGTTCTTCTTCCTGTCCTCGGCGGACAAGGTGACCGTCCGGGCCGCGTACTACACGCAGGTGCTGGACCAGGCCGACGTACAGGGGCTGCTCGAACGCTTCGAGGCGCTGCTGCTCGCGGCCGCGGAGGGGCCGGACCGGCCGATGGGCGAACTACCGCTGGCCGGGCCCTCCGACCTCGCCGTGCTGGCCGCGAGCAACGACACCGCGCGCCCGGTGGATCCGCCCAACGTGCTCGCGGCGGTGCGGGAGCGGGTGGCGCTGACGCCGTCCGCGCCGGCCGTCGTGGGCGACGGTCGCAGCACGACGTACGCCGAGCTGTGGCGGGCCACCGAGCACACCCGGGTCGTCCTGGCGGACGCCGGGGTGAGGGCCGGTGACATCGTCGCGCTCGCCGCGCCCCGGGGTCCCGAACTCGCGGCCGCGGCCCTCGGGGTGTGGCTGGCCGGAGCGGTGTATCTGCCCGTCGATCCGGAGCACCCCGTGCAGCGCCTGGCGTACGTCCTGGAGGACTCCGGCGCGCAGGCGGTGCTCACGGCGCCGGGCGTGGAGCTGCCCGAGGGGGTCCGGGCGCGGGTCGTTCCGCTGGAGCCGCTCGCGCGGGACGGCTCCGGCCCGCTGCCGGACCCCGGTGCGGGCGGCCCCGATCCGGACTGCTGCGCCTACCTGATCTACACGTCCGGCTCGACGGGGAAGCCGAAGGGCACCCTGGTCGGCCACCGCAGCCTCGCCAACGTGGTCCAGCACTTCGCCGAGGAGCTGAAGGTCACCGCGGACGACGCCGTGCTGTGGCTGACGACCTTCGCCTTCGACATCTCCGCCCTGGAGCTGTTCCTGCCGCTGGTGTGCGGCGGACGGCTGGTCGTAGCCTCCGACGAGGCCCGCACCGACGGCCGCGCCCTGCTCGCCGAGGTCGTCGCGCACGACGTCGGCATCGTGCAGGCCACCCCGACGACCTGGCGGGTCGTCGCCGACGCGGCGGACGGGCAGCTCGCCGGCCGGCGCCTGGTCTGCGGCGGGGAGCCGCTGCCGCCGGCGCTGGCCCGCACGCTGGCCGCCTCGGGCGGCTCACTGCTCAATGTGTACGGCCCCTCGGAGACGACCATCTGGTCCACCTCGGGGCCGGTGCCGGACGAGGTGGTCCGCGTGGACGTGGGCCGTCCGATCGCCAACACCCAGGTGTTCGTCGTCGACCCGGACGGCCGGGAGCTGCCGGTCGGTGTGCAGGGCGAGCTGTGCATCGCCGGGGCGGGCGTCGCGCTGGGCTACCACAACCGCCCCGAGCTGACGGCGGACCGCTTCCGCGACCATCCCGCGTACGGGCGCCACTACCGCACCGGCGACCTGGCCCGGCTGCGGCCCGACGGCAGCGTCGAGCTGCTGGGCCGGACCGACCGCCAGATCAAGCTGCGCGGCCACCGGATCGAATTGGGCGAGGTGGAGACGGTGCTGCTCGACCGTCCGGACGTACGGGACGTCGCCGTCGTCGTGGTGGGGCGCGGCGGGCCGGACGCCGCCCTAGTCGCGTTCGTGGAACCGGCGCAAGGAGCGGAAGGAGCGGAGGGAGGGGACGGCGTGGCCGAGGTGGACACCGCCGGGCTGACGGCCCATGCCCGGTCCCTGCTGCCCTCCGCCGCCGTACCCCAGGAGATCGTCGTGCTGGAGTCGCTGCCGACCACCGCCAACGAGAAGCGGGACCATCTCGCGCTGACCCGCCTCGCCGAGCAGCTCCGCTCCGAGCGCAGTGCGGCCGCGGGGGCGGACGAGGCCTCGCCCGAGGCGCAGTCGGGGACGGCCGGGCGGCTGCTCGCCCTGTGGCAGAGCACGCTCGGCCGGACCGACCTCGGCCCGCACGCCAACTTCTTCGACAGCGGCGGGCATTCGCTGCTCGGCGCGCAGCTCGTGCAGCGCATCGAGAAGAAGCTTGGTGTGCCTGTGCGCCTGGCCGACCTGTTCGCCCATCCCACCCCGCTCACCATGGCCGAGCATCTCGATCCGGACGCCGCCGCACCGTCGGCCCCGGGCAACTGAGGAAGACGGAGCCCGAGAAAGACATGGAGACCGTGAACCAGAAGCACGCCACCTTCCCGGCCGCCGCGACCGCGCCGCCGTCGTGGAAGGTCCTGTGGCAGGACACGTTCGAGGGCCCGGCCGGGTCCCCGCCCGACCCCGCCCTGTGGCAGGTCGTCACCGGGCAGCCGTTCGGCGCCGGCATCGAGTTCCACACGGACGACCCCGCGAACGTCGGCCTCGACGGCGCCGGGCACCTGCGGATCACCGCCACGCACGAGGACGGGGAGTACCGGGCGGCGTGGCTGGAGACCCGGCGCGAGGACTTCGTGCCGCGGCCCGGCGGCGCGCTGCGCCTGGACGCCCGGGTGAAGACCGCAGCGGGTCCGGGCCTGGACTGCGCGCTGTGGGCCTGGGGCACGCAGTTGCGGCACCGGGGCGACGAGGACCCGGTGCAGGCGTGGTACCGGGCCGGGGAGATCGACGTCCTGGAGGCGCTCGGCTCCGAGCCGGACTCGGTGTGGGGTGCCGTCCACTCCCCCGAGTGCCACCAGATCCCGTCCCTGGGCATGGGCGCCCGTACGACCACGGAGGACGGCAGCCCGCTCAGCGCGGACTTCCACACCTACTCGGCGGTCTGGCGGCGCGGCCCCGACTCGATCACCTGGTACCTGGACGGCCGCGAGTACCTGAAGCTGACCCCGCAGGACACCACTCCGAAGGGCTGGCTGTTCGACCAGCCCGTGTACTTCTGTCTGGCGATCATCATCGGCAGCCCCGGCGGCCCGGTCCTGCCGGGCGACCCCGACCCGGCGACGCTGCCGTCGTCGCTGCTCGTCGGCAGCATCACCGTCTCCGAGGAACTCCCCGCGTGAGCGCGCCCACGGACGTGGACCTCGACAGGCTCGTCGCCGAGCTGGTCGAGCGGGTGCTGGACGACCCGACCGGCGCGCTGGGTCCCTCGGTGTACGAGACGGCCCGGCTGGTGTCGCTGGCCCCGTGGCTGGACGGGGACGCCGCCCGGGTCCGGTATCTCCTCGACGAGCAGCGGTCCGACGGCAGTTGGGGCGGCCCCGGCGGGTACGCCCTCGTGCCGACGCTGAGCGCGACGGAGGCGCTACTGGCCGTGCTGGGCCGGGAGGGCGGCGAGTTGCCGCTGCCGCCCGCGGCGCTCGTCGAGGCCGCGCGGCGGGGGCTCGCGGCGGCGGCCGCGCTGGTGGCGCGCAGCGCCGAGGAGCCGGTGCCGTCGACGGTCGTGTTCTTCATGGTCATCCCCGCTCTGGTGGAGGGGATCAACGCCCGGCTCGCCGTCCTCGGGGACGGACCGGTGCAGCCGCTGGCGCTGCCGCACGGGCTGACCGACGAGGCGCTGCGTGGGCTGCGCGGGGGTGCCTGGCGCAACCCGCTCGCCGGTCACTACCTGGAGATCGTGGGCCCGGCGGCCGTCGGCGCCGCCGAGATGGAGCCGGTCGACGGGGTCGTCGGCTGTTCCGCTGCCGCGACCGCCGCCTGGCTCGGCCCGCGGGAGCCGGCCGACCCCGCGCACCCCTCGGTGCGCTTCCTGCGGCAGGCCCAGGAGCGGGGATCCGGCGCGGTCGCCGCGATGACCTCGATCGTGTACTACGAGCGGGCGTGGATCGCCGGAAACCTGGCGACGGCGGGGGTGGAGCGCGAGGTGCTCGCTCCGCTGCTGAAGGAGCTGCCGGGTGACGCCGGCCGGTCCGGGGCGCCGACCGCGCCGGGGTTCGCGTACGAGGCGGAGACCAGCGCGATCGTCCTGACGGCCCTGGCCCGCCTGGGGGCGCCGCAGGAGCCGGAGTACCTGTGGCAGTACGACGCGGGCAGCCACTTCATGTCCACCATCCCGGAGCACGAGCCGTCCACGACCACCAATGCGCACATCCTGGAGGCGCTGGGCTGCCACCTGGCCGACGGTCCTGCTGAGGGGGACCGGTACCGGGACGCCGTCGCCCGGATCGCGTCGTGGCTGCGCGACCGCCAGGGGCCGGACGGCAGCTGGTCCGACAAGTGGCACGCCTCGCCCCACTTCGCGACGATGCGCTGCGCCCTGGCCCTGCACCGGTACGCCGGCCCGGCGTCGGCCGAAGCCCTCGGCAGGTCCGTCGACTGGCTCCTGCACCGGCAGCACGAGGACGGCTCCTGGGGCCGCTGGGACGGCACACCGGAGGAGACCGCCTACGCGGTACGCACCCTGCTGGAACTCACCGCCGACGGCGACGCCCGCTCCGAGGAGGCGACCCAGGCCGTACACCGAGGCTGCGCCTTCCTCCTGAAACAGGGCCTGGACGCCGAATACCACCCCCCACTGTGGATCGGCAAGGAGCTGTACGCCCCCGGCCAGCTGGTCCAGGCGGCGGTGCTGGGCGCGCTGATCGCGGCCAGGCGGTAACGGGCCACCGAAGCGCTGTCGGCGGCCGGCGGTCACCAGCCGCCGGCTGCGCCGGCACCGCTGGTCCCACCCGGCGGTGCCCGGCCGCTCGAAGCACTAGGCACGCCCGGCGGCTACCGGCCGCCAGAAACGCGTGGCCCCGGGCCGCGACACCGGCGCCGCGAAGCGTTGGTTGCGGCCGACAGCAAACAGCCCCGGAGCACTGGGCACGCCCGGCGACAACCGGCCGCTCGGAACGTGACCGCGACCCGGCGGTAGCAGACCCCCGGCATCTCCGGCCGTGGCCCGGTCGACACCGGCCGCGCGGAGCACTGGTCGCGCCCAGTCGTACGCACCCGCTCCGAGCACTGCGCGTAGGCCGTCGGTATCCGGCCAGCAATAACGCAACTCAGCCAGTCTATTAACCGGGTTCAGTTATGCTGGGAGCCGGAATTCGCCGTCCGGCCTCGTCGGGCGGCGCGCAAGGCCGTCACTTCGGAAAGGTCGATCGATGACGTCACACGTCCAGGACACGTACGGCACCCAGGAGGCCGTCGGACTCGACGACGAGCTGGCCCTGGAGCGTGCGTACGTCGCGGTGTGCCGCGAGGCGATGACCCGGCAGGTGGACGATGCCCAGTACCAGGTCGTCGCGGGCGAGGACGTGTCGGGTGACGGCGCGAGTGCCGAGGCGCTCGGCCGCTACCTGCGCACCCGCGCACGGCAGATGGCGGAGGAGCCCGACAGCCCGCTGTTCTTCGGCCGGCTCGACTTCGAGGACTCCGAGGAGGCGGGGGACCACCGGCGGCAGCGGTACTACATCGGCCGCAGGCGAGTCTCGGAACACCCGGCCGCACCGCCCCTGGTGATCGACTGGCGTGCGCCGGTCTCCCGCACCTACTACCAGGCGAGCGCCCTGGAGCCGCGCGGTGTCGCGGTGCGGCGGCGCTTCGGGTGGGCGCCGTGGAGCCACGGCGCTCCCGAGGACCTCACCGGACTTGAGGACGAGCACCTCGACCACGCCCGCGGCGACGACGGCGGCGACGCGGCGAGCACGATCGTCGCCGCCGAGATCGAGCGGCCCCGCCTCGGCCCAATGCGCGACATCGTCGCCACCATCCAGCCGGAACAGGACAACCTGGTCCGCAGCGAGCTGAACGAGTCGGTCTGTGTGCAGGGCGCCCCGGGCAGCGGCAAGACCGCCGTCGGCCTGCACCGCGCCGCGTATCTCCTCTACACGTTCCCCGAGCGGCTGCAGCGCAGCGGTCTGCTGATCATCGGCCCGAACCGCACCTTCCTGCGCTACATCTCTGAGGTGCTGCCGTCGCTGGGCGAGATCGACATCGCCCAGCTGACGGTGGAGGACGTCGTCGCACGGCACCCAGTGCGGCAGGCGGACTCCGAGGAGGTCAGCGTCCTGAAGCACAGCGACCGTATGGCCACCGTCCTCGAGCGCGCACTGTACGCCCGGGTGAGGCACCCGGAGGAGTCCATCGCGGTCACCGACGGCTCGTACCGCTGGCGGGTGGACTCGTACGACCTGACCCGGGTCATCGACGAGGTGCGGGGCATGGGGGTGCCGTACGGGATCGGCCGCGAGCATGTGCGTTCGCGGGTGGTCACGCTGATCCAGCAGCAGGCCGAGCGGCGGGCCGGCCCGAAGAGCGTGACCTGGGCGCGCAAGATCGGTCGTTCGAAGCCGGTCGCCGCGCTGCTGGAGGCAGCGTGGCCGGTGGCGCGGCCGGAGGAGGTCGTGGCCACGCTGCTGAGCGATCCGGCGGTGATGGAGGCTGCGGCGGACGGGGTGTTCGACGCCGCCGAGCAGCGGGCTCTGCTGTGGGCGAAGCCTCCGCGGTCGGAGAAGAGCGCCACCTGGTCGGTCGAGGACATGCTGCTGCTCGACGAGGTCGCGGGGCTCATCGAACGCCCCGAGGGCTACGGCCATGTGGTCGTGGACGAGGCCCAGGACCTGTCGCCGATGCAGTGCCGGGCGATCGCCCGGCGCAGCGCGTTCGGCTCCATCACGGTGCTGGGCGACCTGGCCCAGGCGACGGCGCCGTGGTCGGCGCGGACCTGGCAGGAGCAGCTGACGCACCTGGGCAAGGCGCAGGCCACGGTCGTCCCGCTGACCACCGGCTTCCGAGTGCCCGCCGCGGTGATGGAGCTGGCCAACCGGCTCGTGGGCGCCCTGGGCGTGGACGTGCCGCCGGCCCGTTCGCTGCGCCATGACGGCGAGTTGGCGGTCAGCGCCGTCGACGACCTGGCGTCCGCCACCGTGTCCGCCGTCCGCGCGGCCCTCGACCGCGAGGGGTCGGTCGCGGTCATCGCCGCCGACGACGCGGTCGTCGCCACCTCGGCGGCGCTACGCCGGGCGGGCATCGAGACGGCGACGGCCGAGGAGGTCGGCACGGCCGCCCGGGTGACCGTGCTGCCCGCGACGGTCGTCAAGGGCCTGGAGTACGACCATGTCGTCGTGGTGGAGCCGGCCGCGATCGTCGAGTCCGAGCCGCGCGGACTGCACCGGCTGTACGTCGTGGTGACGCGTGCGGTGTCCCGTCTCGACGTCCTGCACACCCGGCCGCTGCCGGAGCCGCTCGCCGCCTGAGGCGCGGACCGTCCGAGAACGGTCGAGACCTGTCCGAGAGGTGCGGCCCGGGGACTCCCCCGGGCCGCATTTTCTTTACGCCTCTTTGAAGAACCCCAAGGCGGAAAATTGCCCTGGCTTTCGAAGTTGGCCGAATCGCCGTTGTCGACGGTCGCACTTGCGCCAAATCCCTGTGGCAATGACCACTGAAGGTTCCGCGGACTGTCTGAAGTTGCAGGATTGTTGAAGACATACCAAGCCTCGGCACCATAGGAGCACCTGCGGATGTCCATCGTCGGACGGGACATACAACTCACCCGATTGCATGACCTGTTGACCGCACGCGACCGCGAAGCGGGCCCGATCGCCCTGGTCAGTGGCCCTGCGGGGATCGGCAAGACCGCCCTCCTCCACGAATTCAGCCAGAGCGCGGCGAAATCCGGTTGGGTGCACATCTT
>NZ_BBNN01000073.1 GCF_000829695.1 Streptomyces sp. NBRC 110035 | reverse complement strand
GGAAGATTTCAAGTCCAGTGAGACGGTCGTGACGTTATGAGGTTTGTGGTGCGGGTTCCCTGCGCTTGGCCGGGTCGTTGATCCACGCCTGCTGGGGTATCCGGGGTGGTCGGGGGCGGCGGCCGAAGCGTTCGGGGTGGCGGGCGTATGCCTCGGCGAGGGTGACGGCCCGCTGGTCGCGGACCTCCTCGGCGGTGCCGAAGTGCACGCTGGCGGGCGTGTGCCAGGCGATACCCGAATGCCGGTGTTCGTGGTTGTAGTACGCGATGAACGCCTCGAACCACTCGCGGGCATGGGCCAGCGAATCGAACCGCTCGGGGTAGTCGGACATGTACTTCGTGGTCTTGAAGTGGGCCTCGCTGTAGGGGTTGTCGTTGGAGGTCTTCGGCCGCGAGTGCGACCGGGTGACGCCGAGGTCGATCAGCAGCTGGGAGACTCTCTTGGAGGTCATCGACGTGCCGCGGTCGGCGTGCACGGTCTCGGGAACGATGCCGTTGCGGCGGATGGTCTCCCGGATCAACTCCTCGGCGCGTGCGGCCGATTCGGCGGCCTCGACGGTGTGGCCGACGATGTAGCGGCTGAAGATGTCGATGATGACGTAGGCGTGGTACCAGACGCCCTTGGCCGGCCCGGCCGCCTTGGTGATGTCCCAGGTGAACACCTGCGAGGGCCCGGTGGCGACCAGCTCGGGCACAGTCTTGGCGGGGTGGGTGGCCTGGCGGCGTCGCTCGCCTGCCTGGCCCTTCTCGCGCAGGATCCGGTACATCGTGGAGACGGAGCAGTGATAGCGTCCGGCATCCAGCTCGCGGGCCCAGATCTGCGCGGGAGGGAGTTCGGCGTACTCAGCGCTGTTCATCAGCTCCAGTACCGCCGCCCGTTCCTCGGGTGTGAGGGCTGAGGGCTGGACCTGTGGTTTTCTGGGCTTTCGCTCCGGTGGGGGCCGCAGCCGACGGTAGTGGGTGGCCCGGGAGCGGCCGGTCAGCCGGCAGGCCGCCGTGATACCGAGCTCGCCCTCGACGCCGGTGAACGCGTCGTCGGCCACCGGTTCGGCGGCAGCGATCAGTCCGCGCTCTCGGAGATCATTTCCAAGAGCGCGGAAGCTTTTCCCATGACTTCCAGCGCGGCCTTGTTCCGGGCCAGTTCCTTCTCCAGCCGCTCCACCTGGCGGCGCAGCTTCTCGTTCTCCGCCTCGGCGGCGGACTTCTTCGGCCTCGCCGGACTGGTGCGCTTGTCGACCAGCTTCTCCAGGGCCCCGGCATCCCGCGCGGCCCGCCATTCCTTGACGTGCGAGTGGTACAGGCGCTCGCGGCGCAGGATCGCGCCCTTCTCGTTCTTGGGCGCGGAGTCGTACTCGGCCACGATCCGCAGCTTGTACTCGGGACTGAAGGTCCGGCGCTTCGGCCGGGCAGCCGGATCGGGTCCGGCGGGGTTGGTGCTGGTCATGAGGGGGTGGTTCTCCTGTCGTGCCCTCTCAGGCTAACCCGACGAAGCGGGACGTCTCACCCAAGGCTGACAGAGAGGGTTCCGGTGGTCAGGGTGGTGCCCACGGAGGGGGTGTGGGAGTGGAACGCGTCCAGCGCCTCGCCGAAGTTGACACCGGCGTACCGGGACCATGTCAGGCCGGTGGCCGAGAGTCCCAGCAGCCCGACGGCGAGCCAGCCTCCGGTCGCCGCGTGCCAGCTGCGGGTGCGCCGTACGCCCTGTTTCGCAACCCGGTCGGGCAGCAGCAGGCGGCGGGTGGTCCGTTTGCCGTGCCGGCGGCGCCACCACCCGGACTCCCTTCCCGGGTACGGGAGTCCGGGCATCAGGTCACTCGTCGGCGCCCGCTTCCGGGGTTCTGCGGCGCCGCAGTGTGCGGATGGCGAGGAATCCGCCGCCCGCCGCCACGGCGGCAACCCCGGCGAGGGCCGCGGTCGCCGTAGTAGAACCGAGGCCCAGAACGGAGTCCGAGCCTCCCGTCTCCGGGGCGGGCAGGCTCAGGGCCGCGCACGCCGCCGGGGTGCCGGCCGGCTTTTTGCCGTCGGCGGCCTCGAACTGGTAGGCGTTGGTCTGGGCGTCCCCGTCCCCGGCGGTGATCGAGTAGGTGAGGGTGATGACCCCCTTCGGCAGCGGTGACACGGCGGCGCAGGCCGTCGTCGTGTCGGTGACGACCGGCTCTCCGACCGGGATCTCCTTGCCGTCCGGCCCGATCATCCTGATCTTCGGCGCGATGCCGGAGGTCAGGTTGTCGAACGTCAGCCTGACCACGTCGGTCCCGGCCCCGACCGTGGCCCCGGGGGCCGGTGCGGCGTCCTTGAGCGCGGTGTGGGCGTACGCGGGCGCGTTCCCCAGGATCAGCAGCACGCCCGCGCACACGGTGGATCCGGCCGTCGCCGTCAGAAGTCGAAGTCGGCGCATGCGATCCGGTTGTCCTGTGCCTCGTTGGGGTGGACCACGACCGCGACCGCGTCCTTGCCGGTCTTGCGGGAGTTGGTCACCGTCGTCATGCCCATACCGGACTTGTCGGCGGTGAACATCAGGTGGATCTCGTTCGGGGGCGTGGTCGCACCGCCCTTGTCGAACTGGAAGTGGGAGCCGCCGTTGCCGTCCGAGCAGTGCTGGGCGTGCAGGTGGGCCATGTAGACGTGATCGGGCTTGAGTCCGGTGAGAGAGACGGTGACGGTGGTGCCCTTGGGGCCCTGGGCCAGCCATGCGGTGCCCTTGACGTCGTTCATGCCGGGGGGCCGGGTGTCGAGCAGCGTGAAGGTGCCCTTCGCCACGGTCGCGCCGGACAACTTGTAGGCGGGAGTGGCGGACGGATCGCCCATCATCTTGTCGGACATGCCGTCCATGCCGTGGGAGGAGGACGAGGCGGATGCCCCGCTGTGGGCGGAGGCGTGCCCGGCCGAGTCGCCTCCGCAGCCGGTGAGCAGGACCGTCAAGGTGGTCGCGAGGAGGGCGCCCAGGGCCAACCGGACGGTTCGGCGTGCGGGTTGAGGTGCCGGCGGGTGGTCCGTGGCGGACGGGTGGGCGGGGGTGACGTCGTGCATGGGAATCCCGATCGTTGCGGGGCACCGCACGCCGCCGCGCGCAGGCGGACGGGTGCGTGCCAGGGCCGAGGTGGACGAACACACGGAGCGCACGGCAGCAGCGCGTGCGGACCGTCTTGTCCGCCCCGGCGGACCGGAGAGATCCAGGGGCACATGGCGAACAGCGGACCACAGGACGCGCGCAGGGCTGCCGAGCGGTGGCGTGGGGGTCCTCTGCGGACGACGGCATGCCTGAGCACGGCGAAAGCCGTCGGCGCGGCCGGGGCGTCTTCCGGCGACGGCAGGCCCGCGTGGGTCCGGAGACCGGGGACGGGGCGTCCCAGGAGCCCGCGGACGCGGCGGAGCGACGCGAACACGACGACCGTGAGGGCCCGGCCCAGTTGGTGAACCGCCGTCTCGCCGCGCCACAGCCACACCCCGCACACGACGGCGGCGAGAAGGTGCGCGAGGAACATCGCGGCAGGGCCCTGGCACGCGGCCGAGAACGTCGGCAGGACGTGGGAGTCGCCTGCCGTCGCACCGTGCGCCATGGTCATGCCCGCCCCGGAGTGGTCCATGTGCATGGCCATCCCTGAGGGGGAGAACATCATGGCGTGGCCCGCACCCGTGGCCGATACGGTCTCCGCGGCGCGGGCCGGTCCGTGGGCCACCTCGTGTGCCAGGTCGAACAGCACATGCAGCAGCCCCTGCGCGGCGGTCGTGACACCGACCACGGTCACGGGGCCGCGTTCCTGGCGGGTGAGCCACCAGCCGGCCGAGGCCGTCCCCGTGAACGCCGCTCCCAGCGCCCACCAGGGCAGCAGGTCGCCGGACATCAGGGCATGTCCGAGCGCGCTCGTCACCACGCAGACGGCCGCGAAGACCGCCGCCGACAGCGCGCGTGGGCTGCCGACGCGTTCCGCGGCCGACGTCGCGCGGCTCGCCCGGCGCGTTGCGCCGGGACGGCTCCGGGACACCAGTCAACTCCTCGTACCGATGGGCTCATCGCCTCTTACAGACGGGAGGGGCCTTTCATTCAGCCGCGCGGCCGTTCTTCGTGAGCCGGGGCGCGGCGGACGTCAGGCGGTGACTATGCCGTCCAGCTTTCCGGCCTTCGCCTCGGCCACCAGGGAGGAGAACTGGTCGGCGCTCATCTGGACGCGCTGCCCGAAGTCGTCGGTGAGCAGGACGCGTCGGTCCGCGGGGGCGCCCGGGTCGACGAACAGCTGCGGACAGCCGCAGTTGCACTCTCCGCAGAAGGTCGCCAGGGGCTCCAGGCCGTTGATCTCGTTCATCGTGCGCTGCCTTTCGACGGGAGGGTCGGGCACCAGGTCCTTGCCGTCGCCTGGCCGGATGGTGGTGGCCGAGACATACCCCCGGGCGCACGGCGCCACGCTCCGGCACGCGCAGCGGCCGGGGCACGGCCGAGCGCGCCCGTGCGCCGTTTCGCACCCGGTGCTTCACGTACCCGGCGTCCCGGCGGAACCAGTCAGCACCGGCCAACGACTACATGAGGAAGGGCTGTTGCCCGTCCGCGAGACGGCGTCGGTCAGCCCGTGCCGTCCGTCGAACCGCGGGCTAGGGTGTGGCCATGGCCGACGACGCCCTGACCATCGGTGTGCTGCTCTTCGACGATGTCGAGGAACTCGACGTGGTGGGTCCGTGGGAGGTGCTCGGGTTCTGGGCCTCCCACATCGCGACCTCGTCGGTGCGCGTGGTGGCTCTCGGCCCGCAGGCCGGAGTGGTGCGCGGTTCGAAGGGCCTCGGCATGGTCGCCGACCACGCCATGGACGAGGCGTTGCCGCTCGACCTGCTCGTCCATCCCGGTGGCAACGGCACCCGCGGCCTGGTCAAGGACGCGGCACATCCGGAGTGGCTGCGCGGCCTGCACGAGCGGGGCACCGTGCTGGCGAGCGTGTGCACCGGTTCACTGGTGCTGGCCGCGGCCGGGCTGCCGGCCGGCCGGCCACCACCCACCGTGACTATCTCGACAGGCTCGCGAAGATCGACCCCTCGATCGAGGTGCGGCGCGGAGAGCGGTTCGTCGACGACGGCACCGTCGTCACCAGTGCCGGCGTGTCGGCCGGCATCGACATGGCGCTGCACCTCGTGGCGCGATACGACGGGGCCGAGTCTGCGGAGTTCACGCGGGCCGGAATCCAGTACGAGGCTCCGGAACCCGTCCCGGGCTCCGGGGCCTGACGCCCGCTCACCGCCGGATCAGCGGTCGGCCGTCTCTGCCAGGCGGGCGGCAGCGTCATCCTCGGGATTCTCACCGTGCGCGAGGGGCCTGGCCTCGTAGGTGATCCGGACGACGCCATCGGCATGCCGTTCGGTACTCGCGCGGACCCCGAAGACATCGGCGAGCAGGTCCGGGGTGAGGACGTCCAGGACCGGCCCCGCCGCCGCGACGGCGCCGCCGCTCAGGACGACCAGGTGGTCGCAGAGGCGGGCGGCGAGGTCGAGGTCGTGCAGCACGGCGAGCGTGGTGACACCGGTGGCACGAATCAGGTCCAGGAGCTCGAACCGGGCCCGGATGTCGAGGTGGTTGGTCAGTTCGTCCAATACGAGGAGCCTGGGGTTCTGGGCCAGTGCCCGGGCCAGCAGAACACGTTGACGCTCGCCCCCGGAGAGAGAGGTGTAGTCACGGTCCGTGAAGGGCCGTACCCCGCAGCGGTCGATGGCGTCGGACACCGCCTCGTGGTCCTGGGGACCGTCACGGCCGAGCAGACCGTGATGAGGGGAACGGCCGAGAGCGACGATCTCCCCCACGGTCAGACCGGCGGTGCTGCCACCCGCGTCCTGGAGGACGGCCGCCGTACGGCGGGCCGCCGCCCGGGGGGACAGCTCCCATACGTCGTCCTCGCCCACCCTGACCACCCCCTCGGCCGGGCGCAGGGAGCGGTAGACGGTGCGCAGCAGGGTGGACTTGCCGCTGCCGTTGGGGCCGACGAGGCCGACGATCTCGCCCGCGCGGGCCTCCAGGCTCACGTCGCGCACGATCGGGGTGCGGTCGAGGGCGACGTGGAGCCGGTCGACGATGAGTTTCATGTTTTCAGTCCAGGCCCTTGTTGCGGCGCAGCAGCCACAGGAAGAAGGGGGCGCCGAGCAGGGCGGTCAGGATGCCCAGCGGCAGTTCATTGGGGCGGTTGAGGGTGCGGGAGAGCAGGTCGACGAGGACCAGGTAGACGGCGCCCAGCAGGGCCGTCAGGGGCAGCAGCCGACGGTGGTCGGCGCCGATGGTCAGGCGCACCAGGTGCGGGATCATCAGGCCGACGAAGCCGATACCGCCCGCGACCGCGATGACCGTGCCGGTCAGCAGCGCGCTGAGGACCAGCAGGACGGCCCGCAGCCGGCTGACGTCGACGCCGAGCGCGGTGGCCGACTCGTCCCCGGCCAGCAGCACGTTGAGGCGGCGGCCGAACAGGGACAGCAGCACAGTCGTCACCAGCACCACGACGGCGACCGTGGGCAGTTGGTCCCACTGGGCGCCCGCGACGCTGCCCAGCATCCAGAACATGACCGTCCGCAGCTCGGTGGGGGTCGCCTGGAGCTGGACGTAGCTGGTCGCGGAGAGGAAGACATAGCCGATGGCGACACCCGCGAGGACCAGCCGGGTCGGGGCCAGCCGCCCCTGGCGCCGGCCGAGCGCGAAGACCAGGGCTCCGGCGGCCACCGCGCCGAGGAAGGCCGCCGCCGACACCCCCAGCCCGGCCAGCGCCACTCCCCCACCCAGGGTGATGACGAGGACCGCGCCGAGCGTGGCGCCGTAGGAGAAGCCCAGCACGACGGGGTCGGCCAGCGGGTTGGACACCACGGTCTGCAGGACAGCCCCGGTCACGGCCAGGCCCGCGCCGACCAGCGCCGCCAGGACCACCCGCGGGGTGCGGAAGTTCCAGACGATCTGGTCCAGCGCCAGGTCCGAGGGGGCCGTCCCCGCGCCGGTGACGTGGTGCAGGACAATCGCCCACACGTCGGCGACCGGGACGTTGACGGCTCCGATGCTGGTCGCCACGATCATGGTGGCGACCAGCGCGACGGGCAGCAGCGTGAACGCGAGCGGGACCTTCAGCCGGGTCAGAAGGCGTCCGGGTGCAGCATCTTCGCGACCTTCTGCACGGCCAGGTCGTTGCTGGGGCCCAGGTACATCGAGTCGGACAGCGTCACGTACGTGTTGTTCTCGGCGGCCGGCCACTGGGGGAACTCCTTGAGCAGCTTCTTGGCGTACGCCGCCGGGTTCGGGTCGTTGTAGCTCATGACGACGACGGCGTCGACGTCGGTGGCGGCGACCTTCTCCTTGCTCAGGTCGGCGAAGGTGGCCTTGGTGGTGTCGGCGAAGGCGTTGGAGCCGCCCGCCTTGGCGAGGATGTCGTTGACGATGCCGTGGGCGAAGACCGAGCTGAAGTCGTTGCTGCCCATGGCCATGTTGGAGAAGAGCACCATGACCTTGGGCTTCTTCTCGCCCTTCACCTTGGCCGAGACGGCCGCAATGCTCTTCTCCGAGGCGGCGATCAGCTTCTCCGCTCTGTCGCTCACGTTGAAGACCTTGCCCATGTCGCGCAGCAGCTGGTAGCTGTCGGCGACGGTCATCTGGGAGGGGTCGTCGTCGCAACCCTGCGGGGAGACGTAGCTGTTGGCGCCGACCTGCTTCAGCTGGTCGCGGGTGGCGAAGCCGTTCTTCTGGTCGAAGCCGTACGTGGTGACGGACAGGACGAGGTCGGGACGCAGTCCCAGCATCGCCTCGCGCGGGATGTCGTACGCCTCGTTGACCTTGACGTCGCCGGTGGGCAGGGCCTTGATGGCCGCGGCCCGGCCCGCGACCTCGGACATGCCGTAGCCCTGCTGGTTGGCGACGATCCTGTCACCGAGACCGAGGGCGAGGAGCGTGGAGACTTCGGCGACCGAGGCACCGTTCATCACGACGACCCGACTGGGCGCCTTCTCGAAGGTCTGCTTCTGGCCGCAGTTGTCCAGCGTGACCGGGTAACCGGTCCTCGAAGCCGCGGCCTCGTTCGACTTCGCACTCGCCTCGTCGTCCGAAGCCGAGCCGCCACATGCCGCCGTCAGCAGACAGAGGGCGGTGGCCAGGGCGACGGCGGCCGGCCGGTTCATCGACATACGGGGCTCCTTGCGTGCAGGACGTGATCATGGGCACGGGGCTTCTGTTGCAGTAGTCGCCGCGAGGTGGCCTTGAGTTCCCGGCGGTCGCGGTCCGATTCGCGGACATCCCGAAGCGGGGCGCGTTCCGTCGGCCGAGGTCGGGCAGCGCATCTCCGAGGAGGGATCGGGCAGCAAAGTCCACACATGGGTGCCCCAGGCAGCGGCGGTCAGGAGCTTCGCCAGACAACACCGCGCTGCTCGTACTCCATGATGGACTCGACACCGAGGGCGACGGAGGCTCCGCACGCGCGGGTGAGCAGCCAGAGCGCCAGATCGATTCCGCTCGTGACACCTCCCGCGGTGACGAGGTTCCCGTCGTCGACGACCCGTGCGTCGATCACCTTGCCTCCCTGGGAGGCCAGTTCGGGCTTGGCCAGGTGGTGGGTCGTACAGAGTCGGCCTTCTCCACCGTCAAGCTCCGCACCAAGGTCACCCGCGGCGCCGGCAGCCCCGCCGCAGCCCTCGCGATGGTGTTCAAACTCGTCGAGTCCGCCCAGGCCCGCTGGCGGGCGATCACCGGAGCCCACCTCGTGCCCCTGGTCCGCACGAGCGTCCGGTTCGAGAGTGGCGTCCTGGCCGAACGTTCGCGGGGCGCTGCCTGATCTTGTGGCGGCTGGTCGGATAGGGCAATTACTCAGCTTGACTCTGTCGGGGATCTTGGAGTTGCCGAGGTCAGGTGCCCAGGGTGCGCCAGGACTTCGGCCGGGGGATCTCGTGCTGATCGAGGTAGGTCTGGAAAGCGGTCGGTCGGCGTGGCCGGGGTGCTTCCTCGGTCGGTGGGAGGCCGCTGAGGCGCTCGATGTTGATGGCGATGGCGGTCAGGACGTGCTGGAGGTGGACCTTGCCCTGCCCTCGGTAGCGGCAGCGGCGCATGCCGTGGCCGTGGGCGAACTCGTTGACCGTTCCCTCCACTCCGGAGCGGACCGCGTAGCGGGTTTTCCACTCGGGTGTCTGTTGCTCGGCACGGATGCGGAGTTGCAGGTCGCGGAGTTCTCGCGGAGGAAAGCCGACGGTGCGGGTGCTTTCGCGGGAGGTGGTGCACCGGGCGCGGGCCGGGCAGGGGTGGCACTGACTTTTGGTGAACCGTGCCACGATCAGCGGAGCCGCGGTGGGCGAGGAGGTCGGGTAGGGGCCGTGCCAGCCCTGGCTGACCTGCCCC
>NZ_BBNN01000074.1 GCF_000829695.1 Streptomyces sp. NBRC 110035 | reverse complement strand
AGCAGCTGGCACCACGAGGTGCGCCCGGTCTCCAGCGCGGCGACGAAGGAGTACGGCCAGCCCGGCACGAACTGATCCGAAGCGCGTCCGTTCCGGCCGTAGACATGACAGAACAGACGGTCCGCGCTGGTCGGGGCATCCGAGCGCAGCCAGTTGCTCACATCGACAGCCAGGACCAGGCGGTTGTCGGCGGCCTTGGGCTGCGGCAGCACCGCCAGCGCCCGACGTAGCCGGCTCTCCTCGATCCGGCCGCAGTTCAGCGCGTCGTACAACGCGCCGTGCCCCCGCCTGTGCTCGGCCACCAGCGTCAGATCGACCGGCGAGGTCACCGGCCCGTTCTCGCACAGCATCGCGTCCGTGAGCTCGAACAGGGTGTCACCGCGCCGGGTCAGGCACGCGTAGAAGTCCTCCCGGAAGTGTGACGTGAAGTCGAACGCGTCCCACCGGGCATCGTCGTGCAGCACACTCACCCCTGCGGCCTTCGTATGAGTCTGATTCCTTGGCGGAACGCAGGATCATGCGAGGGCCGTCCGCCTGTCTGGCGAATCCCCAGGTGAGTGACGGTGTCCTACTCGACGTTCGAGGACCGAGGTTAAAGAACAAGCTAAGACTGATTCAGCCCCGTTCGCGGTTCCGCGTCCCGCCGCCACTCAGGCTGTTTGAGCAGTGGCACTGCCGAAGACCTGATTGCGATGTGCCGTCTTCGTGACAGTGAGCCACCTGGAGGTGTACCGACCCAGGACAGCCGCGATGTCGCGAAGAACCACCGCCGTGTCAGTGATAAGCGCCAGCCACGAGCCGAACGACTAGCAAGAACAACGACTCTCCCGCTCAACCGTGACTGACACGCTCTCACTGACACGAAACCGGCACATCGCACCCCAGGCGTCCGGTCGCCTGACGCCCCCCGCCGCATCACCGGCCCCTGCGGGGAGTGCCAGGCCTCGAACGGCGCCCGCGGGAATCCGATACCTGGGATGGGGGCTTCTACCTCGCCTGGGGTGACTGCGACGCGGGTCTGCTGGCGTTGCGCGGGCGGCTCTATAGGCGGTTAGCCCGCCGCGCGCAACGGCAGACGGCGGCCGAAGACGGCGTCGAAGGAGTGCGCCTGGCGGGTGCTGACCAGGCGGTAGGCGCCGTCGTGCCGGCGCTCGGCGTGGCCGGTGTAGTGGAGGACCTCGACCGGGGTCAGAACGCGCAGGTCCCCGAACACGTAGTACAGCGGGGTCGGCCGATTGGCGGCGATGAATTGCAGGCCGGCGTGGACAGCTTCGTCGGCAACGGCGTACCGGCCGGAGGAGCTGCTGGGCATGCAGTCCTTCGCGTCGATCGTGACGACCTCGCCGGCGCGGGCGGCGATCAGGTCAGGGAACCAGCGCAGCGCCGAGGTGGTGCAGGCCAGGGCCTGCCGGATCGCGGGCGGATAGATGCCCTGCCCGCAGCGTTCGACCGTCCACCCCTGCGCCGCGAGCGCCGCCGCGACGCGCTGCTCATGGGCGTCCCCGACCGCCTTGCGCTCCTGCCACTGCGTCACCACCACGTCCCCTCCCACACCTTCACCCCTAGATGATACGAACGTTCTCTTCTTCGTACTACGTGCTCACCGTTATGATGCCCCTCATGGCGGCATACGCAGACCCACGTTTTCGTCCCACGCTCTGGCCAGGAACACCGGTTCCCCTGCCGGAGATGACACCCATGCACGGGGTCCGGGCCGAAGGCGACTGGATCGTGTGGGCCGCCCAGGGCTTTGACCGGGTCGTCGAAAAGGCGTCGTTGCCGGACGACTTCTACCTGCGCGAGCTGATGGAGGTGGACCCGGCAGACCTGGCCACCGTGGCCGGCTGGATGAACCAGTACGGGCGCCTGGGCGGCAGCATCGATGCTGGCAGCTGGGACTACGAGGAACACAGCCGCCTGCAAGAGCTCGAGGAACGTGAACATCCCCGCTATGGCCCCTGGTCGCTCCACGGCGACCTCGTGCGCCTCCACATCAGTGAGGCCCAGTCCGCCATCGCCACGTGGCTGGCATGCCGTCGCCCCAGGGGCCTGGACGAACTCGTCGAGACGGAAGTCACCGAACAGCACCTGGCCGATACCGCAGCCGGGAACAACCACGACGACAGTAGATACCCCAAAACCCTCGACGAGCTCCGCTCCGCCACCCTAGGCCTGCGGCTAGCCATGCTCCGGTCGGCCCTGCGCTACAACCTCGCAGCCTTCAGCGTCGGCCTGGGCAGTCTCACCGACCGGCAGCCGTCCATCCTCTCCGTCGCGTTCCTCCAGCTGTACAACCACCTCGCCGAGGACGCCACCATCCGCACCTGCGCGAACGAGACCTGCGGGCGGGACTTCGTCCGCCAACGCGGCCGCGCCGAGTACGGCCAGAACCGCACCAGCGGCATCAAGTACTGCACCCGCGAATGCGCCCGTGCCCAAGCCCAACGCGAGCACCGACGCCGCAAGGCCGCCACGGCCCGGCCGGCCCCCGCCACCACGAAAGCCTCACCGGCCCCGCACGCAGAGGAGCGGCTCGGATGATCCACCTCCGCGAGCACCAGGTCACCGCGGTCGCCGCGATCCGTGCCTGGGCCGGTCGCCCCGAACGCGCCCCCGTTCCCACCCAGGGCGCCCGCGGCACCCTCGTCTCGGCGACCGGATCGGGCAAGACCATCACCGCCGCCTGGGCAGCACGAGACTCCTTCCCCGACGGCCGGATCCTCGTCACCGTCCCGACCTTGGACCTGCTGGTGCAGACAGCCCAGGCCTGGCGTCTGGTGGGCCATACCGCGCCGATGGTGGCGGTGTGCTCGCTGGAGAACGACGCGGTGCTGGACTCGCTGGGGGTGCGGACCACCACGAACCCGATCCAACTCGCCCTGTGGGCCGGATCCGGGCCGGTGGTCGTGTTCGCCACGTACGCCTCTCTGGTGGACCGTGAGGACATCGACGCATCCGAGGGCCAGCGGAAGGTTCGCGGTCCGCTGGAGGCCGCGCTGGCAGGCGGAGAGCGCCTGTACGGCCAGCGCATGGCGGGCTTCGACCTCGCCATCGTGGATGAGGCCCACGGAACCGCCGGTGATCTTGGTCGACCGTGGGCGGCGATCCACGACAACAGCCGTATCCCCGCTGACTTCCGGCTCTACCTGACCGCGACCCCGCGCATCCTGGCGGCGCCCCAGCCGCGCAGGGGCGCGGACGGCCAGGAGGCGGAGATCGCGACCATGGCCGACGACCCGAACGGCACGTACGGCGCGTGGCTGGCCGAGCTGAGCCTGTCGGAGGCGATCGAGCGGGAGATCCTCGCCGGGTTCGAGATCGACGTCTTGGAGATCCGCGACCCCTCCCCCGTGATCGGTGAGACGGAGGAGGCGCGGCGTGGCCGGCGCCTGGCCCTGCTGCAGACCGCGCTCCTGGAGCACGCCGCCGCGTACAACCTGCGCACGGTCATGACGTTCCACCAGAAGGTCGAGGAAGCGGCCGCGTTCGCGGAGAAGCTGCCCGAGACGGCGGCCGAGCTGTACATGAACGACGCCTCGGACGAGGACCTGGCGAGGGCGGAGGAGCTGCCCGCGTCGTCGATCGACGCGGCCTTCTACGAGCTGGAGGCCGGCCGCCATGTCCCGCCGGACCGGGTGTGGTCGGCGTGGCTGTGCGGCGACCACCTCGTCTCCGAGCGGCGCGAGGCCCTGCGTCAGTTCGCCAACGGCATCGACGCGAACAACCGGCGCGTGCACCGGGCGTTCCTCGCCTCGGTACGGGTGCTCGGGGAAGGCGTGGACATCACCGGCGAGCGGGGTGTGGAGGCCGTCTGCTTCGCGGACACCCGCGGCTCGCAGGTGGAGATCGTGCAGAACATCGGCCGGGCGCTGAGGCTCAACAAGGACGGCTCCACCAAGGTCGCGCGGATCATCGTGCCGGTCTTCCTTGAGCCAGGTGAGGACCCACAGGACATGGTCGCCAGCGCCTCGTTCCGCCCCCTTGTCGCGGTCCTCCAAGGCCTGCGCTCGCATGATGAACGACTCGTCGAGCAGCTCGCCTCCCGCGCCCTCACGAGCGGCAAGCGCAAGGTTCACGTCCGGCGTGACGAAGAGGGACGGATCGTCGGGGCCAGCGGCGAGGGCGACGGCCAGGACCAGGAGGACGACACGCAGGCCGCCTCCGAAGCGGCTCTGCTGCACTTCTCCAGCCCGCGTGACACGGCGACCATCGCGGCGTTCCTGCGCACCCGGGTCTACCGGCCCGAGTCCCTGATCTGGCTGCAGGGCTACCAGGCCCTGCTTCACTGGCGGAAAGAGAACCAGATCACCGGCCTCTATGCCGTTCCCTACGACGTCGAGGTCGAAGTCGGAGCGACCAAGGCGTTTCCGCTTGGCCGATGGGTCCACCAGCAGCGAAAGGCACTGCGGGCCGGGGAGCTGGAGGAGCGGCGCAAGGTCCTCCTGGACGCGCCAGAGGCCGGGATGGTCTGGGAACCGGGCGAGGAAGCCTGGGAGAACAAACTCGCCGCGCTACGGTCCTACCGGCGGGCCACGGGGCACCTCGCGCCCAGGCAGGACGCGGTGTGGGGCGAGGGCAAGGAGATGGTGCCCATCGGCCAGCACATGGCCAACCTGCGCAGGAAGGGCGGTCTGGGCAAGGACGCGGAGCGGGCCGCCGTGCGCGCGAAGCAGCTGGCCGCGATCGATGAGGACTGGAACTGCCCGTGGCCGCTGGACTGGCAGCGGCACTACCGCGTCCTCGCGGACCTGGTCGACGCCGATGGCAGCCTGCCCGACATCCAACCCGGCGTGCTGATGGACGGCGACGACATCGGCAAGTGGCTCCAGCAGCAGAAGCAGCCGGCCACGTGGGCGCGGCTCCAGGCCGAACAGCAGGACCGGCTGTCCACGCTGGGCATCAAGCCGCTGGAGAAGCCTTCTCCCGCCCCGGCGGCCGGCTGTGCGACGAAGGGGCCGAGCAAGGCGCAGCAGGCGTTCCAGCGCGGCCTGGCGGCCCTCGCGCAGTGGGTGGAGCGGGAGGGCGCGGACCGGCTGGTGCCCCGCGGGCACGCCGAGGAGATCACCGTCGACGGCGAGGCGGAGCCGGTGGTCGTCAAGCTGGGCGTATGGATTTCGAACACGAAATCGAGGAGGGGCCGGCTTGCCCAGGAGCAGCTGGACGCGCTGCGGAAGCTCGGCATGGACTGGGCATGATTCGCGGGCATCATGGCGCATCTGGTGCCCGCGCCGACCAGCACGCCGTGGCCCACAGACAAGGCACTCCGCGAGGGCTGCCTCGGTGAGGATGATCCGCGCTGTCCGAACTGTCGACGAAAGATCGTGCGGCGTCTTACTCTGCGTGTGCAGAAGGTGACGAGACGAGGGAAGGTCGTAGCCAGCCCTTGCTTAGAGGGCCCTGAGGGTGCGTGCTTCGCATGTGCGGGCCGCCGGGGTGGCAGGGGGCAACGGGCCTTGGGGGGATGAATGACGAGCGGATTGCGAATCCGGCGGGCGAGCCGGTGGCAGGACGCGGTGCGCATGCTCTTGCTGATCAATGCGGCGGCTCATGAACCGCGACCCGGCGTGGACGGTGAGGTGCCGGCCGAGTGCGTGGGTGTGGTCCGCGCGCAGGTGCGGCTGCAGAAGCTCGATTTCTGGGTGCGCTACCCCGACTATCTGGCTTATGAGCTGATGACGGAGTACGAGAAGGCTCCGGATGAGCCGGCGCTGCTCGATCTGGCCGAGGACATCCTCTCCTCCCAGGAGCCGGACCTGCGTCGGTTTCCGATGCTGCGGCACCGCTTTGGTGCCTTCGAGGAGCTCGACGACGCCCTCGCGGTACTGGTCGAACGGGGCTTGCTGAAAAAGACGCAGGTCTTGCGGGAGCGGAAGGTGGTCGAGCACCGCTACTACCTGTTGCAGGCGGGCCGCACGCTTGCCGTGAACATCGTCGTAGAGGCCCCGGCGCTGGCCTGGTACGTGGAGCGGACCAAGCGGGTGGTGGCGTTGGTTGACGGGCTGGGAGGGACACAGCTGAAGAAACGCCAGTATCTGTTGCGGGACTACGCCGACACGCCCATCGGGTCATACATCACCCCAATCACTGATCAGGCGCGGGCAAGGTCCCTCTCTGTCAGCCTTGGGTGAGACGTCCCGCTTCGTCGGGTTAGCCTGAGAGGGCACGACAGGAGAACCACCCCCTCATGACCAGCACCAACCCCGCCGGACCCGATCCGGCTGCCCGGCCGAAGCGCCGGACCTTCAGTCCCGAGTACAAGCTGCGGATCGTGGCCGAGTACGACTCCGCGCCCAAGAACGAGAAGGGCGCGATCCTGCGCCGCGAGCGCCTGTACCACTCGCACGTCAAGGAATGGCGGGCCGCGCGGGATGCCGGGGCCCTGGAGAAGCTGGTCGACAAGCGCACCAGTCCGGCGAGGCCGAAGAAGTCCGCCGCCGAGGCGGAGAACGAGAAGCTGCGCCGCCAGGTGGAGCGGCTGGAGAAGGAACTGGCCCGGAACAAGGCCGCGCTGGAAGTCATGGGAAAAGCTTCCGCGCTCTTGGAAATGATCTCCGAGAGCGCGGACTGATCGCTGCCGCCGAACCGGTGGCCGACGACGCGTTCACCGGCGTCGAGGGCGAGCTCGGTATCACGGCGGCCTGCCGGCTGACCGGCCGCTCCCGGGCCACCCACTACCGTCGGCTGCGGCCCCCACCGGAGCGAAAGCCCAGAAAACCACAGGTCCAGCCCTCAGCCCTCACACCCGAGGAACGGGCG
>NZ_BBNN01000075.1:2368-3767 GCF_000829695.1 Streptomyces sp. NBRC 110035 | reverse complement strand
CGGGCACGCTGTTGGGTGTCTGAGGGAATGATCCCTCTGGATGCCGGCCCCAGTGAACTCCGGTTGTTGCCGGGGGTGATGGGTGGTCGGTCGTTGTTTGAGAACTGCACAGTGGACGCGAGCATCTGTGGCCAAGTTTTTAAGGGCGCACGGTGGATGCCTTGGCACCAGGAACCGATGAAGGACGTGGGAGGCCACGATAGGCCCCGGGGAGTCGTCAACCAGGCTTTGATCCGGGGGTGTCCGAATGGGGAAACCCGGCAGTCGTCATGGGCTGTCACCCATACCTGAACACATAGGGTATGTGGAGGGAACGCGGGGAAGTGAAACATCTCAGTACCCGCAGGAAGAGAAAACAACCGTGATTCCGGGAGTAGTGGCGAGCGAAACCGGATGAGGCCAAACCGTATGCGTGTGAGACCCGGCAGGGGTTGCGTATACGGGGTTGTGGGATCTCTCTTCTGTTGTCTGCCGGCAACAGGACGAGTCAGAAACCGTTGATGTAGGCGAAGGACATGCGAAAGGTCCGGCGTAGAGGGTAAGACCCCCGTAGTCGAAACATCAGCGGCTCGTTTGAGAGACACCCAAGTAGCACGGGGCCCGAGAAATCCCGTGTGAATCTGGCGGGACCACCCGCCAAGCCTAAATATTCCCTGGTGACCGATAGCGGACAGTACCGTGAGGGAATGGTGAAAAGTACCGCGGGAGCGGAGTGAAATAGTACCTGAAACCGTGTGCCTACAAGCCGTGGGAGCGTCGCGCAAGGACTTGTCCTTGCGTCGTGACTGCGTGCCTTTTGAAGAATGAGCCTGCGAGTTTGCGGTGTGTTGCGAGGTTAACCCGGGTGGGGAAGCCGTAGCGAAAGCGAGTCCGAACAGGGCGACTCAGTAGCATGCTCAAGACCCGAAGCGGAGTGATCTAGCCATGGGCAGGTTGAAGCGGAGGTAAGACTTCGTGGAGGACCGAACCCACCAGGGTTGAAAACCTGGGGGATGACCTGTGGTTAGGGGTGAAAGGCCAATCAAACTCCGTGATAGCTGGTTCTCCCCGAAATGCATTTAGGTGCAGCGTCGTGTGTTTCTTGCCGGAGGTAGAGCACTGGATAGGCGATGGGCCCTACCGGGTTACTGACCTTAGCCAAACTCCGAATGCCGGTAAGTGAGAGCGCGGCAGTGAGACTGTGGGGGATAAGCTCCATGGTCGAGAGGGAAACAGCCCAGAGCATCGACTAAGGCCCCCAAGCGTACGCTAAGTGGGAAAGGATGTGGAGTCGCACAGACAACCAGGAGGTTGGCTTAGAAGCAGCCACCCTTGAAAGAGTGCGTAATAGCTCACTGGTCTAGTGATTCCGCGCCGACAATGTAGCGGGGCTCAAGCGTACCGCCGAAGTCGTGTCATT
>NZ_BBNN01000075.1:0-1847 GCF_000829695.1 Streptomyces sp. NBRC 110035 | reverse complement strand
GGATGGGTAGGGGAGCGTCGTGTGCCGGGTGAAGCAGCCGCGGAAGCGAGTTGTGGACGGTTCACGAGTGAGAATGCAGGCATGAGTAGCGATACACACGTGAGAAACGTGTGCGCCGATTGACTAAGGGTTCCTGGGTCAAGCTGATCTGCCCAGGGTAAGTCGGGACCTAAGGCGAGGCCGACAGGCGTAGTCGATGGATAACCGGTTGATATTCCGGTACCCGCTGTGAAGCGTCAAACATCGAGCATCGTGATGCTAAGGCCGTGAAGCCGTTCCGGACCCTTCGGGGAATGGAAAGTGGTGGAGCCGCCGGCCCAAGCGGTCAGTAGGTGAGTGATGGGGTGACGCAGGAAGGTAGTCCAGCCCGGGCGGTGGTTGTCCCGGGGTAAGGGTGTAGCCCGTCATCCAGGTAAATCCGGATGGCATGTGGGTGAGACCTGATGCCGAGCCGATTGTGGTGAAGTGGATGATCCTATGCTGTCGAGAAAAGCCTCTAGCGAGTTTCATGGCGGCCCGTACCCTAAACCGACTCAGGTGGTCAGGTAGAGAATACCGAGGCGTTCGGGTGAACTATGGTTAAGGAACTCGGCAAAATGCCCCCGTAACTTCGGGAGAAGGGGGGCCATGTCCGGTGATGGGGTTTTCCCTCTGAGCTGGGTGTGGCCGCAGAGACCAGCGAGAAGCGACTGTTTACTAAAAACACAGGTCCGTGCGAAGCCGTAAGGCGATGTATACGGACTGACGCCTGCCCGGTGCTGGAACGTTAAGGGGACCGGTTAGTCACTCTTCGGGGTGGCGAAGCTGAGAACTTAAGCGCCAGTAAACGGCGGTGGTAACTATAACCATCCTAAGGTAGCGAAATTCCTTGTCGGGTAAGTTCCGACCTGCACGAATGGCGTAACGACTTCTCGACTGTCTCAACCATAGGCCCGGTGAAATTGCACTACGAGTAAAGATGCTCGTTTCGCGCAGCAGGACGGAAAGACCCCGGGACCTTTACTACAGTTTGATATTGGTGTTCGGTTCGGCTTGTGTAGGATAGCTGGGAGACTGTGAAGCTGTCACGCCAGTGGTGGTGGAGTCGTCGTTGAAATACCAGTCTGGTCGTGCTGGATGTCTAACCTGGGTCCGTGATCCGGATCAGGGACAGTGTCTGATGGGTAGTTTAACTGGGGCGGTTGCCTCCTAAAGAGTAACGGAGGCGCCCAAAGGTTCCCTCAGCCTGGTTGGTAATCAGGTGTTGAGTGTAAGTGCACAAGGGAGCTTGACTGTGAGACCGACGGGTCGAGCAGGGACGAAAGTCGGGACTAGTGATCCGGCGGTGGCTTGTGGAAGCGCCGTCGCTCAACGGATAAAAGGTACCCCGGGGATAACAGGCTGATCTTCCCCAAGAGTCCATATCGACGGGATGGTTTGGCACCTCGATGTCGGCTCGTCGCATCCTGGGGCTGGAGTCGGTCCCAAGGGTTGGGCTGTTCGCCCATTAAAGCGGTACGCGAGCTGGGTTTAGAACGTCGTGAGACAGTTCGGTCCCTATCCGCTGTGCGCGTAGGAGTCTTGAGAAGGGCTGTCCCTAGTACGAGAGGACCGGGACGGACGAACCTCTGGTGTGCCAGTTGTCCTGCCAAGGGCATGGCTGGTTGGCTACGTTCGGGAGGGATAACCGCTGAAAGCATCTAAGCGGGAAGCCTGCTTCGAGATGAGGACTCCCACCTCCATGAGAGGGTAAGGCTCCCAGTAGACGACTGGGTTGATAGGCCGGATATGGAAGCACGGTAACGTGTGGAGTTGACCGGTACTAATAGGCCGAGGGCTTGTCCTCAGTTGCTCGCGTCCACTGTGTT
>NZ_BBNN01000076.1 GCF_000829695.1 Streptomyces sp. NBRC 110035 | reverse complement strand
CGGCCGAAAGGCCATGGACGACCTCGGCGTCCTGCCCGCCTTCACCGGCATCCTGGTCACCGACGCCCTGGCCTCCTACACGGTCCACGGCGACGCCGCGGCCCTGTGCGGCGCGCATGCCCTGCGCGAGCTGATCGCGGTGACCGAGGACAAGCACCACGACTCGGCCTGGGCCCAGGCGGTGATCGACGTCCTGATCGACGCCAAGGACGGCGTCGCCCTCGCCCTGGCCGACGGACACGACGCACTCGCTCCCGAAGTGCCGGCCGGCTTCCAGGACCGCTACCGCCAGGCCACGTTGTGCGGCATCGCAGCCCACCCCTATACCGGTACCGGGCCCCGGTCCAAGGCCCGCGCGCTGGCCGAGCGACTGCGTGACCGCACCCGGGAGTACCAGCGGTACATGGTCAACTTCGGCGTCCCCTTCGACAACAACCAGGCCGAACGAGACCTGCGGATGATCAAGGTGCAACAGAAGATCTCCGGATCCTGGAGGACTCTGACCGGCGCGAGGCGCTTCGCCCGGATTCGCTCCTACATCTCCACCGTCCGCAAACACGACATCAACCCACTCGCTGCCCTACACGACCTCTTCGCCGGACGGCCATGGATGCTGCCTACAACCAGCTGAAATCCCTGAACAGTCACGCGTGGAGGCGACGTGAATCTGGTCTGCTGCTTTCGTGTGGAACGTGGGAAGACACACTTCGATGCATCAACTCTGCTTTTTCCACGCGGTGTTGTGAAAGGGAGCCTTCCAAGCGGACAACCCGCGAGGAACTGAGTACCGATGCGAGGTGTGTTGGCGGACCGGTTCGTAGTAGCGGTGAACCTCCTGCTGGGCGCGGTGGGAGCGGAGTGAAGGGGCCGGATTGTCCGTGGTTCGTTTGTTCGGTCAACCAGGAGTTCCCTGGGAGGAGCTGCGTGGGCGAGCTGAAGTCACAGATCAAGCCGTTCGAGATATCAAAGACGGAGGTCTGGGAGGCGTACCTGAAGGTCAAGGCCAATCAGGGTGCTCCGGGTGTGGATGGCTGCACGATCGAGGAGTTCGAGAAGGATCTGAAGGGGAACCTCTATAAGGTCTGGAATCGGATGTCCTCGGGAAGCCAGGGCTTCGGCGTAGTCACGTGACGTCCGGTTCGTGATCATCCGAGACCGAGGAGTGTGAGGGGGCGGCGAGGGTCGCGGGCGTTGCGGCGGAGGCCGGCCGCGATGTTCTTCACTCCGGCCATGTGGAGGACTCCGATGGCGAGGTTGCGCCATGTGGCCATCGCGCGGGGCGCGTTGCCGGTCCGCAGTTGGGAGGCGTCCTCGGCGAAGGCGGTGTCGCGGACATGGTGCAGGGCCTCGATCTTCCAATGGTCGCGGACGAGTTCGGCGAGCTGGGCAGCGGTGGCCTGCTCGGCGGTCAGGCTGGTGACGGCGTAGACCGTCTTGACGGTGGTCTTGCCGGTCTTGCGGTCGGTGCGCCGACGCTTGATCTGGACGGCCTGGCGGGCTCCGGGGAAGAGGAGGCTGTTCACGGTGGCGGCCTTGATCCGACGGATCTCCGAGCGGCCGTGGGCGATGCCCCGGGTGCGTCCCTGAAGCGGGATGTCCTTCCAGGGAAGGGACTTCAGCTGGCGGCGCAGCTTCTTCTGGTTGCCCTTGACGATCACGATGTAGTGGGCACCCCGGCCGAGGAGGTAGTCGGCGTGCTCGCGCTGGGTGTGCATGGCGTCGCTGGTGACGACGACGCCGACCAGGTCGGCAACGGTATCCAGCAGCGGCTGGAAGCAGGTGATCTCGTTCGTCTTCTCGCCGACGTCCAGCTGGCCCAGGACCAGACCGGTGGTGTGCTCCAGTGCAGCGAGCAGATGGATCTTGCGGCCCTTCGCCTTGGCCGCGCCGCGCAGGCTCTTGCCGTCCACTGCGAGGCCGCGCAATCCGGTCACCTTCGGGCGGCGGTCGGCGAGCCAGCTCCCGACAGCCAGGTCCAGCGCGTCGCCGTCGATGCGGGCCAGCAGCCGGCGGACCGTGGTCTCTGCGGGCAGGACCCGCCTGGGCAGAAGCGGATCGGGGTCGGCACCGACCTGTTCCAGCACGTAGCCGGGGGCATCGGCGATCCATTCGCCGACCGCCAGCAGCGAGGTCGCACCGGCCGGCACCGCGCACGCCGTGAGAGTGAGTACGACAGCCAGGCGGTGGCGCACCCCACGCGGATCACGCGGGTCCGGCACCTCGGCCAGCCGCTCCAGTAGGCCCGGGACCTCCTCGGGGCCGACCTGCGGATTCTCACGCAGTTGGTCAAGGGCAGGCGGGATCAGAGATGATGCGTCGGCAGGCACGGTCTTCCACTTGGATCACGGGGCGTAGAGAACTCCATGATCTTGGAAGCCGTGCCTGTCACGTTCCGAGAGCACCGCTGAGCAGGCAGTTCGCCACGAACCGGGCGTCACGCGACTACGCCGAAGCCCTGCTCGGGAAGCTACTTTCCCCCTCCGGCAGGGTCATTGCGTGAAGTGATCTTGTCCGGGTTCGTCAGGTGAGTCCGAGGGCGGCCAGTGGGCGGCGGTAGTCGCGGGCGGCTCGTCGGAGGGCGGCGGCCATGTTGGTGGCGCCGTCCTGGCGGTGGACGCTGATGGCGAGGTTGCGCAGGGATGCCATGGTGCGGGGCAGGTGTCCGGTGCGGACCTTGGAGTCGTCCTCGCGGAAGGTCCGGTCGCGGACGTGATGCAGGAGGTTCTCGATACCCCAGTGGCCTCTGGTCCAGGAGGCGAGTTCGGGGCCGGTCGCGGCGCCGGGGGCGAGGCTGGTGATCAGGTAGATCCGCTCGATTGTGAGCTCACCGGTGGTCCGGTCCAGGCGCCATCGGACGATTTGGAGGGCCTGCTTCGCGTCGGGGTAGTCGAGGTGGTCGAAGGCGGCGGCCTTCAGTCTGCGGATCTCGATGCGGTGGTGGGCGCGGGTTCGGTCGTAGTGCTCCAACGGCATGTCCCGCCGGGGGAGATGGCGCACCCGGTCGTGAAGCTTGGCGTGGTTCTTCTTCACGATCGCCAGGTAGTGGGCGCCACAAGACCGCAGGTAGGTGCCGTGAGCGTGCTGGGTGTGCAGCGCATCGGCGGTGATCACGACGCCGTCCAGGTCCTCGATGGTCTCCAGCAGGGGTGCGAAGGCAGGTATCTCGTTGCTCTTGTCGGCGGTCTGCCGCTGGGCCAGGACGGTGCCTGTGTGGTCCGTCGCGGCGAGCAGGACCACCGCCGTCTTCCCGGTGGTGCGTGATCCGCGGACCGTCTTGCCGTCCACCGCGACGGCCCGACGGCCTGCCCGCGTGGCCGGCTCGCCGTCCGGGGCGGTCTGGGTGAGGCGAGTGTTGAGGAAGGCGCCGATGGCCCGGTCCAGGGCGTCGCCGTCCAGGCGTTTCAGCAGGCGACGGACGGTCGCCGGGTGCGGGACGGGGATCTGCCCGGTGAGTGGGTCGGGGGTGAAGCCAAGCGACTTCAAGGCCCAGGCTGGCGCGTCGGCGATCCATTCGCCGACGGCGGTCAGCGACTTCGCGCCGGCCAGGACCCCGGCGGCCACCGCGCTCAACAACGCGCCGAAGGGGTAGACCCGGCCCTTGCGACCTCGGGGATCGGGCACGCGATCCAGGAAACTTCGCAGGTCAACGGCGTCGAGAAGGGGTGCTGGTTCGGTTATCGAGGCCAGTTGGCGCAACGGGGAGGCAATGGGCGATGATGCAGAGGCAGGCACGGGCTCGCTCGGTGTTCATGGGACATAGACACTCACATGATCACCGGCACCGTGCCTGCACTGCTTTCCGCCCCCGGAACCGCACCAACCGCGACATGACGCAACGTCACAGACATCTGCCGCGAAGCCGCTTCACGCAATGCCCCTGGATGCCGGCCGACTTCCCGCCGTGGGGCCAAATCACGTTGCCCGAGTGGGGCCAGAACTACCTGCTCAAGGCGATGCGGTGGAGGCGGTGGCGGGCGGTCACGCTGGGCTTGGGCAGGCCGGCCATCTCCGGCAGGCACAGGGCGGGCTGAGGTGCCCCGGAAACTCCGGGGCACCTCATCCACCCGTCGTGCTGGGGGTTTTGCAGGAGGCGGGCGAACGGGGTGAGGGCGTAGGCCAGTACCGCGTCGAAGAGGGCGGGCGGTACGGGCGGGGACCGCCGGCCCGGCCAGGCGGGCCGGCGGCGGCCGGGCGGGGCCCTGCACGGACCGGAGGCCTCCGGCGACGGCCGGAGGCCTCCGGGGCCTGCCTGTGACGCGGTACTGCTGCGGGGCTAGAAGACGCTGAGGCCGTACAGGCTCAGCGGCCGGGTGACCGGCTCGTAGAACGTGGTACCGCCGGTGGTGCAGTTGCCGCTGCCGCCGGAGAGCAGGCCGTAGGCGGTGTTGCCGGCGAAGAGCGGGCCGCCGCTGTCGCCGGGCTGGGCGCAGGCGTTGGTCTGGATCGTGTTGTAGACCAGCTGGCCGTTGCCGTAGTTGACGGTGGCATTCAGGCCGGTGACGCTGCCGGTGCGGTAACCCGTGGTGCTGCCGGAGCGCTCGATGCGCGTCCCGACGGTCGGGCTGCCAGCGTTGACGATGTCGCGGTACGTGCCGTTGTACAGGTACACGCGGCCGTCGGATGCGGCGGGGTTGGAGTGCTGGATGACCCCGTGGTCGTAGGTCGGGAAGACGGTCTGGCCCGGCACCGCAGTGCCGATGCTCCAGCTGGACCGGCCGCTGGTGCAGTGTCCGGCGGTGAGCGCGAAGTTCGTGCCTGCGGAGTTGCGGACGTTGAAGCCGAGGGAGCAGCGGACGCCGGAGGAGGTGATGGCTTCCCCGCCAGCGATCAGACGGTTGAACTTGCCCGGGGTGCGATTGATCTGCAGCGCCCCGGACTGCGCGTCGGCCGCCTTCCTGATCTTGTTGATCTCCGCCGCCGAGACCGTGCTGTCGGCGGTGACGACGACCTTGCCCGACGCCTTGTCGGTGTACCAGGCCGTGCCGCCGACGTCGGCGGTGAGCACCGCGTCGCCGACCCGGGCGAGCTGGGCCGCGGTGGGCTTCGCGTCCGCGGACGCCGACGCCATGGCGGTGGGGGTCACGAGCGCGGACACGGTCGCCAGGGCGGCGACGACGGTGGCGGCACGGGCTCTTCGGGAGGCGCCCGACGACAGGAACGTCTTGATCTTCACTTGTCCTCCGGTGAGGGGTCGTGGGTCCGTTGGATGTCCGGGCCCTCGGTTCACGTCTGCGGCAGCCCTGCGGACAGTGCGGGCGTCCTGGAGGTGCCGCATCGGTGGTTGAACCTTCGCCGTGATATGCCCCTGTCAACAAGCGTGGCTTTCGGACGCTTCAGCGAGAGCCCCCGGGTGCGCAAGCAGGTTGGCAAGGAAGGGGCTCTTGCGGGATCCCGTCCGCAGGGTGATACGACGGGAAACTGACGGGTCATTGGGTGATGGCCCGTCGGTCGCCCCGGATTCCGGCAAGGTTCCGGGGGTGCGGCGACCGGTGGACAACGCGCCATTCATCGCGGCGCACCGAACTCTTCGGCGGCGCCGACTTCGCACGGCGCCGCGGCTGCTCAGGTCGCCGTCGGCCCCGGGCGGGCGGTGCGGCCGCGCCGGGCCGCCGGAAATCATGGCTGATTCGTAAAGATCAAGTGGAGCATTCCGGTATGTCGTGTGATGTGCCGGGGGAGGCCGGGTCCATGCCGCGTCCCCCGTCCGTCGTCGGCGCCGGGACGGGAGGAAGGCCGCGCCGTCCCTCGCGCGTTACGGCGGGAATGCTCCTGGCGGCTTTCCTGAGGCCGAACCCGTATGGACGGATTGCCCCTTGCGGCGCTCAGGACCGGTGGCCGGTTCGACACCGTCATTCGAGAGCACTTTCACGACGCCGTTCGGTGCCCGGCCTCTCCAGCCACCGGGCCCCCTCTGGTCTCGGGCGAACACCCGCGGCGTCCCCTGCCAGCCGCACTCCGCACGCCGGGGCGTCCCCAAGCCGCTGACCGATGAGGTCGTCAGGGCCGCTGACATCGTCATCACCATGGGCTGCGGCGACGCCTGCCCGATCTTCCCCGGCAAGAAGTACCTCGACTGGGCCCTGGAGGACCCGGCGGGTAAGGGCGTGGAGCCGGTGCGCCCGCTCCGTGACGAGATCAAGACCCGTATCGAGGCCCTGACCGCCGAGATCGACACCAAGCAGGAGGCGTGAGCAGCGTGACCGGCACAGACGGCGTACGCGAGGTCATCGTCATCGGCTCCGGTCCCGTCGGATACACCGCCGTCCTCTACACCGCCCGCGCTTCGCTGAAGCCGCTGGTCTTCGAGGGCGCGGTCACCGCCGGCGGCGCGCTGGTGCAGACGACCGAGGTGGAGAACTTCCCCGGCTTCCCGGGCGGCATCATGGGTCCGGACTTGATGGACAACATGCGGGGGTGCTGTCACGTTGATTGACTGGGTGGGATGATCTCCGGGTTGATCATGCTGGAGGGGGCTGTCCGTGGGGGACGCGTCGCCGTCGTACAAGGGCCATCGGTACCCGGTCGAGGTCATCTCCCAGTGAGCTGTTCCCAGTAACCGTCGGCCACCGTCCGTGAGCGGGAGGCGCGTCGCGCGGTCCGCGGTATCCCCCAAGTCCGGGCAGGCGTAAGGCCCCTGGTAGGAACGATCTTGCGACAGAAAGATCCGACCGAGGGGCCTCACGTGCCGACCAGTGTCACATACACCGCCGTGCCCGATGTGAGGCGGTCCACCGCCGAGCACCCGGCCGGTCTCCTGCGCGACCACCGAATCGTGGCCAGGACCCGCAAGGGGCGACGCGCGCTGGGCTGCTTCAAGCAGGCCGTGCTCGTGCTGCGCTGGTTCCTCGACGGCACCCGCCTGGCCCAACTCGCCATTGACAATGGCCTGTCGACCTCAACTGCGTACCGCTACCTCCACGAGGTACTGGCCGTCCTGGCCGCCGGCGCACCGGACCTGTCCACCGCGCTGGAGCGCGCGAAGGCAGCCGGGCTGACGCATCTGAACCTCGACGGTACGGTCATCCGTACCGACCGCGTCGCCGCCCCGGGTCCCAACGGCGCCGACCTCTGGTGGTCCGGAAAACACAAGCACCATGGCGGGAACGTGCAGGTCATCGCTACCCCGGACGGCTGGCCGATCTAGTTGTATTGCCCTGTGAGGTTGGGGACGCGGCTGGCGGGTGGTTGGCCCTTCAGCGCGGTGTGTCCGCGGTGGTGATTGTAGGTGTGCAGCCACTGCGGGAACGCTTCGCGGCGCTCGGCTTCTGACCGGTAGGGGCGGGCGTAGGCCCATTCGTCGAGGAGGGTGCGGTTGAAGCGTTCGACCTTGCCGTTGGTCTGCGGGCGGTAGGGCCGGGTGCGTTTGTGGGTGATCCCGGCCGCGGTGAGCAGGTCGCGCCAGTCGCGTGAGCGGTAGCAGGAGCCGTTGTCGGTCAGCACGCGCTCGACGGTGATCCCGCACTCGGTGAAGAACGCCTGGGCCCGGGTCCAAAAGCCGGTGGCGGTCTCCTTCTTCTCGTCTGTATGGATCTCGCTGTAGGCGAGGCGGGAGTGGTCGTCGACGGCGGTGTGCAGGTAGCTGTAACCGGCGTTCTTGCGGTTCTTGCGGCCTGCTTGCCGGCCCAGGACCTTGTGTCCGCCGCCGTCGGGGATGTTGCCCAGCTTCTTGATGTCGACGTGCACCAGCTCGCCGGGCCGCTCGCGTTCGTAGCGGCGGACGACGCGGCCGGTGGCGCGGTCCAGGTGGGTGAGGCGGGCCAGGCCGAAGCGGGTCAGTACCCGGTGCACGGTCGAGGGCACCAG
>NZ_BBNN01000077.1 GCF_000829695.1 Streptomyces sp. NBRC 110035 | reverse complement strand
ACCGACAGGGCCACGCCCAGCACCGAGCCGAGCGCGTTCTCCAGCCGGAACAGGGAAGCGGACCAGGCGTGGTCCTCGTCGGGATCGGCCGGGGTCCGGCCGATCATGAACTGGTCGACGACCGGCTCCCCCGTCTCCAGGACCTGCCTCGCGGTGGCCTCGACGCTGCCGATGTCCAGCTGCGGCAGTACCTCGGGGACCGTGCGGCCCAGGTGTTCCTCGACCGGGACGCCGTTGAGCCGTTCGAGTGCCGGGTTGACCGAGACGTAGCGCAGGTCGGTGTCCAGGACAGCCAGCCCGATCGGGGACTGGGCGACGATCCGGGTGGACAGTGCCACGTCCTGCTCCATCCGGCGCACGGTCGCCTGGTCGACCGCGAGACCGAGGGCGTAGACGGCACCCTGGTCGTCGGTCAGCCGCACGTTGCGGAACTCCACGAGCCGGGTGCTGCCGTCCTTGCGCCGGATGGGGAACGCCCCGGCCCAGCTCCGCCCGGTCCGCATGACGTCGGAGAACAGCTTGACGACCAGATCCAGATACTGCTCGTGCACCATGATCCGGGCGGCGTACTGGCCCAGCGCCTCCTCGGCGCCGTACCCGAACAGTTCCTCGGCCTGAGGGCTCCACAGCACGATCCGGCCCTCGGGGTCCAGCACCACCGAGGCCACGCGCAGCACGTCGAGCAGCCCGCTGGGACGGACAGGCCCGGGGACCGCCCCGTCTCCGTCGCCCTCGACCAGGGGTGACCCGGATGAACTCATCGCACGCCCCGCCTTCACCGATCTCCGCAGCACGTCGTGACGGTGCCGACATCACCTGTTCTACCGCGCGTGGGGGCGATTTTCCGCCTCTTGGGCTGTCTTCTCCACCGTCTTTCCTCCCTCCGCCGGGTGCCCCGCGATCCCGCGGGCACGCCGGTCGTGCGCGGTGGTACCCCCGCGCACAAGGTGTTTTGCCGGGAGAAAGGCGGGAACGCCCCTTGTCAAGGCATGACACGGCCTGGCAGGCGTGGCGAGGAGAGGAGCGATCACCATGGGCAGCGAACGACCGCACCCGGAATCCGTCTCGGTCGAGCTCAGCGGGTGCGACAGGCACGACGCACAGATCGTGTTCGACGCACTGGGTGCGTACTTCACGTCCGACCGGCGCTCCGACGACATACCGGAGAAGTTCTCCGACACCCGTCCGACGGTGTGGCTCGGCACGTTCGACGTCGCCGACCCGCACGAGGGCGGCGCCCGCCCGGGCGGTCCGGTGCGGCTGGCGTCCTCGGTCGACGCCGACGTGCACGGCGGCTACTGGGCGATCGACCGGTTCCGCGCCACCCTGGACGACCTGTTCACGGTGCACGATCTGAGCGCGGTCTCCGGGGACCAGGAGGAGGAGTTGCACGTCCGCCTCGAAAGCCGGTGACCGCCGCCGGGCCGGTGTGCCCTCCACCACGCTTATGCAACTAGTTGCAAAAGCGGGTGCGCGTCCTCTACAACAGAGGGACCACACCGCGCACGGAGGGCCCGATGAGCCGTTACCCGCACCTGCTGACCCCCCTCGACCTGGGCTTCACCACTCTGCCCAACCGGGTCCTCATGGGCTCCATGCACGTAGGCCTGGAGGAGGCCGAGAACGGCTTCACGCGCCTGGCAGAGTTCTACGCCGCCCGCGCCCGCGGCGGTGTCGGCCTCATCGTCACCGGAGGCATCGCGCCCAATGACGAGGGGCGGGTCGGTGAGGGCGGCGCGAAGCTCACCACCGACGAGGAGGCGGAACGGCATCGAGTCATCACCGAGGCCGTGCACCGCGAGGGCGGACGCATCGCCCTGCAGATCCTGCACGTCGGCCGGTACGCCTACCACCGGGACCTGGTCGCCCCCAGCCCCCTCAAGGCGCCGATCAGTCCGTTCACACCCCGCGAACTGACCGACGCGGACATCGAGCGCACCATCGACGACTACGCCCAGACCGCCCGCCTCGCCCGGCAGGCCGGTTACGACGGAGTCGAGATCATGGGCTCCGAGGGCTACCTGATCAACGAGTTCATCGCCGCGCAGACCAACCACCGCACCGACCGCTGGGGCGGCTCGTACGAGAACCGGACACGCTTCCCCATCGAGGTCGTCCGCCGGGTGCGCGAGGCGGTCGGCGAGGACTTCATCCTCATCTACCGGCTCTCCATGCTGGACCTCGTCCCCGGCGGCTCGACCCTGGACGAGGTGATCACGCTGGCCAGGGCCGTCGAGGCGGCCGGTGCCACGATCATCAACACGGGCATCGGCTGGCACGAGGCCCGCATCCCCACCATCGCCACCTCCGTACCGCGCGGTGCCTACACCTGGGTGACCAAGCGGCTGATGGGCGAGGTCTCGGTCCCGCTCGTCACCACCAACCGGATCAACACCCCCGAACTCGCCGAGCAGTTGCTCACCGAGGGGTACGCCGACATGGTGTCGATGGCCCGCCCGATGCTCGCCGATCCCGACTTCGTGGCCAAGGCCGCGGACGGCCGGCCCGAGGCGATCAACACCTGCATCGGTTGCAACCAGGCCTGCCTGGACCACACCTTCAACCTGCAGATCACCTCCTGCCTGGTCAATCCGCGCGCCTGCCATGAGACCGAGCTGGTGCTGTCCCCGACCAGGCGCCGCAAGCGCGTCGCGGTCGTCGGCGCCGGACCGGCCGGCCTCGCGTGTGCCGTCAGCGCCGCCGAACGCGGCCACGACGTCACCCTCTTCGACGCCGCGAGCGAGGTCGGCGGCCAGCTCAACGTCGCCCGCAAGGTCCCCGGCAAGCAGGAGTTCGACGAGACCCTGCGCTACTACCGCACCAGGCTCGCCGAACTGGCCGTCGACGTACGCCTGGACACCCGGGTCACGGCCGACGACGTGGCAGGCCACGACGAGGTCGTCGTCGCCACCGGTGTCACCCCCCGCGTCCCCGACCTCCCCGGCGTCGACCACCCGAGCGTGCTCGGCTACCTCGACGTCCTGCGCGACGGCGCCCCCGTGGGCGACCGGGTCGCCGTCCTCGGTGCGGGCGGCATCGGCTTCGACGTCGCCGAGTTCCTCACCGACGGCGGCGACAAGGCCCACGAGAACCCCGAGACGTACTTCCGCCACTGGGGCGTCGACATGGACCACCGCACGCCCGGCGGCCTCGCCGCACCCGAGCGGCCCGCCCCGCCGCGCACCGTCCACCTGCTCCAGCGCAAGACCTCCAAGGTCGGCGCGGGCCTGGGCAAGACCACCGGCTGGATCCACCGCGCCGAACTGAGGCACCGCGGCGTCACCATGGTCTCCGGTGTGCGCTACGACCGTATCGACGACGCGGGACTGCACGTCACCGTCGACGGCGAGAGCACCGTCCTGGAGGTGGACACGATCGTCCTGTGCACCGGCCAGGAACCGCGCCGCGACCTGTACGAGGAGCTGGTCGCCGCCGGCCGTCCCGTCCATCTGATCGGCGGCGCCGACGTGGCCGCCGAGCTGGACGCCAAGCGGGCCATCAAGCAGGGGATGGAGCTGGCGGCGGCTCTCTGAGCCGGCCCCGGGCCGTCCCTAGGATGGGATCATGTCACTCCCGCACGCGATCCTCACCGCCCTGCTCGAGAAGCCGTCGTCGGGGCTGGAGCTGACCCGTCGCTTCGACAAGTCGATCGGCTACTTCTGGTCCGCGACGCATCAGCAGATCTACCGTGAGCTGGGGAAACTGGAGGCCGAGAGCCTGATCCGGGCCCTGTCCGCCGGACAGCCCGCCCGCGGGCAGAAGAAGGCCTACGAGGTCCTGCCCGCGGGACGCGTCGAACTGGCCCGCTGGGCCTCCACGTCGCAGGACCCCAAGCCGATGCGCGACGCGCTGCTGCTGCGGCTGAGGGCGGCGGCGGTGGTCGGCGCCGAGGGCCTCGAGGCCGATCTCCGCCGCCATCTGGAGCTGCACGAAAGGCAGTTGGCGGAGTACCAGGAAATCGAACGACGGGACTTCCCGCCCGGCAGGGACGCCCCGGACGACCGGCTCCGGCACCTGGTGCTCCGGGCCGGCATCGACCTGGAGACCTTCTGGACCGGGTGGCTCGGGCACGCGCTCGCGGAGTTCGCGGAGATCCCGGAGTTCAACCGGAACGCGGAGAACCGGGAGGAACCGGAGAACGAGGGCAGTGCGCAGCGCACGGTGAACGCGCGGCCGGCGGACGTCGAGGGAGCCGAGCCGCGGGGCCCCGCGCGCGCAGAACCGTCCGGCTCCCGGCGTGCGGAGCCGGACGGTTCGGGCCCCGGGCAAACGTGACGCCGGCCGCCCGACCGGAGCGCGCGGACGTGGTGGCGACCGGGGCCGGCTCAGAACCGGTTCGGTCTGTTGCGTCTGCGCAGGTACCAGGCCGTGGCGACGAGACCGGTACCGACGAGCGCGCCGCCCGCCACCAGTGTCACCGTCCCGTAGTCCGTGGAGCTCCCTCCGATGCCGCCCATCACTCCGAGGGACGGCGAGGGCGAGGCGGTGACCGACGGGCCGGAGGAGGGAACGGCGGCGGGGGAGACGACGATGGACTGGGTGCCCGCGGTCGTCCCGTTCGAGCACATCACGATCACCGTGTGGGTGCCCGGGCCGACGTCCGACCAGGCGGCGGACTGCCCCGCGCCGGTACCCGACAGGGC
>NZ_BBNN01000078.1 GCF_000829695.1 Streptomyces sp. NBRC 110035 | reverse complement strand
GATCCGCGCCGACCTCCTGGCCCGGCGGATCCCGAAACGGGCCTGGCAGAAGCTGTCCGCAGGAGCCGGAGCCAAGGGCCACCGTCACTACGACTGGGCCCTGGCCCATGTCACCGACGAGCGTCCCGGCCACCGGCACCTCCTCGTCCGCCGCAACCGCCGCACCGGCGAACTCGCCCACTACCTCTGCTACTCGACCCACCCGACCACCCTGCAGACCCTGGTGAGGACCGCGGGGCGCCGCTGGACGGTGGAGGAGACATTCCAATCGTCGAAGGGACTGGCCGGACTCGACGAACACCAGGTCAGACGCTGGACCTCCTGGCACCGTTGGGTCACCCTCGCCATGCTCGCCCACGCCTTCCTTGCTGTGGTGACCGCACTCGAACGTGACCAGCACCAGACAACCAGCGCACTGAGTCCGCTGACCCGCAACGAGATCCAGCACCTGTTCACCACGCTCGTCACCCATGCCGCCCACGACATGGCGCACCGGCTGGGCTGGTCGCAGTGGCGACGACGCCACCAAGCCCGGGCCAAGACCGCCCACTACCGGCGCCAAGACGCCCAGCCAGCATGAAGATCACGATCTACGGCTGGAGTACTAACCCGTGCCGGGGCGCCGTAACCGAAGGGGGCACCCCACCGCGCTGATGCGGTGGGGTGCCCCCTTGCGTCTTCCTCGGATCAGGTCAGTCGCGGCCGACGGCTCTCGTCCCAGAACCGGTCCATCGCAGCAGCGGCCGCATCCCCAGCCAACCGCTCGATCCTCTCGGGCACCTCGCGCTCGTCGAGGACGAAGAGCCTTCCACCGACGAGACGGGTGGTCGTCTTCCAGCTGAGACGCTGTCCCGCCTCCCTGGCGGCACGCCGGACATCCTTGATCTCGCCCATCTCCGCAAGATCGTCCGCGCTGAGGATCAGCTGACCGTAGTAGCCCTCGTACTCCGGCTTCAGCGCGGCCCGCATCAGCGACTCAAGCCGGTCGACCAGCTTGTCGTAGCGTCGCCGGGCCAGCTCATCCTTCGCGGGCATCGCACCAGCTCCCCACCTCTGCCCGCAGCGACATGTGTGCCATATGTGTGCTGCGAGTACGAAGGCCCTCCCGTCCGATGGACGGAAGGGCCCTTGACCAGGTGTTTCTCTGTGCCCCCGGCAGGATTCGAACCTGCGACACCCGCTTTAGGAGAGCGGTGCTCTATCCCCTGAGCTACGAAGGCGGGGATCTGTCGGAAAACGTGTCTAAAACCCGGCGCGAATGGCGATGGGCTTCAGGCCTGCTGCCGACAGGGCGGACAGACCGGTGAGGTCTGGGCCACCGCCGACAGTGTAGCGGGTCAGGTGAGATCGGCGTCGGTGTCTGATCACTGGCTCCTGGGTTGTGGGGGTTGGGGCACCGGAGCGTGTGCTGAGCAGACGGGCCCGGGTGAGGCGCGGTTTCAGGTGACAAGAGCAGCCGCCTGGGGGTGCATGACCCGTGTGACGGAGTTGTTCAGCCAGGCATAGCCGATGTAGATGAGGAGGGCCCCATTGGCTCCGTACGCGGGGACCCTTTTATGTGGGTAGCTCTGGTCGAATCGTGAATGTGTGGATTCGCTGTCCTGGCGGAACCCTTTGAGGCGGCGGCCTGCGGGTGTGTCGGGCGGGACCTGCCGGAGATGTTCGGTGCGGTTGAAGCGTTTCTTGCCTGTGGTGGGATCGATCTGGCGGTCATCTTCCGTTTCATCGACCCGGATGCGGAGCGTGTGGTCTTTGGCGCGGCACGGGATGGTTAGGCGGTGGTAGTAGCGGGTCCGCTTTCCCTGGCGGCACTCGAGTTCCTCGACGGGGAGCGGCGTGTAGTGGGTCTGCCCATCGACGGTGATGTGGCGTTCACAGACCCGGGCCTCGGCGACGTAGAGATCGTGTTTGCAGGGACCGTCCTGGTAGCGCTCCAGGGACTGTGGTGGGAGGCCTGAGTGCTGGGGGGTGAAAACAAGCAGGCCTTCGGCGATCAAAGGGGCGCGGTGGGTGCCGCGGAGGGCCGCGTCGTAGGTGGCGGCTCGTAGGCCTGGAGCACGGGTGAGGATGTGCTTGACCAGCCCGACGAAGGCGGCGCCTTCGGCTTCCCGTTCCGGGTCTTCTTCTTGGGATCTGTGGCGGATGGATTCCAGCGCCAGGATCACGCGGCTGTGGGCCCGGTTGGCAAGGCGGACGCCCACGGAGAGGAATTTGTTGCCGTAGACCTGCCTGCCGCCGCCTTCTGTTGTGACGCCAGCGTCTTCGTCGACTCGGTGGGTTCGAATCTCACCGGTGGTTTCGTCTACGGTCTCGTGCTCGGTGTGGGAAGAGGGTGGGGCGGCGACGGTGGCGTCGCCGTGCAGGACCTGTTGGCGCTCGGGGTAGATGCGGCTGGTGCGCTTGCCGGACTCCTTCATCATTCCGTGGTCGAGGGCCTGTTGAATCCACAGGTCGCGGCTGATGTCGCGGACCGTTCCGTGGGCAGGTTTGAGGTGCTTGTGAAAGTAGTGGTTCCAGTTGCTGCGGGAGGGCCCGGTGGGCCTGAGGGCGTCGGCTGCTTCGTCTCCTTGGTGGGCCCGGACTGCTCGGCGTACGGCTTCCCACCAAAGAGGGCGCTGGAGGTGGCTGGCGGTGGAGCGGGCAGAGCCGAACAGTGAGATTGAGCAGAGGAAGATCAGATAGACGACGGGCGGGTAGTGGGCGGGGCGCCCGACCTTCTTCGGGCCGGGCAGTGCGGTGGCGGCGGTATAGAGGTCCGGATTGTTCACCAGGTACTCGAATCGTTCGTCCTGGGCGAGCGGAGGGGCTTCGGGGCCTTTGGGCGGCGGCCGGTCGGTCTTGGCGCCGAAGGCGTCGTCGGGGATGGCGCCGTAGATGTACGTGCGCTGGTCCCTCTGCCCTTTTGCCTCGGCTGTGACGGGCCGTTTGGCCGCCGTTACCTTGCGTCGACTCACGGGGAGGCCTTCCCGTTCTGCCAGGCGAGGCCGGCCAGGCCGGCCGCGGCATCAAGGGAGGACAGGCCCAGGCGGCGAGCGACCTCAGACAACTGGCCGGTCTGGTGCAGGACCTGCCGGGCGACGTAGCGGGTGATGTCGCGGGGCTCGACCTTGCGCTTACGGGTGGCGAGTCCGGCATTGCGGGCGATGTCGTTGAAGCCAGCGCCGACACTGGCCTGGGCGCCGTACCGCGAGGATTTCGTGCTGGTGACCAGCCGGTGCGGACCGTGCCCGGTGCGCTCGAGGCGGGCGGCGCGCAAGCCCAGGACGTAGACGCCCCACTCATTGAGTGGGCAGGTGCGGGGGTGGGTGCGGGTGCCGCCAGCGGTGCTGACTTCGGCTGCAGGCAGGTCGAGGTCGGTGGTGGTGGCTGCTGCGGTCTCCGCACTGTTCAGTCCCGCAAGGAGGAGCGCGAGGAGGGCGGCGTGCCGGGTTGCGGGCATGCCGCGCTCGGCGTGGAACTGCAGGTTCTCGATGTCCCGTCTGGTGAGTCCGGCGCCGGAGTTACGAGGGGCGCGCTTGATCGGCGGAGAGTCGAGGAGCGGTGCCGCCCTGGTCATATCCAGGGCTCGGGCGTGCGCGAAGAGGGAGGCGATCGCGGAGCGGCGCTGGCGGCGGGTGCTGTTCCCAGGGACCAGGGTGATGTTGTTGCGGCGGTCGCGGCCGGGGGCGGAGATGAACGTCTCCGTCAGGTCTCGGGTGACATCGTCCATACGGCTGATGTGATGGGCGTCGGCGTAGCGGTGGAAGCGTTCGCTGACCTGGATGTATAGATCGACGGTCTCGATGCTCATCTCGCCTGCGGCGGCCTTGTGCAGCCAGAGTCGGCTGACTTCCAGGAGTGCCTCTTTGATCGTTGCCCTAGTCACGGTGGGCTGCCGGGGTGAGCGGGTTCCGGGCGGGTGAATCACACGCGCTGTGGGGCGCGGGCGCGCTACGGTGGACGCTGTTCCTCGCCTTGTGTGAGGGCATGCCGAAGCCCCTTCCTACGCGGCCTCGCCGCGCCGGTCGTGGTGACGGTGGAGGTCCGGCAGCACCAACCCGGCCAAGGGATAGTGGGCGCTGCCGGACCGTTCTTTTTGGGGAGGCTTATGAGACGGGGCGCCCCCGGAGTTTCGCGGTGAGTGAGGCCACCGCACGCAAGTGGCCGTGCAGAGCGATCACTTCCTCCTCTGTCAGACGGGTCAGATCCGCCAGAAGCACCGGCGGGAGTAGCAATGCGAGTAGATCGTCATCCGCGACCGCGGATCCGGGATGCGGGCCGGTCGCGGAGAAGCGTCGTGGGGCCGGAACCGTGGCGGCCTTGTACCTGTCCGAGTCCCGCTCCCCGGTCGTGCCCAGCCCGGTATCCCCTGTAAATGGAAGTTCCGGCTCGCTCGAGGACGTGCCGGGCAGGGGGGCTTCCTCGTCTGGGGCATTGCTGGCGGGCGTGCCCTGTGGTCCGGGCACTTCCGGCACCTCGGTGAATGCCACGTCGGCGGCTTTGGGATCTGATCGCTCCTCTGGGACGTAGGCGGCGCCGTCGTACCAGTTCAGAAGTCCGTCGTCGCCGGGCACCACCATGCCCACGGACACCAGAAGATCCAGAAGAACGTGTGCCTGCCGGATCCGATTCTCAGTGGCCCGCGCGGCCAGAAGTAGCTTGGCGACCAGGCCCTCGCGTGTGACGGGGCCGTGCCCCAACCGCTCCCGCATGGCGCGCCCGAACCACTGCCCCCGCCACACGCCACGCAGGGCCTCCAGCCCCGCTTCCTCGCTCCTGGCGAAGCCCTCTCTGTCAGCCTTGGGTGAGACGTCCCGCTTCGTCGGGTTAGCCTGAGAGGGCACGACAGGAGAACCACCCCCTCATGACCAGCACCAACCCCGCCGGACCCGATCCGGCTGCCCGGCCGAAGCGCCGGACCTTCAGTCCCGAGTACAAGCTGCGGATCGTGGCCGAGTACGACTCCGCGCCCAAGAACGAGAAGGGCGCGATCCTGCGCCGCGAGCGCCTGTACCACTCGCACGTCAAGGAATGGCGGGCCGCGCGGGATGCCGGGGCCCTGGAGAAGCTGGTCGACAAGCGCACCAGTCCGGCGAGGCCGAAGAAGTCCGCCGCCGAGGCGGAGAACGAGAAGCTGCGCCGCCAGGTGGAGCGGCTGGAGAAGGAACTGGCCCGGAACAAGGCCGCGCTGGAAGTCATGGGAAAAGCTTCCGCGCTCTTGGAAATGATCTCCGAGAGCGCGGACTGATCGCTGCCGCCGAACCGGTGGCCGACGACGCGTTCACCGGCGTCGAGGGCGAGCTCGGTATCACGGCGGCCTGCCGGCTGACCGGCCGCTCCCGGGCCACCCACTACCGTCGGCTGCGGCCCCCACCGGAGCGAAAGCCCAGAAAACCACAGGTCCAGCCCTCAGCCCTCACACCCGAGGAACGGGCGGCGGT
>NZ_BBNN01000079.1 GCF_000829695.1 Streptomyces sp. NBRC 110035 | reverse complement strand
GCGTCCTGCCCGCCTTCACCGGCATCCTGGTCACCGACGCCCTGGCCTCCTACACGGTCCACGGCGACGCCGCGGCCCTGTGCGGCGCGCATGCCCTGCGCGAGCTGATCGCGGTGACCGAGGACAAGCACCACGACTCGGCCTGGGCCCAGGCGGTGATCGACGTCCTGATCGACGCCAAGGACGGCGTCGCCCTCGCCCTGGCCGACGGACACGACGCACTCGCTCCCGAAGTGCCGGCCGGCTTCCAGGACCGCTACCGCCAGGCCACGTTGTGCGGCATCGCAGCCCACCCCTATACCGGTTATACCGGTACCGGGCCCCGGTCCAAGGCCCGCGCGCTGGCCGAGCGACTGCGTGACCGCACCCGGGAGTACCAGCGGTACATGGTCAACTTTGGCGTCCCCTTCGACAACAACCAGGCCGAACGAGACCTGCGGATGATCAAGGTGCAACAGAAGATCTCCGGATCCTGGAGGACTCTGACCGGCGCGAGGCGCTTCGCCCGGATTCGCTCCTACATCTCCACCGTCCGCAAACACGACATCAACCCACTCGCTGCCCTACACGACCTCTTCGCCGGACGGCCATGGATGCTGCCTACAACCAGCTGAAATCCCTGAACAGTCACCTTCGGTCACCGTGCCCTGCGGACTCGTGGTTGTACGCCACTCGTGCCCACTGACTACTTTCGGAGACCACTGCAACTCCGGAATGGACTCAGCAGCCGACGCCGTCCCCGAAGAGACGAACGTGATCAGCGACGCCAGCAGGCCCGCAAGGGCCAGCATGACGGGTGTCCTCTTGGACTTGTTCTTACCCATGATGGCTTAACACCACCTTTCTGAATACTCCGTGTTGCACGAATTGTGAATGAACGAGGAAATGACAAAGGGTGGCCTGTGCCTATCGGCACGGCCACCCCTCGAATCAGTTCCTATGTGACTGAAAGAGCCATACTATTTATGACATATATTTGTCATTCTGCATAGACGTAGAATTTACAACAGAACTCACTAACAGAGGTCTAAAGAAGAACACCCCGCCCAAAAAGGCGAGGTGCCATACATCTCTCGACATTCGACATTCAGCCACTCGTCACAGCTACCTCACCCCACACCACCTTGCCCCTTGCCACCGGGTACGAGCCCCACTTTGTCGTCAGTTCGCCGACCAGCCACAGGCCGCGACCGGATTCGGCGTCGAGCTCGGCTTGGCTTTCAGCGGGCAGATGAGGATCGATATCCCACACCTCGATCACGACAGAGGTGTCCAGCCCGACCAGCCGCACCGTGACGCATTGCAGTGCGTCTAGTTCGGTCCAGGCGGGATGTGGTGTTGTGACGCCCGTCGCCTCTATGGCGTTGGTAACGAGTTCAGATACAACAATGAGCGCGTCGTCCACAATGGACGACGCACCCCAACGGTTCAGTGTCAGCTTGGTGAATGCCCGCGAACAGCTCACCGCGGTAAGTACTGCCGCCAGATCCAGGCGGTCAGACATGCGCACACGAGGCTGCTGCTCCGCAGTCGTTTGTCGGCTGCCGTCGCCGATTGGGAAAGTCACGGGCGATCACTCAGTTCGTACACTTCGGCATCGGTGTCGATCTCAAGACGCGTCAGCATGGCCTCTTGCAACAGACGCTGCGGTGACAGGTGGCGCAGCGACGGCAGGATCAGGTGCTGGGTCTTGGTGCGCTGCAATGCTTCGACCATCTCGTCGAACACCGCCTGCGAGCCGTTGTCGTGCTCGCAGAAGATCGTGGCGAGCTGGAGTCCCTGCCCGCCGGCGAACCGAGCGATGCGTTGTTCCATGGTGTACAGCTGCTCGTCGGTAACGTCGCAGAACACACGCATATAGGCGAATGCTGAATCAGGTACGTGGGTCACTGCTGCCGCCCCTGCACTACCCAGAGACGAGCGCCGGTCTCCTGCTCGATGTGTTGGCGCATGGCTTCCTGGAGCCCCGGCAGTCGAGCGAAGTGCCAGAGCGACGGCACCAGTACGTCTTTGACCTCGTGCCGCTTCAGAGCTTCGAGCATGGCGTAGAACGCAGATTCGGAACACCGGATGTTCTCCGTGAACACCTGATCGAGCGCGAAGCCCTCGCGCTGGGCATAGTCGGCGAGTTCCCCCTTGATGCGTCGAGCTTCGTCGTCCTCAATGTCGCTACCGACGACGCGCATATAGCCGTAGATTGCTGGTCGCATTGGATTCCCTCCGGCGTCTGGAATCCGGTCCGGCGGCGGGCGTTACCCCTCCGCCACCGGACCGGCATACGGGCCAGAAAAGCCGTTTGACCTGGGGAAACCCAGCGCGTACGAGGGGTAGAACTGCCGCAAAAAAGAGGCGTTGACCGGTCCGACCTGGGCAAATAGCCCCCGTCTGGCTATGGTTGGGCGCACCCCGAACCGTGGGAGGCACGGCACATGGCGAGCAAGCGCATACGGCTCGCGCAGCGTCGCAAGTCGGCGGGCTACAGCCAGGAAAAGCTCGCCGAGCGCCTGGGCGTCGAGCGCTCGACGGTGGTGCGCTGGGAAACGGCCGAGAGCGTGCCACAGCCCTGGATGCGTCCCAAGTTAGCCGCCGCGCTCAAGGTGACGGCCGACGAGTTGCAGACGCTCCTCGACGATGTGACGGTCATTCAGGCCCGGCCCAGCGAGCGCATGAGCTACGTCCTCGAACACCCGGCGTCGGTAGACCTGGTGGCGGTTGCGCACCTGCATGAGCGAATCCGCCAGCTCGACGAGCGGTACGACAAGGCACCCTCGACGGCGCTCATCGGGCCCGCCGGCCAGGTGCATAGCCAGGTGACGCTACTTCGCGAAAGCGCGGCCAACCCCCGCGTGCGTAAGGCGCTGTTCGAGGTCGAGGCCGAGTCAGCCACGTTCATGGGGCAGCTTGTGTGGGACGTCAGCCAGCGGCGCGACCATGGCGCCCCGATCGCGTATCTCGACCAGGCCGTAACCGCGGCCCGGCAGGCTCGTGACCCCTGCGCCGAGGCGTACGCGACGCTTCGTAAGAGCTTCGTCGCGCTGTACGGCGAGAAAGACCCCCGCAGAGGGCTGTCGTTGGCTGCACAGGCGGCCGAAGTGGCGATGCAGGCCAGTCCGTCGCTCGCCGGGCTGAGCCTGCTGCACGTGGCCGAAGGGTACGCCATGACGGGCAACCTGACCTCGTGCGAGGACGCTCTACGTCGAGCCGAGGCGCAGTTCGATCGTGTCAGCGTCGACGACGTCGCGGCCGAGTACTACACAGTCAACGAGTTCAGCCGCTTGTCGGGGTCCTGCTACCTGTTTCTTGATCTCCCCGATCGCGCCGAGCCGATTCTGCGTGCGACGGCCAGGGCGCTCGCGGCCAAGAAGAAGAGTCAGGCGATCGCGCTGGGAAATCTGACCTTGTCGCTCATCCGCCAACGCAAGCTCGACGAGGCAGCGGACACCCTGCACCGCACGATCGACGCCGTTGAGCTGACGCGCGGAGGTGGCGGGCTTAACCTAGCGTTTGCTGCTGGTCGTGAGCTTCGCGAGTGGCGGCACGAACCGTGGGTGCAGGACGTCAACGATCGCCTGCTGGCCCTCATGGCGGCGATCTAGAACGAGTACGGGTGGGACGCGTGGGGAACATCGACCAGGCCAAGGAAGCCGTCCGCGACCGGGTGTGGCGTCTGCTGGAGCGCGAAGGCGCCGTACCGGAAGGTTCGTACGGCAAGATCCCCGGGTTCTACGGAGCGGAGGCGACCGCCGAACGTCTGGCCGAGCTTGACGTGTGGCAGCAGGCCCGGACGGTCAAGGCGAACCCCGACTGGGCACAGCTCCCGATCCGTATCCGCGCGCTCCAGGACGGCAAGCTCCTCTATATGGCGGTCCCCAGGATGGCGAGCCTCCAGCCGTTCTATGTGCTGGATCCAGAGACGCTCGAACTTCCCATCGAGCAGGCCGCCGAGAAGAAGGGCGCCGCGCAGGTCGCTCGACGTGTCGGCGTCGAAGACATGCGGCTGATCGACGTCGTGATCTGCGGCAGCGTCGCGGTCAACCGTTCCGGCGCGCGCATAGGTAAGGGTGCTGGGTACTCCGACCTGGAGGTCGCGCTCCTGATCGAGGCGGGGCTGGTGACCGACGAGACAGTCATAGTGGCGCCCGTCCACCAGCTCCAGGTGGTCGACGAGGAGATCCCCGAGACAGAGCACGACTTCAGTGTCGACCTGATCGTGACGCCAGACGAGGTGATTCAGTGCCCCAACCGGCGCCGGCCACCGGGGCTGGTCTGGAACGACCTGACGGCGGAGAAGATCGCGCAAATACCCGTTTTGAGTGCGCGGTTCGGTTCTGGTTGACTGAATACACCAACGCCGACTGTGTGATGTGAGCGGGGCAAGAAGTGGAACGTGTGGAATCTGAAGATCACGACGTAAACCCCGTTGACAGCACGTCGCGTGACCAGCTTTCTACGCCGGACCTCGCCCCATACCGGCATGACTCGGCTGTCGTACCGGACTTGGCGCAACTTGCCGGTGTCGCCTGCGAAGGAGCCGAGGGCTTTTTTGAGGTAGGCCTCAACGTGCAGAAGCTCGCTGCAAAGCTGACGCCACCCCTCGATTCCGTGGCAGTGCGCGAACTAGTGACGACCTTCGCGTATGTTCTTTCGGTGATGCCGCTCGGATCAGCGCAGCCCGGCGCGGCCCTGGTTCCACTCGATGGACCCGCTATTCCAAGGGCATTGAAGGATTCCGATGATGAGGTTCGTGCCCTGTGGCTGGAGCTAGTACTCCAGCCGTAGATCGTGATCTTCATGCTGGCTGGGCGTCTTGGCGCCGGTAGTGGGCGGTCTTGGCCCGGGCTTGGTGGTGTCGTCGCCACTGCGACCAGCCCAGCCGGTGCGCCATGTCGTGGGCGGCATGGGTGACGAGCGTGGTGAACAGGTGCTGGATCTCGTTGCGGGTCAGCGGACTCAGTGCGCTGGTTGTCTGGTGCTGGTCACGTTCGAGTGCGGTCACCACAGCAAGGAAGGCGTGGGCGAGCATGGCGAGGGTGACCCAACGGTGCCAGGAGGTCCAGCGTCTGACCTGGTGTTCGTCGAGTCCGGCCAGTCCCTTCGACGATTGGAATGTCTCCTCCACCGTCCAGCGGCGCCCCGCGGTCCTCACCAGGGTCTGCAGGGTGGTCGGGTGGGTCGAGTAGCAGAGGTAGTGGGCGAGTTCGCCGGTGCGGCGGTTGCGGCGGACGAGGAGGTGCCGGTGGCCGGGACGCTCGTCGGTGACATGGGCCAGGGCCCAGTCGTAGTGACGGTGGCCCTTGGCTCCGGCTCCTGCGGACAGCTTCTGCCAGGCCCGTTTCGGGATCCGCCGGGCCAGGAGGTCGGC
>NZ_BBNN01000080.1 GCF_000829695.1 Streptomyces sp. NBRC 110035 | reverse complement strand
TCCACATGAGCCGAATGCGACGCGTAGTCCACCGCCACCCGACGCGCCCGCACACCCTGCGCCTCACACACCACCAGCAACTCGTCCAACGCGTCCGCGTCACCCGACACCACCACCGACGACGGCCCGTTCACCGCCGCCACCGACACCCGGCCCTCCCACCGGCCGACCAACTCCCCCACCACCGACACACCACACGCCACCGACACCATGCCACCCAGACCCGACAGAGCACGCAACGCACGCGAACGCAACGCCACCACCAGCGCCGCATCCTCCAACGACAACCCACCCGCCACACACGCCGCCGCGATCTCACCCTGCGAATGACCCACCACCGCAGCCGGCTCCACCCCGCACGAACGCCACACCTCCGCCAACGACACCATCACCGCCCACAACACCGGCTGCACCACATCCACCCGCTCCCACGACGCGGCACCCTCCACACCCCCCACCACATCAAGCAACGACCACTCGACATGAGGAGCGAGCGCGTCGGCGCAGGCAGACATCCGCTGGGCGAACACCGGCGAGGTCTCCAGGAGTTCGACGGCCATGCCGACCCACTGCGAACCCTGGCCCGGGAAGACGAACACAACGCCGTCGCCTTCGGTGGCGGTGCCGTCGACGAGGCCGGGGGCGGACCGGCCGGCGGCGAGCGCGTCGAGTCCGGCGAGCAGGTCCTCGGGACCGCTGCCGACGACGACCGAGCGGTGCTCCATCGCGACCCGGGTCGACACCAGCGAGTGCGCCACGTCCAGCGCACCCGCGCCACTGCCGCGCACGGACGCCGCCAGCCGCCCGGCCTGCTCCCGCACCGCCTCACGCGACTTCGCCGACACCACCCACGGCAGCCACGCCGGGGCCCGGACCGCTTCGGTGAGGACGCCGTCCGTCTCCGCGACCGGGTCCCCGGCCCCGTCGGCCGGCTCGGGTTCCGGGGCCTGTTCCAGCACGAGGTGGGCGTTGGTGCCGCTGACTCCGAAGGAGGACACGGCGGCGCGGCGGGGCCGGCCGGTCTCCGGCCAGTCGGTGTGCTCGGTGAGCAGGTCGACGGCGCCGTCGGCCCAGTCGGCGTGCGGAGTGGGCGCGTCGATGTGGAGGCTCTTGGGCAGCGTGCCGTGCCGCATGGCCTGCACCATCTTGATGACGCCGCCGACACCGGAGGCGGCCTGGGTGTGGCCGATGTTCGACTTCAGCGAGCCGAGCAGCAGCGGCCGGTCGACGGGACGGTCCTGGCCGTAGGTGGCCAGCAGGGCCTGGGCCTCGATCGGGTCGCCCAGGGTCGTGCCGGTGCCGTGCGCCTCGACGACGTCGACGTCGGCGGCGGACAGCCCGGCGTCGATGAGGGCCTGGCGGATCAGACGCTGCTGGGAGGGTCCGTTGGGTGCGGTGAGGCCGTTGGAGGCACCGTCCTGGTTGAGGGCGGAGCCGCGCACCACGGCGAGGACGGGGTGGCCGTTGCGGCGGGCGTCGGAGAGCCGCTCCAGCAGGACCATGCCGACGCCCTCGGACCAGGCGGTGCCGTCGGCGGCGGCGGCGAACGCCTTGCAGCGGCCGTCGGCTGCCAGGCCTCGCTGGCGGGCGAACTCGGTGAACATCTTCGGCGTCGACATGACGGTGGCGCCGCCGGCCAGGGCGAGGGAGCACTCCCCCTGACGCAGCGAGCGCACGGCCAGGTGGAGGGCGACCAGGGAGGAGGAGCAGGCGGTGTCGACGGTGACGGCGGGGCCCTCGAAGCCGTACGTGTAGGACAGCCGGCCGGAGGCGACGGCGACCGTGTTGCCGGTCAGGAGGTGTCCGGCGACCTCCTCCTGGCGGCCCCGGGAGGCGCTGTCGTAGTCGCCGTGCCCGGTGCCGACGAAGACGCCGGTGGGGCTGCCGGTGAGGGAGTCGGGGAGGATCCCGGCGCGCTCCAGGGCTTCCCAGGAGGTCTCCAGGAGCAGGCGCTGCTGCGGGTCCATGGCCAGGGCCTCGCGCGGGGAGATCCCGAAGAACGCCGGGTCGAACTCGCCGGCCTCGTGCAGGAAGCCGCCCTCGCGGGTGTAAGTGGTGCCGTGGTGGGCGGGGTCGGGGTGGAACAGCCGGTCGAGGTCCCAGCCGCGGTTGGCGGGGAACGCGGAGATCGCGTCCACGCCGTCCCGGGCCAGCTCCCACAGTTCCTCGGGTGAGCGGGCGCCGCCGGGGTAGCGGCAGGCCATGGCGACGACGGCGACGGGCTCGCGGTCGCGGTTCTCGGCGTCGCTGAGCTGCTGCCGGGCCTCCTGGAGGTCGGCGATCGCCCGCTTGAGGTACGCGCGGAGCTTGTCCTCGTTCGACATCAGGTGCCCACCTCTCACTCAGATTCCGGAAAACGCGGAGAGCGGCGGTCTCCGGATTCCACGCCCCGACCCTGTTCGGAAACCCGCGGTGCGCGCAGGGCGCGCCCGGTGGCTTTCCGGTCCGGGTCGTAGGCCCGACCCGGTCCGGTGGCCAGTCTGGCCGTCCCGGACTGCGGGTTTCCCTAGAGCCTGGGGAGAAAGGCGGGGCCGGACGCGGTGGTGGGTACCACGCACGTCCGGCCCGGGAGGGAGAACTGGTGATTCCCCCAGTCGTCGCGGGTTATTGGGCGGAGACCGCCGATTCCTCCAGGGCGGTCAGCCATTCCTCCATGAGGGCGGCGGCCTTCGCGGAGTCCTCACGGATCAGGGAGAGGTGATCGGCGTCGACCGGCCGTACGGTGGCCGACGGCACCAGGGGCTCGTGCAGGGTGTCGGCGTCCGGTGCGGGCACGCCCTCGATGAGGGCGCGAGTGCACTTGATCTCCAGTACGGGCGCGGTGGTGGGGTGCACGTCGAGCGCGTTGAGCAGCACCATCCACCGGCCCATCGCGGACAGCCGGGAGTTGGTCAGTCGTACGGGAGAGTCGTCGACGGCGGTGAAGTTGAACCGCATCATGCCCGAGAAGTCCATGCCCTCGTCGTTCTTGTGCTGGATGCTCAGCGTGTCGAGCAGTACGACGGCGGCGGGGCGGATGCCCCACATGGTCTCCAGCACGCCGGCGGCGGCATAGGCGAGGGAGCCGCCCGAGGAGTGGCCGACGAGGACGAAGGGCTGCCCGTCGGCGGCCTGCAGGGCGCTCTCGGCGATCACCCGGGCGGCGGCCTCTGGACCGGCGGGCAGGGCCTCACCGGTGGCGAAGCCGACCAGCGGCAGCGCGGCCACGTCGCGGCTGCCCCGGAAGTGCGCGGAGAGCTGGGCGTACTGGTGGACGCCGCCGTTGGCGGTGGGCGCGCTGACGCAGACCAGCCGCGAGGCGGCCGGGCCCTCGGCGAGCGTCACCGGCCAGGGCAGGTCCTCCAGTTCGGCGGTCGCCTCGAAGGTGGGCCGCAGGGCGGCGACGGTGGCCAGCATGCGCTGCGCTTCCCGGGTTTTGCCCTGGGCGATGCCGTCGAGGAACAGCCTCTCCATCGAGTCGTTCTCGACCGGGCCGCCCGGCACGCCGCCCCGGGAGACGGAACCGCCGCCCTGGGCGCCCAGTTCGGTGAGCAGCCAGGAGGTGAGGCCGTTCGGGGAGCCGCTGTCGTAGACGATGCTGGCGGGCAGTTGCAGGCCGGTGGCCTCGCTGAGCCTGCGGCGCAGTTCGATGCTGATCAGGGAGTCGAAGCCGAGCTCCAGGAAGTCCCGTTCGGGGTCGACCTCGGAGGTGTCGGGGTGGCCGAGGAGTTCCGCGGCGCAGGTGACGACCAGGTCGTGCAGGGCATGTTCCTGTTCGGCGGCGCCGAAGGTGGTCAGCCGGTCGAGGAAGGAGGCCGTGTCGGCGGCGCGGACCGGCACCGTGGAGACGGTCGCGGCCGGGCGGGCCGCACGCGCGGCCGGTGCGGCAGGCCGGCCGGCGGCGCCGGGCCCGAGCAGCCGGGCGGCGGACGAGGGGCGCAGGGCCAGCGCCTCGACCGACAGTACGGGCCGGCCGGCGGGGTCGACGGCTGCGATGGACACGGTGTCCTCCCCGGCCTTCGCCAGGCGCACCCGCAGCCGGGCGGCACCGGAGGCGTGCAGGGACACCCCGGACCAGGAGAACGGCAGCAGGCCCTGGTCGGCGTCCTTCAGCTCGACGAACTCCACGGCGTGCAGTGCGGCGGTGAGCAGGGCCGGGTGCAGGGCGAACAGTTCGGCGTCGTCCGCGCGGCCGGGCAGCTCCAGTTCGGCGAAGACCTCCTCGCCGCGGGCCCAGGCGGCGCGCAGACCCTGGAAAAGGGGACCGTACTCGGTGCGCTCGTAGAAGCCGGTCAGGTCGAGGGGTTCGGCGCCCTGCGGCGGCCACTGGGCGGCGTCGAACTCGACCTGCCGCTCGTCGGGGACGAGGACACCGGCGGCGTGCTGGGTCCACGGCTCGTCGGGGGCGTCGGCGGACCGGGAGTGGATGCCGAGTTCCCGGCCTCCGGACTCGTCGGGGGCGCCGACCCTCACCTGGACGGCGACGGCGCTCCGGGCGTCGAGCACGAGCGGGGTGGTGAGGGTGAGTTCCTGTACCCGGCCGCAGCCCACCTGGTCGCCGGCGCGCACGGCCAGTTCGAGGAATCCGGTGGCCGGGAAGAGGACCATGCCGCCCATGGTGTGGTCGGTGAGCCAGGGGTGGGTGCGCAGGGACACCCGCCCGGTGAGCAGCACGCCGCTGGTACCGGCCAGTGACACCGCCGCGCCGAGCAGCGGGTGTTCGGCGGGGGTGAGTCCGGCGCCGGCCACGTCCCCGGCGAAGGCGAGGGGCCGCGGCCAGTAGGCGCGGTGCTGCCAGGGGTAGGTGGGGACGTCGGTGCGGCGGGCGCCGGTTCCCTCGAACCAGGCGGCCCAGTCGACGCGGACGCCCGCGACGTGCAGTTCGGCCAGTCCGGTGAGCAGTGTGGTCTGCTCGTCGTGCCGGGCGCGCAGGGCGGGCGCCGCCACGGCGTCCGCCTCGTCACCGAGGGTCTGCCGGGTCAGGGCGGTCAGGACGGCGCCGGGGCCGATCTCGAGGAAGGCGTCCGCTCCCCCGTCGGCCAGGGCGCGCACGCCGTCGGCGAAGCGGACGGTGTCA
>NZ_BBNN01000081.1 GCF_000829695.1 Streptomyces sp. NBRC 110035 | reverse complement strand
CAGCTCCGCCAACTCCGCCTCGATACGCTCCACATGAGCCGAATGCGACGCGTAGTCCACCGCCACCCGACGCGCCCGCACACCCTGCGCCTCACACACCACCAGCAACTCGTCCAACGCGTCCGCGTCACCCGACACCACCACCGACGACGGCCCGTTCACCGCCGCCACCGACACCCGGCCCTCCCACCGGCCGACCAACTCCCCCACCACCGACACACCACACGCCACCGACACCATGCCACCCAGACCCGACAGAGCACGCAACGCACGCGAACGCAACGCCACCACCAGCGCCGCATCCTCCAACGACAACCCACCCGCCACACACGCCGCCGCGATCTCACCCTGCGAATGACCCACCACCGCAGCCGGCTCCACCCCGCACGAACGCCACACCTCCGCCAACGACACCATCACCGCCCACAACACCGGCTGCACCACATCCACCCGCTCCCACGACGCGGCACCCTCCACACCCCCCACCACATCAAGCAACGACCACTCGACATGAGGCGACAGAGCAGCCGCGCACTCCGCCATACGGGCGGCGAACACCGGCGAGGTCTCCAGGAGTTCGACGGCCATGCCGACCCACTGCGAACCCTGGCCCGGGAAGACGAACACAACGCCCGGTCCGGTCTCGGCGACGCCGTTCACGACGCGGGCGGACGGCTCGTCGGCGGCGAGCGCGTCGAGTCCGGCGAGCAGGTCCTCGGGACCGCTGCCGACGACGACCGAGCGGTGCTCCATCGCGACCCGGGTCGACACCAGCGAGTGCGCCACGTCCAGCGCACCCGCGCCACTGCCGCGCACGGACGCCGCCAGCCGCCCGGCCTGCTCCCGCACCGCCTCACGCGACTTCGCCGACACCACCCACGGCAGCCACGCCGGGGCCCGGACCGCTTCGGTGAGGACGCCGTCCGTCTCCGCGACCGGGTCCCCGGCCCCGTCGGCCGGCTCGGGTTCCGGGGCCTGTTCGAGGATGAGGTGGCCGTTGGTGCCGCTGATGCCGAAGGAGGACACGGCGGCGCGGCGGGGGTGGTCGGCGTCCGGCCAGTCGGTGGCCTCGGTGACCAGGCGGACGGCACCGCCGGACCAGTCGACGACCGAGGTGGGTTCGGTGATGTGCAGGCTCTTGGGCACCATGCCGTGCCGCATCGCGAGCACCATCTTCATCATGCCGCCGACTCCGGCGGCGGCCTGGGTGTGGCCGATGTTCGACTTCAGCGAGCCGAGCAGCAGCGGCCGGTCGGCGGGACGGCCCTGGCCGTAGGTGGCCAGCAGGGCCTGGGCCTCGATCGGGTCGCCGAGCGGGGTGCCGGTGCCGTGCGCCTCGACGACGTCGACGTCGGCGGCGGACAGTCCGGCGTTGGCGAGGGCCTGGCGGATGACACGCTGCTGGGAGGGTCCGTTGGGTGCGGTGAGGCCGTTGGAGGCACCGTCCTGGTTGAGGGCGGAGCCGCGCACCACGGCGAGGACGGGGTGGCCGTTGCGGCGGGCGTCGGAGAGCCGCTCCAGCAGGACCATGCCGACGCCCTCGGCGAAGCCCATGCCGTCGGCGCCCTCGGCGAACGCCTTGCAGCGGCCGTCGGGGGCGAGGCCGCGCTGCCGGGAGAACTCCACGTAGGGCTCGGGGGTGGACATGATGGTGACGCCGCCGGCCAGGGCCATGGTGCACTCGCCGGTGCGCAGCGACTGCAGGGCCAGGTGCAGGGCGACCATGGAGGACGAGCAGCCGGTGTCCATGGTGACGGCGGGGCCCTCGAAGCCGTACGTGTAGGACAGCCGACCGGAGGCGATGCTGGAGGCGTTGCCGGTCATGAGGTGGCCGGCGAGCTGCTCCTGGGCGGCGGCACCGCCGAGGCGGACCTGGTAGTCGGTGTTGATGGTGCCGACGAAGACTCCGGTGGCGGTGGAGCGCAGGGTCCTTGGGTCGATGCCGGCACGTTCGAACGTCTCCCAGGAGGTCTCCAGCAGCAGGCGCTGCTGCGGGTCCATGGCCAGGGCCTCGCGCGGGGAGATCCCGAAGAACGCCGGGTCGAATCCGGCGACGTCCTGGATGAAGCCGCCCTCACGGCTGTAGGTGGTGCCCTGCCGCTCGGAGTCGGGGTCGTACAGGGAGTCGAGGTCCCAGCCGCGGTCGGCGGGCGGGGTGGACACCGCGTCGACCTCGGCGACCATCAGGTCCCAGAGTTCCTCGGGGCTGGTGACCCCTCCGGGGAAGCGGCAGGCCATGGCGACCACGGCCATCGGCTCGTCGGTGACGCCGGCCGCGACGACCACGGGTGCGGCGGTGCGCTGCTGTTCGCCGAGCAGCCGGCCCTTGAGGTGGTCGACGACGGCGACGGTGTTGGGGTGGTCGAACAGGAGTGTCGTGGGCAGCTTGACGTCGGTGGCGGCGGTGATGCGGTTGCGCACCTCGACGGCGGTGAGCGAGTCGAAGCCCAGGTCCTTGAAGGCGCGGTGCACGTCGACGGCCTCGGGCGAGGCGTAGCGCAGGGCGGTGGCGACCTCGGCGCGGACCAGGTCGGTGAGCAGACGGTCCTGGTCGGCGGGGGCGAGGCCGCGCAACCGGTCGTGCAGGGCGTGGGTGTCGGGCGCGGCGGCCTTCGCGGCCTGCAGGGCGCGGCGGACCTCGGGCAGGTCACCGATGAGAGGGCTGGGCCGGGCGGCGGTCAGGACGCCGGCGTACGACGGCCAGTCGACGTCGACGACGGTGGCGTGCGAGGCGCCCTCGGTGACGGCGGCGCGCAGCGCGGCGACGGCGGTGTCGGGCGCCATCGGGGTGAGTCCGTCGTGGCGCATCCGGTCGGTGAGGACGTCGGCGGTGGCCATGCCGGCGTCGGCCCAGGGGCCCCAGGCGACGGAGGTGGCGGGCAGGCCGGCGGCGCGGCGCTGCTCGGCGACGGCGTCGAGGTAGGCGTTGGCGGCGGCGTAGTTGGCCTGTCCGGCGTTGCCGAGGACGCCGACGACGGAGGAGAACAGCACGAACATCGACAGGTCGTGGTCGCGGGTGAGTTCGTGCAGGTTGGCGGTTCCGAGGGTCTTGGGGCGCAGGACGGCGTCGAAGCGGTCCGGAGTGAGGGCGTCGAGGACGCCGTCGTCGAGGACGCCCGCGGCGTGGACGACGCCGGTGAGCGGCAGGTCGGCGGGGAGGGACTCGAGGAGCCCGGCGAGCTGGTCGCGGTCGGCGACGTCGCAGTCGGCAACGGTGACGCGGGCGCCGTGGGCGGTGAGGTCGGCGGTGAGGTCGGCGACACCGGGCGCGTCGGGACCGCGGCGGCTGGAGAGGACCAGGTGCCGGGTGCCGGCGGCTGCCAGGGAGCGGGCGACGTGGGCGCCGAGGGCGCCGGTGCCGCCGGTGATCAGGACGGTGTCGTGGGCCGCCCAGGCGCCGGTGGGGTCGGTGTCCCCGGCGGGCTCGGGCAGCGGCATCCGGGCGAGCCGGCGGGCGTAGGAGCCGGAGGCGCGCACGGCGAGCTGGTCCTCGGTGCCGTCGAGGAGGCCGGGGAGGCGGTCGAGGGCACGCGGGTCGGGGGTGGGCGGCAGGTCGACGAGTCCGCCCCAGGTGTCCGGCAGTTCGAAGGCGACGGCGCGGCCGAAGCCCCAGGTCTCGGCCTGGACGGGAGAGGTCAGCGGGTCCCGGCTGTCGACGGAGACGGCGCCGCGGGTGATCGCCCACAGGCGGGTGCCGGTGCCGGACAGCGCGTGCGTCAGGTCCTTGGCTGCGGTGAGGCCGCGCGGTACGGCGGGGTGGTCGGGGTGCGGCCGCTCGTCGAGGGCGAGTAGCGACAGCACTCCGGCGGGGTCCCCTCCGTCGGAGGTGGTGAGCAGGGCGGTGAGGGCGGCGGTGTCCTCGGCGCCGGTCAGGTCGTGGCGTTCGACGCGCAGTCCGCGGGCGGTGAGGGCGGCGAGGACGTCGTCGACCCAGGGGTCGTCGGCGTGCCCGGCCGGGACGAGCGCGGGCCAGCGGCCGGCGGGGACGGGTCCGGCGGCACCGGTCAGCGGCATCCAGTGGACGCGGTGGCGCCAGGAGTCGAGGGTGGTGCGCAGGGCGCGGCGGCGGCGCCAGGAGGCGAGTGCGGGCAGCAGGCTGCTGAAGGCTTCGGTGTCGTCGCCGGTGATGTCCAGGACGGTGGACAGACGGGTGACGTCACCGCTCTCGACGGCGGACCAGAACTCGCCGTCGGCGGGGTCGCTGCCGGTGCCGGCCGGCCGGTCGGTCTCGTCGGGGGTGAGCCAGTACCACTCGCGGC
>NZ_BBNN01000082.1 GCF_000829695.1 Streptomyces sp. NBRC 110035 | reverse complement strand
CCCCGCGCGACCAGACGTTTCGCCTTCGACCGCAACGCCTCCACCTTCGCCGGCACCGCGTCCAGGCCGAACGCGGTGGCCATCTCCTGACAGGTCAGCGGCCCTTGACCGAGACGGGCCCGATCCTCGATCGCGACCAGGATGCGCTGGTAGTCCACTGACAGTGCCGTCCCGGCCAGGCCCTCGCGCCACATCGGAACCAGTGACCTCGCCTTCACCACCAAAGGCGCAGACGCCTCCACCTCCGCTCCCGTCACAACACCCTCTGGCACCTCGGTGACCACGCCGGCTGAGTCACTGCCCGGCGCGGACAGCACCGCACCGACACGCTCGCGGGCGATCGTCCACTCCGACCACTCCTGCTCGGCCACCGCGAGCTCGGCCTGGATGCGGTCCGCTTCCTCACGCAGCCCGTCCACACGACGACGAGCGGCAAGCTCGTGCTGTTCCAGCAGTCCGACAACCGACGGCATCCGCGACCTCCACGAGAGCGACGAAACGACACCCCATCACTCCCACACCGACGCCGCCCCTACCCCTGACCAGCGAAAACGCAGCCGTCAGACTCGGAAAGACAACAGCGTCTAAGACCAGCCTGCTGGAGTTTTTGGTCTGGCCGCTGCGCGGCGCCCCGCGCGATCTGCCACCAGGCGTCCAATCCTGGGTACGCACGCTGCGTCTGGACCTCGTGGTGGCTGGCAAACCCACTCGGATCGCTCTGGAGCAGATCCCTGGTCTGCTTCCCCCCGTCAGCGTCGACATCTTGACCGCCGATACCGTCCAGGCCTTGTTGGCGGCCGCGGACGACAACCCCTTGCGCCTGGTCGCCAAGGGCTCCGGGACCGACGATGTCGAGCGCGTGATCGGCTCCTTCTTCCTGGATGCCCTGCGGATGGAACGGACCAGCCTGTGGAGCGCCACCGGCGGCGCCGACGGAGAGGGAGCGCCCCAGGTTCACGGATGGCCCGCCTACTTCGGGGCGTGCTACCTCAACGCTGGCGGTGACGAACTACTCCTGGGTGACGTTAGTGCGCCCGGACTGCCCGCCAAGCTGCTGGAACTGTTCGTCGACATCCCCTACAGCAGTGCCCACGCCCAACTGTCCGTCGCGGTGAAGGGCCGGGCAAAGACCACGCGGCAGGCGCAACGCCGGGCGGAGGGAGACCTGCACGCGCGGTCGGCCGAGCGCGCCCAGTGGCAGGCCCAGCTGGACCTGCTGCAGCAGGAGATCCAGGAGCTGAGCGGTGCTCCCGAGGCCGACATCGCTCCGCTGCTGCAGCGGACAGACCAAGCGGCACAGGAGCTGCACCGACTCCGCATGAGCCTGAACGATGCCGCGCAGAGCCTGGCGGATACTACCGCCGCGCGGGTGGGCGCCGAACAGGCGCAGCTCGACGCTCAGGAGACCTGGCAGGCCCGCCGGGTGCTCGGACGTCTCAATCCCAGTTGTTGCCCGCGCTGCGAAGAGCCGGTCGGTGACGAGCGCCGAGCAGCAGAACGGGACCGGGCCACCTGCGCGGTGTGCACACGCCCGCTGCCCGAGATCGCCGAGGACATCGCCGAGGCCGTGCTTGAGCAGCTCACCACCGACATCGCCACCGCCCAGGAAGCCGAGGCCGCCGCAGCCGCCCACCACCTCGCCATACAGGCCGCCGCGGACGCCGCCGTCACCGCGCACCAGCAGGCCACCGAGGTCGTGAGCAGCGCCCTCGCCGCTTCCCCCGCCCATGTGCGGCTTCGCGAACTAGAGCTGATGGCTGCAGAGCTGAAGGGCCGGCTGGCCGCGACCGGCACCGCGCCCCCGGCCATACCGACCGTCTCCGCCATCCCAGACGTCCTCAGCGCGGTGCACCAGCTGGTGGAGGCGACGGTGAAGGCTTCCGCGGACTACCTCTTCCCGACGATGGACTCCGAGATCGTCAGCCTCTCCAGCCAGTTCGGCGTGCAGCACCTGAACTCCGTCACGCTCAAACGCAATGGAAACGTCAACCCCGTCAAAGAAGGCGTCAAGCACCCCTTCAAAAAGCTCAGCCGCGGCGACCGTCTGCGCATGCGCGTCGCCACCGTCATCGCCCTGCTGCGGGCCGGCGCCGCCCGGCACATCGACACCCACCCCGGGCTTCTGCTCATCGACTCCGTCGCCGCCGAAGAGATGACGGCCGACGCCGCCCGTAGGCTGATCGGCGAGCTGCAGACCCTGACGCGGGAACTGCCCGAACTCCAGGTCGTCTTCACCACTGCCCAACCGGAGCTGGTCGAAGGCCTGCTACCCGAGGACCACATCATCACCAGCGACAGCGAACACCTGTTCTAAGCTGCTCGCTTCCGGCGCGGCCCATCAGAGAGGAGAGGACAGTGGCTCCGAGCGTGGACCAGGCCCTCCAAGAGTGGGCCAGCCGGGCGAGCGATGAAGAACTAGACGCCGGACCCGGCCTAGAGGACCTCGGCGGAGCAGACGCCGTCGTGGCTGAGGTGGACACGATGGCCGCCGGGCCTCAACTGCCCTACCTCCTCACTGCGCTGGCCGACGGCATCGACACCATCCCGGCCGAGCAGGCTGCGCCCCTACTCGCGGCTGCGGCTCAGGGCCTGCGCCAACCTCACTCGGCCTGGGTCCTCGCCGACGCGCTCGACGTCGTGTGCACCCGACCTGGGCTGGCCGCCCGCCTGGGCAACCGAATCGTACGAGATCTGGCCACGCTCGCAGAGGACGCGCTCGCCGGCGACTGCGACGCCGCCCTCGCCCAGCCAGCGATCGCCGGCCTGCTGCGCCTGGCGGTAGCGGGAGGCTCCCCGCACCGGCTGCTCGCGCTGCTCACCGAGATCACCGGCACCGAACCTGCCGACGCCCTGGACCGTCTGCCGATCCTGATCGGCATCGCCCGCGACCACTTCGCCGACACCGACCGCCTCCTCGACGTCCTCAACGCCCTGGAGAATCAGCCCGACCTGAACCCGGCGACCCGAGCCGACGCGAGCTTCGAACTTGCCCTGGCTGACGAGCGAGCCGCTCTGCAGGCCGCCGACCGAACCACCGCCGGCGAACAACTGCAGCGAGCCCTGATGCGGTTCACCGAGCTCGACCGCACCCACGAGGCACGCCTGGACGCCCGCGCCCACGCCGCCGCCATCGAAGCCGTCCTCGCCTTCGCCGACCTTGAACAGAACCCGACGGGTGACAGCAGCGCCCGGCAACGGCTCACCGAGGCAGCCGACCAGCTGGACACCACGGCCGCTCACCTCGCCGCCTGGACCGGCCGCATGCACCAGCTCGACTGGCTCAGCGCCCGGAGTCTGACCCAAAGCGCCTGGGCGAAACTCGTCACCACCCTCAACGCAGCACAGGCACACCTGGACCAGCCCAGCTGGTACAACCCCGCCGATGCCCTGAACGACCTCCTGGAGATCTACCTCGCCAGCCGCAGCATCCACGCCCCCGCCAATGACTCCACGGGCCTCACGGCACTGATCAGCCCGGCCGTGGAAGCGCCGTTCGTGCGCAGCCAAGGCCTGCTGCACCAACTCGAGCAAGCCCTCGCCCATGACCCCCAGTTCACCGACCACCCCGACGCCCAGGCGCTGTACGACGCTGTGCGTCAGCGACGCCAACAGTTGAGCAGTCAAGCGCCGCAGCAGGAGGCGGTGCCGGGAAAAGTCCTGGAAGGCCGCCCCGCGCTTGCCGCGCTCTTTCAGGAGCTGTTGTCGTTCCGATCGTGAGGGGTGGGCGTCGAACGGGAGTCTCGTTCGGGTGACCGTGGCTGGCTGCGGGCATGAAGGCAGGGCCTCTTGGTAGCTCGGGGTTGCGAAGCCGACCGAGATCCAGGAGACCCTGTTGCCGCAGTTGTACGTGCTCGCGCCGGTGGAGTTCAACTCGGCTGCTCTGTCGTGTGATTGTGTCGCTCACCGGTTCGGGAACGCGGCCGATCACCCGGAGCGTGTTCGGAGGTATCCCTCGGACATGACGGACGCGGAGTGGTCTGTGGTCCGGCCGCTGCTGCCGGTGCCGGGCTGGATGCGAGGTCGGGGTGGGCAGCCGGAGGCGTACTGCCACCGGGCCATGCTGGACGCGGTGCGCTATCTGGTGGACAACGGGATCAAGTGGCGGGCGATGCCGGCCGACTTCCCGCCGTGGGACCGGGTCTATGCGTTCTTCCGCCGTTGGCGCGACCACGTGCTGGTCAGGGAGTTCCACGACCGGCTGCGCGGCCGGGTCCGCGAGGAGGCGGGGCGGGATGCGGAACCGACGGCCGGTGTGATCGACTCGCAGTCCGTCAAGGCGGACGCCGTCGTCGGCGCCGACAGCCGCGGTTTCGATGGTGGCAAGCTGGTCAACGGCCGTAAACGGCACGTGGTGGTTGACACCCTCGGCCTGCTGCTGGGCGTGATGGTCACCGCGGCGGACATCGGCGACCGAGCTGCCGCGAAGGTGCTGCTTGAGCGGGTGACCGACGCTCACCACCGGCTGGAACTCGTCTGGGCCGACGGCGGCTACACCGGCAGCCTCGTCAAGCACTGCCTGGCCGCGCTCGCGCTGGTCCTGGCGATCGTCAAACGCAGCGACGACATGCGCGGCTTCGTGGTGCTGCCCAAGCGGTGGATCGTCGAGCGGCTCTTCGCCCACCTGATGCGAAGCCGCCGCCTTGTCCGCGACTTCGAACGATCCACCAGCAGCGCCGAGGCGATGATCTACTGGTCGATGACCATGATCATGACCCGTCGCCTGGCCCGCTCACGCTCCGCGCGAGGGTGAACCGGCCCGGTGCCGGCTCGGCCAGCCAG
>NZ_BBNN01000083.1 GCF_000829695.1 Streptomyces sp. NBRC 110035 | reverse complement strand
GACCTGACCCTCGTCGATCCAGCGTCACCTTGACGAGCCGAAGTCAGTAATGCGGCGCCTGCGGGAGCATTCACACCTGGCCGAGGACATGCCTCCTCTGGGCCGTTCGAACGTCGCTGTCCCATCGGCCTGGTGACGCTGGGTTCAGGCGGTCACCAGCCGATGGTAAGGCGGGTCTCGGGACGGTTGACGTGGACACCGGCGGCGAGACGGGCGTCGGCGTGGCGGCGGGGCAGGCGGTGACGCCGGGCTGCTCTGGCCTCGCCCGGTCCCCGCGACGCAGGAGAGTGTTGGCTGGCCGATGAGTTTGCAGCTGTCCGGGCGGTGGGCATAGATATCGAGTTGGGCCTGCGGTCGGACCGGACTGCAAGGCCAGCGCGCCTGGGCGGTGTTGCCTGGCTTCGAGCGTCCGCACGCTTCCAAGAATGGCAATCGCGCCCTGTGGATCGTGCAGCCGACCTTCCGGCACATACCATCGAGCGGCAACCACGGGCAGATGGGCTGCCGCGGGACGGCGGCCATGCCTCTTCACCGTGAGGAGGAACCGGGTACGTTCGGCTGGTGGAGGTCCCCGGCCGAGCTGCGCTGTCGCTGTCCGGCCCCACGGCGGTGCAGTGTCCGTGCCGTCCAGGTGGCGGCGAGCAGTACCGTGATCGCCCACAGGACAGGGGTCGGGCCGAGATCGCTGAGCCAGCGGGTGACGGCGCCCTGCCAGTGGGTGGCGGTGGAGATGACGGGGTCTTCGGCCGTGCTGCCGTTCACCAACCGGATCTCGTACCAGCCGTAGTACGCCACGTAGGCGCCGGCGAGGAGTAGCAGGGCGCCGGAGGTGCGGCTGACGTAGGGCATGACGCGGCGGATCCGGGCCAGGGCGGCCTGCCGGGACAGGGCGACCGTGAGGGTGAGTGCGCCGACGACCGTTCCCATCCCGGCCGCGTAGGCGAGGAAGACTCCGACTACGCCGGGCAGGCTGCCGGTGCGGAAGGCGGTGGTGGTCAGGGCGAGGAACGGGCCGATGGTGCAGGACAGCGAGGCGATCGCGTACGAGATTCCGTAAAGGGCCATGGAGCGGGCGGAGTCGGCGGGGCGGCCGGTGGGTTGGAGTTTCGGCAGCCGGATGTTCAGGTCACGCCCGGCGAGCAGCCAGGCCCCGAGCGCCAGCAGGACGATCCCGATGGCGACGGTGGCCCAGGGAAGCCAGCGTTCCACGGACAGCGCGAGCGGTGAGACGAGGAGTGCGAAGGCACCGAAGACAAAGGTGAAGCCGCTCGTCATGGCGGCGGTGGCGACCAGAGCGCGGGACAGGGCACCGCGCCGCCGCGCCTCGGCGGTTGTCCGGTCGGGGCTGCCGGAGATGAACAGGGTCAGGTAGGCAGGCAGCATTGCGAAGCCGCACGGGTTGAATGCCGCGAGCATTCCGGCGGTGAGTGCCAGTGCGTAGGGGATGCCGGTCACTTCTGGGTCAGCCGTTCGAGTTCGTCGTCGAACTGGTTGGCGCCGACGGGGCCCAGTGCGACCTTGACCGTGCCGTCGTCGTTGATGAAGGCGAGGGCAGGCTGGGCGGGTACACCGAAGCGGGACCACAGCGAGCCGTCGGTGTCGATGGCGTGCGGGAAGCCCTCGAGGCCGGTGTCGGCGACGAACTTCTTCATGTCTGCGGTGCGCCCCTGGCCCGGTACGCCGACGAAGGTGACCTTGTCGCCCCACTTGGCTGCGGTCCTGGCGATGGTCGGTGCCTCGGACCGGCACACGCTGCACCAGGGGGCCCAGAACCACAGCACCGCGTCCTTCCCGGCGAGCGAGGTGCCCTCGAACGTCTGGCCGTCCACGGTGGTCGTGGTGAACTTCAACTCGGCCGGGACCGCAGCCTTCTTGCCTTGGCCGCCGTCGGTGGTAGCGGCGGAGCCGACGGGGGATTCTGCCGCACGGGGCGGTGCTGCTTCCTTCGCCGTGCTCTGTCCGTCGCCGCATCCCGCCGCCAGAAGGGCGATAGCCGCGGCGGCGATGGCGGCGCTCGTGCGGAGGTGCCTGGTGCGCATCTGGACTCCCTTTCAGGGGCGTTCCCGTGGGGCCGGCTGGACACCGGCCCCATGGGAACCCGCCCCGGGCCACTGTCTCTTCCATCCCCTGCCCCAGCTGGGCTCTCGGACAGGCTGCGGGGTCGACCTCGACAGGCAAAGGGGCCAGCATTTGGGGGCCGGTGACCGCCCGGGGCGTGCGGTGGCAGCGGTGTGTACCCGGCCGGGCTTGGCGGCGCGGCGCGGCGCGGGGTAGGTGTTTCATCCCCGCGCCGCCGTTTTCAGATGCCGCCGGTGCGGGCCCTGTGGGAGGGCAGCAGCTCGCAGGCCACGCTCCACAGAGGGGTGATGCGGGTGCCGTAGCGGTGCACCAGCCAGCCCAGCAGGGCGCCGAATCCGGCGTGCGCGAGGTAGACGGTGATCGCGAACTTCGCCCCGAAGTCCGCGCCGAACACGCCGGCTCCGACCGCCTTGGGAACCGGGCTGAGCAGAAAGCCGGTGCCCAGCGCCAGCCCGTAGGCGGTGCCCATCATTGTCCCGGCGACCGCGCCACCGGGCCGCCGGAAGGGGAAGCCTCCGAACAGGACCGCGTAGCTGATGCCGAAC
>NZ_BBNN01000084.1 GCF_000829695.1 Streptomyces sp. NBRC 110035 | reverse complement strand
GCAACAACACCCACCTGCGGACCACCCTGGAGCAACGCGGCCAGAACTACGTCCTCGCCGTCTCCTGCCGGCACCACATCACCACCGCTGCCGGAAAGATCCGCGCCGACCTCCTGGCCCGGCGGATCCCGAAACGGGCCTGGCAGAAGCTGTCCGCAGGAGCCGGAGCCAAGGGCCACCGTCACTACGACTGGGCCCTGGCCCATGTCACCGACGAGCGTCCCGGCCACCGGCACCTCCTCGTCCGCCGCAACCGCCGCACCGGCGAACTCGCCCACTACCTCTGCTACTCGACCCACCCGACCACCCTGCAGACCCTGGTGAGGACCGCGGGGCGCCGCTGGACGGTGGAGGAGACATTCCAATCGTCGAAGGGACTGGCCGGACTCGACGAACACCAGGTCAGACGCTGGACCTCCTGGCACCGTTGGGTCACCCTCGCCATGCTCGCCCACGCCTTCCTTGCTGTGGTGACCGCACTCGAACGTGACCAGCACCAGACAACCAGCGCACTGAGTCCGCTGACCCGCAACGAGATCCAGCACCTGTTCACCACGCTCGTCACCCATGCCGCCCACGACATGGCGCACCGGCTGGGCTGGTCGCAGTGGCGACGACGCCACCAAGCCCGGGCCAAGACCGCCCACTACCGGCGCCAAGACGTCCAGCCAGCATGAAGATCACGATCTACGGCTGGAGTACTAGAAGGCGAATTGGAGGCAATCGAAACGCAGTTGAGGAGAACGGTGACTCAACTAGCGGCCGACCGAGCGCTGTATCACTGCCTGGACCGGATGACGGCCGGACAGAAACAGGCGCTGAGTGCCTACGCGTCGGCCACGGCGAACGCAGGCAAGGGAATGACGGCACTCGGCAAGCGGCACCTGAAGGCCGCCCGTTCCGCGATGCGTGACGCGCGTGCCGCGGTCCCGGCATGGGTCATGCCGATCAAACAGGTGGCCGAAATGATCGATCCCGAGCCGGACGCCTTCGACGTCGTCATTGTGGATGAGGCGAGCCAGGTCGGTCTGGACGGTCTGATGCTGCTGTGGCTCGCTCCGAGGATCATCGTCGTGGGTGACGACAAGCAGTGTGTCCCGTTTTACACAGGCGGCAAGCACGAGCGGCTCAACGAACTCCTCGACTCACTCCTGCCCCATCTCACCGACTGGCAGCGGGACGGACTCAGCCCCAAGTCCAACCTCTACGACCTGCTGTCTGCGCGCTTCAGCGAGACGATCAGGCTCACCGAGCACTTCCGGTGCATGCCGGAGATCATCAAGTGGTCCTCCGCCCAGTTCTATCCCGACAACGAACTCGTGCCGCTGCGGCAGTACGGAGCGGACCGACTGCGGCCCCTCGAAGTCGTTCATGTGCATGAAGGTCACTGTGAGGGACGGCGAGAGACCCTGGTCAACAAGCCCGAGGCCGAACGCATCGTCGCCAAGTTGCAGGAACTCGCGGAGGACGAAGCATATGCGAAACGGAGTTTCGGGGTCATCGTGCTCCGTTCCGGACACCAGACAAGGCTCTTGGAGAGTCTCATCGACACGCAGATCGACTCCACGATCCAGGAGCGGCACAACATACGTGTCGGCACGGCCGAACAGTTCCAGGGGGACGAACGGGACGTCATCCTGCTCTCGCTGGTCGTCGACGCCGACAACACCCGGGCCCTGACCGGCCAGGGCGACGGAAGACGGTTCAACGTGGCTGCCAGCCGGGCCCGCGACCAGATGTGGCTGTTCACCTCCGTCACACCGGACCAGCTGCGCAGTAGGGACCTGCGCCACTCCCTGCTCACCTATATGCAGGCGCCGCCGGAACTTCAGGGCACCTCTCCCGGCCTTTCCGCCGTTTCACCCGATGAGCAGTGCGAGCCGTTCGACTCGCTCTTCGAGCAGCGGGTCTTCCGCAGGATCAAGGAACGTGGCTACCACGTCGTCCCTCAGTGGAAAGTCAGCGGCAAACGCATCGATCTCGTCGTCGTTGGAGAGACGGGCCGCCTCGCCGTGGAGTGTGACGGCAGCCCGTATCACTCCACCCCTGACCAGATCCGTGACGACTACGAGCGGGAGCGGGAACTGCGCCGGGCAGGCTGGCAGTTCTGGCGTATACGCAGCAGCGAGTTCGCCCTGTCTCCCGAGGATTCGCTGACCCCGTTGTGGAAGCGCCTTGACGCTCTGGGGATCCGGCCCGGAGTTACCGAGGAGGCCCAGGGCGACTCGGGGAGCATTTGGGCCCCGATCGAGATGGACGACGCCGACCTCACCACCGATGAACTCGACGCCATGCTCGATGAGGATGCGTCCGTCTCTCTCGAAGGGGCCTGATGTGAACGAGATCTTCGATGACAGCACACTGACGGAGATTGCCCACCTGATCTGCGGGGACGAGACGCCACTGCTTTACCGGAAGGGGTACGAGATAGCCGCCTTCTTCCAGCGTGCGGGCTGGGACGACGTGCCAGAGTACGACGGCACACCAAGATACAAGTGGGCTAGGGAACTCCTCAAGGAGCGTCAGGAGGACGGAACAGACGATGCTGAACGCGCAATCTTGCGTTTGGCGAATCGCCTTGAGTACTACAACCAGCAACAGGAGTACCGCGCCACGCTGAAGCGCCTCAACGAGATTCTGGTGCTTGACGGTCGCCGGATCGAGGAGGAAAGAGGCCAGCCGGTCCTCATCCCCTGCCAAGCCGGTTTTGAGCACGAGGAGCGGCAGCTACGGCGGGTCGAGCTGAAGGTCTCCATCAGCGAGGTGGTGAACGATCCGGAGCTGGCTGCCACTGTGCAACTCCGGCTGGACGAGGCGCGCATCTGTTACGAGCACGGCGCCTATACGTCGGCGGTCATCATGCTCGGGAGCCTCCTGGAGGGAGTGCTCGCGCATGCCGCACAGACGCGCACCACAGGCGTACGCATGCCGAAGCCGATGCGGAACATGGGATTGAAAGACTTCCTGGATTTTGCGTACGAGAGTAAGTGGATCGAGCACGATGCCAAACTGGCCTCGGAGCTCATCCGGCAGTGCAGGAATCTCGTTCATCCCTTGGCGGAGAAACAGACCGGACACAGCCCGAATCGTGACACGCTCGACATGTGCTGGCCGGTGGTGAATGCCACGTTGAATGATCTCGCGGCGACGGTGCCCGTCGCTCCGCCTCCTACGGGTGCACCCACAGACCGAGGTCGTGGCCGCAACCCCAATACTTCAGCACAACGCCCAACGCCGGCAACCGTCGCTCGTCGCCGTCCGGACGACGGAAGATTTCAAGTCCAGTGAGACGGTCGTGACGTTATGAGGTTTGTGGTGCGGGTTCCCTGCGCTTGGCCGGGTCGTTGATCCACGCCTGCTGGGGTATCCGGGGTGGTCGGGGGCGGCGGCCGAAGCGTTCGGGGTGGCGGGCGTATGCCTCGGCGAGGGTGACGGCCCGCTGGTCGCGGACCTCCTCGGCGGTGCCGAAGTGCACGCTGGCGGGCGTGTGCCAGGCGATACCCGAATGCCGGTGTTCGTGGTTGTAGTACGCGATGAACGCCTCGAACCACTCGCGGGCATGGGCCAGCGAATCGAACCGCTCGGGGTAGTCGGACATGTACTTCGTGGTCTTGAAGTGGGCCTCGCTGTAGGGGTTGTCGTTGGAGGTCTTCGGCCGCGAGTGCGACCGGGTGACGCCGAGGTCGATCAGCAGCTGGGAGACTCTCTTGGAGGTCATCGACGTGCCGCGGTCGGCGTGCACGGTCTCGGGAACGATGCCGTTGCGGCGGATGGTCTCCCGGATCAACTCCTCGGCGCGTGCGGCCGATTCGGCGGCCTCGACGGTGTGGCCGACGATGTAGCGGCTGAAGATGTCGATGAT
>NZ_BBNN01000085.1 GCF_000829695.1 Streptomyces sp. NBRC 110035 | reverse complement strand
CGCGGCGGTCGGTTGCCGGCGGTTCGGTGGCGACGGCCGGTCTGGTGCAGCGGTTGGAGGGTCTGGGCCGGGACGAGCGGCGTGAGGTGCTGCTGGATCTGGTGCGTGGTCAGATCGCGGTGGTGCTGGGTCATGCGGGTGCGCAGACGGTGGATCCGGGGCGTGCGTTCCAGGATCTGGGCTTCGACTCGCTGACGGCGGTGGAGCTGCGGAACCGGCTGGGCAAGGCGACCGGGTTGCGGTTGCCGGCGACGGTGGTGTTCGACTATCCGACGGCGAACGCCCTGGTGGGCTGTCTGTTGGACGAGTTGTTCGGTGTGGTGGAGCCGGCCGCGGTGGTGCCGGTGGGGTCGCTGCCGTCGGTGGCGGACGATCCGGTGGTGATCGTGGGGATGGCGTGCCGTTATCCGGGTGGGGTGTCCTCTCCGGAGGACCTGTGGCGGCTGGTGTCCGACGGCGTCGACGCCGTGTCCGAGTTCCCCGTCAACCGCGGATGGGACGCCGATGTCCTCTACAACCCCGACCGGGAGGCCTCGGGCACCAGCTACACCAAGGCCGGCGGCTTCCTGCACGACGCGGGCGCCTTCGACGCGGACTTCTTCGGGATGAGTCCGCGGGAGGCGGTGGCGACGGACGCGCAGCAGCGTCTGCTGCTGGAGACGACCTGGGAGGCGATCGAGCGGGCCGGGATGGACCCGGTGTCGCTGCGGGGCAGCCGGACCGGCGTCTTCGCCGGCGTCATGTACAACGACTACGGCAACATGCTCACCGACGAGCAGTACGAAGGCTTCCGCAGCAACGGCAGCGCCCCCAGTATCGCGTCGGGTCGTGTGTCGTACACGTTCGGGTTCGAGGGTCCGGCGGTGACGGTGGACACGGCGTGTTCGTCGTCGCTGGTGGCGTTGCACTGGGCGGCGCAGGCGCTGCGTTCGGGTGAGTGCTCGCTCGCGGTGGCCGGTGGTGTGACGGTGATGTCGACGCCGATGACGTTCGTGGAGTTCTCGCGCCAGGGTGGTCTGTCGGCGGACGGCCGGTGTCGTTCGTTCGCGGATGCGGCCGACGGGGTCGGCTGGTCCGAAGGCGTGGGCATGCTGGTGTTGGAGCGGTTGTCGGATGCGCGGCGTCATGGCCATCGGGTGCTGGCCGTGGTGCGGGGCAGTGCGGTGAACCAGGATGGTGCGTCGAATGGTCTGACGGCGCCGAACGGTCCGTCGCAGCAGCGGGTGATCCGGCAGGCGCTGGCCAGTGGTGGGCTGTCGGTCGGTGACGTGGACGTGGTGGAGGCGCACGGCACGGGGACGACGCTGGGTGACCCGATCGAGGCGCAGGCGCTGCTCGCCACGTACGGCCAGGACCGGCCGGAGGGCCGGCCGTTGCGGCTGGGGTCGGTGAAGTCGAATCTGGGGCACACGCAGGCGGCTGCGGGTGTGGCCGGTGTGATCAAGATGGTGATGGCGATGCGGCACGGTGTGCTGCCGCGCACCCTGCATGTGGATGCGCCGTCGTCGCATGTCGACTGGTCGGCGGGTGCGGTGGAGCTGCTGACCGAGCCGGTGGAGTGGGAGCAGGGTTCGGGACGGCGGCGGGCGGGTGTGTCCTCGTTCGGGATCAGCGGCACCAACGCCCACGTCGTCCTCGAACAGCCCGAGTACGAGAGGGCGGATGAGGAGGACGGCGGAAGCGGCGGACTCGCGTCTCTCGCACCCGGCGTGGTGCCGTGGGTCCTCTCCGGCAAGACCGAGGCCGCCCTGCACGCCCAGGCCGCACGCCTCCTGGCCCGCGTCGAGGCCGCCCCCGAGCTGAGCGCCGTGGACCTCGGCCGCTCCCTGGCCACGCAGCGCTCCGTCTTCGACCACCGTGCCGTGGTCCTCGCCGACGACCGTGAGTCCGCCGTGCGCGGCCTGGCCGCAGTGTGCGTAGGGGAGAGCGACCCGGCTGCGATCGTCGGCGCGACCGAGCAAGGTCGCACGGCGTTCCTGTTCTCGGGTCAGGGTTCGCAGCGGCTGGGGATGGGTCGTGAACTGTACGGCCGTTTTCCGGTGTTCGCGGAGGCGTTCGATGTGGTGTGTGCGGGGTTGGACGGTCACCTGGGGCGGCCGTTGCGTGAGGTGGTCTGGGGCGAGGACGCGGAGGCGCTGAACCGGACCGCGTATGCCCAGGCGGGGTTGTTCGCCCTGGAAGTGGCGTTGTTCCGGCTGGTGGAGTCGTGGGGGGTGCGGCCGGAGTTCGTGGCGGGGCATTCGATCGGTGAGATCGCGGCCGCGTATGTGGCGGGTGTGTTCTCCCTCGCGGACGCGTGTGCGTTGGTGGCTGCGCGTGGCCGGTTGATGCAGGCGCTGCCTGCCGGTGGTGTGATGGTGGCGGTCGAGGCGACGGAGGCGGAGGTGCTGCCGTACCTGACCGACGGGGTGTCGGTCGCGGCCGTCAACGGGCCTTCTTCGGTGGTGGTTTCGGGTGTTGAGGCGGCGGTGGAGGCTGTGGCGGGGGTGTTCCGTGAGCGGGGGCGTCGTACGTCCCGGCTGCGGGTGTCGCACGCGTTCCACTCGCCGCTGATGGAGCCGATGCTGGAGGAGTTCCGCAGGGTCGCCGAGAACCTCTCCTACGCCGACCCGCTGCTGCCCGTGGTCTCCAACGTGACCGGCCGCATCGCCGCACCCGGCGAACTCACCACGCCCGCGTACTGGGTGACCCATGTCCGTGAGGCGGTGCGCTTCG
>NZ_BBNN01000086.1 GCF_000829695.1 Streptomyces sp. NBRC 110035 | reverse complement strand
GACGGCTTCGGCTCCGGTCAGGCCCCAGCGGGCCCCGGTGATGTCGAGGCGGTCTTTTACCAGGTGGCGGCATGCGCCTTCGATGATCCCGGTCGCGATGGGCCAGCCGGCGGCCAGCGCGGTGTCGTAGCGCAGGTAGTCGGCTTTGTTGGTGAGGTAGGCCACGGCGTCGTCGATGCTCTTGTTCTGGCCCGGGGCGATCCCTGCGTCGGTGGCGGCCGTTGTGATCGTCTCGGCTGCGGTCAGGGCGTCTCCGGCCAGGATGGTGCGGGCGGTGCGGGCGACCCATGCCTCGATGTCCTTGCTGCCGCCGGGGTGCAGGGCGTGGGCGGCGCTCCACAGGTATTCCAGGACGTGGATGATGTCGATCACGATGTGCACCTGCACGTCGCGGGCGGCGGCCTGCTCGTTGATCAGATCGATCTGGTGGGGTGCGCCGTCCACGAGGGCCACCCAGGTGCGCCGGTGGTCGGGGTCTCGGTGTTCGGCCTGGTCGAACACGGCGGTGATGACCTGGGAGCAGGTGTCGTTGACCGATCCGGTCAGCCACTTGGAGCGGGCCCTGGGTCCTTTGCTCCGGCGGGTGGTGTCCTGCTCGCCGGTGTCGGGGTCGGCGATGATGTCGTCGGCGGTGCGTACCGCGGGTTCGGCGTCGTAGACGGTTCCGAGGGTGGCCATGCGCTTTCGGCCGTTCTTCTCCCCGGCTGACAGGCGTTTGTGCAGCTTGTTGCCGCCTTTGGCCGCGGCGGCTCTCGCGGTGGCCTCCCGCAGGGCCTCCGGCCTTATCACCACGCCCTTGCCGTCGGCCGACATCACCAGCAGCGTGGCGTCCGTGCACGGCTCGGGCGCGAGGGCGGCATAGAAGTCGTCGATGTCCGCGGCGGCGGCGACGGTGAGCTCGCCGGCCTGCCGCGGGCCGATCCCGGCGCCGGTCAGGGTGTTGACGCGCTCGACCGCTTCGGCGAACGAGCCCCGGGACGCCTCGATGGCGACCTGTTTGGCCAGGCCGTGCGAATGCATCCCGGCCGGCAGGTTCAGCGCCGCATCGGCCGGGTGCAGATCCGGCACGGCGTCGCCGCGGTAGGCGATCCGGCCGACGGTCACCTTCCCGAACACCGTGGACAGGATCCGCCGCCGGCCCCGCTCGATCCTGGTGCGCTCCCGGCCGGCGGCGTCCACGACCTGCTCGATGCGCTGCTCGGTCAGCTCCCGCAGCCGCAGATGGTCCTGATACAGCTGCCGCGTCACCTCCCGCATGTCCGCGCCCAGCACCTCCTCCAGCTGCGAGTGCGTCAACGAACCGGTCTCCACGGACTGCATCCGGGCACTGACCTGCTCGAACAAGCCCCGCGAGGCGGCGAACGCGGCCTCCGCCGCCGCCAGATCCCCGCCGAGCACGCCGCCGCTCACCGGGCACCGGCCCGACAGGCCAGCCCGAACAACCCCGGCTCCACCTCGGCCAGGATCCCCCGCCCGACCAGCTTCTTCAGCTTGCCACGCATGCCCTCGGTGTGGTTCGCCTCCGTGCTCAACCCCACCCCGACGCACACGTCCTTGCAGCGCAACGGCCCGGACGCCTCGGCGAACACGATCAGGATCCGCCGATACGGCTCGGAGGTCACCGTCGTGTCCCCGGCCGCCTCGGCGGCCAACAGCACCGGCACCAGTTCCGCCAACTGCGGCAGCACCGCCCCCTCCGTATCCAGCACCACCCCCGGCGGCACCGCCGGGCCGACCGGTGAGGACAACACCTCCTCCACCGTCTCCCGCGTGATCCGCAGTCGCACCAACTGCTCCTCGGCCGTAGCCAACTCCGCGGTCAACACCTCCAGCCGCGCCCGCACCTCGGCCGCGGACGCCCGGACCTCGTCTTCCCTGGCCTGCAAGGCAGCCATCAACGACGGCACAGATGCCACCCACCCTCGCTCAACGCCCGCCCACCACAGCCGGACTCGACACCACGAGGCTAGGAACCAGCAACCCCCGACCGAGACCTGAACCCTGACGAATCACCCC
>NZ_BBNN01000087.1 GCF_000829695.1 Streptomyces sp. NBRC 110035 | reverse complement strand
AGAAGCCGACCTCCAGCACGGATGCGGTGTCGGAGTCGAGGGAGGTGATCCGCTCCAGTTGGCCTTCCAGGGCCTCCTCGGACTTGGCCGACACCGGCCACGGCACGGCCTCGGGAACGCGCCCGGGCTCCACGGCCAAAGTGACGGGCTCGGTCTCCGGGGCCTGCTCGATGATGGTGTGCGCGTTGGTGCCGCTGATACCGAAGGACGACACACCGGCACGGCGCGGACGTCCGGTCTCCGGCCAGTCGACGGTCTCGGTGAGCAGGCGCACCTCGCCCTCGGTCCAGTCCACGTGGGTCGACGGCGCGTCGATGTGCAGGGACTTGGGCAGAAGGCCGTGGCGGAGCGCCATGACGGTCTTGATGACGCCGGCGACGCCGGAGGCGGCCTGGGCGTGCCCGATGTTCGACTTGATCGAGCCGAGCAGCAGCGGCCGGTCGGCGGGACGGTCCTGGCCGTAGGTGGCGAGCAGCGCCTGCGCCTCGATCGGGTCGCCCAGGGTCGTGCCGGTGCCGTGCGCCTCGACGGCGTCCACGTCGGCGGTCGAGAGCCCCGCGCTCGCCAGGGCCTGCCGGATCACGCGCTGCTGGGAAGGGCCGTTGGGCGCGGTCAGCCCGTTGGAGGCACCGTCCTGGTTGACGGCCGAGCCGCGCAGCACGGCGAGCACCTCGTGCCCGTTGCGGCGGGCGTCGGAGAGGCGCTCGACGACGAGCATGCCGACGCCCTCGGACCAGCCGGTGCCGTCGGCGGAGTCGGCGAACGCCTTGCAGCGGCCGTCGGGGGCGAGGCCGCCCTGCCGGGTGAACCCGGCGTATCCCATGGCGGTCGACATCACGGTGACGCCGCCCGCGAGGGCGAGGCTGCACTCGCCGGAGCGCAGCGCGTGGGCCGCCCAGTGCAGGGCGACCAGGGAGGAGGAGCAGGCGGTGTCGATCGTGACCGCCGGGCCCTCCAGGCCGAAGGTGTAGGAGAGACGGCCGGAGATGACGCTGGTGGCGAGACCGGTCGGGGCGTGGCCCTCGGCGTCCTCGCTGGAGTTCATGACGAGGGTGGTGTAGTCCTGGCCGCTGGTGCCGACGAAGACACCGGTCTGGCTCCCGCGCACGGTCGCCGGATCGATGCCGGCGCGTTCGAACGCCTCCCAGGACGTCTCGAGCAGCAGGCGCTGCTGCGGGTCCATGGCGAGGGCCTCGCGCGGGGAGATCCCGAAGAAGCCGGCGTCGAAGTCGGCGACGTCGTAGAGGAACCCGCCCTCGGAGGTGGCGCTGCGGCCGTGGCCGCCGTGGCCGCCGCGCATGAGGGTCTCCAGGTCCCAGCCGCGGTCGGTCGGGAAGGCCGAGATGCCCTCGCGGCCCTCGACGACGAGCCGCCACAGTTCCTCGGGCGAGCTGACGCCGCCGGGCATCCGGCAGGCCATGCCGACGATGACCACCGGGTCGTCGGCCGTCGCGGGCAGAACCGTGCCGGTGGCCGCGGGCGTGCCGGCGACCCGCTCCTCCTCGAGCAGCGCGGCCACCAGGTGCTCGGCGAGCACGGTGGGCGTCGGGTAGTCGAAGACGAGGGTCGCCGGGAGCCGCAGGCCGGTGACCCCGGTGAGGCGGTTGCGCAGTTCGACGGCGGTGAGCGAGTCGAAGCCGAGGTCGTGGAAGTCGCGGTCGGCCTCGACGGCCTTGGGCGAGGAGTGGCCGAGCACGGAGGCGGCCTCGCCGCGGACCAGGTTGAGCAGGACGCGGACGCGTTCCTCCTCCCGCGTCTGAAGGAGCTGGCGGGTGAGGTCCGCGGCGACCCGGGCCCCGCCGACGGCGGTGGCGGCCGCGCGCCGGGTGCCGCGCACCAGGTTGCGCAGCAGCGGCGGCACCTCACCGGGCATCCGGGTGTTGCCGGAGGCACCGATGGGCACGAGGTACGGCTCGTCGGAGACCGTGGCGGCGTCCCAGAGCGCGAGGCCCTGTTCGACGGTGAGGGGCGGTGCGGCCGAGGCGGCCATCCTCCGGGCACTGGCGTCGGAGAGGGTGCCGGTCATGCCGGCGTCCTGGACCCAGGCGCCCCAGGCCAGGGAGAGGGCGGGCAGGCCGGACGCGGACCGCTGCTGGGCGAGCGCGTCCAGGAAGACGTTGGCCGCCGCGTAGTTGCCCTGACCGGCGCTGCCCATCACGCCGGACACCGACGAGAACATGACGAACGCGGCCAGGTCCAGGTCCCGGGTCAGCTCGTGCAGGTGCCAGGCGGCGTCGACCTTCGGCCGCAGCACGTCCGAGACCCGCTCCGCCGACAGGGAGGTCACCACACCGTCGTCCAGCACACCGGCCGCGTGCACGACCGCGGTCAGCGGATGCGCCGCGGGGACCTCGGCGAGGAGCGCCTCGACCGCCTCGCGCTCGGCCATGTCGCAGGCGGTGATGTCCACGACCGCTCCGGCGGCCGCGAGTTCGTCCCGCAGCTCGGCGGCGCCTTCGGCCTCGATGCCCCGGCGGGACACCAGGAGGAGGCGGCGCGCGCCCCGCGCGGTCACCAGGTGGCGGGCCAGTTCCCGGCCCAGGCCTCCGGTGCCGCCGGTGATCAGGACGGTGCCGTCGGGGTTCCAGCGCGGCGGCATCGTCAGCACGATCTTGCCCACGTGCCTGGCCTGGCTCATGAACCGGAACGCCTCACGCGCCCGCCGCACATCCCACACCCTCACCGGAAGGGGCCGCAGAGCCCCCCCGGCGAACAGCTCCACCAGCTCCCGCAGCATCTCCTGCGTACGGTCCGCACCCGCCTCACCCAGGTCGAAGGCACGGTAGGCCACCCGCTCGACCGACCGCGGATCACGGATGTCGGTCTTGCCCATCTCCAGGAACCGGCCACCGTCGGCCGTCAGCCGCAACGACGCATCCACGAACTCCCCGGCCAGCGCGTTCAGAACCACATCCACGCCCCGGCCACCGGTCACCGCCCGGAACTTCTCCTCGAAACCCAGATCACGCGAGGACGCGATGTGATCCTCGTCCAGACCCAGACCCCGCAAAGCCTCCCACTTGCCCTCACTCGCAGTCGCGAACACCTCCGCACCCAGATGCCGCGCCAACTGCACCGCCGCCATCCCCACACCGCCCGCACCGGCATGCACCAGCACCGACTCCCCCCGCCCCGCACACCCC
>NZ_BBNN01000088.1 GCF_000829695.1 Streptomyces sp. NBRC 110035 | reverse complement strand
ACGGACCCGGCGTCGAAGGACGTCACCCGGTCGATCTGGCCCGGCAGGGCGTCCTCGGACCGCGCCGAGATCGGCCACGGCACCAGGACCGGCGAGACGGACGGTACGGGGGCCGGCTCCGGGTCCTCCGCGGCCGGTTCGGGTTGTTCGAGGATGACGTGGGCGTTGGTGCCGCTGAGGCCGAAGGACGACACACCGGCGCGCCACGGTCGGTCCGTGTCCGGCCACGCGGTGGGCTCGGTGAGGAGCCGTACCGCGCCGGCCTCCCAGTCGACGTGCGTGGAGGGCCGGTCGACGTGGAGGGTCCTGGGCAGGGCACCGTGACGCAGGGCGAGCACCATCTTGATGACGCCCGCGACACCGGCGGCGGCCTGGGTGTGGCCGATGTTCGACTTGATGGAGCCGAGCAGCAGCGGACGCTCCGGGTCGCGGCCCTGGCCGTAGGTGGCGAGCAGGGCCTGCGCCTCGATCGGGTCGCCGAGGGTCGTGCCCGTGCCGTGCGCCTCGACGGCGTCGATGTCGGCGGGCGTGAGCCCCGCGCTCGCCAGGGCCTGGCGGATGACGCGCTGCTGGGAGGGGCCGTTGGGGGCGGTCAGCCCGTTGGAGGCGCCGTCCTGGTTGATGGCCGAACCGCGGACCACGGCGAGCACCTCGTGCCCGTTGCGGCGGGCGTCCGACAGGCGCTCCAGGACGAGCATGCCGACACCCTCGGACCAGCCGGTGCCGTCGGCGGCGTCGGCGAACGCCTTGCACAGGCCGTCGCCGGCCAGGCCGCCCTGCCGGGTGAACCCGGAGAAGTTCATCGGGGTCGACAGCACGGTGACGCCGCCCGCGAGGGCGAGGGAGCTCTCGCCGCTGCGCAGGGACTGGGCGGCGAGGTGCAGGGCGACCAGGGAGGAGGAGCAGGCGGTGTCCACGGTGAGGGCCGGGCCCTCCAGGCCGAGGGCGTAGGAGACCCGGCCGGAGATGACGCTGGTGGCGAGACCGGTGCTGGCGTGGCCCTCGACGTCTTCGCGGGAGGTCATCACCAGGGTCGCGTAGTCCTGGCCGGTGGTGCCGACGAAGATGCCGGTGGCGCTGCCGCGCAGGCTCTGCGGGTCGATGCCGGCGCGTTCGAACGCCTCCCAGGAGGTCTCCAGGAGCAGGCGCTGCTGCGGGTCCATGGCGAGGGCCTCGCGCGGGGAGATCCCGAAGAAGCCTGCGTCGAAGCCGCCCACGTCGTGCAGGAAGCCGCCGCGGCGGGTGGCGCTGACGCCCCGGTTGTCGTGGCCTCCGCCGAACAGGGCGTCCAGGTCCCAGCCGCGGTCGGTCGGGAACGCGGTGATGCGGTCCTCGCCGTCGGCGAGCATCCGCCACAGTTCGTCGGGGGTGGTGATGCCGCCGGGCATGCGGCAGGCCATGCCGACGATGACCACCGGGTCGTCGGCGACGTCGGCGGCCACGAGGGGGGCGCCCAGGTCGCCGTGTTCGTCGAGGAGTTCGGCGACCAGGTGCTCGGCGAGGCCGTGCGGGGTCGGGTAGTCGAAGACGAGGGTGGCGGTCAGCCGCAGGCCGGTGGCGGTGGTGAGGCGGTTGCGCAGTTCGACGGCGGTGAGCGAGTCGAAGCCGAGTTCGCGGAACTCACGGCCGGGTTCGATGGCCTTGGGCGAGGAGTGGCCGAGCACGGCGGCGGCCTCGACCCGCACCAGTTCGACGAGGTGGCGGACGCGCTCGTCCTCGGGGAGGGCCAGGAGGCGGCGCGTCAGATCGGCGGCGGTGCTCGCGCCGCCGACGGCGGTGGCGGCCGCGCGCCGGGTGCCGCGCACCAGGTTGCGCAGCAGCGGCGGCACCTCACCGGGGATGCGCAGGTCGCCGCCGGTGGAGCCGATGGGAACCACGAGGGCCTCGGCGGAGCCGGTGGCGGTGTCGAAGAGGGCGAGGCCGCGCTCGACGGGGATCGGGGCGGCGCCGGAGGCGGCGATGCGCTGCATGTCGGT
>NZ_BBNN01000089.1 GCF_000829695.1 Streptomyces sp. NBRC 110035 | reverse complement strand
ATCTCGCCGGAACCGGCGCCCGGCTCACCGACCTCCCGACGTACCCCTTCCAGCACCAGCGCTACTGGCCCACGCCCGACGCGTCCTCCGGGGACGTCGAGTCCGCCGGTCTGCGCTCCGCCGGCCACCCTCTGCTCAGCGCGGCCGTCGAGTTCTCCGACTCCGACGGTCTCCTCCTCACCACCCGCCTCTCCCTGCGCACCCACCCGTGGCTGGGCGAACACGTCGTCATGGGCAACGTCCTGCTGCCCGGCACCGCCTTCGTCGAACTCGCGTTGCGGGCCGGGGACGAGGTCGGCTGCGACCGCGTCGAGGAACTCACCCTGGCGGCCCCCCTCGTCCTTCCCGAGCAGGGCGGAGTCCAACTGCACCTCCAGGTCGGCCCGGCCGACGCCGCGGGCCGCAGGGGCCTCACCGCCCGCTCCCGGCCGGAGGGCGCGGACGACCTGCCCTGGACCGAACACGCCACCGGCGTCCTCGCTCCGGGGACTGCTCCCGCTTTCGACACCGCCGCCTTCGGTACCGCCGTCTGGCCGCCCGCCGACGCCGAGCCCGTCGACCTGACGGGTCTCTACGAGCGCATGGCCGAGGGCGGATACGAGTACGGACCCCTCTTCCAGGGCCTGCGCGCCGCCTGGCGCCGGGGTGACGACGTGTTCGCCGAGGTGGCCCTCCCCGACTCCGCCGAACGCGACGCGGCCGGCTTCGGCCTGCACCCGGCGCTGCTCGACGCGTCCGTGCAGATCTCCGCCCTCGGCGGACTCGCGCGGGGAGTCGTCCCGTTCTCCTGGGAAGGTGTCACCCTGCACGCGTCCGGCGCCCGGGCCGTCCGGGTCCGCCTGACCCGGACCGGCGACGAGTCCGCGTCCGTCGCCGTGGCCGACCCCACCGGGGCACCGGTCGCCACCATCGAGAACCTGGTGCTGCGCGCCGTCGCCTCCGACACCGCCGTCGACATGACGACCCGGGACGCCCTCTTCCACGTCACGTGGACCCCCGCCGCACCGGCGAGCGGCACCGACACCGCCTCCACGGCCGTCCTCGACACCACCACCGGCGACCTCCTGGCCGCACTGCCCGGGCCCCGTCACACCGACATCGGCGCGCTCGTCGCGGCCGGTGAGGTGCCGGCGACGGTGTTCGCCGTCGTACCGCAGACCGCTGCGGGGGAGACCGCCGCAGCGGTGGACGCGGTACACGAAGTCACCGTATGGGCGCTGGAGCTGGTGCGGTCGTGGCTGGCGGATGAGGGGTGTGCGCAGTCGCGGCTGGTGTTCGTGACGCGGGGCGCGGTCACGGGTGACGACCTGACCGGGTCCGGTGTGTGGGGTCTGGTGAGGTCGGCCGTGTCGGAGCATCCGGGGCGGTTCGGTCTGCTGGATGTCGAGCCGGGTGTGGTGTTGTCGGCCGGGTTGTTGGGTGCTGCTCTGGCGGTGGGTGAGGCCGAGGCCGAGGTGGTGGTGCGTGGTGGTGAGGTGTTGGTGCCTCGTCTGGCGCGGGTGGTGTCCGGGGGTGGTGGGGATGGTGTTGTCTGGGATGTGGCTGGGGGTACGGTTTTGGTGACGGGCGGCACGGGTGGTCTGGGCCGTGTGGTGGCCCGGCATCTGGTGGTGGAGCACGGTGTGCGTGATCTGTTGCTGGTGAGTCGTCGTGGTGCGGCTGCCGAGGGTGTTGAGGTGTTGGTCGCCGAGTTGGCCGGGTTGGGTGCGCGGGTGTCGGTGGAGGCCTGTGATGTGGCCGACGGGGCTGCGGTGGCGGGTCTGGTGGGCCGGTATCCGGTGCGGGCCGTGGTGCATGCGGCGGGTGTGCTGGACGATGGTGTGGTGGAGTCGCTGACGGGGGAGCGGCTGTCGGGGGTGCTGCGTCCGAAGGTGGATGCGGCCTGGCATCTGCACGAGGCGACCAAGGACCTCGATCTCACGGCGTTCGTGGTGTTCTC